>CAVPYP010000034.1:0-23007 GCA_963710015.1 uncultured delta proteobacterium | reverse complement strand
ATGCTGACGGTTGATGAGGTTGATCGCTGGGAACCCCAGCACGGTGTTCTGTGGCTTCATTTTGATTATTCCTCTTCCCAGGCTGTGAGCTGGATTCGCAATGAAAAACACCTGGATGAGCTTTCAAGAGAATTCCTGCTGACAGAAGATACCCGCCCAAGGATAACAGCGATCAATAATGCACTGCTTCTTTCTCTACGAGGTGTTAACCTGAACCCGCAGTCAGACCCGGAAGACATGATCGCCGTCAGGCTGTGGGCAAATGAATCGATGGTAATCACCTCAATAAGAAGAACTCTCCTCTCCATAGACGATATAAGCGATTCCACTTGAGAACGGCAATGGTCCCCGAAATTCATCGGAATTTATAATTGAACTTGCCAGTCAGCTGATAAGCCGAATGGGACCAATCATTGAAAGCATTGAACAGATGCTTGCCGATCTTGAGGAGAAAGTACTCGAGACCGGTGACGCTGCCAATTCGCCGCCAGCTCTCAACAATCAGGCGGCAATCAATTGTTCTCAGGAAATACCTCTCTCCTCAGCGGGAAGCGATGTATCGTCTCTACGACGAAAAGATATCCTGGCTCAAGGACACAGACAGGATGCATTCCAGAGAAGTTACGGATCATCTGCTCAGGTATATAGAAAACCTTGACTCAATCAGAGAGAGAGCGATGGTAATTCATGAAGAGCTGGCAAGTAATTTATCCGAACAGCTCAATAACAGGATGTATGTCTTGTCAATGATAACCACGATATTCTTGCCACTTGGATTCCTGACCGGTCTATTCGGAATAAATGTTGGCGGTATCCCCGGTTCCGAAAGCAGATTCGCCTTCCCTGTTTTTATCGCAATTCTTTTCATCATTGCACTTGTTCTGCTGGTGCTGTTCAGAAGGAAACGATGGATATGACGTGCCGGTGAGTTTATTATTCACACTGTTCATTAAAACTGGCCACGCGCAGCACACGTCTACCTCACGGCTCGATTAATTTTTTCAGAAAAGAGAATATCCTCGATAAAAGAGATGAACGATACTCAATTAAGGCCAGCAGAAAAAAATCTAGAAAGAACAGAAGAAATCAGATAGTTTACTGTGCTTTACGAAATAAGGAGCTGGTTCAGTAATTTTCCTGGCCTGGCCTTGGCAATAAATGACTCAGCGATGATCACTTCATTTTCTAAAAGGCAGGGCCTGAGATCACACCCCGGAAGTTTCTGGCGAATCTGCACCTCCAGAACGCCAGCCGTCAATGAAATGATTCCATCAGTGTGAAATTCCGATTGCATGAGCAGGCACGTAAATAGTAATGCGGAAACATGAAGGCCGGTCATAATTCAGCGCTCATCATAGATTGTATACCCTTGCCTATCCGGAAGAACTGCAGGGAATGGAGGAACACAAATGAATGTTACAATGAAAGACATGGCCAATGCGGTTCGTATGCTGGCTATAGATACACTTGTCCTGTGCCAGGACGGCCATCCTGGTACACCGACAGGCAGTGCCGATATCGCTACGACGCTGTTCAATCGCTATCTCAAATTTGATCCCATAAACCCGCGCTGGCCGGACCGCGACCGCTTCGTCCAGTCGAACGGCCATGGTTCGACCCTGATCTACTCGCTGCTGCACCTGAGCGGATACGAAGCCTTTCCAATCGAGCAGATCAAAAAATTCCGCGTTCTCGACTCCAACACCCCGGGGCATCCGGAATATGAACCTGATCACGGTATCGAGGTGACGACCGGACCGCTTGGGCAGGGCATCGCTAACGCTGTCGGCATGGCTGTGGCAGAACGAATCCTGAACGAGATGTTCGGAAACGATATCGTCGATCACTACACCTATGCGCTGGTCGGTGACGGTTGTCTGATGGAAGGTGTTGGACACGAGGCAATCTCGCTGGCCGGTCACCTCAAACTCGGCAAGCTCATCTGGCTCTATGACGACAACGGCATGACCGACGACGGTACTACCGATCAGACTATCACCGAGGATTACTCGGTTCGTTTCGCCTGTGCAGGCTGGCACGTGGTGGAATGTGACGGCCATGACCACGAAGCAATCGCAGCCGCAATTGCCGAGGCCAGGAGAGATCCGCGTCCCTCAATGGTGCGCTGCAAGACCTTTATAGGCTACGGTGTGCCGCGCATCCAGAATGACCGCGCCGCCCATGGCAGCAAACTCAGTACTGATGATGCTGCCCAGGCGCGTGAACGGCTCGACTGGCCGCATGAACCCTTCACCACACCAGCCCCCATTGCTGCTGAATGGCGGAAGGCTGGCGAGAAAGGAGCAGCGGCTCATCAGGCCTGGCAGAAACGGGTCGAGGCAATGTCTCCTGATAAGCGGGCCGAATTCGACCGGTTAATGGATGGGCGCCTTCCCGAAGGCTGGGAGACAAACCTGCTCAAATTCAAGAAGGCTCGGGTTGAGGATCAGCTTGAACAGGCAGGTATAAGAACCTCAGGCCAGATTGCAAGTCTGCTCTCTCAGGCCATTCCCGAGTTTCTCGGGGGCGCGCCGGACCTTGAGGCTGCAACCCAGCACAAACAGGTCATGAAGCCCTTCACCGCCGATGATGCCAGCGGCCGCTATATCCATTATGGTATCCGTGAGCATGTCATGGGTTCGATGATCAACGGCATGCTGTCCCATGGCGGAGTCATACCCTTTGGCGTAACCTTCCTGGTGTTCTCAGACTACATGCGCCACGCCATCCGCCTGTCGGCAATGATGTCTCTTCCGGCGATCTGGGTATTCAGCCACGATTCCATAGGCATCGGCACCAACGGACCAACCCATCAACCGGTTGAGTGTATTCCTTCTCTGCGCGCCATTCCAAACATGTGGACGATGCGTCCATGTGATCCGGTTGAGGTGTCTGAGTGCTGGCAACTGGCAGTATCAAACCGAAAACATCCCTCGGTGATTATTAACTCCCGTCAGCCCCTGCGGGCAATTCGCAAAGAGTATTCTGAAGAAAACATGTGTGCGAAAGGGGCCTACGTAATAGCAGATGCCGAGGGTGGTTCGCGTCGAGCGACAATTTTCGCCACCGGTTCTGAAGTCGCTGTCGCCCTGGACGCCCGGGAAACCCTTCAGTCCAGGGGCGTCGCCACGGCAGTCATTTCCGTCCCGTGCTGGGAACTGTTCTGGAAACAGGACCAGGACTATCGGGATATGGTTATCGGCCGGGGTACCGCCCGGGTCTCGGTTGAGGCCGCAACCAAGCTGGGCTGGGAACGTTTTGTAGGAGAAGACGGCGGCATTATCGGCATGGAGAGCTTTGGTGCCTCCGGGGCAGTTGCTGCGGTATTCGAGAAGTTCGGCATCACAGCCGCCAACGTTGTAAAGGAGGTCGAGGCCCGACTCTCGTTTTAGGCTGGCGACGCAGGTCAGCGATTAATCTCACACCGAGCCTGCCTTTGACCATATAAATGGGCAGTTAGCGGAGACTTGGAAGAGAAATAACCTCTTTTGCTGCGACTTCATTCAGCCATTTCCTGCCGTCCGCCGCCAGGAGTGCGTCCGCCTCAGCCGGACCAGTGCTGCCGGCGCTATAGGCAGCCGGCGAGGCTGCAAGTAAGCGCAGCCTGTCAATGTATTCCCAGCTGGCCTCGATCCAGTCATGCCGCGGGAAGATACTGTGATCACCCTCCATGACATTATACAGTATCGATTCATAGGCCTCAGGCGTATTCGGGCCGAAATAGCAGTGGTGGCAAAAATCCATCATGACTGAAACCGTCTCGTCATCCTCTCCCGGCCTCTGGACGTTAAAAGCCATGGCAATACCCTCATCCGGCTGAATACGAATGATAACCATATTGGCTTCTCCGTCCTTGCCGACGATATGTCGATTACGCTGTTTAAAGACGATTTTTATGTCGGCATAGCGCTGCTGCAGACGTTTTCCGGTCCGCAGGTAAAATGGCACTCCGTGCCAGCGGTCGGTGTCGATATAGGCGCGCAGCGCGGCATAGGTTTCGGTGCTTGAATTTTCCGCCACTCCCGGTTCTGAAAGGTACCCTGCAGCCGGTTCCGAATCAATCACGCCAGGACCATATTGTCCAAGTACGATATCATTTTTCTCAAGCGGACGCAGCTGACGAAGCACCGCCGCCGCCTCATCCCTGAGACCGTCGGGTGCCCCCTCCGAAGGCGGCTCCATTGCCGCAAAAGACAGGAGCTGCAGCAGGTGATTCTGGATCATGTCCCGGACCGCGCCGCTGTTATCGTAATACCCTGCCCGTTTCTCCACCCCCAGTGTTTCTGATACGGTGATCTGTACATGGTCGATTGCGCGCGCTCTCCAGGCTCCGGAAAATATCTCGTTGGCAAATCGCAAGGTGAGAATGTTCTGAACCAGCTCCTTGCCAAGATAATGATCGACACGATAGATCTCATCCTCCTGAAGAACCTTACGGATGTTTTTATTAAGAAGCTGCGCACTTGCCAGATCTTCTCCAAACGGTTTTTCAAAGACAACTCTCCTCCAGCCCTTATCGGACTCAAGAGAGTCGATCAGCTGCACAGTCTGCTGAAAAACCGAAGTAGGCAAAGCAAAATACATCAGCTTGTTGCGGGTACATCCATGTCGCGCCTGAACAGTATCAATGAATTTCGCGAATTCGTCATTGCTTCCACTGGCAATATCAAAACGGCAATACTCTATCCGCCCGATGAGATTCTCCATCGCTGCAGGATCCTGATTCGTTATGAATCGTTCCATATCGAGGAGTTTGATAAATTCTTCCTGTGAAAGATCCTGGCGACCGACACAGACAATGGGTGTGCAGGCGGTGAGCCTTTTTTTTCGAACGAGATTATAGAGAGACGGGATCAGTTTTCTCCGGTTCAAATCTCCTGTTGCGCCGAAAATGATGATCATTTGCGATTCAAGTGTCATGTGGTTTCAACCTCCTGGTCTGTCAACAGGTAACAGTGCGGTAATTCAGTCATGATCCGGGCGGGACACTCCTTGTATGAGAGCCCGATGTTAAGGAAATTACGAAGCGCATCGCCTTTAGCGCTGCCAAAGAACAATATTATACCGGTATCCGCCCGCCGAATCATGCCGTAACTTGCCGACATCCTGCCCGGCGGTGGTTTTGGTGAGTCGTAAAGGAGGAGAAAACTGTTTTTATCCTGCCCCGTTGAGTGCTGATTTGGAAAAAGAGAGGCGATGTGCCCATCTTCACCGCTGCTGGCCAGAACAATATCAAACCGCCCTCCGCACCTCTCCAACTCCCTGCTGTAGTCGTTTACACTCTGGTCTGGATTGTCTCTGTCGTATTTGAATTGATGTATTATTCCAGCCGGCAGTTTACTCGCCAGATGTTCCCTAACAAGTCTGTAGTTGCTTTCAGGATGATCAGCGGCTACCAGCCTCTCATCCAGCAAAAATATATCGATGCGTTCCCAGGGAAGCATTGAGTTTCGAAAACAGTCGTAAATTTCAACGACACTCCTGCCCCCCGGCACAGCGATGACCACATTCTGTTTTTTTGTCAATATCTTGAGTGCAGCCTCGCTGAGAAGCGAAGCTGCTTTCTCGGCCATTTGCTTCAGTGTCCCCTGGATTATCAAGTTCCCTCCTTCCCGTATCTCACCTGGTTCAGGGCCGCACCAACCATCCGGGCATCACTGCCGAGCACAGGGTAGCTTTAAAAGTAAATGCTTTACCTGTTTTAAATCCCGGTATTGCGTGAAGATTGTGCGCCATGGTTTACTGTTAAGTCATCCTGAGGACAAAACAATGGATAACACCTTCTTTGTCTATCATTTTAAAAATATTTTATGGCAACTTCCTCTTTTTCTGCATGTAATCAATTATGGTCTTATTCTTTTCTTTACATCGATTGCCACAATGATAAGGAGATCTGCGCAATGAAAGTTTATTTTCACCAGCATTTCTACGATCAATACACCTCCGATCCAGCAGCCGAACCGGGCCGGATGGAGGCAGTTGTAGAGGCCATAACTCCGTTTACAGAGATCATTCCCTGTCTCCCTGCGTCCGAGGACGATCTCCTCGCTGCCCATTCAAAAACGCATATTGAAGAGGTCCGGCGTCTTGGTCTATACGAGATTGCAGCGCTGGCGGCAGGCGGCGCCATCCAGGCTGCACGGGCAGGAATGGAAGAACCCAGTTTTGGCCTGATCAGACCTCCCGGGCATCATGCCTCGGCCGACAGCTGCTGGGGGTTCTGCTATTTTAACAATATGGCGGTGTCTCTCTATCATCTGCGGGCAAATCAGCAGATCGAGCAGGCTTTTGTTCTGGACTTTGACCTCCACTATGGCGACGGCAACGTCAATATCCTGGGAAAAGAGCCCTGGCTAGAGATTCTTAACCCCGGACCCGACAAACGTCAGCCATATCTCGAAGCGGTTTTACGGGCACTCGAGTCCAGCCGGGCTGATGTCATTGCTGTCTCAGCCGGATTCGACTATCATGTGAACGACTGGGGCGGCCTGCTCTATACCGCCGATTACAAGACAATGGGTGGATGGGTTCGTGAAGCCGCCCTGCGCAATGGTGGCGGCTGCTATGGAATCCTGGAGGGAGGTTATAACCACCGGGTTCTTGGCAAAAACGTCCTGGCTTTTCTCGAAGGGCTTCAAGGAGCTGATCAGTGAGCCAAGATACCTGTCGTCTCTTCAGACCCCAACAACCCCGGCGGTCATGATTTTTTTTCTAGACAATTGATACCATTTCAAGGAGATACCGGATGCGTACGAAAGAACAGCTTGTTCAAAAGGGAGCGAAATACATGTTCAAAAACCCACTACTCAACCTCAAGGTGACGTCTTTCATTCTGATCCTGCTCTTCATTATTACTTCCCAGACCGTCCGCTCTCAGGAGAAATCATCTCAAGGAACGATCATTCCTGCTCCCTGCTCGTTGTCTCCGATCACTGTTCCCACCCTTCCGGATAAAATTCCAGGCTACACCGAGCTTGACCCTGATACACAACTGCATGTTACCGGAACTGCACAGGTAATTGATCTGGAAGGGTACTCTCTAGAAGTAACTGGAGAGATTATGAATCCACTCAGCCTGAAATACGACGACTTACGCTGTATGCCAAAGATTGAATCCCGCCCGACGCTGGTCTGTCCCGGATTTTTTGAGGACACCGCCTCCTGGTCCGGAGTATCCCTTGATTATCTGTTACAACTAGCTGATGTAAAAGATAGCGCGCGCCATATCCGACTGGTCAGTGCTGATGGCTATGCCGCGCTCGTGGAGATGAAAGAGGCCCGTTCTGGTAAAAGCTTCCTGGCATACCAGTGGGAAGGTGAGCCGATCCCGGTCCTGCACGGTTTTCCGGTAAGAGCTGTTTTTCCGGATTCAAATGGAAACAAGTGGGTAAAGTGGCTTGTCAGGATAGAGGTACAGTAATCCCCCTGTCTGATTGCCTGACGTTATCCCTGTCGAGCCAGCCTTCTGTAATCCCTCAACTATGCTGTCGACTACTTGCTCAACATTGACATAATGACTACTGAGCTGAGTAGAGAGATTTTCCGGATGGTGCTGGCGCCCCGCTTTCTGTATCTCCGCTAATGAGTCGGCGTGCAGCCTCCAGGCTTGATTTGGAGGCTGAGCTGAACATACCGAGATCGGTAGACAGCGCGACAAGGTCAAATCCCAAATCCGCCATGCGCGACGCATATTCCGGCGTGCCGCAGTGAATTCCAGCCTTCTTGCCTGCCGAGTGCGTAAGATCGAGGATCCTCTTGATTGCCTCTATCATTTCAGGTTCTTCACGGTCAATGCCGATGGGCAGATCATTGCCGTAAAGCCCCAGAGTGAGATCCATAGGGCCGATATAGACGCCGTCTATTCCCTTGACCTGGACAATTTCTTCCAGGTTGTGATAGCCTTCCGCCGTTTCTATCATCGCCATGCACTGAATCATATCGTTTGCCTTGCTGCCGTAGGCGGAATCAACAATAAAACCGGCACGGGCAGGACCGAAGCTTCTCTCCCCGGCCGGTGGGTAACGAACATAAGAGGCGAGCCTGCGGGCATCATCCGCGGTGTTGATCATCGGGCATATGATACCGAGTATTCCGGCATCGAGCAGTTTCATGATGATTGCCGGGTCAAGCCATGGAACCCTGGCAAAGGGTACCGCCGCACTGCCGTTCATGGCCTGAAGCATCGAGAGTGCCTTCTGGTAGCCGATCAGGCCGTGCTGAAGGTCAATGGTGACGATATCGTATCCCTGGTTAGCCATAATTTCTGCTGTTAATGCATCGGGAAGAAGCAGCCAGCCGCAAACAACTGTCTGTTCCGAGTTCCAAAGCCGTTCAATTCTCTCATCCATTCTTAATCCTAAGGTTTTTTTTTAAATCAAACAGTTGATCCATCTGAACTGAAAATGCCACGGGTATGTTTCCAAACTAGATTCTTATTATTTACTCGTGCGGGAACGGGAAGACAACATAAAAGCCGGAACGTTTTCAGTATAGGTGCCCAAGCCGGGGAAACATTTTCAACCTGCAAAAATTAATGCTGCACATTGAGATGAGAGTGTTGGGGTTTGAATTGCTTCAGGGTCTCCTGCTGGAGATCTCTGGTCTCATATCCTGCCCGCTAAAAGTAAATAGTTCTTCCATATGATCAAAGATTTACTGTAAATATAGTACAGCGATTTTCGAAGAGACCACCAGTTTGTACATCAGTTCAATGAAAAGATGAGAAATTTATGGTACTTTTGTCAGAATATAGTCTGTTTAAGGAATACCCGTAAGGATACAGTTGCATTACTGCTTTTCGCCTTTCCGGTTCCTGCCTTCCTGGGGGCGGTAGGGGACGAATGATCAAATACCAATCATAATCCCAGGTATCTATCCATGAAAATAACCGCAATTGAAACATTGAGACTTGAGGATTTTGCTAATCTGCTCTGGGTTTCCATAGAGACCGACGAGGGCTTGGTGGGACTGGGTGAAACCTTTTTCGGTCCTCAGGCCGTTGAGGCTTGGATCCACGAAACCGGTGCTCCCCTCCTGATGGGGCAGGATCCACTGCGCATAACCTATCTGCACCAGAAAATGCAGGGCTATTGCGGTATCCGTGGGTCCGGAGCAGAAATGAGAGGCCTATCGGCAATTGATGTCGCCCTCTGGGATCTCTGGGGAAAGGCGACCGAACAACCGATCTATCAACTTCTCGGCGGACTGACTCGAGAGAGTATCAGAACCTATAATACATGCGCCGGCTACCGTTATATCAGATCCAACAAAGGGCAGTTGTCTGAAAATTGGGGGACCGGAGATACCTGCGGCCCCTACGAAGATCTCGACAGCTTCCTGAACTGCGCTGATGAGTTAGCTGAAAGTTTGCTTGAGCAGGGAATCACCGGGATGAAGATCTGGCCGCTTGACCCGTTCGCCGAGGCCTCAGGCGGGGTATACATTTCAGGACCCGACTTACGCAAAGGCATGGAACCCTTTGAGAAGATCAGAAAGGCGGTTGGCGACAGGATGGATATTATGCTCGAATGTCATTCGCTGTGGAACCTGCCAACCGCTGTTCGCATATCCCGTGCCATGGAAGAGTTTGATCTATTCTGGATTGAGGATCCAATTCGTATGGATCGATTGGCGACCATTGGTGAATTCAAGGCACAGACAAGATGCCCTGTCACCGCCAGCGAGACAATAGCTGGGCGCTGGGGCTTCAGCGATCTCATTGAGGCCAGGGCTGTAGATGTTGTCATGCTTGATATTGGCTGGGTTGGAGGGATAACCGAATCCCATGCCATCGCACAGATGGCACATGCCCATCATCTTCCCTTTGCCCCTCACGACTGTACCGGCCCTGTTATCTATAGTGCTGCGACACATATGTCGGTGCACGAACCAAATGCCTTGATCCAGGAAAGTGTCCGCTCTTTTTACAATGGAGGATGGTTCAATGAGGTTGCAACTGCACTGCCAATAATGGATAACGGTTACGTCCGGCCACCAGAAGGTCCCGGGCTCGGCATGGAATTGCTTCCCGATCTTTGCAAGCGACCGGATGCAGTTCTAAGACGGGTCACTAAAAAAGATTTTTAATCACTCCCAGCTCGCTGCTCATACCCCGTAAAAGAGAACTATTGGTTCGTTTTATGGGGTAATGGTTCCTTTGAACAGGACAAATAAAGTGGGGCATTAATAAGCACTTGAAAAACGAAAAGGGTTCTATTTGAAATTTAATTGTTGCCCATACGATCATTTACTGCTCTATTTTAGGGGTGACCGACAACCAATTCCTTGTCGCGATGAGGGGGCAATTTCTCAGCATTCCTGAACAGTATCCGACTGACAGCGCAGCTCCCGGCCCCGTGCAATAGTGAAGAATAAACCCAAATCCGCAGTCAGATCGATAATATCACAGTGGCTCGGGATGATAAGATTTTTAACAGGTCACAAATCTTGGTTGAATGATGCCAATCGCCGCTTGGGAGGACGGCTCAGCAATTCACAGCATCGCAAAAAAAGGAATATTGATTTCACGCTGCCTGCAATCGGCAGCATATTCAGCTTTTCTGATACAGGGAAAAGCACCTGCAAAAAAAGGAGGACTCCATGAACGTTACACTCAAGAAGTCGCTAATGGTTGGCAGCGCTGCAGTAGCTGCCTTATTTTTGGCTGCAAGCATCTCTTCAGCTGAACAGACTAAATTGCGTATCCAGACACACTTCGCCCCTGAGCAGCTCTCCGGCAAACTGGCAACGCAATTTGTCGAAAACATCCAGACAATGTCTGGCGGCGAAATCGAAGTCGAAATGTTCTACTCTTCATCTGTTACTAAATCTGTTGAGTCGTTTGATGCGGCTGCAACCGGCATCATCGATTGCGACATGACCGGCGGTGCTTACCAGACCGGCAAGAACCCGGCCTTCCAGTTTGTCGGTGATATCATGGGTGGCTACGACACACCGTATCAGCAGCTCTCGTGGCTGTATTATGGTGGCGGCCTTGAAGCTGCACAAAAGCTCTACAACAAGTTTGACATGGAACTTATCGGCTGGTGGATTCCCGGGCAGGAATCACTGTCCTCATCGAAGCCGATCCGCAATGCCAATGACTTCAAGGACTGGAAATTCCGCTCACCCCCAGGCATGGAAACTAAAATCTTTGAGAAACTCGGCGCCAAACCGATCGTGATGGACTTTACAGAGATCTTTACAGCTCTGGAATCGGGCATCATCGATGGAGCTGACGCAGCAGGTATAGCCAACAACGTTGGCCTTGGTTTGTATGACATTGTCAAGCACACCAATTACCCCGGCTTCCACTCCATGCCGTCGGATCACCTGGCCTGCAACAAATCCGTTTGGGATGGGATGCCTGAAAAGCACAGGGCGATCATGAAAATTGCCATGGAATCGCTTTCTCTGCGCACTGCCATGCTGACCGAAGTCCGTAACAACGAAGCTGCCGCTAAACTGCGGGAACAAGGTATTATGATTTATGCATGGTCTGAAGAAGATCGTCAGAAATTCCGCGATGCTGCCCAGTCTACCTGGCCTGAATTTGCCACGACGCCTGAAGCAAAAGCATTGGTTGAAAGCCATATGGCATTCCTCAAACAACTTGGCCTCGTAAAGTAGGTCCCAGCGGGGGCACCTGTTGCAGGTGTCCCCGTCAACAAAAAAGGCCAAACGTATTGATATCATGAGCTATATCGTTCGGTTGACAAGCCGATGATCTTGGCTAATTGGGGGAGATACGCATCAATAAAGGACACTATTGGAATAAGTGATTCGAATCTGGTAATGTCCCAGTGACCAACTGTGACCTGATTAATAAACACCAAAAAACAGGGTAGGAGCAATGCTAGAACACAAGGGATCCGGCCCACTTGATATGGTAACCCACATCTTTAGCCGTATTGCGATGTGGGCACCGTTTTTTATTGTCCTGATTATTCTTTACGAGGTTGTCATGCGGTATTTCTTTGCTGCGGCAACATTATGGGTCAATGAAATGTCGTTGTGGATCGCCGGCGGAATATATCTGTCAGCCGGTCTCTACGCCATGCTGCAACGCAGCCATATCCGTATTTTCATCATTTACGACATGGTGCCGCTTTGGCTGCGGCGGGTGTTTGACATTCTCTCCACAATCTGTGTTGCTATTTTTGCGTTTGCCGTTATCTGGGGCGGGTTTGGTGAATCCAACGCCAAATTCTGGCGCTGGGAAACATTCGGCACCGCCTTTGATCCGCCGATACCGGCAACCAACAAGCCGCTGATCCTTATCGTGATGTTTTTTCTGGCGCTGCAAGCTACTTCCAATCTGGTACGTGACTGGCCCGCAACGCCATGGGTGCGTAAACTGTTTGATATCCTTGTCAGTGTGATAATTGTTGGGCTGGTATCCTTGGCGGCTTACAGCCTTTTTATTGTCCCACCTGAAGGCCAGGTTGTCCCGCTCAAGTGGCAGATAGTTATCGGGATCTTTCTTACCGGCGCCGTGTTACTTGTAATTTACGGCCTGATTCGTGATTTTAATAAAACTCCGGTCCCTGTCAGCGAGATTGGTGAAATCGAAGAGGAAGCCGAACTTATGAAAGAGCAGGTGGGTATTCCTGACGAAATTCTGACCGGCACTCCGCCAAAACCGAAAGTTTAAGGACGCATAATGGAAATCGGGACAATCTCTATCATTTTATTGATTGGCATGATGACACTGTTGGCCATAGGCATGCCGCTTGGTTTTGCCTCCGGCTTCCTGGCCGTTGTCGTCATGGTGCTGAAATTTGAGCCGACGCTGATCACCGATCCATTTATATATGGGTTTGATTTTACACAATGGACTGTCGGAAGCGGAGTACTATCGCGTACTTTTGGCAGCGGTCCCATGAATATTCTCGCCCAGCGCTTATATGGCATAACGACCAACTACGTCCTTATCTCGGTGCCCTTATTTATTTTCATGGCAACCCTGCTGGAGCGCTCCGGGATTGCCCGTGACATGTACTCTTGCCTCAGCATGTGGATGTCGCGCACTCGAGGTGGCATCGCTGTTGTCACGGCACTCATGGCGATTGTCATGGCTGCCATGTCAGGCATTATCGGCGGCGAAGTCGTGCTGCTCGGCCTTATTGCATTGCCGCAAATGCTGCGGCTTGGATACAACCAGAATCTTGCCATCGGCACCATTTGCGCCTCTGGCTCGCTGGGAACGATGATCCCGCCATCGATCGTTCTTATCTTTTACGGCCTGATTACCGAGACGTCAATCCACGCCCTGTTTAAAGCCGCATTCCTGCCTGGCTTTATGCTGGCCTCGCTTTACATCATTTACATTCTCATACGTACACGCATGAACCCCGAGTTGGCGCCGCTGCCCGAGCCCTCTCCCGATGATCTGACCATACGGGAGAAGCTCTTGTACGGATCAACACTCATTGCCTTGCTGGCCGGCGCCGGTGCTGCAGTGGTTGCCTTGCGCTGGTTCTATATACATGGCGGGGCAATGATTAATCCGAAGATGATCAATGAAAACACCATATTGATCGGAACTTCAACGATCTGGAAATCTTTGACTATTTTTATTTTTGCCGCAGCTTTCATCTTGCTGTACACCGGCACTGCCACCGCTAAAGAAGCCTGGACCAAAGGCAAGGGCATGGTGGCACCGCTGCTTATTGTATTCGTTGTGCTCGGTTCAATTTACGGCGGCATTACCGGTATCACCGAAGCTGCCGCCATGGGGTCGCTGGCAGTACTGGTACTGATATGGATCCGTAAGGAATTTTCTATCAAATTGCTGCGCGAAGCATCGATGCGGACGTTCAAGTCAACAGGGACTATCATCTGGGTGACCTTCGGTGCCACGGCACTGGCAGGCGCCTACACGATTGCTGGCGGTCCGGCTTATGTGGCCAATCTGATAGTTGGCTATGAGCTGCCGACGCTGGGTGTTCTTTTGGTCATGATGCTGATCTTCCTGTTCCTCGGCGCCTTCATGGATTGGACGGGCATTGTTCTGCTGGTCATGCCGGTGTTCCTGCCGATTGTTCTGAAGCTCCCGATAAACGAGCTTGGCCTGACGGGTGGTCTTGAATCAACGACAATGGTGCGGGTCTGGTTCGGAATTCTGTTCTGCGTCAACATGCAGGTCAGTTTCCTGTCGCCGCCGTTTGGACCGGCAGCCTTTTATCTTAAATCAGTGGCACCGCCGCACATTACCCTGCCGGATATTTTCCGTGGCTTTCTGCCGTTTATATGCATGCAGATCATGATTCTGATGCTCATTCTGTTCGTTCCGGAGATCACCACCGTGTTCCTGTAAATTGAACCGCAGTAAGTGCAATACAGTGTCGCAGTTCGCCTCTGACACCCGGAGAATCGGCAACAGGAAGTCATATGCAAGCCGTTAATATCCGAAGACAGCTGCCCATCTGTCAGATATACATTATGGCCAACAAACCTTGACCCTGCATTGAGGTCAGGGAATCCTCTGCTTAATTAAAGGGAGTTATTACTATGTCCATTCCTGCAAATGGCAATTATCGCTACGAAGAACTACCTGATTGGCAACAGCTGCCCGAAGGCTGGGACTTAGGTGAGGTCGTTGACATCGCCGTAGATCGACACGATCACGTATATATTTTCAGTCGTGGTGACCATCCTCTGATGGTTTTTGAACAGGATGGTCAGTTCATCCGCAGTTGGGGGGAAGAGCTGTTTACTCGAGCGCACGGAATTACGATTGATATGGACGGTATCCTCTTCTGTGTTGATGACGAAGGCCACTGGATTGGTCGTTTTACTGCAGAGGGTGAGTTGCTCAGTTCAATTGGCACAGCTAATCAGGAAGCAGTTGCTCAGAGTGGTGATCCATTTAATCGGCCCACCAAAGTCGCCATCGACCCTGGAACGGGAGATTTCTACATCGCCGATGGTTATGGTAATGCCCGAGTTCACAAATTCACAGCAGAGGGGAGGCATCTTTTTTCGTGGGGCGAATATGGTACCGACCCTGGTCAATTTAATCTGCCGCACAGTGTTTGCACGGACAGCAAGGGCAATGTCTATGTCGCTGACCGGGAAAATCATCGCATTCAAATTTTTAATGATCAGGGCACTTATCTTACCCAGTGGAACAATATGCACCGGCCGTGCGGTTTGCACATTGCCAATGATCTGGTCTATATCGGGCAGCTGCCACCGCAATTACCCTTCAATGCGGATTACCCCAATATCGGGGCCTGCGTCACCATTCACGACTTGTCTGGAAAACGCCTGGCCCGCTTGGGTGGGTCTCGTGCGGGTGAAGGGCCTGGTCAATTTATCGCACCACATGGGTTGGCCGTAGACTCTCGTGGTGATATTTATGTCGGTGAGGTATCCTGGACGGCGTATGGATGCTTACTTGACCCACCGCGAAAGGTGAAGTCATTTCGAAAGTTAGTTATAACGGTATAACCACTAAACGCCGAAGAGAAATGCCGCTGTATTGCAATTGCAGCAGGCGTGCTGCACCTTATCTCAAAAAATTCACATCCTGGCTTAACCGAGCCTCCCGGATGTTGCAGTGTATCCTTCCTCATAAAAATGCTTATTCTCTTCATTGACTATATACAGCTCTTCTGACTGTGGCTTCTGGAGGGCGGTTTTCAGCAGTTTAAGCCAACAATGTCCGGATAAATGAGGAGGATGAGATGGTTCAATATCAGATTTCTGTCGAACGGCTGGGTGCCCTTACCGCCTATAACGACAGCGAAGAGACAGTCCGACTTTCCACTTTATGGCAGAAGGAGTCCGCCGTTCTGGTCTTCGTTCGTCATTTTGGCTGAGTAATTTGCCGTCAGCAGGTTGCTGAGCTGGCAGGGTACCAGAACGATTTTTCACAACGAGGGGCACAGCTCGCTGTCATTGGTAACGGCGGGGTCAGGGATCTGGTAAAATTCAGGAGCGTGACTGGTTACCAGGGCATTCTGCTCACCGACCCTTCTCTTGAGTCTTATAAATTACTGGAGTTTAAAAGTGGCCTTACCGATGTCATTGGGATAAAATCTTTTACCAAAGGTTTTTCGGCTCTGAGAGCAGGTTTCATGCCAGGTTCGCTTCAGGGTCATGCCCTGCAGCTTGGTGGTGCCGTGGTTATCCTACCGGATGGCAGCACCCCCTACATATTCAAAAGTTCCGCTGCAGGCGACCATCCGCCTGTTGAGGAATTGCTGGCGGCTATAGCCTAATTTGTCGGATTATACAATAAAAAATCCTAACCAGCGGTATTCCACCGATGACCAAAAGGAACCTGCTGGAGTGTGAACCGACTGTTAAAGGCATTGAGCGCCAGCCAGAAGCAGGCAGGCCAATTTCCGAATCAGGAATCATGGAGGACTGTCAAGGATGTATACCCTGGAAAAAGAACAATTGGTCACTGCGAGCCTGGAGGAAAGTTGGGATTTTCTCAAAAACCCTGCCAACCTCAATTTAATCACCCCGCCAGACCTGCATTTTTTAATTATTTCGCCGGTACCTGAAGACATGTTTGACGGCTTGATTATCGAGTATCGGATTTCCATTCCCATATTTGGCGCGCAAAGATGGCTTGCCGAGATAAAGCATATCCGCCCAAATAAATCGTTTGTCGATGAACAGCGACTCGGCCCATATGCGTTCTGGTATCACTATCACGAACTCACTGCCAGACCATCAGGTGTCAAGCTTATCGACCGCGTCCATTATGCCGTTCCATACGGTATCTTTGGCCGTCTTCTGCACAGCCTGTTTATTAAAAAAACGCTGCAAAGGATCTTTAACTATCGACACGCGAAAATATCTGAAATCCTTGGGAAATAAACCAATATTATACCCCCACAATTTAGAAAATGACAGTGAAGGCATAGCCAGAAATTAAATACTGAGTAAACGACCACGCCTAAAACCCCTGGCTTTACTTCACGGCATAGCCGGCGGTTTTACTGAATCATGGTAAAACCACCGCGAATAATAAAGCTGACATATGGTTTAACGGAAATAAATGGTCAGGTACAATATGGTGATTAAAAATTCATCCAGTACATGGTATCTTTGCAGGAGACGATGGCAGAGTGGTCATCAGCAATTTTCATTCAGCGGTAAGGGACTATTATGAGTTGGCTGTTTGGAGCAGTGCCGAAAGATTGCCAGAAATGTCCGACGGATATGGAGTTGATCATTGTTCCACGGACTGTTGATATCGGTGGGTTTAAGGTCCATCGTGCCTTGCCGTTTCATGAAAAACGCATGGTCGGCCCTTTTATTTTCTGGGATCAAATGGGGCCTGGTGAATTCGCAGCAGGATACGGCGTCGATGTAAGGCCGCACCCTCATATTGGCTTATCAACGGTTACCTATCTCTTCGATGGCAATATGGATCACAAAGATTCCCTTGGCAATGATTTACGTATCAAGCCGGGGGATGTGAATCTCATGACTGCAGGAAGAGGTATTGTCCATTCTGAGCGCACCGGACAGGACATTCGGCAACATCCATCCATACTGTTTGGTATTCAAAGCTGGCTGGCACAACCGAAATCTCAAGAAGAAAGCGATCCCGAGTTCACCCATGTTGAGGCAGCAAAAATTCCCACAATAGAAACCAATGAATTATCCGGACGACTTATTCTGGGTGAGTTTCAAGGTGTTCAATCTCCAATCACCACGCAGTGGGAAACCCTTTACCTTGATTTGAAGATGAAAAAGGGAGCCAGTATTGTCATCCCAAGGACGACCGAAGAACGAGCCCTCTTTCTGATAGCCGGAACGGTTGAGATAGGCGCTACAAAATACCATGACAGACAAATGATGGTGCTCTGCCCCGGGTCTGAAATTCGTCTTAAAGGGTGTGATGATGTGCACCTGATCTTGCTCGGCGGCGCAGCAATGGATGGCCCCCGCTATATCTGGTGGAATTTCGTTTCATCTTCTGTGGATCGAATAAAAAGTGGTGCAGACGGACTGGAGAAACAAGAAATTTGCGATTGTTCCCGGCGATGAAAAAGAATTTATTCCATTGCCGGATTTACCATTCCCAAAGGATTAATATTATCCCCTGATTTTTTTAGACCTGAATATTTCACGACTTGAGACGGCCTGCTAGCCAAGGAGACGTGGGATAGCAGACAGGGTCTGACCAGAGATTATGAAACGGGTTGTTAACCTGATTTATTACTTTTCAGCACTATTCACAGCGAAATTATTTTCGAATCTTTCATAATAGCCAATGAGCTTGTTCTTATCATTTTTAACAGGAGTAATATAAACTCTTAAATTACGATCACTGACTTGCAGGAATTTCTCTTTTGCATCGGTTTTGAACCTTTCCACAACTTTTTTGATCATTTCTTTTGACTTGTCCTCTTTATGGCACTTGAAAATACTTTGACCAATCAAAGACTCATGACCTCGTTCTGTGCAATAGTGGTATACCGCTGCATTATTCATGAAGCGTATTATATGTTCCAGATCAACATACACAATCGGATATGGTATTGAGTTGAGAATTCCTCTCAACAGCTCTTTTTCGTTCATATTCTTTCTCTCTTTGTTTATCGTGAAGTTAAGCAGCGGGCCTCAGCCTGTCTGCCTGAAACGGTTGCTTAACCAAGATTTATATTTTTCAAAATCATGTTAAGTTGATCTTGCTCCATCTTAGAGGACAATCAGTTAAATAAGTTAAAAGGAATCAGAAGTAAAGATGTTCTATCCCTTTTACTAATTGTCTGGAAGGAATCTCCGGGAACTTGTTGATAAGAAGATCCTCGTATCTATATTTTTTGAGGGTACCGGAGCAGATACGGGCTTTATCAAATTAAGTAGTCATGCCAAAGGGAACATTATATGGTGTTTTCCGCTATTACCTCGATTCTGGCGCCGGTCTTCATCTGCGTTTTTATAGGTTTTTGTTGGGCAAGAAAAGGCCAATCGTATGATACAGACCTGATAACCTCTCTTGTCACCTACTTTGGCACTCCCTGCTTGGTTTTTTATTCCTTATCATCTATACAATTACTCCCCAACACTCTATTAAGTATGGGGCTTGCCGCCCTCTTCGCTAATCTGGCATTTATCATAATTGGCGGTTTGGTCCTGGCCATTTTCCATTTGCCTCAACGTGCCTATCTTCAGACTTTGAGTTTTCCAAATGTCGGTACCGTTGGACTGCCCTTATGTTATTTGGCGTTCGGCGATGAGGGGCTGGCCCTTGGAGTAACATTTTTTTCAGTCTATGTCGTTTTCCAGATGACGGTAGGTGTGGCCTTTGTGTCTGGCACTTTCTCAGCTAAGGCTCTTTTTAAAATGCCTATTATTCCGGCAACCATACTGGCAGCGTTCTTCCTATTTACCAGCACTCAAGTCCCAGAACCACTCTACAATACGACAAAACTCATTGGAGACCTGACCATTCCATTAATGTTGATAACTCTAGGTGTGTCTCTCTCACGCTTGAAAGTGAGGCGACTGAAAATTTCTCTTTTTTTATCTACTTTACGGTTGAGCATGGGACTGGGAGTGGGTGTTTTTCTTGTTTCTTCGATGCATTTATCGGGGCCAGCCTCCGGGGTAGTTATTCTGCAATGTTCAATGCCTTCAGCAGTTTTTTGCTACCTGTTTGCCCAAATCTACGATCAGCGGCCTGAAGAGATTGCAGGAATAGTAATTGTCTCCACAATACTTGGGTTCTCCTTTTTACCTATACTCTTATGGTATATTCTTTGATGAGAACAAAGAGTTATCGATGTAAAACAGTTATGGCCCGTCATATGGTGAGGATTATTCCAGTATCCCCCCGGTTTCCTGTCAGCAAATCATCTAACCCCCACCAATCGGTAACTTCAGAGCAAGAAGATCAAGCTACAGATTTTCTTGAGTAATCGAGCTTGCGACTGGATCTAAAATAATTGTATAAAGGGAGTATCCAGTTTCCGAATTCCAGACGAAATAGAAATGATATCCGGCGAGAACTGGCTGACACTTGTGAATAACAGTGCCAGATTCTTTTTCTCTGGAATGATATCAGGAAACCGGATAATAACTTGTTAAGTCTATTAACCTGCTGCGTGACACATCGTTGGTGAGGGAAACATGACAAAAACCGATTATTCTGGGAAAGACATCTTTTCTGACGAGGAGTGGGCCCAAACGGTCGTTCGCATAGCCGAAGCGGCTCAGGCTCATACTATCATCTGTGTCACTGAAAGTGGGGTTTTTGCTAAACACCTTCTGGGCTTCACACATCAATACCGTATCATTTCGGCCACGGCGGTCCCCGGGACATACGATTCCCTGACTGAAGCCGGACTGGTGGCAATACGCTTGCCACTTCATGCGATCGACAAACACAGACAGATCCGTCATGTCCTCTCTGTTGCGCTCAAATCGAACAAAGTTTCGGCCGGGGAACTCGTCGTCTGTGCTATGGGCCAAAACGTCTACCCCGGTGAGGCAAATCTGGTTGTTGTGGTCGAGGTGGAGCCGGACCTTGAAGAGCTTGTCATTACAGATCTAGTAAAGCTGACAAACGGGATCAGGCCCAAAGCCCTTGACTTTGCTGTCACCATTGCCTGCAAGATCGGACGGGCTGCCCGACGTGGGAAGCGAATTGGTGCTATATTTATGCTTGGCGATTCACTGAAGGTTCTTGAAGGTTCTAGGCAACTCATCCCCAATCCGTTCAAAGGACACGAGCATGCCGACCGGACGCTCATGAACCTGGACATTCACGACGCTATTGTCGAATTGTCCAAACTCGACGGGGCCTTCGTCGCTCGCGGCGATGGCTTTATCCAAACAGCAGGGGTATTCCTGGCGGCCTTCGAAGTGGACGTGGAGTTGCCCGCCGGCTTGGGAGCTCGACACGTGGCAGCAGCTGCCGCCACAGCCCGCAGCGCTGCTACAGCGGTCGTCGTTTCGGCCACCGACGGCAACGTGCGAGTTTTTTCTGGCGGACGGATGGTGTTGAGAATGGACCCTGACATAGAGCATGGTCCAATTCACATGGGTGAGAAAGGCAGCACAGAGCAGGAATCACTTAACAATGCCATGCAGGCGGACGCTCGTACCTCGCGCCGCTGATGGTCACTTACCATTGCCATCCCAGAGATCGTACTATTCTGCCAACTCCTCACGTGTAGACTACAAACTATCTTCATGCAACCTGGTACTTTTAAACGTGCAATTCGATTCATGACATGCAAAACAACGGGGAGATGCTTACTATGATCGGATGAAAAATAATCCTGGCGATATCTGTTCCGGATCGTTTGCCAGCCTTGGGAACATAACAATAGTTAACTTTCTGGCTCGTCCAGCTTACCGAGCCGTTCTAGGCCTGCTCGCCGCTCTCCTCTTCTTTTCCTCTGCAGAAGCCGCTACTGCAGAAGAAGTACTGGCACCTGCCCTTCAGCCTGTCTATCGTATAAATCTGCGGGTTCATCTGGCCAACAGCGGTAGAGCGCCAGAGGAGTTTGAACCTATCTTTTTCGAAATAAATGAAATCTGGCACACCCAGGCCGGAATTTGTTTTGAAATCCATACCGTTGATCATGATACCACCCTCAGTGACGGGCTTGACATGTGGTTTGCCCCGGACATCGGCGGATACAACGGATACTATGATGGTGAATACATCCACATGAGCGATGCTCCCGTCCTTGCGCATGCCAAAAATCCGGCCAGGTCATCAGCGGCACGCACTGCCGCCCACGAGCTTGGTCATGCTCTGGACCTCCCACACCGACAGGAATCAGATGATAACCTTATGCGGTCGCGCACCTATGGATGGCAACTGAGCATCAAAGAAATTCAACATGCCCGAGAGACAGCAGCAGACATTGCCATTGAAGATACTTTTCCGCTTAACTGTGGATCACCGAAAATCAGACCGAAGGAAGCATCGTCCGCCGAATTCTCGGGCAAGCTTAAACGTGGAGACTAACGCCCTGAAAAATCACTATCTATTTTCCGATTACTTCTCGTTCTCCTGGCTCTGATTAAAAGATAGAGAGATAAAATTACTATTTCCAAGGTCTTGTTATCCCGAATTAAACTCCATCGTGACCTCGTACCGGTGAAGCTCCCTATTCTGTGGGGTAAGAAAATTCTAAACATGAGACTTCCGAGATATAGGAAGAAGATCAACCAGAGTATCTCGGTATACAGCTATGGTTGCTGATGCTCATGTTTCTGTGTAGAGTAGCGGCCCGTTTGTATTAAATTAGAGGCTTAGGAGGTTTTTATCTCCACTAAAAACATGCCCGGCACGTGGCCAGTTTCAATGAACAGTGTGAACCGTCGGCAGAGCCGGCGGTTCACACTGATTCACGGTAAAACCACTATGAATAATAAACATTATGATTTCAAAAATATTTTCCCGTGGCATGGCAATCAACACATTGTATAATTTCCATGTGAAATCAATGGTGCCTGATATGTATTCATCCCCTTTTCAACACTTTGTTGGATCATTGACTCGAAGGATACCACTATGAACCTGGTTTACCTGTCCCCCCATTTCCCCCATCACTACTATCAATTTTGCAAAAACCTGAAACAACTCGGTGCTAACGTACTTGGCATCGGCGACGCACCATACGATGAGCTTGATCCGGTGGTAAAAAACGCTCTGACCGAATACTACCAACTTCCAGACATGCACGACTACGATAAGTTGGTGCGGTCTTGCGGTTACTACACCCACCACTATGGCAAAATAGACCGCTTTGAATCCCTAAACGAATATTGGCTGGCTACCGAGGCGCGCATCCGTGACGATTTCAATATAACCGGAGTGCGAGGCCATGATATTGATGTCATCAAACGAAAATCAAGGATGAAAGAGCGTTTCCGGTCCGCAGGAATACCGGTGGCTGTTGGGCGGGTGATCACCACTGCCGATGAAGCCATGGACTTGATAAAGATAACCGGTTATCCAGTAGTGGCAAAGCCTGATGTCGGTGTCGGTGCATTGAGCACCTTTCTCCTTAACCA
>CAVPYP010000033.1:0-56853 GCA_963710015.1 uncultured delta proteobacterium | reverse complement strand
TGAGCAGGTATATGGAGACAGAGGTGATGATCAGATAGTTGATTGCCACCACCAGGTAAAAGGTGAAGGGTTTTCGTGTTGCTCCTGCTGCAAGCCCCGCCTTGCGGACCATGTCATCAAGTCCGATAATCGAGACAAGTGCCGTAGTCTTAATAAGAACAAGCCAGTTATTGCCGAATCCGGGCAGCGCGTGGCGAACCATGAGCGGCAGGGTGATACGTCTGAAAATAAGCAGACGACTCATGCCGTAGGCGCTCCCGGCTTCAATCTGGCCCTTATGGACGGCGAGAATGGCCCCGCGGAATGTTTCTGTCATATAGGCTCCAAAAATGAAACCTATGGTTGAGACTCCGGCGATAAAAGGATTTATATCGATGTATTCATCATAGCCGACAAGCGGACCGATCTGGTTAATAAAAACCTGACCGCCAAAGAACACCAGGAGCATCAGGACAAGATCCGGGATGCCGCGAATAACGGTGGTGTATACCTGGGCTGCGAGCTGCAGAGGGCGGGAACTGGAGAGTTTGGACAGGGCGCCGAAAATACCGAGAAACATGGCAATGAACAGAGAGGCCAGTGAAACCTCCAGCGAGAGAATAGTTCCTTCAATAATACTGGGTCCGTAACCGTGCAGGTTAAGCATATAACTCGCATTTGATAGGATTTGCCTCCTGCCTCGGGCGTGTTGGTAACCGAGGCAGGAGATGTGAGCGCGATTGTCAGGAGAAACTACTCACCGTAGACATTGAAATCGAAGTATTTGTCCTGGATGGTTTTATAGGTTCCGTCACTTCTGATTTTATCAATAGCCATGTTGAACTTTTCCGCCAGGTCGGTGTCTTCCTTGCGGATGGCTATACCGGCGCCGTCGCCAAACCATTTCGGATCACTCAGATCAGGTCCGATAAACTGATAGTCAGCACCTTCGGGTTTTTTCAAAAAACCGTCAGACAGCGCAACGCTGTCAGCGAGCAGCATATCGACCCTGCCTGCCGTGAGGTCGAGGTATGCCTCATCCTGGGTGCCGTAGCGCTTTATTTCCACATCTTTACCATAATTATCGGTCAGGTAACGGTCATGAATTGTTGCCCGCTGCACACCAACCTTTTTACCTTTGATGGCCTCTTTAGAGAACGCCGGCATCGCTCCTTTCTTACTGATGAACTTTGCTGGTGTCTGGTAATATTTATTTGAGAAGGCCACCTTCTTTTTACGTTCTTCAGTAATGGACATGGAGGCAATGATGGCGTCATACTTTTTGGCCAGCAGTGCCGGAATAATCCCATCCCAGTCCTGGGCGATCAGTGTAACTTCTGCTCCCATCGCTTCTCCCAAGCGCCTTGGCTATATCGATATCAAAGCCTGCCAGGTCTCCGTTGGGCTCGGTATAGCTGAATGGCGGATAGGCACCCTCAACACCAATTCGCACCTTTTTCCAATCATTGGCCCATGCTGACCCTGCAGCCATTACCAGGGATATCAGGGTGATGTAAAGTAAAAATTTCTTCATGTAGTTTCCTCCTTCTCTGTTTGAATAGCTAATTTTTAACGCTTTTACAGTATGCCTTAGACCATTGCCTTAATAAAATTCTGGAAGCGGTCGGTCTCGGGACTGTCAAATACCCTTGACGGCGGACCGTCTTCCATAATCTGTCCCTGGTCGAGAAATACAACCCGGGATGACACCTCTCTTGCAAACCCCATCTCGTGGGTTACAACGATCATTGTTCGTCCTTCTTCAGCAAGATTCCGCATGACCTGGAGCACCTCCCCGACAAGTTCCGGGTCAAGTGCTGACGTCGGTTCATCGAACAACAGCACATCTGGTTCCACAGCCAGTGCCCGTGCGATCGCCGCACGCTGCTGCTGTCCGCCTGAGAGGTGGGATGGGTAGACATCAAGCTTGTCACTGATACCGACCTTCTCAAGGTATTTTTTTGCTCTTTCAATGGCCTGAGCCTTTGGAATTTTAAGGACGTGCACCGGAGCTTCCATGACGTTTTCCAGAATCGTCATATGAGACCATAAATTGAACTGCTGGAAGACCATCGCCAGTTTTGTTCTGATCCTTTCCACCTGGCGATTGTCCGCCGGTTGAATTCTGCCGCGTCGGTTCTTTTTCATCAGCACCTCTTCACCGGATACCTTCAAGATGCCGCTGTCGGGGATTTCAAGCAGATTGATACAGCGCAGAAGTGTTGATTTTCCAGGATCCGCTCGGCCCGAGAACCGAAATAACATCACCCTGGTAGGCAGTGAAGGAGATACCGCGCAGAACTTCGTTATTGCCAAAACGTTTGTGGATGTTTTCAACTGTGACCGAGGCTATCCGATTATCCATAGAATTCCTTTCATTGAACAGATTGGCGGGCGAGCTGTCAGAAATTAAAATTCCGTCTATCACTGATACTTATCAATAACCTTTAAAAAGTCAAATCAAAAGGATACTGCATGTCGACAACTTCCATTACTTTAGCCTTTCTGCAGATCACCTACAGACAAGACAAATATCCTTTGTCCTGTTGCGCAAATTATAATAATTATTATCATTTAGGAAAGAATATCAAATGAGTCTGCAGCACACCATGGTGAGCTTGAAAGCATCAGTCAAGGAGAGAAAAAATGAGTGATAAAGCAACCTTAACCGTCGACGGCAAGCGTTACGAGCTTGATGTCTACACCGGAAGTGAGAACGAAAAATGTATTGACATTCAAACGCTGCGTTCGCAAAGCGGTTTTATTACCATGGATCCGGGCTACGGCAACACCGGCTCCTGTTATTCCTCCATTACCTATGTGGACGGGGCACAACGGAATTCTGCGATACCGGGGATATCCCATAGAGGAAATTGCTGAGATGGCAACGTTTGTAGAAGTTGCGTATCTTATCTTATACGGAGAACTGCCGAATGCTCAGGAGCTCAAATCGTTTCGTGATGCCCTTGCCGAACACGCGCCGCTGCATACCAATCTGGAACACCATTTTTCAGGTTTTCCGAAATCTGCACCCCCCATGGCCATTCTCTCTGCCATGCTGAACCTGGTATCATGTTTTCACCCCGAAGTACTTGATGTCCATTCAGAAGGGCCCGGATTTGACCGTACCGTGGCCCTGCTCCTTTCGAAGGTAAGGACTATCAGTGCCTTTTCATATCGGATGGCTGCAGGAAAACCATTTAATCATCCCAATCCAAATCTCAGTTATTGTTCGAATTTCCTCCATATGATGTTCTCAGATCCATATAAGGAATTTATCGCCAGTCCGGTTGTAGAGCGGGCTCTCAATCTTTTTCTTGTCCTGCATGCAGATCATGAGCAGAACTGTTCCACCTCGACAGTACGGGTCGTCGGCAGTTCACGGGCCAACCTGTTCAGTTCAGTTGCTGCTGGTGTTTGCGCCTTGTGGGGCCCCCTGCATGGGGGAGCAAATACCGGGGTTATTAAAATGCTTGAGGATATCAAGACCTCGGGGCGTCCCCTTGACTACTATCTGGATAAAGCGAAGGATAAGGACAGCGATTATAAACTCATGGGGTTCGGTCACCGGGTCTATAAAAATTTCGACCCCCGCTCACTTATCTTGAAAAAAAAGGTACATGAGGTGCTCGATGAACAGCAGCGCGGCGACTCGCTCATGGAAATCGCTCTTGAGCTTGAAGAGAAAACGCTCAAAGATGACTATTTTGTCAGCCGCAATCTCTATCCAAATGTAGATTTTTACAGTGGCATCCTGTTGAGAGCCATTGGTATTCCACTCAATATGTATACCGTCTTATTTTCGATCGGCAGAATGCCCGGCTGGATTTCCAACTGGCGTGAATTACTTGAACATAATCAGCGTATTTCCCGACCTCGACAGATATATACCGGCGAAACCAGTCGTCCGTTTGTTGCCATTGAAAAACGATGAGCATTGCGTTACAGATAGTGTCTAACTGGTTTATTAACTATCTGAAGGCAGGAGACGCATGGGCAGATTTCAAAATGTGATGCAGGTTTTCACACTGCTGGATAAATCAAATTGTCGAAAGTGCGGGGAGAAGACCTGTCTTGCCTTTGCCAGTGCGGTATTCATGGGTGTCAAAGATATTTCTGACTGCCCGGCCCTGAGTAAAGAGCTTGTCTCGCAATACACTGACAGCAGCGCTGAGCCTGCACATTACAGAAGATACGGCAGACCAGCTCAAAGGTTTGATCGAGCAGGTTCGGGCACTTGATCTTGGCGAAGCTGCCCTGAGGGTGGGCGGAAAATTCAACGCAGGGCGCCTGACCATAAAAATTCTGGGAAAGGATTTCAGCGTTGATCAGCATGGTAATTTTTTTTCTGATATCCATATGACACCGTGGGTGACCGTTCCCTTATTAAGCTATATCCTGCACTGTCAGGGCGAACCGGTGAGCGGAGACTGGGTGTCTCTTCGCGAGCTCAAGGGCGGCATGGCGCGATATCCGTTATTTAAGAAAAGATGTGAGGAGGGCATGAAACGGATTGCAGATGTGTATACCGATCTGTTTGACGATGTCGTCCACCTGTTCCAGGGCCGCCAGATTGAAAGTATGTTCAACTCTGATATTTCTGTGGTGCTTCCGGTCTTCCCTTATGTACCGATGATGATCTGTTACTGGAAGGTTGATGAGGGCATGGAATCAAGCCTGAACATATTTTTTGACCGTTCCGTGGACAATAATCTGGGTGCCGAGCCGGCTTTTTCGGTGGGGGCGGGCATTACCCAGATGTTTGAAAAGATTGCCCTGCAACACGGTTTTTCTGTGGGCTAGGAAAAATTCGGGGAGTGCGGTATCTCCCGGGCAGCTGCTCTCTATACAGTCTGCCCGGGAAACCGGCTACCAGTTTTTATTGAGGATTTCAAAGTATCCCTGAGGCCTGACACAGGCAGGGCATTTACTCGGGGCTTCCCTGCCGCGGTGCAGATAACCGCAGCCAATACATTTCCAGACCAGCTCTTCTTCTTTCCTGAAGACCTGATCCCTGTCGATGTTTTCTGCCAGTTCCCTGAATATCTGTTCGTGATGTTTTTCAGATACACTGATCGCATCAAAGGTGTCGGCAGCCCGTTTGAAACCCTCTTCCAGGGCCACCTGGGCAAACCCTTTATACATCACGTCATGGACATACAGTTCAAGTTCTGCAGAGGAGAGCAGGTTGGAGCGGGTGTCCTCGATTACTCCCGCTGGAAAATTCCAGCAAATTTCGAGTTCTCCGCCATTAAAAAATTTAAAGAACCTGAGGGCGTGTTCGTACTCCTGTTCGGCCGTCTCATCAAAAAGCCGCCCAATCTGAATGAAGCCGTCATCTTCAGCACGTCTTGCAAAAAAATTGTATCGGGTGCGAGCCTGGGCTTCTGCAGAGTATGAGATAAGCAGGTTCTTGGCTGTTTTACTCTGTCTGAACGGTACCATATTGACAATCCAGGTTACTCGTCGATTATGATGGCGTCGGCTCCGCATTCCAGTGCGGCTTGTCTAACAACATCCTTCAGGTGATCAGGAATCTCGTCGACTTTGATGATTGACAGGAGCTGATCCTCATCATATTCAAAGATTTCAGGACAAAGTTTATTGCAGTTTCTGTCTCCCATGCACTGATCGGTAATAGTCACTTTCATGAAAAAATCTCCTTGTTTGGTTAGGTGATAACAACATCGGTCGACACATTTTAAAAGTGCGTATATAGTCTTAAATGGCAATGACCCATCAGTCAAATATTATTTAACACAAACTACCAGTGAGACAGCAGCGGCAGGTCCTACTGGTGTCGTCTATTCAATCAATAATCGCCTTTTTTCGAGAATATGGTATATAGTCGCCTGGCGGGCATTCCGGCGCCATTGATTTTAAGGACTTCACTTTTCGTAAACTGCAGTAAAACGTATACCATTGACGAATTACCCAATCATAGAGGAATAGATGAAAGTAGGAATAATTGGATTACCGCAGACAGGTAAAAAAACACTGTTTCAGATTCTCACCGGCAGCCAGTTGCGTGAGCAGTCCGGCCCTGCAAAGCCGATTCCAGGAACAGCTGAGATCATTGATTCACGATTCGACCGGCTCGTGGAGATGTATCGTCCCAAAAAAGAGACCCCGGCTCGCGTTGATCTGGTACTGCTTCCTAAAATCGAACAGGAGACCATCGCCAAAGGTACGATTTTCCGCGACATCATTGATGTCGATGCAATCTGCCATGTTGTCAGGGCGTTTGAGGATGATGCGGTCTATCATGCAGCCGGCTCGGTTGACCCGATCCGCGATGTGGAAATGGTTAATTCAGAGCTGCTGATGCACGATCAGATCTTTGTGGAAAAACGAATCGAACGATTGGAAATCAGCCTTAAGAAAATTAAGGATGAGAAACAGGCGAAAGAACTTGAGCTGATGCGTAAAATCCTTGATCATCTGGAGGAGGAGAAACCGCTGCGGCTCATGGAGTTTGATGAAGATGAAGAACTGTTGACCAGAAGTTATCCGTTTATCACTCGTAAGGAGATGATTCTGGCATTTAATGTGTCCGAAGACCTGGTCGGGGACAAATCCCTGCTCCAACAGGTCGCAGCAGTTTGTGAGGCAGATAAGATTGAGGCTATGGTTGTCTCTGCCCAGGTGGAGTCAGAAATAGCCCTGCTTGACAGTGATGAGGAAAAAACCGAATTCCTTGATGATCTCGGCATCAGTGAGCCGGCCCTTGGGGTTCTCACCCGCTTATGCCTCCGGGCGCTGGGAAGAGTTTCCTTTTTTACGGTCGGCGAGGATGAGGTGCACCAATGGCTTGTCCGGGTCGGTTCAGCAGCACCGATTGCCGCAGGGGTAATCCATTCCGATCTGCAGAAAGGTTTTATTCGGGCAGAAGTTATGAAATATGACGAATTATTGAAGTATGGCAGCGAAGCTGAATTAAAGAAAGTTGGTAAAATGTATGTACAGGGCAAGGAGTATATCGTCGATGACGGCGATATACTCAATATCCGCTTCAGTGTTTAACTATTCAATGCCTTTATTTTTATCAGGAAATGAGCACCTGACCGACAGCGGTCTCATTTTCTGATAGAACCATCAACGGATATCCACTGGTTATAGGTCAGGCTGCTGATCCGAAGTGAATATCTATCTCATTATTGTGCAGTGATTATTTTGCCGGTTCCGGCTTCTTTTAACATTGACAATACCACATCGTGGCGGTAGTATATTATTTGGTAATAAGAATTATTCTCGGCCGCACTTCCTGCTCTCTTCTCAAGGTATGGTGCGTGGACAACTCAGTTGCTTTCTGAGAACATACCGGAAAGCCTTTTCATTAAGACCATCTAGACGGAGGAGTCATGGCAAAACCAAAACAATTAATTCGGCCTGAAGATATCACCACCTGTGAATCCACACAACAAATGATCCATAAGGCCCGAAGGGATGGGGTTGAACTGTTTTTTGACCGGGCCGAGGAAGTGAAACCGTGCCCGATAGGGGCCGATTCCGCCTGCTGCAAACATTGCTCGATGGGCCCCTGCAGAATGAATCCAAGTGATCCGTACAAGCGAGTGGGGGTCTGCGGGGCCACCATCGATACCATTGCCGCCAGAAATTTCGGCAGAATGGTGGCGGCAGGAACAGCTGCCCATACCGATCATGGTATGGCAATGCTCGAACTGTTCAAGGGAGTTATTGAAGGAACGGTTCAGGATTTCGAGATCAAGGATACCATGAAGCTCAATGAGGTGGCCGAGTCACTTGAGATCGAAACAGAGGGACGAACTGTAAAGGCGATTGCCCGGGACGTCTACAAGGAACTTGAACTGACCTACACCCAGGTGGATGGTGAAATTCCACTGGTTAAGCGAGTGCCGAAGAAAACACTGGAACTGTGGCGTAAGGAAGGCATTGTGCCCCGCGGCGCAATGCGTGAAATTATGGAGATGATGCACCGCACTGCAATGGGTGTTGATCAGGATTATGAAAATATCACCAAACAGATATCGCGAACCGCACTGGCTGACGGTTGGGGCGGTTCCATGGTCTCAACCGATATTTCAGATATCCTCTTCGGCACGCCTTCGCCTGTAGAGGTCACCGTTGACATGGGTGTTCTGAAGGAAGACCAGATCAACATCATTGTCCATGGACATGAGCCGATTCTGCTTGAGGCCATGCTGATCTCTGCAGACGCTCCGTCCATCAAGAAAATGGCAACAGATGCGGGTGCTAAGGGAATAAACCTGGTGGGCATGTGCTGTTCGGGTCTGGATGTCTTGTCGCGTCATGGTGTTCCTCACGCTGGCAACTTTTCATCGACAGAAGCAGCGCTCGTAACCGGCGCTGTAGATGCCATGACCGTTGATATCCAGTGTATCAAACAGGACCTGCATAAGGTTGCCGGCTGTTATGACACAGAATTTATTACCACCAATTATCGGGCAAAAATTGAAGGGGCGCAGCATATCGAGCTCGATGAGCATGATCCCATGAAGTGTACCGACGCAATAATTATCAAGGCGATCGGGCGTTATAAAAATCGTTCCATGCCCATTGAAATACCGCAAAAGACAGCAAGAGGAATTCATGGATTTTCCCATGAATATATCAAATACATGCTCGGGGGATCATTCCGCGGTGGCTACACGCCTCTCAATGATAACATTATCAATGGGCGTATCCGCGGGGTTGCGGGTGTCGTCGGCTGTACGAACCCTCGATCCAAACAGGATTTCTCCCATGTTGAGCTGGTCAAGGAACTGATCAAGAATGACATTCTTGTTGTCCAGACCGGCTGCTCCCAGATGGCTCTCGCCAAAGCGGGACTTACAACTCCCGGTGCGGCAGCTCTCGCAGGCCGGGGGCTTGCCGAGGTCTGTGAGACGGTAGGTATTCCTCCGGTTCTGGGGCTTGGAGCCTGTGTTGATAACAGCAGAATATTGATGGCCGTTTCTGAGATGGTCCACACCGGTGGCCTTGGTGATTCGATTGCTGATCTGCCGGTTGCAGGCTGTGCACCCGAATGGATGAGTGAAAAGGCAATCGCAATCGGCCAGTACTTTGTTGCTTCAGGGGTATTTACCGTATTCGGCCATACATTTCCAATTACCAAAGGGACACGTTTTGAGAAACACCTGTTTAGTGATCTGGAGGATAAAGGCTTTGGCAAGTGGGGTTTTGCCGACAGTCCCCATGAAATGGCCCGCCTGATAATTCAGCATATTGACAAGAAGCGCAAGGCGCTTGGCATCGACAAGGCTCGGGAACGGGTCCTGCTTGATATGGCAGACCGTCGAGCCCTGGAGGCAACTGCCTGATCGTTTTAACTCCATATCTCGTTTATAATGGCCTTTTCTATTACGGAAAAGGCCATTATAGTATGAGGTGGGCAAACAAACGCTAGGAATTGACGGAAACGGTGAGATGGAAATATTTAACGGCACCTATAACTGGGATGGCAAAAAACATGACGGCCGGGAACCCATTGCCTGGTTTCCCGGCTCATATAATCTGAGAATTTTTAATCTGACCATTAACAGCAGTGGTGTCACGCATCTTAAACCGTATCTGTGTCTTTTTTCTGAAACGGGCTGGGGGCATTCCATCTCAGCAAAACCCGGCAAGTTTGCCAAGCACGTGAGCAGGGATTTCTCCCTTGATATCGAACGGGTTCTCTGGGTTGAGGAAGTCCAGGGCAAAGAAGATCGTTTTGAGGTTATTGTCTTTACCAGAAATGGCAAGCTCGGGGATGAACCGCTTTACCATTCCTGCAGGCGCCTCCCGACTGGCGGAGAGCGCACACTTATCGAACGGGAGCTTTCGGGGATTTGTTCCTGATCCTGATCACATCTGAGAGCAAGGTAAACCATGAACGATACCCTTGAAGCCATGAACGGCAGGCTTGCCGAGCTGGAGGAGGAAATTGCCGAAACCGAGAAAAAGGCTGCCGGCTCACTCCATTAAACCGCCCGTGATGATCGACCTGCTCGAACTGGAGGATGAGCGTGACGAATTGCTGAGAAAACGTGCGCAATTCCAGGAAACGCCATAACATGCAGCAATCAAAGGTTTTTGAAGAGACCTATGAGAAGTATCTAGAGGAAATCAGGAATATTGATTATCTCTCCAAGAGTACGATGCTTGGGGTTGATATCAGCAGCAATGCGCTGGAGATACCGCTCTATGACAGGCTGTATAGGGTTGCTGACCGCGGCATCGAGGACAGCGGCGGCGCTCCCGTACCCCCTGCAGTCCGGGTTATTCTCTGCAAATATGTTCTCATGTGCCCCGTTGAGCTGCCGCGGGTTAGCGATCAGTTGATGACCTATCGTGAGTTCAGAAATGCCGGTCCGTTGATATCCTATTTTACTACCAACACCAATAAAATAATTGAAACCACGTTCAGCGGCAGGCGTGATGCGCTTCAGGAGCGCTGCCGACAGCTGGGGGGAATTCTCAGAGATGATCAGTCTTACGACCTTTCTGTTGAGTTTTCAGCCTTACCAAGAATACCTGTGATCGTTAATTTTAATGATCGGGATGATCTGTTTCCGGCAACCTGCTCAATACTTTATAAAGCGTCTGCCGAGATCTATCTTGATATGGAATGTCTTGCCATGAGCGGAACACTCCTGGCTGGAAAATTGATTTCTCCGGAGCATAGAGAACAACAGGTGAGCATGAGATGAAGATGAGAATAGGGCTGGCGCAGATGAATTCAAAGGACAGCAAAAAAGAGAACCTGCTGTCGGCTGAGACCTTGATCAGGGAACTTGCAGAATCTGGTGCCGAACTGGTGATGCTTCCAGAGCATTTTGATTTCATTGGTCCTGACCATGAGAAGCCTGGACAGGCTGAATCGATAGACAACTCTGTTACCCTTGAGATGATCAGAAAGATCGCCTCCGATCTTGGGGTTCATATCCATATCGGCAGTTTTCTGGAAAGGGACGGAGACAACCTTTTCAATACGGCACTGGTCTTTAACCCCTCAGGTGAAATCATTGCAAAATATCGAAAGATTCACCTGTTCGATGTGGAGATCCCCGGTGGCAGAACGTACCGCGAGTCGGATACCATATCACCGGGGCAACCAGACGACCATCTTCACCATAGGCGATTTTGTTTTCGGAATGGCAACCTGCTATGATTTGAGATTTCCGGAATTGTTCAGACATCTCGCCGGTCAGGGAGCAGATGTATTACTTCTGCCAGCTGCCTTTACGCTGGAGACCGGCAAGGATCACTGGGAGCTTCTGCTGCGTGCCCGTGCGGTTGAAAATCAATGCTGGGTGGCCGGTGCCGGCCAGTGGGGAACTGCGCCCCCGCATCATTGCAGTTATGGGCGGAGCATGGTGATAGACCCCTGGGGCATCGTGGTGGCTCAGGCAGCCGATGGTATTTCCACAGTAATCGCTGATCTGGATTTAGATATCCTGCAGTCCGTCCGGACGACGTTCCCGGCACTGAATCATGTCCGCAGGGATCTGTTTTAACCTCTTTGGGCGTTTTCGCCCCGCTGCACTGTGAATTATCGCCAACGGGTCGATGAGCTGAGGTAGCGTGACTGAAAGTCACCGAGCTTCAAGCCGGATACATAAAATTCGATCATTGACACCAGATCGAAAACGGGAACGTTCAGTATTTTCTGGATATCAGCTCGATAGGAAATGAGGTTGGTGCATTCAAGCACTACCGCGCCGATAGTTTTTGCCAGGAGTCCGGATGCCGCATCTTGAACACCCTGCCGCATCTGGCCGACATCAAGCTCTGAGCTGCCTTTTATGACGACCTTGTTGAATTCTGAGCTGTGCTCCATGCCAACAATATCGCACAGATCCGGCCTCGACCCCAGATGAAGCGAGATGGCGGGGAGTAAGAATCCGGGTGTCGCCGGTAATCACAGCGATCCGTTGGTGAGCGGGGAAAATACGCTGCAGCAGGGGGATCAGATCGAGCGCTGTCCCTATGAACGGAACCTCAAGGTGTCGCCGGAAATCCTCGTGGAACGGTCCAAAAAGCCCGCAGTCCGCGACCACCAGGCTTACCCCTTTTGCCTGGAGGGATAGAGCCGGTGCCATGAGTTTATCGATGTTGTCTTTTTTGATGGAGACTAAATCTTCAAACGGAAAACCTTTCAGCACCTCATGAATAACCGGAAATGGGAAGGTTTCGGCATGCCCGGATCTCCGGGAATTCGTGGACTGGTCGAGTCGCTCATCAGAATCCCGACGATATGGCCATAGGAGGATTTACCCCCGGTTACTTTCAGGTTCATTGTTTTTTCGGTACCCCGTTTTCATCCCAACCTTTTAGGCGGTAGTAATCCTTTACCATGTCCTGAACAGGAACGACCTGATTCTTCGACGCGCCTTCGGTGAGCGGTTCATGGGTGAACCGGTGGGGGAGGGTATCGTCTTCTGCGGTGATCCCGAAATCGATATTCATCAACCTGTCGTTGGTGATGGTCGCCCGTAAAGCCTTGTTGACCGTGTCCTCGGTAAATTTCAGGCCGGTCCCTGCCTGAAGAAGTTCAGCAGCAAGTTCAAAATCAAGTACATCCATGCTGAGTCCTACGTTCTTACACATGGTCAGACAGTCTGTCAGCAGGGCCTGGCGTTCAGTGAATTCGACCAGCTTTGCTTTGCCGTTATTGGAGAGACGGTCTGCGGCATCCCTGGTACCAAAGCGTTTTTCAGCTTCTTCAAAGCGATTGGTCAGTTCAAAGAATGGTTCCGCACGCAGATGATCTGCACCCCTGGAGGCTATTGCATAGGTTAAACCGAAGGCTTTAATGCCACGGGGATCGCCACAAATTACATCAAGACCTTTTACGTGCAGAGCAAATTTGTCAGAGCCCCTGCCCATTGTCTCGGCCAGATATCGAGTACCTTTGGCAAACTCTGTGCCGATTCCCTGCTGGTTGATAATCATATTGAGAATGCGCTCAACCGTTTCAGTATTACCCCAGGAAAAATCGAGTCCGTCAAAATCATCACTGGTAAAAATACCTTTTTCCACACATTCCATTGCCCAGCCGATGGTCTCGCCGGCACTGAGCGAGTCGAGCCCCATCCGGTTCAGGAACTGATTCATTTTCAAGGCAAACGGGAGGTTGTCACTGCCGATTCGTGAAGAAAAGCTGCATAATGTCTCATATTCAGGGCCTTCACTCTCAACTTCAGGGGTAATGTAATATCGTGAGCAGTTGATATTGCAGTTATAACATCCTTTATTCTTTACCTTGTAGGTACTGGCCAGTGTCTGCCCGCTGATCTTGTCCACATACGGGGCCGTTCCCTTCTGAAAGTGATTGACCGGTAAAATCCCGAGGCCGTTCAGTGCCTTCATCAAGAGTGTTGATCCCATATCGTGACGGTCTTGAAATTCTGGATGCTCCATGATTCTTCTGTCGATGGTTTGACAGAGTTTCATGAATTTGAGCGGATCAGCGCTTGAAACCATTCCTGTTCCTTTAACCACGATAGCCTTGAGGTTCTTGGTACCGAACAGACAGCCCATTCCGGTCCTTCCGCAGACCCGGGAATTGTTGCAGGCCACAATGGAATACCTGACAAGATTTTCTCCGGCAGGACCGACAGCTGCGATTTGCAAATTATTATCGTTGAGTTCTTTCCTGATCGCTGCTGTTGTCTGAAAGATATCCTTGCCCTTGAGGTGGCTGGCATCCCGGATTTCAACCTGGTCATCACAGATAGAGACATAGCAGAGCTTCTCAGCCTTACCGGTGAAGATGAGCTGATCGTAACCGGCATATTTGATTTCAGGTCCGAAAAATCCTCCCGCTGCAGAGTCTCCAAGAATACCGGTCAAAGGGGATTTGCCGGAGATGGTCATATAGGCTGACGTTGAGAATAGTGAGCCGGTAACAGGTCCGACCCCGATGAGCAGCAGGTTTTCTTCTGAGAGCGGATCTATATCACGATCGAGCTCGTCGAAGAGCCTCCTCGAATTCAAACCTCTGCCCCCAATGACTTCAAGCATGTAGTCCGGGTCTGATTTTTCACGCTTTATGGCACCGGATGATAGATCTACCCTTAAAATGTGTCCGCCGTAACCGTGCAGCATCATACTCTCCTGTTCCTGAGCCAGCCTTCTCTCACTATTTTTCCTTCCTGTAGTGCCCGCTCATGTCTCTTTTGGGCAGGTGTCAGTTTGGCAGTTTTTTTCTTCATTGAGGAGAGCGATACACATTGCCTGAGCGTCGGGTCGTAGTGAATGGCATTCATCTCACAGGCCCTGACACACCGCGGATCTCCTCCGCAGAGATCACAGACCTGCGGGATTTCATGGTAAATTTCTATGGCCCCAACAGGGCAGAGCTTCTCACAGGCTCCGCACAGGTCGCACAGCGTTGGTGAGACTTCAATGGAACCCCTGGCGCTAATCGAGATCGCCTTCTGCGGGCACCGCGTGCAGTAGTGTTCCTCGCACTGGTGGCAGACGACGGGAAAGTCGAGGCCGATCAGTTCAACTTTTTCGACCTTGATTCTTGCTCCGTGATACCCCGTTTTGCCGGAATGATAGAAGGAGCAATGGGTCTCACACCGTCTGCAGCCTGAGCATTTATTTGCATCAATTACCAACATCACTCTACCATCCTTTCGATTCTGTAGTGCACTTTTCCCTTAGGGTCCGGGCAGACGAAAACCTGGCCCGACTCTCTTGCGGTCCAGTCTCCCTTTATCCCGCTTTCTCGCTGCATCACAGGAAAAATAGGCATCATCGACTGCAAGGCCCACATGCAGATATGTTTACCGGTGGGAATGGTTATCTTACCTCCCTCGACAAAAAAATGGTCACCTACGAGCATCGGCTGGTTACAATAGCCGTCAATCCGTTCAACACTCACCTTTAACGTATACATGGCTGTCCTCTATAATTCTCCGCCAAGATAGGCTTTTTGCATTCCCTGATGGTTTAACAGATTTTCGGCACTATTTTCCAGCACAATCTCACCGGTCTGCAGCACATAGCCGCGATCTGCTATGGAGAGGGCCATGTTGGCATTCTGCTCCACCATCAGAATTGTCGTTCCCTTGCTGTTTATAGATTCAATCACTTCAAACTGCTGATCAACAAGTGCGGGCGAAAGCCCCATGGAGGGCTCGTCCATCAAAAGGACTTCAGGCTGGGAGACGAGGGCCCGTGCCATGGCCAGCATCTGCTGTTCTCCACCGGAGAGAACCATACCTGGCTGGGTTATTCGCTGCCTGAGTCGGGGGAAAAGTTCAAACATCGACTCGATATCACGTTTAACAGCCGAACGGTCAGTTCGATGCATTGCCCCGATCTCAAGATTCTCAAGCACCGTCATTCTTGGAAAAATCCTGCGATTTTCAGGAACTATTGAGACACCCCTCTTGATGATATGGTCTGTTGGTTTATTGGTAATATCTTCTCCGTGGAGGAGCACCTGACCGCTTTTCGGCCGGACGATGCCAAGGATTGTCTTCAGGGTCGTTGATTTGCCTGAGGCATTTCCACCAAGCAGGCAGACCAGCTCTCCCCGGTTTATGACCAGATTGATAGTATAGAGAACCTGAATTTTTCCGTAACAAACATTCACGTCCCTGAGTTCAAGAATCGGCTTGCTTTCCACGTTTCCCCTTTTTTCCTAGATATGCTTCGATAACCTCAGGGTCGGCAGCCACTTCATCGTATGATCCTTCACAGATCTTCATGCCATGATCCATTACAATTACACGGTCTGAGACTGCTTTTACCAGATTCAGCTTATGTTCGATAACAATGATGGTGAAACCGTGCTGATCCCTCAGCCGTTTAATGAACTCGGTTATCTCGGCTGTCTCCTGGGGGTTCATTCCAGCTGATGGTTCATCGAGAAGAAGTATTTCAGGATCAGAACCCATGGCCCGTGCAATCTCCACTCTTCGTCTGTTGGCGTAGGAGAGCTGAGAGACCTTCTGGTCGAAGCGATAACCGGTTAATCTTTTACCGAACAGCTCGAGGATCTCTCTGGCCCTGCTGTCGGTCTCTCTCTCCTCCTGCCGGTGCTGATTCAGGCCAAAAATTATGGAGAGAAAAAAGGCCTTGGTCCTGCAGAACCTGCTCGACTTGATATTTTCTATGACCGTCATTTCATTGAATAGCCGCAGGTTCTGAAATGTCCTGGAGATTCCTGCCTTGGCTACCTGGTGCGGCTTGAAAGAGGAGATATCCTGATCGCCATACCTGATGCTTCCACTGGTCGGCCTGATAAATTCCGGAGATAACATTGAACAGCGTACTCTTGCCGGCACCGTTCGGGCCGATTATACTGAGAATTTCATGCTTATGGAGGGTAAGATCTAGGTCGTCGACGGCCCTGATACCGCCAAAATGCATGCTCAACCGCTCAAGTACCAGGATGGGTTCCGGCTGTCTGGAATAGTTGTTGTCAGAGGTCAGTGCTTGGTTTTCTGAATAATAGAGATCTGTCGATGCCTTTAGCTTCCCAGTTTCCTCTTTGTCCGGCCTGCGCATGACCCTGCTGAAACCAGGGAGCGCTGAAAACAGTCCCTGCGGTCTCAGTGCCATGATAGCCACCAGTGCGGCACCGTACATCATCATCCGTAAACCGCCGTATTCCCTGAGAACTTCCGGGAGTATGCTTAATACAACGGCCCCGGCAATAACCCCGTACATGTTTCCCAGTCCACCGATTATCACCATGCAGTATACGACAACCAGTTGCTGGAAATCAAAGTTGTTGGGGAACACAGAGTCCTGGAAAGAGGCAAATACAGCCCCGCCAAAGCCGGCAATCATCGCCCCGGTTGCAAAGGCGTAGAGCTTCATTCTGGCGGTATTAATGCCGATGCAGTTTGCCGCCAGCTCGTCTTCCCTGATGGCGTTCCATCCCCTGCCGATCCTGGAATCCTTGAGTTTGAAGGAAACAACAAATACGAGCAGAGCACAGCTCCAGATCAGCGTTGAATAATGCTCGGGAGTAATAACCTTGATGCCAAAAACCTTGATTACATCGAAGACGTAGATACCGTTGACTCCGCCGGTGATATTCACCGGTGCATCGAGGTTGAGCAGCAGAAGTTTGAAAATCTGGGCAAATGCCAGGGTGACAATGGCCAGGTAATCACCCCTGAGGCGGATACTGGTAAGTCCAAGGAGAAAACCGGCAGCCATCGCTATAAGGGCGCAGAGCGGCAATGCCGCCAGAAAGGGCAGATGAATGCCAAAATGATCTGAACAGAGAAAGGCAAATGAGTAGCCGCCTATTCCGAAAAAAGCAATATAGGAAAGATCGAGCAGGCCGGTAAAGCCGGCAACAATGTTCAATCCCAGGGCCAGCATAACATAGATGCCGGTTATGGAATAGACTGATTGCCAGTAGTTGTTCGGCAGTATACTCGGAATGATTGTCAGGGAGAGGATGAAAATCAGCAGGAAGATACTATTGGGCCGCGATGTGAGGGAGAGGCTAAACCTTTTCACGGAGTTTTTCTCCCCATAATCCCTGGGGTCTGAAAATTAATATGGCAATCAGAATCACAAAGGCAACAACATCTTTATAGGCTGAAGGAAAGAAGGTAACTGCCAGCGCTTCACTGATTCCAAGAAGCAGCCCCCCTGCCATGGCCCCGGGTATGCTGCCGATTCCGCCAAGGACTGCTGCGGTGAACCCTTTGAGCCCGGCCTGCAGGCCCACATAATAATCGACCTGAGTAAACAGCAGACTGACCAGAAGGCCTGCCGCCCCGCCAAGTGCTGAGCCGATGATAAAAACGCTCACAATGACCCTGTTGGTATCAATACCCATGAAGGCAGCAGCTTCTATATCCTGCGCTGTCGCCCGGATTGCTCTGCCGATTGCGGTTTTTTTAATGGTTAGCGTCAGCAGCAGCATGATCAGGAAGCAGATGACGATGACCAGCATCCGCATGAATGAAATGACAACTCCGCCGACTTCAAAGGTTCTCAGTCCCTCAGGAATAAGATGTGAGATGTGAAACACCTTCACCTTGGCTCCCTGGAAATAGAGGATAAAATTCTGGATAAAGATAGATACACCAAGGGAACTGAGGAGCAGATTCATGCGCGGCGCCTTGCGAAGAGGGCGATAGGCAATCCGCTCTATGACCACGCCGAGCAGGGCCGACCCCGCCATTGCCATAACCAGCATCAGCGAAATCAGCAGTGCTGCATTCATCACCGGCACGTGGTTGACGGTGAATATCTGCAATACCCACCAGCCGATGAATCCGCCAATCATATAGAGTTCACCGTGGGCGAAGTTCAGCATGGAAAGGACACCATAGACCATGGTGTAGCCGATTGCGATCAGGGCGTAAACGCCGCCGATGGTCAGCCCGTTGATTGCCTGCTGGGACAACTGAGCGAAGATTTCTTCCATACCTATGACGACGGAGACAGGTGCCTGCAATAAAGCACCTGTCTCCGTTAGATCCCTATCCTGTTACTGGTGAATGCTATTTGCCGGTCAAGACGGTAACCTGTTCGAATTCTGTACCGTTAACCTTGAAAAAATAGGTGGCCCCGCCACGCAGGTCGCCTTTTTCGTCAAAACTGATGGGAAATCCGAGAATTCCTTTGTAATCCTTGATTGCGGCCAGTTTGGAAATTACTTCTGTACGTGAAATGTCGCCGTCTTCTGCTGCCATATCGATGGCACTCAAAAGGATGTTCATTGCCTCATAGGACGGCGGTCCGAATCCACTCAGGGATCCATATTTTGCCTCATAATTTTTTACATAGTCCTCAGCTTCCTTGATTGAGAAGATGTCCGGACTGAAATGATAGACATAGGCCCCCTGGGCGGCGCCTTCAGAAGCTTCAATAAAATCTTTTTTATCCCGGCCGCCTTCACTTCCCATGAAAATGGCATCTATGCCGAGTTCTTTAGCCTGCCTGACACCGATTGCCTGGTCAGGAGCTGCTGTCGCTATGAAAAAGAGTACATCAGGGTTATATGCCTTGACCTTCGTAAGAACGGCGGAAAAATCTTTGGAACCGGCAACAATTGTCTCATTCATGATGTCGGTAACGCCAAGTTTTTCAAGACCCATTATGGTCTGCTGAGCCATATTCTCACAATAGGCAACTTTCTCATTGAGTATGGCAACTTTATTTGCTTTTAAATTGTTTTTAATAAAGAGAGCACTGTTCCAGCCGTGGGCATCATTTCTGGCGTTTACCCTGAAAAAATGTTTATACCCAGCTTCGGTAAGGTCCGGTTTTGAGGCTGCGGTGGTAATACAGGCAAGATCATTTTGACCATATATCTTTAATGACGCCTGGGCGATGTGGCTTACCGGAGGGCCGATAACGCCGTACATAAGCTCATCGGAGGTGAACTTCCGCGCTACCTTGATCCCCTGTGCCGGGTCAAGGGCATCATCCCCCATGATATGTTCGATCTGGACGCCCTGGATACCGCCCCTGGCATTCCATTCGTCCACAGCCAGCTGCGAAGAGTTAAAAATTTCCATGCACGGTGCCGCGGCGTCACCGGTAAATGAACCTGCATTGCCGACATGAATACCTTCCGATACATCATTGGCTTGGACCGCCTGGCTTAATGAAAGCAGAGCACCTATCGATAACATAATAACAATTTTTTTCATAACACCTCCCCGGGTTGCGTGATGAGCTATGGTCTGAAATGATTTCCTCATGTTCTCCTGGCTATTGCTGTCTCCTCAGCGGAGGTCTATCATAGCCTTTTATCTGGAATTTTTTCAACTGATATCTGCAGGTGACGGCAGGGCGTTTCTCTATGAAGGCTGGATGAAGCTTTAAATGAGTCGGTGATATCGAAGTTGCCACCTTGCAGTTGAGCCCTGGTGAGTGGCACAATGTGTGGTTTGTGTATATCTTTTTACTGACAAGCAGTGAGCAGCGACTCTGCTAAAAGGAAACTATACAATTCAGCATGCTCTGGATATGATAACGTCTCTAGAAGAAAAACAATTTGTTAAAGATGTCCAATATAATTGTGATGTCTCCGATGCCCGGGATCACGGGATATACTCAATGTGTTCAATGATCCTGAAGTTGAGGAATCTCTATAAATGGGAACATCGGATCGAACCCTGGTCCGAACCTGAGCCTTCAGACCTTCTCGATTGGGTTGATGAAAAAGAGAAATACTGGCAGGGACTTTCAGAGGAATCCTTTCGTCCATTGAAAATTCTCGATAAAGAGATTCTGCCGCATAATCTCGATCTTGTAAATCAATTCCTGAATCATGGGAATCTCCTCTACGGTGCAGGGCATGGTCGCTCGATGAAGGCGGTGTTTTTCCTTGCCGATATTCTCGAGAAACGCATGGTCGAGGGCTGCACGGTCTATATTCTGGGTACAGAGCGGGCAAAAGAAATGGCCAGCCCAATTGGACTGGTGCAGGATGGCGTTGTGATCATTAAAAAAGAATCGCTGCGTTATTTCTTATGGGACCAGATTCAGGAGATGCGTTCATCATGTAAATCATCAATCCAGCATGTATTAAACCATTACGGCTTATTGAAAAATGGCAGCCTTGACCACCGTGCCTTGCAGGAACGCCTGGATTATATTGTTGACCAGGAACTCAACCTCTTTATTTATCATGAAGTTGGTGAGACGCTGGAAACAACCTTTAGCAGCGCCATTTTCCAGAACCTTATCGGCCGATTTCCAAGCTCGATTGTCGAACTGGTCTGCCGGGCGGTTAAGGATATCCTCGCCGATACCCATCCTTCCGGGTTGCTTGCCTATACCATCAGAGAAAAAAAAGTTTCGAGCCTTGGCCTGTACCTGGGCTTTCTGGACGGGATGCGGGAGAAGTTATTTCCAGAAATAAAAAAGCACTGGAACTATTTTCTGGACAGTGACGACTGGGACCATATTGAGCAGGCCCGATTAACAGGGCGCAAAAGGTTCCTGGCCATTGCCCGTGATCTAGATGAGATTGCCCAGATGATTGACAGCCTTCCAGATGACCAGATCATGGTAAAATTTCAAAACTGTATTCTGCAGCCGCTGGGATTGCAAAGTGGTCGGGGAGAGGGGTGATCTTCTCTGATCGGCGAGATAATGCAAACCCTGGCTCCCGGAGGTCGTGCCATTAAGGTCATCAACCTATAGTTTGCCTGGATTTTGTAAGCGACCCGCTTGCCCTGATGGGCCCCATTTTCATTCCCTATCCAGAAACAGCTCAGGCAGCTCTGCGCACCTTAACAAACCGTTGTAAATCTGATTTTTGTCTTTAAATAATTGAAAATAAAATAATAAAATAGCTCGCCATCTTTTTCTGCCAAGCCTCTGGTGTTCAGTCTGCGCTGTCTGACAAAAAAAACGTCTCGGGTGTCCATGAAGGATGTCTTATCAGCTATCATTCTCAGTGACAGGTACTCACTGGTACTGTACGATCGCACTAAAATCGGATATACATGAGTCTTTGGTTGTCGGCTGGTTGAAAACCGACGGAACTGCAGACTCATCAATAATCAATTCAGGATATCCAATGGCACAGAAGGAATTGAAGATACAGGAATCGTTATCTGGCAGGAAACAGTCAAAATTGAGACGATATCAGCAGCTGGTTATAGGTTCTGACAAGTTTTCCGATTTAATTCTGTACGAATTAGTGACGACACTTTTTTCCTGGATGCCGGGAGCACTTGGGCTCTTTATCCGCAGTAAACTGTATCCGCTACTCATGGCCGAAGTAGGGGAGGGTACGGTGTTTGGCTCCAACGTTGTGTTGAGACACCCCGGTAAAATCAGGATCGGCAGGAATGTGGTTATTGATGATAATGTCATGCTTGATGCCAAAGGTCTCGACAACGAGGGGATAACCATTGAGGACGAGGTCTTTATCGGGCGTAATACCATTCTCAGCTGTAAAGGCGGTGATATTGTCCTGCAAGAGCGGGCGAATTTCGGCTTCAACTGTTATGTGTTTTCCTCAAATCGGGTCGTTGTCGGCAGGGATACCCTGGTGGCTGCCTACTGTTATATTGTCGGCGGCGGCAGTTATCACCTGGCAAACAGAGAAATTCCGATTAATCAGCAGGTTGATTTTGAAGGAAAAGGTGGTATCACGCTCAGTGGAAATATCTGGCTTGGCTCGCACAGCGTAATCCTAGACGGGGTAACCATAGGGCAGGGATCAGTGGTTGCTGCAGGATCAATGGTAAATAAAGATGTGGGTGAGATGGTTATCGTTGCAGGTACTCCTGCCCAGGTATTAAAAGAACGTTAAAAACGATCCGCTCTGTCTCTATACCCAGCTTTAATGTGGAAAGGATGAGAACAAAAATGCGCTTTTACCCGACAATCATTTTAACGGTATTTCCATGCTGGTCAGCTGATCATTGCCGCCATTTCGATGATGTCCATTAAATCCAGAATGACTATTTTTTCATCCAAAGACGCAGCTTTTCCGCAGGTACTTGGCTGGTCTGCAGTCCTGGGTTCGGCATTTTGCTTCTATCTGGCAACTGCAATTATTCGTTGGGCTGATCCGTATGTGGAAATTTCCACCTCATATTTTGTTTTCGGCCGGTTTCTGCTGGGATTTATTGTCGTCTGTCTGACCATGGGGGTGAGTGGTCATCGGCTGAAGCCCAGGAACTACCATTTTCTGATCGGACGGACTGTGGCCAACAGTGTTGCTGTTTTCTGTTTCTACAAGGCGGTTGCTGTTGGTACACTTGCTGAGGCGAACATACTCAATATGACCTATCCGCTTTTTGTCGCCCTGTTTTCCTGGTTTTTTGTCAAGGACCAGCGGGATTATTTTTCCCTGTTCATCGTTGTCGTGGCCTGTGCCGGAATCTGGATGATTCTCTCCCCCGGCGGGATGAGTATGAACTGGAATAATCTCTGGGGGCTTACCTCAGGAATTACGGCGGCAGCGGCGATGATTTACCTGAACGTGAGCAGGCGATATCATGACTCCCAGACCATACTTTTTTTTATGTTCGGTCTTGGAGCGCTGATCATGCTCATCATGTTTCAATCTTCAATCTTCTGGCCTGACTGGCTGGAATTTGGCCTTTTATTCGCCTGCTCTGCAGCCGGTGTTCTTGGGCAGTATCTGCTTACTTATGGGTTTCTCTATGTGACCGCGGTTGAAGGGTCAATCATCTCGTCGAGCAGAATTGTCCTGGCAGCGCTTCTCGGTCCCCTGATAGTGGCTGATCCAGCCCTGAGTATAACCGGCTGGTGCGGCGCGCTCCTCATCTTGATGGCTAACAGCAGTCTTGCGGTGCGTAAATCCAGGGCCAGGCAATTATGACGCGGCTTAACCTGAAAGGTCTTTTTTTCGGTCAATAACCTTGAAAAGAGCCGCATGATCCAGGTTTGCCCCGCCGGATGCGATCAGCCGGTCGTAAAGGTCTCTGCTCAGGGTTGTCGCAGGCATATCAAGACCAAGTTCAGCGGCCAGCTCAATCGCCTGGTGCATATCCTTACGCTGAATGGTGCTTTTTGCTCCCGGCTCATATGACCCACTGACCATCCGCTGACCATGCACCTCAAGGATGCGAGAGTCGGCAAAACCACCCTTCAAGGCATCACAAACCCTGCCGGGATCGACACCGGCCGCTTTCGCCAGGGCCAGTGCTTCTGCAACCGCACCAATGTTTAGGCCGACAATCACCTGATTTGCCGCCTTGGCCACCTGCCCGGCACCGACTGAGCCGACATGGGTAATGCGCTCTCCCAGAACCTGTAAAACCGGCAGTGCCATCTTGAAGGCCTGTTCAGATCCGCCGGCCATGATGGTTAGATTACCGGCTTCTGCGCCAATTGTTCCTCCGGAAACCGGAGCGTCAACATAGAAACAGTCTTTTTCGTCGGCTTCTTGAGCAAATGATCTGGTTGCCGGCAGCAGGGTCGTGCCCATATCTATGACGAGCGATCCCGGCTGTATTGCCGCAAATACACCTTCCGGACCTGACAGAACTGATTTAACCGCCCCGGTGTCCGCTACGATTATGATGATGATATCGGCCCGACGGGCAACCTCTGCGGGTGATCCGACACTGACAGCACCTTTATTCTGCATCTCCAGCCGGGGAGACTCGGAACGATTGGTTACCACCAGGTGAGCTCCAGCCTTCATCAGATTGCAGCACATGGGTTTTCCCATAAAACCCAGGCCGATAAACCCAATTGTTCTTCCAGAAATATCATTCATAGGGATCTCCTCATTGATCACCTGTTTTCATCATGTGACACTCAGTCCTGTCCCACGAGCCAATACTGTTCAACTTTTACACTGTGAACTAGCATATCCCGGCAGGATCAGCAATTGATTTTGTCAGAGGATAGGTGCTGGCTGCGGATGATCTCAAGAGCTCCCGGAGGGTCTCTGAACGACAGCTTCTTGATCCGCGCCGGCGCTTTTGCTTCAGGAGACTAACAGCCCCAGATGTTCAAAGGTCTTTCTTGCATTCTTTTTGCCCGATGCGGTCAGATACCTGTTTTCCAGACAGTCCTCTATGGCTGCTGGGGCAAGAGGCGCGGTTTTATTCTCTTCCTCGAGCAGTGCTGTTTGCTGAGCGTCGCTGAGGATCATGCTCTCATGGACATTCAGTGCGTCGGCTGTGTCATGTATCTGAATCAGTCTGTACACCTCATCGAGGACCTGCCTGTCTGCTCCCAGCCGGGTGAGGATTTCTGCCGCGATCTCGAGGCTTTCCTTCTTGACCACATCAGGTGCCTGACTGTTATATTTTTGTTCAGCCTGCTTCAAACCAATATCCTTGAGGTAGGCAGCACAGAGAATAATTCCCAGGTTAGCACCTTCTTCCTTGCCGATTTTCTCTGCATGATGAGCGATACGTGAAACACGGCTGATCTGCTTGAAATCAGTTTTATAGAAACGTTTAATCTCTACGGCGACCTTGTCCTTGAGCAGATTATCCCTGGATCCGATGAATTCTTCCGGCAGGGTCCCGAGGCATTGCTCGGCATATTTACAATAGGCAGCGCAGCCAAAATCCATGTGAGGGTTGACAAAACGATGACCACAGTGGCCACATTTACGGGTGGTGTCATCTTTATAAAACTCAACGTGCTGGTCACATTCAGGGCAGCTCACCTCAAAGATTGCATCACTGTCCCAATACTGCATATCCTGGCCGGGGCACTTCATGTTATTTTCTCCTGTGGGTATTATCTGGTCATTACTATCAAAGGCATATCATCAGTTCGACCGCTCTTCTACCAAACTATAGATCAGAACAGTGTGATTTGCTTTGACCTAGGTCAAAAAGGATGAGAAATTGCGAGGTGAGCAAAACGATGAAACAGACGGAATGCGGTAACTAGTGGTTATGATTCCGTCTGCTGGGCTCAGATTACCACCCTCTATCCCGCTAAATTAAAGAGATTCCACACTAAAATATGTTTTTCAGATTTAGACGATTGACAAGAGGCACCCTGTGGCAGTAATATAAGAATAATTTAAAGGTAGGTTCAGATTATTTGAATATTGTAAGGATATCGGTATCTTCTGTAGCCTTTCCTGAGTGGTTGTTTCGTTGGCCGGCAGCGACCGGCAGACGAGCTGCCTGGTTCGAACTCTTATCCTGACGAGTCGAACTTTCTATCTCGCTTTGTTAGATGATGACAGCTGTCAGAACCATATTCTGCAGCTTGATATAATGCACGATCAGTACCGGGTTTTTTCTTTGAGAAAAGCCTGATTTAGACTTTTCGGCAACACTGCGCAGTCTTTACTACCTTGTTTCAAACGTTCCGATGTGACGATTTTTCGGGCGAAGAAGAGCAGATAAGCTGTACTCATTGTTTAGAATTTCCATATGACGGCAGCCTTGCCGGTAACCGTCTGGTATCGTCTTTTTCCGTTGCCAGGCTGTGTTGCCCGGAAGCGTATTATCTGCATAAGTTCTGCTTTTTGAAATCAAGCTATTGTAAATTCACCAACGATAGGAGGTTCAATGGAAGCAACCAAGAACAGTAATCCTTCCCGTCAAACCACCCTGATCGCCGAGATCGATCCCCCCAAAGGCACAAATCTTGATCCTTTTTTGACCTCAGCTTTGAATTTGAGAGGCAGAGTTGATGCTGTTCGGGTTACAGACGGGGAGCATGCCATCATGCGGATGTCGCCCCTGGCGCCTTGTCTGGCGCTGAAGGAAAAAGGTATTGAACCGAGCATGATTATCAACGGTCGCGATCGCAACCGCATCTCGTTTCAGGGTGATCTCCTCTGTGCTGCAGCCCTGGGTGTTAAGCAGATTGTTATCAAGGAAGGGCATGATCCAAGGGAAGGTGACCAGCCTGTAGCACGATCAAGCGGAGACCTCAATCTGGAAACAATGCTCAAGTGCACCGCCGCGCTCAATAATGGCAAGGACCTTGCCGGAGAAGCACTTGACGGTGCTACAGATTTAAATGTCGGTGTTTATATCGAACTCTCTGATGATGTCAATCTCAACAGGGAGCGGGCAGAATATTTTAAGCAGCTTGAAGGTTTTGGAGTAACTTCGGTAACTCTAGGGCCAACATATGACCTTAATATCATAGAACAATTTGTCCCATTTGCGGAACAGACCGGCATTAAGCTCTTTTCATCGCTGATGTTTTTGAAATCCATCACCATGGTACGCTACCTGAATAATCTCTCCGGTGTGCCATCTATCCCCCAGGAGTTTTTGAAAAAAATGATGCAGGCGCCGGACAAAAAGAATGCAGGGATTCAGGTGGCTGCAGATTTTCTTCAGGAACTTATTCAACTGGGCGACGGAGTCGTCCTGCTGGCTCTTGGCTGGAGTGAGAAGTTACCGGAAATTCTAGATCTCATAGAGCGGTAGGTGATCGTGCAGAAAAGCGATGACGAAAAGTCTCCTTTAAGAAAGAGTCTCCTCGAGGTAACCAGAGAACTTGGTTCGCATCTTTACCTTTATCAGATTCTGGACGAAACACCGAACGGAGTAATGGTTGTCAGTCTGAAACATCAGGTTCTTTACGCCAATCCGGCAGCAAACGGTTTACTGGGTGTGGTATATCGTAATCTGGTCGATACTGACCTTGAAGTTCTGTTGGGACCTGAAAACCAATGGTTTTTTTACCTCATTGGCCAGTTCTTCGACAACCTTGCTGAAATCCAGAAGTCGAGAATCAGACAGGTGATTCAGATAAACACCGGTGAGAACGAAACAAAGATTCTCGATGCGGTGCTCACCTATCCGCCCTCACACCCCGACTACTACCTTCTTTATCTAATCGATATTACAGATAGAAAAAGGCTTGAAACGCAGCTCAGAAGGCGTAATGCTTTTTTCAACGACCTGATTAATTCATCGGTTGACGGCATTATCTCGGCTGATATGACCGGCAAGGTGATACTTTTCAATAACGCCGCCTTGAACCTGCTGGGCTACACAGAGCAGCAAAGCCTGGAAAACTTGCATGTTACCGGCCTCTACAAGGATGGCCTTGCCTATGAGATCATCAGCAGGATGCGCAGCGATGACTTTGGTGGAAAAGGCAAGCTGCTGCATCATGAAATAAAGGTTCGGCACAAGGATGGCCATGATATACCGGTACAGTTCTCGGGTGGTATCATCTATGACAAGGATAAGGAGATTGCCACCTTCGGCATATTTACCGATCTCAGGGCAATGCTGAAAATTGAAGAAGACCTGGAGCAGACCCACAACATGCTGATGCAATCTGAAAAGATGGCTGGTCTTGGCAGGCTTGCAGCCGGCGTCGCTCATGAAATTAATAATCCAATGTCCGGAATAATGCTTTATGCCAACCTGGTCATGGAGGAAATAGGAGATAACCATCAGGTCAGTGAGGATTTACAGACGATTATTCACGAGGCAGAACGTTGTAAAGTGATTGTCGCGGACCTGCTGGAGTTCTCCCATCAGACCAGTTATGAAATGGAGCCGATCGACCTCAATGAGGTTCTTCAAAAAACACTGGGCATCCTGAAAAATCAGCCGCTCTATCATAATATTTCGGTAAATCTTAACCTGGCAGATTCCCTCTCCCCCATTCTCGGGAACTCAATCAGGCTGAACCAGGTTATCATGAATCTTCTGGTCAATGCCGCTCAGGCAATGGAGGGCAGCGGAACAATACAGATTACCAGCAGGTCCAGGGCCAACAAGGGCGTAAACGAGATTTTGGTTAAAGATTCGGGTCCCGGTATTGCTGATGATTTGCTGGAAAAAATATTTGAACCTTTTTTTACAACGAAGACAACAGGAGAAGGTACGGGATTAGGACTGTCTGTATCATATGCAATAGTCAAGGAACACAAAGGCACTATCAGGGCCTCCTCTTCTGCAGAGGATGGGACCACTTTTACGCTGAGATTTCCGGCTGTTGTGGACACTTTAATGGGAGAAAGTTATGACCGATAACACTATCTCACCAGGGCAGGGAAACAAGAAGCTTCTTGCCAAACTGGAGAATATGAATGTTGACGTCCAGGCCTGTTTTCAATGCGGACGCTGCTCTTCGGGGTGTCCGATCACCGAATTCTTTGACCTGACCACCATGGAGGTGGTCAGGCTCGCAGCATATGGAATGGAAGATCTGCTGCTCAACAGTAAGGCTATCTGGCTGTGCGCTGCCTGTGAGACATGCGCGACCCGCTGCCCCAATGATATCGATATTGCGGTGCTCATGGATGTACTGCGTGAGGTGGCACTGAGAAAAGGAGTTAAACCTGCCGAACCCCGAGTGCCGGTATTTCACCAGTCGTTTCTCGACTCGATTCATCACTGGGGGCGCGCTTACGAGGTGGGGTTGATTGCCGGATATAAAATTCGTTCCGGTGATTTAACCGGTGATATGAAACTGGGTGTAAAGATGTTTGCCAAGGGTAAGCTTGGTCTTTTACCGCACTCTATCAAAGGCAAAGCCGAGATTAAAAAGATTTTCTCGGGCAAGGGAAAGGAGTATGAACGATGAGATTATCCTACTACCCAGGCTGCTCATTACACGGTACAGCCCTTGATTATGACCTTTCAGTGAAAGAGGTCTGCCGCAGACTCGGTATTGAGCTCGTTGAGATACCCGACTGGAACTGCTGTGGAGCATCATCAGCTCATATGACCAATCATGAGATCGGTGTTCGACTGCCCATGCGAAACCTGCTGCTTGCAGCAGAACTTGGAAACGACATCCTGGTTCCCTGTGCAGCCTGTTTCCAGCGACTGAAGGCTGCAGATAAAATTGTTCGGAAAGACCCTCAGCACTGGGACGTCCCCGATTATGATCCCGATTTTGAAATTATCCATATAAGCTCGCTGATGGCACGAGCATCAATTGCTGAAAAGATAACTGAAATAACCCGACTGAGCTTAAAAGGGATGAATATCGCCTGCTACTATGGCTGTCTTTCCTTAAGAAATCCTAAGATTACCGATGTGACCGACTATGAGCAGCCCCAGTCACTTGAAAAAATTGTACGTGCTGTCGGAGCTTCAGCTGTTTCCTGGTCGCATAGAACTGAATGCTGTTCGGGGAGTTTGACCATGGCGCGTCCCGATATTGCCCAGAAGCTTGTCGGCGATATTTGTGCTGCTGCAAAACGGGCTGGCGCCGAAGCGCTGGTCACCGATTGCCCGATGTGCCAGGCGAATGTCGAAAGTCGGCAGCTTGATCTTGGTGAAGACGGTCATCTGCCGGTATTTTTTGCAACCGAGTTGGTACTTGCTGCGATGAGCGGTGATTATCCTGCAAAACAGCGGAAACTGCACCTTGTCTCAGCCGATGTGCTGGCCCGTGTAATGAGTTCATCCCCTGAGCAAAGGGAGGAAACGGTATGACAGAGAACCCTCAGACCGGACTATTGAAAACACCGACCGGCGCGATCATGATCGTCGGTGGCGGCATAAGTGGTATGCAGTCGGCTCTTGACCTCGCTAATTCAGGTTTCAAGGTATACCTGGTGGAACGATCGCCGGCGATTGGCGGAAAAATGGCACAACTGGATAAGACCTTTCCCACCAACGATTGCTCGATGTGTATCGTATCTCCAAAACTGGTTGAAGTGGGCCGCCACAGAAATATTGAACTGCTCACCCACAGTGAATTAATCGGAGTTGAGGGTGAGGAGGGGGCTTTCAGGGCCAAGATTTCCCAACATGCCCGCTATGTTGATATTGACAAATGTACCGGCTGCGGGCTCTGTGAGCTTGCCTGCCCGGTAACCTTTCTGTCATGGTTTCCCGAGCAGCCGGAGCCTGGAGAAAAAAAGAAAAAGCTGAAGGCGAAAGACAAGGCGCTTATAAAGGGGCCTGGTAATCCCAAACCGAGTTCGCTGGCGGCCTGGACATTCAGTGTTGATGAGGAGAAATGCTCAAAGTGCGGTCTCTGCCATCGAGCCTGCCTGCATGACGCGATAACCTGGAAGAAGAAAGAGATCGCCTCCATTGATCAGGAGAAGTGCACGGGGTGCGGAGCCTGTTTCGTTGCCTGCCCGGATCAATTTCTGGCAATTGGCGTCAGCAATGCACCGGAACTGGACAAAAGCATTGGTGCTGCCATCCAGGCCCGCTCTGAAACGATTATAACAGAGCGCGGCGGCCGGCAGAAGGATGATTGTATCCGCTGCGGCCTGTGTGCCATGATGTGCACCAAGGTTATGCAGATTGGGGCCCTGAAAATGGTAGCGGACGGTATTGAGGCTGGCAGGGATATCTGCCAGGTGTGCGGGGCATGTATCTCTGTCTGTCCGGTAAATTTCCTTGAAATTTCTGAGCTTACCAGCCGGGAGCCGCGGCCGCTGTATAACGAGTTTAACGAGGGGCTTGATACCAGAAAACCGGTAAATATCTTTTACCCGCAGGCTGTCCCGCGGGTACCGGTTATCAGTGAAGACAGCTGTGTGCAGCTCAATACCGGGGCGTGCGGCATTTGCAAAACGATTTGCGGTGTCGGGGCAATCGATTACGCACATATTGAAAAGGAAAAAGAGATCGAAATCGGCTCAATCATCTTTTCTCCGGGGATTGAGGTATTCAATGCCAGGGAGCGTGGTGAGTTTGGCTATGGAATTCATAAAAATGTTGTTACCAGCATCGAGTTTGAACGGCTTCTCTCTGCTTCCGGACCAACCTCAGGCGTTGTATTAAGACCTGGTGACAAGAAACATCCGAAAAAAATTGCCTGGATACAATGTGTCGGGTCACGCGATAATTCCTGTAACCGGGACTACTGCTCCTCGGTCTGCTGCATGTATGCGACCAAAGAGGCATTTATTGCCAGGGAGCATGATTCGTCCATAGAACCTACTATCTTCTACATCGACATGCGCTCTTTCGGGAAGAATTTTGACGGTTACATTACCCGGGCTAAGGAAAACAACGTGCGCTACGTGCGGGCAATGGTCAGCCGAATTTTTGAAGATCCGCAGACAGGCGATCTTGAACTGCGTTATGTGGACGACTCAGGAGAGAGAAAATCGGAAGTCTTTGAGATGGTCGTACTCTCTGTTGGAATCCAGGTTCCTGAGACCACCAGGAGGCTGGCAGGAACACTTGACATTGACGTGGATGAGTTCGGTTTTGCCTTAACAGACGGATTTACTCCGCTGAAAACATCGAGGCCGGGTATTTTTGTCAGCGGCGCCTTTAACGGTCCCAAAGACATTCCCGAGACGGTGAGCGAGGCTTCAGGAGCTGCCCAGGCGGCATCCGTCAGCCTGGCATCCGCACGCGGCTCACTGCTGACTGAGGAGATTCTCCCCGAGGAACACATTACCGAGCCGGATGAGGAGCTCAGAATCGGGGTCTTTGTCTGTCATTGCGGTTCCAATATTGCCTCTGTTGTGAATGTCGCCGATGTTGAGGAATATGCCAAAACGCTTCCCAATGTCGTCTACACTGACCGGCCGCTCTATACCTGCTCCCAGGATTCCCAGGAGAGTATGAAGGAAATTATTAAAGAGCACCGTTTGAACCGGGTGGTGGTGGCGGCATGTTCGCCAAGTACGCATGAGCCTCTTTTCATGTCGACCCTGCGGCAGGCAGGGATAAACAAGTATTTCTTCGATATGGCCAATATTCGTGATCATTGCAGCTGGGTTCACCCGTCAGAACCGGAGAAAGCCACTGAAAAATCACGACGCCTGATGCGCATGGCAGTGGCAAATGCCGCCCAGGCCGAACCGCTGACTGAACTTGAGTTTGATGTAGATTCGAGCCTGCTCGTGATTGGCGGCGGTGTCGCCGGCATGACCGCCGCGCTTGAAGCTGCCGGGCAGGGCTTTGGTGTCTATCTGGTAGAACAGCAGGAAGAGCTTGGCGGACAAATCCGATTTCTCAAGCGAAGCTGGGACGGCCAGGATTTCAGCCCATTTCTGGCCTCATTGAGAGAACGGGTAATGAATAATGAGCTGATCAGGGTCATAACCGGCTCGATGGTGGTTGATCAGTCCGGTTTTGTCGGTTCTTTTGAGACAGATGTGATGATGCCAACAGGCGGTACCCGCAAGATACGGCATGGGGCAACGCTCGTGGCAACAGGAACGAAAGAATCCAGGCCGGACCTCTACGGCCTCAACGAACATGCCGAGGTGCTGACCCAGACTGATCTGGAGACGACTATCGTCAACGATCCAGCAACGGCTTCATCCTGGGGAAGCATTGTCATGCTGCAGTGCGCAGGGTCGAGGTGCAGTGAACATCTTGATTATTGTTCGAGGATCTGCTGCAACCAGGCGATTAAAAATTCACTCCGTCTCAAAGAGCTTAACCCCCAAATTCGTATTGATGTCCTCTATCGCGATATGCGCTGCTATGGTCTCGGCGAGCGTGACTATCGCAAGGCACGGTTGCAGGGTGTAAATTTTATCCGCTTTGATCCGGAGACCTCAGCACCGGAAATTCGAACCGATGAATCCATGATAGACGTCACCGTTCTGGATCCCTCCATCCGTATGAAGGTGAGCCTGCAGCCGGATATTCTGGTTCTTTCCACGGGTATTGTGCCGCATGACACAGAGGAACTTGCCTCAATGCTGCGTGTTCCCCGCAATGACAACGGCTTCTTCATTGAAGCCCACGCCAAATTGAGACCGGTTGATCTACCCAGTGAGGGTCTGTTTATGGCGGGAACGGCGCATGGGCCGAAAAATGTCAGTGAGACAATTGCCCAGGCCCAGGCAGCTGTTGCCCGGGCATCAACGATATTGTCAAAAAATAAACTGAAATTATCGGGGGTATACTCTACCGTCGAACCTGAAAACTGTGCCGTCTGCCTGACCTGTGTGCGGGCCTGTCCGTATCACGTTCCAGTCATTAATGAACAGCATACCGCCTATATTAATCCTGCACTCTGTCAGGGCTGCGGGATATGCGTCGCGGAATGTCCTGCTAAGACGATAACGCTTGGCAGATATGAGGATAAGAATATCAATGCCAAGCTGCAATCCTATACTGAAAAAGAATATGCAAGCGCAAAAGGAGGAAAATGATGGAGGACTTTGCCCCCAGTGTCATTGTATTTGCATGTCGTCACTGAGCGTATACCGCTGCGGACCTGGCAGGTTCGGAAAGACGTTCCTACCCTCCTGAGACCAGTATCGTGATGTTGCCGTGTACCGGGAGGATTGATGAATCATTACTGCTGAAAGCGTTTGAAAATGGTGCTGACGGGGTGATGGTTATCGGCTGTCTGGAGGGAGATTGTCACTATGTTAATGGTAATATTCGTGCCCGCGCCCGGGTAGAGCGGGTCTATACTATCCTTGGTCAGATCAATATCGGTCCCGACCGGGTGAGAATGTATAATCTGAGTGCGGGTGAGGGCGCCAAATTTGCTGCTTTTGCCAATGAATTTGTTTCAAGGATAGAAGAACTCGGACCAAGCCCTATAAATGTGAGTCGCAAGGCGGAGCACCAGAAGTCTTCACAGGAGGTTGAAAGATGATTACCGGAACGCCCAAACCCATTGAAGAAATATTGGAAATGGTGGAACCCTATGACAACATCATCGTGGCCGGCTGTTTCGGTTGTGTGACTGTGTGTCGGGTCGGAGGAGACAAGGAGGTGCAGGTTCTTTCCTCTACCCTGCGACTGGCACGCGAAGCCCTCGGTAAAAAATTGGAGATTAAGGAGGTCTGCCTCGAGCGCCAATGTGATCCTGAATATCTCGAGTTGATGCGGCCTTATGTGGAGGACCACCAGGCAGTGCTTTCAATTGCCTGCGGTGCCGGTATTCAGTTCCTGGCCGAAAAATTCACCATTACACCAGTCCTGCCTGGAATAAACACCGGTTTTTTGGGAGTAACAGAGCGACAGGGTGAATGGGCCGAACGCTGCCAGGGATGTGGAGACTGTGTTCTTCACCTGACGGGGGGGATTTGTCCAGTCACCAGGTGCGCGAAATCGATTTTTCACGGACCATGTGGCGGTTCTGTTAAAGGAAAATGCGAGGTATCAAAGGATGTTACATGCGGATGGCAGTTGATCCTTGACCGCCTGAAGGCACTCGATCAGATGGAGAATTATGGTAAGATTAAACCATACAAAGGGTGGGATAGCTCGCGTGATGGCGGTCCGCGCCGAATTATCAGGGAGGATATGATATAATGAAATCAGGAAGCAATCTCGAAAGGGTTCTCGCTGCCGGTCATTTCTCTGTTACCGCTGAATGCGGACCTCCACGGGGTGCTGACCCCAACGTTGTCACGGAGAAAGCTGCGTTTGTCAAAGGCAATGTTGATGCCTGCAATGTAACGGATAACCAGACATCTGTGGTCAGAATGAGTTCTCTTGCCGGATGTATGCTGGTCAAGGATGCGGGAGTGGAACCACTGATCCAGATGGTTGTCCGTGATCGAAACCGAATAGCCCTCATGTCTGATCTTCTTGGAGCATCAGCGCTTGGTGTAAGGAACCTTCTCTGCCTTTCCGGTGATCACCAGAAATTCGGAGATGATCCGCAGGCCAAAAACGTTTTTGATATTGATTCAATGCAGCTAATTCACCTTGCTAAAACCATGCGGGATGAGGGCGTTTTCCCCTCGGGAGACAAACTTGAAGGAGCGCCGAAATTTTATATCGGCTGCGCCGTCAATCCGTTTGCCGATCCCTATGAGATAAGAGTGGCGCGGTTGAAGTTAAAAATGGATGCGGGAGCAGACTTTGTCCAGACCCAGTGCATCTATAATATGCCGAAATTTATCCAGTATATGGAAGATGCCAGGAAGCAGGGGCTCCATGAAAAAATAAAAATATTGGCTGGTGTTACGCCGCTTAAGTCCGCAGGAATGGGCAAGTTCATGAACCGAATGGTTGCCGGCATCGATATTCCCGAAGAAGTCATAAAGAGAATTGCAGATGAACCCAAAGAGAAACAGGCTGCCAAAGGCATAGAGGTCTGTATTGAACAGATAGGAGAACTCAAAGAGATGGAGGGAATTGCCGGTGTGCACGTGATGGCGATAGAATGGGAGGAAAAACTGGCTGAAATAATCGGCGGAGCAGGGTTGCTGCCTCGTCCGGTTGTCGAACAATAATTAACTGGAATAATTGCAGCATCACTTTTTAATGGAGGAGAATGATGACGGATAAAAAGCAGATTCTGTTAGTGGATGATGATCCGGATTTTGTTGAAGCGGTTAAAGTCATAGTCGAGAGCGGCGGGTACGATGTTCAGGTCGCTTATGATGGCCAGGAAGGGCTTGAGGCAGTAGCTGAAAATAAACCCGATCTGATTGTCCTGGATGTCATGATGCCGGTTATGAATGGTCATGAAACCTGTGCCAAGCTGAAGGCTGATGACGCAACCAGGGAGATACCGATCATTCTGCTTACCGCAGTTGCCGACCGGGTAACTACCAGCACGTATACCCATAGGGATATGCTTGAAAGTGAAGCTGAAGATTATATGCCAAAACCGGTGGAACCCCAGGAACTGCTCGAACGCATAAAAAGCTGGCTGCAGTAACACTCTGCAGCTGAGGCTGATTTTCATAGCGTGATTCTCGCTCCTGCAGGTTGCTGCTGTTGTCTTACTGATAAGGAAAAGACTAAATGGATACAGTGCGCATACTCATAGTCGACGACGAAAAGGTAATTCGCGAAGGTGTTTCCAGAGCACTCTCCGGGAGAGGATATACCGTTGAGAAGGCGGAAAGCGGGGAACGCGGTATTGAGATGATCAAGCAGAGCGGTTTTGATATCGTTCTGCTTGATCTGATGATGCCCGGAATTGATGGATTTGGTGTACTCGACTGGATAAAGGAACATGAACCCCAGATTCAGGTCATTGTGGTAACCGGATTTGCTACTGTATCCAAGGCCGTGACCGCAATGAAGCAGGGAGCTTTCGATTTTGTCGGAAAACCATTTACACCTGATTATATCCGCATTGTGGTTGAACGTGCCGTTGACAAGATTACCCTGAGAGCAGAGGCCGAGCAACTGAGAGAAGAGCGGAGTTTGAGCCTCAATGCCATCCAGCAGGAACAAAGCCGCCTCAAGACGGTCTTCGGCTGCATGGCTGAAGCTGTTTTGATCACAGATCCTGAAGGTGTTGTTGTGCTTCATAACCCGGCGGCTATCAAACTTTTGGAAATTCAGACAGACCCGGTGGTGGGTAAACCTTTTTCAGAATCGATCAGTGATACTGTTGCCCTGCAGATGATCGAAGAAGCGATGAGCAAGGGAGTGGTTGTCACGCAGGAATTCAAACCGGGATCGATTTCCCGTCGGTATCTCAGAGCTCACTGCTCCCCTGTCGTGTCGTCATCAGGGGTCGTTCTCGGGTCGGTAACGACGTTCGAGGATGTTTCTACCAATAAGGAAATTGACCGGATGAAGTCCGATTTCGTGGCGATGGTAGCCCACGAGTTAAAATCACCGCTGGCCTCTATCGAACAGATGATTTATGCCCTTCAGGTAGATTGTAAATATGAGGCGCTGCACTCCTGCAATAAGCTTCACAGCCGCATGACGGTCAGGACGAAAGATCTGCTGCGTCTCATCGATAATCTGCTCAACCTTTCAAAGCTTGAAAGCGGGACGGTTGTCTTTAACCTGGAGGCAACGCGCGGCCATGATATCATCAAGGATATTGTCGACGTTGCCGCACCGCAGGCAGAAGCTAGAAATATTGAAGTCAGATACCAGCCCTGCCAGGAGGAATGGTGGTTTAATGTGGATTACGATCATATCCGGACCGCTATTATGAATATTGTCTCCAATGCTATCAAATATACCCCTGACGGAGGTTCCGTTGATGTGACAACGTCCCTCTCCGGCGGGTTTGCCAACCTTGTCTTTCGTGACTCGGGGATTGGCATCAGCAAGGAGGACCTACCTCATATTTTCGATCGTTTTTATCGGGTAAAAGGAAAAGCGACCCGACATATCACCGGCTCGGGTCTCGGCCTGTCTCTGGTAAAAGAGGTCGTTGAGGCTCACCAGGGATATATCGATGTCCGATCAAATCCCGATCAGGGAATGACCTTCACCATGAGTTTTCCAATAGTCGAACCTGTTATGGCTGAATAGTTCAACATCCATTCTGGATGCTGAACATCAGTTGGTTCATCAGAAGTAGTTCCCTTTCACCTTCTTAATCTTTGTAACTGAGATCTGGTATGCCGGAATAGATAGTGAAAAAGCGCTTGTTTCATTATTTTTTTTCGGATAGGTTCGTGGATCAGCAATGGAGCGTGAAGCTGCGATCTAATTTGCCATGTCGGGCCCGGCTCATATTGGTACATCGGATCATAAAATAAATGGTATGAGAGAATGGAAAGCTTAAATTTGAGGGTTGAAAAAATTGGCGGCACCTCGATGTCCCGTTTCCCGGAGATCATTGACAACATTATCCTGCGGCGGAAAAATGACATTTATGGACGTGTTTACGTGGTATCGGCATACGCGGGAGTTACCAACGAATTGCTCGAACACAAGAAAACAGGACAGCCGGGTATATACAAACTCTTCGAGGAGCAGGAAAACTATCCGAAAAAGATGCTCACCTTGAGGGATCGGCTTTTTGAGCTGAATGAAAGTTTTGTATCCATTGGCCTGGAGCTTCAGGTGGCCAATGATTTTATTGAAGATCGTATTGATCTTGCCATCAACATCCTGCGAAGTATGGACAATGTTCTGGCCTCCGGCTACGTAACCCGCCAGGAACTGCTTCTTGCAGCCCGTGAACTCCTGGCATCGCTGGGTGAAATGCATAGTGCCTTCAACTCGGCCAATATTCTGCAGAATCAAGGATACGAAGCCACCTTTGTCGATTTGAGCGGCTGGGAAGACGGCCGGCAACTGACGATAGACAGGCGAATACAAGGACAGTTTTGATGACATCGATCCATTTTCGACCATCTGTTTCGCCACTGGATATACCAAGGGAACAGAAGGGATCATGCGGGAGTTTGACCGTGGATATTCAGAGGTAACGTTTTCAAAGATCGCTGTTTTACTGAGGGCACGTGAGGCGATCATCCATAAGGAATATCATCTCTGTTCCGGGGACCCGCTGGTTGTCGGTGAAGAAGAAGCTCATCCTGTCTGTAATACAAACTATGATGTCGCGGATCAATTGGCCGATGTCGGCATGGAGGCAATTCATCCCAGAGCCTCAAAACCGCTTGAAATCAGCATGATTCCAATTCGTGTTAAAAATGCCTTTGACCCGGATCACCCCGGAACACTGATTACCAATGACTTTATTGCGCCGACCTCGAAGGTGGAAATTGTTACCGGCTCAAACAGTGTGACCTGTCTGGAGGTTCATGACACCAGGATGGTCGGGGAAGTAGGATTTGACAGGCGTATCATGGAAATCTTCAGTAAACATCGGGTTTCATACATCAGCAAAGTTACCAACGCCAACACCATTGATTTAATCGTCACTGAGCGGGACTGCACAGCCCATCTGATTGCCGAGTTGACCGATACGTTTTGAGCTGATTTCAACCCGCCCGGTCGCCATTGTCTGCGCCATCGGTTCCAATATTGCCCAGCCGGGAATCTTGGCGCGGGCAGCCCAGGCGCTGGCCGCAGGCAATATCAATATACTGGCCGTCTCCCAGACGACGCGCCAGACAAATATGCAGTTTATCGTCGAACGCTATGAATTTGCCAAGGCCCAGCGGGTGCTGCATAAGGCCTTGTGCATGTAGATAACTGACCCTGGCAGACCATCAGAGTCTTCCAGGGTCACTGAGATACCTTAAACGCTGCGGGCGGTTGATTTTGATAAGACGGTTTTATGGCTCCGTCGGATCTGATTTCTGCTGTGCTGCTTCTTCTGCTAAGAGGGCCGCGGCTGCGCCAGCCTGGGCGATTTTCTGCCGGGTTTCCTGGTCGCCTGCATCCCCTTTTGCATGTTCAGGAAAATCAACAATCACCTTGCGATGCGCATAATAGATACCTTTGGCAGTAAGGGCTTCTGTTATACGCCTGAAGGCCTCCCGCTTGATGACAAACTGTTTGCCGGGCTTGGCGGTGAACTTTACTCTGATCACCATTACAGAATTGGTTATTTCATAAACACCCTGGGATTTGAGCGGCAGGATAAAGTCGTCGCCGAGATCCTCGTCTTCAAGCATGGCCACGCCGACTTTCTTGATGATCTTTCTTACCTGGTCAATATTTGTATCGTACGGAAATTCCAGAGGGAATTTGATTACAATTCCGCCCCGCATATAGTTGGTGATTGCCCCGAGATCACTATGCGGAACAACCTGCAGCATGCCCAGATGATGCCTGAGCATCACGTTCCTGAGGGTGATCGCCTCAACAGTACCGCGTATTGAGCCGGTCTGAATATACTCGCCGACCCGAAAGGCATCATCGAGCAGGAAGAAGAAGCCGGATAAAACATCCGATACCAGCTTCTGAGCGCCAAAACCGATGGCCAGGCCAAGCACACCGGCCCCGGCAAGAAGCGGGCCGATGTTAACGCCAAGAGAGGAGATGACGATGAGAATGACCATGACCACGAGAACGGTACCAATAACCTTGCGAAGCATCGGCAGTAAGTGTATGGGTGCGTCCCCGCGGGGCGGCGCCGCCGAATTCGTTATCATCATCTTCTTCAGTCTCTACTGGTTCCGGCGTTGCTTCTTCGAGCTTTCTCTCAATATAGGCACTGGCAAAACGCCAGAACATCAGGGCCAGGGCCAGCACGACAATAGACTGAAAGAGCGCCTTCATGGCCGCAGTTGCAAATGGAATATTATATCCCCAGAGAGACAGGATCCAGGTGGCGAGGACCGCTGTCAGGACCAGCCTGAAGGAAGCGTATGATTTTGCCGTAATTGCTCGTCTGCCGTTTTATACCCTCTTCTCTGCGTTCGCAACTCGTCAGCGGGGTCGGCTGTCTCATCTTCCTCCACCTTGCCGAGTCCCAGTGACTCGATGACGGCGGAAATCACCAGTTTTCCTCCATGACTCAGTCCAAAATAGATTGGAACAATGAGCATGCTGATAATAAACTGACCTTTTGCCTGCGCAGTGCCGGTCAACTGCTGACCGATCCAGGTCAACCAGACCAGCCCTAAATAAGACAGCGCCAGTGAATGCCAGTATGAGGCGAACTGCTGTTTGATCCATCCTCCGTCTTCCTCTTCGAGTCTGGCGAGAAGGGCGGTGGCGACCGGTTTTTTCAGGTAAATGACCAGGTAGCAGTAAAGAGCAATGACAACCGTACCCAGAATCATGACGACCCAGGATACCGACTGCGGCCGGGCCCCAAGCTCATTTACCAGGGTAACGACGAGAAGACCGGATGCCAGAATTACCAGTGAATATTTGAAAGCGTTATAGAGCGGTTTAACCAGGGATTGATCAATTTCAAAGGGGCGCAGTCCACTATCCTCCGGCGAGAAGATAATCCGACTGATAATTGAGCAGATTGTTGAAATAAGTATAATGCCGAGTATTAACTGAAACAGCATCCGTCCCTTTGCGCCGATATCCCCGGCCAATATCAGAAATGTGATCGTGGCAGAGATAGCAAGCACCAGCATTGCCGCCAGAGCCGGGAGGTTGCGGACCAATCCTGCCCAGAGCAGGGCCAGTGACTCTGATTGAGGCGGCATGAGAGCTCTTTGAGTCTATCCAGTTTCTGTTTTGCAATGCGCTTGAAGATAAAAACAAATCCAAAACCAACGCCAATCGCCAGAATTGAGCGAAACAAAACGCTCCAGAAGCCGGGTCCTCCCTTCTCTGTCGATTGAATGGTTCTCATGAGATCACCTGGCACCTGAGGACCGTAGGCCATAACGCTCGATTCACCGATATCGCCAGCCTTACTGCTGTCAAGCATATGGAGCCATTGAGACATGAACCGCCCCGGCCGTACCTCCGGCGACTGCGATATTGGCGATAGATCAGTCTCAGCGGCACCTGCGTCAGCGGTATCCGTGTTCTCCGGCGGCGGCTGAACTGGCTGAGTTATCGGTTCCGAAGATTCGCTTGGCTGCGGGGTTACCGTTTCCTTGTCAGAAACGTTTGCGGCGATCGCGCCGGCACCCAGGAAAAACAATAATACCGGAAAAAGCAGGGATAAGACCGAGAATCTTATTTTCATAAAATGTCTCCAATAGGGATGTGAATATCAGGTTTGAGAAGTGGCAGTTCAGTGCATGATAATCACTTGTTTGTGTTAGGTAAAGTGTGATTGTCAGATGAAAATGACGGGATACGTTTTTTTCTGCCTGGTATGGTGACCCCGGGTTTCGGCTGGTTTGCAGGGAAGGTGGCGTGCATCAATGAGCACCTGATTTAAGAGCATGCCAGGAAGCGGCCATTTAACATCTGGACTTTAGTGTTTATACTATTGGTTATACCTCCAAATCAAACCGAGAAAACCATGCAAAAAGGCGACATCGTCATAGCTGACAACCCCGATAGTACTTCAAGGAACTTAACTCGCTCATACGGCGTTGTTCACGAAGTCAGAAAAGCAGGGATAGTGATCATCGAAATGGCAGACGGCTCCATGATAAAGAGATCATTCAACTCAATAGCTGTCTATATCCAGCCTCCCTCGAACTGGCAGGATCTTTTTCAGCAGCAGATCTTGTTTTCCCAGTCAAGTAAGAGAGGAGTCGTTCCCGGCTCACATAAAGGGCAGCACCATAATTGATTTGATACTGGACCTGGGTATTTTGTCTGAAAATTGACACCTGATTGGGCAGACGGGTCCGCTTATCTATTTGTCCGTCAAGGATTTCATGGTCTGTTTTACTAACCGAGTCATTTCATAACTGTAGTCGACCGCACATTTTTTTAGGTAATAGAGCTGAGCTGTACTGGCTGTGTCAGCAATGTTTTTTTGCAGGGTAACTTTTCTTAATTTCAGTCAATGGTCTCGGCGAAGACACGCATAAAATTTCCGCCCAGTACCGCGATGATATCATGGTCAGAGAATCCTTTTTTGATCAGCGCACCGCTAAACTCGTGGAGATGGGCATGGTCCTTGATCACATCGTAGGCCGGAAAATGTTGTCCTATTTGCAAATAGTCTTTGAAACTGTTGCAGATATCAAAACCGATACCAACGTGTTTTATCCCTGCGATAACGGCAATATGCTCGACGTGATCGGCCATGTCTGAGGCAGTAATCTGCTTTTTATCCTTACTGTTAAAGACACTTACAGAGTTCATACCAATGACACCGCCGTTTGCTGCAACAGCTTTAATCTGCTCATCCGTCAGATTACGCATACTGTCCGAAAGAACCCTGCAATTGGAGTGTGATGCAACGACCGGCTTGTTGGCGATACCTATTGCATCCCAAAAGCCCTCGTCGTTGAGATGACTGACATCAATTAAAATTCCAAGACGCTCTGCCTCCTCGATTAACTGCACACCAAACGATGTCAATCCTCCCTTGCGCCCCTCCCGGGTCTTTTCAAATAAGGCCCCGTCTCCTGCATAGTTGCGGCGGCTCCAGACAAGTCCGAGCGCTCTGATTCCGAGCTCATAGAATATTCGCAGCAGTTTGATGTCGTTGTGGAGCGGATCGGCGCCTTCAAGTGAAAGAAAAATTGCCGTTTCTCCTGATTCTTTGGAACCAAACGCTTCCTGGGTTGAACGACATATTCTGAACTTACCCGGCGTTTCTTCGATCTCCTGATGCAGGAAACTGATCTGGTCAAGCGCTCTTCTGAGCGCCATTTCAGGAAGGAAAAAATCGTGGATGAAAATGGCGGAGACAATGAGGTCAAAACCGCCTGCTTTGAAATTCGGTAAAAAATGAGTTTCTATAACTTTTTTTTCACCGCGTTCGCGCCGATTGGCGAGATCATAGGTCAGATCAAAGTGGGCATCGACCGTAAACGCTTTCTGATGAATATCATCAATCCTGTCACGAAGATCTCTATTCATGTTGTCCCTTGAATAATTACAGATTTGGTCGGAAAAAATCAGAGTGTAAAGAGAAAGAATCGCAAGATGTCAAAATAATCGTCAGATTCAAAACTGATCTGATTTGGAGCTGTCAAGCGGGCGCCCGGGTAAAACCCAGATTTATATGCATCAAGATTGTTTGAGTAACTGACCGACACGTTGAAACGGGAGGGAAGGTCAACCAGACAGTTATTCATATCTGTTGAAAGCGCGTTGCAGGCTCCTGCGGAAATTTTATCTACGGCAGCTTGAGGATGAATGTTGTTGGTTGATGCCCCCATTCCAGATTTCACCGCGGCCGAACTGATGGCAGGGATGAGCGCGGCGGCGTGATCACATAATTGCTGGTCGCCTGAGATAAACACTACCGGCACCTTTTCATACATCGCCGTATACCAGTTGATAAGAAATTCAGAGGCCTGCTGACCATTAATTGTCAGTTTGGAGATCTTGGTGCTCATGGTATGCGAGAGCGGGTTGCCATCGCCGCCGGCAAAGGAGTGGTAGCCGATCATCATGGCACCATCAAAAGAGGAGTCAAGTTCCTGCATCATCATATAGGGGTGGTAACTCCATCCTCTGATAAGTCTGCTGCTTACCGGCAGTTCCCGGGCGAGGATATTTCTGGCCGAATCGTGGGCATCGTTGATAACAATTTCGGTGGCTCCAGCTTTCATGGCTCCCTGGCAGGCAGCAACAACCTCTGCCGTCATCTGCTTCTGAAACTCGGGATACTCCTCTTTCCCTCTGGTTACCTCATCCCAGTGAGTTGTTCCGCAGATGCCTTCAAAATCAACACTGATATAAATCTTCATGTCTGTACCCTGTGAGCAGTTAAGTTCAAACGAGCAATGTATCGATTCCGAGCCCTGGGGTTTGGGGCAGAAGAACCTGGGATCCCCGATAGCTGATGCCGCCTGCGGCGGGATTGACGCTGCAGAAAAGCGGAGCGTCCAGATCGCAGCTTTGAATAACTGTCATCCCGGCTGCAAGATGGGCGGCTGCCGTGACACTGACATGACACTCCATCATCGAGCCGATCATACATGGGATCCCAGCGCTCTCGGCGATTGCTGCTATTTTTAAGCCATTGTAGATGCCGCCGCACTTCATGAGCTTGATATTGATCCCGTCAACACCATTCATATTGATTAAATCCAGCGCATCCCGGGGTGAAAAGACAGACTCGTCAGCGTATACCGGAAAAGATGAGAGATTACGAACGGTCCGTAATCCTTCAAAATCTGCGGCCCTGACAGGCTGCTCAATCAGCTCTATTGGAATCTTCCTGTGGTGCAGTTCGCTTGAGACAGTAACGGCCTCTTTGGCTGTCCACCCCTGGTTGGCATCAATTCTTATTTTAACCTTGTCGCCGACAGCTTTATTGATTGCCGATAGCCGTTCAATGTCGAGCCCCGGGTCTGAGCCGACTTTGATTTTAAGTATTGAGAATCCCTCAGCGACCTTATCTTGACTCTCTTTTACCATGGTCTCGGTACTGTCCAGGCTGATGGTTATATCAGTTTCAATCACCTTCGACAGTCCGCCGAGTAATCTGTACAGCGGAGTGTGCAGAGACTTCGCCACCAGGTCATAAACAGCCATGTCGACAGCAGCCTTGGCGGACATGTTGCCGACAATACAGGTGTTAAGACGCTGGAAAATCGCTTCATGGTTGTCTATTTCCATACCGCGAATAGTGGTATGTATGACTTCTATGGCGCCAAGGATCGATGCAACCGTTTCACCTGTAATTACTGTCGTCGGGGCTCCGCTGCCGAAGCCGACCAGGTCGCTGTCCGTGAGAATGGTGACGAGTATATTGTCAATACTCGTGACCGTTCTCAGAGCCGTTTTGAACTCGGTGTGGAGCGGAATGGTAATAACGTTTGTCTGGATGTCTGTAATCTTCATGGGTTGCTCTCTTGTGCGGGGTATCGATTAACTGAAACAAAGGTATTCAGGTGGTCTCTGCTGAAATCGTCATCAGCCTGTCTGAGGCTATTGTATTTGACCCAGCCGCTGGCGTGAATAAAACGCTGATTCTCAACAGCTATTGCAACGTGAGTTACCCGCCTGGGAGTTTTGGCAAAAAACAGCAGATCACCTGGCTGCGCCAGGCCGAAATCTTTTGAGATGATATTATGTTGTTGCTGCTGCCACGAGTCACGGGGAAGCGTGACACCATGCAGGCCAAAAACAGTCTGGACCAGGCCGGAACAGTCAAAGCCCTTGGGACTTCTACCGCCCCAGAGGTATTGGCAGCCCAGAAATTCCCTGGCCAGAGCAACGATGCTGCCGGGAGAAAAATCAGGAAATGGGCCAAAATGTTTCTTCCGGCCCCATCCTTCGATACCATCCGGCAGCGTCACTCTGTACCAGCCGTCTTTTTCATCAACCCCCTGCAGCCGGCAGCCGATGACACGCGTCTCTGATACACGGGGATCCGGAGGACGGGCCCTGGTGAAATTTCATGAAATGGCTGGTTACCAGCAGAGATGTCCCATTGGGGATATCTCCTTGAGCAATCTGATCGCTGCTGACCCAGCTTGTATAGCCGTCGGACTGCCGAATCCTGGTAAAAAGGGGCTCTCGCTGGATAATTTCAACGCGTTCTCCAAGGAGCCCCTGCGAGACGATTTCACTGTCATAGGTGGGCTCCCGATAGTGATTGCTGACACTGACATTAATTGATGCGTTAGGCCTCATGCCTCTTCCTGTTCTTTTGGCACGCATTAAAAATCCTGAAACTGATCAATCGCAGCACGGTCATACCCCTTACTGGCAAGGAGAAGCTGACGTGTATAACGCTGTTTAAGGGTGCCGTCCTGGAGCTGTTTTCGGCTGACAATTTCAACCGTCTTGCCACGGCTCATAACCGAGATGGTCTTGCACATGTGGGAGACCACGGCGAGATCGTGACTGACGAGAATATAGGTCAGATTGCGTTCCTTTCTGATATCCTGGAGCAGATTTAAGACTTCAGCCTGAATGGATACATCAAGCGCCGAGGTCGGTTCATCAAGCAGGATAATTTCAGGTTCCAGTATCAGGGCACGGGCAATAGCTACCCGCTGTCGCTGGCCTCCGGAAAGCTGGTGAGGGTAGCGAAAGCGAAATTGCGGTCCGAGGCCTACCTCCCTCAGTACCTTCTCCACCCGCTGGTTGGCGTCGCCGAGGTTGTGGATGGCCACCGGTTCTTTGAGTGTTCTGTCTATGGTATGTCGTGGGTGCAGGGATCCGTATGGATCCTGGAAGACCATCTGCACCTTCCGGTAAAAAGACAGATTTCTCTTGTGAGTCAGAACCTGGCCGTCAATCTCGATGTTCCCTTGCCAGTTATTAAGCAGTCCGGAAATACAGTTAAGGACGGTCGATTTGCCGGATCCTGATTCGCCAACCAGGCCGAAACTCTCGCCTCTGTTGACCGAGAAGCAGACATCTATTACTGCATGATTACGGGATAATCCATGGCCGAAAATGACGTTAAGATTTTCTACCCGCAGCATGGTCAGTTTCCTGCTGGAAAATGAGGACTGTCCGCGTGAAGCCATGATTCATCACGCTTCAGGGTCGGCAGTCGTTCTTTATTACCTGTTATTTTCGGCAGGCAGTTTAGCAATCCTCTGGTATATGGGTGCTCTGATTTGTGCAGATCGGCGGCGTCGACAATTTCCATGATGCGGCCACCGTACATGATGATAATTCGGTCACAGAAAGAAGAGACCAGCTCGAGATCATGGGAAATAAAAATCAAGCCCATGCCGCGCTGGGTGACCAGATCATCTAGTATTGCCAGGACCTGGAGCTGGACCGTGACGTCAAGGGCGGAGGTCGGTTCATCGGCAATAAGCAGGCTTGGTTCGGGAATCAGCATCATGGCGATCATGATGCGCTGTCCCATTCCGCCGGAAACTTCATGAGGGTAGAGATTATATACCTGCTCCGGATTCCTGATCCGGACCGCGTCAAGCATGTTCAGGCGTCTGTTGGCTTGCCTTGTTGATACCTTGCGGTGAATGGTATAGGCTTCGCTGATCTGCTCGCCGACCGTGCGCACCGGGTTGAGCGAATATTTCGGATCCTGCATAACCATGGAAATTTCCATACCCCTGATCCGGCGCATTTCTTTTTCATAATAGGAGAGCAGGTTTTGGTTTTTGAAGGTAATAGTCTCGGCAGCGACTCTTGCGTATGGGGGAAGCAGGCGCAGAATAGCTCGACCGGTAACCGATTTTCCCGACCCCGACTCGCCGACAATGCCAATCTTTTCTGTGCCGAGGGAAAAGCTGACATTATTAACGGCATGGACGTCTCCTTTGACAGATGGAAAGACGACAGACAGGTTCTTTACCTCGAGGAGTGTAGCTGGATGGCCATCAGCTGTCACTCTTGGGGTCGAGAACTTCTCGCAACCCGTCCCCGAGTAGATTAAAGGCCAGGCTGACCACAAAAATTGCGGTACCCGGCATGGTGATCAGCCACCAGTGATCAAGAATATATGCCCGGCCGCTCGAGGTCATCGCTCCCCATTCCGGAGAAGGAGGCTGGGCACCGAGGCCGAGAAAGCCGAGACCGGCGGCGGTGAGGATAATTCCTGCCATATCAAGGGTCACCCGGACAATCAGCGATGAGATGCAGAGCGGCATGATATGGCCGGTGATAATACGAATCGGTCCGGCCCCCTGTAGCCTAGTTGCTTTTATAAAATCAGAATTTCTAATGGTTATCGTTTCCGCGCGGGCAATCCTGGCATAGGGGGGCCAGGAGGTGATCGAGATGGCGATGATGGCATTTTCTATTCCGGGTCCGAGTGCGGCGACAAACGCCAGGGCCAGAATAAGCTTCGGGAAGGCGAGAAATATGTCGGTGATTCGCATCAAAACGGTATCAATAAAACCGCCGAAATAACCTGAAACAGTACCGATTACGATGCCAACAGGTGCAGCGATAATTGCTACCAGGCCGATTACGTATAGTGTCAGTCGTGAACCCCAGACAACCCTGCTGAAAATATCCCTGCCCACCTCATCGGTGCCGAAAAAATGTTCCGCCGATAATGGCTGAAGGCGATTGGTCAAATTGGTTGCAATCGGATCGAACGGTGCTATCTGAGGGGCAAAAGCGGCCATCAAAACCAAACCGGTGATGATCAGCAGTCCCAATACCGCCAGCCGATTTTTTATAAAATCGAGAAACCCCAGGTATGTTCTGCCAGCCGCTGCCTGGAAAGCCGATGCCGGAGTGTCGGCAAGCAGCCACTGCTTAGTGCTCTCAATTCTGCTGTTATCATCATTCATAAACGTGACATGTTCCTGGGGTAATTAGCGGGCCCTTGGGTCCATAACCTTGTAGAGGAAGTCGGAGAAAAGATTGACCCCGAGAAATATTGAACCCACAACGATGGTACTGCCCAGGACTGAATTCATGTCAGCATTGAGCAGCGAATTCGTGAGGTAGAGTCCGAGCCCCGGCCAGGCAAATACTGTCTCTGTCAAAACCGACCCCTCAAGCAGGTTCCCAAAGCTCAGTGCAACGACAGTAACCAGCGGAATTGCACAATTACCAAGGGCGTGACGCCAAATAACTTTCCACTCAGCAACACCCTTGACCCGGGCAGTAAGTACATATTCCTGTCTTAATTGTTCAATCATAAAAGAGCGTGTCATCCTGGACAGATAGGCCATACTGTAATAGCCGAGTAAAGAGGCTGGTAAAATGATGTGAGAAAGAGCATTTTTAAAGATATCCCATTCCCCGGCAATGATACAGTCGATCAGCATCACCCCGGTAACCGGATCAACGATGTCCTCGTAAAAAACATCTACTCTTCCGGGGCCCGGCAGCAGGTCAAATCGGGCGTAAAAAACCATGAGTGCCATGAGACCAAGCCAGAATATTGGCAGTGAATAGCCAAGCAGTCCAATGATTCTTGTTATATGGTCAAGCAGGCTGTCACGTTTTACCGCTGAGAACACTCCCAGCGGGATACCAATGAAGATACCGATGATCGTCGCAGTGACGGCAAGTTCAAGGGTTGCAGGAAAGACCCTGAATATGTCTTCCAAAACTGGCTTGGCCGTTAGCACCGAGGTTCCCAGATCGCCTCTCAGGACATTGCCGATATATATATAAAACTGATGCCAGAGCGGCAGGTGCAGACCCATGGCTATACGGGCGCGCTCGTAGACTTCCGGGGAAGCCTTGTCACCCACCACCGAGAGCACCGGATCAATGGGAACAACCCGACCGATAAGAAAGGTGATAAGCAGGAGGCCAAAAAAGGTTATTGTAACCATTAACAAAAGCCGTGTGGTCTGGTTTGCGGCTTTTGTTAGGCGTCTTCTCGTGAACAGCGTGTTCATTTCTATACGAAATTATACCGTGGATCTGTTGTGTAGAACCGAGAGATCTATACCTCCCCCGGTTCTTCTATGAACCGCGGGAGGTATGGTGGGCATTGGATTCTACTTGGTTGTATATTGATAGAAGTTGCTGTCAAAGCTTGGTCCGAGAACAAAGCCCTCGACATTCGATCGTTTCCCGAGGATTTCAATATCCTGGAACATGATGACAAAAGGCGAAACCTGCTGGTGTTCACGCTGAATCTCAAGATACATCTCGGCGCGTTTGGCGGCATCTTTCTCAAGCACAGCTGCATCAGCTTTTTTGGTCATTTCAGGAATGTCCCAGGCGTTTCGCCATGCCAGCGGCTTTGACTTGGCATCATCGGCATTGTCAGGGTTTCGGGCAAAGGTGTCGGCATTGGTATGCGGGTCCATATAGTCAGGTCCCCAGCGGCCGATATAAATATCATGATTTCTTGCCCGATACTTAGTGAGCGTCTGCTTTCCCTCACCTGGAATGATTTCAAGCTTGATTCCCGCCTGGGCCAGCGTTCCCTGGATTGCAAGTGCCATGGATGTTGTCGGTTCCGAATTTCTGGTATCCATGGTTACCGAAAAACCATTTTCAAGACCAGCTTGTTTCAGCAGTGATTTCGCTTTTGCAACATCCAGCGTAAAAGGTGTGTCCTCAAGAGCACCGAGAAATCCTTTTGGCAGGAATGCCTGATGGATGGTCGCCTTTCCGTTGAGAATGGTTTGCTCCATACCTTTGTAATCAATCAAGTACTTGAAGGCCTGGCGTACTTCCGGTTTTTGCAGATATTGATTTTTCTGGTTAAGTCCCAGATACCAGACAGCTCCTTTTGCCTTTTTACGGATCTTAATGTCTGCATTGCCCTCAAGACCTTTGATATCATCCGGACCCAGGTTTCGGGCGATGTCAATATCACCTTTTTCAAGGAGTAAGCGCTGAGTGGAAGACTCTGTTATATGACGGATGATCACCCGATTCAGTTTTGGTTTATCTCCCCAATAATTCTGGTTGGCATCCAATATCAAGGTTTCGGAGGGTTTCCATGTTTTCAGCATGTATGGTCCCGATCCGGCATATGCTGTTCTCAGCCACTCGTGCCCCATGTCACCGTCTTTCTCATGAGCCATTACTTCTTTCATGTCCACGACAGACCCGGCAGTTGATGTCAGGCAATAGAGGAAAAAGGTCGGTGCATATGGCTTATCTATAACCAGTTTAATCGTGTTGTCGTCGACTTTGACAATCGTCTGTTCAACATTTTCGGGGGTAAAACCGAATTGCGAAAGAATAAAGGCAGGGGACTTGTCCAGGAGAATAACCCTCCTTATGGAAAAGACAACATCATCTGCACTGAGTGCATTGCCGGAAGCAAAGGTGATCCCCTGTCTGATTTTAAACATAAAGGTCAACCCATCATCTGAGATCTCCCAGCTTTCTGCTATGCCGCCATAGATATCGCTGACATTGTCAACGTCGTAATTGATGAGGCGGTCATAGGTGTTGGCTGCATATTCTGCACCGGAGAATTCAAAAATTTCAGCGGGATCTAGGGTAATGACATCGTCGATCCGTGAGGCCATTACCAGGGTATCTTTTGGGGTTTCGGCCTGCGCGGCAAAAGCTCCAGATAACATAAGAATGCATGTGAGTAAAAACAGCTTCTTCATTTTTTCCCTCCTTTCTAATTGATTGATGATGCATGATTTAGATGGACTAAACAAAACCGCGTTTTAATTTTGGGGAGCATCAGGGGTTGTTTCTACAGTAGAAAAAGAACCAATCCCAGTTCAAAATACTAGCTAAAACAATTAATCGCAACGTTTTGGGATAATTATGTATTTGTGTGTCGGGCAATCCACGCAGCACACTTCTGGCAGTATCGTGCCGACCATGTATCAGCCCGTTCAATTATGTAAAAATTAATTGGTCAAATGTCTTTCTCCCCGGAAGACATTCGTTCAAAACTCAGCTGCAATGGAGGCTGCACTAACCAATTGAATATTATTCTCTTTGTTCGTAAAGTCAATGTCTCCTGCAGGGTGATCTGGGTGACGGAAGGACAATGCTCTTCTGCTGGGATCAGGTAATCTTTTATCTGGCGATGATTGTTCATTGTAATCGTTGTTCGGTGCTGTATGATCGTCTTGCAGCATCAATCACTGCGGAGAGCAAAACACGTGGTTCACAAACGGATGAACAGGCAAATTCTGATTACCCTGCTGCTGTCAATTTTCATCGCCCTGCTTGGCATCGGAATCATTATCCCCGTAATGCCGGTTTTTGCAGCCGAGCTTGGGGCGGGCGGTTTTTCACTGGGGATGATAATTGCCGCATTTTCCATCAGCAGGGGGGTGCTGCAGCCGGTCGTCGGCAGTTTGTCTGATCGCTGGGGACGGAAAGGGTTTCTCGTTGCCGGTCTGTTTATCTATGGGCTTGTTGGCCTGCTCATTCCTCAGGCCAGCAGTGTTCTTAACCTGATTGCCATTCGAGGATTCCATGGCATCGGCTCAGCGATGATTGTACCCATCGCCATGGCCTATATGAGTTACCTTGCTCCGGCCGGTCATGAGGGGCGTTATATGAGTTATCTGAACATTGCAATATTCTGCGGTATCGGCTGTGGGCCAGTGATCGGCGGCCTGTTTTCTGACCTGTTCGGTTTTGCCTCTGTTTTCTATGTAATGGCTGGTTTAAGTTTTTTTGCTTTTGTTCTGGTAATTATGAATATGCCGTCCGAAATATCGGCCAATCCATCAAACGGTTTTTCCCTGTTCAAAAATATCTCATTGATGTTGAAGAACAGGCGAACACTGGGAATATTGACTGCCAGGTTCAGCACCATGATCATTATGGTACCGAGCATGGCCTTTTTACCCCTGCTGATGACAGAGCGAATGTCAGTCAGTGGCTTGCAGATTGGCTTTATTATCGCCTGCAGAACGCTCGTCAATGCAGTTTTGCAGGTTCCGGCCGGGAAGTATGCAGACACGCACAACAAACTTCTGCTGCTGGTCGCCGGCTGTATCTGCCTGAGCGGATCGATAGTGCTTATTCCATTTGTTGAGAGTTTTGCGATGATGCTTCTTCTTTACGCCATTATCGGGCTAGGAGAATCGATTATCTGGCCGGTTCTCGGGGCATATGCATCTCTTGAGGGTAAAGAGCACTATGGACATGGCACCATGATGGGTGTTTTCAGCCTGGCAATGAGCGGCGGTGTCTTTACCGGGGCGATGCTGGCAGGATTCAGTATGGATACCTGGGGGATCAACTGGGCGTTCTTTACTACAGCTGCGGCAGTCTTTATTGTCAGTATGATCGGCGCTTTTCTGATTTACTCCAGTCAGTCTGTAAAAAAACAGGTTAAGGAGGGTGCTGCCATATGAGTTATGAGATTGATGAAATACTCTTCAACAGTCTGGCCGGGCGCAGCCCGTCAGAGGTCTGCCAGAGAACTGGATGTCGATATGATCAGGCCGGGAACAGTTATTACCTGAGCTACTGGGGAGATGAATATCTCGTCAGCTGTAGAAGGAAGAAAATTGATCGGCTTACTTCGAACCTCAGCAAGCCGCACGACTATGTGCCCGTATTTATCATAAACTACCTGATGCAGGTTAAAAATCTGCCTTTGACAGGCCAATGGCTCTCGGAAAAGGATATGCCCGGTGGGGTCACGTTTTTTCGCGGACCTCATGAAATTCCCACGCGCCCCATTGTTTCACGATTCAGTAATGACCTGGGCGGATTTGCCAGGAGCTGTGAGCACCTCGACGGACGGCCTCTGTGTATGGCGGATGCTGCCTATGTCTTCAATCCAGCCCCGCATATTGCCATTGCCCTCCTTTACTGGCTCGGTGATGAAGAGTTTGCTCCTGAAGCGAAACTGCTGTTTGATAAATCAATGTCTGGAACCCTGGCTCTTGACACGGTATACGCCCTTGCAGTTGATGCCTGTGCACGGGTGTCCGGGGCATGACAGCTGTGACTGAGTGATTGAGTGGGGTGGATATCTGTTCGCATCAACCGTATAATGCGGCTGACCGTATTGTAATGCCGAGCTGGAAGCTCTGCAGGCAGTGCAACCTGAATTTCAATCGCTCGCTGATTTGAAAAAATCGCTTAGGGTCTCAGCTGTTTAATCGCGGGGCCAGATACTGTTTTTCTCTTCATCAACAACATAGCAGAATTTGGCCCACTCGAACTCTTTGTTGGAAATGGGACACCGCAGTGTTACTTTATGTTCAGAAATTGCACTGATTTCCCAATCACCGGCTCTCCTTGAATCTTCTATCCGTATTTTCTGGCCAACCCTGAACGGATATGGTCTGAAGACAGTAACATCGTGTGCCATTGCCAACTCCTGGTAACTAGGCGTTAATTGATTAATTCGTATCAGGCCGGACAGGTCGCTTCCATCAGGGTGCCTGCTGCCAGGACTGACGGGGATGAATCAGGCAGTTCGAGAAGGGAACGCTTTTCCATGTCAAATTCGAGCAAGGCCGGATCGTCAGGGATAATCCCGACAATCGGAAGGCCGATTTCCTTCACTTCGCTCATGAATGCGTCGCCCAGTTTTTCAGGTGCCCGGGTAACAACAATGCCTGATGCTTCGACCTTGAGTTTAAGACCGCCCATCATCTGGTGGATTCGCCGCAGTGCCCTGAGACCGCGCAGAGAATAATCGGTGACGAGATAGAGCATGTCCACCCGGCCACTGGTACGACGGCTGAGGTGCTCCATTCCTGCTTCGTTGTCAACAATCATATATTTATAGTTGGCCATCAACCGATCAGTGAAATTATTGAGGATGTTGTTGACCATGCAATAGCATCCCTGGCCTTCCTGGCGTCCCATCACCAGCAGATCAAATGTAGGCTTCTCAATAAGCGCCTGTTCTACCAGGGTTTCAAGGTAATTTGCTTTATCCATGCCTGACGGCACACCCTGGGGGTCCCTCATGAAATTTTCCCGGATATCTCCGACGGTTGTCGGCACATCCAACCCCATGGTCTCTCCAAGGTTGCTGTTCGGGTCTGCATCCACGGCCAGGATCGGAGTTTTACCGTTGAGCGAAAGGTGACGGATAACCAGAGAGGCTACCGTCGTTTTACCAACGCCTCCCTTCCCTGCAAAAGCTATTATTTTACTCATTTATTTCTTTAAAAGTGGAGGTTCATGTTTTTTGTAATTATTGACGAAGGCCACCATAAGCATTTATATGACAAAAAAAAGAAGCAGGCTGCCAAAAAAAATCAAAAGGCGGTCTGCTTCTTAATGAATGGCTCGTTTCCGGGTGTCTCAGGCCTTGGCTGCAGCAGGTTTCTTTCTCCTCTTCTTCTTTTCCTCGACAACGGGGCCCAGGAGCGCTTTGAGACTGCTGATATGATCACTGCTGATCGTAGAATTCTGATCAATGCCGAGTTGCTTCTCGTCTATGCCAAGGACAAGGCCGAGAACCTGCGGGTAGAGAAGAACCGGCAATACCTGTGAGGTATTGGCTCGAATGTTCGGTTGAGCGGTGTCAAACTGGAGGTGGCAGTACGAACAGATCGGAGTAATATAGTCGGCACCGGCGTTCAGTGCGCCGTCCACTTTTTCATTGAGCAGGGTATTGGCCAGATCGTTATTAATCCCTGCCAGGGCCGCACCGCAGCATTCAAGTTTCCCCTGCCAGTCCAGACTGGTGGCACCGGTTGTTTCAATAAGTGCCTCTGTGATCTTCGGGACGAAGGAGTCATCAAAGTTGGTTACCTCACGAGGGCGCAGTACATGGCATCCCTGGATCACCGAAAGCTTGAGTTCGGTGTATCGGTGGGCCAGTTGTTTCTTGATGGCGTCGGTACCAATATCTTCATGAAGGACGGTGAGAAAATGTTTTATTGTCCCTGTTCCCTGGTATTGCAGATTTTCCTTGGCCAGTAACTCGTTGATTTCAGTTTTCAGTTCAGGATTTTTACTGAGAACATTTCTGGCCTTCTGCAGACTGGCAAAACAGCAGTTGCAGATCACCATTATATCGAGTCCCTTTTCTTCGGCGATAGCCATGTTTCTGAGCGATGGAAGAATATAGGCTTTCTCGTCAACATTGCGTACCGGGTAACCGCAGCAGGTAAATTCAGGTATTTCGACCAGCTCAACGCCAAGTTTTTGCATAACTGCCTGAGCTGAAACAGCATATTGTTCTATACGAATGGGAATATTGCACCCTTGAAAGAAGGCCAGTTTCATGCGTTCCCCCCTGTCTCTATTTTGTTGATTGCAGCATTTTTAAGGTTATAGAAAATGTCTGTCAGTTCTACCCCGTTGGGGCAGTGTTCCTGACAGAGATAGCAGGTGGAACAGCTCCAGATCATATTGGAACCGGTGGCGATCTCTTTGTTGCCGATCCCCAGGCTGAAAATTATTTGATGCGGCAGCATATCAAGTTGTTCTTCCGGATTATCGTAGAGACGAACAACAGGACAGATGTTCGTACAGCGTTGACATGAATAGCAGCTCTGGTAGCTGTTATTACCGACTGCAGCAGGCCTGGCGAGCGTCAATGTCGTCATGTCGGAAAGCTTTTTGAACGATTCTTTGAAGAGCTGCTCGACCTTCTTCAGGGCCTTCAAGTGGTCATCAACAAAGTTTTGCGCAAGCGCCAGCGGGAATGAAAAATGGCTGAGGATTGAAGGTTCGGGGAGACCTTTTGCAAGGAGATGATATCGGGATGTGGTGAAAAGTTCCCTCAGGTTTATACCGGAAGGACACACCGTTGAACAGCGGTCGCAGCTGGTACAGATATAGAGTCCTTTCTGGAGATGTTTCAGGGTGGCGGTATCAATTTTATCACCCGCCGCAATCTTCTTGAGGAACTGTACCTTTTCAGAAGGGAGAATAAAATCATTCTGAAAAGATTCATAAAACATCAATGAGGAACAGAGTTCACTGCAGGAGCCGCAATGGGTACAGGCTGAAAGACCAATCATCTGTCTGTTCACTGCATTGGCGCTGCTCTCTGCTGGCTCCTTGAACCCCATTACTCCATTAATCAATAGTGAAATCGGTACTGCGATGATGTGGAACATCTTACTGAACGGGAGCCAGGCGAGGAAGGCAAAACAGGTCAGCA
>CAVPYP010000032.1:0-82133 GCA_963710015.1 uncultured delta proteobacterium | reverse complement strand
TCTGCATGGGCACCTATGTGGGAGAGTAGGTCGCCGCCGATTTTTATATACAAAAACCCCCGTTGGTCACTTCGTCCAGCGGGGGTTTTTGCGTTTTGAGTTATCGGAAGCAATGGCTCCACCCGTTTCATTACCGACACGGACGTTATCACGACTCTTTTTTGAGCCGATATGACACCCGCTCCTGCGTCGCCGGTGAGCGTGGCATACACGTGTATCGCCCCACTCACCGCTTCTTGGTTCAGGCGCCATCTCACCTCGAAAAAGAGCCGTGAACGCTCTGCTGCGCCGATGGTACTGCATGGGCACCTATGTGGGAGAGCAGGTCGCCGCCGATTTTTATATATAACCCTCATCTGGTATTAAGCCGGGTGAGGGTTTTTGCGTCTGGGGCACATAGTCCACGCAAGATTTCCTCCTCTTCCTGCGCAAAGGCTGGAAAGCCTGCTCATACCATCTTTTTCTCCTTTCTTTTCTTGATAATCCCCGTGATTGTTGTAGATTCACTGCTGTTTCATTTCAATCGAATCGAACACCGGAAGGTCTTTTTAGACAAAGACAAGCCATTATCCATTCGTAACTGCGTATCCGAACCAAGCCCTGAGATATGATCATTTCACCATATTATCGATTTGTCTTTATCGCAGTGCCGAAAACAGGCACGACAAGTATAGAGCAGGCGTTGAATAAGGTTCTCATAGAAGAAAATCCAAAACGTTTTTTCTCAAAACTTACGCTCAGCCGCAGTTATCAGTTTTGCTACCGGAATCTGTCACGAATACATCTACTACTGCCGCCGCCGTTTTACCTGCCGGTACCGTACAAGCACGAGGCAGTCTCTTCGTTAGAAATTATTCGCCCTTTAGATATAAAAACATACCAGCGATTTGCTTTTGTCAGAAATCCATGGGCACGTCTGGTATCTCAATATAAACAATTTCAGAGACCTCATTTCCTCCATAACGAAAACCGCCGAAAACTCCACGAGGCGAGCCTGGTCTCTTTTGAAGCCTTCGTACACCGCTACAGCGAAGATCCAAGGCCAATGTGGAAATTTCTGTCAGATGGGAATGAGAAGCTGGCCGTTGATCATATTGGCCGGTTCGAGCATCTCGAGTCTGACTTTACCAAAATCTGCACGAACCTGGCGCTGCCCAAAATTCAGCTTGCTCACCTTAATCCTGCTCAGGGCAGTACTAAAAAGTACCAGGATTATTATTCACCCCAATTACTCGATGAAATTAATCCCATACTTGAGAGAGATGCTGAACTGTTTGGCTATACATTTGACTAGTACTTGTTAAGCGCCATTGCTAGCGAAGACCGCACCCCAGAAGACAGGTCTGTTATGTTATACAGAGCTCATTTTCTATACATCATAAAGTGAGAAATATTTCCTAATCTGTAACATAAGGACTTAAAGAGAAAAATATTCTTGACCTTATTCTTGTAACAATGCTTTAATCGACAGTTCGCATTTCTCACTTAGTTGAGGGACACTAAAAAAAAATCAATGAGAGAGGTAATCATGAAGAAGACTTTTATTTTCTGCTGTTCTTTTTTATTGGCCGTTTCTCTTTTTCAGCCGGCCCATGCTGAAAAGGTACTTAGATTAACCCTGCAACTCCCTGCAACGCACCATCTCGGGCTTAATGTGCAGTCATTTGCAGATGAGGTAAACAAGAACAGCAACGGTGAAATCAAGGTCGAGGTCTATCCTTCTGCCCAGTTATATAAGGATAAAGAGGTACCTCAAGCAGTTGCGTCCGGCGCTGTCGAGATGGGCGTGGCCGCACTCACCAGATTTGTTGGCACAATTCCGGCTGTTGACCTTTTTTATGTTCCGTTCCTTTTTGCTGACGAAGATGCCGTTAAGAATGCAGTCGCCAAGGGCAGCCCGGTTCGTCAGCCGATTGATGATGCGGTGCTGAAAACTGGAGCCCGGATTCTCTGGTGGCAGGCATATGGCGGTGCTGTTTTTCTGAGCAATGACTTTGACATCCGTTCTCCTGCTGATCTGAAAGGCAAGAAAGTAAGGGTTTTCAGTAAAACACTTGGGGCCCTTGTTGAAGCTGCCGGCGGTGCTGCAACCTCAATCTCCGGCTCTGAGCAGTTTCTTGCCTACCAGCGCGGTACCGTTGATGTTGGTATTACCGGTGTTACTGCAGTACAGAAGCGCAAACTCTACCAGGTTATGAACACCTTGACTGCCACCAAGAGCATGGTGGATATAGAGTTTGTGGTACTGATCAACGAAAAGATCTGGCAGGAACTTACCGATGATCAGCGCCAGATCATTGGAACAGCTGCAGCGCGTGTTGAGAAGGAACTGCGGGACAAAATGAGCCAGCTTGAAGCTGATGCCTTCGCCTTTGTCCAGGACAAACTGAAGGTTATTAATCTGAGCGATGAAGAGATGAAAGCCTGGCAAGAACTCGCCGCTCCGGTTGTCAATGAATATATCAAAAATGCCGGTCCGCTTGGGGCACAGCTCGTTGAAGCAGCTAAAAAAATGTAACTGATCGAGGCAGATATCGAGGACGGACACCCCTTCCCCGATATCTGCCTGGAAAATACTGTGTCGTTCATGTTTACTCTTATAGATAGAATCAGCGACCTCTTCGGCCGCATTGCCGCCTGGCTCTTTTTTCTCATTGGCGGCATTATCGTTTTCGAGGTAATCGCCCGTTATGTTTTTCTTGCCCCGACTATCTGGGGCGAAGAAATGTCTCGATTCCTGCAAATCTGGGCGACCTATCTGGCCGCAGCTTATGTGCTGAAAAACCGGCAACTTATCGCAATTGACGTCGTTATTGACAAGATGCCAGAGCTGTTTCGTATTATTTGTGAATCATGTGCCCTCCTGGTCATAGCCATTTTTTCACTGGTGGCCTTCGTCTACGGAATCGAAATTGCTGTTGAATCTATCAGGATCGGCAGGGCAACCTCTACCATGCTCGCCGTTCCGAAGTGGATGACGGAGATCTCCATACCCATTGGATTCGGCCTGATGCTGCTGCAGACAGCGGTAGAGCTTGTCCGCACAATTACCAGATCCGGCGATCTCAACTCAAAGGCACACTAGCTCTCTATTAATGACAACCTTTCTCATTCTGCTTACCCTTCTTGGGCTTCTTTTCATAAGAGTCCCGGTTGCATTTGCCCTTGGCGGCCTGGGCTTGATGCTGCTCTGGCTCAAAGATATAAATGTGGTTATGGTGCCGCAGGCACTGTACTCTACCGCTGACAGTTTTATACTGCTTGCTGTGCCGCTCTTTCTGCTGATGTCTAATATTCTGCTCAAAGGCGGGGTTGGTAAAGACCTTTTTAACGCGGTTCAGTCCTGGGTCGGACACTGGCCGGGAGGTCTTGGGGTTGCAACCATCATCAGCTGTGCCCTGTTTTCAGCAATCTCCGGTTCTTCCGTTGCCACAGCTGCCACTATTGCAACCGTGGCAATTCCGGAAATGATCGACCGCGGCTACCGCCGCCCCTTCGTTCTCGGCCTCCTTGCCGCTGGCGGCACGCTGGGCATCCTCATTCCTCCTTCGATTCCAATGATCCTCTACGGTGTCATCACTGAAGAGTCAATTGTCGATTTATTCATGGCCGGAGTGGGCCCCGGCCTCCTGTTGACCGCACTGTTTGTAATCTACTGTTTTGTCTTTTCTCTTTTTGATAAAGAATACAGACCCAGTCCCAAGGCAACCTGGAAACAGCGAAGAAAAGCATCGTTAAGAGCATTTCCCACATTGTTACTGGCCATCGTCGTTATCGGCGGTATTTACCTGGGTATCTTTACACCAACCGAGTCAGCCGGGGTCGGTTTCGCACTGTCACTCGTCATTGTGCTTATCTTAAGAACCCTCTCCTGGGCTGATTTAAAGCAAGCAGTAATGGAATCGATGGTGACGACAATCACTATTTTTCTGATCATTGCCGGTGCAAAAGTGTTCGGAAAAGCGATCACCCTCTACAGAATACCGCAGGAAATCTCAATGGCAATCACCACCAATATCGGTGAACCAGCCCTCTTCGTCCTTGTCGTGTGTGCTGTCCTGCTGATCATGGGATTCTTCCTGGAGTCCATATCAATGCTGTTAATCATGGTCCCGGTCCTTCATCCAGCGCTTGGTGCGATGATGCTTGACCCGATATGGTTTGGCGTCTTGTTCGTCGTCATGATCGAGTGTGCATTGATAACTCCACCGGTGGGCATGAATCTCTTTGTCATTCAGGCAGTCGCCAAGGTAGATCTTTCTGAGGTGGTAAAAGGGGTCTGGCCCTTTATCCTGATGATGTTCGGGACTATTGTGGCCATCTACCTGATGCCCGATATTGTCTTATATATTCCTTTCAAACTCTGAGTTTACTATGCCCTCGCCAGCCCAGACCCTAAAAAAACTGCTCGCTTCAGGCGAAATGCTGATCATGCCCTGCTGTCATGATGCCTTGTCTGCCAGACTCATTGAGCGCGCCGGTTTTCCGGTAACCTTCATGAGCGGCTTCGCCGTCTCATCATGCCGGCTGGCCATGCCCGACACCGGGCTGATATCTTTTGGAGAAATGGTTGACCAGGCACGTTCCATCACCCAGGCGGTATCATTTCCTGTTCTTGCTGATGGTGATACCGGCTATGGCAATGCCATCAATGTCAAGCGTACGGTTCGTGAATATGCGGCTGCCGGGCTTGCCTGCGTCATGATTGAAGACCAGTTATCGCCAAAACGCTGTGGCCATACAAAAGGTAAACAGATCGTTGATTTTGATGAGGCATGTACAAGAATAAAAGCTGCCGTTGATGCCCGTGACGAAGGGGCCGATATCCTTATCATGGCTCGGACTGATGCCCGAGGTGTTGCAGGTATGGCAGAGGCCTTGAAAAGAATGAAGGCGTTCCATGAATCAGGGGCCGACATCCTTTTTCTGGAAGCTCCGGGCAGTATCGATGAAATGCGTGAGTTCTGTTCAGAAGTACCCGGATACAAAATGGCAAACATTATCGAGAACGGCTTGACCCCGGTCCTTCCACCGCAGCACCTTCATGACCTCGGCTATGCTGTTGCCGCCTATCCCCTCACCCTTCTGCAGGCTATTATAACTGCAGTGGAAGATGCTCTTGCCGTCCTGGCAGCGGGCACGCATCCCACTGGACTCAAAGACTTTGAAACGGTAAAAGACATTATCGGCTTCAATGATTACTACCGGGAAGAAGAACGCTATAAATCATGAACGCGCTGCGCTTACATTCCGCTATCCTTAAAATATGATCGATGAGGTGGGAAATTTTCTTTTGGGTCGGACAGCGTGCGTTTTTTCGATGTCAGGAGAACAGATAGAAGCCAAGTTCTTTTTCTTCCAGTGCCAGGTCCTTGAATTCACACCCAACATACTGATCTTTAATGATTTTTACGACTACCTTTTTTTCAATCAGGGTTTTCTTACCGTTATCGAGATTAAACCTAACACGGACCGTGTCACCTATTTTAACGATGACCTCCTCCATGTTTTTAAAACCTACCCCTGTGCGGGATATATCACGGACCGACATTTCACACCAGTGCGAAGATTTTGGCGAAATGACCATAAAGGTTCCGGGCAGATGGACACTTTTTCGATAACTGGACCTGAAGTTGAGTTGAAGATCAAAACGTTTGCCGCACTGGCATCGTGTAGAGATTTTATGCTTCAAATTCTTAAACTTGGATACTGATGTCTTTTTTATAAGACCGCAATCCGGGCAGGTTATAATGGCCATACCATTTCTGTCGACATGGGCGGCTATTAATTCTTTACTTGTTTCCATTGAGCAAAATCTATATCCAGGCAGTTTAAAGGAATCACATCCTTCACTATTGTTAGTAAATCCTAGCTCCTCTCTATGAGAATGAAAACGTGTTTCTATCCTCATGTTATACAGTTAGCGTATGTTATAGATTTGGCGATGTCAAATGAATAACGATTTATTGGTTAAATCATATGCAGAGAATACAGGCGCAAGACAGGCTTATTCCTGGAAATCAGGGAGTAGAGTGGTTCAGGTATCAGGAGGTCATTTCTGACTATTTACTCAGCAAGGACTCCCCATAAGCAAAAAGAGCAGGGGTACCGCCGGTATGCCAGAACAGTACACTGTCAGATGGTTCAAATCGTCCATTTCTGATCAGATCAATGAGGGCGCCCATGGCCCGCCCGGTATATACTGGATCAAGCAGAATCCCTTCCAAGGATGCAGTCAAAAGTATCGCCTCCTTTTCCAGGCGACCCACAACACCGTATCCACCGCCGATATAATCCATGATCAGGGATACGTTCTCCCTGGTAACTGTTTTTTCGACACCCATTCGGCTGCCGACCTCATTTGCCAGATTAAGGATATAGGTGTCCAGTGCGAGCCCTTCCATCTCCTCCTTGTCTATGCCGATACCAATGAGATCAACATTCATTTCATTGAGATATGCACCTACGAGTAATCCTGCGTGAGTTCCCCCGGAACTAGAGGCAAAGACAATATGTGACAGGGAAGAATGACAGGCTGCTAACTGGAGATTAAGTTCAGTCATCGCATCAACAAAGCCTAACGCTCCGGTCGCATTTGAGCCACCGTAAGGAACCACATACGGTTCTTTTCCTTCTTTAACGAGGTCATTGCAGATATCAGGGATCATCTCGCCTTTTCTCTGGTCTCCGCACCAGTGGACCTTGGCGTTAAAGAAAGCGTTGAGCAGAAGATTACCCCCGAGATGTTCCGGGGCTTCACCACCCAAGGCCAGGTGGCAGGTAAGACCTGTCATGGCCGCCGCAGCTGCTGTCTGTCTGCAGTGATTCGATTGAGCGGCCCCGCCGCTTACCAGCGTGTCTGCCTGACGGTAAAGGGCATCACCCACAAGGTATTCCAATTTTCTGACTTTATTTCCCCCAAATGCGACCCCGCTCTGGTCATCCCGTTTCATAAATATACGGGGTCCCCTCAGATATTCAGATAAGCGGGGTAACGCCACGATCGGTGTCGGGAAAAAGCCAAGATTCGCTTTGGGTGTTTTCATAGGGTAGCCGTATTCTCCGACACGCTCCTAGGAAAGGTGATGAATAAAATTTCCCAGTTTCTCGTTAATCACCTGATCTGCATACTGGTCAAGTGGCGTTTCAGATAAAGTAATAATTACCAATTTCGCTCCGGACTCTTTGGCAACCATGGGAAAGGATGCCGCCGGCTGCACCTTTAGGGTAGAACCGGCAACGATCATCAGGTCACATTGCCTGGCCAACCTCTCTGCCCGATTCAAATCATCTGCAACAAGCTGCTGACCAAATGAAATGGTATTGGGTTTCAGTAAACCGCCGCATAGCTCACATTGAGGTGGATATTCCGGGTCCAGCCCTGCCATCAGTGGTTCAGCCGGGCTAATATCTCCGCATTCAAGACAGATTATCTCAAGCGTTGTGCCGTGAAGATTGACAATCTCCTCAGCGGGCAGACCACTTTTTTCATGAAGGCCGTCTATATTCTGGGTAATCAGTCCCAGCAGCCGTCTCTGTTTATAGAGTCGGGTAAAAAAAATATGAGTCCTGCCAGGCTCGGCCTGACTGATACTTTGCCAGAGAGCTTTTTTGCGCTCCCAGTAGAGGCGCCTCTTGTCAGGATCATGTATAAACTCAGCAAGGTAAACCGGCGTAAATTTTTCCCAAATTCCGCCCTGGCTGCGATAATCCGATATGCCCGACTCCGTACTGATGCCGGCACCGGTAAAACCGACAATCTTTTCGGAGCTGTCGATCAGATCTTTGAGTTTTTTAAGTTCCTTCATATCAGCTGACCGAGCGATAGGCCGCTTCAAGGGCGTTGACAACGGCCGTTGATGAACATGCGAAAATAATAGACTCAATCGTACTCGTTTTCTTTTAAGAATGCATTGGTCTGCTGTAGTGCCACCACGGCGGCCTCATCGATTGGAAACCCATAGGCACCGCAGCTGATTGCTGGAAAGGCGATGGATTTGCAGCCATTTGCCGCCGCAAGTTTAAGGCAGTTTGTGTAACAGCGGCCGAGAAATCGGTGTTCCCCTTCTGTACCGTCATGATAAACCGGTCCGACCGTGTGAATAATAAACCGTGCCGGAAGATTATACCCACCGGTGATACGTGCCTCTCCGGTCGGACACCCGCCGAGGGTCATGCATTCATCAAGCAGGGAAGGTCCCGCGGCCCTGTGAATAGCCCCATCAACACCTCCGCCGCCCAGAAGGGTGCTGTTCGCTGCATTAACGATTGCATCAACATCTAGGGTGGTAATATCAGCAATGATAATCTTTATTTCAGCCATGGCTCCTCCGGGCAACTCGGTTTAGCGTAGATTTATCGAAGATGGTCTAAACAGTCTGTACTGAAAACCTAACCGAACGCTGATATCTTTGCAAACAGGTATTGATGGTGAGAAAAAGAAGGAGATATAACGGCTGAAATGAAGGAGCTGGAGAAAAGATACCTGCACAAGGGGTTATACCCCCTTGTGCAGTATCAATAGTGCAATTCTACAGCAGATCGGAGATCGCGTCTCTCTCTCCAACCAGTTCAGCCTCAGTGGCTGACATCATTTTTCTGCTGAATTCACTGATCTCGAGGCCTTCAACAACCTTCCAGTCGCCACCCTCGCAAACGATGGGAAATGAATACATGATATCCTCATCTATGCCGTAACTGTTGCCAGCGGCATAGACCCCCATGCTCACCCATTTACCACCACTGCCAAGGACCCAGCTTCTCATATGGTCAACAGCGGCAGACGCTGCAGAGGCCGCACTGGAGGCTCCTCTCGCTTTGATAATCGCTGCTCCGCGCTGCTGGACGGTGGGAATAAACGTATCGACATACCATTCGTTATCAACCTTTGAGGCAACCGGTTCACCATCAACGGTGGCGTAGCTGATATCTGGATACTGGGTCGCAGAGTGGTTACCCCAGACAACCATCTTTGCCACCTTGGTTGAGTGAGAGCCGGTCTTTTCTGCTATCTGGGACAGGGATCTGTTATGATCGAGCCGCATCATTGCGGTAATATTTCTCGGATTCAGATCAGGAGCGTTTTTCATGGTAATCAGGGCATTGGTATTGGCAGGATTTCCAACAACCAGTACCCTGACGTCACGGCTCGCCTGATCGTTGAGGGCTTTCCCCTGTACAGAGAAAATCTGAGCATTAGCTGTCAGCAGATCTGCGCGTTCCATTCCGGGACCGCGGGGCCGCGCACCTACAAGATAAGCAAAATCAACATCTTTGAAAGCGACGTTTGGATCATCACTGATTATGATATCTTCGACAAGCGGGAATGCGCAGTCATTGAGCTCCATAACAACGCCTTTGAGCGCATCCATAGCTGGCGGAATTTCAAGCAGCTGCAGGATTACAGGTTGATCCGGCCCAAGCATATCTCCATGTGCTACACGAAAGATCAGCGAATAGGCAATTTGACCAGCGGCTCCTGTAACAGCCACGCGTACAGGTGATTTCATTGTTCATCCTCCTAAAACTTTGTTCATTATATTCTGCTTTCCTGATATCAAAATCCTCTTTACCAAGCGCTGCTCAGTCAAGGACGTTAGAGAAAGCCTCCACAATATTATCCCTGGTATTACCAGTTAACCAGAGCACCAAACCTCATAACACTACCATAATCAATAATTATAATCCATATTAACAACCGCTCGAACGAAAAAAATGAGTCAGAAACAGCGCTCTTTTCAATAACAAATCTTACCGGTCATTCTTCACCTTTAGGTGCAAAATCATTTTCAAACCGGGCCCCATTTTCTGCCAATAGCTGATCCAGCTGACGCGTCAATTCAGAAAAGATCCCAACATTACCCTCAAAGCCTTCTTCATCCATGAAAATTTTCTTTATTTCCAGTGGTATGCAGAGACCTTCCGGACAATTTCTGCTGATAAATGTAGCCTTGCAGCCTCTGCCTCTAAAAAACCTCATCACCAACATCCCTGGCCAACCGTTATAACCCATATTATATCAACCTGCACCGCGTCTTGCACTGGTTACTGCATGAACCTTATGATCGCCGGGGCTTCCGACAAACTGGCCCCACGGCCTGGTGGTCAAACTGTTGATGCTTATACCGCAACATGATAGAGTCAGTCACAGAACAATCAACAATTAACACAGATTACAGGAGCTTCCGGATAAAATAGGATGAACACTGTTTGCGAAAAGATAACCTATCTCTTTGACCCGCTGCACCACCTCTGGGAACATGAACGAATGCACCGAAAAATCTCTCTTTTTCTGGTGCTTTTCTTTCTGGGTGGACTTTTTTGTATTGAACTCAAGCGGCTTGGGCTGTTGCCCGGATCAGTAATGATGCTGCTCCCCCGAAGTCACTTCTCTGCCATTGAAGCCGCTTTCACCGTTGTCCTGATCCTCGAAGTAATCAGTTTGATCTTTACTATTCCCTGCTCCTTTTCCAGATCTGTCGGCAAGCAGTTTGAGCTGCTCGCGCTCATCCTGATGAGAAATGCCTTCAAGGAGCTCTCCTATTTCCCCGAGCCAATCAGCTTCGCTGGAAATGAAGAGGCAATTTTAAGAATCCTCTCCGATGGATTTGGGGCCCTGTTAATTTTTGCCCTACTCGGTCTCTATTACCTTGTTCAGGGGAAAAAGCAGGAAGAGGTAATGAAACCGGTCGATCTTTTCAGCTTTGTTGCTGCCAAAAAAGGGCTTGCACTTTTACTGCTTGGCGCCTTTACCTTTATGGGACTGCGAAGCGGCTGGATGACTTTTACAGGACAGGTTCATACCGATTTTCTCCACGATTTCTACACCCTTCTCATCCTGGCCGATGTTCTGGTTGTCCTCATTTCACAATGTTTTCAACCGGGGTTCTATGCCGTCTTCAGAAACTCAGGTTTTGCCCTGTCCACCGTAATAATCAGGATCGCACTTGCAGCACCGCCATTCTATAATGTCCTGCTCGGTCTCGCTGCAGCACTGTTTGCCATATTGCTGACGATTATCAGCGGTAAACTATTTGGCGGGCGGAAAACGCACTCCCATTGAGGGTAAAACAGTTCTCACTGAGTATACCTGCAGCTCTCAGGTTTTAGCCTACCAGACACCAGCTATCTGATTACCGCACGAAGGACACGAACCTGCCTTCATATTGATGTCAGTGACACTGAAGCCGCGGCGGCATATAACCATTTCATGGCACACTGGGCAATGAGTGCTCTCTCCCCTGCCGTCTCGAACATTACCCACATAAACATGATTCACGCCCGTGTTGATTCCGATATCTCTGGCGTGCTGCAGCTGTGCAGGAAGGGTCGGAGGTCGATCCAGCATCCGGTACATGGGTCTGAAGCCAGAGACATGCCAGGGAATTTCAGGATCAACATCCACAATAAATTCGGCGATATGGCGAATCTCCTCTTGTGAATCATTGAGCCCCGGTATCAATAGTGTCGTGACCTCAACCCAAATTCCATGCTCACGAAAAAACCGTACATTTTCAAGAACCTGATTCAGCCGCGCACCACATACTTTCTGATAAAATGCATCATTAAACGACTTGATATCTATGTTAATCGCATCAAGAACGGGAACAAGCATCCTGGCCGCCTCATGACTCATATAGCCGTTTGAGACAAATATGTTTCTCAAGCCGCAATCTTTTGCAGCATGACAGCAGTCATAGGCAAACTCGTAGAACACCGTCGGTTCCACGTAGGTATAACTGATCGATTTGCATCCGCCGTTCAGTGCAGCCTGGGTAATATTTTCAGGTGATTTTATCAGGTACCCTGTCTGGTTCTGGCTGAATTCTACCTGCGACAAGGAATGATTCTGACAGTGGAGGCATTTGAAATTGCAGCCGATGGTTGAGATGGAATAGGTGAGCGTCCCAGGTAAAAAATGAAAAAGCGGCTTTTTCTCAACAGGATCTATCTGTTCTGCTGAGATTTTGCCATAGACCAGACTTACCAGTGTGCCATCCTGATTCTCGCGCACACCGCAGATCCCCCTTCTGCCCGGTTTTATGAGGCATTGGTGCATGCACAGTCCGCATATCACTGCTGAGCCGCTCTTGCTGTAGAATAACGCCTCTTTCATGTTCAGTCAGTATCCCGCAGTTTTCATTCTCTGATTATTTTCTTAACCTATCTCCCGGAGTAGCGTGTCCAGGTCTCACCCTGCTTCAGGTAATACGGCCTGAAGCGATTTTTATAACTCATCGCTGAAACACCTTCTATGTAATAACCGAGATAGAGATACTCGATTGATTTCTGCAGGCAGAAATCAATCAATGTGAGAATGTTGAAGGTTCCAAGGCTCCGTTTTGATTCAGCAGTATCAAAATAAAAATAAACCGCATTCATCCAGTTTTCGCCAATGTCGACAATACCGTTTGCCAGCAGCCGGCCTCCTGCACGATAGTGAAACTCCAGAGAATTGACAATATGGTTAAGGAAGAAGCCGGAATAATAGCCGAGGGCGGTATTATTCTTCTGAGGATAACGTTTTGTAAGAAAATGCTCACACAGGTCTAGATTTTCTTCTGTCATACGAACTGAATTCAGGCTAATCGACAGATCACTGTTTTTCTTTAGAACCCTTCGCTGGTCTCTGCTTGGTTTGAACTCAGCAGGGTTAATTCGGATAGGCACGCATGCGCTGCATGATGCACAGCGCATGGTATAGAGACTGTTGCCGTTGCGACGATATCCCGCCGCCAGAAACAACTCCATGATATGATCTGTCAACGGACCAAAGAGGGCCTGATAAAATGTTGCCTTGTAGGGGAGCTGATAGGGACACTCCATCGACATATTAATAAAATACCGATCGAGGTTCTTTTCAATCAGGGCAAAGGACTGCCTGCACTGACGATCATAGAGAGAAGTCATAATCGCCCCCCTGTTTTGATACCCTAGACCAGTCCCTGGTCCAGCATTGCATTAACAACTTTGACAAACCCGGCAATATTGGCTCCGGCGACATAGTTGCCCGATACACCATAGGTACCGGCAGCATCGATACAGGTTTGGTGGATCGACTTCATGATGTGCTTCAATCGCGCATCAACCTCCTCACGGGGCCAGGCCAGGCGCATGGAATTCTGTGCCATCTCAAGTCCTGAGACCGCAACACCTCCCGCATTTGCTGCTTTTCCCGGACCATAAAGGATTTTATTATCGATAAACTGGTCGACTGCTCCCGGCACAGAAGGCATATTGGCCCCCTCGCTTATCAGGTAGATGCCGTTTTTCAATAGGTTGGCCGCATCAACTTCGTTAATTTCATTCTGCGTGGCGCATGGCATCGCGCACTCAGCCTTATGATCCCAAAGGGGATTATAATCCAGGTGCGGATCTACCGGTATGTAGACTGCATTTTTGAATGTATCGGCATACTCGCTGATTCTGCCGCGCCTGATATTCTTCAGGTTCATGATATAGTCCAGCCGCTCGCTGTCGATTCCCTGCTCATCGAAAATATAACCAGATGAATCAGACATTGTTACCACCTTGCCACCAAGTTCAAGAATTTTTTCGGTGGTAAACTGAGCGACATTTCCTGAACCCGACACCAGGCAGGTCTTTCCCTCAAATGTTTCCCCCCTGGTCTGCAGCATTTCAGCAGCAAAATAGACGGTGCCATAGCCGGTTGCCTCCGGCCGGATCAGACTGCCTCCCCAGTTCAGGCTCTTGCCGGTAAGAACACCGGTGAACTCGTTACTGAGTTTCTTGTACATCCCAAACAGATAACCGATCTCCCGGGCACCAACACCGATATCACCTGCCGGGACATCGGTATTGGGTCCGATATGGCGAAACAGCTCGGACATGAAAGACTGGCAGAAACGCATAACCTCATTGTCTGATTTACCTTTTGGATCAAAATCAGACCCACCCTTTCCTCCTCCCATGGCAAGCGTTGTCAACGAATTTTTAAAGACCTGCTCAAAGGCCAGAAACTTTATAATTCCCAAATTCACCGAAGGATGAAATCTCAGTCCTCCTTTATAAGGTCCAATGGCACTGTTCATTTCCACGCGGAATCCACGGTTTACCATCACCTGTCCATTGTCCGCCATCCAGGGTACCCGGAACATCAAAACCCGTTCGGGTTCGGTAATCCGTTCCAATACAGCCTGCTGGCGGTATTCAGGATTTCGTTCCAGTACTGGTTTTACCGTTTCAACAACCTCTTCCACGGCCTGATGAAATTCATTCTGCTCAGGATCCCTGGATTGTATCAGTCCAATAATCTGCTCCATTATCAATCTCCTTTTTTATGATATACAGGATTATTCGTCTTCACTGCACATTCTGTTAATCAGATCTTCGCGGTACATGATTATGCCGCGAGAGCCGCTCCCCTCGCATTTAATCGTCAAACTGTAATCGAGCCTGAGATGCCGGACCCAGGTGCCGTCATAATTGGCTTCAAGACTGTTGAACCACGACCAGTCGATCTTATCTTCATTGTTCCCGCCAGCCTGGCCGTTATTATCATCAACCGTCAAATAAGGGATGCCGAGGGAAGTGATATTCTGGAAAAAATGTGACCCTTGAGAGGGATCAGCTCTCAGCAGGTTGCTTCGCACCTCGACAATAGCCTGAACCCTGGAAATGTCACTCCATTGAACGGGTATGCCCAGCCAGTGGTCTGCTGTGCCCCAGCGACCAGGCCCCATGAGGAGAAAATTCCTCCCTTCAGCGCTCAGTTTTCGATTCAGCAGTCCAATTTCCCGGGCAATTTCTTTGGTCGCAGACGGTTCAAAATTATCTGGTTTGACATAAATAATATCAAAAATATTTGAAAGACGCCCATGCCCCAGACACTGGGTCGAGTAGCAAACTGACTGGGCGATCTCATGGTCGCAAATACCCACATCAGCGCGCTCACCCCCGGTGACCATCGGCCTGATCTGAAGAAGATAAAATTTACTGTCAGGCAAGGTCTCTCCAAGCTGTACGGCAAATTCGATCTCTACCTCACTCCCCATGCCCGAACGGCCGATGGCGAGCAATTCTGAAAGAGTCTCGGCAAGAGGATAGGAAGAATACTTCAGCAGCTGAGCAAAGGTAAGGACTTTTACACCTGGCATGTCTACATCCCGAATCCTGTTTTCCTCCGGAATGTAAGTCGATGAAAGCAGTTGAACGGGTTTATCAGCCGCTGCATCCTGAACCTCATAACGGATCAGGTTTGCGTTATAACGATTGAGGCAATAATTATTCTGCATGTCAAGCCCATAGAACTGCCGCTGACAATTCTCAAGAATGTCCTCAACCGTCGAGAACTGTATCAGCTTCTGAGGATGGGCCGGTGAAAATCTTAAATTTTTCTCACCCTCAACGACAGTTTTGCCAATCCCAAGAGCGATGTGGGCAATTCCGTCTTCGGGCTTCATGTTCTGAACCGGGTAATAGTTGTGTGACTGGGCAACGCCGGACAGGGCCGGATACCATTTCCCGTTATGATCGGCGCCAATCATCTGCTGAACAATTACGGCCATGGAATCATCCATACTATTGGAGCCGGCACGGGAAAAAGCCTGCGGGCTCTCAAACCAGGTGGAGGCATAAACCAGCTTTACCGCGCACTCCAGCTGCATGAGCCGTTCTGCAAAATCTGGATGGTTATTGGTAAGAAAATAGGTGGAGTAGAGCCCGGCATAGGGGCGAAAATGACCGTCTTCCAGCAGGCTCGAAGACCTTACAGACAGTGGAAATTCACATTTTTCAAGAAATGCCTCCAGTTCACCACTCAGCCAGGATGGTAAACTGGCGTCGAGAAAGAGATCTGCAATCTGCTCATCGTCAATATTTTCAAACGGAGAGAACAAATTCTTGCGCACAAAGGCATCGAATCCTTCAGACGAGATAACCATCGTTCTGGGAATAACCACAGGATAATTTGACAGGATTGAATCACCTGCACCAGGCCGCTGCAGGCAGGCCCACATAAAAGCAAGCCCGCGGGCCTTGCCTCCGATAGGCCCCTCGCCAATCTTGACAAACTCGTTGACCTCAGGATCATAGGCATCTTTACTGAATCTTGTTATAACGCCCTGCTGCCTCAATTTCCTCAGGGAGCGCACTTTGAAAATGATATCATCCCGCATCTCGTCAATTTTATTGATGTCACCAATAAAATCGCGATGAAGACGACGTGCCAGCCCCACCTCAGAGCGGGCCATCATCCAGTTGGAAAAATGATTTCGCAGCGCATGATACTGCAGTGACTCGTTGGGTATTGTAGCAAGTGCCTGTTCAAACTCAATTACATTTGAAACACTACAAATTGGAGATCCATCAGTTTTTCGAAAGACAAAATCGCCAAACCCCAGGTATGTCAGGAAAAAATTATGCAAGGCGCTATAACTGTCAGGGGCCTGTTTGGAAATAAAAACAGCAGGAATTGATTCTGCGCGAATTTTATTATCTTCCTCCGATGACAGCATCAGCAGAGGCAGATCCGGAATATCATCCCTGACGGCGGCTAGAAAATTTTCTCCGGCCCGCTGATCGAGTTTTCCGTTCCGCGGAAAACGCGCATCAGAAATAACAGCGAAGACATAGGGCTTATATAATTCATACAGTTTCAGTGCATCTTCATAGGTTCGAGCCATCAGAATTTTAGGTCGTGCCCTCATCCTGAGAAGCCGATGACGTTCATTAATACTCTCATCAAGGACGGCCTGGGTCTGCTTCACAACCTCCCGGTAAATTGCAGGAAGGAACAAAGAACTGTAATCAGGCGAATCCTCCACATAGATAATGACACGCACCATGGCCCGGGCGGTATCATTATCAACATTCGAATGATCTTCAACATTCTTGACAATAGACATCAGCAGGTCATCTTCACAGCACCAGAGAAATATATTATCGATGCAGTCGCTGCTGAACCGTTCCGGCAGGGAATAGATTGTTCTCAGATTATGAGCCAGCAGGATAACTTTGATGTCAGGCCTAATCGCCTTGACTTCCCTGCCGAGGTCAAAGGCGTCCATGCCGTTAAGGTACGGCATGGTGATAACCAGATCAAAATGTTTGTTCCTCAGGGTTTCCAGAGCCTTCTCTCCTGTCGAGACCCTCGTGAATTTTGGAGCTTTACTGAGATTTAGGCCATGATACTCATGAATAATCTTTGTCGTTATACTGCCGTCTTCCTCCATTATGAAGGCATCATAAAGGCTCGACACCAGGAGAATTTCCTGTACCTTGAACGGCATCAGCTCATGAAAAACCTTGAAATGGGGGTCAAAAGCTGTGGGGAGGATCGTTGGATGTACAGCCATGTTTCACCGCTGAAATTGTAATTATTTGTGACGGAGCACAAAAATCGCCTGTTCCATTACGGTTTTTATAAAGCAAACCGTTAAAACAGCAGATTATAGCAGTACTTTATAACCGATCGGTAAAAAAACAAAACCGAATCGTGCCAGGTCCGCGCTTTTTATCCTTCGCCTCCCCGAAACTGATAGATCAGCGGGTGGTAGATCACCATTAAAAGAAAAACCGCCATGAATATCAGGCTGAGCCGGCCAGCCCAGAATCGAAGTCGGGCTGACGGTAGTGCAAGCCCCCTTCTGCCTTCAGATAAACATCCGATGGAGATACTGATTCCGGCAATAACCGCGCCATGAAGAAAAAAATAGAGGGGGTACCCGATTGCCGTGTAGGGTGACTTGAGCAGGTCAAAAGGACAACGATGATGGGGCATTGCATAGATATAGGGACTGGTATGAACGGTAACAACCAGCAGGGAAAAGAAGTAGAAAACCAGCCATAAGCCAATGGCCGCCCAGGCGGTATATGGGGAAACGGTGCCAGTGTCATCGCCATGACCAATCATCTTAACGGTGATGCCTGACAGCGCCAGCGCCAGCAACCCATAGAGTGCGAGCAGGCCTGATGAGGGTATAATGGTCAGGAGATTATATCCGTCATTCACCTGGCTGCTGAACAATACCCCGCAGCAGGATGTAATGATATCAGGCTCCAGGTTGTATAAGTAGAGAACAAGCAGTGTGCTGTCCAGAATGAGCAGCGGAAAGATGAAAAACAGCAGCACATACTTAGTCTTTACCAGCGGATAATATTCTGAGCTGATATCAAGGTTATGACAGACAATCCAGGCAGCAGACAAAAACAGCGACAGTAATTTTACGAGCAGTACCGGGACACCATAGCTGTTTGCGGTTAAAGCCCCGGTGGCACACATGGCGCCAACAAGAATGTTTGAAAAATAATCGGCAGCCAGTACCACCATTAAGACACTGAGCAGTTGTATGACGAAGCCAAACTCAACCAGGACCGCGCTTAGAAAGACCTCTTCCTCAAGCCTGATCTGTAATTCGGACCCGGAACCGATATCCCAGGAGCTGATAATACGCCAGCCGGTTCTGACACCGACCAAACTGAGGAAAAGTGTCACGATCGAACAACTCAGCAACCCTATGGACCAGGCATCGGTGAGCATATTATTTCTCCGATCCCTCCAGACGTCCATCTCTCATTAAAAGACAGCGGTCAACAATCCTGTGATTGCCTACCAGCGGATCATGGGAAGCAATTACGATCGTTCTGCCGTCAGTTTTTAAGTCACCAATGATCGACATAAAGTCATGGCTGAGCTGTTCATCCAGATGCGCTGTCGGTTCATCCGCAACGATTATTGGAGGGTCATTGATCAAGGCTCGGGCAATTGCGGTTCGCTGCAATTCACCACCTGAAATATTCGAGATATCGAAATGTTTCCGATGGCTAAGCGATAGTTTTTCCATCAGCAGCTGCGCCCGCTGTTCCCGTTCGCCAAGCGCCACCCCCAGAGGCAGCAGCGGCAGGGTTATATTGGCCGTCACACTGAGTCCTGGAAGCAGATGAAAACGTTGAAAAATAAAACCTATGGTCTCTCGTCGATAGAGGGTAAGAAAACGATCAGGCAGCCGTGAGAGAGGTTTGCCATTTATTATTGCCTTCCCGCTGGTGGGAACGAAAAGGCAGCCTAGGATGGAGAGAAGCGTGGATTTGCCGGAACCGCTCGGCCCCTGTATACAGACGATTTCATTGTCTGCAACCTGCAGAGAAATATCTTTGAGGGCATGAACCGCATTGACTGCCGCTCGATTGTACCACTTATTAACTGAATCAAGAGTAATCATTGCCTTATACAATCGAGTCGGGCCTTACCAGCGCACTTCGCCAGGCGGGCATAACGGTGGCAGCAAGATACGGCAGTATTGAGATGGAAAAGATCAGCATCAGATCCCCGAGCCGGAAAACCGGCAGCAGCGACAGTGGCGGGCTGAGCACCGACCAGCCAAGCAATAGCGGCCTGAACAAAAGGCCGTCAAACCAGAGAACATGTGCCCAGGCGAATGTATACCCAACAGTGAAGGCGAGGATTGAAATGACGACCGACTCCCAGAACCTCACACTCATCACGTCAGCCGTCTGCCAGCCCACCGCTTTAAGAATCCCAACCTCCCGCCGCTGTTCTTCCGATAGTCCGGAGGCTTTATCCCAGGCTAAAACTATAAACGCAGCAACCGAGCCCAAAAGACAGACAAGGCCAAACCCGCTGCGCCAGCCAAATGCAGCACGATAGGTTTTTTTGATCTGGTTTTTTGTTATGACCCGTGATCCCGGCAGTCGTTCAGAAATTTTTTTAGCGATTGTCTCAATCTCTGTCGGGTTACCCACCGAGACAACCAGGTCCGTCAGCTCGTCACCAGCCATCCCGAACAGATCAGCTGCGGCCTCGATTCCCATTACCATCAAATCCCCGGTGACCAGCGATGTGTTTTCTGCAAACGCTCCGGTAATGTAAAAAGATTTGAGGCTTAAATCCGGACGAAACAGCGAAAAACTCTGGCGCCTGTCCAGATTCTTACTATCTATCACTGATTGCCCGATTACCACAGGACTTACGCCCTGCTTCAGACCATCGTCACTCCCATAGACAATTGACAGTCCGGGCAATATCTCGCTGCCGGTAAAGGCTGCATCACCGATAACGGTATAATTTGCGCCGTTTAATTCGTCAAAATAATACCCCCAGACCCGGGGTCTGACCTCTTTAATGCCAAAAAAACCCTCTATCTCAGCGAGATCCTGATAGCGAAGAACATCCTGCCTGCCTGCTGTCATTTTCTGAACCGTAATATCAGGCACTGCGGTCAGCAACTGCTCAGCTGCATTGTCGAGACTGCTGGTAATAAGCCTGAACGATGCAATAACAAAAATAACCAGGCTGAACACCAGGAAGACACTGATATTTTTAAATCGATTGCGCCAGAGGCTCCCCAGCGCATAGTCAAGGATATTACGCTGCCGGTTGATGCTGTAGAGGGTCATTCACTTCACCGGCGCAATAACTGAGCTTGAAGGGAAATGTTCTAATCCCCCGGGATGATCCATGTATGGCGCCACTGGATCGGTTATACTGAGGTGCCTGAGATATCGGGCATCAGTGGCAATGCAGAGGTCAGTCAAGCCTAGACGATCAATGACCAGTCTCATCTGTTGATCAGCTTCCTGCTGGTTGGAAAATGCCCGGTACTGAGCCTGAAACATGAGGAGCTGGAAAAGAGCAAGACAAGCTATGAAAATCAGCAGCCGCGTCGAGGGTCTCATGACACCTTACTGGCTGGCCCCCTTCATTTTCTTCATTTTCATCATATGTCTCTTCTTCATCGACATGATCATCTCGCGTGTAATCTCATCAAAAAGCAGCAGCTGTGTTCCCTGGTGATCCTCGCTGAAATTTTCAGCGGCTTTACGTGACCCGAACGGCACCAGTTCCTCACCCATCGGCCCCATGACATCACTGCCGACGACGTAAAAAGCGTTCCTGCCGTCAAGATATTCCAGGGTATAATAATCCTTTACCCATATCGCTGCGTTGGCCACATCACCTTTGCCACCATAGGCCGCCGGGTCAAAATAGTACGCCATCAGGTCTTTGACTCCATCAAACATGACCACCTCTTCAGCCGCTGCATGAAGCTGGGTGATCCAGGGCTTATACTTGGCAACCATCATCCCGCAGACAGCGCAGCGCTGATCAGGGCTGACCGGGTCAACCGGCTCTGCCAGCGCTGAAATACCGGCAGCACTCAGAGACAGGCAAAATAACAACACTATAAGAACGTTTTTCATGATCAATCAATCTCCTGTCTAGCTATTATTTTGTCAGATATTTTCCTACTAGTTCGTCCAGTTCTGCCTCTCCGACACCTCCCAGGATGGCAGTAATAATTTTCTGATCCGGACTGATAAAAACTGTCTGGGGCACCATCCTTACCTGATAGTCCGCAGCCATTTTCCCATCATGGTCCAGCGCCACAGGAAAGACAATCTCAAGGTCATCGGTAAAGGATTTCACAGCCTCGATCGTTTCAGTAGCCATAGCAACATAGAGAACCTTTAACCCCCGCTGCTGATATTGATCAAAGAAGCGATTTACAATCGGTGTATCAGCCCGGCAATACTTGCACTCGGTATCCCAGAAGCGCAGAATTACAGGATAGCCGTCCCAGTCACTCGAGGAAATAAGCTCACCGTTTAAAGCAGTAATGGTATACTCTGGCGCCTGGTCCCCGATTTTCAAACGTTTAGAGTCCCCGGAGCTGCAGCCCACAGCGTAAAAGAACAAGAACAGGATGAGAAGCCCTTCGCCGAGAAAGGACCTCATGCGGTTATTTTTTATAACGCTTAAAAAATAATCAAGAGAATATAAAGCCACGGTATAACCTGCCTCATGCAGTTCAGGACAGAGTGGAGAGAAAGAGTATCTCGGATCAAAACATATTCATCTCAGCATAGAAAACCAAAAAGCATTAAAAGAATCAATAGTTATATCAGTATAATCAGCAGCTACTTAAATCTGCCGCTGCTGCCCGATTGCCTGGCAGAGGCGCAACTGCTCCTGATCCCCCGGCCTGCTGTCGCTTCATTTTTTAACAAGCTCAGCCCCTCAGCAGAATTGTGATGAGTAATAGTGGTTATAAATGGTTGTCCTCCCGGCCATCTAATGCTACAATGTGTTATATGATCTGGGATGGTTTTGATCTTTCACTCATCGCAATCCGGAGACAAACGTCGTGGAAAGCGCAGAATTTATAGCAATACGGAAACGGCTGGATAAAACCCAAAAAGAACTGGCTCAATTACTGGGCTCTTCTCTTAAAGCCGTGAGCAGCTACGAGCAGGGCTGGCGTTCCATACCCGGGCACGTTGAGCGTCAGCTATTGTTTCTATTTTCCAAAAAAGTACAACTCAAGGACCAGAACTGCTGGGACCTAACCAAATGCCCAGCCGATAAGAAAGAAAACTGTCCGGCCTGGGAGTTCAACTCAGGCAACCTGTGCTGGTTTATTAACGGAACTATCTGTGGTCAGCATCCCCAAAAAAACTGGCAAGAAAAAATTTCAATCTGCCGCCGATGCCGGGTACTGAAACGGCTTCTTAATTCATAACCGCTCGCTCAAAGGACGGTCCAGTTCTTCCGGCCGGTTAACATTTCTCCAGGCTCTGACGAGATCACCAGGAATAACCGGATTATAGACACCTTCACAATGGACCAGACTGTTCATTCTCATCTCCCCTTTTGTTGCCTGAGCGTCAAAAAGAGGGGCACAGCGAAAATCATACCAGGCATAGAGCGGTTCACCCCTGCCAGTCAACGGATTGTGCGGTATGATCGCCAACCGTCCCGGCCGCCGCTGGTCAATGAGCCACCTGAGACTCTCTACTGAAATATCCGGCATATCACAGGCCATGACAATCCAGGACACAAATGGATTGTGTTTGTGCAGAGCAGAGATTCCGGCCAGCGGACCGGATATACCGGGAAGGTCATCGATTCGCTCGAGGGAATCGAGTATCAGCGGTATATCCCCATTACCGGAAAGTACTATTTCTGAAACCTGAGCAGAGAGGAAGTCCACCGACCGCTCAAGCCAGCTCTTTCCATCACCGCCATCGATAAGATGCTTCGGACTCCCCATTCGCGAGCTCCTGCCGCCGATGAGAACACATCCCCAAAGAGGAGTGGTGTTCATGCATCTTTCAAGCCACCTGAAAATGGCACCTGCGCAGACTGTCGTCTCAGAAGCCTCAGGGCAGGTGAAACGCGGGTATGCAGCCGCCTTATTCACTGTAGTATCAAGATGTTGACCAAGAATTAACTGCGCATAATCTTTATCACATCGTCCATGTACGAAAAGCAGATCAGTGCTTGCGATGTTCTCAATAACACCATTATCGACCCTACCGCCTCTGGTATATTGGACAAGCCGTTCAACCACACTGACTCTTACACCCTTTTTTGCGATTTCTTTGCAAAGTCCGTCAAGAAGCAGATTACGAATCTTTTCATCACCATGAAACTGGCTTACGTGAATGATGGGGAGATAGTCTGGCAACATATCCGACTGCAGGAATGATTAGAGACAAAAAATTGGTTGAGAGGACTCTGGCAAGATCTTCTCGTCTCGAGCACGTGAGATAAATGTTTCTACCGCACAGCGCCCCTCCTCTCCCAGGTCATAAGAAAAATCGTTAACATACAAGTCAATATGGCTCTGTACTACAGCCTCATCAGTCTCCTGAGCATACTGATTTATATAGGCCCGCCCCTCTCGCGGATTCAAACGGGCCCAGGTTAAACTGGCCTTGATCAACCTGTCGATTTCATTAATTAAACCCGGTCCGAGACTCCTGCGTGCAGCAATGCAGCCAAGGGGAATGGGCATTTCGCTGGTGTTTTCCCACCACACCCCAAGATCCTGCAGACAGGTTAATCCGTGGGATTGATAGGTGAATCTACTCTCGTGAATAATGACGCCCCCGTCCACCACTCCGTTGCAGATCGCAGCCATTATCTGCTCAAATCGCATTTCTACGAGATCGGTGCATTCCGGCAGGAACATGCGAAAAAGCAGGGCCGCCGTTGTATATTTGCCGGGTATGGCAATTCGTTTTCGCGCCAAATCATCAAGGGAAACGTCGCTGCCTGTCACCAGAAGCGGGCCGCAGCCATGTCCGAGTGCTCCTCCTGACGGCAGCACACAGTATTCCTCTAGGAGATGACCAACAGCATGGTAGGAAAGCTTGGTAACATCGAGTCGATACTCAAAAGCCCATTGATTGAGGGTCTCCACATCTTCCAGATGGGGCGGTTCAAATACAGGATCTCCCGGCTCAGGAACGGTATTAACCATTCTGTTAAAAATATACGTATCATTAGGGCACGGAGAAAAACCGATTGTCAGTGCTTTCATAGCAGATCCTTAAGCCTGTGTGCGATCAGCGAGGCAATATACCCCGAGCGACTGCAGGCCTCTTTCAGTTTCCATGGTTTACCCGGGCGGTCTTCTACCATATTTGAGACCACTCTTACCTCGACCATGGGAAGAGAGAACATTTCGCAGCATCGGGCGATCGCGGCTCCTTCCATATTTTCACAAATTCCATTGAACCTTCTCTTAATAAATCTGCCTCTCTCAGCAGTGCCGCTTGCACTGTTAACGGTTACAAACGGGCCGGTAAAAAAATCAAGCTTTTTATCTGTAAGTTCCCGCCGGGCACACTCAAGCAGATCATTACTCAAGGTAAACTCCATTTTGCCGGGCAATTCCTGGTCAGCAAACGGCTCTACCCTGCTGCCGTAACAGACGCCATAATCTCCCAGGACTTCTGACTCTGCCAGACAGATATCAAGCAGGCCGATACCGGCATCGTTGGGCTCCCCAAGGTAGGCGCCGCCAATGCCGAAATTAATAACATGGCTGATCTCTGCACCATGTTCACCGAGTAACCGCATGACACGCACCGCAGATTCAACAGGTCCAACACCACAAATAGCCATCATCACCTGATCATCGCCTTCAAGCGCCGGGGATTTAAATGACATCATTTCAAATTCAGTTGCGGCAAGGACCAAGAGCATGTTATCTAAGCTGTTTCCAATTGAAGGATAATAAACGATGATTGACTCAAACCTTTCTTGTACTTAACCATAATACACTATGCAAGATGATTTGCTACTGCAGGCGTATGATTACAACCTGCCGGAAAAAAATATTGCCCAGCACCCTGCAGACAGGCGAGATCAATCTCGACTTCTCGTTTTAGATCAGAAGACAGGATGCATTGAACATTTCCTTTTCTCTGACATCAAACAGTTTATCCAGAAAGGCGACGTCCTGGTCATTAACGATACCAGAGTCTTTCCCGCCCGCCTCTTGGGCAGAAAAAAAACAGGCGGTAAGGCAGAGGTCTTTTTACTTGATTATCCCAGTCCGCTTAAAGCAGAATCGCCGGATCCGGCATACCTTCACTATTCCTGTGAAGCACTGGTCAAAAGTTCTCGAAAACCCCAGCCCGGATCGAAAATAATCATTAATGAAAATTGTCACTGCAGGCTGCTCCAGAACAGTGGTAGGGGGAAGTGGTCAATCGTACTTTCAATACCGTCCGCAGCCGGACTCGATGATGTCCTGGCCGTGAGCGGAGATATCCCTCTGCCGCCCTACATCTGCCGCACCCATGGGACTTCAGCAGAAGACGCGAGCAGATACCAGACCGTTTATGCAGCCCAAGTGGGTGCGGTCGCTGCCCCCACTGCCGGACTGCACTTCACCCACGACCTGCTGAATGATTTGCGCTTAAAGGGGGTTAAAATCGCACCGATCACCCTTCATGTCGGTTACGGCACCTTTTCCCCCGTAGAGACGGATGATATCACCAAACATAGTATCCATCGGGAGCATATAGAAATTCCACAGGAAAGTGCGGATATCGTAAATAGCGTTAAGGGAGCTGGAGGAAAAGTCTGGGCAGTCGGCACCACCTCGGTTCGAGCCCTGGAGTTCAGTATTGACGAGCGCGGGATGGTCGTCCCTGTCAACGGCTGGTGTGATCTCTATATTACTCCGGGGTTTAAATACAGGGCAGTTGATAATCTCATTACCAATTTTCACCTGCCACAGTCCTCGTTAATGTTCCTGGTGGCCGCCTTGTGCGGCAGGGAACAATTACTGGACTGTTATCATACTGCTGTGAGCCGCGATTACCGATTCTATTCGTACGGTGATGCGATGGCAATTATTTCACCTCATAACCGGTCACACCTGCCGGGAAGTGCTGGTGACAGAGACTAAGAACTGCCCGCCGCAACAGCAGGACAGCCCTTACAGGCGGCGTCAGTTTTACATGGCGGAGCTGCAGGTTTTGACTCACTCTTGTTTTCCGCTGTGCCGTTTTTGGAGGAGGCATAACCGTCTGAATACCAGCCGCCGCCCTTTAACTGGAACGAATTCATCGAGATCAGTTTGGTAACAGGTCCAGTGCAGTCAGGACAGACAGTCAATGGGGCATCTGCCATTTTCTGCTGAATTTCAAAAATATTCTCACACGCTTTACATTCATACTCATAAACAGGCATTGAACAACTCCATAAATACAGACCATGAGGCTCAATCATCAATAAGCCGGCCATGGCAGGTTCAGGTTAATATTTTTCCGGTCGCTAATCTAATTCTCTTGTAATCCGATGTCAATATCTCATTCGAAAATTGTCCAACTACTGTTTTATTATAAAAAATCAGACTATTATTTGCATATTTTTAGGTTTATCAGATATCTTTATTGAATTTTTATGAATGTTATTGATGAGGTTGATTTTATCTTCTTTTAGATTTATTCTCTTGGTTACTTCGCTACTATTCTTTTTATCAATTTAACCTGTTGAGGTACTTACCATGGCAAAAACTCTCGTGGAAATGGCAGCAGAAATTATCCAGGCACAAGGAAGTGCAAAAGATATGTCAATCGATGAGATGCAGTCAGCACTCCAGAAAACGTTTGAAACACTGCAGGGATTACAAAAACTTGAAGCAGGCGAAGAAGATGTAGAACTGTCATCTACAGCTCCCCAGATCAGCCCGCAAAAATCCATCCTTAAAAATAAAATCATCTGTCTTGAATGTGGTGAAGAGTTCAAAATGCTCTCTCCCAAACATCTTCGCTCACATGGGTTGACTGGAAGAGAATACCGGGTTAAATATGGCTTTTCCTTGCGGCAGCCTCTTTGTGCCAAAGCGCTCTCCGAAAAGAGAAAGAAATCTGGAAAGGAGAGGGGGATACCCGATGCCTTGAAAAAAGCTATTGCAGCACGTAAAAAAGCGTCTACCGCAACAAAACGTCAGACAACAAGAAAAAGAACGACAAAACAATAGCCGCTTTCATGATCGTTCGCTCTCTGGTCCAACGGTTCGGAGTATGCTGCTCATGAGAGACAGCCGCCTGCCGTTTTCAACGAGCCGCGGGGGATCAGAACAGTTTTCAAGCGGATCCAAAACCGGTTATTGCCCGGCCAGTTAATGTAAAAAAACTCAATACCCACTCACAACGACAACTGTTAATGCCATAGAATGTTTCAGCACTTCATGAAAATCTACTCCAATTGCATACCATTGACGAGCGCTGTCATCTTCTTTTTGCTGTTGATACCGGCTTCATCCCTGTTCGCCATACCCGCTTCAGGATCTGAAACCTCAGCAGAGGTGGCCAAACGTCTGCAGGACTATTACAGCCAGGTTGACAGCCTTTCATTCTCCTTCATCCAGACAACAAAGGGACAGATGATCGGCAGGCCGAAGACGGGGAAAGGTAACGGGATTTTCGTCAGGACTGGCAGCGGGGAGAAAATGCGCTGGAATTACAACAGCCCGGACCGCCAGGTCCTCATAAGCGATGGCAAAACAATTTCCATGTATTTTGAGGAGCTGAACCAGATGATCATTGCCCCGGTTGACAAAGGTCAGGCCGATCTATTATTTTCTTTTTTTGCCGGTCAGGGTCCGCTGGAGAACAGTTTTACAATTCTGGATTCAGAACCTGCTCTATCCGGTGAAGCTGAAGGTTCATCGACTGATTTGAGCGTGATATATCTTGTACCCAAAAATCCTGATTCTCAAATTACCATCATTCATCTCTATGTCACTGCAGAATCTCTTATTCGTCGAATCGAGTTTATAGATCATTTTGACACCAGAACTACCATCAATATATCCAACATATCAGTTGACCCCTTTCAATCCGAGAAACAGGAAGAAATTGAACGACTTTTTTCTTTTACCCCGCCTGAAGGAACTGAAATTATCAGGCAATAATTAACCAAGCCTCCTACAAACCACAGGATTATCACCACATGACATCTGATAACGACAGCTTTGAAGCACTTTTGAACGCCAGTGAGGAAAAACCGGTGCGCAGGCTATCCCCAGGACAGAAAATCACAGCTACCATCGTTGGCCTAGATGGCGAAACCATCTTTCTTGATGTGGGGTTGAAAAGTGAAGGAATAGTCAACGCCTCTGAATTTATAGATGAAACTGGAGAACTTACCGTCAAGATAGGCGACACTGTCTCCGTCTATTATCTCAAATCAGGCAGATCCGAACAGCTGTTCACAGCCAGGCTTGGATCAGGCGCCAGCAGTGCTCACCTCGAGGAAGCCTGGCGCAGCGGTGTGCCCGTTGAAGGAACGGTAAAGGCTGAGATAAAAGGCGGCTTTGAAGTGACATTATCCGGCACTATCCGCGCATTTTGTCCCTATTCACAAATGGGACTCAGGCGGGTGGAAGATCCAGCCAAGGAATATCTCGACAGTCAAAAAACGTTTCTCATCACTCAGTACAGTGAAAATGGCAGGAATATAGTCATTTCGGCCCGGGCACTGCAGGAGGAAGAACAGCAGCAGAGAAAAGAAGAACTGCAGGCAACGCTCACAGAAGGGATGACCGTTGAAGGGACCATCTCATCAATACGCTCCTTCGGCCTTTTTGTCGATCTCGGCGGCGTCGACGGACTGGTTCCCCTTTCAGAGGTTGGCTGGAGCCGCGTTGAAGACCTGGCGGGAATATTTCATGCCGGTCAGCAGGTAAAGGTCGTCATAAAAAGTCTCGACTGGGAAAAAGACCGGATCAGCCTGTCGATCAAAGAAACCCTGGAAGATCCATGGGAGACGGCGATAAGCTCATTCCAAGAAGGAACCAGCCACGTTGGAACCATTAACAGGCTTGCACCGTTCGGAGCGTTTGTAAACCTGGCACCAGGGATAGACGGACTCGTGCATATCTCCAGGCTGGGACAGGGGAGAAGGCTCAACCATCCGCGTGAAGCTGTCGAGGAGGGGCAGGACATCGAAGTGCTCATCGAATCGATAGACCTGGAGAACAAGAGAATTTCACTGGCACCTGCCGACTACGAGTCTGCCGAAGACAAGGCAGACAAAGAGCGGAAGGATTTTTCAAGCTACCTCAGTTCAGGCAAAGAATCGAAAACGGGAAGCCAGTCGATGGGATCTCTGGGAGCTCTGTTAAAGGCGAAACTGGACCAGAAAAAAGGTTAATTATCCCTGGCTGCAAGCAGCTGCCGGTGCATCTCGAACATGATAACAGCGCCTGCAACGGAACTGTTCAGAGAGTCAAGCGTTCCAGCCATCGGGATGGAAATGAGTACATCACAATTTCTGCGCACCAGCGGCCTGATTCCCTGAGCTTCATTACCGACAACTACACAGGCGGGAATATTGAAATCAGTTTCATAAATAGACTGACAATTTTCCTCTTTTACCGCACCGAAAATCCAGCCGCCAGCCTCCTTTATTGCCTTCAGCGCTTGGGAGAGATTTGTCACCTGACAGATATCGACCCGGGATATGGCACCAGCTGATGCTTTTGCCGCCGTGCCGCCGAGCGGTGCTGAGCGCTCGCGGGGTAGTAATACTTTATTCACTCCGGCGGCGTGAGCAGAACGGATGATCGCTCCCAGGTTATGGGGATCCTGAATGGAATCGCAGGCAATGATACGAGGGATCTCGCCGTTTTTTACAGCGGCTGAAAATTGACCAAGCAGATCATCAAAGAGGATCAGCGGTACAGGGGTTACCCGTGCTACGACACCCTGGTGCCTTATCTGTTCCTCGGGGGACCCGGTTATACTGATTCTCTCAACAAAGCTATATTTTATGCCCGCTTTTTTTACCAGTTCAAGCAGCGTTTCCCAGCTGCTCCCCCGTCTATCCTTCTGAAGGATCACCTCCGTTACACGCTGCTCCTCTGCCTGCAGGGTCTCGATCACAGGATGTATACCCCAGATCAGATCGTCACTGAAGCGAATCTTGCGCTCCTGCCTGCCTGCCCTGTTTTTATCTTCCTTCACCTGATCATCTCCACATCAACCGGTAAGCCCTGCGCTGTCCTTCGACTGCGGGCTCGCTCTGCGTAAATTATTGAACTGACTAGTCCAGCTGCCCGCTGAAGATTGTCATTAATGATGAAGTAGTCATATTTTTCGCAATGGACCATCTCGCTGTGAGCATTTTTCAACCGTTTCTGGATAGTTTGCTCCTTTTCTGTTGCACGTCCTCTTAAACGACGTTCGAGCTCTTCCATACCAGGCGGTGCGATGAAGATATGAGAAGATGGAAGCCGGCCATCCCTGCGGATAATCTCTGCACCCTGAACATCAATATCCAGAATAACATCGTGGTTCTGTTCCAGCTGGCGAGAAAGCGGCGACAATGCGGTGCCATAATAGTTGTCGTGAACCATGGCCCACTCAAGGAATTCTCCGGCTGCTATCATCTGCTGAAATTCTTCTTTGGTCACAAAATAATATTCTTTGCCGTCACGCTCACCTTCACGCGGTGGTCTCGTGGTGTGAGAAACCGAAAAAACGAGCTGTTCAACTTCTGACATGACAATCTCCAGCAGAGACGTCTTACCGGTGCCCGACGGTGCTGATATTATGAAAAGCTTGCCGCTCATTTTCTATCCTCGCCCCGACCCCCTTTCATCAGGTCCCTGTACTCGTCGAGATGATGTCCTGTCTGCAGTGCTGCAATCCTCTGGGCAATAGTGTCCGGCTGAACAGATGACAAAACCACGTGATTTGAATCCATCACAATAATTGATCGCGTCCGTCTCCCTTCAGTAACATCTATCAACCGTTCAGCTTTTTTCGCCAGTTCTTTAATTTTTCGCGAAGGAGAAGAACCGGTATTGATTACAGCGAGAACCCGGTCCACCATTACCGTATTGCCGAAACCAACATTGAGTAACTGCATAAATGATCTGCTCCGTAAAGTTCAGAATAACATGCGGTTATTCGATATTTTGCACCTGTTCCCTCATTTTCTCGAGTTCACTTTTCAGATCAACCGTCATGTGAGCAATATCGGCATCGTTTATTTTAGATGCCATCGTGTTAACTTCCCGTAAAAATTCCTGGATCAGAAAATCAAGTTTGCGGCCCACAGCGCCTGATGTCTGGAGCATTTCTTCAAACTGACCAATGTGGCTCCTCAACCTCACCATCTCCTCTGTCACATCAGTTTTATCAGCGATAACAGCCACCTCCTGAGCAAGCCTCATCGGGTCGAGGTCAACACCCCCAAGCAATTGCTGAAGCCGTTCCTGCAATGAAGCCTGGCGATGCTCGAATGAGCTCCGGAATCCTCTTTTCCACCTCATTCAAAACAGCAGAAAATGACGCCAGTCGAGCGGATAAGTCGTCCACCAGTGCGGCAGCCTCACGCCTCCGCATCTCATCACAGTTTTGCAGGGCATCGTGAACGGCGGCTTCCACAGATGACTTCAGTTCATCGATATCCTCGGCTCTCTGTTCACGTACAAGCACATCCGGCAGCTGGGCAATCTGGGCGAGACTCAAATCACTTTCAATACCGAGGGCGTCTGCCAGGGTCACCAGCGAATCCCTGTATGCCGCGGCAACATCCGTATTTACGCGGACTTCGACAAGATCTGAAAAATCACCGGTGACGGCGAGGGAGAGATCAACTCGGCCCCGCTGATGAAAAGTGGCTATTATTTTTCTGATTGGATCTTCAAGCATTGAGTAATCTCGAGGCACTTTTATTTTTGCATCGAGGTAGCGGTTATTGACACACCGCACCTCAACACTGAAAACTCTTCCCCGTTTCTCAGCTTCCCCGCGGCCATAGCCGGTCATACTTTTAAGTGTCATAATGTCCTAAAGCTATCCAGTTAACAGTCTTTCATCAGATGAAAAAAAAACGATGCACGGGATCCAGCCCCCCATGCACCGTTCACAAAACCGTGCCCAACCTGCTGAACAAAGAAAATGCTGCTATTTTGCCATGGCAGCGTCTAACTCAATAATCAGCTTATCACTGACATCGATACTTTGATCAAAATAAATAACGTGGTTTTTGGCATCAAGGATTGCGGTATAGCCGTTTGCAGATCCATAGGTATCAACAACTTTTTCAAGAGCTTTGAGAATTGGCGCCAGTTCCTTATCCTGAAGTCCTTTTAACTCGAAGCGCGCATCTTCAGATTTTGCCTGCAATTCGCGTCGTCTTTTCTGAAACTCAAGAACCTTTTCCTGTTTGGTCTCCTCGCTCCAGGCACTGCTCTTCTTCTCAATATCTTTCTGCATTGCCAGGAGATCATCTTCCTCGACCTTAAATTTGTCCTGGAGCTCTTTCATTCTTGCATCAAACTTCACTTTGGCAGCCTTTCCAGCAACAGACGAGGTAAGTACCTTCTGGACATTCATCACTCCAATTTTCATGTCCGCTGCAAGCACAGAACTCGCAGTTGCCAAGGAGACACCGAAACAGAACAATGAAAAAAGGATAATTACTGCTTTTGATTTGAACATGTACACACCTTTAAAAAAATTATGCGGACCCGAAAGGTCCGCATAGTATAATCATTTTCCTACTGACTGCTGACGCTTGACAATCATTTAACAATGACGAAATCGTCTCGCCGGTTCTGGGCCCAGGAAAGTTCGTCCTGGCCATGCAGGAGCAGCCGCTCCTTACCATAACTGATGGTGGACATCCTGGCCTCACTGATACCGAGATTCTCCAGATATTTTTTGGCACTCTGTGCGCGTCTTTCGCCCAGTGCCATATTGTATTCCTTGGTGCCGCGAGGATCGCAGTTGCCTTCAATCCTTATGCTGAGCGCAGCGTTCTTCTTTAAGAAATCACCATTTACTTCGATGCGGGAGACCTGATCTTGCCGGATTTCTGAGGTGTCAAAATCGAAGTAGACCGGAAGCATTCCATCAGATGTACGGCCCTCGGAAATTCCTACAGTAACCGTGGATTCCAGAGGCTCTTCCTTGCCCATTGCTCCGCTATCTGCTGCCGGCTTCATGGCTTCTTCAGTCTCTTTTTTTGCACAGCCTGAAAAGGTTAGCTAGACTAAGGATTAACAATGCAGGCAACAGAGCCTGGATTCTGCTTAACATAGTGAAAACCTCCATTTTAATTAAATGTCTCTGACGACAGGGTATAATCGAACGCTGTTAAATCTGCGAACCTCTGGTTCATTAAAAGCCTTCTTTCTAAAGACCATAAATATAGAAGAAATGGTAGCAAATACAAGGAATATTTTAGTTAATCCATCCGACTTGAGCAAATAGCTGAAACTACCAGTTAAACCGAGCTGAAGCAGACCACAGAAGGCAGCTCTTCAGATATAAACCCGCCGCGGTTCCCACCAATTTATCAGCATTATTTTTCAAGATCTGCTGAACAGATAAAGTTTACTCTAGTGATAATTGATGTTTCAGTTTAAACTAGAAAGGTTTAAGTATCCTTTCATACAGCGTGCTGTTCTCTCGTCAGAGCGAACCTAAAAATGAGAGAACAACGGGTGGTAACTGAGCAGTTAACGATGCCGTTTTTTTAAGATTCCATTGCCCCTGAAAATAGCCGCACCTATCAGTAAGGCAATACCCGGGAGAAGATATATGGCCAAGATGCATGTTAACCCAAACCGCGCAACGGATAAAACCGTGCGGGCAATTGACCGGAAACGAGAGCAGGAACGAAAAAAGATGTTCATTCATGCCAGAGATCACGCTGAAATGCTGGCAATAAAACTGGTTCAGAGATTGATTGACAAGAACATCCTCGAAACCACCTCTGTAGATTCAATGCGCAGTGCATTTGAAAAACAGTTAAAATCATTGGCGATGATGGAAGACTTCGACCTGCAACTGAAGCTGGCCCCGATAAGAACATTAGTTCAGGACCCAAACATAGTCTCTCTTTACCTGACCCAGTATATCGTTGAAGATCTTGTCAATCACCAGGATATCCAGGATATTTACGGGGAAGATCTTGATGTCTACCGTGCCGTTGACTCAATAACCAAAGTCCTCAGACCGCAGTGACCCATCCGGCAGGTTTACCCTCGCTCGTCTATGCTGATGAGCGGGGAAATATTTGTGATTTCCCGGAGCTTAAAATGGCTGGAGCGGCCAATGGTGTTTTCTGCCAGCCTGAACTCCAGGATTTGATTCCGCTTCCTGAGGGCAGTGAACTGTTCACCCTTCCGGATCGGATTCCCATGGGAACAGACCCGATCAGCAGAGAGCCTCTGCTCCTTGAGGAAAACCCTGAACATCCCGGAGAGAAAATTAACGCCGTTGCAGCGTTCATGACTCCCGCCCATACTGCCATTTATTCTGCCGCATATCAGGCAACTGAAAGCCCGGTGCTGCTGCCGCTCTTTGCCTACACAGCTGTTGGCTGGTATGACGGGAAATTCTGGGTTGCAGGGTTTCGCAGCGACAGTGACCAGCGCCAGGACTATCAGCACTTTAAACAGTCGGCAATAAATAAAAAAACGCGAAGGAAGCTTGCCAAATACAGAAACAACAGGCTCATTCAGCATCTGGGGAAATGTTGTCTGACCTACAATTGCCCGGCCGCAAGAAATTACTTCATGGGCCGCTGGGAGGCCCCGCTGCCCTCTTCGCCATCCTGCAATGCCCGCTGCCTTGGCTGTATATCGCTGCAGCCGTCAGGCTGCTGCGCATCGACACAAGAGCGTATAAACTTTGTACCATCAGCCCAGGAAATAGCCGAGATCGCCATACCTCATCTAACCACTGCCCAGAGACCAGTCGTCAGTTTCGGCCAGGGGTGTGAAGGAGAACCGCTGCTGCAGGCCCACCTGATTGAACAGGCAATCAGGTTGATTCGCAAAAGCACCTCAGCGGGAACCATCAACCTCAACTCCAATGCCAGTCTGCCGGATTCAGTAGGACACCTTGCAGCCGCCGGGCTGGACAGTATAAGGGTAAGCATCAATTCAGCACAGGAGTTGTATTACAACCGCTATTATCGCCCCAAGAATTACCGTTTCACTGATGTTCTGGATTCCATAAAAACTATGAAATCAGCCGGGAAATTTGTCTCGCTTAACTATTTCATACTTCCGGGATTTACCGATTCATGCCGGGAAAGCGAAGCACTCTGCGAACTGATAGAAAAAACCAATCCGGATTTCATACAGCTGCGCAATCTTAACATAGACCCTGACTGGTACAGAAAGAGTCTCGTTCTTTCCGGAGAGTCTGAACGATATGGTATAAGGGCCTGGCTCCAACGTATCAAGGCCCAGTTCCCAAGACTGAGGTTCGGCTACTACAACCCTTACCTGCCAGACTTCTTTTCTTCCTCCTGATTGCCGCCGTCGCTGCCTGCAGAAAACGTTCTTGTCTCCGATACCTGGTAATCCTATAATTATCTTTTTTTAATTGTAATTTTCTGGCAGTTTTATATGATAGCTATTGAGAAGCTTTATTATTTATCGTTAAAACACAGGAACAGCTTATGAATCAGATTATTGAACTGCCCAATATGAGACTTACCACGCAACGCCAGATTATTCTGGAGGAGTTAAGCAACGTCAAATCTCACCCAACAGCCAATGAAGTCTACGACATGGTTCGTAAACGATTGCCGCGTATTGGCTTGGGTACGGTATATCGAAATCTTGAGCTGATGGCGGAAAGCGGTATCATATTAAAACTCGAGGTTGGGGGGACCCAGAAACGCTTCGACGCAACCACTGATCTCCATTACCATATCCGCTGCAATGATTGCGGCAGGGTGGACGATATTGAACTGCCCGTCCAGCATCAGATCAACGATGCTGCCTCGGAGAATACCAGCTACCAGGTACTCAGCCATCACATAGAGTTCTCGGGAACCTGTAAGCACTGCAGCTCAACCCTGCACCATGCTTCGGCAAACTGACCATAAAGATTAATTCCACAAACAGCAAGAGCCCGTATCCTTCTCAGGATACGGGCTCTTGCTGTTTAACCCAATAAGGTATCTTAAACAATCAATTGAAAACCACCCTGCAGAACCGCCTCTTTCCTACTTTTACAATGAGCTGTCCTTCCGGCTGAACACTGTAATCAATATCGGTTATTTTCTCTCCGTCAATGCTGACTGCACTCTGCTTGATCATACGTCTGCCATCGGAGGTTGAGTTCACCAGCTCTGCTTCAACAAGCAGCTTCGGGAGCCAGATTGGTTCGGAGCCGTGCAGGACATATTCCCTGAGATCATCCGGGAGATCATTCCTGGCAAATACATTATCAAAATTCTGTTCCGCCTGAAGCGCTGCCTCATCTGAATGAAAGCGGGCGGTGAGCTCTATGGCAAGCTTTTGCTTGACAGCCTTGGGATGCAGCTTCCCACCTTCAACATCTTCTTTTAATTGGGTAATTTCAGGCGTCGAGAGGTCACTGAGTAGTTCATAATAGCGATACATCAGGCTGTCTGAAATAGACATAACCTTGCCATAGATTTCGTTGGCTGGATCAGTGATACCAATATAATTGCCCAGAGATTTACTCATCTTGTTGACGCCATCCAGCCCTTCAAGAAGCGGCAGGGTCAGAACGATTTGCGGCTCCTGTTTTCTTGAACGCTGCATATCTCTGCCCATCAGCAGATTAAACAGTTGATCTGTTCCGCCCAGTTCAACGTCCGCTTTCATTGCCACAGAATCATACCCCTGTATAAGCGGGTAAAGAAATTCATGGATGGAAATTGGTTTTCCGTTTTCAAAACGATTTTTAAAATCCTCCCGCTCAAGCATCCGGGCTACGGTCAGTTCAGAGGCTAACCTGATCATTTCAAAAGAGTCCAGTTTCCCCAGCCATTCACTGTTGAATGCAATCTTTGTCTTGTAGGGGTCGAGGATTTTAAATACCTGCTCCTTGTAGGTCTCAGCATTTCTGGCAATATCTTCCCTGGTAAGCGCCTTCCGGGTCTCGGATTTACCGGTGGGATCACCGATAAGACCGGTAAAGTCACCGATGAGAAAATAAACATCATGCCCCAGTTCCTGGAAATGTTTGAGTTTCTGCAGTAAGACAGTGTGTCCCAGATGCAGGTCGGGAGCCGTCGGGTCAAACCCTGCCTTGACCTTTAACGGAATTCCAGTCTCACGGCAGCGCTCCAGTTTCTTGATTAATTCTTCGCGGGAGATGCAATCGACCACGCCCCGCTCTATCAATTCGATCTGTTCGTCAACTCCAATCATATTCCCCTAGCTGTCCTCTCAATGTCCCGCAGTAATCTATTTGGCAAACTCAACGGCTCTTGTTTCACGTATGACGGTAACCCGTATCTGACCGGGGTAGGTAAGTTTCTCTTCGATAGATTTAGCAATATCCTGACTCATTAATAAAGCGTCGCTGTCGCCAATCTTCCCAGAATCAACAATAATACGCAACTCTCTACCAGCCTGAATCGCATAGGATTTTTCGACACCGCCAAAGGTATTGGCTATTGCCTCCAGATCCTCCAGCCGCTTCACGTAACTCTGGAGCATCTCTTTTCTCGCTCCCGGCCTGGCCCCGGAAAGTGCATCGGCTGACTGAACCAGTATATCCAGGACAGATTGAGGCGGCAAGTCTTCATGATGTGCACCTATGGCGTAGGCGATTTCCTCCTGCTCGCCATATTTCTTGGCCAGGTCCCGTCCAATAATGGCATGCGATCCTTCCACCTCATGATCCACCGCCTTGCCGATATCATGAAGCAAACCTGCACGTTTTGCCAGCTTCACATCAAGTCCGAGCTCAGCGGCCATGATGCCACACAAAAAGGCAACTTCAAGAGAATGCTGCAGGACGTTTTGTCCATAGCTGGTACGATATTTCAGACGGCCCAGGATATTGATCAGCTCCAGGTGCACCCCGTGGGCGCCAACGTCAAATGTCGCCTGCTCGCCAGCCTCACGCATGTTGATTTCCAGTTCCTTGGTCACCTTGGCCACCACCTCTTCAATGCGCCCGGGATGAATACGACCGTCTGAAATCAGCTGATGAAGAGCCAGTCTGGCAACCTCTCTTCTCACCGGATTAAATCCTGACAGAATGACGGCCTCAGGAGTATCATCGATAATGATATCAATGCCGGTGGCAGCCTCTATGGCCCTGATATTTCTTCCCTCACGACCGATAATCCGCCCCTTCATCTCGTCATTTGGCAGTGGGACCATTGAGACGGTTTTATCGGCCACATAATCACCGGCATATCGTGAAACGGCCAGGGCAATTATATTCTTTGCCTTGCGATCAGCCTCCATCTTCATTTCATTCTCGATACGAACGAGGCGCTTGGCAGCATCCATCCGAGCCTGACTCTCCAGCGAGTCCATCAACAGTTTTTTAGCCTCTTCCTGGCCGATACCGGCAATGCGTGACAATTCGTAGCGTTGTTTGCCAATCAGATTATCAACTTCTTTATCCTTTTCGTCTATCTCACGCTCTTTTTTCTTCAGCTGCTCCTCGCCGCTTTGCAGTTCGGAACGTTTCCGATCGAAGCTATCCCACTCCTTCTTCAGCATCTCCCGTTTCTTGCTAAGCTGATTTCGCTCATCCTTGAGCTCACGACGATCAGCTTTAAGCTCATCTTCAGCAGCCTGCTTGACCTGATAGGCCTCCTCCTTGCTCTGGAGCTGTGCTTCTTTCTTCAACTGTTCAGCTTCGACAATTGCATTTTCTATCAGCTGTTTTGCCTGATCCTTTATATTCTGTCGATGCCCTTCAACGAAGCGTTTTCTCAGAAATCCCCCTACAGCGATACCCAGCAGAAGTCCCAAGAAAACAAACATCGAAGGATGATTAAGTAAATCCATAACTACCGAGATCCTTTTGGTCTGGAAAGATTACAATAGGGAGAGACGGTTTTCAGGAAGCAGAGACCTTGCCCGATCTACTGATTGGGGAAATGACAGGAAGATAAGATTATACCCGGCAGCATGAACTCCCAGGTATCTCACAAAAAACTGCAGAGAAACAGCTATCTGCAGTGTCTGCTGTTCAAATACAGCACACCGACAGCAAAACCATCGGAGATTTCAATCACCATTTATCTTTATCCAGCCGCTGAATCGACACCAAAGCTCTGTTACAAACATGCATCGCTCATTTTCAACTGGCGAACAACCTGTCAGGTTTCTTTACCGTCTGCTAAGCGTTTTTCCCGCTTTTGTAATGTTTCTTGGTTTTGCAACACGAGGCAGCAACAAAAAGCGTTCGTAGACTGCCCATATATTAAACAATGTCCCGGCTCTGTCCGAACATTGTGTACAAAAAGATTTTCCCCACCCTGCCGTGTCTATAGGACAAGTTAAACCTATCGAAATAGGTGGGTGCCGCATATCAACATCTGGTAAATTGTTCAATTTCCCATTTGAGGACAGTGGTAGCGCCCTTTTTAGGAGAGTTGGCTCAACAACACTACAAATCACCAACAGCGCAGGGAAAAACCTGCTGCCCTATCATGTGCCCCCACATCTGAGCACCGACGAGGCTTTTCGGCTATATACCTCTACTGATTATGAAAAAATCAGGTACTGCTAAAAAAAACTATTACCTGAAATTATAGTATCAGAATTCAGTAGAAACAACAGCTAAAAAACTCTATACAGGACTATTTTTCCGCCATAAAGTGATGTTCGATTTTTTCACACAATATTCCAAGACGTGCTTCACTTCCCAGCCGGTAATCATCAAAGTCCTGCTTCAGCCTGACATACCTCGAAGCAAGATTGAGGCATGCCATAACAGCCACCTTCGCTACCGGTATCGTTTTTCCAGATTCATTGCTGCTGTCCTCAACCTGCTGACGGACAAGATCGAGAATCGCCTCCATCTCCTCATCTGAAGCACCAGTATAAAAAGCAAAGTCCTGTCCCAAAAGATTGAATTTGACCAATCGTTCCGAATCGGGCATGAATAGACGTCCCTCCGGTTAGCTTTTGTGCAGAACTGTCCTTTTTAACTCAGATATTAACGAGAGGCTGAACTCGCAGTGAACAGGCTTCCCTGAACTTTTCCTCCCGCCTCCTCATCATCATGGTCATCCGCCTGCTCTTTGGCCCCTTCAGAGACAGAGTCAGGCTCGTCGCCGAGATCAGCTGAAGGGTCATTTTCAAACTCAGCCGAGTCGAGTTCGGATTCCCAGATTTCGATGCGATCGATCAAGGTGCTTACCCGGCCGCCAAGATCCCCGCGTTCCGACTCCATCGCTTTAATCTGCTGACGCAATTGATCATTTTCAGATTGCTGAGCCCGAACCTCCTGCTCCTTCTGCCTGATCTCTGCCTTTAATCCTGTATACCCTTCAAGTAAGCGCTCTACAATTTCTTCAAGGCGCTTGATTTCACTCTCATATTCCATTTTAAATCCTCTGGTTTCAAATAATTTTATGGGCTAACTATACCATGGTGGCAGAACCACGCAACATCAATAGATGGTATTGACAGCCACATCATTTCTTTTAACTGCGGGAAAATTTCCAGGCCAAAGGCTTGTCTCCGGCGTATGGCATATACCCGTGAAAAATTCGAGGATCATCATCAAAAACAAGCGGCAGAAAATATTTATCACCCTCCCACATGGGCAGCTTGAGAATATCTTTGACCGGATACCAGACCAGCGCCCCCTCCTCATTACTGCTGGCGGGGGTACCGCTGAACAGATCAACTCGATAGATGAACCCGAACCAATCTTCACCGTTGGGACCAAAACCTGTCCAGTTTATCGTTCCTCTCAGCACAAGCTTTTCACAGATAATGCCGGCTTCCTCTTTAATCTCTCGACAGATGCATTGCTGGATGTCTTCCCCCGATTTCATCTTGCCGCCAAGCCCGTTATATTTGCCCAGGTGCTGGTCGTTCTGCCGTTTATTACGATGGACAAGCAGCGTTTTCTGCCTGTCAGGGGATAAAATATACCCAAGTGTTGCCAATATTGGTGTATACACACTCACTCCTTGTCATTTCAATAGAATGCAGTAGATTATCCTGATCGTCTAAATTAACAACAATCACAACTAATGCACCATCGCCATGCGAACGAACAAACAGGACAGGCACCCCCCGCTATCACCATGACGCACCGATCTCGATATTTCCCCATTCTCTATCTTTTTTTTACCATTGTCACGTCAGGCTGTCTCATGCCCCGATTTTCTGATGCAAAAGCAGACCCTGATTTCTTTCCGCACTATCAGGCGATCCAGTCAAACATTGTTTTCTGGGAAAAAGTATACTCAAGCTACTCGGTTAATACCGCAATTATTCATGACCTGAACAACCTGGGTCGCATATACGGCACTGTTGCCCTTCAGGATCGGAAAGGGCCCGGGGCCCAGGAATATAACAGCCGGCAGATTAAGCAGGTAAAGAAACATTACGAGAATCTGCTTAACGCTCTGGCAAATAATAAAAAGCCTGTATCACCGGAAGAAAAACGGATAGCCGGACTCTTCGGTGCGCAGCCATCTCCAGAGAATTACAGAGAAGCCGCCGGAAATATTCGAGCACAGACAGGATTGAAAGAGCGCTTTGCGGAAGGCGTTGCTCGTTCCGGAGCCTATATGGGAAGAATAAAGCAGATCTTCAGAAAATACGACCTCCCGGAAGACCTGGCCTACCTGCCCCACGTTGAGTCCTCCTTTAATCCTAACGCCTACAGTAAATTCGGAGCAACGGGAATGTGGCAGTTTACCAGGTCCACCGGTAAAGAGTTCATGCGCATCGACTATATAATTGACGAGCGCAGAGATCCTCTCGTTTCTGCAGAGGCTGCCGCCAGACTCCTGAAAAGAAATTATGAGCTTCTTGGTTCCTGGCCGCTGGCACTCACAGCCTATAATTACGGTGCAGCAGGAATGAAGCGCGCCGTGAAACAGGAAGGAAATTACGTAAATATTTTTAAAAATTATAAAAAAGGATACTTCAAGTTTGCCTCAAGAAATTTTTATTCCGAGTTTCTCGCTGCGGTAAGTGTCGCAAAACAACAGGAACGAGGGGAGGCGGTCCGTTTTGACAAGCCTATTGCCGCTGTTTCTGTAAAAATGCCGGCCTACGTCAACGCATCAAAACTTTGCTCATATCTTGGCATCAGCACAGACCAGTTGAAACACTACAACCCCTCCTTACGGGCACCGGTCTTTGACGGCACAAAATATATTCCCAAAGGGTATATGCTCAAACTTCCGCAGCATTTCAACAACAGTTCACTGCTCAGTGGCGCACCGGCATCAATCTTCAGTAACAGTCAAAAACGAAGCAAATTTTACCAGGTACGCCCGGGTGATACCGCAGGTGCCATCGCGGCAGCTCATAAAATTCCACTCAGCAGCCTCATCCATGCCAATCATCTCAACGGCCAGGGTTTTATCCGGGTTGGACAGAATCTCAGAATACCCTCTTCTCTTTCTCCTCATTTCGAAGCACAGAATGATCCACTCCAGCAATCACCAGACATCGTTCTCAAAGACTCCAAGAAAAGTTCACCGAAACCTTCTACCCGGCATATTGAAGAAAACCTGGCTGTATCAGGCAATCTAACAGTTCTTAAGCATCATAAGAAGGCAGATCTCGACACCGGTATCGTTGAAGTACAGCCGGACGAGTCAATCGGGCTCTTTGCAGACTGGTTGAAAGTTACACCTGAGACAATTCGACTGAGCAATAATATTACCCCGGGAAAAGATATTTATCCGGGTCAGAAGATTATCCTGGAATTCCTCAATGTAGCGGCTGAGGATTTTGAGATTCTTCGATTCGACTTTCACCAGGAAATACAGGAAGATTTCTTTAACTCCTATACCGTTGTGGACGTAACAACCTATCAGGTCTCAAATGGGGATACAATATGGGATCTCTGTCACAAAAGATTTGACCTGCCGCTCTGGCTATTGAAAAAATACAATGACAAGCTGAACTTTAACCGACTCGACACTTCAAGCAGCCTGCAGATCCCTGTACTCAAGGAAATCTGATAATACGACAGTAAAGAGGCTGCTGTCAACGACCGACAGGCAGACAACACATGGACATAAGTAAAACAATTGCAGAACTAAAATCCCGCCCGGATTTTTCTCAGAACGTCGGCATGCTTCTTATTCACAATGGTACCGTCCGATCATGGTCCAGAAAAGACCGATCAGCGGTACAAAGCATAGAAGTCCTGCCGGATCATCATAAAATCGAAACCCTGCGTCATGAATTTTTACAGCACAAAGGAATCTATGAAATCATAATCGAGGCGAACGAGGGAATACTTCTTCCCGGCGACGATCTGCTTTTTATCATAGTCGCAGGAGACCTCCGGGAAAACGTCAAAGCAGTGCTGGCAGAACTTCTTGACCGGGTTAAGTCGGAGGCTGTTACAAAGCGGGAACATCCTCACCCGGCCTGAGCAGGATATGCTTCCTGTTAACACAAAATTGCATCAATAACAAAGCAGTGTTATAAAAACCATAGCAGTCCTGGAGACAGGACATCCGGAACCAAGAAAAAACATCTATCCTGGTGGCCCCACATTATGACCTTACATCAGCGGAAGAACACCATGAGCTTGGATTCAATGATCAGATGGGTGGATACCCCGCCGGTGAAAAATTTTTTTCCGGTCGTCTGGGCTCACAAACTGGTTCGAATCATACTGATTACCATACGAGAGTTTGAATTAAACAATCTCTCTCTTCGGTCCGGCGCCCTCACCTATACAATCCTGCTGTCGATGGTGCCAATGCTTGCCATGAGCACTGCAGTCATCAAAGGACTTGGCGGCGGAAACCAGTTACGGGAGGTGGTCTATCGTTATATAGACACACTTGAACAGAGTTCACCGCTGAAGCTTGAGATTCCTGGGAAAGAAAACGAGACCGACCCGCCGGTCCTTCCCTCAGAACAGGATAAACCGGCAGGACTGACAACCCACTTGCGTTCTGCGGCGGGCCAACTGTTCGATTACGTCGACCGGACCAGCTTCGCTACGCTCGGCACCTTTGGAATGCTTGGTATTTTTCTCTCGGTTATCCTGGTCTTAAACAACATTGAAGCAGCGATGAATACAATCTGGCAGGTGGAAGCCGGCCGGTCTCTTATACGAAAGATAACCGATTACCTGACCCTGATGGTATTGATGCCGATCTCACTCAATGTCGCCCTGGCAGCAGGTGCTATCCTTGAAAGTCAGTCCCTTGCCATTCATATCGACCGCTATATTCCGATCCATTGGATACAATTCGTTCTTCTTAAAGGTGTCCCGGTCTTTTTTCTTAGCATAACCCTCTATATTGTTTATCTTTTTTTCCCTAACACCAAGCCCAAAGCGATACCAACACTTATCGGGGCGGTACTTGCAGGTACCCTCTGGTTTATTACCCAGAATATTTACATCGGTCTGCAGATCGGGGTGTCAAAATACAATGCCATATATGGTTCTTTTGCAACCGTGCCGCTCTTTCTCATCTGGATATATTTCGGCTGGCTTTTTGTCTTACTGGGCGCCCAGGTGGCCTATGCCATAGAAAAAAATGATCGTTACCACCTGTCTGAAAGAAACGACGCTCCATCTATAAAACTCAGTGCAGCCCTTGACCTGTGCTCAGCGATTAGAAGAAGCTTTCAGGACAGCAACGGTATTGATCTCGACATGGTCAGCCAGGAATATCCTACCTACACCGTTGCTCAACTCGAAGAAGCAAGAGATGTCATGGTGGCAGCAGGAATTCTGCACCACTCAAAAGAGTCTAACCAGCTCATGCCGTCCCTGCCGCCAGAGGCTATAACATCCAAAATCATTATCCAGGCTGTCCTAGGCACCATGACACCCGATAGTGAAGGAGGCAGACTCAGTAGCATGGCGGTTGAAGCGCAACAAACTCGATACTGGAAAGTTCCATGAAGGGAGAACACCCTGAAAGAGTCACAGCGGCTGATCCAAAATCCAGCCAGAACAGCTGATGACTGCTCCTGGAAATCGGTTGACCATGGATCACGTTATAACCTACGAAGACGTCTTCCAGTTTACAAGTTATGGAGTTCTGGCAGCAGATAAAGACGGAACCATCACTCACATCAACAACAAAGCACAAGAGATATTAAAACTCAAAGACCACCCTTCTGTTGGAGACAACCTTTTCAAACTCCTTCCCCTCGCTGAAAAGCCGGTACAAAAGTGTCTTCAAAGCCGAGAACCGGTCATTGGTTATCAGGTCCTTGGCAAGAAGGCACAGCTTCTCCTTAACGTCACGCCGATAATCAAACACCAGGAACTTATAGGCACCGTCTGCAATTTTCAGGAACTCAGTGTATTTGAAGTCTCAGCCCAGAATACCCAGAGTTATCAGACCCTCAATCGTCAGCTTGAGACGATCTTTCAATCATCATCTGATGGAATATGGGTCTGTGACGGCGACGGTAAAATCATCAGTATCAACAGAGCATCGGAAAAACTCAACGGAATAAAAGCATCCGAGATTGTTGGAAATAATATAACCGATCTTCTAGAGATGGAGATATTTGATCAGTCTGTGACTACCAAGGTGATGGCAAGTCAAAAGAGAGAGACGGTTATGCAGTATATTGTCAAGACTGACAAGTTTCTGCTTTCCACCGGCACACCTTCCCTCGACGATCAGGGAAAAATAGCTCTGATCATTGTTAACGAGAGGGACATAACCGAGCTTAATTCCCTTCGCAGACGTTATGAACAGAGCCAGAAAGTCAAAGAAAAATACCAGGAAGAATTGTCTGGGCTGTCACTTCGGGAGCTTGATCGAAACTCAATCATCGCAGACAGCAGTAAAATGCGAAATATTTACCAGATGGCACTCAAGCTTTCAAATATTGGTGCCTCAAATATACTGATACTCGGAGAATCCGGTACCGGCAAGGGGCTGCTGGCAAAATTCATACATAAAAGCAGCAAGAGACGTTCTCAATCATTCGTTGAAATAAACTGTGCGGCACTTCCAGAGAACCTTCTCGAGGCTGAACTCTTTGGCTATGAAAAAGGAGCATTCACCGGAGCGAGCGAGAAGGGCAAGGTTGGTTTAATCGAACTTGCCCAGGGAGGGACACTGCTGCTCGATGAGATTGGCGACATGCCAATTATGCTGCAGTCTAAGTTGCTGAAATATCTTGACAACCAGGAAATCAGGAGAATTGGAGGAACTGAATCAATAAAAATGAGCTGCTCAATCATTGCAGCCACCAACCGAAACCTCTCCAAACTGGTGGAGACGAAAACGTTCAGAGAGGATCTTTATTACAGATTAAGCAGTTTCATCCTCAAGCTGCCGCCGCTCAGCGAACGAACCGATGATATCTCAGGCCTTGTACGATTCTACCTGAACGAATTTAACAATAAATACAATTGTAATAAAACCATCAGCCCGCAGGCGCTGCGATACCTTGTTAAGTATCCATTTCCCGGAAATATTCGAGAACTCAAATCGATCATAGAAAATGGTATAGTAATGAGCGAGACAAACAGGATAGATGAATTTGTCAAACTCAGTATCATTGGCGAACGATCCGTCCTGCCGCACATTCGACAAAAAAATAATGACGAGGACGCACTGAGCCTGCCAGCGAGTCTGGAACAGCTCGAAATGCAGATTCTGCAAGACGCCAGAAATCAATGCCATACCACTCGGGAGATAGCCGCCAGGCTCGGTATAAGCCAACCAACTGTTGTCAGAAAACTCCGAAGATATAAGATTGGCTAGACATAATGGCTGTAGGTAGAAAGATAATTTTGGTTCAGATCGAGGCATTGTAAGAAAATCAAACGGAGCCATATACCTAATATTGCGAGCAGTGAAATAGTTGTATAGCGAAAGAGTCCAAACATCCCTCTTGATTCACTTACGCATCAAAACATCCACTCAACATGTTGATATCACCCAGCAAGTCGTGTAAACCTTTCGATTCAAAAAAGAATCAATTTTAAATATATATTATTGTTGAGTTTTACCTAAAATTGATCCAATATTGTATCCGACAGGCGATCAGGTTTCTTTACGACCGCAGAGCCAACATCGATAGTATTGTCTGTTATCGGCAGAACACCAAAAATGGCCTGTATTTTGCTAAATATTGCGTTGAATTCAACAAAGCACACACGCACTAACCTCTGACTGTAAAGGGTACATCCATGGAAAATTCTAAATCAAATGCTGCACTACAGGAAACACGAACAAAATATATTGCCAAAGGAATCGGCAGTGCCACCCCCTGCTATATTTCTCATGGCAGCGGGGCAATCCTTGTGGATGTAGAAGGCAAGGAGTACATTGACTTTGCTGGCGGTATTGCGGTGATGAACGTTGGCCATTCACACCCCAAGGTCGTTAAAGCGATCAAGGATCAGGCGGAAAAGTTTACGCACACCTGTTTCATGGTATCTCCTTATGAGTCATCAGTTACCCTTGCGGAAAAATTTGCGCAGCCGTTCCGGGAGATACACCCAAAGCGGTCATGTTCGCCAACAGTGGTGCCGAAGCTGTTGAAAATGCCGTAAAAATTGCCCGATACTACACCAAGAAACAGGGATTATCGCCTTTGACAATGGTTTCCATGGCCGGACGCTTATGGGAATGACACTCACCTCCAAGTAAAACCCTACAAATTCGGAATGGGACCATTGCTCCGGAAGTCTACCGGATGCCCTTTGCCAACTGCTACCGCTGTCCATTCAACCTAAAGAATACCCCGGCTGCGATCTGCAATGTGCCGAACACCTGGAGCTATTTCTTCATAAATCATGTCCCTGCCGAGCAGACCGCAGCAATTATTGTCGAGCCGATTCAGGGTGAAGGCGGATTTATCGCCCCGCCAAAAGAATACTTCAAGAAACTCAAAGAAATTTGCGACAACAACAATATCCTACTGATATCAGATGAAATTCAGAGCGGTATCGGCAGAACTGGATATATGTTTGCGATGGAATACTATGGGGTGGAGGCCGATATAACAACCGTCGCTAAAAGCCTTGCCGCAGGGATGCCGCTCAGTGCTGTCGTCGGAAAGAAGGAAATTATGGACGCAGTTCATGCGGGTGGAATCGGCGGCACCTACGGAGGTAATCCACTGGCCTGTGAAGCAGCCCTTGCGGTATTTGACATCATCGAATCAGAGAACGCTGCTGGAAAAGGCACGGGCCCTCGGAGAGACCCTGAAGAAGCACCTTCCTTGAATTCCAGGAAAAATATGACATTATCGGCGATGTTCGCGGACTCGGACCGATGATCGCCATGGAACTCGTCAAGGACAGACAGACCAAGGAACCTGCAGCCGAACAGACAAAGGCCCTGGTATCTTATTGTTATGAACGTGGCATCATTATGCTCAGCTGCGGGACCTATGGAAATGTCATTCGTTTTCTCATGCCGCTTGTCATCACGGACGAACAGCTTCACAAAGGTCTCCGGATCCTCGAAGAAGGTTTTGGCACACTGGATCGCTAACTGATAAATGTTCAGTCCTGAAAATAAACCAGCCGCTGTAGCCTCACAATCCAGGTATCCTGATGTGAGGCTGTAGTGGATTGCGGCACCATTTCTTACACCAACAGGAGGCTCTTTCATGTACGGCTATTACAACCGTATTCTTACCATTAACTTGAGCACCAGAAGCTTCGCAATCGAAGACGTTAGAGATGAGATCTTGAGTAAATGCATCGGTGGCAAAGGATTGGCAACGCACCTCCTGCTCGAACGAAATCCTCCCGGCGCTGATCCTCTGGGGGCCGAGAATAACTTTATTATTGCCACCGGCCCCTTCTGCGGCGGTCGTCTCTGGGGCGCCAGCCGCTATGGGGTTTACACCAAGTCACCGCTTACCGGCTATTATGCAGAATCATACTCCGGCGGCAAGGTTCCCGAATCAATCGACTCAGCCGGATTTGACGCCATTATCGTAAACGGAAAAGCAGAGCAGCCGACCGTGCTGTCCATCCAGCCGGATGGGGTTGAGTTCCACGACGCCGGTGATTTATGGGGCATGGAGACTTTTGACGCAGAAGAAGAGGCTGTTAAACGATTCGGGGTAAACAAGAAGGGTTCAGAACAACCCGGTGCAGTGGTGATCGGCCCGGCGGGAGAGAAGCTGGTTAAATTTGCCATCATTGCCAATGACAAATGGAGGTGTGCCGGCAGGACAGGTGTTGGCGCTGTCCTGGGATCAAAACTGGTAAAGGCACTTGTCTTTCAAGGAGATCAGAAACGCAGGTACAGCGATCAGGATGGCGTAGCCGAATATGCCAAAACCTTCTCGAAAGAAAATATCCAACATCCCGGTGTCAAGGCATATCGCAAGATGGGCACCACAATGATGGTCACCCTGATGAATAATGCGGGTGCTTTTCCTGCAAAATACTGGCGCCAGGGGACATGTGATCACGTTGAAGAGATCAGTGGTGAAACCTATCATCAGCAGCATGAAATCCAACCCCATGCCTGTGCAAAATGTTTTATGGCCTGCGGCCGCCTTGCCACTCTCAGCAAGGGACGCCATCAGGGGCTTACAATTGAAGGCCCTGAATATGAGACAATCTATTCCTTCGGTGGCCTCTGCATGATTAAAGAGATGGAGGAGGTTGCTTACCTCAATGACTTGTGTGATCGGCTGGGCATCGACACAATCACAACCGGAAACCTCTGCGGACTCGCAATGGAGGCCCACGAACAGGGACGGCTTGACTATGAAATCGACTATGGCAATGTGGACCAGACCATAGAACTGATCGAAAAAATCGGTTCGCGGGACGGGATTGGCGATATCATGGCGGACGGCATTATCAGCGCTTCAGCCAAATGGGGTGTTGAAGACCTTGCCATCCATGTCAAGGGACTTGAGCCAGCCGGCTATGACCCGCGCGTTCTGAAGGGTATGGGGCTGACATTCGGTACCTCGCCTCGCGGTGCCTGTCACCTGCGAACCACGTTCTACAAACCGGAATTGTCCGGCCTTATTCCCCCCGACCAGATCGAGGAGAAAGCGGAGATGCTCGTCGATTACGAGAACCGGCTGAACATCTTTGACACCTTGACCCTCTGCCGTTTCTACAGGGATCTCTATTCCTGGGATGAACTGGAACACACCCTGGAAATGGTCACCGGCATCAAACGCTCAAAAGAAGAACTGCAGGCTATCGCGGCACATATTGCCACGATGACCCGACAATTCAACATACAGGAAGGATTGAGCAGCGAAGACGACCGACTGCCCAAACGATTCCATAAAGAAGCTCTGGCAGAAGGCGGATCATTGAGTGAAGCGGATATGGAGCACATGCTTCAAGATTATTACCGATTAAGAGGCTGGACTCCCGAGGGCGTTCCGGTTTTCCATGGTCGCTCAAAATAGAATTCCGGCTCCTCTGGTCCCGTGCAGTTCTCCTGGAGCCACGGCCTTTTTTCCAGAAGAAGCGGGCAGCGACTGAAACTGCTTCTTCTGGAAAGCCCTAATACAGGATCCGCTGAAAATACATTTGCTGCTATCAGGCAAAGGCCTTCTCAATCTTATCCTGTTTATCCTGCTTATATTGCTCGAATCGTTCCATTTGCCGTTTATCCAGGGTCTCTTCGAGTTTCTTTTTTAACTCATCAGTCAAGGTCTTGTACTGTTGTTTAAATTCTTCCCAGCCACTGCTCCCCCTGTCGCCCAGCTCCTGTATCATTTCAGACATCCGGCTCATACTGTCTTCCAAAACAGGCTTGAGTTTATCCAGCTGATCCTCAGTAAGAACGAGGATTTCCGAGACCTCGGCTACCAGCCGATCTTTTGCCTCCTTTATCGCTTCTTCATCCAGTTCATTGAGGTAGCTTTTCAGCTTCTGCATCTCCTCACTATTGAGAAAGGCCTCAAGTTTCTTTTCTGTGTCCTCACTGACGCCCTTTAACTTCCGGGACATTTCCTCCATCTCGATGTAACCCTTATCAACATATTCATTTATGCTTTTCTTCAGTTCGTCACTCTTTTCACCCAGAACAGGCTTCAACTTTTCCCATTGCTCTTTGGATAATTGGATCTTGTCATTCAAATCTGAGATCATCTTGTCCGTATCGAAGGATTCATCCTCAGTCGCAAAACCAACACCATTGATCAACAGTAACAGCGAGGAAATTATCATTACTCTTAAAAGTCTTTTCATTCGTTTCTCTCAATCTTTGTAATTTAGTTATTACTTTCTGACCTTACAGCTATGGACATGATATCAAAGCTTTGAAGGTAAGCTGCTGTTGCCGGCCTGCCGGCTGATCATAATTGTGACTCAGCAGGCATCAGCCTTAAAAAACCCATTGAAAAGCGCTCCCAGAAACTGGTGTTTGGTTCCCAGTAAAGTGTCTTGTTTTCACCATCGACTACCCCGTGCCAGACGATATGTTCAAAACCATTTTCATCAGTTCTCAATTCGAGACGAAAGGCTATCGAGGGTACGATTTCATCAAAGAACAGTGCCAGACTGTCTGCTATCTCCGAAGATTTCAAGACAATTCCGATTTCAGTATTTTGCAGCACAGAACGAGGATCAAGGTTCAATGAGCCGATAAAGACCACAGATCGGTCAATGATCATAGCCTTTGCATGAAGACTCGATTTAGACTCATATGGCTTTCCCTCTTTCATCAACCGCGTCTGTTCTTTGGTGAGGTTCCTATTCAGTTCATACAAGGTGACGCCCATCCTCAAGAGTTGTCTGCGATAATTGGCATAGCCGGAATGAACAACCGGGACATCAGTTGAGGAAAGGGAATTCGTTAATACCGTTACACGTATCCCACGCTCACGGAGTTTCCTGAAAAAAGAGAGACCGGACGTACCGGGGATGAAATATGGAGACAAGACCAGCAGTTCATTGCCCACGTTATCTAAATACGGAGCAAGTTCCCGGGACAGGTGATAGGTCTTGTCAGCAGTATCTGTTGTCAGTTTCTGAGGATCGTCGCTAACAATTTTTCCCGGTCCCCACTTCATTTCTAAAGTTTTGCCCTCCAACTCACGGGCAAGATTTGACTGTTTAAGACTCTCTATGTACTCTGAATCAGCCTCCTCATCAATGAAATCATCAAAATGTTTCATTATCTCTGTAGTCTGCTCAGCGTTTGGAACTTTTTCTGCCAATACGGAGACAGGATAACTCAGTTCATGATTCCAGAATTGATCAAATGAACCTGAAACCTCCCGAACCACCGGACCAACGGTGAGAACATCCAGGTCATAAAAATTAAGTTCAGGGTCAGCGATAAAATACTCGTTGCCGATATTACGGCCGCCAAGGATGGAAGCGATATTATCGACGGTGAACGATTTGTTATGGGCACGCCGTGTCTGTTTACCCAGCCCGGTCACAAACTGAAACACTCTGCTGGTGTTACGTCCGAACGGATTGAAAATCCGGACTTCGATATTGGCATGGTTATCCAGTACGCCAACACCAAAATCCCTTCCCTCCAAACCCATATCATCGAGCAGCAAGCGTACCCGCACCCCTCTGTCAGCAGCTTTTAAAAGCTGATCTATGAAGATTCCTCCCACCTTGTCTTTATGCAGAAGGTAATACTGGGCATCAATTGTATGCTCAGCCTGAGAAGCAAGCACTACTCGTGCCACCAGTGCATCATGGCCATCGGAGAGGAGGTAGTAAGCGGATTGACCGGGATGGTCCTGAAAACCTTTCTGCCACTCCCTGCCAATTGTCGTTTCTTCGGGTTCAGTATAGGCAAAGGATGCTGTCCGCCCAGAATTTTCAGGTAAACGGGCACATCCTGCGGCTACAGCAAGAATTATCGACAGCAGCATAACTCTGTAGAGCATCGCTTTTCTCCTGACAAGGTTCACTTCGCTTCCTCCTGGCCAATAGTTGGTATTTATTTGCCTGACATAGTCACCGCAAGAACGTTGTAATACTACTAAACAATATTTCAAATAAATCATCAGAAACCGGCTGATTGTTATCGCTGCTGCACTGCCCAGACCTGAAATAATGGAGCAGAATTTTCAAAGAGAGAGCATGATGGGCAGAGATGCAGTGCTCAGAAATCCCCTGATCTCTCTACAATCATCGCCGTCTTTCTGGGTCGCGGACGGCTTCGATACTTGAGCAGCGTGGCAGTTCTACATAAAAACGTGTACCAATCCCCTTTTGGGACTCAACCCGAATTTCTCCATGATGGGCTTTCATGATGTCCTGACAGAAAATCAGCCCAAGCCCGCTTCCCTGCTCTCCAAGGGTTCCCTGACTGCTCGTCCTGATATCAGCTTTAAAAAGATTCTGGGCATACTCCCGGCTCATGCCCCGCCCATTGTCCTTTACCACAATCGTGGCTGAATGCTCCCTTTCAGCAACGGCCAGGATGATACGTCCTTCTCGTTCACTGAATTTTACGGCATTTGATACCAGGTTGTTGAGGACGACATAGTAAAGATATTTATCAGCGTAGAGTTTAGTCTCAGGTGGAATTTCATTGATCAGCGTGAGATCCTTCTCCAATGCCGGATGTTTAAAATTTTCTAAGACTTCATCGGCCATGTCTGATGCATTAAAGAATTTCATGTCCAGTTTCATATCACCGGTTTCAAAACGATCCATTGATAGCAGGTTATCAATCATTTTCAGCATCCGGTGACCATTTTCCACTATATTTTCAAGAAATTGCTGATGAACCCGATATACAAAGGTCTCCCGCTCAAGTATTCTTTTAAGCATCTGGGTAATAGAAAAAAATGGTGATTTCAGGTCATGGGCAACAAGGGCAACGAACCGGCTGCGTACATCTTTTGCCAGCTCAGCCTGTTTTCGAGCTTCCTGGAGAAAATGCTGAAGCCGTTTCTGTTCGGTAATATCGACAGCGATTTCCAATCGAACATATTTGCCATTGGACCAGAGAATTGCCTGGTCTTTTGCAGCATACCATTTCTTGTTGTAAGGATTTTGATATTCCCACTGAAGTGGTGGAGTTGGATTCCTTTCTTTGTCAAGAAGCCTGCAATTCGTGCAAAATGAACAGGGGCCTGTCCTGGTTTGCATGAATAAACTGCCAGCATAACCGGCCGACAGGATCAAAACCAAACAGCTGCTTCAAGTACTCGTTGGCAAAGAGAATCTCATGACTGTCAAAATCTGCCACGTAAACAATCCCGTCAACACTGCCAATGATTCCTGACAAAAGCTCGTTATTAAGCTTCAGCTGTCTCTCGGCAGTGAGGCGTTCAGCGATCTCTGCACTGAGCTTCAGGTTACTTTCATCCAGTTCTCTGGTCCGCTTCTTTACCTTGGCTTCCAGTTGTTCCAGGTGATCAGTGTGTTCCTGGTATCGCAATGCTGATTCAAGTTTCACGCGGGCCCGGCTCTTGGCTAAAAACAAGCAGGCAACAAAGGATGGAATTAAGAGCGCTACCCCAAGCAGTGCCAGAAACTTCAGGTAGTATTTTCTCTGAGCATCAAAATAGGAATCGGATATTTCTGAGACAAGAAACCAGTGGTTGGGCTCATCTCTTTTATGCAGATGTATAATGCTGCTCTCATCTATGTGCACATCCAGCACACCTGAAAACAATGGATTGATGGATTCATAAACATACAGGCTGCTATCCCGAAAAAAGTACCCTGTCGGTTCGTATGCCACCCTGGCAATCAGATAGCCATAGAGCTTGGAGGAGATCTTCTCCTCTGCGATCGAGAGCCTTTCTCCGTCCGATGCAGCGCCATTTGGTTCATCATCAAGGAGGGATCCGAATACTTCCCGGATAACACCTCTATCCAACAGAAAAATACGCCTGAACGGCTCCTGTCCGTTGTAGTTCAGGGAATTAAAAAGTCTTGCTCTATCGTAGTCCAGTGTAATAAAACCAGCCGGTTTACCGTTTCTGCCATTTACTATGGAATAGAACCTTTGCAGAGAATCTGCTTTGATAGCATCAGAACCCTCCTCAGAAATCGTTTGAGGGGGAAAAAGCAGATAAATTTTATCTGCCTGCTGCTTTAAGAGCATTTCAAAAACAGATGGGTTCTCATAAGCGTTGAGCTGAGGCTCTGTGAATCGGGTACGATCAGCCCCATTGGTTCCCGCTATCAGTTCTTTGCCGCTTTGATTGAGCAACCGAATTTTGGAATAAAAATCTTTACCGGTTAAAAAACTTTCAAACAGCTCTGCCACTGAATCAGAAGAGAGCGTTTCTGAATCAGTCAAAAATGATCGCAAAAGCCCATTATTTCCTAGAAACTTTAAATCTGAAGCGATGGTGCGATTGCGATCCCGGAAGAGAAGCTGTAAGGAATCTAAGCGTATATTTTCCTGGTGGATCGTCTGTGCTCTGAAGGTATACATTCGATCAAGATAGGCGACACCGATGACCAGCAACACGGTCATCAGTGGCCAGATCATATACCAGCAGAGCTGCTTCAGAACTGAGCTGTCTCCCTGACTCCGCAAGAAGTCCGCTGTCTGTCTATAACTATCTGTTTTCATGGTAATTAGATTCACTCAAAAGGTCGTCAAACCGATCTGTCACGGAGGGGCAGCGCTGCAAAAGCACAGGTCGACAAAACCCTGTGTTAAACTAAATAGACGAAAGTAGAATATAGCTACGCTGCAGAATAATTCCATCAGCGGCAGCCAAATGTTTAAAAAAATTTATCGATGACAGTATCGTCTGGTGGAATAGTTGACTCAGGATGATGGTTTTTTTTGCGCAGGGTATTTCAGAAACAAACAAAATTACAGGTTACGGGAAGCAGTGGAATGGGGGCAAAGCAAAACCAGAACAGGTGAAATGTTGGGATAGGTATTGAGCAGAGGAACGGAGAAGCAACTGACTCATATCCTTCAGGTCCGTCAATGAGTCAGTTGCAAACAATTTTCAGCGAGTGCAGCCAGCAGCACAAATACTGACTGCACTTCTTGCTGTGCTTACATATCATCAACCGGCATGGAAGTGATCGTACCATCCCAGGTATCTACCTTACTATCAACCTCCCCGTCTTCCTGGAACCAGGTCTTGGTGACCACCTTTGATTCGGTATAGAACTTAAAACCATCCTGGCCCATCACATGGAGATCGCCAAAGAACGATTGTTTGTGGCCGGTAAATCCAAAGATGCCAAGCGGTACAGGAATACCGACATTAATGCCAACCATGCCGCCATCGGTCTCTTTGGCAAAGGTCCTGGCATAATATCCATTCTGGGTATAGATTACCGAACCGTTGGCAAATCGGCTGGAATTCATCAGTTTCAACCCTTCCTCAAAACTGTCAACCCGCTTGATGCACAAGACCGGACCGAAGATCTCCTCGCGTCCAACCGACATATCTTCTGTCACTTTATCAAAGATCGTTGGCCCAACATAAAAACCATTCTCATAACCCGGTACTTTGATGTCACGACCATCAAGAATCAACTCTGCACCTTCCTTGACTCCTGTCTCTATCCAGTCGGTAACAAACTTGCGGTGATCTGCGGTGACAACAGGCCCCATTCCCGAAGACTTATCGTAAGCAGGACCAACCGGCAGTTCCGAGGAAAATTTTACCAGATGCTTGATCAACTCGTCCGCTATGGCGTTCTCAACGACAATAGTCGGCAGCGCCATACAGCGCTGGCCAGAACAGCCGCAGAAGGCGTTCATGATTCCGCGTGCAGTTCGCTCTACTTTACAGTCCCTTAAAACCAGGGCATGGTTCTTTGCCTCAGTCAGGGCCTGCACACGTTTACCATTGGCGGCGGCAGTCTTGTATATGTGTTTTCCAACTTTTGTAGAACCGACAAACGATACACCTTTTATGTCAGGGTGTTCCAGCAGGATCTCAGCTTCAACGCGACTGGTGGTCACCACGTTCAGAACACCGTCAGGGAGTCCTGCTTCTTTCCACAACTCCATCAATCGCATGGAGGATTGCGGGACATGGCTGGCAGCCTTTAAAACCATGCAGTTTCCAGTCGCAATACAGATCGGAGCCATCCAGCCATGAGGAATCATCGCCGGAAAGTTCCATGGTGCAATTCCAGCAAATACACCTACCGGGTGATGATACAATACGGTATCATAACCGGTGGAGCAGTTCATCAGCGACTCTCCTTTCATCAGGTGAGGTGCGCCGCAGGCAAATTCCACCACCTCATTTACCTTCAGGATATCACCCATGGCTGCAGGCCACTCCTTTCCCATTTCGGTGGCAAGCAGATGCGTCAGTTCATTGAGGTGCTCATCAACGAGACTTTTCATTTTGAATAACACCTGAACACGTTTGGACACAGGTGTGTCTGACCATTCTGGATAGGCAGCGCTGGCCGCTGCGATAGCTGCCTCCACTTCCTCTTTTGTGCAGCAGGGAGCCTTGGCTATGACTTCACCGGTTGAGGGGTTAAAACAGTCCATGTATTTCTCTGTTTTCGATTCCTTCCATTCACCGTTAACGCAATATTTCAAAATCTTGGGGCTGTTGTCGCCCGCCTGGGAAAAATAACGATCTGCTCTGTTCTCTGACATCTTGAACCTCTTGTAATTTTTTCTAATTAATTAAATTAATACCTGTTACGTACCTGTATATTAAAGATTTTCTACCAGTACTGCATTGCTCCTTTAAATAGTTCTGCAAGCTCCTCAGGACCAGCTGGTCTTGAAGAAAGCTTTGTGACACGATGCTGGGGAAGTGTTCCTTCTACCAGTTTTGGGATATCGGCTTCACTGAACCCTACTGCCTTCAGGCCATTGGGGACATTAAAACGCTTAAAGTAATCAATCATCGCCTGAGCCAGGATCTCTCCAGCATCGGAGTCTTTTACACCTTCAGTGTCTATTCCAAGTGCTGCGGCTGCCTCAATATGACGTCTGGGGTTGGATGGTCCGGTAAACCGGAATACAGAAGGTGCATTTAAGGCCACGGAAATTCCATGGGGAATAATCGGATGATCAGAAATATAGTCTGGGGCTATATACTCTTTAACCAACCCAGAAACCGGATACGACATGCCATGGGGGAGCGTCACTCCGGCGTTACCAAAACCAACTCCGGCAAAGGTTGCCGCAAGTGCCATCATACCGCGTGCTTCTTCGTTTTCAGGATTTTCTACAGCCGTTGCAAAATTCTTTGCCATGATCTCCATTGACTTGATCGCCCACATATCACTGATCGGATTTGCTCCCTGATATGCTGGACGAAAAATTGGCCGTTCAGGCCTCGGACGATTGGTATACTCTATTGCTGTATATGACTCAACAGCATGAGTAAGTATATCAAGAGCCGTTGAGGTGGTAATCATCGGCGGCATAGTCAGCATGTTCAGCGGATCGACAATACCTAATGTCGGTTTCAACAGGCGGGATGCTATCCCCGTCTTGGCGTGCATTTGCTCAAGATCAAATATTGCCACACCGGTCGTTTCGCTTCCTGTCCCTGCCGTGGTCGGAATGGCAAACAATGGTTTCAATGGACCGGGAACCGGCTGACCTTTACCGATAGGCGCATTCACATAGAGAAGAAAATCATCCGTGGGGTATGTTGAGTAGAGATTCGCAGCTTTGGCTGTATCGATTACCGAACCGCCGCCTAATGCGACAAAGGAGTCAACATTGTTCTTCACCGCAAAAGCAATTGCATCCTTAAAAGAACCGTCAGTGGGTTCAACCCGGACATCCTTATAGAGCAAATAGTCGACCCCTTCGTCCTCGAGGGATTTCACCACCGTATTAATCATTGGCAGTTTCGCAATATTCGGATCGGTGAGAACCATTACCTTTTTAACTCCAAGGTCCTTGAGATCCATGCCTATCTCCGCGGTGACCCCCCTGCCAAACCTGATGTTGGATGCTGCCATCTCAAAGCCAATTTCTTTATCCATGTGCTACTCCCGTCAATTCTGTTAATCTTTAGGTGTTAAAGGTTGGTAGATAACAAACCCCTGTCACGAGTTAACTGCATTGCCTGCAGTGCTGGTTCTGCAGCCTCATGAGATACCAACGTGAGTTAAACGAGTGGGCCACACTCCCGGACAGACTGATTGGTCTCTCGGCAAAATACTAAAGGAAAGCTGGCACGCTGTCAACATATATTATGATATTTAATTTCTACCTCCCAACTAGTCCCGTTATCCAACTGATATGGTAATATTTTTTCGTCATAATAACATTGACTTGCAGACTGACAACTGACCATTAATGAGCGATAAATCGATAACGCCAGGATACAAACGCCCTTGATCTGGGAGCACAATCGTCATATATCATGATATATGACTTGTTATCCCTTTTCAATGCCTTAGGATAAAGTTAAAACAATTTTAGTCGTTATAAAAGCGGGAGTGCTGGATGTTTCCTGGCCAATCAACAGTGAAGCAGCAGCAAACACCATCAGGGATTGTCAGTAGCGTTTTTTTATCATGGGGCACAACCAGGTATATATCTGCGCTTCCGAGGTCCTTGAGTATTTTAGCATTACTAGCCTTGGACAATGAACCCAGGATCGTATCTGCCTGAGGGTCAAACCTGGCAGGATCAAATGATTCTTCAGCCATTTTTTCAGACATAAATCTTCCAACCATCACGACATCATCAGCCATGGCTCGGCCTGCACCTTCTGAGTCCCTGCTTGCCAGGCAGTCTAAAATTTTCTTGTGCGACAACTGAATTTCCTTATGAAAATTCGACTCCAGATTTAAGGTCTGTTTCATTTCGTCGAGCAGATGATCAATAAAATCGACAATTAAAATTAACAGAGAATTTTTGGTAACTCTTGATAAATAATGGTGAAAACTGGTATTTTTCTTTCGATCGGTATCATTATCTGAATTACCACTGACCACATATGACTTCAATTGCTCAATCTCATCAGGGGTAATCTTGGCTGCAGCAATACGGGCAATATGGGGCTCCAACATATAGCGCAGCATGGTGATTTCCCGTATCGACACCGACTGGAAGTGCATAAAATTCATCATACTGTGCATGAGGGTTTGAGAATTCACTTCCGTTAAAAAGATTCCCCCGGTCGCTCCCTGCCGAATTTCAATCAAACCCATGGCCACAAGCCCACGCAGCGCCTCGCGCATGGTGGCCTTGCTCACCCGGAATTCTTCGGTCAGTTCCTTCTCAGATGCCAAACGATTCCCGGGCTTCAATTTTCCGGACAATATTGCGTCTCTGACCTGAGCAATAATATAATCGGTTACTTTCTCATCCTTTTTTGCGGTATCAAAAATTCTTGTCATCTCATACTCTGCTAATGTTATTTAATTTTCGTTAACCCTAAAGAACCAACTCTGTCCCTAAGACACTCCCGAACATCATAGTAACAGCTTAACAAGCAGGATGCACTCTCTATATTGCCATATATTATAATATATGGTCACATCCATACGGTGATTACTTTACGTTGACTTTCATTATTTCTTTGCAAAAATATATATAACCGTTACTCTCTTTGGAGACCGATCGGTCTCTTTTCTCCTTTATCTTTATGAAAAATTATGACACTGAAAGATAAAATCATTTCTGAAGCGCTCAGACAATTTTCTCAAAAAGGATTCATGTCTACCTCGACAGCAGATATTATTGAAGCTGCTGGCACCTCAAAAGGAGGGCTCTATAATCATTTTGACAACAAGGAACAGTTATTTCATGAAGTCCTTGCGCAGGCAAAAGTAATCTGGAGAGAACGCAACCTCATTGGGCTTGATGCCACCCCACGTCCTCTTGATAAAATAAAAAAGATACTGAAAAATTACAGGGACAACTACCTGGCCGACAGTACCAATTTCCCGGGCGGCTGCATCTTTATTAATTTTGCAATCGAGCTCAACGACCAGCAGCCAGCCCTTGCTGAGGCCGTGAATGATGGACTTGTCAAGTTCAAGAAAATGCTCAAACGATTGCTCGATGAAGAATATGCGTCCGGAACCTTTAGAGACGATGTGGATACCCGAAACGTTGTGGAATTATTATATTCAGGGTTGCTGGGCGCCTGTGTTGCATTCACTTCTGAAAAATCTGAAGAAGGATTGAAGATAACCATAAACAGTCTTATCGAATACCTGGACCAACTCTGTAAATAGGAAATAGCAAAAAAAATGTACCTGAGTAAACGACCACGTCTAAAACGCGTGGCTTTGCTTCCCGGCATAGCCGGGAGGTAATAGTGCCAAGCACTGGGCCAGTTTCAATGAACAGTGTGATCCGCCGGCAGAGCCGGCGGTTTTAATGATTCATAGTAAACCCACTGTGAATAATAATCAAACACCGCGGAGGAAAACAATATGGATAACCTTGAGTTTAAAGCGCTAGAGGTGACAGAAACTGAAGACAAACGGTACCAGCGGGAGATAGTGGAGAAAAAAATCGAGCAGCTGCCGCCGGGAGACGTGATTGTTCAGGTTCATTATTCCTCGCTCAACTATAAGGATGCGCTATCTGCAAGCGGAAACAGAGGCGTTACCCGCAATTATCCTCACACCCCCGGCATTGATGCCGCCGGCATCGTTGCAGAAAGTTCAGATAAAGCCTTTAAGGCTGGCGACAGGGTCATTGTTACCAGTTATGACCTGGGCATGAATACAGCCGGAGGATTCGGCCAATATATTCGTGTTCCCGCCCAATGGATTGTTCCTTTACCTGAAGATTTAACGCTGCACGAGGCGATGTGCTACGGTACAGCAGGGTTTACCGCAGCACTTTCGGTTTACCAGCTCACAGCTCATAACATCAAGCCGGACCACGGTGAGATACTTGTATCGGGAGCCACCGGCGGAGTCGGCAGTATTGCCGTGGCTGTTTTAGCAAAAATTGGCTACTCAGTCGTCGCGGTCAACGGGTTAGTGGATGAATCCGCATACCTCGAGAAAATAGGTGCTCAACGCGTCATCAGCATAGAAGAGGCAATTGACCTGAGCGGGCGGCCGCTGCTGAAAAGTAATTATTCAGGCAGCATTGATACTGTGGGAGGAGATATCCTGGCAACATCAATCAAGTCGGTAAAGGCGAACGGTGTGGTAACGAGTTGCGGAAATGTGGCATCACCGGACTTACCTCTCAGCGTATTTCCCTTCATCCTGCGTGGTGTGACGTTGGTCGGTATAGATTCCCAGAACTGCCCGATGGTGCACCGTCGAAAGACCTGGGAGCTGCTTGCCGGTGACTGGAAGATAGAGATGATGAATGAAGTAACAGAAAATATCGTCTTATCAGAAGTAAATGATCGAATCGATAAAATGTTAAAAGGATCACATAAAGGTCGTTCCATCATCAGGATGCTGGATTGACATTTTGCGGCCATGAGACCATGGCTGGAGCAGGCGATCACGCTTTAAATCATTTATCTTCAGCCATTTTAACCCGATAGACTGCAGCGCTTAAAGCTGGCCCAGCCCGCATGCCGCCTGAATAGCCAGATACTGCCCGGCGTACGGACTACGGACGGTTCTGCATGCTATGTGTGCTCCAGCGATTGCGCCAGCAGCTCGAGAATGTGAACAGCCTTGAGCTTCAGATTTCCATGGTTCATACTATCCTGTAACTGCATAATACAGCCCGGACAGCCGGTTGCAACGAGTTCTGCCCCGCTCTCACTGATTCCGGTTAATTTAGCGGCGCCAATTTCCTTACTGGTAGCGTAGTGATACACGGAAAAGGTCCCTCCAAGCCCGCAGCAGGAGGAAGCGTTCTCCATCTCCACAAATTCTACATTGGGTAAATTTTTCAACAACTGCCGGGGCTCATCAACAATCCCCTGAGTTTTCAGATGGCAGGGATCATGGTAGGTAACCCTGACCCTGTTCTGCCATTTGTCCATTGCGGCAAGTTCCTCAAACAGGCCATTGTGCTTGAGGAACAGGCTAAAATCGATGACCTTATCAGTAAACTCGCTGAAATCCTCCTTCATACTCTTATAATGCTCACCGATTCCACCGTTACAGGAGGCACAGGCTGTGACAATATGGTCAATGTGTTTTACGTCAAAGGCATCAATGTTCCTGCCGGCAAGATCTGTAACAAGGGTACCGTCTCCCGATGACAGAGCTGGAATACCGCAGCAGCCCTGGGCTCTCGGAACATGGACGGTGAACCCCGTCCGGTGCAGGATATCTACCATGATCTTTCCAATGTCGGGATAGATATAGGTCAGGGCACACCCTGCAAAAAAACCGACAACTCCCTTACTTTGACGCGCCACTGTGTATTCAGGCACACGATCGAACAAGTTTCTAAAGCGAACCCTGGGAATTGTTCTGCCTTTCATAACCGGAGAAGGAAAACGCAGTCTTAAGCCGCTTGATTCCGGTACTTTCTTCAAAAGGAACGGAGACATGAGCGCACCGCCTTTTCCCAGTGTCTTCATCAGAGCCTTCTGGGAAAGAAGTGTCGACAGTCCCTTGCCGACCAGCGATAAGCCCTGGTTCTCGGTTATCTCCCGGCGGATTGCGCCGACGATCTCATTTGTTGGCACTTTATTAGGGCATTTATCAACGCAGGAGCCGCACATCAGGCACATACTGATATTTTCCTGTAAACGGTCATCGAGCCCTGCTTCTTTATCAAGGAGGGCAGCCGCTAAAGCGACCTTGCCCCGGGCCACACTGCCTTCCGTTTTCTCGACCAGATATGTCGGACAGTGGGCCTGACAGACGCCGCACTTGACACACTCCCGAATAAGCGGCTCGAAATCTTTTAAGCTCTTGTTTTTGTCCATAATATTCAAAAATTCGACAAACTACACGCTGTCCTTCTGTTGAAAAAATATTTTCCCGGGATTAAGTATATTCTCGGGGTCAAGGGCGTTTTTTATCGTCCTCATGCAGTCAATCGCTGCCGTCCCCAGCTCCAGCTCCATATACTTTGCCTTGGATATGCCGATACCATGCTCACCCGAGATCGATCCCCGCAATTCAATGGCGGCTTCAAAGACCTCATCCATCAGCTTTTCAACCGTTTTATCCATGCCTTCCTGTTTCAGGTCGACCATTATATTGACATGGATATTGCCGTCCCCTGCATGGCCGAAATTGACAATAGGGACATTATACTTTTCTGACATCTGCTCCAGCTTTCTGATCATGTCAGGAACCTTTGACCTGGGCACGACGATATCCTCGTTAAACTTGTCAGGATTCACCTGACGCAGGCTCGGGCTGACGATTCGCCTTACCTGCCAGATCTTTTCTGATTCCTCATTGGTCTCGGCAATCCTGGTGTCAATAATGCCGAACGGCTCAATGATTGAAAGAATTTTCTCTGCCTGTTTTTGCAGAACTTCACTATCACCGTCCACCTCAACAATCAATATGGCCCGACAGCTTTCAGGGATTGGAATATTACTTTTTCCACGTATACAGTTTATTGTTGCCTTATCCATAAACTCTAGCGTGGTCGGTATGATCTTTTCACCGATGATGGCGGAAACCGATTGCGCCGCCCCATCGATGGAATCAAACTGTATCAGCATCGTTTTCTTGGCTGCCGGTTTCGGCAGCAGCTTCAAGGTGATTTTCGTGATGATACCAAGCGTTCCTTCCGAACCGACAAATAATTTGGTGAGATCATAGCCAACGACATTTTTTAATGTCTCCCCGCCCGTTTTAATGATGGCACCGGTTGGCGTGACAACCTCAAGCCCCAGGACATATTCCTTGGTAACTCCATACTTGACACAGCGGGGACCGCCGGCGCACTCGGCGACATTCCCCCGAGCGTACTGAACTCTTTGGAAGCGGGATCAGGAGGGTAAAACAGACCAACCTTTTCAACCCGCCGCTGCAGTTCCGCAGTAACAACCCCCGGCTCCACGTGAGCGACCAGGTTTTCAGAGTCAATCTCCAGGATTCTATCCATCCTGGTGAGCACCAGCACAATGCCGCCCTGTACCGGCAGGCTTCCACCAGTAAGCCCTGATCCTGCACCGCGGGGCACCAGAGGAATCTTCCATTTGTTAGCTATTTTCACTATTTTGCTGATTTCCACAGTATTTCCTGCATAGACGATCGCATCCGGAAGATATTTTTTCTCTGTGGCATCATACGAATGAGTGATTTTATCGATATGATCGGTGGAAACATTGTCTTCGCCGACAATTTCGACAAGTTCTTTAATTATCTCTTGGTTCATCATCATTCACACATTGTCATCATCTAAAGGCCTGGAACAAACAGGGATGCAGAGCATCCGTTGCCATCCCGATAAGCGAGAATTTAAATCAACTCCTGTATATACATTTCTGCCCGGTTTAACAATATCAATCAAAATTCACCTATTGAAAATTAATCCCATTTACGTTCACAGAAAAAGGAGTTAGAAGTGTCGGAGCGAATCCTTGAAGCAAGAAAACATCCATGAGGAACTATTTTGTCTGAACTACCGTTCATTCTCGTGTTAATCTCTGCAATGGCCCATGGATACTGGAATTTCCTGTTCAAGCAGGCCGAAGATAAAGACGCTTTTCTGGGTCTGAGCAAAGTGGTTGAGCCGGTTCTTTATCTCGTCCCCTTTCTTTATGTCTTAAGCAAATATGGGCTTGATCTCTCAGCCTTCTACTTTATTGGTGTGGGAGCACTGCTCTCCATTACAAATTATCTTCTTCTGGTGAACACCTACAAGAGACTGGACTTAACCCTCGCCTACCCGATTTCACGATCGAGCACCATTTTTCTACCGTTTCTTGCCTATCTCTTTTTCTCGGAAAGGATCGATACCATCGGCTGGCTCTCGGTAATTCTTGTTTCTCTCGGTGTTCTCATTATTCCGGCAAATCGTCGTAACGGCAGCTCACTCAGCCTGCTTCCAGCCCCGGAGGAACGGTGGGGGCTGGTTTTTGCCATTCTGGCGGCCTTTTCCGTTGCCATCTATACCTTGTGGGACAGGGCGGCAGTTTCTCATATGCACCCCTTTATATATATGTACTGCTACAATACCGCCACCTGTCTGTTTTTCATTCCATCCCTGAACAAATTATCAAAAGAGAGTGTCCGTAAGGAATGGACCATAAACAAATTCCGCATCTCCGGAGTGGCCTTTCTCAACACCTTCTCATATGTGCTGATGCTTTTTGCCTTGAGCATGAGTAAAGTCACCTATGTTGGTGCATTAAGGCAGCTGAGCCTGGTTTTCGGCGTGGCTCTTGGCTGGATGTTTTTAAAAGAAAAACTCAACAGGGCACGTATCGCCGGGCTGATCCTGATAATCGTTGGCGCCAGCCTTACCTATCTGGCAAAATAGAGAGAACTCGGAGGAGGTCATTAAAGCAATATGAAGCAATCGCTTAAATTAAGCTATCGAGCTGCAGAACATGACGACCTCGCGGAGCTTGTCGCCATGCTGGCAGATGACCAGCTTGGAACAACCAGGGAAGATCCGTCACTGCCGCTCAGGGCTGGTTATCTGCAAGCCTTCCAGTCTATCGACTCTGATCCGAATAATGAGTTGATCGTTGTCACTGCTGACGATCATCTCATCGGAATGCTGCAGCTCACCTTTATTCCTTACCTGACCTATGGAGGATCCTGGCGTTGTCTGATAGAAGGTGTTCGAATTCATTCAGATTATCGAGGAAAAGGCCTGGGAAAACAATTTCTGGAATATGCAATAGGACGTGCACAACAAAGGGAATGCCGCCTGGTCCAGCTGACCTCGGACAAGCGCCGGGCAGATGCCCTCAGATTCTATGAATCACTCGGTTTTAAAGCAAGTCATGAAGGATTCAAGCTTCATTTGAGATAGACGTTTATCATTACCCCCTCGGCAGCAGTGTCCGTTAATCGAAAGTAAATCCTTCAGGTACAACGACAATCCCATTCTCAGAGACGATAAAACGCTGTTGATCTTTCTCCAGATCATAGCCGATCTCCTCATGGGGAGGTATCTGTACATGCTTGTCGACAATGCAGTTCCTCAGCCTGGCAGCAGCACCAACACGTACCCCATCAAACAAGATTGCATTTTCTATCAAGGCTTTATCATCAACAAATATGTCAGATGACAATATTGAGTAACTGATATTCCCCCCGGAAATAACAACACCTCCAGCCAGTATGGAGCTGATTAAAACATTTTCGCTACCGGCGCTGCTCTGGATGGTTCTGGCTGGAGGCGACTGCGGCTGATAGGTCCTGATTGGCCAGTCTGGCTGATAGAGATTGAGGGGTGGAACCGGTTTTAACAGGTCCATATTGGCCTGGTGATACGCATCGAGTGTACCAACATCCCGCCAATAGCGGTCCGGTGTGACCCTGCCCTGCTCACCGCCAAACTTATATGCTTTGACATTCTTCCTGTCAACCAGCAAGGGCATGATATCTTTGCCAAAATCATGATCTGACTGGTTATTTTCCTGATCGTCGCTCAAGGCCTTCTTGAGGAGATCATTGGAAAATACATAGAGCCCCATAGAAACAAGGGCATTATGGGGATTCAGCGGATCTGGCGTCGGCTGCTCTGGTTTCTCCTCAAAATCAATTATCTGCAAATCTTCATCAATAACGACTACCCCGAAAGCGCTCGCCTCTGCCAGTGGTACTTCCATGCAGGCAATCGTGACATCAGCACCCTGATCATGGTGCGATCTCAACATTGCTTCATAATCCATCCTGTAGATATGATCTCCGGAGAGGATCAGCGAATATTGGCTATCGCTGCGTTCCAGCAAATTCAGATTCTGGTATATAGCGTCTGCGGTACCTCGATACCAATGCTCACCACGATTCATCTGTGCCGGAACGGGGATGATGTATTCACCAAGCTCGGGATTAAAAATAGACCAGCCGTCACGAAGGTGTTTGTTCAATGAATGCGACTTGTACTGGGTTAAAACCAGAATCCTGCGAAGACCGGAATGGAGGCAGTTTGCCAGGGTGAAATCGATAATGCGGTACTTGCCGCCAAAAGGAACTGCCGGTTTAGTCCTTCGAGAGGTTAACGGGTATAAACGGGAACCGACACCTCCAGCTAAAACAAATGTTAATGTATCATTCTGCATGGTTAGATTGTCTTCTCAGGATAAATATTATATTGATTGTGACTGGGAAATCCCCCTTGGTTTGTTCCCCCTCTGCCCATATTCAAGTCGAAGTATCGACAGGATTAGCCATACTACGGTTTATCTCCTGACGCCAGCAGTACATTAATTTTCTCTACGGCAGCCGGAAGCTCCTCCATGGTGTCAATCACCAGGTGCGCACCTGCTGAATAGAGTTTTTCCCTCGCCCTTGTCAGCAACACCTCACGCTTAGCGGAATCAAGTGTTTCAAACGCTTCCCTTGCAAGTCCCATTTCATTTCCCGTGGCAGCAACCCCGACAGACCAGACTCCGCCGTTCAGCCCGGCTTTCATGTCAACCTCTGTATCACCAACAGAGACAACCGCCTCCGGAGGGCAGATATTAAGTGCCTCCATCACCCGGTAAATCATCCATGGAAATGGCCTCCCTTCTTGAACATCTGAGGCGCACACTGAAAAATCCGGGGCATACCCCGCTCTGGAACCTGAAGCCGCGACAATATCGGCCGCTTCCCGGAAATACCCGGTCGTGGAACCAATGAGCACACCATGTTCTCTTAAACGGGCAACAGCCCTGAGTACCCCGGGTATCATCTCACTGTGCGAGTCCAGGATACTGAGTAGATGCGGTACAAAGTCATTAAACATCTCATCAATATCTTCATCTGTTACCGCCCTGCCGTACTGCATCCGCCAGGCTTCTGCAACCTCAGAACATTCAGTAACCGCCTTAATATGGGCCCGTTTTTCCATACCCATCGGTGCACGCGCTGTTCTCGCCTTAACTTCAATGCCTTTTGCCCTGAAACCTTCGATAAAAGCCAGGATCGGGGCCTGACAGCCAAAGTCAACAGTGGTCCCGGCCCAGTCAAAAACCACCAGCCTGACATTTTCCCTGTATGTTCTATCAACCTTCATCAGCCTTCCCCGCAATTAATAATAACCATTAAATGCTCACGTACTCTCTTCAATGATTAGCCGATCATCGAGATGAAGTGAGCCTTACAGCCTCTTTGGACCTGACAATATATCACACCGTTCAGGGCTACTTATAACCAAATAGCCGAACTAAGCAAACCTGATTTTGCTCCCTTCCGGCAACATCAGAAACGGGCAGAATAACCAACACCGTCAGCCCTGCCCTTATTCATCTTAAGGGAGGTACCTGAAATTTACCCTGCCCACTCACTCTCATTCTCCTGATCTTCAAATCGTTGTCGTTAAATTTTAAAAGATGGCAGCTGTTCCCCATTCGGTGCCGCCGAGCAGTGGAGCTGTTGGCGGCACAGGCAATTTGAAGGATTACAGCATTGAGGTTCTCGTTTACCGGAAGATCCTAAAAATACCGCTGCCACGCTTTGCCTGACAATCACCAGATTGTTTTGCTCAGCGCCCCATTACGATTTATATTATAGGAGTAGACAAGACCCCCTGGCCTTGTAGAGGTAATTACAGACAGAACACTGGAGGGAATACACTATGCAATCAAAGACCTACAAAGATATTATTGATGATAAGATAACTGAATGGCAACAAGGACTCAAAAAACTTGAAGACCGGATGGAAAAGAGTGCTGCCGATAGCAAGAGCCCACTAAGTGCAAAGGTAGAACAGATAAGGTTAAAATTAGAGGCCGCGACAGTTGAACTTCATAATCTCGATGAGCGGGAAACCGTAGAGAATACCATGAAGACTAAAAGTAAGATTCTGAAAATCTTTAGCAGCATAGATAAGGAGTTCTCAGAATTTCAGCAAAAGACACCGTTTATGCTCTGAGATATATGGTTTTTGTCGATGATGTCAGCAAAAATTTACTTAAGCGGCTGTTTAGAAGACAAAAATCAGGACTGTCCCTCTTCTGACAATCAACACAACTTGATTTATCGACCAACGGTAGTTAGCATAGCTGAATACTACAATGTGGTGTCAAGCAGGGTCTGGAACCTTGCTTGCCGTCTATTGACGAATAAAATCACTTGAGATATGCAGACGATCAGGGACTATCTTGAGTCAGAAGACACTCTAAAAGGTCTGTTACTAATACTAAAAATGAAACGGTAAAACACATGCATCCACAGCGCTCAATGGTTCTCACGCTTTTTCTTCTTATTATGTCCGCCAGTAACACCATCATCGCTGCTGACCATGAAAAGAAAACAGGCACTGCTGGAACAGTGCTACTGTCTGTGAAATACGCTGAATTTAACGAACCATGGGCAATGACATTTCTTCCAGATGGTAACCTGCTGGTCACAGAAAAACCCGGTACCCTTCTGCTGGTCAGTGCTGATGGTCAGTCAAAGATACCTGTTACCGGCGTACCTGAGGTTGCTTACGGCGGTCAAGGGGGACTGGGTGATATTATTTTGCATCCCCAATATGACATTAATAAACTGGTATACATATCCTATGCGGAGCAGGGCAGATTTGGCAAAAGAGGCGGTGCCGTCGCGCGTGGACGATTCAATTCTGATCCAACCAATCCGAAATTGAATGACGTGCAAGTAATCTGGCGCCAAACCCCCAAAGTAAAGGGGAGCGGACATTACTCGCACCGGCTGGCCTTCAGCCCTGACGGCAAACTGTTCATTACCTCCGGTGAGCGACAGAAGCAAAAACCGGCCCAGGACTGGTCGCAGAATCTTGGCAAGGTAATCCGACTTAACCCGGACGGTTCGGTACCTGCGGACAACCCTTTCCAGGATAAAGGAAAATTGGCTAAAACCTTCTGGTCTCTAGGCCATCGGAACATGCTTGGCATCGCTTTTGATAAAGATGGGCGAGTATGGACCCATGAGATGGGGCCCAAGCACGGTGACGAATTTAATCTGACTGTAAGCGGCGATAATTTCGGATGGCCCATTGTCTCCTGGGGGGACCAATACTCAGGTGTCGCTATCCCTGACCATGACACACGACCTGAATTCAACCCACCGGAAGTATACTGGGTACCGACAATTGCTCCCTCCGGATTGATTATATACAGTGGCACCATGTTTCCGGAGTGGCAGGGAAATGCATTTATCGGCGGACTTGCTTCCCGGTCGCTTGTGCGCATAAAGATAACTGGTGACAAGGCCGAAGAGGTTGAACGTTTTGACATGGGAAAACGTATCCGTGAAGTCGAACAGGGCCCGGATGGTGCCATCTGGGTATTGGAGGATAAGCAGGGTGGTCGTCTGCTCAGACTGACACCTGACAGGTGATTACTCTCAATGGCAAGGAAGAAATCAGGAAATGCGGACTAACTCAGTGTTCACTCTGGGGCAAGATCAAAACCATTACAGCATTGCAGAGCCTGCAGCTTTCCGGGTCGAGGTCTGAGCCTTCTTCTGGTAATAGATTTATTACTGATCGTGCACATGCACCACAGACATTGGTGTCAGGCACTATTCTTAGCCTCCCCGCCTCAATATCAGCGCCGCAACTGCCGCAATAAACGTCTTCTCTCAGGTCGGGAATTGAACTGATCTCTTCATTTTTTCCTTTCCCCAGTACGAGTTCTATATCTATATTACTGCATTCAGAGCATTTGAATCTGTACCGGTTCTGACTCAGATTAAATCGTCCTGGCTGAATTGGTTTTCCAGCTATAATGGTCACTATTTTTTCGGTTAACGCATCACTCAAAATACCTTCATGATTACATCTATTACACTTAAAGTATAAGGTTGGATCTATCATGGGCTTTTATATGTAAGGATTGCTTTCAGTCAGTGTTGCCGATTCTGTCACAGTCAAAAAAGGCAGTGGTATTTCTGAATCAGCCTCTGCTCTCCTTCTGAGATGCCGTATCAGAATGGACGTCTTTTTCCTCTTAAATCACTATTCTGCTGGTGTTACGAAGTCGGTACGAAAGACTTTTTTTTGCTGCTCGTTGATCATTTTCGCTCAGGGTTCCAGGTAGTCGCACAGACGAGATTCGCGGAAGATTGTCCTCTTGATTTCACCGTATACTGATTTGCCTGAATCCGGAACACAGCCAAGGTGACCAGAGGGATGCATAAATTATGCCATTGCTTTTAAGATACGGCAAATTACCAAGGCTCTCTAAATTACATCCTCTTTTTTCTGGATCACCTATCAGCAGCAGTTTTGGATGTTGGGATATTCCTGAAATTTGAAAAATTTCTTACAGATTTCCGGAATATAATTGGATGGCAATCGTTTGGAATATCATTTTGCAGCTCTATTGTTCGGTAAGAGCAAGGAGGCAGACCTGGCATGGTTCTGCCTCCTTGCTTTACTCAAGGCCAGTATCTTGAGGAAATATCCTGGTCCATAAAACGCGCCTGATTTCCGGGCGCGCAGACCCGGCTTCTGAGCAACGGCGTCTCATTTACTCATCGCAGACATGTCGGTTGGCATCCTTCTTCTCATCGTAGGTCTCGACCATACCTGTCATCGGCAGGGCCCCCCCGGCAATTTTCCCGCATTCACTCATCTGCTTCATGGTCGGGTCGGAGGCGATTTGCCTGCCAAAAGCCAGAGCTTCTTTCTGGGCCTTATCCCGCTTTCCCTGGGTACACAGGGTGTCGATCTTTTGCTTGGCTGTTTGCGAGCGGCTCTGGAGTTCGTTCAGCTTCGTCTGGTCGATTTTTGCCATACATTCCTGGACCTGCTGCATCGACTGCATCATGTTCTGCATATCACCCTTGCTGATGTTGCCATAGTTCTGGGCAAACAGGGTGGCGGGTAGTAATAGGAAGATAATAGTAACAGAGGTTTTCATAAATTTCTCCTTTGATGTGGTCATTAGTCACTTTACTTGACTAAGCAGGGAACGGCCAAACAACGCTATTGGGTCTACAATAATTCATTTATCGAGTTTAGCAGATGGAAAGCGACAAAAACAGCGGATTCCGTTGAAAAATGGCTCGGAAACGGCTGTTGCCGTGCCAGTTCGTGTTCTAATGTATTGAGGAAGATCGTTTTCGGCTTAGGCAGAGACTCAGAAATGGAGAATATGATCCAACGTCCTCTAGAGAACGTTCAAGCTGATCAGATTGTCAGGATAAACTCACTGCCTTCACCAAGTTTACTTTTTACGTCAACACTGCCCTGGTGAATCTGGGCAATATGTTTGACGATTGACAAACCCAGACCGGTGCCGCCGATTTTACGATTTCGTGCCTTGTCGCTTCTGTAAAATCGCTCAAAAAGCCGCGGCAGATGCTCCTTTGCAATACCGACACCATTATCAATCACGCGAATCTCTGCGTGCTGCGGCTCCATCTCTCGCAAACGTTTCGCCTTAATTATCACACACCCGCCATGATTACTGTAGGTAATGCCATTTATCAGCAGGTTAACAATCGCCTGCTCAAAGAGGGTACGGTTAATCTTTAACTCAATATCATCGGCACAGTCCAGCTCAAGTAAGATCTCTTCTTCCCGAGCTTTTTGCAGACAGGTTTGAATGGCGTCTTTCAAAACCGGCAACAGCGGCTGGCGTTCAAACGCATCTCTCTGCTGCCGGCACCTTCCTCTATCCTGGACAGGGCAAGGAGGTCATCTATAATTTCGCTGAGCTGTTCTGATTGCCGCAGCACCGTCAGCAGAAAATTTGTTGCATTTTCCTTATCATCAATGGCACCTTCAAGCAAGGTCTCAACATAACCTCGAATTGATGTTATCGGCGTCCTGAGTTCATGGGAGACATTGGCGACAAAATCACTTCGAACCTTCTCCAATCTCCGCAGTCGAGTGACATCATTCAAGACAACAAGAACACCGAAATCTGAGTCAGTCCTGTTATGCAGAGCAACGGCATTGGTCTGCAGGTATCGTTCTCCGGTGCCATTGGTCAGAACAACCTCATTCTCCAACGGTTTTTCTGTAAATAGTACCTGCTGGATCTGCTGATGGATAGCAGCATTTCTGATAACCTCCTGTACCAGGCACCCCTGGGCTTCGCTCCGCTCCACCTTGAACATTTCTGCGGCAGCCGTATTTATGCTCACAATCTTTTCATTCCTGTCGACAGCGAATACCGCCTCAACCATGCTGGAAAAGACTGTTTTCGAGCTGATTACGCTGATTAACGATGGTATTGATCTTATCATCAAGCTGATCCGCCATCCGGTCCATCGCCGTTGCAAGCGTTGCCACCTCTCGCGAGGCGGTAAGCTTTTTCATCATCGTTCGCTGGCTGAAATCTCCTTTTGAATAATGCTCTGCCCGTTTGGTCATCTCTTCCAGGGGGCGGCTGATATTCCTTGACACGAAAAGCGTTACTAAAAAAGCAATAACGGCCGTAATTGTCCCGATAACTAATTTTATATTGAGCGCACTCAGGGCCGCATCGATTGCAGTTATTGGCATTGACAGCCGCAAAACGGCGGTACTTAAAACACTATTATTTTCGTCTGCTTCATGCGGTTTAAACGTTATAGGAATGGCGGAGTAGAGCATACGCTCCCCGAGGGTATTGCTGAAACGAAGAGATATACCCGGCACACCATTAAAGGCCTCATCAATTTCCGGTCGCAGCCGGTGATCGTCCATACCTGCCGGATTTTCCTTGGTATCGGCCAGAACGGTTCCATCCCCTGCAATCACCGTAATCCTGGTTTCAGAAGCCCGACCTGATTCAATAGTGAACTGGTGTAACTCCTCTTCATTACCTGCTTCCAGCAGATCAACAACGGTTGACTTAACGAGATTGGCCCGATTAACGAGATCTGCTGCAGACTCTTTGATATAGAAATCATCAACCGAGTAGGAACTGTACCAGCCAATCGTTCGACCCCCTACATGATGTTCATGCTGGGCGAGTATGTCGCCATCGTGCTGATGTGTGCGCTTACCACCATTCTGTTCCTGGGTGGTTGGCTGCCGACCATCGACATCCCGCCCCTGTCCTGGGTACCAGGTATTGTGTGGTTTGTGCTGAAATTCGCCGTCTTCTTCATGTTCGCCATGGTGAAGGCATTCGTGCCGCGCTACCGCTATGACCAGTTGATGCGTCTCGGCTGGAAGGTCTTCCTGCCGATGTCGCTGGCCATGGTCATTGTTGCGGCCATTCGTGCAGCTCACCGGCTGGGCGCCATGACCCCGCCCGGACCCCACTGATAGGAGACGTCGCTGCACTGATCAGCAAAATCGCTGCTCCTGAAGGAGTTCGTCGGCGCCTTCGTCCTGTCGATGCGCTATTTCTTCAAGCCGAAGGCGACGATGAACTATCCGTTTGAGAAGGGCCCGGTGTCGCCACGTTTCCGTGGCGAGCATGCGCTGCGCCGCTATCCGAACGGCGAGGAACGCTGCATCGCCTGCAAGCTGTGCGAGGCGATCTGTCCGGCGCAGGCCATCACCATCGAGGCAGGCCCGCGCCGCAACGATGGTACGCGGCGCACGACACGCTACGACATCGACATGGTGAAGTGCATCTATTGCGGTCTCTGTCAGGAGGCATGCCCGGTCGATGCCATCGTCGAGGGACCGAACTTCGAGTTCGCCACCGAGACGCGCGAGGAGCTTTATTACGACAAGGAAAAACTGCTGGAAACGGCGACCGTTGGGAACGCGATATCGCCAAGTCCCTGGAGATGGACGTCCCTACCGCTAGGGGATGGCACAACAGGCCAGCCCCCCAAAGGGTGGGCTAGACGCTTTGCAACCGGTTGGATAACACCCCAGCCAAAGGCGCGCGCCCGCGCAAAACATGATTGTGACCAGCGCATTAGCACTGGCCCCACGAATTGAAGGAAGCCTCTCCGCGGCAAGAAGAAAAGGCATTTAGATGGTTCTTACCAGCTTCTTTTTCTATCTGTTTGCCGCGATCACGGTCGCGTCGGCCTTCATGGTCATTGCTGCCCGTCAGCCGGTACATTCGGTGTTCTTCCTCATTCTGGCGTTTTTCAATTCTGCGGGGCTGTTCATGCTCGCGGGCGCAGAGTTTCTGGCGCTGCTGCTGGTGGTTGTTTACGTGGGCGCGGTGGCGGTGCTGTTCCTGTTCGTGGTGATGATGCTGGACGTGGACTTTGCCGAGCTCCGGCAGGGCTTTTTGCAATATCTGCCCATTGGCGCACTGGTCGCGATCATTCTGGCGCTGGAACTGGCGTTGGTTCTGGGCGCAACGGTGATTGATGCTGACGTTGCGCTCGACACTGGCATGCCGATGCCGCCACTTGAAGAGATTTCAACATCGAGGCGCTCGGCCTCGTGCTCTACACGGACTATGTTTACTACTTCCAGGCCGCTGGGTTGGTGCTGCTTGTTGCGATGATCGGGGCCATTGTGCTGACCCTGCGCCACCGCGAAGGGGTGAAGCGGCAGGACATCAACGTACAAAACGCGCGCACGCCTGAAACGGCCATCGAGGTGGTCAAGGTGAGTTGGGGCCAGGGTCTGTAAAAGGGCTGGGTTTCAATCTGCCCGTACCGGGCACATGCATTCTGCGCTGCCGGGCCGCTATGTGGTCCGTTTAGATTCGGGGGTTAAACAGACAATTATCGGACTGGGTCACTATCTGACCGTTGGGGCGATCCTGTTCACGCTGGGCGTGTACTTCCTCAACCGCAAGAACGTCATCGTCATCCTGATGTCGATCGAGCTGATCCTGCTGGCCGTCAACCTCAACATCGTGGCCTTCTCGATCGCATCTCAACGACCTGGTCGGCCAGGTCTTCGCGCTGTTGATCCTGACGGTCGCGGCCGCCGAGGCTGCCATCGGGCTTGCCATCCTCGTCGTCTTCTACCGCAACCGCGGCTCCATCGCCGTCGAAGACGTCAACATGATGAAGGGCTGAGAGCACCGCTATGATCCAGGCGATCGTCTTTCTGCCGCTGATCGGTGCGCTGATCGCCGGCCTGTTCGGCCGCGCCATCGGCGCACCGGCCGGGAATACATCACGACGGGTCTGCTGTTCTGTCGGCGCGTTCTGGCTGGGTCGTCTTCTTCCCGGTCGCCTTTGGCGGCGGGCTGATGCGCCGAGGTCGATGGCCATACGGCTGTGCTCAGTCGAAGTGATGCGCTGGATCCAGTCCGGCGACCTGGACCTGCGCTGGGCGCTCCGCATCGACACGCTGACGGCGGTCATGCTGGTCGTGGTCAACACGGTGTCGGCCTCGTGCACGTCTATTCGATCGGCTACATGGCCGACGATCCGCATCGCGCCGCGCTTCTTCGCCTATCTGTCGCTGTTCACCTTCGCCATGCTGATGCTGGTGACGTCGGACAACCTCCTGCAGATGTTCTTCGGCTGGGAAGGCGTGGGCCTGGCGTCCTATCTGCTGATCGGCTTCTGGTACAAGAAGCCGTCGGCCAACGCCGCGGCGATGAAGGCCTTCATCGTCAACCGCGTCGGTGACTTCGGCTTCGCCCTCGGCATCTTCGGCGTCTTCGTGGTGTTCGGCTCGATCAATTTCGACGCGATCTTCGCAGCGCTGCCGACGTTCTGCCGACGACGGCGCATGCCGAGCATGCAACTTCCTCGGCTATGCAGCTCGACACGCGCATGACCGTCGTCTGCCTGCTGCTGTTCATGGGCGCGATGGGCAAGTCGGCGCAGTTCCTGCTGCACACCTGGCTGCCCGACGCGATGGAAGGCCCGACGCCGGTCTCGGCGCTGATCCACGCCGCGACCATGGTGACCGCCGGCGTCTTCATGGTGGCGCGCATGTCGCCGCTGTTCGAACTGTCGCCCGACGCGCTGACCGTCGTGACGTTCATCGGCGCGATCACGGCGTTCTTCGCGGCGACCGTCGGCCTGGTCCAGAACGACATCAAGCGCGTCATCGCCTATTCGACCTGCTCGCAGCTCGGCTACATGTTCGTGGCGCTGGGCGTCGGCGCCTATCGGCGCGGCGATCTTCCACCTGTTCACCCACGCCTTCTTCAAGGCGCTGCTGTTCCTCGGCGCCGGCTCGGTCATCCACGCCATGCTCCGACGAGCAGGACATGCGCAACATGGGCGGCCTGCGCAAGCAGATCCCGATGACCTACTGGATGATGATCATCGGCACGCTGGCGCTGACCGGCGTCGGCATTCCGGGCACGCATTCTCGGCATCGCCGGCTTCTTCTCCAAGGACGCGATCATCGAAGGCGCCTTCGCCGGCGCAGCAATCCGGCGGCCGGCTTCGCCTTCTGGCTGCTGGTCATCGCGGCGCTGTTCACCAGCTTCTATTCGTGGCGGCTGATCTTCATGACCTTCCACGGCAAGCCGCGCGCGTCGCGCACGACGTGATGCATCACGTGCCATGAATCGCCGCACGGTGATGCTGCGTTCCGCTGCTACGTGCTGGCCGCCGGCGCGCTGCTTGCCGGCGTCATGCTGTTCCACGACTCTACGTCTGGCCATCGGCGCGTGCAGCGGGCTGTGTTCAACGAGTTCTGGCAAGGCATCGAGCGCTTCTTCGCCGGCTCGCCGGACAACCACGATCCTGCGACGACTTCCACGACGTGCCGCTCTGGGTGAAGTGGAGCGCCGTTCATCGCCATGGTGCTCGGCTTCGTCGACCGCCTGGTACATGTATATCCGCTCGCCGGAGACGCCGAAGCGAGCTCGCCGCGCCAGCATCCGGGGCTCTACCAGTTCCTGCTCAACAAGTGGTATTTCGACGAGCTCTACGACTTCCTCTTCGTCAGGCCGGCCATGTGGCTCGGCACGTTCCTGTGGAAGACGCGGCGACGGCTGGCTGATCGACGGCTATCGGTCCGGATGGCATCGGCCGCGGGTCGTCGGACGTCACCGGCCGGGTCGTCAAGCTGCAGACCGGCTACCTCTATCACTATGCCTTCGCGATGCTGATCGGCGTCGCCGCGCTTGCTCACCTGGATGATGCTCGGGGGCGCGTTCTGATGACCGATTGGCCAATTCTGTCACTGGTCACCTTCCTGCCGCTGGTCGGCGCTTGCTGCATCCTGTTCATCCGCGGATGACAGCGAGATCGCGCGGCGCAACATCCGCACTGGTCGCGCTTGCTGACGACGGTCGTTCACCTTCGTCGTCTCGCTGTTGATCTGGATCGGCTTCGACACCGCCGATCCGGGCTTCCAGTTCGTCGAGAAGATCGCCTGGCTGGATAGCGGCATCTCCTACCACATGGGCGTCGACGGCATCTCGATGCTGTTCGTCATCCTGACGACGTTCCTGATGCCGCTCTGCATCCTGGCGAGCTGGGACGTCGATCGAGAAGCGCGTGAAGGAATACATGATCGCCTTCCTGGTGCTCGAAACGCTGATGATCGGCGTCTTCTGCGCGCTCGACATCGTGCTGTTCTACGTCTTCTTCGAAGGCGGCCTGATCCCGATGTTCATCATCATCGGCGTCTGGGGCGGCAAGCGCCGCGTCTATGCGAGCCTTCAAGTTCTTCCTCTACACGCTGCTCGGCTCGGTGCTGATGCTGCTCGCCATCATGGCGATGTACTGGCAGGCCGGCACGACCGACATCCGGACGCTGCTGGCGCATCAATTTCCCGCCGGAGATGCAGACCTGGCTGTGGCTGGCCTTCTTCGCCTCGTTCGCGGTGAAGATGCCGATGTGGCCGGTCCACACCTGGCTGCCCGACGCGCACGTCGAGGCGCCGACCGGCGGGCTCGGTGATCCTGGCCGGCGATCCTGCTGAAGCTGGGCGGCTACGGCTTCCTCCGCTTCTCGCTGCCGATGTTCCCGGATGCCTCGCTGCAGTTCGCGCCGTTCGTCTTCACGCTGTCGGTCGTCGCCATCATCTACACCTCGCTGGTGGCGCTGGTGCAGGACGACATGAAGAAGCTGATCGCCTATTCGTCGGTCGCCCATATGGGCTTTGTGACCATGGGCATCTTCGCCGGCAACGAGCAGGGCATCCAGGGCGCGATCTTCCAGATGCTGTCGCACGGCATCGTCTCCGGCGCGCTGTTCCTCTGCGTCGGCGTGATCTACGACCGCATGCACACCCGCGAGATCGCCGCCTATGGCGGCCTGGTCAAGCGCATGCCGAGCTACGCCGTCGTCTTCATGATCTTCACCATGGCCAATGTCGGCCTGCCGGGCACGTCGGGCTTCGTCGGCGAGTTCCTGACCCTGATCGGCGTCTTCCAGGTCAATACCTGGGTCGCGTTCTTCGCCGCCACCGGCGTGATCCTGTCGGCCGCCTATGCGCTCTGGCTCTATCGCCGGGTGATCTTCGGCGCGCTGACAAGGAAAGCCTCAAGGCGCATGCTCGATCTCGATCGCGCGCGAAAAGGTCATCCTCTATCCGCTGGTCGTCGCTGACCATCCTCTTCGGCGTCTATCCGGCGCCGATCCTCGATGCGACGGCCGCATCGGTCGACACGCTGCTGGTCGATAACTTTCGCCACGCATGCCGCAGGCGCGCGCAGCCGCGCTGGTCGCGATGCAGCTGCACTGACGGAGAGCCTCGTGAACTCTGACGTCTGAGACTTTCGCAAGCCTGGCGCCTGTCTATCCCGGAACTGATCCTGGCGATCGGCGCGATGGTGCTGCTGATGATCGGCGTGTTCTTCGGGCGAGGCGCAGCTCGGCCTGATCACCGGGCTTGCCGTCGTGCTGCTGATCGCGCGCCGGCGCTGGATCGTCTTGCTGCCGGCGGCGAAGGCGTGCTGTTCAACGGCGCCTTCGTCACCGACGCCTTCTGCCGCTTCATGAAGGTGCTGGCGCTGGTCGGCTCGGTCGTCGCGCTGGTCATGTCGGTCGGCTGCTCGACGCCGAGGAGAACGGCTCGACAAGTTCGAATATCCCGGTCCTGATCCTGCTCGCGACGCTCGGCATGATGCTGATGGTCTCGGCCAACGACCTGATGACGCTCTATGTCGGCCTCGAACTGCAGTCGCTGGCGCTCTACGTCGTCGCCGCCATCAACCGCGACAGCGTGCGCTCGACCGAAGCGGGCCTCAAGTATTTCGTGCTCGGCGCGCTGTCCTCGGGCATGCTGCTCTACGGCGTCTCGCTGGTCTACGGCTTCACCGGCCACACCGAGCTTCGACCGAGATCGCCGCGGCGCTGACCGGCGACGGAGCGCTCGATCGGCCTGATCTTCGGCCTGGTGTTCCTGCTTGCCGGCCTGGCCTTCAAGATCTCCGCCGTGCCGTTCCACATGTGGACGCCCGACGTCTACGAGGGCGCGCCGACGCCGGTGACGGCCTTCTTTGCCGCCGCGCCGAAGGTCGCGGCCATGGCGCTGTTGGTGCGCGTCGTCATCGATCGCGCTTCGCAGCCGGTCACCGCCGACTGGCAGCAGATCGTCGTCTTCATCTCGATCGCCTCGATGGTGCTCGGCGCGTTCGCGGCGATCGGCCAGAAGCAACATCAAGCGCCTGATGGCCTATTCCTCGATCGGCCATATGGGCTTCGCGCTGGTCGGCCTGGCGGCGGGCACGCAGGCCGGCGTCGAGGGCGTGATGCCATCTACATGGCGATCTATCTCGTCATGACGCTCGGCACCTTCGCCTGCATCCTGGCCATGCGCCGCAAGGAGACGGCAATGTCGAGAACATCGACGATCTGGCCGGCCTGTCGCACGACCAACTCCGTTCATGGCGACGATCCTGACCATCCTGATGTTCTCGCTGGCCGGCATTCCGCCGCTGGCCGGCTTCTTCGCCAAGTGTACGTCTTCCTGGCCGCCATCGAAGCCAAGCTCTATCGCGCTCGCGGTCATCGGCGTTCTGGCCTCCGTCGTCGGCGCCTTCTACTATCTGCGCATCATCAAGATCATGTAGTTCGATGAAGCAACCGGTGAGTTTGCCCGCGATCCGGTCGCTGCGCCTCGTCATCGGCGTCTCCGGCCTGTTCGTGCTCGGCTACGTCCTTATCGGCGGTCCGATCGGTGCTGCGGCCGAGCTGCTGCCGCGACATTGTTCTGATGAGCTCCAACGCACGGCGCCTGATGTCGCTCGACGATTTCAGGCACGAGGCACTGTCGGAGACGTCGTCCACCAATACGGAAGCATTCGCCCGCGCTCGCGCGGGCGATTCCGGTTTTCTGTGGTTG
>CAVPYP010000031.1:0-25321 GCA_963710015.1 uncultured delta proteobacterium | reverse complement strand
CCTGAGCGTCGAAAAACGAATAAATGGAATGATTCTGGATAATTGCGAGTATATGTTGTAATTCAGGTGTAAATATTAAAGGCACAAAGAAATACTCTCTGTGCCTTTATCTTTTCGTTCCGCTTTGTTTATAATATGTACGGACGAAATTCAACAAGAAAGAAACTGAAACGGTCCAGTAGCCCGGAATCATATGGCAAAATTTATTCAACCGTTTTACGACCCGATGCCGGTCTGCTATTCTGTCGATATGGCGAGGAGGAGTTCTGTCAGACTCACCATATCATTAAGATCGAAACACTCGTCTGTGGTGTGGACCTTGTTCATGCCTGTGGCAATTATTGCAGTGGATAATCCATAGCCGTTATAAATATTGGCATCACTCCCCCCTCCGGCAATCACCAGGGAAATATTTCTGCCGAGTTTCTGTCCCGCCGCCATCACCGTCTGGATAACGGTATCATTCTCAGAGAGTCTCATGGCAGGGTATTCAGATTCCACCTTCAGTTTAACTGCAGGGCGTTTTGATTCGTCGTCGACTGGCCAGTGTGCTGCAGTTTCCTTGAACACTGAGGCAATTTCTTCAGTGAATGCCGCAAGTTTTTCTATGGAGTGACTCCGGACTTCGCCTCGTAACATGAGATGCTCTGGGATAATGTTTGTGGCGATACCGCCTTTCATGATGCCGATATTCGATGTCGATTCCTCATCAATCCTGCCGAGCTTGAGTTTGGTCAGAGCCTTTGCTGCCACGAGAAAGGCACTGACACCACCTTCAGGATTTATACCGGCATGAGCAGCTGTTCCGTGAACGTCTATCCGCATGCGGTTAGCTGCCGGCGCCCCGACGATGACCTTGTCGATTCCATTCGAATCCAGGGCGTAGCCGAATCGGGACTGCAATGAAGAATAATCAAGTGATTTTGCGCCAAGGAGCCCAACCTCTTCGCAGGTTGTGAAGATAAGTTCAATGGTCCGGTGAGTAATGTTATTTTCTTTGAGAAGGGTAATGAGTTCAATAAGCGGAGCAATTCCTGATTTGTCGTCACCTCCCAAAATTGTATCACCTTTACTGGTAAAGATATCTCCACTGCGATTTACCTGGACGCCATGTCCCGGTTGAACCGTGTCCATATGACAGGCGAAAAAGACCGGCTCTGCTGCACTGCTCCCCTCAAAACGGAGTATCAGGTTGCCGCAGTCGGCCCCTGTTGAAGAAGCTGAATCATCTTCGTAAGTAAAGTCTGGCGAAAGAGCAGCGAAAACTGTTTTTAGATAATCCGAGACACCTTTCTCTTCACGGGAAGGGCTGCTGGTTTCACACAGTTCTGTAAATATTTTTGCAAGACGTTCTCTCTCTATGGTCATATTCATTAGGTATATTCCTTTAAGGTTCAGGATGGGTCTCAAGAAGAACGACAGCGTGGCAGCTGATCCCCTCTTCTCTTCCGGTAAAACCCATTTTTTCAGTGGTTGTGGCTTTAATGTTGATATTGTCAATTTCAGTTTTGCAGCGCCAAGCAAGATTCTCCCGCATTTGCTGAATATAGGGAGCGAGCTTCGGAGCCTGACATATAACCGTTATATCTGCATTGGCAAGATAAAACGATTCTTTCTCAGCTTCACCTACGACGCTGTCGAGCAGAAGAAGCGACAGGATATCCTTGAAGGAGCTGTCAGTATCCGGAAAATGGCTGCCGATATCGCCCTTGCCCAGAGCTCCGAGGAGGGCGTCACAGAGGGCATGGGTTAAGACATCTGCATCAGAATGTCCAGCCAGGCCGCGAGGGTGGTCTATTTCAATTCCGCCCAGAACAAGCTTTCTTCCTGCTTCAAATCTGTGCGCGTCGAAACCGTGTCCGATGCGCATTGCTGTCCGTGATTTCCTCATAATTTTTTCAGCCAGTTGGAGATCTTCCGGGGTGGTAATTTTGATATTTGATTCCGCACCAAGCACGAGCTGAACATCAATGCCATCCTGCTCCAGAAGTGATGACTCATCAGTAAAATCAGCGTTTCCCAGACGTGCATAGGCTCGGAGCAGGAGTTCTTTGCGCGCTCCCTGGGGAGTTTGGGCTTGCCAGAGATAACCGCGGTCGATAGTGTCTTCAACGAATTGAGCAGAATTCCCCTTCTTGAGGGTATCCTTGACCGGAATTGCTGCAATAGCTGCCCCGGACTGGACTACTGCCTGGTAACAGCGGCTGATGAGCTCAGGTGCAATGAGCGGACGGGCACCATCGTGAACAAGAACAATATCAATATCAGGCTCAACCTGTTTGAGGCCGGCTAATACAGAATCCTGTCGCCGAGGACCGCCGGCAATAACGGAGAGGGTCTTTCTGTTGAGCTGGTGCCTGGCCAGCAGGGTTTCTGTTTCTGTCAGCTTGTCCGACGGCACGACAACAATGACCTGGGAAATATCCTGACAATTGATGAATGCAGTAACGGTATGGATAATGATCGGCTTGCCTGCCAGGTTCAGGTATTGTTTTGGCATTGCCGCGTTCATGCGCGTGCCGCTTCCGGCGGCTGGGATTATTGCTGCTGCAGAACTGGCCATCTAATAGCTCAATATATACGGTAATAACCCTGACAATTTAATTGATCAGTGAAAAAGGAGCGGGCTGTAAGCCGAATTCTGTACCCGTTAAGGCCATGATCATTTAACTGGGATGCCGGTCGCCCGACACCTCTTGCAACCTACCCGGAGATTTCGGACGGGCAGCCCTCAAACATCTCCCTATTTGGTCTTGCTCCGGATGGGGTTTACCCTGCCTCTCCTGTCACCAGGAGAGCGGTGAGCTCTTACCTCACCGTTTCACCCTTACCCGATAGCATCGGGCGGTTTGTTTTCTGTGGCACTTTCCGCCAGTCACCCGGCGTTCGTGTTACGAACCATCCTGCCCTGCGGAGTTCGGACTTTCCTCCCCGGCAAAAAAAATTGCCGGAGCGATCATGCACCCGCTCCAGCAGTTAATGTAGTGATTAAATCGCAAAGTTGAAAGGAGAAAATGCGATTAATTATCAAGCTCCTGGTGATAGATCATTCTCTGGCAGGATGGGCATTCAAGCATCTTGTCACCCCTGAGCAATATATTGTACTGCTGAGGCGGCAGGTTCATGAAACAGCCCTGACAGACGCCTCCGAGCACATTGACGATTGCCAGACCGTTTCTGCGGTCTCTGAGGATGTCATATTTCCTGATTACGTTGTTGTCTAAAATTTGGGCCTGTTTGTCGCGCTTGTTTTTCTTGGTTTTTTTACCTTTGTTTATCTGGTCAATAGCGCCCCTGACCTTCTCAGTTTCTTCAGCAACCAGGGTCTTTTCGGTTTTGAGAATGGTTTTCTCTTCGCTGAGCTCGGTTGTCAGTTTTTCAACCTGCTCCATAATGGCGACAATTTTCTCCTCGTTTTCTTTGGCGTTTTTTTTCGCGTCCTCAATTTCTTTAAGAAGAGCTGTCTGCTCGCGGCTTGTCTGCACCTGCATCATCTTCGATTGCCGTTCCTTGACACGGGCAATCTTGTCAGTCATTTCATCTTCCAGAGTGCGTCTTTCCCGTTCAAAAGTCTCGATACTTGAACTGAGTTCGCTGATATGATTCTCTCTTGCCGCCAAGGCCGTTATGCGTTTATCGAGTTCTTCCTGTTCTTTTTTGATCTCAGTGTCTATCTGATCGATTTCAAGGTCGATCACCTGTAGAGAGACAAGTTGTTCTGTTTGCTCGTTCAAGACCGTTCTCCTGTTTGATTTTATGTTTGTCTATAACTATTTGCATCCACCAGCGTAAATGGGTGGCGTTCTGTTGTCGTTTCGTTGATAGAGATGTTCCAGCGATGTGTGTCCGCGTAGGTTTTTATTTTTTTTACCAGTAATCGCAGCGCAGGTTTTTCAGTTGCATAATGGGTTCCATCGATAACACAGAAATTTGCTTCTTCTGCCCAGCGGGCAATGTTGTGTTTTATTTCCGCAGTTATAAAAAGGTCTGCTCCGCAGCTTCGGGCAGCTTCTGCAAACTCTGATCCACTGCCGCCGCAAAGCGCAACACAGGATACCGTCTCGGGGATGCTGCCTGCTGTCTGGATTGAAGGAAGCTTAAGAGTCTTGAGCAGCCTGCTAATGAAAACTGATCGGTCAAGGGGCTGCGGATAATAACCCAGTCGCCCTATTCCGGCACCATCGATATGCTGGGAGGACTCAGGTATCAGCGGGCTAATGTTTTCAAGACCAAGGAGGTTCGCAAGTTCATCATTTACTCCGGGGGCGACACTGTCAAAGTTAGTGTGGCAGGCGAAAACATTAATGTGATTATTCAAGGCGTTCTCAAGAAATTTTCCCGCCGGCTCAGCAGTATCAATAAAAGGAATCGGTTTGAAAATGGCAGGGTGGTGAGTGATGACTGTATCCGCTCCGACAGTGACCGCCTCATCAAGCAATCTCATGGTAGGATCAAGACCAACCAGGATTGATTTCACTTCACGATTACGGTTGCCAACCAGCAGACCGACATTATCCCAGGACTCTGCAATGGCAAATGGAGCGATTTCGTCAAGACATTTGATGATTTCTTTGATTGTAACAGCCATTAAAATAGTTGATATTTTTCAAAAACCATAAAAAAAAGGTACATCCCTTTCGGAGTGTACCTTTAGCCCTTCGTCGTCCAGGGTGTTGTTATTACACCTGAACGCTGTGTATCTAAAAAGAGGGCACCTGTCTTCATCCCTCGTGCATGTCTTCCAGTTCTTTTTCTTTTCAAGATCCCAGTATAATGCTGGTTTGTTAATAATGGTGGGCGCAGTAGGACTCGAACCTACGACCGACCGGTTATGAGCCGGTGGCTCTAGCCAACTGAGCTATGCGCCCTTCCGGCAGTTAAACTTGTAAATAAATCTCATGTTAGTGGTAATGTCAATAAAAAAAGATAATAGTATGGTAAAAACAAAGCAAACGCCATATTGAGCATTAAATGCTTATCTGCTTTTAAAGAGCGTTTCCATATTCATTGAGGTCCTTGCTGTTGTCTTTAAAGAGAATTATAGTGCCAACGGGTTGTCGTCTTGATTAATTTTAATACATCTTAATATCGTGATTTATACTAACCTGCTCATTTTCCTGACAGCTATTTTCCTGTTCAGCATTAATTCTGCTGCTGCAGAACCTGCAGAGTCCCTGCTGGAGATACTGCTGGTTATGGCCGGGTGCTTCGGTGTTTTTGCCTACTTGTCACATCGTTCTTTTCAGGGCGGAGGAACGCGGACTTCGGCGGGATATTTCCAGACTGAAAAAAGATTTTCTGTCCTGGCGCTGGTTTTTTATGGCGGGTTGTTATTTTTCACGGACATAAAATATTACTTTTCTGTCTTCAGTTTTGGCGACAGACTGCCTGTTCTGACAAATATTGCCGGCCTGGTCTTGTTCATCGCCTTTTTGTCACTCATGTGGCTTACCGCCCGAAACAGTTATTCTTTTGTTTTTGGCAAGCGGTACCGGCTGAGCACCTTTCTGGCCTTGAATATCAGGACGAATCTGCCAATTGTATTGCCATGGGTTGTTTTATCCCTGCTCTATGATCTGCTCGCACTTGCCCCGTTTGAAGGATTGAAGACCTTTATTTCTTCAACCTTGGGGGACCTGCTCTTCTTTGTTATCTTTCTGGTCTTTATAATGATTTTCTTTCCGCCCCTGGTGCGGCGTCTCTGGGGATGCACAAAATTGCCTGACGGTCCCCTGAAAAACTATCTCAGTGATTTTTGCAGACGTCAGAATTTTAAGGTAGAGCTTTATATCTGGCCGCTTTTTGAGGGAAGGGTGTTGACGGCAGGAGTGATGGGAATGGTTCCGGGACTTCGCTATATCCTGCTCACCCCGGCAATCATTGAGACCATGTCGATCAGTGAACTGGAAGCAGTTATGGCGCATGAAATCGGCCACGTAAAGAAAAAGCATCTCTTGATGTACGTTCTCTTAATCGGCGGGTTCAGTGCAATAGCTGGATTACTGGCAGAACCTCTTTTATACTATTCATTTTCTTTTGATTGGGTCTTTGAACTGTTGACCAGTGAAAAGATGCACCTTGATGCTTTTGCCGGCCTGATCATCGGGGTGCCGTTTCTAATTCTTCTTCTGCTCTACTTCAGGTTTATCTTTGGCTACTTTATTCGCAACTTTGAACGGCAGGCTGATCTTTATGTTATCAAAATACTGGGGAGCGGTCGGGCCCTGATTTCAGCATTTGATAAAATTGCTGGAACAAGCGGTGAGAGTAAAAAGAAACCAAACTGGCATCATTTCGGTATTGGTGAGCGGATTGATACGCTGGAGAGCTGTGAAAGAGAACCAGGACTGATTAACCGGCAGGATAAAAAAGTTCGCCGCAGCCTCATCGTCTATGTGCTTGTCCTTGTATCACTTGCCGGGCTGGTAAAACAGGTATCGACAGATGAACTGGCAAGAAACTATCAGGAGAAATACATCGAGCTGGGTTTTTTAAGCCAGGTTCAGAATATTGAAGATAAAGCGCTCTGGTTTCAGGTGGTGGGCGATCTGATGATCAGCAGGCAAATGGAGCAGAGAGCACTTGTTGCTTATAATAAAGCCCTGGAGCTTGACCCGGAAAACCATGTGGTGCTTAACAACCTCGCCTGGCTCCTGTTGACAAGCGAGGACTCCACGCTCAGGAACCCGCTGAGGGCCTTGATTCTTGCCCAGAGAGCCGTTTTGAAAAACACTCAGGCACATGTCCTCGATACCCTGGCGACAGCATACTGGGCAAATGGTTTAGTGGAAGAGGCCATTCGCACGGAAATGGAAGCATTGAACGGAGCAACATCACAGAGGGAGTTCTATCGGGAGCAGATTGAAAAATTCAGGTCTGAAAAGTATCAAGGGGATGCTCCGATTTAATCTCTTCAGGGAAAATAGTATTTATCATGCCGTTACTTGGAGCACATGAGTCAGTCAGCAAGGGGCTGCATTATGCTTTCGAAAGAATTACCAGGGCGGGTGGTGAATCGCTGCAGATTTTCACCCGTAACCAGCGGCAGTGGCACCCAAAACCATTGACCGAAGAAGAAATAGAGCGCTATTTTAAAAGCTGGCGGGAGCACAACAAAATGATTGTTGCTTCTCACGCATCATACCTGGTCAACCTGGCAAGCGGAAAACCGGAACTGCGCAGAAAATCTATTGAGGCGTTCGTGGAAGAACTGCGGCGCTGTCACCAGTTATCAATACCCTTTGTTGTTATGCATCCTGGCTCTCACACTGGCGATGGTCCCGAACTTGGGCTTGAGCGGTTTGTCGGTGCACTTGACGAATCGATTGACCAGGCGGAATCGGATACAACAATTCTGGTGGAAACCACCGCTGGACAAGGTACCGGGTTGGGAAGCAGTTTCAGTGAGCTGGGCTCTATCAGAAGCAGGTCCCGCTTTCCCGATAAGATCGGTGTTTGTCTGGATACCTGCCACATTTTCGCTGCCGGATATGATATCCGCACCGCAGAGGGCTACCAGAGGACCATGCAGGAGTTTGAAAGGGAAATCGGTCTCGCCCATCTGCACTTCTTTCACCTCAATGATTCCAAAAAAGCGCTTGGCAGCCGGGTAGACCGACATGAGCATATCGGCCAGGGTTGTATTGGCCTGACCGGGTTTACTCATCTGCTCAATGACCCCCGATTTCAAAACCATCCGATGACCCTGGAAACACCAAAAGGCGATGATTTGCTGGAAGACATTGAAAACCTGAGAACACTGCGCAGTCTCATTTTATCCTGAAACGAAAGAACCTTGCGAAAATGAAGAGAAAAGTGGACAATAGAGTAGTCTGATTAATCGATAGAAGCTAAGGAGAATCGATGAAGCTACTGTATAGTGATGCCCTGCTTGTCTTGCTGAAGCGGCAGGGTGTCTTAACTGAAAAACAATGTAAATTTGTCAACCTGGAGAAGGGGAAGCAGCGTCAGAAGCTGCTTAAACAGCACGGCGGTGACGATCCTCTCGACAAAAATTATCCGGACCTGATTGACATTATTGTCTCTTTTAACCTCAAGAGAAAGGGTGGCGCTGAGCTGGTTGATGAAGAAGTGATCATGCGGGCTGTGGGCGAAGAGACCAAATTGCCATTCAAAAAGTTGGACCCGCTTGAACTGGATATGGACATCGTTACCAAAACGATCCCTAAAAACTTTGCTATCCGGCAATTATTACTGCCCTTTAATTTTGTTGACGGCGTGCTCGAGATCGCCGTATATCATCCTGACAGCCAGCCTGTCCTGTCAGACATTGAACAGGCAAATCAAGTCAAGACCAAAGCCTATGTAGCCACTAAATCCGATATTAAACGCATCTTGGGAGAGTTTTTCGGCTTTCAAAGCTCGATCAGTGCAGCAGAGGACCAGATAGGGTCACTGTCTGGCGGCTCTTCGGTCGATATCGGTAACCTTGAGCGCTATGTAAAGATAACCACCAAAGGTATAACGTCCTCTGACCAGCATATAAAGAATGCGGTAAACCATATTTTCCACTACGCTCTCGATCAGCGGGCAAGTGATATTCACATCGAACCCAAACGCGACATATGCTTGATCAGGTTTCGTATAGATGGTGCACTGCACACCATCTATAAACTACCAAAGGCCGTTCATTCAGCGATTGTTTCCAGGATCAAATTTCTCTCTCGCCTCGATATTGCAGAAAAACGGCGGCCTCAGGACGGCAGGATCAAGGTTGGTGTTTCAGGCGAAAAAGATATCGAAATCCGGGTTTCAACGGTGCCGGTATCTTTTGGAGAGAAAGCGGTTCTCAGGCTGCTCGATCCGGATGTTATTTTCCAGTCGCTCAAGCATCTCGGGTTTTCAAAGCGCGATTACAGTATCTTTGATTCATTCATGCATGCACCCCACGGCATTGTCCTGGTAACCGGCCCTACAGGCAGCGGTAAATCGACGACCCTCTATTCAGCGCTCAAAGAAATATCGTCTCCAGAGATGAACCTGGTGACAGTGGAAGATCCGGTAGAGATGGTGTATGAGGAATTCAATCAGATTGCCGTGCAGCCGCTCATTAACGTCACCTTTTCTACCATCTTGAGAAACATCCTTCGCCAGGACCCGGATGTGATAATGATTGGTGAGATACGCGATCTCGACACAGCGGCACATGCCGTACAGGCAGCAATGACAGGCCATCTTGTCTTTTCAACCCTTCACACGAATGATGCCGTCTCCTCTGTTGTGAGGCTTATGGATCTTGGCTTGCAGTCATTCCTGATTAGCTCCACGCTTCTTGGTGCAATGGCCCAGCGTCTGGTAAAAAAGATTTGTGTGCATTGTTCAGAATCATTTGAGATAGAGGCAGAAAAACTGTACAAGATGGGCTTTCCGGTTAACGGTAATGATCCTGTTACCCTGCAGAGGGGAACCGGCTGCAGGGAATGTCGTGGAACCGGTTACAAAGGACGTTGCGGAATATTTGAGATCTTCCCTCTTTCCCAGCAGATGAAAATGATGATTGCTGAAGGAAAAACGGGAGAAGAAATGCGGCAGGTTGCAATCAGGGAAGGAATGACTACCTTACGCGAGGACGCCTGGAACAAAATCCAGGCGGGCATCACAACCTACGAGGAAGCTTTACGGGTAACTTCAGAGCACTAGAGGGAATAGTTAAGAGCACATGGGTGGGAAAATTGTCTGCCAGAATAAAAAGGCCTATCACGATTATCATATCGAGCAGAAGATCGAGGCAGGTATGGTCCTCAATGGCCCTGAGGTTAAATCTCTCCGGGCAGGAAAGGCCAATCTAAAGGATGGCTATGTCAAAATTGACGACAGGGGAGAGGCGATTATGCACAACGTGCATATATCTTCCTATAGTTTTGCGACCCACAACCCAAATGAGCCGATCCGGATGCGCAAGCTCCTGCTGCATAAACGCGAAATAAAAAAACTTATTGGTAAACTGCAGGAGAAAGGCCTTGCTCTGATACCACTGAAGATATACTTTAGTAGTAAGGGCAAGGCAAAGGTGGAACTGGGTCTTGCCCGAGGCAAGAGACAATATGACAAACGGGCGGCACTGAAGAAAAAACAGTCCGACCGCGAGGTTCAGCGCGAAATGAGGCGCAACCACGAAAACTGATCTTTATACAATATGGGGGCGAAACGGCTTCGACGGGGATGTGTAAGCTTATCGTTGCATGCCGAGCTTCTGTCTGCTCGTAAAACTGATAGAACTTAAATTATAATCGCCGACGATTATAACTACGCAGTAGCAGCTTAGTCTGCTCTGCCGTTCCCCCGGTCTTCGCCCGTAAGACCGGATCGGAGCGCCGACTCAACGGGCTGGCCTGATGATGGTGTCTGTACGTCAGATGGCGAGATTTTCGCAGAATAGCACCAGGTCCGCTCTGTTCCCGCGGCAAACCTGGCGCGAAACTTCAAGCCGGGAACTAAGCATGTAGATACGAAAGGGGAGCATTTGCGGACGCGGGTTCGACTCCCGCCGCCTCCACCATTTGATAGTCCAGAAAGTCCACGAAAGACCAAAACCCGAGAGCTGACAAGGCTTTCGGGGTTTTTCTTGTCCACTGACGTTCTTTAAAATCCATTGACATCCGGTACTATTATGACGGTATTTTTGACGGTATATTCTAATTATCGTCACAGGAGATACCGTCATGCCGCTTACTGATACCGCCATCCGCAATGCAAAGCCGGAAGACAAACCATACAAGCTGACAGATGGGAGAGGTCTGTACTTGCTTGTGAACAAATCAGGAAAGTATTTTCGTTGGGATTATCGATTTGCGGGCAAGCGAAAAACACTCGCCTTGGGTGTCTATCCGGACATTAGGCTCAAAGCTGCTCGGGAAAAACACGAGGATTTGAGACGTCTGCTCGCTCAAGGCATTGACCCTATTGAATACAAAAAGCAAGCGAAAGCACAGTCTCTTTCCGAAACAACAAATTCATTTGAAACCGTTGCACGTGAATGGTTTCTGAAAAATAAACACGTGTGGACGGAGAAGCATGCCCAGACAATTATTAGTAGACTGGAGAATAATATTTTTCCATGGCTTGGGGGAAAAGAGACTTCTTCGATAACCGCGCCAATGCTGCTCGAGTCTTTGAGGAGAATTGAAGACAGGGGAGCCGTCGAGACCGCTCATCGGGTCAAGCAGATCTGTGGTCAGGTATTCAGGTATGCGATTGCAACGGGTCGGGGAGAGCGTGACCCGAGCGCTGATCTTAAAGGGGCTCTACCTCCAACAAAGCCAAAACACATGGCCACCATCACGTCGCCTGACAAGATTGGTGAGTTGATGAGGGCAATAGACGGTTATCAAGGCAATCTGATAACCAGATGTGCTTTGAAATTTGCGCCGTTAACTTTTGTCCGGCCTGGTGAGCTTCGCCATGCCGAGTGGGTAGAGATAAACATTGATGAGCAGGTATGGAAAATTCCTGCTGAGAAAATGAAAATGCGGAGTGTACACATAGTACCTTTATCAAGACAAGCGATTGTCGTACTTGAGGAGATACTCCCATTGACTGGCGATGGAAAGTATGTGTTTCCAAGTCTGAGAACTGGCAGTCGGCCTATGAGTGAGAATACTGTTCTCGCAGCCCTGAGGAGAATGGGTTATGCCAAGGAAGAGATGACGGGACACGGCTTTCGCGGCATGGCTTCTACCGTCTTGCATGAGAAGGGGTGGTCGACAGATGTCATAGAGCGTCAGCTCGCCCATGCCGAAAGCAATAGTGTGAAGGCAGCTTATAACCACGCCCAGCATTTACCGGAACGCAGAAAGATGATGCAGTGGTGGGCTGACTATTTGGATGATCTGAAAATGATGTGAACCCTGGTTAAAAGTTTTTTGAAGGTTTTACCCTAGGCCAAACTGAAAAACTGACAGGGTAACTTGATGCTTTTACTGGAAGGTATATATTTTTTTGATCAAATTTCTAGCCTGATCAGATTAGGGTGCACAGGAACAAGGTAAATAAGAGCCGGAGAAGAATCCTCAAGAGATACGTCTTGGCAATATATGGTGATGCAGGGAATTGATTTATTTACTTATTTGCCTAATAATACTAACTATTCATCATTAACAACACAGGAAATACCGTCATACATCGCCAGGCGTGGTTTTGTTGCTGTTATAATCTCATGCGCTTCATCTACAGCACGGTGAATATGATACCGCAATTTTGGGTTTCCCACGCCGAATAAAGGGGTAACAGTTTAGTCCTGTTTCAACCTCATTACTGCTGCCCTTCATTACTCGGCATCGATAACGGCTGTCAATTTCTGTTTTGGCGGGACTGTATTAAACTCATTGAGCACTTTTTTTGAGTCGATGTGTGATTTTATATTGACGGACAAGACAGAAGTAAGATACTATTGGTTAACCAATAACCAATAACCAATAACCAGTTGACCAATATGGTAAGCAAAGCAATAAATATTGATATCATTTCTAGTTTCAAGGCGATCAAGATAAAAAAGCCTGCGGACGAGATTATTGCCCAGATCAGGAAGCTCATTTCCGACGGGGTGCTCGCGCCCGGGGACAAGCTGCCGAGCGAGCGTGAACTTGCAGAGCGACTTGGAGTCGGCCGGGGGCAACTGAGGGAGGCAATTAAAAAGCTGGAATTCTACGGTATCTTAAAGACAGTCCCGCAGAGCGGAACCGTTGTTGCCAGCCTTGGTGTCAAAGCGCTTGAGGGACTGATTGCCAATATTCTCGATCTTGATAAGGACGATTATCGCGCATTGCTGGAAACGAGGGTGATTCTTGAGGTCAATGCGGCTCGACTGGCTGCTGAACGAGCCACCGACCAAGAAATTGCCGATCTTGGAGATTTATTTGTTGAAATGCAGCGATTGGACAAGGAGAACCTGCCGAACATCGAGGAGGACCACCTTTTCCACCTGAAAGTGGCGGAATGTTCGAAAAACGCTTTGCTGCGCTCTCTCATCGGTCTCATAACACCTGACATTATCTCTGTTTCAAACAAAAAGAATACCTGCCGGGATGGACGTACACACAACGCTATTGCTGAGCATGGTGAGATTCTGGCCGCCATTATAGGGCATGACCCGGACAGAGCCGAGTCCGCTATGTCGTTTCATATGGAGATGTCCAGAAAACAGTTCGACGGATAACCAGCAGACAGCATGAATGTGTTGTTGATAGAAGCACATCCTGAACAAACAGGTCGTGCCTGCCTGCTAAAACACATCATAGGGGAGGAGATTATGGCCGCTTTTAGAAACAAGATTGTGATTTGCCTCACTTGCACAGCTTTTTTACTGCTGTCTTTTGCGACCTTTGCCAATGCGGAGAAAAAGATCATTAAACTTGCCTATACTCATCAGGCAGATTTTGCCTCTGAAATACATACAGCAGCCTGGATATTTCAACAATGGGTAAATGAGAACTCAGATACGTTGGAGGTTAAGCTCTATCCCAATAATGCCCTGGGGCAGGAGCGAGATGTTTATGAAGGAATGCAGCTAGGTTCCGGCGCCACATGTTCAATAAGTGGCACGGCTATCCTCAACAACTTCAATAAACAGGTGGGGGTTTTGGATCTACCCTTCCTGTGGCGTGGATATGACCATGTCCATAAGGTTCTGGATGGACCTGTGGGAGAAAAGTTAGCGGCAGGACTGCAGAAGTCTGGGTTTAGAGTGATTGCCTGGATGGACAGTTGGGGGTATCGAAATGTCGTCACCTCTAAAGTGGAGGTAACGAAACCTGAAGATATCAAAGGCTTGAAATTGAGGACTATTCCAACCCCGATTTATGTTGCGGCCTTGAATGCCATGGGGGCGAATGCCACGCCAATGGCGTTCGGTGAAGTATATACTGCTATGCAGACAGGGGTGCTGGACGGATTCGAACATGGAGCCTCTGTCGTTAAGGCGAACAAATTCTATGAAGAGGCGAAATACATCGCAATGACCCGACATCTTTTCGGTCCGCTGGCGTTTGTGTATTCTGAAAAAGAGTGGGACAAACTCTCCGAAAATGAACGTGATACAATCATGAATGCTGCCACTTTTGCACGAGATGTTCAGAGAGGTCTGGCTCCGATACGCGAAGCAGAGGCCTTTCAATTCCTGGAAGACAAGGGGATGAAAATAAATGATATTGATACGACTTCGTTCAGGGAGAAGGCGACATCCGTACAAGAAGAACTGGCAGATGAGATGGGAGCGAGTGATCTGCTCAAGATGATCAAAGAGACCAAGTAGCCCATTTTTTTGTCACCGTCTTAGCCGGGATGCGTGTGGTCCGCTCATCCCGGTCAGGATAGCCTTCAACCATAAGAATGATTTGAAAGACATGGTCAACAAATTGTGGTCTGCTCTGGATCGGGGAGTCGAACACCTGATTGCCTTGCTTTTCCTGTTGATGACTATTGTTGGCGGAATGCAGGTATTTAACCGGTTCGTCCTTAATAGCTCCCTGAGTTGGAGTGAGGAGTTTCAAAAGTTTTCCCATATCTGGATCATTTATTTGACACTGGCGGTCGCCTATGAACGAGGATCGCATATCAGCATGCGTATGATCGTTGACAGGTTTCCTCCAGGGGTGCAAAGGATTCTGTCTCTTGGCAACGATATCCTCTGGCTCGTTTTGGCCTTTTCACTTGTTTATTACACAGGTGTAATTATGAAGGTGGCCAGATTTCAGGTATCGCCGGGTTTGGGAGTGCGAATGGATTTCATCTACCTGGGCTTGCTGCTGGGCGGCTGTTACCTTGCCTTGTGCGTGGTGCGAAAACTGCCGAATCATGTCAAAGGGCTGTTTTCCGGGAAGCCTGTAGAATTATGATGCTGCTGATTCTTTTTATTGCCCTGCTACTCCTCATATTACTGGGAGTACCAGTGATTCTGGCTATTGGGTGCATAGCTTTGTCTGGAATCTTGTTGGTGCCCGACCTAGTGCCCGCGATGTTTCCGCAAAAGGCTTATGCGATGCTTGATTCCTTCAGCCTCCTTGCCATGCCTTACTTTATTCTTGCCGGCGAATTGATGACCCGTGGTGGTTTAAGCAAGAAACTGGTGGGGTTTGCCGAGACTGTTGTCGGTCACCTGCGGGGCGGTCTCGGTCACGCTGCCGTAGTAGCAAGCATGGTTTTTGCGGGTGTTTCCGGTTCTTCGGTGGCCGATACCTCGGCTATCGGTTCGGTGTTGATACCGTCGATGAAAGAGAAAGGTTACAAACCGGGCTTTGCCGCCTCCATTCTCGCCACAGCCGGCACGATCGGCCCGATTATACCGCCTAGCATGAACATGATCATTTACGGGTCAATGGCTGGTGTATCGATCGGCGGGCTGTTCCTGGCCGGGATCATTCCAGGGGTTCTGATTGGCCTCTCCTTGATGGTGACGATATATATCCACTCGTTTTTCAAAGGGTTTCCAGAACTCAGGCAAACCAGCGGTTCGTTCAATATCACCGCGGTGTTGCGGGCTGCAGGCAAGGTTTGGGTGGCGCTCCTTGCTCCTGTTATTATACTCGGCGGCATCTTGGGGGGTGTGTTTACCGCGACGGAGGCCGGGGTTGTCGCCTGTTTTTATTCCTTTATCGTCTCATTTTTTATCTATCGGGCAATTTCTCTGCGCGATCTGCCAAAAATTTTGGTAGATGCAGCAGTCACGACCGCAATGGTAGTCGGTGTGATATCTTTTGCCGGGGCCCTCGGCTGGCTCCTGGCCTATCTTGATTTCAATGAAATCGTCATGCGGATCATTGTCGGCATATCGGAAGATCCGATGGTAGTCCTTCTGGTGCTCATGGGCACGATGCTTGTTTTGACGATGTTTGTGGAGTCTCTGGCGATTCTGGTGATCCTTATTCCTGTTGCCGTATATGTGAGCAACGCTTATGGTTTCGATCAATATCATTTCGGACTTTTGATGGTCATGGCCACCCAGATAGGGGCGACCACACCGCCGGTTGCCGTTCTTCTTTTTGTAGCGACCGGATTGGCGGGGACCACGTATGATGAAACGATCAAATATTGCCTTCCGTTCGTGGCTACCCTCATTATAGTGTTGTTGATTGTGGCGTTTTTCGAGCCGTTAGCCGCCTGGATACCTAATTATTTTCTGGGACCCGGTTAATCAGCTGGAGGGTGCCGGGAAGCGAAGAAAAATAGCCTTTCAGGGAGTGCGCAGACAATGCAAGAGCTGATACGATGTTACCCGAACAACAATAAACCGATTGTTGATGAAACCAATGACATTCTTTCGCTGATTCATTTCAATCTAGTCTTACTGCATCAAGGGCAGCGATTTCGTCAATTACTCGCGCACCATGAGTCTGTTCTTGTTGTATTATCCGGATCGTGTCGAATCGAGGTGGAAGGTGCGGTGTTTGAGTCGGTAGGACAACGGAAGAGTATCTGGCAGGGGAAGGCGGATTCAGTATACGTGCCCGTTAACCGGCAGGCGGAGATAGTGTGTTTCTCCGAGCAGTGTGAGGTCGCTGTTGCAGGTGGGATTTTCGATAAGACGCTTGAGCCGTTTCGCATTGGACCTGAAGAAACGCCGCCTCGCTCCACTGGCGTTTCATCAAACTTCACCACGCCCATTTTGACCTGCCTGGCATGTCGAAGGGGCGGAGCATACCCCCAGAGCACGCTACACTAATTCCTAAAAGAGAGATCAAACTATATGGATACTTTAGATCCCAACCTCGACTTTGAAGAAGAATCCACCCTGGACCTGCACCTCATCCTGGCCCTCGTGCGTCAGTGGTTTTGGGTCTTCATCCTGGCCGCTGTTCTGGCTGGCGCCGCCGCCTTTATCGTCAGCAAACAAATGACCCCCATCTTCCAGGCCACCACCACCGTGCTGATCAACGAAGCCCCCTCCAATAAATCGGCCGACTACACCTCGGTGATGACCAGCGAACGACTGGCGCAGACCTACGCGGCCATGCTCACCAAGCGGCCTTCACTGGAAGGCGTCGATCAGCCAACTTTCACTCACCACCAACGCCGAAGACCTCGCTGAAACCATCACCGTGTCACCGGTGCGTGACACCCAGCTCATCAACATCAGCGTGCAAAACCCCGACCCCTATCTGGCCTCCACCATCGCCAACACGCTGGTCTCGGTGTTCTCCGTCCAGATTCAGAGTACCCAATCCGAGCGCTACGCGGCCTCCAAACAAAGCCTGCAAAAACAAATGAGCGACATCGAATATCAAATTTCGCTTCTGCGCACACAGTTTGACCAGGAAAGAAACCCGGACGATGCCGCGCGCATCGAAGATAAAATCGGGCGTTACGAAAACTCATACAACAACCTGGCCCTGTCTTACGAACAGGTACGCCTCACCGAAGCCCAAACTGTATCTTCGATTGTCGCAAGTCGAAGAAGCCGTCATGCCCAGCATCCCCGTCAGCCCGAAGACCCTGCAAAACACCCTGCTGGCGGCTGTGGTGGGCGCCATGCTGGCCGCGGGCGTCGTGTTTCCTCATCGAAACCCTGCAGGACGTCATCAAAGACCCCGACGAAATCACGCGCCGCCTCGGACTGCCCATCTTATCCATGATCGGCACCTACGACGCCAGCGGCGAGGGCCCCATCACCCAGACCCACCCGCGCTCCTTCGAGGCCGAAGCCTTCCGCATCCTGCGCACGAATGTGCAGTACGCCGCCGTGGATGAGCCGATCCGCACGCTGCTGATCACCAGCCCCACCCCATCGGACGGCAAAACCACCGTGGCCGCCAACCTGGCGGTGGTCACCGCGCAGGGTTCCAAACGCGTCACGCTGATCGACTCGGATTTGCACCGCCCGCGCGCGCATACCGTCTTCAATACCAGCAACCGCTACGGGCTGTCCACGCTCTTTGCCCAGGCCGACATCGACCCGATTTCGCTCCTGCAAGAGACCAAAACCGTCGACCTCAAATTCCTCGGTTCCGGCCCGATCGTCCCCAACCCCTCTGAACTGCTCGGCTCGCGCAAAATGCAGGAGCTCGTCACCAACCTGGGCGCCGAAGCCGACCTGGTGATCATTAACTCGCCGCCGGTGCTCTCCGTGACGGATGCGGTGGTCATGGCCGCGCACGTCGACGCGGTGCTGGTGGTCATCAAACCTGAGCAAACCAATCTGCGCGCGCTCAAACAAACCGTCGAGCAGTTGCGCCGCGTAGGCGCCAACGTGATCGGCGTGGTGATCAACGAAATCGAAATCGCGCCGCTCGCACTACAACTACTACTACCCTGGCTACTACGCCTACCGCTCGCACTACGACACCTACTCCACCGCGGCAGGCAAGAACGGCGGCCGCTCGGCCAAAGCAAAACCGCAAAACCTGGCCGCTGGGCAAAAAACTAATCTTACAAGCTCTCTCCACTCAGCAGCAAGTTTTGGCTCGAAAAACGGGTAAAATTAGACGAGCTGGCCACCCAATCACACGTCTCGCCCCAGCAACTGCGGGAGTGGAACGGCATCGAAGGCGATTGGATCGAACCCAACCGCTGGGTGGTGGTCACCTTTAAACCGGTTAACTGAGAGAGGATTCTCACCTTATGACCAATATTCTCTGCATCGGCGCAGGCTACGTCGGCGGCCCCACCATGGCCGTCATCGCACGACATTGTCCGCAGCACCGCGTGGTGGTCGTCGACATCAACCCGAAGCGCATCGACGCCTGGAACACCGACGAGCTGCCCATCTACGAACCCGGGCTGCTGGAGGTCGTTCAACGGCGCGCGGACGCAACCTGTTCTTCTCCACCGACATCACCAACGACATCACCGAGGCCGACATCATCTTCGTCTCGGTCAACACCCCACCAAGACCTTCGGACGAGGGCGCCGGCCGGGCCGCCGATCTGCAGTACTGGGAAATGACCGCCCGCCAGATCGTCGCCAATTCCGCCTCGAACAAGATCGTCGTCGAAAAGTCCACCCTGCCGGTGCGCACGGCCGAGGCCATGGAATGCATCCTCAACTCAAACGCCACGGGCCTCCATTTCGACGTGCTCTCCAACCCCGAGTTTCTGGCCGAGGGCACGGCGGTCAGCGACCTCGAACCCCGATCGCGTGCTCATCGGGTCCCCACGAGACACGCGCAGGCATCGCCGCATGCAAGGACGTGGTCGACATCTATGCCGACTGGGTGCCGCGGGACGACATCCTCGACCTCCAACCTGTGGTCGCTCGGAGCTCTCGAAGCTGGTGGCCAACGCGTTCCTGGCCCAGCGCATTTCGTCCATCAACGCCATCTCGGCGCTGTGCGAGAAGACCGAAGCCGACGTGGACGAAGTGGCCACGCCATCGGCAGCGACAGCCGGATCGGCAGCCGCTTCCTCAAGGCCAGCGTCGGTTTTGGCGGATCGTGCTTCACGCAAGGACATCCTCAACCTGGTCTACATCTGCCGAACCTACGGGCTGGACGAGGTCGCCGCCTACTGGGAGTCGGTGGTCTGGATGAACGAGTGGCAAGCAGACGCGGTTCGTGAGCAACATGGTCTCGCCACATGTTCAACACGGTGGCCAGCAAACGCCTGGCGCTGTTCGGCGCGCCTTCAAGGCCGACACCTCCGACACGCGCGAATCGCCGGCCCTCGCCGTGGCCGGCAGACTGCTCGAGGAGCACGCCCGGTGGTGCTGTGACCGACCCCTACGCGCTCGACAACGCGCGCGGCGACCTGGGCGACGTCGCGTCGACGGGTCGAGTTCGAACGCGATCCGATCGCCGCCGCCAGGGAGCGCACGCCCTCGCCGTCCTGACCGACTGGCCGCAGTTCCGGACCACTCGACTACGCCCGATCTACGACTCGATGGTCAAACCGGCGTTCGTGTTCGACGGCCGCAACCTGCTCGACCGGCCGCACTCTTCGAGCTGGGTTTCAACGTCTTCGCCGTCGGCAAGACGCCGCGCAAGCACTACATGAACGGCTCATTGGGGCACTAGATGGATAGGCAAGGGCGGGCCCGCAAGCTCGCCCAGCGCCAACCTTTGCAAGAAAAAGGCATTGTGAGACCAAAGAAAGTGATGAGCGAACCCCGAAGCCCCGAACAGATCAGGGAACACTACGAGATAGAAAAGGAGCTGGCAAACAGACTGCGCAAGGCCTCTAAACCAGAAAGGCGCGCGCTCTATTCAGCTCTATATGATGAACTCTATCGACGCGTACCCCTTCATCCACAATTTAACCCGCAAAAAATCACCCGCCCAAACCGCGCAAGCGGTTCAGTCGCAGATGACATTCCTCAAACCTTTCTTGAATGAAGACACTGTTTTCATGGAGGTTGGGCCTGGTGATTGCGCCCTATCTTATGAAGCGGCCAGATTCGTGAAACAAGTTTACGCGGTGGATGTTTCGGATGAAATCACCCACGCCCTGTCAACCCCGCCTAACTTTCAGCTGATCCTGTCGGACGGATGCAGCGTCCCGCTGCCGCCTGGCAGCGTGAATGCAGCCTACAGCAACCAGCTCATGGAGCATTTACACCCCGACGACGCTTTAGAGCAGCTTCAAAACATTTACCATGACGCTGGCCCCCGGCGGCGTGTATATCTGCATCACCCCCAACCGCTTGACCGGCCCGCACGATGTGTCGAAGTTCTTCGACGAAACCGCTGCAGGCTTCCACCTGAAAGAATATACCAACACCGAGTTGATCACCCTGTTCAAAAAAGTCGGGTTCTCGAAGATCAAAACCCATGTTGGCGCGAAACGTGTCTTTATCCGCTTCCCGGTCAGGTTATTGGTCTTGAGTGAGTGGTTATTATGCAAACTGCCGCGCCCCGTGAGAAAAGCCGCCGCGCACAGCCTGCCGTTACGCCTGTTGCTGAATGTGAGATTTGTGGGTGAAAAATAAGCCAGCCTGCCAGATCAGGGCAGAGGAAGCATTAGATGAATGCCCATTTCTTAAATTAACTTAAAAGTCGTCTGGCATCTCCTATAATGATAGAAATTTTGTTCTAACAAGGAGAAGCCAAATGACCAACGTAATTCAAAAACTGAAAGAGAAGCTCCCAGGCGCCATCATTCACGAAGGAGCAGAGATTGATCTGAACTGCCGAGTTGATGCAGGATGTGAAATCAGCGCACAGGCAATACTCCACCCCGGAGTAGCGATTTGTAAAAATACGCACATTATTGGAGCTGTGCAAATTGATATGGATGCAATTATCCGTGAAAATGTAACACTGGTGGGACCTCTGCATATTAAGACACACGCCTTCATCGCTCATGATGCGATCATTGGGGCAACCCGAGAAGATGAATCAACGGTACTGAAAGAGACCGTAATTGATGAATATGCCCGGATCGGGAAAGAAGTTGAAATTGTGGGTGGCGTTCAAGTTGGAGCGTATGCCAAAATTCGGCGGGCAGCCACGTGATCGGAGATGTCCCCCGCTACGGCCTGGCCAGCCGCTCTCCCGCCATTCTGGAACGGGTGGCATGCCCAATTTGTGGAGGGCAATTCCAAATGCGAGGTCGAGTTTTAGAAGTAGTGGTGACAAACTGCCCACAATGCTCTCTGGGGCAGTATTACGGACAGGAAGATATCCGCTTCAGCGTCAATGAATTTAGCATGAAACCAGGTCATATTCTTTTACCCAACGGCGCCATCGGCGCAGAAGTTTCAATGGCAGGCGACGACCTGCGCTGGCTGGATGAGTGGGAAATGCGCTAGTATCAAACAGGGCAGGTTTCACGCCTGCTTTTGTGGTATCAGCACTTTGAACCCCTTGAATTTTTACTTTGTGATGAAGGAGAAGAACCCCTTGAGTGCCATTCCATTCTGGAGAGATTGTCATGTCGGCCAACCTGCTGGATCAGGACAAACTCTTTGAGATCGGTTTCAACGTCTTCGCCGTGGGCAAGACGCCGCGCAAGCACTACATGAACGGCTCTTTGGGGCACTAGAAGGATAGGCAAGGGCGGGCACGCCAACGGCACCCGCCCTTTTTTTTCTTTTTTTATAGATATTTGAATTGGCTATTTATATCGCCTTGGCAAAGGCCAAAGTATTCTATTTAAACTATAAGTAAGAAAGAAATCTTTTATTTCTTAAACGAACTTTACACCTATTTATCTTCTTTATTCATTCCTGGCATTCTGTTACTTCATATGGATTTTAAATTAATATCCCAAACAGAAGTTTGTAACAGGACTGATTGCGTTTTGGATATTATCTTTCCCAATCTTAAATCGCGACGAGTATATGATCCACACTCCCTGGAATTTCGATCTTCAACCATCAAGGGTGTTATTAATCCTTGGATCTTGTTTTTTCGTTTTTCAAATATTTAAAGGAAGAATAAATAAAAGAATCAGGAAAAATAAGCATAAATTAAAAATATTCGAGATTTTCTTGATCTGTTATGTGATTGTATCTTCTATCGTTATCGTTGCAAAAGCACCTGGATTTCGGGCAATTGTCCCTCTGGTTTCAGGCCAGCTTGTGTTTCTTGTTATTTACTTCATTTCACGGGATTATTTATCAGAGTATAATGAAAGAATTCTTGAAAAATTGATTTTTGTTTTCGGATTTTTATCAGTATCTGTTTCTATTGTTCAATTCTTTTTTGCACCAGAGTTCTTCCGAATCAGTTCTGAACGAATCGCTTTTGGAATTTACACAAGAGCAAATGGTTCTATGTTTGATGAATACGACAATGGATTGTATCTCACTTGCTTAACAGCAGTGATTTTATACAAAAAGATACCTGTATGGCAAAAACTAATTTCGTGTGCTATTTTCGGGTTCGGCGTGCTACTTACTATGCACCGTGGAAGTTGGTTGTTTTTTCAATAATAATATTCATTCACATCATTATCCAAATTTCTAAGACACCCGAGAATATTTACAAACTTGTATTTTTTCCCTCTTTATATTTCTGTTTTGCTAGGCTCAACGTTTTTATTGATTTATCCAAATGTAAGTAATCATAAAATAATTTCCGATGAATTTGTAAAAGATCAATTGTTTCGTGAAACGCTCAATATTCGAGCCGATTTATCTAATTTTGGATTGAAAATAATTAAAGAGACACCAGAAGGTATTGGGGATTTTAGTTTTCCAAAATATGGACAACTTTACTATGAATATGGTTTACAGTTGAGCTCTGGGAGACCATTAATCGTACATAATGGATTTGTTGGATCCGCTGTTAAATATGGAATAATCGGTGGAATTTTTTTTGTGATGCTTTTGTTATCAGTGCTCTTAACTTTCCTAAAAAGTAAAACCCACCAATTAGAAATACAAAGGCCAATATTATTAATTACGATAGCTTTCATCATTATTAACATCACTCAAGATTTTTCTGTTTTAGGTGCTTTTCCACAAATACTCATTGCATTCATTATTGGCAGAAAAGGAAAACTCGGCAATTGATTTCTTCAATCTCAAGGATATTAAATATTTCTGGTTCACCCGAAAAAGCAAAACAAGCGTTAATGTTGTATGGTTCTATGATCTTAGGTATGGGACTTTCGTTCGGGTCAAGTATGTTTACCACCCGCTATTTAAACCCTGATGAGTATGGTAATTTAAAATTCATTACCACTTTCTGGTATTTGTTAAGCATTTTATTCACTTTTGGCATTTTTCATTCTGCAGGACAGGCGTTATTAAAAGAAAATGATTCCATAAGAATAAGGAGGATCATTGGCGGGGATATTTTAATCTCTTTTTTTATTGGGGTATTTATCTCGATACTTTCATTTGTTCTAGCTGTTCCCATAGAAACAATTTTTAAAATAAATATCTCACAGAGTTTAAGAATTGTATCTCCTTTTCTTTTTATACTCCCGATGAAAGATTCGTTGACTTTAGCATTTCAATGCACAAACAAAATTAATTTACTCTCATTTTTAAACATTCTTCCTCCTGTATTTTTTTTAGTGTATTTATCGTTATTACCTGTTTTCACAAAGGCTAATTTAATTAACATAACGATTGGGCAACAATTAAGTTTCACAGTCGTAATTGTTGTAATGATGATAGTCTTGAAGCCAAGTTTTAATGACCTGAAAAACACCTTCAAAAATATTAATCAATTTCAAAGTAACTACGAAGCCCCTATTGCATCGCAGCTCTGTTCAGTGGTCACACAGCAACTAAATCGCTTAGGTATTGTCTACTGGGTTGATAGCGCATCCATAGGCTATTATTCATTGGCAACCCAATTAGTAGACCCCTTAAGATTGATTCCAAGTTCAGTTGCTACCGTGTCGTTTAAAGAGTTTTCCACACAGAATAAAATTTCAAAAAATGTTCTAAGGGCAACAGTTTTAGCTGCTTTTGGCGCGCTAATCGCAATTTTGATCGTTTTTGGGAAACCATTAACATGGATATATCCGGAAACTTATGCGCAATCCATTTCTAGCATTGGAAGGGTATTGGCATTCAGTTCAATGTTCTTGGGATTGGGAGAAATAATCAACCGATTTTAGGAGCTCATGGAAGAGGTAATGATTTAAGAAACACTGCGATCATTGTTGGGGTTATTAATGTTTTAGGATTTTTGCTATTTACCAGGTTTTTTGGTTTGTGGGGTACCGTAGGATCAGTTTTGCTATCAAATATCGCTTTCTTTTTAATTATGGTGAAATATTATTTTAAATATCAAGCGGATCAGAAAAATAATGGCGTTGATGTGAATTTAGCATTTATTTATTGGAAATTACAATCTTCTTTGTTAATTCTTTTTTGGAAGGTATATGAAAAAAACTGTTGAATCTAAAATAAAAGAACATTATGAAATAGAAAAAAAATTAGCGAATAAAATTAAAAATACGCCCTGGCCAGAAAGAGCTGCAACTTATCGAGAGGCATATGATGAAATTTATACGATTATTCCTCACCATCCATTAACAGAAACTCAAACTGATCAACAAAAACGATCAACAGAAATATTGTTTAAAATATTAAAACAATATCTAAATAAAGAAACATGATTTTCTGGAAATTGGTCCTGGAAATTGCTCGTTACTATTTAAAATTTCCCCATTTGTAAAAACAGCTTACGGCATTGATATCTCACCTATTATTAATAGCAATTTAACATTCCCAGAAAATACACAAATATTATTATCTGATGGAAGAAATATTCCTGTCCCAGATAGCTGTATTGATGTAGCATTCAGTCATCAAGTTATTGAACACTTTCATCCAGAAGATGCGATTGTTCACTTGGAAAATGTGTATAGAATTTTAAAAGAAGGCGGAAAATATATATGCATAACCCCCAACAAACTGAGTGGCCCACATGATATTTCAAAAAGCAATACCTAACGAAACGAGTAGAGGGCAT
>CAVPYP010000030.1:0-439821 GCA_963710015.1 uncultured delta proteobacterium | reverse complement strand
TATGTACTACGGCTTCGTTCGTTGCGTATTGCTATTTACGTGCTTTTATGGTACTGTAATTATTGAACAATTATTTTTTATAAAAAATAATGATAGTGGTTCATTTTTTGCACTGACTTTATTGGCTGATGGAACGAAGCTCTTAACTAACCTGGAGAAAATCATGAGTAAAAAAAAATACATACCTTTAATTTTGGGCCTGCTTTTCGTTTCTGGAATAGGCACAGCTCAAGCGATTCCTTTTGGAGCAACACTTACTGCAGATAATCATTATGCTTTATATTTTGGCAACGAAAATGGATCGATTCTTTCTTTCGTTGGGAGAAATGAACTGGGGGCTGGTGGTGACCCCGGGGACCTATAATTGGTCTCTACCGGAGACTTTAACTTTTGATGCACAGGTTGGTGACTATATCTACGTGGCAGCATGGAGTGATGATGCAGTTGCGCAAGGTTGGATCGGCGAGTTTAAAACCACGTCATACAACATTTTGACAAACAGCTCAGATTGGGAGTTTTTTTTGATAAATGAAAATTTAGACGACGGTGCACCAGCTCCAGAAGTGGATTATTTAGGAACGCAAATTCTTAGTGCTCAGTGGAGCACTGTTTCTAACTTTGTTGAATATGGCGAGGGGCCTTGGGGAAATGTTGCTGTCAATTCTAATGCTGATTGGATCTGGGGCACCCAACTTTTACAAGGGGTCTGGTGATGGTGAAGTTCAAGTATTTACTTAGAACACCGGTTACAGCACCAGTACCGGAGCCAGCCACCATGCTTTTATTCGGTACTGGCCTGGTAGGTCTTGTTGGCTCAAGATTTAGAAGAAAGAAGAAGTAAAATAATGTACAAAATTGTTTTCAGGCAGGGTTTATTCGACCCTGTTTTTTTGAATTTATAATGCTGATATCGAAAGACACGAAAACTAGAGAAATTTGCAGACATAAATTTGAAAATACTTTAATTCGTCCGAATTATACGATTTAACCCTCCGCCTTTAGGCGGGAAGCTTTAAGCTAGCAGGTTGTATATACTATTTGGCATTGAATATAGAAGTGGTCCCACTCGTTTGAACAGCATTCCGTGGTTTTTAAGTGGAATCCCTGCCTGTTTTAAGCTGCCAGCGTAAGCGCAGGCAGCATCATACCATATGCTTCATCAGGTGTTTTCTTGTTTAATCTTGAGTGCGGCCGAGATCGGTTGTACCAGTCAAGGTACTGCATGATTGAACTTCTGGCCTCCGCTACTTTGGCTTTGAATGTTGATGAGTGTTTTCGTCTTGTTCTCTTTGCCATTTTCTGCTCCACGTTTATGACCATAAGGTCATTCAAAAGGTAGCAGGTTTTTCACTTAACGGCTTGTGCAAATTTCCTGGGCAACTTATGAATATATTAGTATGAATACCGTCCCAAGATTTCTGAGAAGCAAATTCGAAACAATATATAACTATTTCGATTGATAGAGAGTTTCATATAACAAGAATTAGCTGTATCAATTGCAGGACAATTGCCGCTATTTAACATAAATTCTTCTTCGAAAATTTGAACATTGTTTAGTTCAAACTTCTTTCTTTTGAAAAGTGAAGTTGATGAAAGTTGTTTTGGTACTTGCCGAATTAAACTAAACGTGGTTGAGGGTCACAGGGTCAAATAATTGTTATTGGGATCTTCATACGAAATGGAAAGTGTTGCCAAAATATGAAGAAATATACCTCTGGCCTAGACATGACCCCAAATATTTAATACGCTAGATTAGTACAAGCTCAATTCTTTCATTTCTTCTCAAATTATTAATGTTACTACCCGCTCGATATTTGAATTCGACTCTAACGGGGTACCCATAGGGTGAATATTAAGATTTATATGACGATGGTAAATATCGATCCAGAAACTGGAGGACCCGCCCGCTCTGTGCCAGGACTTATAAAAGCTATTTCTTCTTGCCCTGGGTTTGAAGCTGAGTTGTATCTAAGACATTTACCTAGAGTCCATACCCCATTAGAAAGTAGTATAAAAATAGGTAAAATAAGCGGTTTAAGCCGCTTAGTCAGACAGCAAAAGAGAGAGCAAGAAACAGGAATAATTCTCCACAACCAAGGTGTTTGGCATCCAACAAACCATTACGCATCTTCTATCGCAAAACGGCACAGGATTCCAACAATAATTAGTACGCGAGGTATGCTTGAACCTTGGGCTCGAAATCATCATAAACTTAAGAAAACAATTGCCTGGCTTATTTATCAGCGAAGAGACTTAAAAAGAGCCTCGCTCTTACATGCAACGTCTTCAATGGAAGCTGAGAACATTAAAAAATATGATCTTAAACTACCAATTGCTCTAGTACCAAATGGAGTAATCGTCCCTCAAAATCCAAATACCGTAAATAATGATAATAAAGAAAATCATATCGCATTATTTCTATCACGGATTCATCCTAAGAGAGATAAACCTAGTTAGGGCATGGCACAAAGTATTACCCAACAACTGGAAAGTAATTATTGCTGGCCCCGATGAGTCTAATCATAAAAAGGAGATCATCGCAGAGATTAATCGTTATAGACTTCAGGATCGTTTTGATATCATTGGACAAGTAGATGACAGGAATAAATGGGCTCTTTTTCAAAAGGCAGACCTTTTATTTTACCAACCTATAGCGAGAATTTTGGTATTGTCATTGCTGAGGCGCTTGCTTCTGGGGTACCAGTTATTACAACAAAAAATACTCCATGGGAGGAGGATGGTGGAGAATTACATAACTGTGGTTGGTGGATAGACAATAATATAGATGCGCTGTCAGCGGCTCTTAAACAAGCCATAGGCCTATCCAATGAATCAAGGCATTGTATGGGACAAAATGGCAGAAAGCTTGTAGCTAACAAATATTCGTGGGGAAAAATAGCTGAGGACATGAGTAGCGTGTATGCATGGGTCTTGAATGGTGGCTCAACTCCTGATTGTATAATCCTGCCCCTGAATGATGAATAAAGCGGAACTACAAATATCGCTTAATAGAAAAGCATCCAAATACAGTAGAAAAGAACTACTGAGAAGGGTTTTTTGGGGACTGTGTAAACCTTTCTTTCGATTCAGTCCAAGGGTATTTTTCCGATGGCGTTGTCTTCTTTTAAAGTTAAACGGAGCAAAGATCGGGAATAATGTTAATATTTATAATTCAAGTAATATCTATTATCCTTGGAAGCTTGAGGTTGGCGACTGGACTTCCATTGGCGAAAATGTCCTTATTTATAACCTTGGAAAAGTTATAATTGGGTCAAAAACCACCATTTCTCATCGAGCACATCTGTGCGCGGGTACCCACGACTATACTAATCCTTTATTACCTTTTGGAAAAAGTCCCGATTCATATCGCAGATCAAGTATGGATATGTGCAGATAGCTTTGTTGGGCCCGGTGTTTCTGTGGGTGAGGGGGCTGTTGTTGGTGCTGGTTCTGTTCTTGTTGGAGACGTAGAATCCTGGATAGTAGTAGCAGGTAACCCCGCGCACAAAATTAAGAATAGAGAAATGAAATATGAACTAACAGATTATTCCTGAGTCGGTCTTGGATGGTGGAATATATCGTGCGCACATTCCGCCCTGCTTCCGAAAATTGAAAATACTCTTAATAACTGAAAATTTGTAAACAAAATTAGTGTAAGCTAACAAGCGTGTTTATTTGATGCTGGTTGCGGTAATGGGAATAGAGCTCATAATCTGGATAGACAAGGATACAAGGTGTTAGGATGTGGTTCCAGTCATGAAGGCATTGAGTGTGAAATATTGGCATAATAACAGGCAACTGATACCTTCAAATAGTTTCCTATAGGTGGTGAAGTCTATCATTATTGAAACCTCAAAGTATCTTATAAGAGTATGAATGTACCATCTTATAAAATAAAAAATAATTAAAATTTACTCAGATGAATGTATCGATCTTAATTTTAACCTTGAATGAGGATATAAATCTTGTTGAATGTATAAAGTCAGTTTCATGGAGTGATGATATCATTGTTTTTGACTCAATGAGTTCTGATATGACGGTTGAGATTGCGAAAAAGAAAGGTGCCAGAGTCTATCAACGTGATTTTGACAACTGGTCGACACATCAAAATTGGGCGTTAGAGCATATAAATTTTAAGTATCCATGGACATTGTATATTGATGCGGATGAGAGATGTACTGAAGAGTTGGAAAAAGAAATTATAGATAGAATCTGTGAAAATAAAACAGGGGAGGTTGCGTTTAGGGTGAGAAGGAAAGATTTTTTTATGGGAAGATGGCTCAAACATGCTCAACTGTACCCAACATGGATTATCAGATTGTTTCGGCCAAAGAAAATACATTATGAAAGACTAGTAAATCCTTTTGCAATTGTTGATGGGCAAATAGGTGACTTAGATGGTCACTTGCACCATTTTCCTTTCAGTCATGGTATCGCTCATTGGGTGAACAGGCATAATAAATATTCTGATTTGGAAGCTATTGAAAATAATAAGGTTGTTAATACAGGAGGTATTCAGTTTCAGAACTCTTTTCAAGGGACCATAACGTCAGAAGGATGGCGAGTAAAAATATATTCTTTCGGTTGCCAGCCAGACCACTCATTAAATTTATCTATTACTATTTTGTCAGGATGGGCTTTCTCGATGGGAAGCCTGGACTAAATTATTGTCTTTTGCAGTCATTTTATGAGTTGCTAATTGTTTTAAAGACAAAAGAAACAAAAGCAAAATTATGATGTGTTGTGTGAAACAGGAAGATCATAGTGGTGTGTAAAATATCATTGATAACAGTGTCCTGCAACTCTGCTGAAACCATTGAGGATAACTTAAGGAGTATTTCCCGTCAAACAATCGCAGTAGAACACCTTTTGTTAGATAATAAATCAACGGACAATACAGTTGATATTGCTGAGTCTTATAAAGGCCATCAAGTTAAAATCGTTTCTAAGGAAGATGGTGGTATTTATGACGCAATGAATAAAGGTATACACAGGGCTACGGGAGATATCGTAGGTGTTCTTAATAGTGATGATTTCTATTCCTCTGAGAATGTGTTGGAGCTGATTGCAAAAGCTTTTGAAGATAAAACTATAGATGCATGCTACGGGGATTTACGCTATGTCGAACCTGAAGACACCTCAAAAATAGTGCGTTTCTGGCGAGCCGGGCAATACTCGTTAAAAAGTTTTTATTGGGGATGGATGCCTCCTCACCCAACATTTTTTGTTCGTAAAAGCGTATATGAGAGATATGGTTTTTTTAATCTTAGAGCTTGGATCTGCTGCGGACTATGAATTGATGTTGAGATTTCATACTGAAATATAAGGTAAACAAAATATATTCCTGAGGTTCTTGTTAAAATGAGCAGTAGGTGGCGATCTCTTCCCGATCTTTTAAAAACCGACTTTTAGCAAATCGAAATGATAAACGAGCGTGGCAGATAAACGGTTTGAAACCTTATCCTTGGACTTTTTTCTTAAAACCTGTCAGAAAGATTCCCCAATGGTTTATTCATTGATTTGCTCTTGACTCAATTAACTCGTGAAAACGCTGTAACTCTTATCTCAGATTGTTTCTTTAATGCTCTGTTTTTTAACAAAAACCTAAAGAGATCAATCATTGAGTCGTGAGCTGGAAGAGTGAAGAAGAGTTTGTGTAATAAAAGGTCTGGTTAAAAATTGTGAGGACAGATTGTTTTTTAGCCAGAAATTATAATAGGCAGCTTTAATCATAGATGGTTTTAGTGTCATTAACGAAATCTCTCATTGAGCGATTTGTCTGGTCAATTAATTGATAATATGTTGAGGTCAACCATGCCGCGGTCTTTAAGGCCAGATTTGTCACATAAATGCAGATATACTTTCCCAATCCAGTGAATAATGCTTTGCCCAGTTATGTAAGTCTATAATTCGACTTAAATATGCATGTGGTGTTGTAAGATATTTTTTGAACACCGGGTGGACCAACATGATAAATAAAGTTGATTCCGGAGTTAAGGCTAAAATATCCGTTTTGACTGTATTCGTGTTGAAAGAAAATACTTTGTCAAAGGATCTTTCATTCTTCCCGGTCGGAGGATTTCCCAGTGCACATCAACAGAAACATGACCATGTGAAAATGACAGGTCATTAGTAATCGTTTTGATGTCAGGTTGGGCTTTAAATCCATTTTTAACTAATATTTTTGCAACACGAAATTTATCTTTTGGGCAAATGAGAATGTCAATATCTTCGCATGACCTTAACCAGGGTGGTGAATATAGGACTTCCCGAATATGTACTCCTTTTATAACTGCATACTCTACATTATTGCTTTCCAGCAGGTTATTTAATTTTCCAAGAACACTTGTTTGATTATAATAAATTGCCTGCTGGGCAGACATGTATCTATCAAGTAATGAAAATACCTCTGGACATTCTTCCTGCGCCTTCGTCGAACCGCACAATAAGTGGTACCAATGACCAGCAAGCCCCTGTGCAATAAGATAGTGTATGAACTCTTCTTGCGTTGTTTGGTTTGAAGAAAGAAACCGATTCAGCCATTCCTTTTCTTCAGAGGTTTCTAAAATAGGCTGAATTGCCCTGATCTGTTTGTCGTATTGATTGCGCATGTAATTTTATTTGACGAGAAAATTCTGAAATATATCGTTTTCTTTGATAGTTAGTTGCTGTTTTTGATACTATGATACAGCATTACACAATAATTTAAGAAAAACATAATAAATGTTTATCGGGTTAACTATTTCCCTCTTCTTCTCTTCAGAGGAACTTTCGGATGCGTTATATTAATGATATCTCCTGAACTTAGAATATTGCTTGGATTTCTGGTTGCCTTTTTTTCTTCTCTCTTTGTTATTCCTAAAATTGCAAGTATTGCACAGAGTATAGGATTGCTTGATCATCCAGGTCAGAGAAAGGTCCATGAAATCCCCAGACCCCTTGTTGGGGGCATAGGAATGGTAATTTCTGCAACTTTCAGTTGCCTGCTTCTCGTGCCTTTGGCTGGTTATCGGGGGGTTTTTCTTGGTATAGCCGTTTTACTTCTTGTTGGTTTTCTTGATGATTTTCGTGAACTTGGCCATCGTCAGAAGTTTCTTGCCCAGATTGGTGCTAGTGTTTTGGCTATGTATTTCAGCAAGGTGCTCCTGGTTTCTTTTGGAGATTTACTATTATTTGGTGAAATTTCCTTTGCAGGTAATTATGTAGCTGTTTGGCTTGTTACTCTTTTTTGCATTGTAGGGGTCATTAATTCACTAAATCTCATTGATGGTCTGGATGGCTTGGCGGGGGGTGTTTCTTTCATCGCTTTTTTTGCATTCGCACTTCATGCATCCTTTGCAGGCAATATGAGCCTGATGATTATTAATCTTGCCTTTGCAGGTGCTGTGCTTGGTTTCCTACGCTACAATTGGCCTCCGGCCGCTGTTTTTATGGGCGATGCGGGGAGTTTATGCCTTGGCTTTGTTCTTGCCTGCATGTCTATAATCATGACTCAGGGTGAAACTGCAATCATGAGTCCCGTATGCCCACTGTTAATTCTCGCTGTTCCGATAACTGATACAGTAGTTATCATGACCAAAAGAGCACTGAGAGGTCAGAGTCCCTTTAAGGCGGATCAGTATCATCTGCATCATATCTTTATGCGCTTTGGCTTGGGAAGGGCTACTGCAGTTAAAATAATCCTGGTTCATTTCTCTAGTAATGAGTTGCCTGTCTTTACTTGAACCCATGTTTGATATTCCGGATTATGGTCTCTTTGCAATTTATCTTTTCTATTTTGCTTTATATGTCGTTTCGTCTTTCTTCATTGTTTTTACCATGCGAGCTAGTTTGAAGTATCAGCGGCGCAGGTCGAAAGAGAAAATGAGTAGTCCAGAGGGAGGTTTGAAAATACCTTTTCTGCAGAAAACGCAATTGTTTAAAAAAATCAGAAAAGATTTCCGGTATAAGACAGAACTCGATATCGTTTGCCGTGGAGAGAATAAGAATGAAAAATATCAGGGAAAACTGCTTGATCTATCAAATAGTGGCTGCAGTGCAGTCATTCCAGAGTTACAGGATCTAAAAGATCTTGTCGTTGTTGAAATAGCCTTTCCCATTAATGGAAGTACTCATGTGATTCCTTTTCCAGCAGAGCATATGTGGGTTTCAGAAAACGAAAACAACTTTCATCATGGTTTCAGATTTCGACAGCTGAGTGACGCGCAACAATCAATCTTCATTTCATTTATTGTGAAATATAACAAACGGTTTGTGCAATAAAATAAAATTGCACTATTTTTTCTGCTTGTTTGGATTGTTGATGGTTACCATTATTATGCAGGTGCTGATAGAAATAAAGCCAAGGGCTGCCTCGCATTCAATTATGTGCCCGTAAGACCATTATAATTTGTATTAAAAGTGTTTGAACTTAGGTTCGCCCGTGTTATAATGGAGTTATAAAGTACGATATTGTAATTCATGGAGGATTACATACAATGAAAAAGATTATATTATATACTTTAACGATTGTTGCACTCAGCGTGGGTTGTGCATTTGCTACGTGGTTGGATGATTTTAAAAGTATATTTGAGAAAGAAGGGATAGATGAGGCTGTTATTGAGGCTCTGAAGGTAGGAGCTACTCCAGACTCAATCATGGAAACAGGACTCCAATTTGAAGAACTCAACCCGCAGAATCTTGTAAAAGCAATGTATTGTGGAGGAATTCGCGGGGATGATATTCGTGCCGCTGGCCAAAAATATGATGTATCTGATTTGATTATTGTTGCCGGATATAAAAAGAGTGTTGAAGAGTGCGGTGATCAGATCGTTGATACGCAGGCCTATACGCCAGTTGCTTCTAGTAGTAAGTTTTGTCGGGGCGCCAACATTAACAAGTGGCACCAGAGCAACCAATTCTGGAGCAAATTAAGTAATTATTAATAAACCTTTTTAGGTTCTTGAAATTGTATTATATAAAGGTCAGTCCAGAGATAACTGGGCTGACCTTTTCTATTTCTACAGGTTGATAAAAAGATAACAATTTGAAGATAATTGAGGAGTCAACAGATGAAAACACCATACAGAATTCTGGTGGTTCTATTTTCTCAGTATTGTTGATTCCTCTGGTTATGGTACTGACATCCCACGCAGAAACTCTTCAAGATATGCCGATGGGACAAGAGTGCCGATGGCGATGTATCACTGCTTCCTGAAGGATCTGAAGCTGACGATTCAGATCTGTTTGGCATTAAAGGCGGTTACGCGCATCCCTATATTACCTTTGCTGGTGAGTATACCGACAACCTCTATAACTTTAAAGAAAACAAGACATCCAATTTTCTGACAAGGATTTCCCCGGGCATATGGTTTTCGCTTCCTCGCACCAAACTGATTCCAATAACGATTGCACCGCATAACACATCTCCCGGTGGCCTGCAACTTCAGATAAAAGATTACGAGGGAACAGACAGATATCAAGCTTACGCGCTTGGAGGACTGGACTTCAACGCATATTCCGAGGATTCTGATCTTAACGATACAGACGCACGGCTGGAAGGACTGTACCGATATAATATGAGAGGGGGTCTTTCTCTGCAGGTTCTTGATCGCTTTACCTATGGACAGGATCGATTTGAGATTGGCTCAGCAACCAGGAATAATTTAAGGCGATATACATCCAATCTGTTTATGGGCACTGCTGATTACAATATTACCGAGAAGGTTCGATTCAGATTTGATTACTCAAATTTCCTTCTTAATTATGACGATGAAATCAATGATTCACTTGATCGCTCGGACAATGTTTTTGATTTATACGGATATTATCGGTATAGCCTGAAAACCTCTTTCTTTCTTCAATATCGCTTTACCGATATCAGCTACGATACTGCAGGTGAGAAGGACAGTAATCAGAATTATGTTTATGGCGGTATAACCTGGGATACCACCGAAAAGCTCTCTCTTCTTTTTAAGGCGGGGTATCAGAATAGAAATTACGACAATGATTTCGTCGCCGGTAATTACGATTGGGGCGGATTTACTTTTGACCTGCAGTCAATCTATCGCTGGACAGAAAAGACCCAGTTCACTTTGAACATGTACAGAAAGAGTGAAGAGTCTGACAGTGCGGTAGCTATTGATAAAGTAGTTCTCGGCGCTGCCTTCGGGTATCGGCAGAATTTTACTGAGAAGCTGAATGGTTCCATCGATTTTATCTACGAAGGATCTGATTATTCGCAAATAATTGATACCAGCCGCGACGACGATCGCTACTATTTCAGACCTGCATTGCAGTATTTCTTTCGAGAATGGTTCATGATGGAACTCGCCTATGTCTACGATAAGCGAGAATCGACAGAAGATCTCTTTGATTACGCCTCCAACACATTTATTCTGAGTATTAATCTCTCCATGTAATGTGGGCTGGCAACCAATTGAAATGGCAAATAAAGTGATATGAAACGTATCCCCGTATATTTCTCATTCATACTACTGTTCATAACTCTTTCAGATTATTCTTATTCTGCTGACTATTTTGTTGGTCCGGGTGATATCCTGAACATTACTGTTTACGATAACGACGACCTTGAAACGATGGTTCGGGTTGGAGATGACGGTAACATTATTTTTCCGCTTCTTGGACAAGTTGAAGTCAGTAAGTTGAGTATCTCGCAGGTAAGTGATAAAATTACTCAATTACTGGCTGATGGTTATCTCGTCAACCCTCAGGTCAATGTTTTTGTCAAGGAGTTCAGAAGTAAAAAGGTTGTGGTGCTTGGCAGGGTGCGCTCGCCGGGACTTATTGAACTGAGCGGGCCGATCAGTTTTCTTGAACTTGTTTCAAAGGCAGGCGGGCTTGAAAAAGATGCGGGGGATACAGCCACCGTCAAGAGAAAAGAAAATGGTAAAGATGCCCTAATTGTCGTTGACCTGGTTTCTCTGCTTGAAGGTGGTGATCTTACCCAGAATGTTCCCATTCGTGACGGGGATACGGTTGTTATTGCCAAGTCAGGTATGTGCTATGTTACAGGAGAAGTCGAAGAGCCGGGGTCATATCCGTGCGGAGACGGCTCTACCGTATTGAAACTGATAGCCCTTGCCAATGGTTTTACCGGAAAAGCAGCAAAATCAAAAGTACGTATAGTACGGATAGTCAATAATGAGAAAACCATATTTAAAGATGTGGACCTTGATACCACAGTCGTCTTCGATAACGATGTTATCGTGGTCCCTGAAAGTTTCTTTTAAATATACTCCTCTCTCAACTTTACATCATTTATTATTCCCTTTTGAATTTCTGATGATTATCAGGTTGTAACTATGTCTGACCACCTTGATCAAAAAGTGTATGAATCTGATGAGCGTGAAATTCACCTGCGTGATTATTTCAACGTACTGCTCAAAAGGAAACTTCTCATCATTACGATCCTTTTTTTTACCGTTGTTGTTACGGTGATTAAAACATTCACAGCAACACCACTCTATACCGCTTCATCAGATGTTTTGATTGAGAGAAACAGGGGGAACCGTGGGCTGGAGACGGATTATTACTATTCGTATGAACCTGAATTTCTGGCCACTCAATCTGAGATAATCAGGAGTGTTAATGTCGCCAGGCGTGTCGTTGAGAATCTCAAACTTGACACTAAATACAAACATTATTTCTTTGATTCAGGTGATGAAGAGATAAGCATCTGGCAGTCTACAAAAGCAAGTATCAAAGGTTGGCTGGTCGAAACACTGCGCTTTTTCTCAAGTGCAGACACGGTTGACAGAAATGCTGGAGACCAGAAAGGTGATGAGATTGATGTTGAATCAATTACTGATGAGGAGATAATTGCCTGGATGATAAGTGGGGGGCTGTCAGTTGAGCCGCTTATGGATACCAAAATCGTATCGATCAATTATACGGATCAAAACCCAGCCATGGCACAGCTTGTTACCAATGCTGTTGTAAAAGCGTACATGGATGAGATGCTGGAAATAAAACTGGCAACATCGAATTACTCTCTTCAGTGGATGACTGAAAAAGCTGCCCAGGAACGGGAAAAACTTGAGAAATCTGAGCGCTTTTTGCAGAAATATATGCGAGACAATGATCTGGTTACCGTTGAAAATAAACTTACCATTTATCCGCAAAAGCTCAGTGACTTGAGCTCTCAGCTTACCATTGCTGAGTCTGAAAGAAAGGAATTACAGTCACTCTTAACAAAAATCAGTGATGCTGGTGAGAATCTTGATCTCCTTGAGAATATACCTGGATTTGCCGACAGCCAGGTCCTGAAACTTGTAAGGGAGAGGCTTTATAAGGCCAACCAAAATATTCAGGAACTATCAAAGAAGTATGGCCCAAAGCATCCAATAATGATCAAGGCTCATGATGAGCTTGAAGTCTTAAATAATGAAAAACGTTTTGAGATTAACAGAATCATCGCTTCAACCAGGAACGCATATGAACTTGCGTCATCAAGAGAAAACAATACCAGGGAATTACTGGATGAAACCAAAAATGAGGTTCTCAACTTAAATGAGAAATTTATCCAATACTCCATTCTAAAACGTGATGTTGATTCCAATCGCGTGCTCTATGATGCGCTTGAGACGAGTATAAAGACAGAGAGTGTTACCGAACAGTCGCAAAGTGTCAATATCTGGGTGGTTCGCAAGGCGAGTATGCCTGAAGCACCGTCTTATCCGAACAAGAGACGCAGTGTCATTCTTGGCCTCATCCTTGGTCTGTTTGGCGGAGTGGGGATGGCTTTTCTGATCGAATACCTCGACAACACCGCAAAATCAGAAATCGACCTGGAACGGAGATATGGGATCACCGTACTTGGTTCTATTGAGCGCCTCAAAAGCTCTGATGCCATAGAGACCCATGTTTTGACCAAACCGCTCTCTCCTATCAGCGAAAGTTATCGTCTGATAAGATCAAGTCTGTTGCTGTCATCTGCTGAAAGGCCTCCACAGGTAATCCTGCTGACGAGTATGAGTCCCCAGGAAGGAAAGACATCCACAACAGCAAATCTGGCACGGGTTCTTTCTCAGGGTGAGAAAAGGGTTCTGATCATCGATTGTGATCTCAGAAGGCCACGAGGACACTCGCTGTTCAATGTTTCCAATGACAGTGGCCTGAGTAATTATCTGACAGGAAACTGCGAGGATATTCCGCTGACACAAGTTCCCAGTGAGGCGTTGTCCATTTTGTCAGCCGGGCCGATCCCGCCAAATCCGGCTGAGCTGCTGGGATCATCGAAAATGGAACAATTACTCTCTGAAATGAGGGACCAGTTTGACTTTATATTGCTTGACTCTCCCCCTATTCAGCGGGTGGCTGACAGCCTGGCCTTAAGCAAAATCGTTGATGGAACAATTGTCGTCGTCAGATATGGTAAGACCACATATGATATGTTGAACGGTGGACTCAAGAAGCTCACAGATGTTGATGCCACTATCCTCGGTTTCATATTAAATGGCATGAAGAGAAGCGATAATAAGGCCTACTATGGTTATAGCTCCTACTATGCCACAGATGATAAGATAGATTCATAAGGCTGCTTCCCTCTAAAGATGGTGAGTTGTTTCCGGGTCCGGGCTTGCTTTCGTTGCTTTGCTCTACTTCATCATGATATTATATCAGAATGGTGACCTTTTCCTACAGACTCCTGCTCTTTGTTCTGGCGTTCTCCCCGCTTGCCTTTGGCACCAGTGAGCACTGGTCATTGATGATTGTCGAACTCATTGCGACGGCTGCACTGTGTTTTGGCCTCATAGGGTTACGGTTATCAGGAGAACAATTTTATAAGGTGCCGGGACTTTTTCCTCTCTCTCTACTTCTTCTCTTTATATTGCTGCAGGCAGTTCCCATCCCTGCGGCTCTGTTAAAAGTTATCTCTCCAATGAGCTGGGAAATGTATCGCCCTGTATATGAACTTATGGGCGAAAAAGAGTGGTTGCCGCTCTCAGTGAACCAAAAGGCGACAATCCAGGAGTTTTTGCGACTTGGTTCGTATATACTTCTCTATGTCTTAACGGTTCAGCTTTTGAGAACTGCTGCCAGAATAAAGAACATACTCAACTTTATTGTAATACTTGCGGGGATCATTGCTTTTATGGCGATTTTGCAGCAGTTCAGCTCAGACGGCAAGCTCTACTGGTTTCGGCCGTCTCCCGGGGGAAATCCTGGTGGGCCATGGGTAAATATAAATCAGTACGCTGCCTACATCGAAATGATCTGCCCTATAGCCCTTGGGCTCTTTCTGTTTCATAGACCTTCTATTGCCAAAGAGCATTCTTTCCGGCAGAGATTTGTCGCCTTTTTTTCCAGCCCCGGGAGTAACCTCTATTTTTTTTACGGGATTCTGTTTCTTCTTCTCTGCAGTTCCGTAGTCATATCTCTTTGTCGTGGAGGCATAATAACCATTCTGTTGTCCTGTCTGCTGTTTGCAGTGTATGCAAGTATCAGGCTCAGCAAATTTGGTCGTGCTTCATTCTGGATCTCACTTTGCCTGGTGCTGCTCTTTATAACCTCCATAGGGTGGCAGCCAGTCGTTGATGAGTTTTCCTATGCCATCAATCCAAACGGAGGGATCAGAGATGCACGTATCGAGCTCTGGACCGACACCGTTGCAATGATTAAAGATTACCCGTTGCTGGGCTCTGGGTTTGGGACCTATATTGATGTCTATCCTTCCTATAAGACCATCGCTAATAATCTTATATTTGATCACGCCCACAATGATTACCTGGAACTTCTCACAGATGGAGGAATCATCAGTTTCCTGATCGTTTCCTGGTTTCTCTTTGCTTTACTCTTCCATGGGGTGAGGCAAATATCAAGACGGCGAGACCGGTTTGCTGTTTTTTTGGGTATCGGTGCTTTTACCGGAATCTGTGCGGCATTGATGCACATTATCGTTGATTTTAATCTGCATAACGGTGCTGTCGGTCTCTATTTCTTCTTTCTTTGCGGCCTGCTGGTTGCAGTTGCCAATACTCGCTACAACTACCAGGAGACAGAATCATTACTTGCTGGCGGCAGCAAATGGACTCATCGCGGAATAGTGGTTTTTGCAATCGTTTTTTTTATTAATACCGCCGCTGTGCAGTTTGGTGTTCTGCTCGCTGGTGCACGATATGCAGAGGTTAAAAACTATTACATCAGCAGTCATCTTGACCCGGGCATCCAGGATACAATTTCTGATTCTCTAGGTAAAGCTATGGCATATGATCCGTTTGACGGGAGATATCAATATTTTCGAGGAAATCTTGCAGTAATAAGGGATGGGCGTGACCGGGCATACGATTACTACCTTCTGGCTGCAAGAAAACAACCGATGGAAGGTGTTTTTCTGCAGCGGGTCGGGATGATGATGCCGATTGACCAGCAGGTAAAAGCAGCTGAGCTCATGTCTGAGGGGTACCGCAGAGCACTGAATAAAGATAAAATGATACTCAGTTGGGCGGAGTGGTTGCTTGTTACCGGTCAGCGCGATCAGGCGAAAATATTACTGCAGAATCGATTGAATAAAGACCCATCCCAGAGCCTCCAGGCTTTACCTCTTCTCCAGACCCACGGGTTTACCAGGCAGGATATTCTTGATGTACTGCCCGGGAGGGTTGAAACCTGGATAGGTTATGGTGATCTGATGGAGAAGGTTGGGGACCTTGAGGAGTCAGAATATTTCCGTTCTCAGGCCTTGGAATTTATCCAGTCTGAAGATAATATAAAGGCCAGCTGGTTTATTCAGTTGATCAATTTTTATCGCCGTCACAATCAAAATGATAAAACAATCGCCATAATTCGAAAGGCCATAGAAAAAATTCCTGATAACGCGTTATTCCATAACTGGCTTGGAGATTATTACCGAACAGAAGGGATTTTATATCGTGCCAGGGAAGAATACCAACAGGCCGCAGTCCTTGACCCCAAAAACGACTCTTATCGCAGGAAGCTCAAAAAAGTTGAGTTGGACATAGAATTTGGCAATTAGTCCGTCACATGTTTTTCAGCAAACTGCGCCATTAACTCGTGGATGGTGTAGGGCGGCCGGACCTTGAAGAAATTGTCGGCCACCATATGGCCGATTTCGTGGGCCAGCACCTTGAGGCGGGTGTCTTTTACGGAGATATAGATCGTTTTCTGGGTGAGAGAATAATAGGCGATATGATTTACCGATTTACCGTAATTTTTTTTATAGACTGCTGAGACGTCCCGGGCGGTTGGCAGCAGGACCAGGTTGAACTGGAGTTTTTCGGGAAACATGTCGAGAACGACCTCAATCTTTTCTACGATAATGTCAACTTTGGCCTCTACCTCATCTCTGACGGTGATGAGATTTTTTCTCTTGATCATGCGGGATAAATTGCGGCCCAGGTAGAGCTTATCGTTAAACTCTTTCAATAACTCCGGATCACTGCAGCTGATCGTTGCATACCTGCTGCCGGCCCTGGACAGGTCAGGGACGAACAGCAGACTAAGGGTTGCAACGATTGCAACCATTATCTGAAAACAAGGCGGCGTACCAGAAGATAAACCCACAGCGTTTGGTTTAGTCTGGCCGGATGACTGCAGACTATTCATCTCTGAGCGTGAAAAATTCTAACTGTGATCTGAGTTTATCGTTGTGTTTTCTGATAGCCGTGCAGATGCTGGTGGCATCTTCGGGACTGATATGAGCGTTATCAAGGTTTTCGAATTGGCTGAGCAGGTTGTTGATGGCCTCTGCATTTCGATCTATCTTAGACAGTTTTGAGGAAAGGAGTGCATTGAAATCATTGATCTTCTGGGCCAGTTCCTTGCCTTCATCTTTTTGACGTAGATAGATCGTATCTGACAAATCACCCTCGGTCATGCTGGTAAGGCTTCGCTCCAGCCTGTACAGAGGTCCTGCTATACGGTGGGTGCCTATTATTGCTGTCAGAACCAGCAGTGTTCCGCCAATTAATAGAAAAAGCCAGTTTGCCGCCGCCGCACTTTTAAACAGCATCCATGGTGTCCGGCCAAACTGTAAATCATTATTGCTGTAGCTGATGGTCATGGTGTCGGCCGAGAAAAAAGCCAGCAGCGAGAGGAGGAGCAGGCAGCTTAAAATAGCCGCGGCAAAGATGACAAAGGCAAAGCGGCCCTGATAATCTTTTTTAATGAAATAATTTTTCACTTTACGTTTATATTGCACCGCCATGATTATTGCTTGTCCTCTTTTATGGAAATATCGGCTTTGGAAACCAGTTCGTTTATCCAGCTGTTAAGCTGCTGTTCGCGCTTGGTGGTTGTGATTATTGATTTAACCGTCTCCCTGGGAATGGTCGCGGTTTCCGGGCTCGTGTCCCCAGCCACATTGTCTACTCGAATTGCAAACCATTCATTGCCGGTGTCAAAAACTGCTCGTGTCTCACCGGGCTGCAAACCAACAAGCAACGGCTGCATGGTGGATGAAAGATCATCAAAGCGCTCAGTTTTTGTGGTGCCTGCACTCCAGTCAATTTCCGGTGTAACCTGGCTCCCGGTGCCCTGGGTGATGGTAAAGGTCAGCATTTTGCCAAAATAGCTGAGAAACAGGTCAATTTCTTGCTCTGTTACGGTGTCATCTATTGATTGATTGTGCCGTTCAAGAAGGATTTTTATCAGGGACTGCTCGTAATATTCTTTAATTGCTTCACGGAATTGGGGTTCCTGGTCAATTTTCTGCAGTTGAGCCTCCTGGAGAAGCAGTTGTTCTATCACCACGGAGTTGAGGAATTCCCGACGGTTTTCATGATGGGAGGACCGGCCTTTTTCTGATTTCTCGAGCATGCTGCTTGTGATGCTGCTGTCGTTGACTTTCATCACCACGCTTTTTTCTTCAGGGGACGGTGATGGTGAAATGATAAAGATTGTCACAAGGGAAAGCAGTGCTAAGAAACAGGCGATGGAAATCAAATATTTCATGGGCTGTCAGTGGTGGTTGAATTTTACCATTCTATAAGAGTATATGATATTATTATCAATTAGTTATAGATATAATGCAAGGTAAAACAATACTATTCAAAGAGAGGAGCCTGAATCGAAAACTATTTCCACACCTACGGCAGCAGATGCGGGAAGAGGGGGAGGTGAATTACGTCTTCAATTACCATATTGAAACAGGTGTTACAAAAAAGTATTACATGTCAGGCGTAAAAATCAATACCACCCTGTTTGTCTGGCTCGACTTTCCTCACCTCCGCGGGTATTTCCTCTCGCTGAGTCTTTACTGCTTCTTCCTGCTCTTCCTGGGTCCTCTGGAGGATATCCCGGCCGACGTTGGCTTTGTTGAGAGCAGCCTCTCTGGCGGCAAGTGTTGCTGTGCTGATTTCCATGGCTTCCCCTGTTGCATGAAGGTTGACAAGTACTGAAAATTAACATGCAATTAGTGAGCCGGAATGTGACAAAAAGGGGTGTGGTGGTTACTCAAACGTTATTAAGTTTCGAGGACGCAGAGCTGTCGCTGTCGAGGAGATTGTTTTCTTCCAGGAACTGCCTGATAGATTGATGAGACAGGAGGACACCGCTGAGCAGCTTATCTCCATATTTGATGGCAGGTACCATCTTGATTTTGTTTCTTTTCGCTTTAAGCGGGTGGCTCATAACGTTTATTTCAATAACGACTGGAGCATATGAATTTCCAAGAAGATCCTGTAAGTGTTTCCTCGCCCGGGCGCAACGCGGACATAGAGAAATATGATAGAAAGCTATCAACATAATTTATTTGTAATACGAAGGGGTAGGGCCTATATTAGGTGCTATTGTTTTCAGCAGGTGGAGATTGTTGCACGAAAGAACTCCGGTACAAACAGCTTTCGTTGGTTTCCGAACCCTTTTTGTCCGTCAATCTCCACTCGCTCTGATCGCATGTAATTATTGATGGTTGTGCTGTCAAGAAGAAGCGTTCATGTCCACTTTTGTGAGTTGTGGATTAAAAGAGAACAGTAACCGAAGTACCCTGCGCGATTACGCTTATGCGTTATTTTTTGCTGCAGACTGTCAAGATGTTGGCGCGATTATTCAGGTGGAGCAGCCTGGCGAGGAGTGAACCAACAGCTTTTTAGAGGGAGAATGTTTCAGGCAGGCTCTATCTCGTTGAGCGTGTCTCATTCATGGAGGCGTGCTCAGTAAAGAGCATCGCATCTTGAGATATTAACCGTAAACAGGACCGATTCAATTCGGCGATGGTGTCGCTATGTTTATCTCCGACTACATGACTGCCAATCCGTTAACGATTTCTGCAGACATGTTGCTGCCTGAGGCCCGACAGTTACTTACCGAATATCATTTCAGGCATTTGCCCGTTGTAGATAAAGATAACAAGCTGATTGGAATGATCTCTGACCGTGATCTCAGGTCAGCATATCCTTCAACAGTAACAAGTGATGCTGATCGTGCTAAAACCTTGAAGAAAGTGGAGAAAACAGCGGTGGGCGAGATCATGTCCCAGAACTGTTCCTGCCTGACTGCAAGTTCCACACTTGATGATGCACTGATGGTTTTTGAGCGCGATAAAGTCGGTGCGCTGCCGGTCGTCACCGAGGAGGATGAGGTGATGGGAATCTTTTCGATGCGCGACCTCACCGCAGCCTACAAGAAGTTATTCGGCGCAGCAGAGAAGGGTTCTGAACTCATCGCTATATTAAATGACGGCAAATCCAAAAGCCTGAGAAAAATTCTTAAACACCTTGAAAAAAATGATATTGATTGCAGCCGCCTGATCAATATCGGAGAAGTATCCGGTTTTGATCGCATCTATCTCAGGGTTAAAAGTTCAATAGCAGGTGATGTACAGAAGCTCTTTCAGGAAAGTGGTTTAACGCTGTTGAAACCATAATCTTAAGCTGATATTTTCTGACCCGTTTCCCGAGGAGACGAGATGAACCTCGATGTGTTTTTTACCCCTCGATCAATTGCCGTAGTTGGTGCGTCTCGTACACCCGGAAAAGTTGGCCATGATGTGATGGTCAATATCTCAACCTCCGGCTACCAGGGCGAGATTGTCGCTATCAACCCTGAAGCCGATGCCCTGCTCGGCATTCCCTGTTATCCAGATCTGCAGTCGTACGGTAAAGACGTTGACCTGGCAATCATAGTGGTTCCCAATGAAGTTGCCCTGAAGACGGTGAGCGACTGTATAAATGCCGGTGCAAAAGGTATTGTGGTGATCTCTTCGGGGTTCCGGGAAATGGGGCAGGAAGGACTTGATATCGAAAAAAAGATGGTCGATATCTGCAGGAAACGGGCAGTTCGCCTCCTTGGGCCAAACTGTATGGGGATCATCAATACAGATGTCGGCTTGAACAGCTCTTTTATCGGCAGAAAACCGGACAAAGGCCCAATTTCCATTTTTTCACAATCAGGGGCGGTATGCGCCGCCATGCTTGATATCTGCAGCTCGCGCCATCTCGGTGTTTCCAAAATGGTCAGCATCGGCAACAAGGCGGATATTAACGAGATCGATTTGCTTTCCTGGCTGGCAAAAGATGAGAAAACCAAGGTGATCATCGGTTATCTCGAAGATATCAGCGCTGGTGATGGATTTGTAAAAGCAGCTGAAGAGGCGGCCTCTGCAAAACCGGTGGTAATTCTCAAGTCCGGAACAACGGCTACCGGCCTGAAGGCTGCGGCCTCCCACACTGGTGTTCTGGCAGGTGTCGACACCGCCTATGGCGCAGCATTTAAACGATCAGGCGTTGTCCGGGCAGATACCTTTGAAGCCCTGTTTGATTATGCCACCGCCCTTGCCCTGCAGCCCCTGCCGAAGGGCAAACGCATCCTGATTATCACCAACGCCGGCGGCCCTGGAACCATGGCCGCTGATGCGGTGGAAAAAGCCGGCATGGAGGTGGCGATTCTTGAAAACAGGACCGTTACCTTTCTCAGAGAAAAATTGCCCAGGGAGGCCGCGGTAAATAACCCCATTGATGTGCTTGGGGATGCCGATCCAGAACGGTACGTGACTGCAATTGAGACCGCCCAGAATGATCCTTCTGTTGATGCCATACTGCTGATCATGACCCCGCAGACCATGACCAGGCCTGCTGAAACGGCCCTTGCCATAGCCCATGCGCTTGATGGCTCAAAGCCTGTGGTTGCCTCATTTATGGGAGGCCACGATGTTCTTCCCGGCAGAATGGAGCTCTCTGCAGCCGGGCTTCCCGATTATGATACCCCGGAACGGGCAGTGGACGCGCTGCGTGCCATGTATAATTATGCGCTCTGGAAAGACAGGCCTCCTCGCCAGATTACCCATTTCAGGGTTAACCGCAGGCGCGTGGAGCGAATTCTCACCCGGCGCCAGCGCACCGGCCGGCTGGTAATCGGCGAGGTCAAAGGCAAGGATGTACTAAATGCCTATGGCTTTAAAATCCCCGTTGGAGCACTTGCCATCAGCCAGGAAGAGGCAATCGAGATAGCTGAGCGTATCGGCTATCCGGTGGCGCTTAAAATCGTCTCGCCAAATATCATCCATAAAAGTGATATGGGCGGTATTCAACTCAATCTCAATAACGCTGAAGCGATAGAGGATGCCTACGACCTGATGATGCTGAAGATCAAGAAGCGGGCACCCGATGCACAGATTGACGGAATCTATGTGGAGCAGATGGTTGCGCGCGGTCTTGAGGTCATTCTCGGCATGAACCGTGACCCGCAGTTCGGCCCCATGCTGATGTTTGGTCTCGGCGGTATCTTTGTCGAAGTACTCAAGGATGTGACCTTTCATCTTGCTCCGATTACCGAGTCCGAGGCGGTCCAGATGCTCAAATCAACCAGATCCTATGCGATGCTTGAAGGCCAGAGGGGACACCAGGGTGTTGATCTCAATACAATCGCTGTCGGGCTGCAGAGAATCAGTCAGCTGACCACAGACTTTCCACAGATAACCGAACTTGATATTAATCCCTATATTGTTGGTGGTGCCGGATCTGATCCAATTGTTGCAGACGTTCATATGACGCTGGCTAAACCGTGAGTAATGATCTGTCAAAAAAGGACTTGCGATGATAGAATATGAGGCTGACTGGCAGGAAAAATACAGGGACATGATCATGACGCCGAAGAAGGCGTTGTCACAGGTCCGATCGGGAAACCGGGTTTTTCTGGGGACCGGCTGTGGCGAACCAACAGAGCTCGTTGACGCCCTGGTGAAAAACAGCAAGAATCTGGCCGATGTTGAGATTCTTGAGTTTTTGACCAAAGGTGACGCGCCTTATGCCGATCGGGCTAGCCGATGTTTTCAAAGTCAATTCCTTTTTTATCGGTGAGAATGTCCGGCAGATGTATCAGGAAGGGCGGGGGGATTATACACCGATCCTGATGTCTGATATCCCCGCCCTGCTGAAATCGGGCCAGATGCCGCTTGATGTCGCCCTGATCCAGGTGACTCCGCCTGACGAAGCGGGAAGATGAGCCTCGGTATCTCCGTTGATATTGTCAAGAGCGCAGCCGAGAATGCCTCACTGGTTATTGCCCAGGTCAATCCGCAGATGCCCTGGACCCGCGGTGACAGTTTGATAGATGTCTATGATCTTGATATCCTCGTACCGGTTGACGTGCCGCTCCTCGAAAGGAGTCCGCAGAAGCTCGGATCCCGACAAAATCGCCCAGCTTGTCTCGGCGCTGGTGCCCGATGGTGCGACGGTTGAATTTGGCGCCGGTGGAATTCCCGGGTCTGGCTGGATCCCTCTGGCCGTTATGGCCTACCTCAAGGAAAAAAAAGATCTCGGTATCCACACGGAGCTGATTTCAGACGAAATCATGGACCTGATGGAGGCAGGTGTGGTGACCGGCAAGCGCAAAGCCAAAGACCGAGGCAAGGTGATTGGCAGTTTCTGCATGGGAAGCAGAAAGCTCTATGATTATATAGATGATAACCCTCATTTTTCCTTTCGTCCCACCGAATATGTCAATGACGCCAATGTGATCGGTCAGCAGAATAGAATGGTCACCATCAATATGGCCCTTGAGATTGACCTGACCGGTCAGGTCTGCTCAGATTCCGAGAACGGGCATTTTTATTCCGGTATCGGCGGCCAAGTTGATTTTAATCGCGGCGCCGCCTGGTCGCGGGGCGGCAGACCGATCCTTGTGATGCCGTCGACCACTGAAGATGGAATTTCCCGTATCTAAACACGCCTGAGTCCGGATCAGGGGTGGTCATCTCCCGTGGTACCGTTCACTATGTGGTAACCGAATACGGCAGCGCCTACCTGCATGGTAAATCCGTCCAGGATCGAACCCTGGCCCTTATTTCCATCGCTCATCCTGATCACCGGGCGCAACTGCTCAAGGAAGCAATTGAGGCAAAATATGTGCGGCAAGAATTTGCCGATGTGGAAGGTAAGTTTGTGGTTGCCTCCCAGAGCTACATGAAAACCAAATTTCTGCTCAAAGACGGCACAGAGATAGATTTCAGGCCAATTCATCCGACAGATGAACCCCGTATGCGGGATCTGCTCTACGATCTGTCCCAGGAGACTATTTACTATCGCTTTATGAGCCATCAGGAGAAATTCGGGCAGCGGCAGATCCAGAATTTTGTCTACGTGGATCATCGCAAGGATGTGGCAATTGTCGGTACCCTGCCGGAGGCCTATGGAGATGAAATCATCGTTGTTGGCCGTTATTATCTCGATGAGCACACCAATCGTGCAGAGGTTGCCTTTGTTGTCAGGGATGAGTGGCAGAACAGAGGACTCGGAACCTTTGTCTTCAGGCATCTGGTCAATATAGCCAAGGCAAACGGAATTACCGGTTTTACTGCCGAAGTCCTGCGGAACAATAACCGGATGCAGGCTATCTTCAATCACTCCGACTGTAATACCACAAGCAATATAGAGGAGGGTGTTTATAGTTTTATCATGGATTTCTAGGGACTCCAGGATGATAAACACCTTGTGCATATCCGGCAGATAATGAAACAAAGGAACGAGAATGAACCAGGACCAGAAGGAATGTGAGCGCTGCGGAACATGCTGTACAAGCGGAGGACCAGCGCTTCACTCAGAAGACCTTCATCTTGTTTTGAAGGGAAGACTGCCGCTCACCCAACTTATCACTATCAGAGCTGGTGAACTCGCTCACAACCCGCTAACCAACAGGCTGCAGCCGGTGAAAAGAGAGCTGGTGAAAATCAGCGGTGTGGGCCGTGAATGGAACTGCTGTTTTTTTGACCCCGAGGAAAAGGGCTGTACTATTTACGATAAAAGGCCTAAAGCCTGCAAGGCCCTCAAGTGCTGGGATACAGAGGAGATCGAAGAGCTTATTGAAAAAGACACGATTACTCGCCTTGATATTATTCCGGAAGACAGTCCGGTCAGAGCTTTTGTGATTGAACATGAGAACGCATTCCCCTGTCCGGAGATGATCGATTTGCTGGAGGGGCGAAATGGTGCGCGAAATGAGCGCGAACTGTAGTCTCGAGGAGACAATCAATAGGGAGATCAGCTATCGAACAAAGGTCGTCGGGAACTTTGATCTCTCACTGGGTGAGGAATTATTTTATTTTGGGCGCCCGCTCTTTCACCTTCTCGTCTCCATTGGTGCTGACATTAATGAAGTAGACGGCAGGCTGCTATTGTTCTGGCCAGAGAGGAAGACGACTTCATAGCGCTCCGGAAATAGAATAACTCATAAAAAAAGCCGGACTTCAAGAGAAGCCCGGCTTTTTTTATGAACTTAATCTGCATTCGCAGCAGGTTTTTCCGAAAAAAATCTACCAGGTAACCCGTCCCAGTTCCTGGCCTCTCGTTGATATCGTTACCTGCTCTACCGGTACACTTTTGGTCGCTTGCTCCAGTGCTTTTTTGACGATAACATTCATTGAAGAGCAACAGGGAACTTCCATTATAAGGATGGTTATAGATTTCAAATTGCAGGTATTGATGATTTCTGTAAATCGCTGGATGTATGATTCAGCATCGTCAAATTTCGGGCACCCCATCATCACCACCTTTCCGGCGAGATACCTGTCCTGAAAATCAGGAGCCGCAATACTGCAGCAGTCAGCGGCTATCAATATCTCAGCTCCCTGCAGAAACGGCGCTCCCGGAGGAATGAGCCGTATCTGTATAGGCCAGTGGCTCAACTGCGAATCAGACGGTGATGCTGGTTGAATCCCAACGGGTTTGTTTGCCGATTGGCAGGCAGTTAACGGTTTGAGAGTCTGAATATGCGTTGAGGCACATCCGCAATCCATTGTCTGCTTCTGAGTTTCATTTTCCAGTTTCTTTTTCTGGGCAGCAAGAAATTCCTCGACTGCCTCCTCATCAAAATCATCTGCCGGCCGCTCGATAATTTTCAAGGCGCCGGTTGGACACGCCCCGAGACATGCTCCGAGCCCGTCACAGAGATTATCTGCTACCAGTTTGGCTTTGCCATCGATAACCTGAAGTGAACCCTCGGCACAGTCCGGTACACATTGTCCACATCCGTCACATAATTCTTCATCTATTTCTATAATCTTTCTGGTCTGTTTCATCTCGTAACCTCTTATAACGCTGCCGTAAAATTTACTGTTCTTCAGCCATATTTTTCAATCAAAATAGAGCTCCTGATTAATCTCTGGTATGGTCTCAATGTATCAGATATGGGGGAAAGTTCTTTGACTTGGGTCAAAATGTATAATTATTTTGAAAATAGTTCTTTTTTAAACCGTTCTCTGCCGAATTCTTCGATAAATCTGCTGGTTCGCTGTTTTGGCTGAGCGTGTGTACGGTAGATCTGCAAACATTTGAAGACAAGCCCGATCAGGTCACGCTGCTCGACTCTGTCGGCGATAACATCACCAATTCTGGGTGCCCTTGCCGCCGTTGCCGCCAAAAATCAATTTCCATCCGTGGGGGGAGGGAATGAGACCGACATCGCGAACAAAGGGCATGGTGCAGCAGCGGGCGCAGCCGGCGACGGCGATTTTACACTTTGCCGGCAGCGCTTTATTAAATTTCATCTCTTCAATTTGCTGGATCACACGAGTCGTGTCAATAAAGCCATATTTACAGGTTCCGCAGCCGGAGCAGGATACGATAGAGATATCCCTCCTCTCTATGGTCTTCATGAATCGTTGAAACTGGGCAATCAATTCTGGAAAATCTGCCTCGTCAACGCCTGATATGGCAATCTGGCCGGTTGGAGTAAAACGCATTTGCTCAATATTGAACTGCCGCGCGCTTTCAAGCAGTGACTCAAGTTCTGGAACAGAAAAGGTTGAAAAATGGAGACCGGGAACCGTCTTGAAATTATGATTTGTCATGAAGGTTAGGCTGCTAAAACTCTCAGATAATAGATATGATATGTTTAGTTTTAATGAAAAAACGAAAAAAAAAGTGGCTCTTCCGATAAACGAGTACCTCAATGCTGTAATCTTCATTCAGTTGCCCATCAAATTACCTTCGCTCGCCGCCTGGCATACTTCTTTTGCTTGTCCAAAACAAGTATCAAGAAAAAGACACCCGACGATGCCGGCCCTGCGGGCTCCCTAGCGCTGCTCGCCAGTGGCGGGACGCCAAAAACTCGCTGACGCTCAGACAGGTTTGGCGTCCTGTTCCACCACAGGCTGCGCTGCTCAGCGGCATCGAATGGGGAACAGCACGCGTGCGCATACCTGTCCAGGTACGCGATATTCGGATGATCCAAAAAAACAGGCTGAACCGGCAGCGTGCCAATCCAGCCTGTTTTGAACTGCCTGTAGATCTTACACTCCCTAAAAAATTCTTTTTAGAGAGTGAGTCATCCTGCTATGCAAGGATAGTTTCTATATCTTCCTTCGCTGTTTCGGCAATTGGCTTGATGGCAAAATTCTCTACCAGTACATTTAATACATTTGGAGTGATAAATGCCGGCAGGGAGGGTCCAAGACGAATATCCTTGATCCCGAGGCTCAGCAGGGTCAATAAAATAACACAGGCCTTCTGCTCATACCAGCTGAGAATCATTGACAGTGGCAGGTCGTTAACACCGCACTCAAAGGCCCCTGCAAGAGCGACAGCAATCTGGATAGCCGAGTAGGCATCGTTGCACTGACCAACATCAAGAAGGCGCGGAATACCGCCTATATCGCCAAGCTTCTTGTCAAAGAACCTGAACTTGCCACAGGCCAGCGTCAGGATGACACAATCTTCAGGGACCTGCTCGGCAAAGTCGGTGTAGTAGTTACGGCCAGGTTTAGCGCCGTCGCAGCCGCCGACCAGGAAGAAGTGCTTGATGGCTCCAGCCTTTACACCTTCAATGACTTTATCAGCAACACCAAGAACAGCGTTGCGCGCGAAGCCGGTCAGTACTTCATCTTTGTCCTCATCCTGGGCAAATCCAGGCAGGGCCAGGGCACGCTCGATGACGGGTGTGAAATCCTTATCATCGCCTATGTGGGCGATACCCGGCCAGCCGACCAGGCCTGTGGTGAAAACGTTGTCCTTGTATGAGTCACGCGGTTTCTGAATACAGTTTGTGGTAAAGAGAATGGCACCGGGGAATACAGCCATTTCCTTCTGCTGATTCTGCCAGGCGGTACCGTAGTGACCATAAAAATGATCATATTTTTTCAGTTCCGGGTAGGCGTGGCAGGGGAGCATTTCTCCATGGGTGTAAATGTTAATACCCTTACCCTTGGTCTGTTCGAGAAGCATGGCCAGATCTTTCAGGTCATGTCCGGTGACCAGGATGGCTTTTCCTGCTTTTGTACCCAGCGGGACCGGAGTTGGTACCGGGTGTCCATAAGTTTCGGTATTACCGGCATCGAGAAGCTCCATCGCTTTGAGGTTGACTTCGCCAACCTTCAAGGCCACACCGACCAGTTCCTCAAGGCCAAGATCCTTTCTGGTCAGGCTCGCCAGGGCTTCCTGGATGTAGGCATTGACGCTGTCGTCCTGCTTACCAAGAATTGCCGCATGGTCGGTGTAGGCGGCAAGGCCCCTGACACCATAGAGGGCAATTTGCTTCAGGGATCTGAGATCCTCATTTTCGTCAAGCGAGGGGATGAAATTGAGCGCAGCTCCCTGGGCTTCAAGGCCGGCGAGATCCGGAGCAGGAATAAAGCTCAGTGCCGCAGCGTCGCTTGCCACCGAACCACCGGCAGCTACAAGTTTTGCTTTTAATTCATTTCGCAGCTGAACCGCTTTTCTGATCCAGGTATCAAAACGGGCAGGATCAAAATCAACGTTGGTTAGGCAGGCAAAGGTTGCTTCAGCGGTAAAACGATCGACAGACGCATCGCTAATTCCCGCTTTGCGTGCCTCGACGGCAACTATTGACAGTCCTTGAAGTGCATGGGTCAGCAGGTCCTGCAGAGCACTGACATGTTCTTCTTTTCCACAGACACCGACCTGGGTACAGCCGGTTCCTTTTGATGTTTGTTCACACTGGTTACAAAACATGGAGAAGCCTCCTTAAGATGTTATTGATTAGATGAGATGCTCTTACCAGAAAATAGATGGTTGAGCGTCAATGATTGAGTAGACTATAACTGCTTATGGAATTATTTCTTTGACCTAAGTCAAACGGGCCAAAGAAAGTAAAAAAAAGACTCTTCCGGTAAACGAGTACCTCGATGCTGTAATCGTCATTCAGTTGTTGATCGAATTGCCTTTGCTCGCCGCCTGGCCTACTTTTTTTGCTTGGAGCGTGTCGGAGAAAGTCCTTTTTCCTCATCTCATCGTTATTGTAAGAAAATCAATGCTCGCAATATTAGGCATATGGCTCCGCTTGAATTTCTTTCAATGCCTCGATCTGAACAAAAATTATATTTCTCCGACACGCTCCCAGTCCAAAACAAGTATCAAGAAAAAGACACCCGACAATGCCGGCCCTGCGGGCTCCCTTGCGCTGCTCGCCAGTGGCAGGACGCCAAAAACTCGCTGACGCTCAGACAGGTTTGGCGTCTTGTTCCACCACAGGCTGCGCTGCTCAGCGGCACCGAATGGGGAACAGCACGCATGCGCATACCTGTCCAGGTACGCGATAACCGGATGATCCAAAAAAAAAGACAAAAAAGGTGAGTTAAACTAGAGACCTATAATCTCTGTGCGGTTATAAAAAGGGTGGAATCCTGGTTGGAATCAAAGGGTTCGCTGTTGTGACCCGAGTGGGTCGAATAGATACTGAACCCTGAACTGCTGATAATCTCTAACCATTTTGAGGCGCAATAGATGGTAAGGGGTAAAATCTGATTATAATTTCTGTTCAGCGCCGGGTTGCCGAAAGAACGGAGTTTGTAGCGCTCTTCGAGGATGAGCCGATCGGTTTGGGGATAATAGGTCTTTATGGTCTCTTTCACCAGTTTGCCATTATTCCCGGTGTCAAAAAGGGCAAACTGAAACAGACGTTTGCCAGCCTGTTCCCTCAACGCTGCTGTTAAAGAGAACAGCTGGAGCACGAGCAAGCCGTTTTTTGTCAGGGTTCTCTGTATTTCTTTGAGGCAGCGTCGTATCGTCTTCTCGTCGCCGAGCAGGTTCAGTGTATTGTGGGGAATAATAACAGCGTCGAAGGTGCGACCGAAGCCCAGATGACACATATCCATTTCAACCGTCGGCGATATGCGCTGATCGCGGTTAAACAGCAGCATCTCATGGGACCTGTCGATGCCGATTGCACGATAGTGTCTGCTCTTCAGAAATTCAACAATTCGACCGGTACCGCAGCCAAGTTCGAGCACCGTTTGACATTGATGCACTGTCAAACGCTTGTCATAATAAAAGCAGTCTTCCTGCCGGTTGCTCATTTCAAGATCAAAAAAAGTGCAATAAAGATCAGCAGGAAGCGGGTCAAAGTGTTCTACCGGTTCATTTTCATATCCGCTTGGTTCCTGTAGAGCCATTATTTCTGGCCATTAGCCGATACAGATAGAACGTTGAAAGAGATTGGGAATATGCTTAAGAATAGCTGCGGGCGATAGGTCAAGAGGCAGAAACAATTGCCTGAGCGTCTGCTACTCAACATATCCCCCGTCTATTATAAATCCTGGATTTACCAGCTGTGGATCGATCTGAAGTTTAGCCATTGCAAACATCCTGGCGATTTCAAGGTCAAAATGCAGACGCCACCCCCCTGGTATGGGCCAGGATTTTGGGTTCTGTAATCCATTTTGCACGCATTGCGGGCAGAAAGCCTTGTCAACAAGTTCCGGGGGCATTGAGCCGTGAAAGGTCAGTTCGATGGTGTTAGCTCCACATGCGCATTTTATTGATTTTTTTGAGTCCATCATCAGCTGTTTGAATGATTTAATAATGTCGTCACAGGTAAAACATCAAATTCTGCACGAAAAAACCACCTTAAAGGATTTTTGCGGTTTTGTCTAATGAGTCTCTGGAGGGTGGAATTTTTTTTAACAGGATGAGGCAGGAAAAATCTCTCCCACGGTAAGAGAGATCAGGATACTGATACCATGGGAGAGATTGGTTGCGGATATCTTCTATTAACCGGCCTGCTGCTGCGCAGCATAGGCAGAAGCAGCACACTCGTTCTTGCCGAGATCAAGCACTTCAGCGTTTTCATCGTCAACTTGTTTCAGATTGGCATTGACGAGCCTGATCTGAGCATATTCCGGCGGCTGCTCACGCATGTTGGCCTTGATAAAGGACAGGAAGTCGTCAGGGTTGTCAATGGCATATATTGTTTTGTTTAACTCTCTCGCTGTCTGGAGTGACTCGGCGAAAGTCATTTGGCTGTTGGCTTCATCCCAGTCGATGAAATGACCTGGAAGAACGATAAGAGCACCATCCATTTCAGCGACCTTTTTGATGGTGGCAAAGAGTGTGCCTGACCACTCATCGACTTTTCCACCGAGATCCGGGCGTCCAATCGATTTGATGAAGACAATATCGCCGGTGATGATAAAGGTGTTGGCAATATTGTATATGGTGCTTCCGGGGGTGTGTCCCGGAGCAAACTGAACCTTGACAGAAGGGCCGCCGTTTGCAAAGCCAATTTCCTGGCCATCCTGCAGGGAGACATAATTAAGCTTCGCACCGGCAAAATCGCCTTCATTTGCATAAAAGGTGGCACCGGTCTGCTCTGAGATAACCCTGCTTCCGGCGATATAATCTGCCTGGAGGTGCGTCTCAACCGTGCTGATTATTTTGACCTGCTTTTCATCAGCGAATTTCAGGTAAAAATCGTGACTCCGTGACGGATCAAAGACTATCATTTCATTACTATAGATAAGCCCATAGCTGCACGATCCTTTACCGGGTCTGATGAATTGATAAAGTTCATATGAACTGCCGGGATTGAGCAGCTTGGGGATGAGCAGATTGCCCCAGGACTTTATGCCTCCGGCCAGGTAGCCGACGTCGGTGAAACCATGTTTTTCAAGTATCTCAGCGACAAATTTGGCTGAACCTTCCTTGGCGCAGACAATTCTTATTCTGGTGTTTTTTTCCGGCAGCTGAGCGATACATTCGTCTTCAATTTCCATGAAATCAAAATAGGAAACATTAAGGGTATCAATAGGCAATGGCCCTTCGACTTTAAACCTGCTGAAATCAGTTGCATTCCTCACATCGAGCAGTAAAAAATCATCTTTTTCTGTCACCCAGCGGTATAGTTCTTCAGCCTGATAGTCAAAAATTGACATGGTTTCTCCTTAAATTCAATAGGGTACAAATGGTCATGAGGTTTTGATTGGTAACCAATCTGTTTGGCCAATTGTATCAATCTTCCTTTAGCAGCATGAAAATGATGAATTAGATTGTTAATTTTCCAGGATCTTGTCAAGTTGTTTTGCCAGACGCTGGAGATGATTCTGCTCTTCAAGGGACATTTCGTTAAAAAAATCGGCGGCCTCACTCCCCTTGTGCGTTCTTGCCAGTCGACTGTAGAGATCAAGGGCCTGGGCTTCGAGTTTCATGGCAAGCTGCAGCACGTTTTGGGCTGAGCCAAGCTGGCCCTGCAGGGCAGAGCGCATATCGGCTGAATCTATCCCCCCCTCAATGATCCCGTTATCTATTTCATCTGGTGATGATAACGGCTGCTGACGCTTGTACTTGCTCTGTAATTTTGCCATATGGCCGTCTTCAAACAGGGCCATCTGACTGAGCATTTGTTTTTCTGCAACAGTGTCAGAATCTTCAGAAAGGAGCAGATAAAACTGTTTGAGGTTCAATTCCATCTGGTAGGCCATGGCAAATGCAGACGAGAAATTACCGCTCACAAAGTAGTCAAGACCGAACAACTCATCGCCCTCAGCCTCAGCTCCCTGCCATTTGAGTATGCCGCCAACCATATTGAAGCATTGTGTAAAACCGGACTGAACCAATATCTGGCAGGCGGCTTTGCTTCGAACGCCACTGCGGCAGTAGACTATAACAGGGTCTTTCTTTTCGAGTAACGATAGATTATCAGTCAGCTCGGAGAGAGGAATGAGGATGGCACCTGGAATATGGGATTGCTCATATTCTTTTGGTTGCCTGACATCGAGCAGCTGATAATCTGCAAACGTTTCAGAGCCCATCAGGTGCTTGGTCTCAGCTGGGGTAATGGTTTGTTCTTTTTCAAAAAGGGTGTTCCAGTTCATTGTTTCAGCCTAAATAGATTGTCATTACAGTGACATACGTAAAACAATAGGTTACATGTGGAGTAATGCGGCTTCTCTGGGGGTCATCGAATAACAGTCCAGCGGTACCAGCCAGAATTTTTCAGGTTGACTGGTGATTTGTTCTCCTGTTTTTGAGGACACCCAGTGACTGTCGTCAACCAAATTATAAAAAACGGTATCAATGCCAATGAAACCGTCCAGAAAGTGAGCGATGATGTGAAGTAATTTGCTCGGATATCCCTGTTTTAGGGACGGCAGGTCTGAACGGTTTTCAAATCCAGCCGTTTGAAGCTCATCGATAAATTTGGCCAGAACCGCATGGTTACGGTCCAAACCTCTTTTCAGCCGCGCTGAGAAATGGTCGTTGCCTCCATTGACAACAGCATCATTGTCAATGGAGATCTTGTCATACTGGACCAGCGTAGTTTTCTCAAAAAAGCTGTCTATCTGTGCTCTGCAGTCCTCGTAGTGTTCGCCGCTGACGAGGATCAGGTGACGGGCAAGAAGTTTCATACAATCATCAAGGTAAATTATCTATTAGAAGAAGGGATCAGCCGTCCTGTTCAATGCTTTCTTTGACAGCCTTGCCGATCCGTCGCCCCATCTCAACACATTCCTTGAGGTTGTCGTGGGTGGGAACATATTTTACCCGCTGTCCCTGATCAATGACGTTGAGTTTCATTTCCTCCATTGCCGCATTCATCAACTTGACAGACTCACCGCTCCAGCCAAACGATCCAAAGGCTGCCGCTATCTTATTTTGCGGTTTCAGGCCGCGCATATACATGAGAAAGCCGGCCATCCTCGGAAGCAGGCCGTTATTGAGGGTCGGGCAGCCAAGCACCAGGGCACGTGCATTTAAGACTCTGGTCATAACGTCACTGCGATGGTGGACTTTGAGGTCAATAAGATCTGCATAAACGCCTTCCTTTTCTATCCCGCTGGCGACCGCTTTGGCCATCTTCTCGGTGGAATGCCACATGGTGTCGTATATGATCAGGGCCTTTTTGCCCCCTTTGTAGCTGCTCCAGTCGCTGTAGGCCTGGATTATTTTGTCAAAATGGCTCCTCCAGATGACCCCATGATCAGGCGCAATCATCTTGATATCGAGGTTTAACTCAGCCACTTTGGTCAACAGTTTCTGGATCAGTGGAGAATAGAGGTAGAGGATGTTGGCATAATATTTAGAGGCTTGATCCATGACCTGGGAAAGGCTGACTTCATCGTCAAAGCGTTCACTCGTTGCAAGATGCTGCCCAAAGGCATCACTGGTAAAAAGTATACCGTCTTCTTTAGCGTAGGTGAACATGGAGTCGGGCCAGTGCAGCATTCTTGTTTCCAGGAATGAAAGGGTACGTTTTCCAAGTGAGATCTCGTCACCGCTCTTGACCACTTCAAATGGCCAGTCCTCCTTATGAAAATGTGAGAGAATGGCATTTTTGCCCATCGGTGAACAGATAAGTTTTTCCGGTTTTGCCACTTCCATCATTTCAGCCAAACAACCGGCATGATCGAGCTCAACGTGGTTGACAACAATGTAATCTATCTTTTCAGGGTCGATGATCTCACGAATCCTGTGCATCAGGTCCTGGCGATGCGACGGTTTAACGGTATCGATCAGCGTGATTTTCTCATCGATTATCAAAAATGCGTTGTATGTCGTTCCTTCCATGGTCGAATAGCCATGAAAATCACGAACGTGCCAATCGACTGCTCCTACCCAGTGAATACCTTCTGCTAATGTATTAATGCTCATGTTCTCTCCAGTATTATCTACGATGTTTCGTAGCAGTATCAGATGTTTTCCATACCGCGGAGACAATTTTTGTCAGCGGCAGGGGATGTTGCAAAATGCAATAATAACCTTTTAGCGTCTCATAATAATGAACCATTGCAATGATTACAAGAACAGTTCGCTCATTGTTGTGGTATCGGCAGCTAAGATTGCTTTTCATATAACAATAGTTAGTGTGAAAGTTACCTGTTTTCATGCATTACAGATGAGAGAAGAATGAGCAAGGTGATGAAAGATGGGAATATTTTTTCCTCAATCGATCTCAGATAAGATAGAGTCCAATCGATTAATAAAGCCTGTTAAGAGACCAACGATAGACCTGGGAGCCTGCACAAAGTGCGGCGGCTGCATTGAAGTAGCCCCAAATATTTTTAAATTCAATGAAGCAGTCGGCTATCTTGAAGTCTGTGAGCTCGGATCCTATGATCAGGAACTTGTCGATGAAGCGATAAAAAACTGCCCTGAGGACTGCATAGAGTGGGAAGATACATAAATGGAGCTACATCGTTATAAGCTTAAAGCTGAGCCCCCGGTGTCTATATGAACAGATCTATCCTTATAAAAAGCGGCTTGGTCATCGCCCTGGCCATCATTGTCTCCCTGTTTCTCTACTTTGATCTCAGCCGTTTTCTAACGCTTGATTATATCAAGGAATCCCAGGCCCGTTTCCAGAACCTCTATCAGTCACATCGTTTCATGGTGGTCTCTGTTTATATGGTGATCTACATCGTTGTGACGGCGCTGTCATTGCCGGGTGCAGCCGTGATGACGCTTGCTGGCGGAGGCTTCTTCGGCCTGGTTACCGGGACAATTGCTGTGTCTGTCGCCTCAACCATCGGGGCGACCTGTGCCTGTCTGGCATCACGCTTTATCTTGCGAGACTGGGTGCAGTCAAAATTTGGTGAAAAATTGTCGGCAATCAATGAGGGTATTGAAAATGAGGGTTCTTTCTACCTCTTTTCTCTGCGCTTGATTCCAATTTTCCCATTCTTTGTCATTAACCTTCTCATGGGGCTCACCAAAATGCCAATTCGCACCTTTTTCTGGGTTTCCCAGATAGGTATGCTGCCGGCAACGATCGTCTATGTAAATGCTGGGAAAGAAATAGCCAAAATTGATTCTGTCGCCGGCATCGCATCGCCGACACTGCTGGTATCCTTTGCGCTGCTTGGGCTGTTTCCGGTAACGGTGAAAAAAGTGATGTCCCTGTATCGTCGGAAGAGCGTTTCATCCGGTCCAGGAGATTAAAATGGCTCGTTTCGAATATGATATTGCTGTTATCGGCGGCGGTGCGGCGGGCTTAACCGTTGCTTCTGGGGCTGCTCAGCTTGGCGCAAAAACCTTGCTGATCGAGAAGGAAGAAGCACTGGGAGGGGATTGTCTGCATTTTGGCTGTGTACCGAGTAAAACGCTGATCAAAAGCGCCAGGGTCTACCACCAGGTTGGACAAACAAAACACTATGGACTCCCTGAGGTAAACCTGCCGCCTGTTGATTTCTCCAGGGTCTCTGCAAGGATAAAATCTGTTATCTCCCAGATTCAGCATCATGACTCGGTTGAGCGGTTTTCCGGTCTGGGGGTGAATGTTCGTTTTGGAAATCCACAATTTACTGATGAACACAGTATCGATTTGAGTGGAAAACGGATCTCTGCAGAAAAGTGGGTTATCGCCACCGGCTCTTCTGCTTCCAGGCCGCCAATTCCAGGGCTTGAAGAGGTAGACATACTCACCAACAGGGACATTTTCTCACTAACTGAGCTGCCTGAATCTCTGATTATACTCGGCGCCGGGGCGATTGCTCTTGAAATGGCCCAGTCATTCCAGCGTTTCGGTACAAAGGTGACAGTTCTGCAGCGCAGCAAACAGGTACTGAGCAAAGAGGATGCGGATCTTGGTGATACGGTCATGAAAACCCTGGAAAGAGAGGGCGTCTGTTTTCATCTGGGTTGCGATTTTATGTCAATATCTCAAACGGACAAGGTGAAATCGGTCTGCTTTCGAGGCGGCGATGGCAAAGAAATTACCGTATCAGGAACTCACCTGCTTGCAGCGTTGGGACGAACGCCAAATGTTTCAGGTCTGAACCTGGAGAACTGCGGCGTCACCTATCTGCCGTCAGGTATCGAGGTGGATGACAGGCTGCGCACCAGTCGTAAACATATATATGCAGCAGGAGACGTCATCGGCGGTTACCAGTTTACGCACGCTGCCGGATATGAGGGCGGGGTGGTCCTGACCAACGCGGTACTGCGCTTGCCGCGCAAGGTCAATTATCGCTGGATGAGCTGGTGCACCTATACCAGCCCCGAGCTCTCAAGTATTGGCATGAATGAAAAACGCGCAGCTGCGGAAGGCCTCGATTACCAGCTTCATGAAGAGTCGTTCAGTGATAACGACAGGGCTCAGACAGAAGGAATTACTGATGGTAAGATAAAGCTGCTCCTCGACAAAAAAGAGCGACCGCTGGGAGTACAGATTCTCGGTCCTCATGCCGGGGACATTCTTGCCCAATGGGTGGCGGTGCTCAATGGGAAAATGCGGCTTTCAACGATTGCAGGCGCCATTCACCCCTATCCGACATTTGCTGAAATAAATAAGCGGGTAACAGGATCTGTCCTCTCACCAAAACTGTTTTCAACTAAGGTCAGAAAGACCTTAAAGTGGTTGTTCAAGTACAGGGGATAATGTTGAAAAGGAGAAATATGAGGCTGAAATTATCCGGTTATATTTTCATGTTGCTGCTGCTGTTCTCAGCGGGCCCGGCATTTACAGGTCCTGGAGAAGAAGAAATACACAAACAATACGAACAGTTACTGCAGGCTCATGTTAAAGACGGAGTGGTTGATTATCTCGGATTTAAAGAGGATGAGAAAACACTTGATGAGTATCTTGACACCTTAAACCAGACAGATCCTGAACTTTTAGCTGGAGACCAGAGACTGGCCTTTTATATAAACGGTTATAACGCCTATACAATAAAGCTGATTCTTGATAATTTTAAAGACAGCGGCCCGCCCGCCTCCATAAAAAAGGTGGGAACGCTTTTTACCAGCCCCTGGAAAATTTCATTTGCCAAAATCGCCGGTAAGGTATACTCACTCGACAATATTGAGCATGATATCATCAGAAAAGAGTGGAGCGAACCTCGCATCCACTTTGCGGTGAATTGTGCTTCCAAAAGCTGTCCTCCGCTTATCTCAGAACCATATTGGGGGGCATCACTGGATAACCAGCTTGAGGCCAGTACACGAGCTTTTCTTACTGACACAAAGATGAACTATCTTGAGGGGGAAACCCTCTACATCAGTTCAATTTTCAAATGGTATGGTGAAGATTTCAAGGACGACCCCGTTCAGTTTGTTCTTGATCATACGGAAGGTGAACTGCATGAAAGAATTATTCAGCTTGGCAAAGACGTGAGAATAAAATATCTGGATTACGACTGGTCCCTTAATGGTAAAAGCAGATAACATTGTATGAAAGCAGGAAACGGTCAGTTTATTCCTCGGTGTTTAATCCTGTTGTTGTTTTTTGCTGCCGCTGGAGCGCGCGCAGAAGAAGTGCATGATAACGATAACCTGGATATCACCGTTTTTTCTTCCCTCTCACCCCAATCGTTCTTCAACGATTGGAAAATAAAGTCGATGTCCTCAATTCCCAATCTGACCCAATATAGGCTGGTGGCTGACAGGAGCCGGGGAACGGTTATCGAGGCGACGGCACAGGCAAGTTTTGCAGCAATGACCCGTGAGCTTGAAATTGATCCGCTCCTCTACCCTGTTGTTGTCTGGAACTGGAAAGTCTCAGCCGCAATTGAGTCGGCCAACCTGAAGATAAAAGAAAAAGATGACGCTCCCGCCCGGCTGCTGATCTCGTTTGGAAGAGACTATAACAAAGGAGGCAGGCCTGAAGGTACACTCTGTTATGTCTGGTCTGCAAAAGAGGTTGAAGGTTCGTTTATCATAAATCCCTACAATAAAGATGTGATGGCCATTGTGGTTGCCAGCGGTTTGGCTGATGTCGGAGTATGGCAGCAGTATCGACGAAATATCGTCGATGATTATCGCCGCGCTTTTGGTGATGAGCCCGGCAAGATTCGGACCATATCTATTATCAGTGATACCGATAACACCGGTGACCAGCTGACGGCCTGGTATGGCGGAATTGGCTTTAAAAGAGAAGAGCAGAAGACTGAACTGGATGCAGCCATTCAATGAAATCTATGGTTTGGACAGTCTCCCGGACGCTGAGGATAAACATGACAGGTGAAAATAGTTTAGTAAAGCTGTATGATAACCAGCTTTTAGATAAGGCGTGAAGATCTGCCGGCATAAGGAGCCGTCAAGCCAAAATAACTGGAATGGTAATAAATCAAACCATAGTACGTGACCGGCAATGACAGGAATTAAAGAACATCTGCCCCAGGTTACTATTTACACCGATGGCGCCTGTAGTCCTAACCCGGGCCCGGGCGGCTGGGGAGCTGTCCATATCTACGCTGCTGGTAATCCTGTTGAGTCCTCAGGATACGGCGGTGAAACAACGAATAACCGAATGGAGTTGACGGCGGTAGTGTCTGCACTGTCAGTGCTTGAAGGCCCGCATAAGATTACACTCTATACCGACTCGCAATACGTCAAGAATGGCATAACTTCCTGGATTAACAGCTGGCAGAATAAAAACTGGCTTACTGCGAGCAAGAAACCGGTAAAAAATGTCGATCTCTGGAAAGCCTTATTAGCAGAAAGCAAGAAACATGAAATCATTTGGAAATGGCTGAGAGGACACACCTCAAATAGATGGAACGAACGCGCCGACGAATTAGCGGTGGCAGCCAGAAAAGCAGGACCCGCTTCAGGTACCTCCTTGAAGCCTGAAAGGACAGGCGAACCAGAAAACACCATACACCTGTACACCGGGGTAACCTGTAAACACTCAACAGGGATTGGCGGATGGTCTGTGATACTGAGCTGGCGTCATCATATAAAAGTGATGGGCCAGAAAGTAACTGGCATGACAGCCAACCAGCTCTATATTAAAGCCGTTATTGAAGGCCTTTCCGGTCTTACAAAACAATTCCCTGTAGAGGTTCACACCCATTCCGGGTATCTCCGCGATGGTGCAGCAACCTGGCTTGCCGGCTGGCAGAAGAGAAACTGGCGAACTCGTGACGGAGCTACCGGTCAGCAACAGGGAGCAATGGCAGGAACTGTCCCGATTACTGGAGAGACACGATGTACATTTTAGCCTTGATGACCGGGAAAACCCGCTTTGCCATCTGCTCGAGGCCAAAGAGCTGGCAAGAGAGTTTGAGCAGGTAGCCTGATGTCTGAATACCAGCCCTTCAAACTTGAGAGTCCTTTTTCACCGGCCGGTGACCAGCCGCGGGCAATTGCACAACTCTCGGAAGGTATTGAATCCGGGGTTAAAGGCCAGGTTCTTCTCGGGGTGACAGGATCGGGAAAAACGTTCACCATGGCAGGCCTCATAGCGCAGGTTCAGAGGCCGGCCCTGGTAATTGCCCCGAATAAAACCCTGGCCGCCCAGCTTTTCTCTGAATTCACAGAACTCTTTCCTCACAACTCGGTCGAATATTTTGTCTCTTATTACGACTACTACCAGCCTGAGGCATATATTCCTCAATCAGATACCTACATCGAAAAAGATTCTTCAATTAACGACGCCATAGATAAAATGCGTCATTCGGCAACCCGAGCCCTGTTAACGCGGCGTGACGTATTGATCGTTGCTTCAGTGTCCTGCATATACGGACTTGGTTCCCCCGATGAATATCGAAATATGCATCTGTTTCTCAAGGCTGGAGAAGAATATGCCCCGGAAGAGGTGCAGCGGCGTCTTGTTTTTATGCAGTATGAACGAAATGATATGTCCTTTCATCGTTCAACCTTCAGGGTGAGAGGGGATGTGATCGATATCTTTCCGGTCCATGAGGAAGACAAAGCGGTCCGGGTTGAGTATTTTGGCGATACCATTGAGTCAATTACCGTCATCGACCCCCTTCGCGGTGTTGTCCTTGAACGGCTGCAGGAATATACGGTCTTTCCCGGTTCACATTTTGTTACCTCCCGGGAACGAATGCAGATCGCCATCAGGACCATAAATGAAGAACTTAAACTGCGCCTTGAAAGCCTGCATAGAGATAATCGACTGGTAGAAGCGCAGCGGCTTGAACAGAGAACCATGTTTGATCTGGAGATGATGCAGGAGCTTGGCTATTGTAACGGCATAGAGAATTACAGTCGTCACCTTACGGGAAAATCTGAAGGGGTGCCGCCGCCAAATCTGCTTGATTACTTTCCCGAAGACTATCTCCTCTTTATCGATGAGAGCCATATTGGCATCCCTCAATTAAATGGAATGTATAATGGTGATCGATCACGGAAAGAAACGCTGGTAAATTATGGTTTCAGGCTGCCTTCGGCCCTTGACAACCGTCCACTTCGTTTTGAAGAGTTTCGTGAAAGAATCAATCAGGTGGTTTATGTTTCTGCGACGCCCGGACCTTATGAAATGGAACAGGTGGAAGGGAGGATCATTGAACAGGTGATCAGGCCGACCGGACTCCTCGATCCACGTATTGAAGTTCGACCGGCTACAAGTCAAGTGGACGATCTCTTAGGTGAGATAAGAATCAGGACCGAAAACAATGAAGCGGTCCTGGTCACGACCCTGACCAAACGAATGGCAGAGGATTTGACCGATTATTACGAGAAGCTGGGCGTTAAGGTACGGTATTTACACTCTGATATAAAAACGCTGGAGCGGGTGGAATTGATACGGGACCTCCGGAATGGTGAATTTAATGTACTCATCGGCATCAACCTGCTGCGGGAGGGGCTTGATATCCCCGAGGTATCGCTGGTTGCGATTCTAGACGCTGACAAAGAGGGGTTTCTCCGTTCAGATCGCTCTCTGATTCAGACCTGTGGCCGTGCTGCCCGCAATGCAGAGGGGCTGGTCATTATGTATGCTGATGTCGTAACCGGTTCCATGCAGCGAACGATAGATGAAACCTTGCGGCGCCGTGCGTTGCAGGAGGAACACAATCTGGCGCATGATATTGTTCCTCAAACGATTGTTTCTACGGTCAAGGATTCCATTAAGCAGTATCTTAAAGATGCTGGATATGATACTGGTGATGACCCGCCGGAGCACTTGCTGGCGGCTGAAGAACCTTCATTTTACGGCTCGCTGCAAGAGCTCAACAAAGAGATATCCGGGCTTGAGAAAAAGATGCACGATGCGGCCCGCGAACTTGCCTTTGAGGAAGCTGCACAATTGAGGGATCGTATCAAAATTTTGCGGAAACTGGAGATTGAGATCGGGTGAAAAGGGGCATTGTCCAGCAGGTCATGGTCCGGGTCGTGCCATTTGTCGCGGCCTGGCTGCTCAGGATCTGGTTTGCTACCTGCAGGGTTTCAGTACAGGGAGCTGACTTCAGGCGGATGGCTGATGAGGGCAATAACGCGATTATAGCCGCATTCTGGCATTATTCACTGTTCTATGTATTTTATCACCTGAGGACAGACTCGGCGGCAGTTCTGGTCAGCGCCAGCGAAGATGGCGACTATATTGCCCGGCTTGCCGAGAATCTCAATTTTACTGCGGTCCGGGGATCTCGAAACAGAAAAGGTTTAAGAGCCTTGAGAGAGCTCATTGCCTGTCTTAAGCGCGGCGAACATATCGGTATAGTGGCTGACGGTTCGCAGGGTCCGCCGCTTGTGGTTCAGGCGGGGGCAATCCTCATGGCATCCCGCACCGGTTCTCCTGTTCTGCCACTTGCCTGGTCTGCTTCACGGTATGTAACGTTTAAGTCGTGGGATCGAACCGTGCTGCCGCTGCCATTTTCACATATCCATTTCTGTTATGGCGAGCCCTTGTTTGTGCCGCCGGACCTGAGCGGGGAGAAAATTGAGCTCTATCGAAAGCAGCTTGAAGAACGGATGAACGAGCTCTACCGCCGGGCATGGTCCCTTTATGACAAGGAAAAACATTGAGATGAACCATTCCAGGGGGATCGTCATAGCTGGGCTTGCAGGAGGGTCAGGGAAAAGTGTTGTCTCTGTCGGGCTGGCGGCACGATGGCGCCAGGCGGGAAAAATAGTCGCGCCATTCAAGAAGGGACCAGATTATATAGATGCCGGATGGCTGCAGTGCGCGGCCGGAAGAAACTGCTATAATCTTGATCCGTTCCTGGTTAAGGAAGAGCTTATTACAGCCTCCTTTGAGCAGCGCTCCAGAGGAGCGGATATAAGCCTGGTTGAAGGCAATAGAGGCCTCTATGACGGGGTGACCTCGCACGGTGGATACTCAACGGCAGAGCTGTCGATTATGTTGAAACTGCCGATTCTGCTGGTGGTAAATTGCAGCAAGACAACACGGACGGTTGCTGCCATGGTTTTAGGATGCATGAAGCTCGATGAGCGGGTTACAATTGCTGGTGTCATCCTGAATAATGTGGCAACTGAGCGGCAGCGCCGCATTATTTCTGAAGCCGTTGAATACTATTGCGGAATACCAGTGGTTGGCTCTGTTCCCCGAATGCAAAAAGATATCTTTCCGATGAGACATCTCGGTATGATTCCGCACCAGGAGTATAGCGGCAGTGACGGTGCTGTTGAGTTTCTTGCAGAGACAATGAAAAAGCATATCGACATTGCCAGAGTTGAAACCCTGATGACAGAGGTCAGGGGAATTCAGACCGACAGCTCAATTGACTTACTGTCAAAGCAGGAAAATTGTTCGGTCAGGATCGGCATACTGCAGGATGCCGCCTTTCAATTCTATTATTCAGAGAACCTTGCCGCACTGCAACGGTGCGGAGCCGAACTTGTTGCCGTGAACGCCATCAAGGATAATTCGCTGGCTGAAGTTGACGGTCTCTACATTGGTGGAGGATTCCCGGAAACAAGCGCCCGCGAACTGGCCGCCAACGAACCGTTTCGAAGATCCATCCGTGAAGCTGCAGAAAGAGGGGTGCCGATCTATGCAGAGTGCGGCGGCCTGATTTATCTTGGTGCGTCGATTGTGATCGACAATAGAGAATATCCCCTGACCAATGTTTTTCCTGTCCGATTCGGTATGTCAAACAAGCCTCAGGCCCATGGATATTCGGTATTCAAGGTCGAGCGGAGTAACCCGTTTTATGCGCTTGGTCTTACGGTCAAGGGACATGAGTTTCGCTATTCGACGATTCTTGAATATCAGGGAACATCCGCGGAGCTGGCCTTCGAGATGACACGAGGGACGGGCTTCATGAATGGCAGAGACGGTTTGACATACAAGAATGTTCTTGCCCTCTATACCCATATTCATGCTGAGGGAACACCACAGTGGGCGTCATCCTTCGTCGAGAAATGCCGGGAATTTCGTCAGGCTGACGGATAACCGGCTCAATGAACTGATGCCTGGGTTGTACCCATCACCTTAATCGATATTTTATCCTTCTCATCCTGGCTCGGTTGCGGTTCTTTCCAGAGAATAAACTGCTCGAGTATACGCATGAAGGCACCCTGGTCGTCCTTGCATTTATCACAGATACTTTCTGCGTTGTCACGATACATGATAATCTTGGAGGCGGGATCACCCTCTTTGCTCACGGCGGCCATCTTGCGGCAGCCGCAGTCAAGCCGAATGACTACAACACCAATGCCGTCAGGGCTCCCTTCAAGGATTCCCTCGACCATTGCCCGTTCACGTTTCTCAAGTAATGCTTCCTTTTTATGTTGTTTTGTCTTTTTGGACATAATTACCTTCCGCAACATAGTAATGAATTAATCATATGGCTCACCAACCCTGCTGACGCTACACGGTAATGCTGAAAAAGACGAGCGCAATCGAACCTGGTTAAATAGATGCTCAGTCGATCCCTTCAGGGATATTTTATGCGTGCAATTTATTATTTGGTATGCTTTATGTCTTTTGTGGTACTGTTTTTCAAAACGGTGTAAAGAGGTGAACTAGTACAATGTGGCATCTTTTTTTTTCACTTGACAAAAATAGGGTGGTACATTATTGGATATTTACACGAAACAATTGAATTTGGCGTTTATTTGCTAGGCTGGCTAAATATATGTAATGTTTAGCCTATTTATTTCCCCGTATGGAGGTGTGTAATGTTTGAAGTTATAGTTGACAAAGACAAATGTAGTGGCGACGAAGAATGTGTTGCAGCCTGTCCTGCACAGGTGTTCGAGATGGTGGACGGCAAAGCTGATCCAGTAGAAGCTGACGAATGTCTCGGCTGTGAGACCTGTGTTGAAGTTTGTCCGGAAGGTGCTATTACTGTAACCGAAATGTAATTCGACCAGTATATTGCTTCTCAATAAGCCCATCCCCCTGCTGGGGCGATGGGCTTATTTATTTGGCTCATTCGGGATTGCTCTCAAGGGTGCGTACCATCAAAACGTATAAACCGGGTGTGGCTCGCAAAGTCCATATATTCAGTGCCGCCTTGCTGTGGACGATAATCGGCGGCCTGCTTCTCTATCGCGGAGTCAGCTATCTCATAGAAGCAGGAGCGTTGTGGCTTATCCTTCCCGGGATAGCGGCAGGGACCCTGAAATCATATCTTGTATTGGATCGTTCAGCGCGCAGCGGACTTGAGCGAATCAGAAAATTCTCCGATAATACCTGCATTGGTGCCGTCTATTCCTGGAAGACCTGGATGGCTGTCCTGGCGATGATGTTATTTGGTCTTTTGTTAAGAAACCTTTCGCTGCCAAATGCTGTGCTCGGCACGATCTGCTCCGCCATTGGCTGGGCACTTATTTTTTCCAGCAGGCATGCCTGGAAACAATGGGCTTACTGGAAGGCAGAGCGTTAATAACTATGACAATTTCTTCGTTTAATAAAGTTGTAATAGATACCAGAAACCTTGAGCATAACTTTCGTCTGCTCAGCGAGCTGGTCGGCCCCCGTACCGATGTCATGGCAATGGTGAAAAGTGACGCCTATGGTCATGGTCTTCACGCCTCTGCCGCCGCTTTTGCCAAGGCCAGCTGCACCAAATTCGGCGTTGCGGAGATTGCAGAGGGAGTTGCCTTGCGGGACAGCGGCTGTTCCGGCGATATTCTCATCTTCTTAGGATTTGAACCATTGTATGGTGATTACTTTTTTACTCATGATCTGACCCCGGTGATATATTCAAACGCAGATTTACATGCAATCGCAGCACTGGCCCGTGAGAAAAAACAAAAAATTGCCATTTATCTTAAATTTGACTGCGGGATGAGCAGGCTTGGCTTCAAACCCCATGAAGCACGGCAGCTGTTCTCGCTGGTAGATGGCTTCCCTGATCTTGAATTAAAGGGAGTTATGAGCCACTATCCCTGTTCTGATAACAAAAAATCCGAAAACAGCCATGATGTTTATGGTCTTATCAGGCAGGTCGCTGAATCGACCGACAAGGTGGCAAGGGTTGCCCTGTCGGCCTGCAATTCCGGCGGTATCCTTTATTTTCCAGAGACACATGGCGAACTGGTCAGGACCGGTATATCACTTTACGGATACTGCCCGGACGGCAGGGAAGGCCGCAGCACAATTACCGGCAGAAATTTAAGACCTGCCATGAGTTATGTCTCTCGTGTTTTACAGGTCAATGAGGTTTCCAGGGGCGCCGGTATCAGTTATGGACACACCTTCACGGCTGAATATGACATGAAACTTGCGGTACTGCCTGTCGGTTATAGCGACGGTTACCCGAGAATGGCGTCGAACCGGGCTGAGGTCCTTATTAATGGGAAACGGGCACCGATTCGGGGCAGAATATGTATGAATATCTGTATGGCTGAGATAACAGATATAGAAGGCGTGAGTGCAGGAGATGAGGTGGTTGTGCTCGGCTCACAGGGGAATGAAACCATAGATGCAGATGAAATAGCCGGCTGGGGTGATACCATCAGCTACGAGATCCTCTGCTCACTCGGAAACAATAACCAGAGAATTTTTATATAAGATTATGATTAGATCTGCCTTAAAAGAAATAATAGATAACTGTTTTGAGCAGGGAGTGAGTGATGGCGTTTGGTCTGATGATGCTCTTGGAAAATATACTGTTGAGGTCCCAAAGCACGAGAACCAGGGTGATTTCTCAACTAACATTGCCCTGGTTGTGGCTGGCATTGAAAAACGAAACCCGCGAGAAATTGCCGCCCAATTTGTCTCCATACTTGAGCAGGAAGAGGGGCTTGTTGCAAAACTTGATATAGCCGGACCCGGTTTTGTCAATATAACGATCCAGAAGAGCAGCTGGCAAAAGCTGCTTGAGGTTATCGAAGATTCGGCTGAGCAATTCGGCAGAGTTGATATTGGCCAAGGTAGAAAAGTGATGGTTGAGTTTGTCAGCGCCAATCCGACAGGCCCGCTGTCAGTGGGGCATGGGCGACAGGCAATCCTTGGCGATGCCATAGCCCGCCTGCTGGAGGTTACCGGACACGATGTCTACAGAGAATATTATTACAACAATGCCGGTCGCCAGATGCGCGTCCTGGGCGAATCTGTTAAGGCCAGGTATCTGGAGCTTTGCGGCCTGGACGCAGCGTTTCCAGAAGATGGTTATCAGGGTGACTACATAAGTGATATCGCCAGGTCTCTGGCAGATGAGGTTGGCGATTCTCTTGTCAAAACCTCAGACTGCGTCCCGTTTACCCGCAAGGCTGAAGAAGAGATCTTCAAGAATATCTCTTCTACGCTCAAGAGGATGGGAATCGTCTTTGACAATTATTATAATGAACAATCTCTTTATGATGATGGTCACATAGACTCGGTCGTCAAGGAATTAAAAGAAAAAGGATTCGTTTACGAGAAAGATGATGCAACCTGGTTTAAGACAACAGCGTTTGGCCAGGAAAAAGATCGCGTTATTATCAAGTCCACAGGAGAACCGACCTACCGGCTTCCTGATATTGCCTACCACAGGGAAAAATTCAGGCGCAATTTTGACTGGCTCATTGATATTTTCGGGTCTGACCATATCGCCACCGTACCTGATGTTATGGCGGGACTGACCGCGCTCGGATACGACGCTTCAAAAGTTACGGTACTCCTTCACCAGTTTGTCACCTTGATGCGAGATGGAAAACAGGTAAAGATGTCGACCCGAAAGGCTACCTTTGTCACCGTTGATGAATTGCTGGATGAAGTCGGCACCGATGTGGCGCGGTTTTTCTTTATGATGCGTAAACCAGACAGCCAGCTGGAGTTTGACCTTGATCTGGCCACCAAGGAGAGCCAGGAAAATCCGGTCTACTATGTCCAATACGGCCACGCACGGCTTTGTTCAATTATTCGTCAAGCCGCGGAAAAATCAGTTGAACTTGCAACCTTTAAACAGATAAGAAGTGAATTGCTGGGAGAAGATGAAGAGATAGCCTTGCTTAAGTTAATGGCTACATTCCCGGCAGTGATTGAAAATTCGGCGCGAGAGCTTGCCCCGCACAGGGTAATCTTCTATCTGATGGAGCTTGCCGGTCATTTTCATAGCTATTATAACAGGCACAAGGTAATTACTGAGGATAAGGAGTTAACCCAGGCGCGACTCTGCCTTGTTGAAGCGCTGCGAACCGTTTTCCGCAATGGTTTGAATATCCTCGGATTATCAGCCCCTGAAAAAATGTAGCACTATGGCTGCACAGAAACGACGACCAGTTAAGATAAGATTTGAATTGACCCGCAGTGCTATTGGTGGTATTGCCATCGTCTGTTTCTGTATTTTTCTCTGGCTGTTTTTGCTTGGTGTGTGGGCCGGACAGTCTCTGCTTCGCCCATCTAAACCGTTCACCGCTGAGTTTGATGCCGGTACGGTGAAGCATGAAGAACCGGTCGTTCACCTTGAAGCCCAGAAAAAAACAAAACCATGATGTAATACATTATATAAAACACACAAGAGTTAGATTTAGCGATGTTGTGCAGTTTTTGCAGATGCGTATATCGAGGCTGTGGAACAAATTCACTCGATTCTTCACTCTTACCCTGATAAAAAATACTTCTTGCACGATCGATAAGCTCTCGCTGTGATCAGCTGTCTGATTCAGCGTTTATGATCGCAGAAACGACAGCAAATCATGGGTCTGTTCTCTGCATCTCTGTTGGGAAAATCGGGTAGAAATCAGATCCTTTTCCATGTCTGTGGAAGTTCCTGGAATAAGAATCGGAACCACCATGGTGCAAAGCCGCCTGAGAGAACCAGCTGGTTAAGGGATAACGCGCCTATTGGCCCTGACATATCAAGCTGATTTTTTGATTGATTAATTTTTTACTGGTAAGTTGAATATTTTCATTATCATGCTTACAGTGGGCAGCGTTAAATGTCTCTAATCTTCCACCTAATAAATAGATGATATCATGATAGGAAAAGTCCTTACCAAAGTCTTTGGCAGTAAAAATGAACGGGTTCTCAAACAGATGCAGCCATTGGTGAATCAGATTAATGAGCTCGAACCATCCGTGCAGAACCTCGATGATACTGCCCTGGCCGCTAAAACCATTGAATTTAAAGAGCGGGTCGACAAAGGAGAGCCCCTTGATGAACTGCTGCCTGAATCATTTGCGGTTATGAGGGAGGCCTCCAAGAGAATCCTCGGTGAACGGCATTTCGATGTTCAGCTCCTTGGCGGGATTGTGCTGCATCAGGGCATGATTGCCGAAATGAAAACCGGTGAAGGGAAAACCCTGACCTCGACACTCGCGGTATACCTCAACAGTCTGGGCGGTAGGGGGGTGCATGTGGTTACGGTGAACGATTACTTGGCCAGCCGTGATGCCGATTGGATGGGGCAGGTTTACACTTTCCTGGGCTTGAAGGTTGGGCGTATTGTTCATGGGATGGATGATCCTGAGCGGCGCGAAGCCTATGGAGCCGATGTCACCTACGGCACAAACAACGAATTCGGGTTTGATTATCTGCGCGATAATATGAAATTCGAGCTGGCTGATTACTGTCAGCGGGATTTCAATTTCGCCATCGTCGATGAGGTTGACTCAATCCTGATTGATGAGGCGAGAACACCGCTGATCATTTCTGGTCCCGCCGACATGTCCACTGAGCTCTATAAGAACGTTGATAAGATCATGAGCAAGTTCAAGAAGGACGTTCATTTTCTGGTTGATGAAAAGTCGCGGCAGGTCTCCCTGAACGAGGATGGGATAGCGCTGGGGGAACAATTGCTCAAGATTGATAATCTTTATGATCCCAGTAACATAGAATATCTCCATCATTTGAACCAGTCCTTGAAGGCACACATGATTTTTCAACGTGATGTTGACTATATCGTCAAGAACGGTCAGGTGGTGATCGTTGATGAATTTACCGGGCGCACCATGGAAGGCAGACGCTACAGCGATGGTCTTCATCAGGCACTTGAGGCCAAGGAAAATGTAAAAATAGAGCGAGAGAATCAGACGCTTGCCTCCATAACCTTCCAGAACTATTTCAGGATGTATGACAAACTTGGCTGGCATGACAGGTACTGCCGATACTGAGGCTCCTGAATTCAAGAAGATTTACAATCTTGATGTTGTGGTGATGCCAACCCATATGCCGATGATACGGACCGATTATGCAGACGTTATCTACAAAAATGAAAAGGCCAAGTATCGAGCCATCATTAATGAGATCATCGAAAAGCATAAAGCAGGGCAGCCGGTTCTGGTGGGTACCATATCAATTGATGTGTCAGAAAAAATTTCCAGACTTCTGAAAAAGGAAAAAGTCGCACACGAGGTATTAAACGCTAAACATCATGAGCGCGAGGCTGAAATAATTGCCGGTGCCGGTGGTCTTGGAAAAGTGACCATTGCCACCAATATGGCCGGTCGGGGTACCGATATCAAGCTCGGTGAAGGTGTTATTGGCGTTGGCGGTCTGCATATCCTCGGTACTTCACGCCATGAGTCCAGGAGGATTGATAATCAGCTGCGCGGGCGTTCCGGAAGACAGGGCGATCCTGGCTCCTCCAGGTTCTTCCTCTCACTCGAGGATGATCTGCTGAGAATATTTGGCTCAGGCCGGATCTCAGGGATTATGGATAAACTTGGAATGGAAGAAGACGAACCCATTGAGCATACCATGATTACCCGTGCTATTGAGAATGCCCAGCGGAAGGTGGAAGGGCATCATTTTGACATTCGTAAACATCTGCTCGAATATGACGATGTCATGAATAATCAGCGGGAGATAATCTATCGTCAGAGACGCGAAGTACTGGCCGGGGAGAATTTGACGAATGTTCTGCAGGATATGACAGAGGAACTGATTGATGGAATTATAGCTGAAGTGGCCGATGATCGCCGTTCTGCTGAAGACTGGGACTGGCAGAGATGCGATGAAAGATTGCTTGAAATTTTCAATCGAAAAGCCCAATGGACAGACGAGGAACGGGATAGCAGCACGAAAGAGTCCTTGAGAGAAAAGCTGCTTGAAGTATCCAGAGATGCCCTTGGGGCCCAGGAAAAAGCCAACGGTGTGGAGACTCATCGCCAGATTGAGCGAATTATCTTGTTACAGATGGTCGACAATCACTGGAAAGAGCATCTGCTCTCCATGGACCACCTGAAAGAGGGGATCGGCCTTCGAGGCTACGGCCAGAAAAACCCGTTAAATGAATACAAAAAAGAAGGGTTCAATCTGTTTATGAACATGATTGAGACAGTCAAGCTCCAGACAATCAGCAACCTGATGCGCGTCCGTGTGGTCCATGATGATGAGGTGGAACGACTGGAGGAGGAACGACGACAGCGCCAGGAACAGGAAATGAGACTGAACAAAGGAGCAGCAGGCGAGGAAGCAAAACCCGCAGTGCCAATCAAGCGGGAGAGCGAGAAAATTGGCAGAAACGCTCCATGTCCCTGCGGTTCGGGTAAAAAATATAAAAAATGCTGCGGCCGGGTTTAAGATAAGAGCCGGATAAGGGCTCTTATCTGCTCGGCCCCGCCCGTTCCCGTTAAGACAGGGGTGAACCTGTCAGGGAGACGGATTGGCAGGGTTTCATTTATCAGCCGTGCAGCTTGCTCGGGTCCATCAGGTGTTCTTCCATGTGCCTCAGTTCGTCGATGCCTGAGACCACAATCTTCGGATCAACCGCAAGTTCTTTGTCGCTTAGTTTGTTATCATAGTCCATCTGGCCCAGGACGTGTTTGATACAGTTCAGTCTGGCCAGTTTCTTATTGTCGGACCGGATGATAGTCCATGGCGAGAGGGTACGGTTGGTCTCCTGCAGCATCTGGAATTTTCTCAAAGAGTATTGATCCCAGTATTCCTGGGCAAGGTTGTCTACCGGTGAGAGCTTATATTGCTTGAGTATATCGGTTTTACGTGATTCAAATCGTCTCTTCTGTTCATCTTTGGAAACAGAGAAGTAAAACTTGAACAATTTTATTCCATCTTTAACCAGAAGTTCCTCGAGCATCGGCACGTCTTTTAAAAAACGTTTATTCTGCTCATCCGTGCAGAACCCCATAACCGGTTCAACCATGGCACGATTATACCAGCTGCGGTCAAAGAAGACCAACTCTCCGGCAGATGGCAACTGGCTGATATAGCGCTGGAAATACCATTGAGTCGACTCGGTTTCATTGGGTTTCATCAAGGCGACGACCCTCGTATTTCGAGGATTCAGGTGAGCGATAAATCGTTTTATTGTACCGCCCTTGCCGGCGGCATCTCTTCCTTCAAAGATCAGCAGAATTCTCGTGCCTCTGGATTTCATTGCTTTCTGCAATTTCATCAATTCGACCTGCAGTCTGCGAAGCTCAATCTCGTAGGCCAGGTGCCAGTTTTTAATCCAGATTGCCGTTTTATCCTTGGATTCCTTGGAATCGATATTTTTAAGAGCTGTCAGTTCGAAGAGCTTGATGCTGCTCTCTTTATTGTCTTTCGTTTCGTCTGTTTTTTTCTTCCCGCTTTTAGCCATGTTTTCACCGTATGGAGTTGATTAGACATCGATCATAAGAAGCAAAATTAACGTAGAGGTGTACCAAACTTCTTCTGCTGCATTTTCATAATACTGAGTTCTTTATCGCCGGGAATAACGACATCCGGATCCGGTTTAAAGTTGAGGGTACGGCTTCTGCCCAGATACTTAACCGATGAAAGGATGAGTTTCATTGTTTCCCTCCGGGCAAGATGTTTGTCATCTGAACGAATAACCCACCATTTTGATTTCTTTGTATGGGTTTTGTTGAGAAGTATTTTTTTCTTTTCAGTAAAATCGTCCCACAGATCCTGGGCCTGAAGATCAACCTCGCTGAGCTTCCACTGCCTCAAGGGATCATTTTGGCGCCGCTCAAATCTTCGGGCCTGCTCCTGCTTTGATACAGAGAAATATAATTTAAGCAGGATCGTCTTCCCTGCATCCATGATAAAATTTTCTTCGTAGGATGTTACCTTCTTAAGAAAACGATGGTATTGCGCATCAGAGCAGAACCCCATAACCGGTTCAACCATGGCACGATTGTACCAGCTTCGATCGAAAAGAACAATTTCTCCGGCGTGGGGAAACTGTTCAATATAGCGTTTCATATGCAGTTCTGTCTTTTGAGTTTCATTCGGTTTACCCAGCGCAACCACGCGGTAGCGTTTTTCATTCATATAGCGGGTAACCCTTCTGATCGTGCCGCCCTTGCCTGAGGCATCTCTCCCGTCGAAGAGGATGATCATTTTTTTTCCCAGACGTTCAAGATGATTCTGCATCTTTATCAGTTCAGCCTGATAAGGCTTTAATTCTTCCGTATCGTAGAATTTTAACAATGCCGCGCTGACGATCTGTTCCTTATCCTCCATCTTCAGGACACGAGAAATATTTCTGATCTTTCGTGAGATCTTTTTACCGGAGAGATCAGGGCTGATATCTCTAATCAGGTCCCTGATTACAGGTGAAACGCCCTTGTCGATGCTGCCATCCATGGATTTCGAAATTTTTTTGCTTATCATCGTATCAGTTTAAGGTGATCTGTTTAGTGCATCATGAATCAAGTGGATTTAAAACCGTTTTCCATCAGCAGGGAAGCCCTGGCTTAATTGAGTTTTCTGCCCCGTCTGTACATCTCCTGATAGATGGCCGGCAGCCGCTGATTTTCAAGCATGGCAACGACATCCTCGACCGGGTAGGGTATACGGAAATGCTGAACGTCTATAGATTTCTCTGTAATGGCGATTACCGCACAGCTTGCCTTGGCTGTACCGTCAAACATCCTGCCGACACTTCCCGGATTAATTATATGTACCTGCTTGATATGTTTATGAAAAGGTGAATGACTGTGACCAACCGTTATTATTCGATGGCGGGATCGTTGAGCAATTTCCATGAAGCGGCAGTCAGGGGTGTTTGTAAACAGAAACTCATCAGGATCGTCTGGGCTGCCGTGATACATGCCGATCGAACAGTTTTTCAGCCCCTTGGTTTCGCACATGTCCAGGTTGATGGTTCGTGAAAGCGGCTGGTTTCTCAGCCAGGCTCTGTTTTCAGGGCTCAATTCAGCGGCAGTCCAGCCATACATAATGCGCTTTTCTGCCTTTTTGGGCTTCTTGAAGGTCTGGCCGTCAAGCAGGGTGAGAATATGTCGGTCTGTATTGCCGAGAATGGAAAGTGCCTGATTCTGTCGCATCCAGTCTATTGTTTCATTGGGAAAAGGCCCGTAAACCAATGTGTCTCCGCCGTTAAGGATAAGATCGAAGGGCTGGCGAAAATGGTTTGCGGCCGACTGCAGAGCTGGGTAGTTGGCATGAATGTCTGATAGGTATAATATTCTCATCTTACAGAAGCGGTCCGATCAATAGTGCCACGTTTTCTTTGAACCGTCTGATGGCCGGACGTTTGGCGAGTTTTTTGTGGTCGAGAAGAGTAGACTCCCGTTCATATTTTTTCTGCACTTGTCTTAAGCGCTCTGTAAAAGGCTGGTGATAAATGAAAAGGGTTGCCTCAAAGTTAAGCCAGAAGCTTCTCATGTCCAGATTAACAGAACCGAGCAGGGAAAACTCATTGTCTACGGTTATTGTTTTTGAATGGAGAAGGCCGCCGTGAAACAGCATAATCTTGACCCCGGATTCGGCAAGTTCCTGATAGTGGGACTGGCTGGCATAATGTACCAGCACCGAATCATTTTTTTCCGGCAGAATGACGGTGACATCGACACCTCTCTGAGCGGCAGATTTGAGGGCAGTCAGCAGTGCCTCGTCCGGGACAAAATACGGTGTGGTCAGGATTAACTCCCTGCTGGCCGAATAGATGGTTGTCAGCAGGAGATTGTGAATAGCTTCGGGAACCAGACCTGGACCGGATGGCACAAGCTGTATAGGGATCGTTCCAGTGGCGCCTACGATATGTACATCAGCCTGTTTTCTGATACTTGCAACATCTTTTGCGATATCTCCGGTCCGGTTTCCTTGATCATTGGCTTCAAGAAACCAGTCACTGATAAATGTACCTGCAATACTTTCAACAACAGGGCCGGTGATCCTGACCATGATGTCGACCCATTGGCCGACGCCTTGATTCTGCTTGAAAAAGCGGGGATCTACCATATTCTGACTTCCGGTGTAGGCAATTTCCCCATCGATGACAACAATTTTACGGTGGTTGCGGATATCGATTCTTTTGAAGATGGCACTGATGATCCCGGCGGGAAGAGATTCCCTGATTTTGATGCCTGAATTTCTGAGTGTTCTGATTCGCTCGCTTTTTAAGAAATCATGACTGCCGATAGCATCGACGAGAATCCGGCAGGTAACGCCTCTTTTTACTGCCTCGATTAATGCATCTTCAACTTCGGCGACCTTGCCGCCCTCAAACCAGATATAAAACTGCAGGTGGCAGGTTGATTGGGCTCGATTTATATCTGAGATAATTGCATCGATTATTTCGTTAGGCGTCTCAATTATCTCAAGGTTGTTGCCGTCTAAAGCAGGAATTCCGATGAGGGTTTCAGCCTGGCGATGAAGCGGGTCGCATTTGTCACTCATTGTTTTCGGATCGACCGGGGCCCGCTCTTTTAGAGTGTTCAGCCAATACTGGTAATGATTCTGGTTGTCTCGTGCACGTGCCGCCCGCTTTTCTGATAAGCGGTTTTCACCGAAAAGAAGATAGACAAATGCGCCGAGGAAGGGAAGAAGAAGGATAATGATGAGCCAGGCAAAAGTAGTGCCATGGGGACGTTTTCTGAGTATAACCCTTATGGACAAGCCAATCCGTATTGCCAGGTCAGCAAAAAGGACCATTGTCGGAATGATGCCAAACGTCCAGTGATATTCTTCAGGGGTCATTGGTTTCTAGCATTGCATGAATGTGTTTTTGTTGTAAATTAATGCCATTATCAGAATGAGTTGGAATCGTGGTTTGAGACCGTGGTCCGTTGCCCATACCGGCATCGGTGATTACTAATTTACACTGCGAGGACGTGTTCGAGACACTGTTAACTGTTGCTGAGTATGCCCGTAATACAGGAATTTAGTTTATAATCTTCGACTATACTGGATTTTATTATGATAATAAAAGGATTTTCTCTATCGGCGGTAGCGGCCGGCATCAAATACCAGGATCGGCTTGATCTGGGCCTCATCTACAGTGACGCTCCTGCCGTTACGGCAGGGATGTTTACCACGAGCCTGATCAAGGCCGCTCCCGTTGTTCTCGACATGGAGCGACTGAAACAGGGAAGAGCCCAGGCAATCCTCGTCAATAGCGGTTGCGCAAATGCCTGCACCGGTGAGGAAGGGATGGCGGCCGCACTGGAAACGAGCAGAATGGTCGCAGAGCATTTGAATATCTCCGAGGACATGGTTCAGGTCTCCTCAACAGGCGTGATCGGAACGCCTCTCAATGTGAAGGCCTTCAGCGACAGTATGCAGCAGCTTGTGGACGGCCTCGATCCAGGCAGGTTTGAAGATGTTGCCCAGGCTATCATGACCACTGACACGATATCAAAAACAGTATACAGAACGGCTCAGATCGGCGGTCGTGAAGTAAAATTTATGGGCATGGCAAAAGGATCCGGAATGATTATGCCCAATATGGCGACCATGCTCTGTTTTGTTCTGACCGATGCACGTATCAGTTTTACTGAATTGAATGAAACCCTGAGGAGCAGTGTAAAACAGACCTTCAACCGGATTACGGTTGACGGTGATACCTCCACCAATGATATGGTGCTGGTGATGGCCAATGGTGCCGCAGAGAATCCCTGGATTGACGATGTTGATCATCCTGATTGTGAAGTGTTTCAAAATACTCTGGAGGAAATTTTAAAGGAACTGGCCCTGAAGATTGTGATGGACGGCGAAGGTGCCACCAAATGTATCACGATCAGGGTGTGCGGCGCCAAAGAAGACAAAGACGCAGAAATTATTGCCCGGACTGTTGCTAATTCAAACCTGGTTAAGACAGCTTTTTTTGGTGAGGATGCCAACTGGGGAAGAATTATAGCCGCAGCCGGCCGGGCAGGTGTGCGTTTTAATCCTGATAAAATTGATATTGCCTTCGGTGACGTTGTCATTGTCCGCAACGGCAGAGGTCTGGGGCCAGAGGCGGAGGAGGCTGCCACCAGGGTTCTCAAGGAGAAGAAATTTGCGGTCTGCATTGATCTGAAAGACGGTGCCGGTTGTGAAGAAATTCACACCTGTGATTTCTCGGTTGAGTATGTCAGAATAAATGCCGATTACAGGTCGTGACATGATACCCATACGGAGAGAAAATTTCCTGATTGGTAACGCCACCAATTTCAGTAAGGTCCTTAAAAAAATTGCAAAAAAACATGATCTCCAGGAGATGAACAGTGAACGCGGTGAGGAGCAGTATTACGATACCTTTGACTGGCGGCTCTATCGTAAAAAACTGCTCTTTACCTTCTCCGGCAACAGGCTGCAGGTAAGAAAATTCGATGGAGCAGCGTTGTATTCGGCAGCAGGCAGGAGGAGAAAAAAGCTGTTTGCCTGGGATATAGACGACCCTCAGATGTCACAGTTCCTGGGAAAATATATAGATATGAGGGCGCTTTGTCCCACCTTTGCATTACGATATAAGCATCGCTATTTCAAGGTACTGAACCGGGATAGAAAAACCGTCGCCTGGGTCAGCGCCAACAGCAATACAGCTCGACACGGCACGGTTGAACAGGAACTGCCGGAATGTCTGGCCGTTGCTTCCGTCCGGGGATACGAAAAAGCTTATGAAAGACTCCTCAAGTCACTGGCAGACCAGGATCTCCAGACTATGGTTCATGACGCAGAGCTGCTTGATCAGGCCTTTGCTGTTTCTGACAGGCAGCCGCTTGACTACGGTGCAAAATTTCATGTCAAGCTCGATCGGTCTGTGCCGATCGGTAGTGCTGTTTCAAAAATCTGTCTTGACCTGGTTGGCGCCATGGAGATCAATCATCCAGGGATCTGTAATGATATTGACAGCGAATTTCTGCATGATTTCCGCATTGCAGTGCGCCGGACCAGGTCGCTGATGTCGCTCTTGAGAAAAGTTATGCCCCCTGAGCAGCTGCTCTTTTTCGAAAGCGAGTTCAAGTGGCTGGGACGTGTGACCGGGCCGCTCAGGGATATCGATGTCTATCTGCTCAAGAAAGAAACCTACCGGAATCTTTTGCCGCAGTCGCTGCGCGACGGCCTGAATCTTTTTTTTGAGCAACTGGCAGCACAGCGAAGCGATGAGCTTACCTCGCTTAGAAGAAACCTTCGTTCGGATCGCTATAAAGATCTCCTTGAAAATTGGCGGAGTTTTCTTAGCGATCCTCAATCTGAACTTTTTCAAGGTGTCAGGAAAAAATCATGTTTGGCCCTTGTAAATAAAATCGTCAATAAGCGCTTTGATCGTTTTCTCTCCGATGGCGACCTGATCAATGATCAGACCGATGATGAGCAGCTTCATAAGTTGAGGATAAAGGGTAAAAAATTCAGATATCTTCTTGAGTTTTTCAGATCCTTTTACCTAGAAAAGCAAATTGAGCTGTTCCTGAAGCATATGAAAAAGGTACAGGATAATCTTGGTGATTTCAATGACCTTTCAGTGCAGATAGAGATGCTTAACAAAAACCTAAAACAGCTCAGAGGTCGAAATAGGCAGACAATTCAGCTGGCTGCTGCCCTCGGTAGTCTGATTACCAGACTAAAACATGAGCACGGGCTGGTTAAAGGGCAGTTTAAAAGGACGTATGAAGCGTTTAGTACTGAAAAAAACAAGAGCCTGATGAAAAAATTGACCAATAATCATCCAGAACGCCCATCAGCAAAGAGAAAAAAATGAAAATTTTAGCCGTATACAGCAGCAAGGGGGGTGTTGGCAAGACCGCAACCTCAGTTAATCTTGCCTACACCGCGCTGCAGACCGGAAAACGCGTGCTGCTGTGTGATATGGATTCCCAGGGTGCGGCTTCATACTATTATCGGATAAAGCCAAAAAAGAAGTTTAATCGTTCACGACTCCTGAGCGGCTCCTACTATCAGTTCATAAGAGGAACCGATTTCCCCGGTCTCGATCTGCTGCCCGCCCATTTTTCCTTCAGAAACCTCGATATCGCTCTGAAGAAAAGAGAAAACGAAAAAAACCGGAAAATTCTTTACCAGCTCTTGAAACCACTTGAATCTGAATATGATTTCATCATCCTTGATTGCCCTCCCAATCTTACGCTGCTTTCTGAGAATATCATCACAGCGGCGGACTGTGTTCTTACGCCGGTGGTCCCCACAACGCTGTCTGTCCTGGCCCTGAGTCAGCTGTTGAAACTCTTTAAGAAAATGGACTGTGAAAAACGAAAAATATTTGCCTTTTTCTCCATGGTTGAAGGGCGAAAAACCATGCATAGGGGAGTTATGCAGAAATACGGTAATTACCCTATATTTATGAAGAACTATATTCCGTATAGTGCAGAAATAGAGAAAATGGGGTTATATCGAAAACCACTTGGCGCAAGCGGCAGCAGTTTTTCTGTCGGCAACACCGCCTACCGGAAACTCTGGTCGGAGATACAACAGAGGAGACTGGCATAATGAAGCACCTTTACCTGATTCGCCATGCCAAATCCAGTTGGTCTGATTCCCGCTTGTCCGACTTTGACAGGCCGCTGAACAAGCGCGGCAAGGATGATGCTCCCTTCATGGGAAAACGCCTTGCTTCAGAATCAGTTCAATTAGATCTGCTGGTATCGAGCAGCGCCAAGCGTGCCCGCAAGACAGCCAGGCTTATTGCCAGGGAAATCGGCTACAAGAGAGACGCTATTGTTTATCATAACGAAATATACACTTCGGATCTCACACTGCTGCTCTCTGTCATGAGACGAACAGAACCAGAGGTCAACACTCTGGGGCTCGTCGGCCATAATCATGTTATAACCGAGTGTGCAGAATGGCTGACCGGTAAACGTATTGTAAATATACCCACAAGCGGTATTGTGGCGATCAGCTTTGAAATTGAAGGATGGGATGAAATTGACCACGAGGGCGGGCAGATATTGTTTTTCGATTATCCTAAACTTCACGGTAAACGGAGCAGCGGCGGATGAATTCCGCACCGTGCGTTTCCGGTAATTACCAGTCTTTTAAAACGGTACTCCCGGGGCTCCTTTATCTGGCTGTAATTTTTCTGACCAATTTTTTTTCCAGAATTATTTTTGCTCCTTTCCTGCCGGTAATTGAAGGTGAACTGGGCTTGTCGCATGCCGGTTCAGGGTCATTTTTTCTGTTTATATCATCCGGGTATTTTATATCAATCCTCAGCTCAGGATTTGTTTCTTCACGAATTTCCCATAAAACCACTATCATCGTCTCAACAGTCGGAAACGGCGTCTTTCTCTGTCTCCTCTCTTTCTGCGGATCACTGCTGAGCCTCAGACTGGGACTTTTTTGTCTGGGGCTCAGCGCGGGCTTATACCTGCCGTCAGGGCTTTCTGCAGTCTCGCGGCTTGTCTCGCCCGGCTATCTTGCACGCGGTATGGCAATACATGAGCTTGCCCCCAATATCGGCTTTGTCATTGTACCGATGATTTCAGCTGTTCTGCTCCGTCACCTGTCATGGTCCCGAAGTCTTCTGATCACCGGCGGTATTTTTATTTTTATCGGGATGGCCTATGGATTCAGCAGGAGTCCTGATTTTGGTTTTGGACAGCGTCCAGATTTCACTTCCTGCCGGAAAATTGTGTGCTGCAAACCCTTCTGGCTGATGGTGGTCATGTTTACGCTGGCAATTTCTGCTACCCTTGGAATCTATACAATGCTGCCGCTGTTTCTGGTGGCAGGTCGAGATATAGACCTGACCCAGGCCAATAATGTTTTGGCCCTTTCAAGGGTCAGTACAATTGTGATGCCGCTGGTCGGCGGTTGGGCTGGTGATCGATTTAACCATCGCACGGTGATGCTGTTTGTTTTGATAAGCAGTGGCTTGCTGACGATTCCCATGGGGTTTGCAGGCGGCAGCCTGCTGTTGTTTTTTATTTTCCTGCAGCCAATGGTTGCGGTATGTTTCTTTCCATCAGCATTTTCCGTTCTTACGAAATTAGGCGGCAGTGGAGATGGGAGCCTGGTCATTTCTCTTTGCATACCACTGGCCTTTCTCGCTGGAGGAGGAGCAGTTCCCGCGTTGATCGGGCTTGTTGGAGATTATCACTCCCTGGCTGTTGGCATTACTCTGGTCGGAGCAGCCGTTTGCTGCGGTGGTTTGCTGAGCGCTCTTTATTGGCAAGAAGATAGAACGCTGCATGTTGAATAGCAGCTCCATTTAAAATGGCATAATGGTGAAAAAGAAAGATAATAAAAATCTGTCAGAGACGGTATGCCGAACCTGCAGGAACTACTACATCACCCATGATACCAGTGCGCCTTATGGCTGCAGAGCTCTTGGATTTAAGAGCAAAAAGAATCCGGCGGCAGTTGTTTATGAGGCCTCGGGAATGCAATGCCAGTTATATGCAGCCAGGAAGAAAAGATCACCTGGCGGGACGGGCGGCGGTATTGTGGCATGAAAAAGAGAAAAGAGAACGGTCTTGAAAACTGGGTGCTCTCAGAGATTTGGTGTGATATCGTCAGAAGTAGGGAAGTAAAATTTTTAAGAGTGCCTCCTCAACAGTTATCATAACCAGGCTGCTGGCGGTAAAACAGGGGGCAATCGCTTGAGAAGACCGCTCTTTAGATCATTATGTTTATTCTAGTTGTTAAGACATGGTCCTATGGGCCAGGTCAGAAAATTAGGGCTTTACCATCAAGACACTGTATTTGTTCATTTTCTTTAATGCCTAAAGAAAACGAACCAAAAGAAAGGGCACCCGCGTCACTCGGCCCTTCGGGCACCTTGCGCGCCCTGAAATCTGCCGGGAGTTTGAAAACTCGCTTCGCTCAAACAGTTCAAACTCCTTCTACGTCAGATTTCACGGTGCTCAGCTACGTGCCGATGGGAATTGAACCACAGCCCCTTTGAGGGGCTATCAATGCCGGGTCCTCTGGACTCGGATATTTACTTCAGATGATAAGTCATAAACCCCATAACCAGCATAATAAAAATCAGACAAGAGGATGAGTGTGCATTTGGCGTGATGAAATTCTCCAAATTCGGAACAAAATTTACCTCAGAGGCCGGCATTCTTTCACTGATGGATGATCTCGGAAGAACGCTTGCCGGGAATAGTGGCAAGCTTGTGATGATGGGTGGTGGCAATCCCGGCCATATTCCAGAGGTCCAGGATTATTTTAAGCAACGGCTGAGAGAGATTCTTGACGACCATCATACATTCCAGGAGCTGGTTGGCATCTACGATCCTCCGCAGGGCAACCTTTCCTTTATCAATAGTTGTGCTTCATTGCTGAGAAAAGAGTACGGCTGGGACATCGGACCCGAGAATATTTGTCTGACAAATGGCAGTCAGAACGGGTTTTTTATCCTTTTCAATATGTTTGGCGGGCGCTACCCTGACGGCAGTTTTAAGCATATTCGGCTGCCGCTCGCTCCAGAGTATATCGGTTACGCCGATCTTGGACTGGACGACAATTTGTTTCTTTCCACAAGGCCCAAAATCGAGCTTCTCGATGAGAGAATGTTCAAATACAGGGTCGATTTTGATCAACTGGAAGTCGGTTCTGAGACGGGAGCAATCTGCGTCTCCAGGCCAACGAACCCTACGGGAAACGTTATAACGGACGAGGAAGTGGAGCGGCTCCTGGAAATTGCCAGCAGACGCAGTATTCCACTCATACTCGATAATGCCTATGGCGTGCCCTTCCCGGGGATCATCTATGCTGCTGCAACCCCAATGTGGAATGAAAATATCATAAAATGTCTGTCCCTGTCGAAATGCGGGCTGCCGGCAGTCCGAACTGGTATTATTATCGCCCGTGCAGAAATAATAAAAGCCGTCACCTCGTTAAATGCCATCATGACCCTTGCTCCGGTTAGTTTTGGCGCCATGCTGGCTGACGAGCTGATAAGAAGCGGGAAATTAATCGAATTGAGCAAGGAGGTTATCAATCCGTTTTATAAAAAGAAGGCCAAAAAGGCGATGGCATGTCTTAAACGCGAGCTTGCCGGAACGCCATATCGTGTACATCTTCCTGAAGGCTCAATGTTTCTATGGCTGTGGTTTGAAGATTTGCCGATATCGAGTCATGAATTATATGAACGATTGAAAAAACGTGGGGTTATTGTAGTCTCAGGGCACTATTTTTTCCCAGGCCTTCAGGAGCAGTGGCGTCATACGCAGGAATGCATCCGCTTAACATATTCTCAGAATGATGAGGACGTGGCCAGGGGCATCCACCTTATTGGTGAAGAGATAAAGAAGGTTTATCAGAGTTAACGAGAAAACATGACCATGACAGAGAAAACGATTTGCTTATGAAAACAATTATTTTGCTGGCTGGAGGACTACTTGTTCAGATATTCCTCCATAATGCGTTTGCTGAGTGTCTGAACGGTGACTGCTTCAATGGTGTCGGCGTTTACCAGGGAACTGACGGCCGTGTCTATGAGGGGGCTTTTTCCCGTGGCATAATCAGCGGAAAAGGAACCTTAAAATTTCCAGACGGAACACTCTATGAAGGTGATTTTAAAAATGGCAAATTCAACGGCAAAGGGGTACTGAAAAGTTCTGACGGCAGAGTCTATAAGGGCCAGTTTGCTAATGGGGTGATTCACGGCCAGGGTGTGTTAAGCCTTCCTGATAAATCGCAATATCGAGGTGATTTCAGTTTCGGCCTGTTTCACGGCCGCGGCGTTCTCTTTTTTCAGGATGGCCGAGAATACAAGGGTGACTTCCGTAACAATATGATAGAAGGACAGGGACGCTTGGTCTATGCTGACGGCAGCTGGTACGAAGGCGAATTCAGGAATGGTAAACCTCAGGGACGAGGAGTCAGGCGGTACGCCGACGGGTCGGTGTACAGAGGAGATATGTCCGGTCGAATGCGGCAGGGTTCGGGAGTCTACGAACATGCATCTGGCGATCTGTATGACGGCGCCTTTTCTGCAGATCAATACTCAGGTTCGGGAACACTTGAGTATGCTGATGGAAGAAAATACATTGGTCAATTCAAGGATAATTTGAGGCACGGCCTCGGTGAGCTCCACTATGTGGACGGCTCACGCTATACAGGCACCTTCAGCGCGGATTTTCCTGAAGGGACGGGAACACTGCAATATCCTGACGGCAGCAAGTATGAGGGCGAATTTCTGCGCGGAAAAATGCATGGCGAGGGGGAGTATCTCTATGCAGACGGCTCCCGATACAAAGGATCATTCAGTGACGGCAAGCTTAATGGTCAGGGGACAATGTTCTATAGTGACGGACGGCTCTATCAGGGTGAATTTAAAGATGGTCAGCCGGTTACCCCTCTCCAGGAAATAAAGAGCCAGGCCGCCGCTACTATTTCAGACTCTGTAAAGGACGATGGTCCAAGGGGAGAAGGCGAAGCAGTTGAAAATAAAGATCCGCAGCAAGCGGACAGCGGAGCTAAAGAGGATCATTCAGCGGTTTCGCAGGATGAAAAAGCGCCCTCAGCGTTGACCTTTAAAGACGGTAGGATTTATCGATCTGATAAAGATCAGAGTCCGGCAGACGGTCGAGTGAAATTTATATTTCCGGATAATACCAAGTATGAAGGGGACGTCAGCAACGGATTGATGCACGGTAGCGGAGAGATCAGTTTCGTCAACGGCGATGTCTATAAAGGAGACCTGAAACAGGGCATGTTTCATGGTGACGGAACCTATCAGTATGAAGACGGCAGATCCTATAGCGGCAGATACATGAAAGGCAAGCGTGACGGCAAAGGGGTCTTTACCTACCCTGATGGCACAAAATATAGCGGTGAGTTTGAAAACGACTATTTTCATGGAAAAGGTGATTATCTTTTCGGCGATGGCAGCCGCTACTCCGGTCAATTCCGCAATGGCAGCTTTAACGGCAAAGGGTCTATGGTCTATACTGACGGATCAGTGTATAAAGGCAGTTTCAGGGATGATTTACCGGACGGCGAAGGAACGCTTGTCTTGACTGACGGCAGCCGCTACCAGGGGGAGTTTACAGCTGGAAAAAGAAATGGCCGGGGAATATTGACGCTCTCTGACGGCACTGTTTTGAAGGGAACGTTCGAAAATGATAGCTTTGTTTCCCCCCACTAGAGAGCGGAAAAAATGAGACCAGGAAGAATGAGAAAAGGTGGTAGAGGAGACGTGTGGAAATGAAATGGAGCTATAAAACTGTCCATTTTGAGCTTAAAAAAGAGGGGTTGCTCGGCAGTGGTTTTCTTGATGAGTCAGAAATAGAACTGGAGCTCAATGAGTTTGGTCTGGCAGGCTGGGAGTTGGTTTCTGTGCTGGAAGTTCAGGATGGTATTATCGTTTTTTTTAAACAACCGATCTACCGTGAAGCCCCGGAGACAGCTCAGCGCCTGAGAGATGTCAGGCCTGAAAAAGAAAGAGCTGGTCGAATTGAAGCGTTTGAAGATCCGGCAGCTGAGGACACTATAATTGAGCCGGTCAACGAACCGGCAGCTGAAGAAGCTGTCATCAAGGTGTCTGCTGAACCTGAACCTGACGATCACGAATCTTCCTCTCAAGACCCGGATGCTGAAGATTCCCCGGATGCTGAAGAACCCCCGGATGCTGAAGAACCCCCGGATGATGGATCCATTATAGGAGCTATAAAAATTGAGTAGATCATATCTGATTTCAAGTGATGCTGATCTTTTACAGGTTGATGATGATCTCTATGAATGGATGGTAGGGATTCGAAGACATATTCACCAATACCCCGAACTCTCATTCGATGAGTATAATACTGCTTCGTTTATCAAGGAAAAACTGACTGAACATGGGCTGGCGGCCAGCACTACTGTCTGTAAAACAGGAGTGATCTGTACACTTGGGGACACCAGTCCCGGCGGACCCTGTGTTGCCTTGAGGGCCGATATGGATGGTTTGCCAATACGTGAAAACTCCGGCCTGTCGTATGCCTCAAAAAACCGTGGTATCATGCATGCATGCGGCCATGATGGGCATGTGGCAATGCTGCTCGGCGCCGCAGCCCTTATTCAGCGTATTCCTTCCTTTCCAGGTAAGATAGTATTGATCTTTCAGCCGGCTGAAGAGCATGGCAACGGCGCTTCCAGAGTTGTCGATGAAGGAGTGGTCGATGATGTCGGCGCTGTTTTTAGCGGCCATATTGACACTCACTATCAAACCGGGCAAATCACTGTTGACCAGGGGCTCATCTGCGCCTTTGCCGACCCGTTTACGATCAGAATTTCAGGAAAAGGCGGACATGCTGCCAGGCCTCATGAAGCAAACGATGCAGTGGTTGCAGCATCGAGCCTGGTGATGATGGTACAGACTTTGATATCCCGGGAAGTTGACCCAAACCAGGCAGAAGTCATTACCATCGGCAGTTTTCAGGCTGGAACGGCGCCTAATGTAATTGCCGATGAAGCATTGCTTAAAGGGACAATGCGGTCGACTGACGAGGATACCCGCAGAAAAACCATGAGTGGATTGCAACGAATCGTTGATTCAATTGCAGCAATGTACGGTGTGAAAGCTGAACTTGTATTTGAGGAGGGCCTCCCGGCTGTTGTCAATTCTCAGAGTGCTGCAGATATTGCCCGGGCAGCGGCCTGGAAAGTAACCTCGGTGGACAATGTTATCTCACAGGGATATCCAAGCCTTGGAGGTGAAGACTTCGCCTTTTATCAGAAAGTTACCAATGGCTGCCTGGTGCGCTTTGGCGGGCGGAAAGAAGGGGCTGGCCCATCTCACTCCAATACCTTCAACTTTGACGAAAAATGTCTCACCTACGGTTCACGCTGGCTTGCGACTGTAGCCCTCGAGTGGCTCCGCCGTTCTGAACCGGTGGTTGAAATTTTCTAATTTACATGACAGCGCTAGAGAATATAGTGTTTAGTGAAAGCCAGAGCTATTCACTTGGCGTTGAAATCGAATTTCAGATTGTTGACCAAAAGACCTATTCACTGGTACCGCTCGGCCCCAGGCTGCATGATCTTGCCCCGGAAATTCTCCAGTCCCGCATTTCACAGGAACTGATAAAATCTATCCTGGAAATTCAGACCGGCATCTGCAGAAATCTAAGAGATGTTGAAAACGATCTCCTCCGAACCTGCTCACTGGCCGAGGAGCTCGCTGCTGATCACGGCTGTCTCCTCTATGCCGCAAGTCTCCACCCGTTTGCCCGGGCAGACGAGCAGGAACGAAGCAACGAATCAAGGTATCAGGATATTCTAAATGAACTGCAGATTATTGCCCGGCGATTCATATCGCAGGGTCTGCATGTTCATGTGGGTGTACCCGACGGTGAAACTGCTGTCAGGGTTTGCAATGCACTGCAGGGGTTTTTGCCTGTTTATCTGGCCTTGTCGACCTCATCTCCTTATTTTCAGGGTGAAGACACCGGGCTCATGTCATATCGTACGAAATTATTTGAAGCCTTGCCGCTTGCCGGGGTTTATGAATTTATGCCTGATTGGCACCATTTTTCCGAGGAAGTGAAAACACTTAAAAGACACGGCATAATAGGCGGGGTACGTGATCTTTGGTGGGATACCAGACCGAGTCCTCATTTCGGCACCATTGAGGTTCGTATCTGTGACCTTCCGTCTCGATTTCGCGATATCCTCGCTATCGTCTCTTTTATCCAGGCAGCAGTCGCCTGGATTGTTGAGGAGGACGTGAGAACCCCGCGTCTTGACCCGTATATAGTCAGGGCAAATAAATGGCAGGCTCTTCGCCATGGCTTTGCCGGAAGATTTGTTGACCCGACGAAGATTTTGACGGATGATGCTGTAACCATTGGCAGCGCTGTTGAGCTACTGCTGGCCAAGGTAGCCCGTTATGGAGAGAAACTTGGCTCACGGCCCTATCTTCAGGAAGTTAGCAGTATCGTTTCAGAAGGGAGCGGGGCAGATCAGCAGCGACACATCTATCAAGAAACAGGTGATCTTAGAGAGGTGGTTCGTATGGGTCAACAGGGGTTCTGGAAATGAGTCTGTATGATAAGGCAATTGTTGCATCCGGTCATGCGCTGGTCAGTCATTCTGCAGCTGAAATCATGCGTGCCGGCGGCAACGCCTTTGATGCAGTAGTTGCCGCAGGCTTTGCCTCTGCTGTTGCAGAACCAGCCCTGACAAGTCTTGGCGGAGGCGGTTTATTGCTCGGCTGGAGTGAAAGACATAAACAGGAACTCTTTTTTGACTTTTTTGTCAATACCCCGGGGCTCGGTCGCGACCCTGATTTTACGCCTCATTTTTTTCCGGTTACCGTCAAATTTTCAGGGACAGGACAGGATTTTAATGTAGGACTGGGGTCGGTTGCCGTACCCGGTACCCTGAAGGGGTTGTTACATATTCATGAACGTTTGGGATATATGGATTTAAAGGAGGTGCTTGCCCCCGCCAAAGAACTGGCCCGGGAACATATCCTCAACGATCAGCAGGCCCATTTTTTAAAGCTGCTATACCCGATAATGACTCTGACGCCGGCAGGGAAAAAAATGTATGAACCAGCTGGGGTCTACCTGAGCGCTGGAGATGGACTTAAAAATCCTGATCAGCTTGATTTTATAGATCAACTGGCTGAGGATCGTGGCGAAAGTTTTTACGTTGGCGATATTGCCCATTCAATTGATCAGGACATGGAGGCCGGCAAGGGGTTTCTGACTGCCAAAGACCTTGCTCATTATAAAGTTTTAGAACGCGCTCCGCTGAAAATTCCATACAGAAATTATCAGCTTTGTACCTCCCCTGAACCATCCATGGGCGGAACCTTAATTGGTTTGTCAATCGGGTTAATGGAAAAACTTGGCCCCCAGAAGGCACGTTGGGGTGAGACGGATCATCTGAAACAGACGGTTGCCCTGATGCAGGAAGTTGAAAAAATAAGGGCGAGCGGTGTTACGTCCCCAGAGGAACTGAAAAAATTTTTAGACGATGAAAGCGGGTATAAACCGGCAACTGAAAATATAAGAATGTTCAGCCGCGGCACGACCCATGTAAGTGTCTCGGACCGGCATGGCAATTGTGCCTCGATGACCTGTTCAAATGGAGAAGGGTCAGGCTATTTTGCCCCGGGAACCGGTGTCATGCTCAATAACATGATGGGTGAGGATGACCTCCACCCGAATGGTTTTCATACCAGTCCGTCCGGTTTACGTGTTGGATCGATGATGTCTCCATCGCTGCTGATGGATGATGGCCGGGTTAAACTGGTTATTGGCAGCGGCGGCTCCAAGCGCATTAGAACAGCGCTCAGCCAGGTCCTCAGCCAGATTGTAGATTTTAACAAGAGTATAGAACAGGCGGTGCGCGCACCGAGGCTCTACTGGGATGGTGAGGCGGTACAGATTGAACCGGGTTTTAATCAGCAGAGTATAGAGGAGCTTGCTCGCGTTGTGGCGGTAAATGTCTGGGACGAGCAGGATGTCTACTTTGGCGGAGTTCATGCCGTTGTGCCGGGGGAGGAAGGGACCGGTGATCCGCGGCGCGGAGGATCTGTGTCAATAGTTTGAATAGGTGGGAATAAATATCCGGGCCGATGACTCTTATAAGCAGATAAAAATGATTAACCCCTCTGTTATCAGGGTAAATATAACCCCAGCTCATCTTGGAGCCCCGTAATGATTGGACGACTCAGGCGTGTTGATCGTGCCAGATTCAAAACGCTGACCTTTCCTCATCTTCAATTTCTGTTTAACATGGCACTGAAATATACAGGAAAAAATTACGATGCCGAGGATATCGTCCAGGAAACCATGTACACTGCCTATCGTAATTTTCATCAGCTGCGTGATGAAGACAAATGCCGACAGTGGTTGTTTGCGATCCTGAGAACCACCTTTCTTAAAGAAAAACGGTCATTCATAAGACGACCAATGCTGGATGACGGCAGCGGATACCTGAAACATCTTACAGACGAATCGGCCGATTCTCTTGCTTCTCTTTTAGAAAAGAAAATGGATAGGGAAGATGTCCAGTATGCCCTTGAACGGCTGACGGAAAAGCATAAGTCGCCAGTTATTCTCTATTATATGGAGGATATGACCTACCAGGAAATTGCCGATTATCTGGAGATTCCAATTGGAACAGTGATGTCGAGACTGGCGCGTGCCAAAAAACAGATGAAAAAGGAGTTGTTGAAAAAACTTGCAGCGAAGCAGAAGAAATCAAAATTTGCCATACTCTCAACACTGCTCTGTCAGGGGGTACTGCGATGAATTGTGATCAATTTCACTCCTGGCTTGAAAACAGGGATTTTTCCGATCAATCTGAATCCGATCAGGCAATGAAGCACAAGAAAGATTGTCAGAGGTGTCAGCAATTCTTTGTAAAAGACAATATGCTCGATCAGGCAATCAGGAGTAGCATGGAAAAAGAGCCGCTCCCGGAAAATCTTGAAAAAATTGTTTCCCTGAATCTCGGATCTGGAAAAACTCCGCAGCGGCGGCTCGGCACCATATTTATACGCATCCTCTCAACGGCTGCGGGGATCAGCGCCCTTGTTCTCTTATTTCTCTTTGTACCGACTGATTTTTCGGCGAGAAATGATTTTGGCAAATCCCTGGTACGTGATCATCTTCATCATAATTACAATCAAGACCTGGAGACCATAGACAACCTGGACAAGTGGCTTTCTCTTCATTCATCATTCGGGGCAGCGGTTCCTGCCAGGTTTGATGCGAAGAAAGGCTATCAGTTTGTCGGCGGAACAATATGCGTGATTAATAAGTGCAGGACCGTGCATCTGGTTTACCGTGAAGGGGACGGCCTGATCTCCCTGTATATAATAGACGCCGCTCAGGTGCCGGCAGATCTAGATGACAGCAAGGTATACACAATTACCAGTAATGGCTATACGATTGAGATGTGGAAAGAGCAGCAGCAGGTGTTTGCAGTCATTATATGACAAGAGGGCTGAATCGTTTTCAGGTGCTTTTACTGGAGCCAAGAACTATCTGGCTGCAATGTGAGGGCAGCCCCGCTCCCGCAGAAACCGGCGCTCTTTTGACGATCACGCACCGAGGCCAAGAAACGTGCCGACCTGATAAACACTAACCGCCAGAATGTAGGCGAAAACGGTATTAAATCCCATTGAAAAAAAGGCCCATCTCCAGGATGATTCCTTGGCAATACAGACAACGGTGACAAAACACGGGGCATAAAACATTATGAAGATAAGGGCTGCGACGGCGATTACCTTATTCCAGTTTGGTGAGCGGAGGAGTTTGTCGCTGAGTGAGTCCGAGGCCTCTACATCTATTTCCCCCATGGAATAGGCCGTTCCAAGGGTCGAGACAATGACCTCTTTGGCGGCGAATCCGCCCACCAGTGCAATATTGGTTCTCCAGTCAAATCCGGCAAATTGAGATAATGATTCCATGCTGGTGCCGATCTTTCCGGCGATTGAGTGTTTTAAGGCATCTTCTGCTTCTCTATCGTCGATTTTCTGCAGTTCTTCAAGCAGTCTGGAAGCCTGGTCAGAGAGGGTTTCCGGTTGGCCGACTATTTCAGCGTGTACTGCTTCGGAATAGAGAGATTTAACCTGCTCCCGCTCACTATTGAATAGACGGCTCTGCTGATCAGGAAGCGATGGAAAGGTCATCAGAGCCCAGAGCAGAATGGAAATTCCAAGTATAACCGTGCCGGCTTTCTTGATATATTGATAGGTTCTCTCCCATGTGTGGATCAACAAACCCTGAAGGGTCGGAAAACGATACGGCGGCAATTCCATGACAAATGGAGTGGGCTCCCCGCGCAGAATGGTCATTCGGAGAAATTTGGCTGCAAACAGGGCTACCACCCAGGCAAGCATGGTAAATAAAAACATGAACAGCGCCTTGTTCTCAGAAAAAAAGGCGCCGATAAGAAGGGCAAGTACCGGTATCTTTGCACCGCAGTTCATGAATGGTACGGTGAGCAGGGTGGCCATTCTCTCTTTTGGTGATCTCAACGTCCTGGTTGCCATAACACCGGGAACTGCACAGCCCCCGGCAATGCCCCCTGAAACGATAAAAGGCATCACCGATGAGCCATGTAATCCAAAGGATCTGAATATGCGGTCCATCATGTAGGCCACTCGCGCCAAGTAGCCTGAATCTTCGAGCACTGCAATACCGAAAAACATAAACATGATCAGCGGGACAAATCCGAGTACACCCCCAACTCCATCAATAACGCCGGAAATCAGCATCGACTTAAGCGGTCCTTCAACCATGAAGCGGTCAACAGCAATGGATAACTGTCCAAAAAGATACTCGAGAAAAGCGACCGGTAATTCACTCCAGGTAAAGGTGAAGTGATAGAGACCAAAGAGCACAAGGAGCATGATTACTGGACCCATCAGCCTGTTTGTTACAACCTTGTCGATTCTGTCTGAGGTGTACAAACGATTTGTCTCGAAATTATGGGCGACAACACCTTCCCTGAGAATAGCTTTAAGGAATCCATAGCGCTGGTCGGCGATAATTGATTCCGGATAGACATCAACCGTCTTCAGGAGGTGCTGGGCGACCTGGTTTACATCTTCCTCCAGATCTTTGGCAATATCTGGTGATTCGTCACGGCCCTTTACGATTATCTGTTCATCGTTTTCAAGGTACTTGATGGCGGTAAATCTTGACGGGTATGTTGAGGTGAGGAAATTATTCTTTTCTATGTCCTCGACAATGTGCATGATGGTATTATCGAGGTCATCTCCATAGGAAATTGTTATCGGGTTCCAGCTATAGGTTTGTTCAGCAACCTCAAGCGCTGACTTCAGCAATTCATCAGTCCCCTTGCCGGACCGGGCTATGATCGGTATGACCGGCACTCCCAGGAGCTCAGATAGCCGTTCAGCGTTAACCGTAATACCCCGGTCCTTGGCAACATCAATCATATTCAGGGCAATTACAACGGGGATACCCAGTTCAAGAAACTGGGTGGTCAGGTAGAGATTGCGCTCAAGATTGGAGGCATCGACAATGTTTATGACAACCTGCGGCCGTTCGTTAACGAGAAAATCGCGGGCAACCAGTTCTTCGACAGAATAGGCCGTCAGTGAGTATGTGCCGGGCAGGTCGACCAGGGTAACATCCTGGCCGTCAACAGATATATAGCCCTCTTTTCTATCAACAGTTATTCCGGGATAATTTCCCACATGCTGACGGGCGCCGGTAAGACGGTTAAACAGAGTGGTTTTTCCTGCATTAGGATTACCCGCAAGAGCTGCAACGATTGGTGCTGTCATAGTAATGTTTTCTCAACGTGATTGGCAGACTGAGGGAGATCAGGATAAATATGCCTTATGTTAAATCAGCACAGATTCTTTTTTAGATAGTGGCCAACAGCTCTGTTTTATCATTTTTTAGTGGGGGTTTTTCTGGACTGTAGACCTGATGAGCATGAAGATGATGAAGAGCAGCCGCAGCAGCTGGTCTCGATGCAGCCGCTGTCACCCTCGCTGGAGACCGCAGAGCGCCATTGTCTATAGTATCGTCTACCAAGATAAAAAGCGCAGAAAGCGATAATTACCCAGATGATAATGTTTTGCAGCATAAGCGATTTTTAGTTAGTTGTTCCTAAATCCCGGGACCTAAAAAAAACCGGGACCCCCGGCGAAATTTTCAAACTATTCGGAAATCAGAATGTTTTCCATCGTTTCCTTGTCAATGGAAACGGTTCCTCCGTGCACTTTGATAACGCAGCCATCTCCCTGCGAGGGGCAAACCAGTTCAATCTCGTTTCCCGGATAAAGTCCAAGAGAAGCAAGTCGGGCACAGTGCTTACGGTCACCATTGATCGAAGAGACTCTGGCAATCCCGCATTTTATCTTTTTGCTCAGCGGCGTAACCTGACATTCGTTTTGAGAAGAGCAGTCTTTATTGCCCATTCTTCTCAGCTTCTTGCGACCACATCCCAGCAATTTATTTACCATATAATCCTCTTTTAAAAGCATCTTTTAGGTACCTCAAACAATAGGGACTGTCAATAGATATTTCAAACCCGCATAAATGTTTTAGTACCTCCTAAACCTTCGTGGAAATTAACAGTACAGAGCCTGAAGATAATGAATACCGCTGGTATATGGAACTGAAACGGTTCTGGGAGGAGGTGGTAAAAGGGAAGGGCGGCAGCAGATAGAGCCGGGAGCAGGGTTAGTCGGAAATTGAAACCATGATATGATCGGCTTCATTGTTGCGAAGCGTTAAGGTGCCTCCCATAATTTTCAAGGCAACAGGATCGTTGAGCGGGGCTCTGCCCTGGATAGTTATTTCTGTTCCAGGGACAAGCCCCATTTCCCGGATTCGCAACCCGAGAACCCCTCCGGCCTTGACAGTGGTAATAGTGCCGGTCTGGTTTTTTTTCATTTGACGCATGTTTATCAGTTGCATTAATTTATTTTGCATCCCTGGGGCAAGCAGGGGTGCATCTCCTTATTTTATCTGGGCCTGCAGGTGCGAAGACTGATAAGATCCTCAAAATGGTTGTTACTGTTTCGTTGCTTTGGCCCAGGAATCGCGCAGGGTAACAATGCGGTTAAAAACTGGGTTTTCAGTGCTGCTCATTACCGGATCGAGACAGAAATAGCCCTGTCTCTCAAACTGTACCTGGGTTCCGGGACTTAGATCAGCAACTGAAGGTTCCACCATACAGCCGTGCAAGACCTTCCGGGAGTCAGGGTTGAGGTGCTCTGTGAAGTCTACATTTTTGTCACTGTCTGGATCTTCCACACTGAAAAGCCGATCATAGAGAAAAACAGTGCAGGGCAGCGCATGCTGAGCCGATACCCAGTGAATGGTTCCCTTCACTTTTCGGCCATCGGGTGAGCTTCCCCCCTTGGTCGCCGGGTCATAGGTGCAGTGAAGGGCGGTGATCTCACCGCTGACTTCATCCTTGTCATACGATACACAGGTGATGTAATAGCCGTATCGCAGACGTACCTCTCGACCGGGCCCTAATCTGAAAAATTTCCTGGGAGGTTCTTCCATGAAATCAGACCGTTCTATATACAATACCCTGCTGAACGGCAGCTGACGGCTGCCACGTTCAGGTCTTTGAGGATGGTTCTGGGCTTCCAGCTCTTCAACCAGCTCCTCGGGGTAATTATCAATAATGACTTTTAATGGCTCGAGTACGCCCATAACCCGGGGAGCGATCTCATTGAGATCATCCCTGATCCCATTTTCAAGGATTGACATGTCGATCCAGCTTTCTCTTTTGCCAATGCCAATCTGATCACAAAATGTTCTCACCGCTTTCGGCGTATATCCGCGCCTCCGGAGTCCTGAGATAGTGAGCATCCGAGGGTCATCCCAGCCATCAACATGCTTTTCGTTAACAAGCTGCAGCAGCTTTCGCTTGCTCATGACAGTATAGGTCAGGTTAAGTCTGGCGAACTCTATCTGCCTCGGATGACAAGGGGTTTCGAGAGTCTCAAGAACCCAGTCGTAGAGCGGCCGGTGATCTTCAAACTCCAGGGTACAGAGGGAGTGGGTGATATTTTCCAGCATGTCAGAGAGGCAATGGGTGTAATCGTACATGGGGTATATACACCATCTGCTTGCCGTCCGGTGGTGCGGAACCTTGAGGATCCGGTAGATAACCGGATCTCTCATGTTCATATTAGGCGAAGCCATATCGATCTTGGCACGAAGCACCCGGCTGCCGTCACTGAACTCGCCCGATTTCATTTTTCTGAAAAGATCCAGATTCTCGCTGACACTCCTGTCGCGATAGGGACTGTTTTTGCCGGGTTCCGTCAGGGTGCCGCGGTACTGGCGAATTTCGTCCCCGGATAGTTCACAGACATAGGCTTTCCCACGATGTATCAATTCTTCAGCAAAGGCATAGAGCTGATCGAAGTAATCTGAAGCGAAGTAGAGGTGATCCTGCCAGTCAAAACCGAGCCATCGCACATCTTCCTGGATCGATTTTACGTATTCGGTTTCCTCTTTACTGGGGTTGGTGTCATCAAAACGCAGATGGCAGATGCCACTATATTCAGTGCTGATCCCAAAATTCAGACATATTGATTTGGCATGGCCAATGTGAAGGAAGCCGTTTGGTTCGGGAGGAAAGCGGGTGATCGGTACCGGGTGCTTTCCGCTCTTTTGATCCTGGTCTACAATCTGCCTGATAAAATCAAGAGGTTTGCCGCTCTCTGTCTGATCGTTCATGTTTTCAGCTGTCATTTGATGTTAACTGTAGATTTCTGGAGTTTTTCTCAACCGATTAACCACTGTTTCACGGCCTAAGGCCATCAGTATATCAAACATAGATGGGCCGGCCAACTGGCCGGTAAGCACCGTGCGCATCCCATTAATGATAATGCCTGGCTTTACCTCAGCCTGTTCGGCACATTGACGGGCCAGCCGTTCGGTTTCCTCGGCAGAGAAGAGCTCGACTTTTTCATAAGCGTCTGCCAGGCCCGGAAGCCACTCCTTGAGGCCAGGATGTTTCAGTACATTTTTTTTCAGCGGCTTATCTTCGATGATGTAATCATCAGAAAAATAAGCACGGCCAAGTGATGTGAAGTCATTGATGGTATGGAACCGATCCCTGATCAGGATGACGGTATCAAAAAACCACTGCTGTCGATCATGGTCATAACGGTCATCCCAGAGACCTTCCTGGATCAGCCTGTTTTTAACCAGAGGCGCCAGTTCGCTAATGGCCATTGACCTGAGATAGTGTTCGTTAATTGAAATTGCTTTCGGGTCCGTGAAAAATTTTGGATCGTTCTTTCGGTAATTAAAGATAGAGCTTGAACGATTTATGCGCTCGAGCGTGAAGGCCTCTATGAGTTCTTCTCGACTGAAAAATTCACGATCATCGCCGGGAGACCAGCCAAGGAGGACAAGGTAATTGTTGAATGCCCAGGGGATAAAACCATGATCCTTGTAGAACTGAACTGCAACGATTTCACCATGGCTCCTTTTTGAAATTTTAGCCTTACTGGTATCGAGCGTCAGCGGCATGTGGGCAAAGACAGGGATCGGTGCATCTAATGCTTCATAAAGAAGGAGCTGTTTAATGGTGTTGGTCATATGGTCCTGACCTCGTACGACATGGCTGATGCGGTCTCTGATATCATCGACAACATTACAGAGCAGGTAGAGCGGGCTGCCGTTAGAGCGTACAATGACGAAATCGTCAATTTCATCATAGCTGCTTTCAATACGGCCGAGAACTGTATCATCATATCCGACCGTTCCCTGTCGATCTGGAACCTTGAAGCGAATTACTGAGGGTATGTTGTCATCCTCTTTCTGCTGGACGATTTCCGGGGACAGAGAGCGGCAGGTGCCGTCATAGCCAACATTTTTTTTTGCAGCAAGAGCCGCTTCCCGCTTCTGGTCCAGGCTTTCTTTTGAACAGAAGCATTTGTAGGCTTTTCCCTCTTCAAGGAGTCTGCTGGCTGCTCTGCGATGGTCTTCGGCGAAATCAGTCTGATAATATGGCCCTTCGTCCCAGTCAATTCCAAGCCAGGTAAGCCCTTCAACAATCCCATCGATCGATTCTTTCGTTGACCGTTCAGTATCGGTGTCTTCAATTCTTAAAATGAGCTTGCCTCCACTCTTTCGAGCATACAACCAGTTATAAAGAGCGGTTCTGGCTCCACCAATGTGGAGGTACCCTGTGGGGCTTGGGGGGAAACGGAGTCGCGTTTCAGTCATATATGTTCCTCTTACCTGATGTGGTCTAACAATTTATAAAAAAACACTGTTTATTAATAAGCATGATGTGAATCTTTGCACAATTTAGCCCAGGCGGTGATTACCTGGTATTTCATACTTTTATTATTCACAGTGGTTTTACCATAAATCAGTAAAACCCCGGCTATGCAGGCGGATCACACTGTTCATTAAAACTGGCCACGTGCTGCGCACGTCTACCTCCGGCTGTGCGCCGGGAAGCAAGCCACGCGTTTTACGCGTTCGTTTACTCGTGGCTTTTATATCTGGTTATGAATGATTGTTCAATGAATATGATCTGTTTGCCCGGTCGTTATTGCAGTTTTGACTTAAATTAGGGTTAAATACTCCTGGGGCGTTGACATTTTAAGTTGTTCTCTTTGATTGAAAACAGTATATTTTCTTGGTTTTTAATTAAAAATCAGCCCGCAAATGGCGGGGTATCATCATTATTATGTTTTCTCCCGTTTCAGGCAGGGGATAGGTAAAATCAAAGGAGTTGTAATGAGAGTACTGATTAGTGACAATCTGGCCCCTGTTGGCGTGGAAATACTCAGAGAGGCAGGTATTGAGGTTGATGTGAAAACCGGGATGAATCCGGATGAACTCAAAGCTGTGATCGGCGACTATGACGGCTTGGTAATCAGAAGTGCCACAAAAGTAACGGCTGATTTACTGGAATCTGCCAGCAGGCTGCGAGTAGTCGGTCGGGCCGGCATTGGCCTGGATAACGTCGATATTCCCGCTGCCAGCCAAAAAGGTGTTGTGGTTATGAACGCACCGGATGGTAATGCAACGACCGCTGCTGAACATGCTATCTGCATGATGATGTCCCTGTCCAGAAACATCCCTCAGGCAAATGCCTCCATGAAAGCAGGAAAGTGGGAAAAGAAAAAATTTATGGGACGGGAGTTAACAGGGAAAACGTTCGGAGTAATCGGCGTGGGAAGGATCGGCGGCATTGCTGCAAACAGGGCTCAGGGGTTGAAAATGAAAACAATCGCCTATGACCCGCATATGCCGAAAGATATCGCTGAGAAAATGGGCGTCGAGCTTGTTACCCTGGATGAGCTCGCCCGGCGAGCTGATTATATTTCAGTCCATGTACCGCTGACCAAGGAAACCAAAAATCTTGTTTCTCAAGAATTTTTTACTCGGATGAAGAAAGATGCAATGTTCATCGACTGTGCCCGGGGAGGAGTGTGCGATGAAAAAGCGCTTTATGAAGCACTGATAAACAACGAAATCGGCGGTGCTGCGCTTGATGTTTTTGCTCAGGAGCCGACAACGCTGGAAAATTGCAAGCTGCTTGGGCTCGATAATTTCATTTGCACCCCTCACCTGGGTGCCTCTACCAGTGAAGCCCAGGAAAATGTGGCAGTTGCTATCGCCGAGCAGGTTGCTGACTATTTAATCAAGAGTTCTGTTACCAACGCAGTGAATGTTCCCTCCGTCAGTGATGATGTCCTTGCCCAGGTGGGACCATACATAACGCTCGGTGAGATGCTTGGTTCGCTGCATATGCAGCTTGCTCGCGGCGGCGTTGAGGAGGTCGCCCTTGAGTACGGGGGGGCGCTGGCAGAACAGAATATAAGCCCGATTACCGTGGCCTTCCTAAAAGGGCTGTTTACACCGATATTAAAAGATGCGGTCAATTTTGTTAATGCACCGATTATCGCCCGTGATCGTGGTATAAAAATAATTGAGTCCCGAACTGATCGCTCTGATGACTTTACCAACTCCCTCTCAATAAGGGTGACTACTGATGAAGGCGAGAACGTTCTGGTCGGGACAGTTTTCGGAAAGAACGAGCCGCGACTGGTGCGGCTGAATAAATTCAGGCTGGAGGTTCTGCCCTCAGGCCCGATGCTGCTGGTCTTCAACAATGATGTCCCTGGTGTGATTGGCGCCCTGGGAACAGAACTTGGCAGAAACAATGTCAATATAAACAGTATGACGGTTGGACGCGAAGTAGAGAGCAAACAGAATATAATATTTCTTGGAACCGATCAGCTGATAACCAAGGAGATGGTAGAAGACGTCAGGGCACTTGAGAATATTAGTGATGCCCGGGCTTTTGATTTATGATGTATACAATGATTATTAGTTAACTCATAAGAAATAAACAAAGGAATTTATTATGACTGAAGAAACGACTCAAAATGGTATTCCATGTGGTGAGGGGCAGGTGCCCAACGAGGATGGTCAGTGTGTAATGCCGGAAGTTACCTTCTCCGCTTTTGTCATGTCCTTGAACACTTCCATATTATTCCACCTGGGAGAGCTTGCCGACCCTGAAACCGGCCAGGTCGTCAAAAATATCGAACTTGCCCGTCATGCAATCGATACCCTTGTCGTACTCGAGCAGAAAACAAAAGGCAATCTGACTGAGGAAGAGGCGGAATTGCTGAAAAATATTGTCTATGATGTCAAAATGCGCTTCGTCAGGACGGTGAAAGGATAAAAAATCTGTGTTCATTTTTTCACTATAAGTCTCTGTGCGTATCCATTTTGTCTTTTCGCCAGTGATGGAACAGACAGATGATTGAATTGTCAGCGCCAGCAAAGATTAATCTGTTTCTTCATGTTGTCGGTCGCAGAGAGGATGGTTACCACGAGTTGGTGACCCGCATGCAGAAAATCGATTTGTGTGACAAGCTGGATAATCCGCACTGATCGATAAGCCCGGTGTTAAACTCAATTGCAGCGTAAAAGATCTTCCGGCAGATGACAATAATCTGGCCGTGATTGCAGCTCGGCGATTCCTGGAAGCTGCCGGTCTGCAATCCCTTCATGGTTTGCGTATCCATCTTGAAAAGAACATTCCGATTTCTGCCGGACTTGGCGGCGGCAGCAGCGACGCCGGGACGGTACTAAAGGGACTCAACGCCCTGTTTCAATACCCCCTTACCTCCAAACAGCTTGTTGACATTGCAATAACAATTGGCGCCGATGTTCCGTTTTTTGCAACTGAGTACACTGCCGTTGTTGCTACAGGGGTTGGTGAATGTCTTGCGCCTGTGCCTGATCTAGAAGGATTCTGGATTCTTCTGATCAACCCTGGATTCAGTGTGTCAACACGTTCAATCTTTGAAAATTTTGCATTGACAACACTTTCGAAAAATTCTAAAGTGGCTAGTTTTGGAAATAGTGGACTCAACAGCTTTTCGCCTGAACAGATGCATAATGATCTGGAACCGGTTACCATGTCGAGTCACCCTGTTGTTGATACAATTAAACAATCACTCATTGAGGCAGGAGCAGCGGCAGCGCTGATGTCAGGAAGCGGCCCGACACTATTTGGGTTGTTTTCAATGGAAGAATTTACTGATAGTGATATTAATAAGTTAGCAGATCAATTTGCAGTAGTGTATGGCTCTAAGGTTTATGCAACCCGTACATATACTGGGGCGTAGCCAAGTGGCTAAGGCACCGGGTTTTGATCCCGGCATTCGTAGGTTCGAGTCCTACCGCCCCAGCCATCGTTTTGAGTGTTGTTAGACATCCCCTATAAACAAGGTTTAAGATCATGGGTAATATCATCAAAATATTCTCTGGCAACGCACACTATTCGATGGCCCAGGAGATAGCAAAGCACCTTGAGTTAACGGTTTCTGAAGCTGAGGTAAGAAAATTCAGTGATGGAGAGATCTTCGTCGAGATCAAGGAAAATGTTCGTGGTACCGATTCTTTTGTGGTGCAGCCAACCTGCACCCCGGTTAACGATAATCTGATGGAACTGGTGATTATGGTTGATGCCTTGAGAAGAGCTTCTGCCAGAAGAATCACCGCCGTTCTGCCATACTACGGTTATGCCCGGCAGGATAGAAAAGTGGCACCGCGTGTTCCGATTTCAGCAAAAGTTGTCGCAGAAATGCTGATGGCAGTCGGGGTGAGGAGAGTGCTCTGCATGGATCTGCATGCCGGTCAAATCCAGGGTTTTTTTAATATCCCGGTCGATCATCTCTATGCCGCACCGGTTCTGATCAAATATATACAGGAACACTTTGACGACGTCATAATGGTATCGCCGGATGCAGGCGGTGTCGAGAGGACGCGTGCCTTTGCCAAAAGACTGAAATGCGGTCTTGCCATTATTGACAAGCGACGTGATCGGCCCAACGAGAGCGAAGCAATGCATGTTATCGGCGATGTCAAAGGCAAGGTGGCAATCTTAATGGACGATATGGTTGATACAGCAGGAACTCTCTGTAACGGAGCGGCCACCCTGTTAAGGAACGGAGCAAGTGAGGTTCACGCCTGTTGTTCTCACCCGGTTCTTTCCGGACCGGCTGTAAAGCGTATCACAGAATCAGAAATTAAATCGCTTGTGGTCACCAATACAATCCCCTTGAGTGAAGAGGCGAAGGCATGCGGGAAGATTAAAGCCCTGTCCGTCTCTGCATTGTTGGCTGAGGCGATTCACCGAATTCATAATGAAGATTCAGTAAGCTCACTGTTTGTATAAATTTCATGAAATTAAAATACTTTAGAATACACGCGTCAGATCACTCGGTGAAAATGCCAATGATTTAGGCGAAGGAGGAAGATATGATTACCAAAGAAATAAACGCGACCGTCAGAGAATCCTTCGGTAAAGGGTCGATGAGAAGACTGCGAGCCGCAGGTAAAACCCCCGGAGTTGTTTATAGCGGTGGTGAAGAGGCGCTGCCCCTTGAATTTGAGACCAAAGTGCTTTTCAACGAACTGCTCGATATACAGGGCCGTAATGCTGTGATCACCCTGAAAATTGAAAATGGCTCAGAGAAGCAGTGTGGTCGTAAAAGAGATTCAGACAGATCCCGTCAAAGATTCGCTCTATCATACAGATTTCCTGGAGATAGACATAAACAAACCGTCTAAATTTTTCGTGCCGATCAAGTATACCGGAAAAGCAAAAGGCATCGATCTTGGGGGCATCCTCAATATCGGTAAAACTGAGCTGGAGCTCCAGGGTGAACCGTTAAATATCCCTGATGAGTGTGTGGTTGCGATTGCCAATATGGCCATCGGCGACTCGATTTCAGCCGGTGATATTGCCCTTGCCGGAAGGGGTTACCCTGGTCAGTGATGCAAAAAAGGTTTGTGTGGCTATCGGGAAACCGTGATCATCTGAAATATAAACGTCTGGCAGAGGGAGTGGGCTGTAACAGCCCTCTGCCAGTCTTCTGGTAATCCGGAAAGAATATTCTTGTCCGGATTTTCTGGTTTTTACTGGAGTGGTCTTCCATGGCATTTATTATTGCTGGGCTTGGCAATCCGGGCTCACAATATGAAAACAATCGGCACAATATCGGCTATATGCTTGTCGATTATCTTTCTGCCCGGCATGGACTTCAGTGGTCACACTCTAAATGGGATGGCTTATATTTCACGATCGTCACTGTGGGGAGAGCGGGTCTGTCTGGTAAAGCCTTCGGCTTACATGAATCGCAGCGGTAAGGCTGTTGCTGGAATTTCAAACTATTACGGAATCAAGGCTGATGACATCCTCGTGGTGCATGATGATCTTGATATGAGTGTCGGCCGTCTCAAGCTCGTCAAAGGCGGAGGCACCGGCGGGCATAACGGTATTCGGTCTATTGTTCAGGATCTTGGTTCTGGCGAGTTTTACCGGTTGAAAATCGGTATTGGAAGACCGGGCAACAGTGGTGTACACCCTGACATGCCGGTAGATAAATTTGTTCTTTCAGATTTCACAGAAGAGGAGTCTGTACTTATAAAAGAGCGAATCGTGCGAGCAGAAGAAGGCATCGAGCTGCTGATAAAGGGTGATCACAGGAGAGCGATGACCACCTTAAACTGTATAAAATGAATTTTAGCCATCATTTGATCGGGCAACCGTTTTCAATAATGAGTGGTGATTTAGGAACGTTATGCAGTCACGAGCTGTACGATCACCGACCTGTCTGTCGCAGCGTCTGAAAAGATGGGGCTTTTTTCATTCAATTATGGTAGAGTAGTCTATCTTTAAATTCATTGTTTACCTGAAACGGGCAAAGTTTTAAACTTTGTATACCCGATCTGTATTTGTCTAAGTCAGAGGTGTTCGTTGAGTTCAGGTCTGATGACAACCAGAAATTTGTTGTCTCATTAATTCCAAGGGGGAATAGAGTGTTTACAGAAGGCGATATGGCTGTGTATCCGGCACATGGTGTTGGGGTGATTAAGTCAATTGAAACTCAAACAGTGGCCGGTATTGATCAGAAATTTTATGTAATGGAAATTCTAGGGAATTCCATGACAATAATGATACCGACTACGAGCAGCAGTACCGTAGGATTACGTTCAATTGTCAACAAAAAAGAGGCCATTGAAGTACTCAACATCCTCAAGGACCGGGCAATTGAGATCGATTCTCAGACGTGGAACAGGCGATACCGTGACTATATGGAGAAAATTAAAACCGGTTCCATCCATGAGGTTGCTGCAGTATTGCGAGACCTGTTTCTCTTAAGTGTCGACAAGGATCTCTCATACGGTGAGCGAAAAATGCTTGATACCGCCAAGAATCTGCTGGTAACTGAACTTTCTCTTGCCCAGGAAGTTGAACAGGAACAGATCTGTCAAAAGATCGACAAAATTTTTTCCTAGGTTTGTTAAGGGTTAATCTCTCACCTATAACTATACAAATGATATTGCGACGGCGTGGAGCATAGTGAGTTCTGTCCCGACACGCAGTTCCTTAAAATTACAATCTCTCGTGCGTTCCAGAACGTTCGTCTGGATCACTTTCTCGTTCAGACAGCCCCGTCTGACTTTTCACGTTCACAGGTAGTCTTATCCATCAAGACCGGTTCAATAAAAGTTAACGGTTTCAGTCGCTAAACCCGGCTATCGTGTTAAGTCTGGGGACATAATCGATGGACAGCTTCTTGGACGGCAGGCAGATTCAAATCCACTCCCTCAGCAGGTTGATTTTGAAATATTGTATGAAGATTCTTCTCTAATTGTTATTTCAAAGCCCCCAGGGCTGGTCGTTCATCCCGGGAGCGGAAATCCGCAACATACGCTTGTTAACGGACTTCTCTTTCACTTCACGGAGCTTGCTGATGTCGGGGACCCATCACGGCCTGGAATTGTTCATCGCCTCGACAAGGATACCTCCGGAGTCATGGTGATTGCCAGGAACAGTTCGGCACATCAGCGTCTTGTTCAGGCTTTTAAGGATCGAAAAACTGAGAAATATTACCTCGCACTTGTTCATGGAACACCCCGAGAAAAAAAGGGCAGAATAGTGGCGCCTATCGGAAGGCATCCGGTCAGCAGACAAAAGATGGCGGTTAGAGAGATAACTGGCAGATATGCGGCAACAAACTGGCGTGTAGAAAGGCTTTTCGATCGTTACAGTCTGCTGGCTGTAAAAATAGAAACAGGCCGGACGCACCAGATCAGGGTGCATCTTGCCCATATAAAATATCCGCTTGCCGGTGACAGGGTATACGGTGGAAATCGAAATAATAAACCGTTTGACCGACAGATGCTTCACTCATGGAAATTAACCCTGAACCATCCCGAATCTGGAGAGGCGATGACTTTTGAGGCTCCGCTGGCGCCCGATTTTAAAGCCGTTATTGACATGATGGAGAACGTTTCTTGATAGTCGGGGTGACAGGCGGGATAGGCTCCGGGAAAAGCAGGGTCGCTTCTCTGCTCGGCAGACTGCTCAGCGCTATTGTCATCAGCGCGGATGATGTCTGCAGGGAGCTGCTTGAAGCAGGCAGGGAGGGCTATCTGCAATTTGTCCGTTCAGGCGGCAGTCAGTTTCTTGATGGTGACGGAGTAATTAACCGTGTCAAGTTGAGGGAAAAAATCTTTGCAGATCCTGCCCTAAGAGATGAGCTTGAAGCTATTCTCCACCCCCTTGTTCTTGAAAGGATACAAGCTGCCGCAAAAGATGCTCCTGAATCCTTTGTCATCGCCGAGGTGCCGCTTCTTTTCGAGAGAGGCTGGCAGGATCAATTTGATACAATCATTTCAGTTTTTTCGCCCGAAGAGGTAGTGGTCGAACGCGTTGTCAATCGTGATCAGATCAGCCCTGAAGATGTCGGTAAAATACTTGCAGTTCAAATGCCGATGGCAGAAAAGAACAGCAGAGCTGATCATGTTATCGACAATTCTGCCGACTGGCAGGAGAGCGAAAAACAGTTGGTGGAGCTTGCAGCCAGGCTGAGAAAAATAAAGAGTGGCTGACATCAGGAATAATATGACAAAATCCTTGACACCATCTTCCTCAGCACGTATAAGGGAGAAAACAATCATGTCGGAATCCCGCCTTGACTAATCTGTATATGCTCAATGTCAATATTTCTCGAAAATATAAAATAAACCAAAAATTAAAGTTTAATAAATATCAATAAACGCTGTATCAAATCAGGCTGCCGCCCACAATCCTTTTTATACCGTATTACCAAATAATCATAGAGAACAAGCATATCGCCTGTTAGAAGGTTCTTTGCTCTTAGGTGAGAGGGGTTTGGGGTTAATTCTGAATAGTGTTATTGGCAGAATTTTAGCAAGGCGCCTCGTTATTGATATTATTGAAAGACAACCAAGATCCTTGCCATACCTAAATAGGAGACATTCATCGTGATGAACCTGGCAGAGCTCAAGCTGAAGAAAATCGACGACCTGGTAAAACTTGCACGGAAACTTAAGGTTGACGGTTTCAGCTCATTGCGCAAACAGGAGTTGATTTTTGCCATCCTTCAGGCGCAAGCCGATAAAGAAGGAAAGCTTCGGGGAAGCGGCGTTCTTGAAATCCTGCCTGACGGGTTTGGCTTTCTCAGGGCGCCAGATTATAACTACTTGCCCGGCCCTGATGATATTTATGTATCCCCTTCCCAAATCAGGAGGCTGAGCCTGAGGACAGGTGATGTTATCGATGGCCTTGTCAGGGCACCGAAAGAGGGAGAGAGATATTTTGCCCTGCTGAAGGTTGAAAGTGTCAACTTCGACCCGCCTGAGGCGGCCAAACAGAAAACGCTGTTCGGTAATCTTACCCCGCTGCATCCCAATGAAAAATTGAACCTTGAGTGGCAGCCTGACAACTATTCAATGCGTGTAATGGATATGTTTGCGCCGATCGGCAAAGGCCAGCGCGGATTGATAGTTTCACCTCCGCGTACCGGTAAGACCGTATTAATGCAGAAAATTGCCAACTCGATTGTTCGTAATCATAAAGAAGTGTATCTCATCGTTTTGTTAATTGATGAGCGACCCGAAGAAGTTACGGAAATGCAGCGTACGGTAAAAGCTGCCGAGGTTGTCAGTTCGACCTTCGATGAACCTCCTCAAAGGCATATACAGGTTGCCGAAATGGTGATAGAGAAAGCCAAGCGCCTTGTGGAGCATAAGAAAGATGTTGTCATTCTGCTCGACAGTATAACTCGGCTGGCACGAGCCTATAACACGGTTACGCCAGCAAGTGGTAAAATTCTTTCAGGCGGTGTTGAAGCCAACGCCCTGCATCGGCCGAAGCGTTTTTTTGGCGCTGCCAGAAATATAGAGGAGGGCGGAAGCCTGACTATCATCGCAACTGCGCTGATTGAGACCGGATCGAAAATGGATGATGTCATTTTCGAAGAATTCAAGGGAACCGGTAATATGGAATTGATTCTTGATCGCAAGATGGCGGATAAACGAATTTACCCTGCTATTGATATTAAGCGTTCCGGTACGCGCAAGGAAGACCTGCTCTTAAGAGATGATGTACTCAACAGGATCTGGATATTACGAAAATTACTGGCCTCAATGAATCCGGCAGACGGTATGGATTTTCTGGTGGATAAGCTCAAGCATCAAAAGAGTAACGAAGACTTCCTCGACTCAATGAATGGCTGATCACCTGTAAAACCTGCGTTCTTGAGGTGTTTTGGGTGGGTTTCTATTTTTGTTGTATTTTTTTGAATTATACTTATAATACGTTGTTCACGTTTTAAGTCATTTATAATAATCTACTAACCCAATGATAAAGCTTTCTGGAGGGCTGTGGGATACATATGAAAAACGATATACACCCAGATTATAAAACCATTATGGCTGTCTGCGCCTGTGGTAATGAAGTGGAAATAGGCAGTGTTCTGCCGGAACTTAAAGTTGAAATCTGTTCGGCATGCCACCCATTTTTCACCGGTAAGCAGAAACTGGTTGATACTGCCGGACGAATTGAGAAGTTCCGTAGACGCTATGCACAACACTATGATAATAAGGAAGAGGCTTAATCAGAGTCAGGCCCGGAACCGTTAATTCTTTCTCTTTGAAATTGAGTCCGCAGTAATGATTTCATTACTGTGGACTTTTTTTATGTATTGTTTTCGGCAGTGGGGGTGCTCATGCTAGAAAAATTTCATGATCTTGACAACAGGCTTTCAGATCTTGAAGGTCGTTTGTCTGATCCATCGCTCATTAACAATCAGTCGGAATACCAGAAAGTTGTTCGCGAGCATTCCCATTTGAGCCGGCTGGCTGAATTAGCTAAGGCCCATCGCAAAATTTCCCAGGAAATAGCCGAAAATAAATCCATTCTTCAAGACGATGGAGAAGATGAGGAATTACGTGAACTTGCCAGAGATGAGATAGAAGAGCTATCGACAAAACTGAAAAAACTGGAGGGTGAAATCCGGCTCTTTCTGCTGCCGAAGGATCCCAACGATGACAAAAACACTTTTTTAGAAATTCGTGCCGGGACGGGCGGCGACGAGGCGGCACTATTTGTCGGAGACCTGTTCAGAATGTATTCACGATTCGCAGAGACAGCTGGCTGGAAAGTAGAGACAATGGCCTCCAGCCCACTTGGCATCGGAGGCTTTAAGGAAATTATTGCCTTGATCAGTGGGGACCAGGTTTATTCCAAGCTGAAATATGAAAGCGGTGTTCATCGCGTCCAGCGTGTCCCTGAGACAGAAGCACAAGGTCGGATTCATACCTCTGCAGTAACCGTTGCAATACTGCCTGAGGCAGACGAGGTCGATGTCGATATCGACATGAACGAACTTAAAATAGATGTGTATCGTTCTTCAGGCCCCGGGGGGCAGAGTGTCAATACAACTGATTCCGCAGTACGGATTACCCATCTCCCAACAGGCCTTGTTGTTATCTGCCAGGATGAAAAATCACAACATAAGAACAAGGCGAAAGCATTGACGGTTCTTCGCGCCCGTTTGCTCGACCAGATTGAGCAGGAACAGCATGATAAAATCTCAGAAGACCGGAAAAGTCAGGTTGGCAGCGGCGATCGCAGCGAACGAATCCGTACCTACAATTTCCCGCAGGGTCGACTCACTGATCATCGTATAAATCTTACCCTGTATAAACTCGATTCAGTCATGAACGGAAAACTCGATGACGTCATTTTCCCGCTGATCGAGCATGATCAGGCCGAGAAACTGAAGGCGCTGGAATAGCCTTTCATAGATGAGGCGGCAGCATGACGATGGCGCAGAGTACATCGACGGTCGGGTTTCTACTGGAGCATGGTATATCAGAGCTTAGGCAGGCTGGTATTGAAGAAGCACAAACTGATGCGACTCAGCTACTGTGCTCATGCCTCTCGCTGACCAGGACAGCGCTCTATCTTGCGGGCAACAATGAAGTCTCGCCCGATTGTCGCAAACGGTTTTTAACACTGCTGGCAAGACGCAGGAACCGTGAACCGCTTGCCTATATTCTTGGGGAACGGGAATTCTGGTCACTGCTCTTTAAGGTGACACCAGCTGTTTTAATCCCACGGCCTGAAACTGAGTTTCTGCTTGACAGGGTACTGCTCAAAAGAAATCAACACCACGCCGATCTTAAAATACTCGATATGTGCTGCGGGAGCGGGGTGATCGCGGTGGTACTCGCACTTGAGCTGAAACGACAGGTTACCGCCGTTGATCTTTCATTTGATGCGCTTGCTGTGGCCAGGGAAAACAGTCGAAGACATGGTGTCGATGACCGCATATCCTTCATTCAGGCGGATCTTTTTAGTACATTCAAGGCTGACAGACCATTTTCTCTGATCGTTTCAAATCCTCCATATGTAAAGTATTCAGATATCACTTCAACCATTCAACCTGAAGTGTCGCGTTATGAACCTTTGATCGCGCTCAATGGCGGTGCGACAGGCCTCGATCTGATTGATAGAATGACCGAGCGTCTCGCCGACATTCTGGATTATGGAGGTGATTTTTTTATGGAAATCGGAGAGGGGCAGGGACAGGAGATACAGGCGATGTTTATTGATCGGGGTGGTGATAAGGTCTATGATTCTGTAGAACTTTATACTGATTATTCAGGTCGGGATCGCGTCATCCATATTCACAGAAAGGAACAATAGGATAAACTGATGGAGAAGTTAATTATTGAAGGCGGAAAACCGCTGTATGGCGAAATTTCGATAAGCGGAGCAAAAAATGCAGCGCTCCCGCTTATTGCCGCAACCCTTCTGGCCCCGGGAAATCATATCTTGAGGAATGTTCCTGATCTCAGGGATACCAGGACGATACTCTCATTGCTTGTCGAGCTGGGCGCAGAATGGAAACGGGACGGCGCTGCTCTTTACATCAATACCACGGATATTGTTTACTCTGAAGTGTCCTACGATCTCGTGAAAACCATGCGGGCTTCGGTTCTTGTACTCGGGCCGCTCCTGGCACGCTTTGGCAAGGCAAAGGTGTCCTTGCCGGGCGGGTGTGCGATTGGAGAGCGGCCGATCAATTTTCACATTTCCGGATTTGAGCGGTTTGGTGTCGAATGCGTATTGGAGCAGGGATATGTAGCGGCCCATATTGATGGTCGGCTTCAGGGAGGCAGCATCTATTTTGACATTCCTTCGGTAACGGCAACTGAAAATATACTTATGGCAGCAGCACTGGCTGAAGGGACCACCACGATAAAGAATGCGGCACGAGAGCCGGAAATTGGCAACCTGATAGATATGTTGACAAACATGGGCGCTGAGATCGAGGGGCGCGGCAGCGATCATATTATCGTTCATGGTGTTGAAAAATTAACAGCTGCAGAGACAGAAATTATACCTGATCGTATCGAAACAGGTACCTATTGCATTGCTGTGGGGGCAACGGGGGGAGAGGTTGTTATTAACAATTGCAATCCTGCCCATCTGCCTGCGTTGCTGGAAAAGCTGAGGGCTGCAGGAATTGAAGTCGTACCATCTGAAAACTCCCTTCTTGTCAAGGCGAGACCGGAGAATCGGCGCTGGTTGAAAAGTGTCGATATAAAGACCATGCCGTATCCCGGTTATCCAACAGATCTCCAGGCCCAATTCATGGCGCTCATGGCGCTGAGCAATTCGATTTGTGTCGTCAACGAGACCATATTTGAGAATCGATTCATGCATGTCGCTGAATTGAGGCGCATGGGGGCAGACATCAAAACTGATGGAAACAGTGCCGTTGTCACCGGCAAGGGCGCTGGCATAAGCGGTGCGCGGGTCATGGCCACTGATTTACGGGCGAGTTCATCGCTGGTAATTGCCGGTCTGGCCGCCTCCGGAAGAACCGAAATTTCCAGAATTCTACCATCTGGAAAGAGGGTATGAAAACCTTGTGAGTAAACTAAGCGGTGTCGGTGCCAGAGTCTGGAAAGAAAACGAGTAAACGACCACGTCTAAAAACCTTTGGCTTAACTTCCCGGCATAGCCGGCGGTTTTACTGATTCATGGTAAAACCACGGTGAGTAGTAAATGGTTTCTAATGCTTTTCTAATGGTCTGGAGGTAACGGCAGGTAGACGGTAAAAATAGCACCCTCGGGTTCACCGTTTTCAGCGAGTATATAACCATTGTGGGCGTCAATAGTCTGCTTGACGATCGCCAGTCCAAGACCGGTACCGTCAGTTCGTGACGTGAAAAACGGCTCGAATATCTGTTTGATATTGCCCGGATCGATACCTGGTCCATTATCTCTGACGGTAATGCAGCTCATCTCCTCGCTGCCCGGTCCTATCTTGTTTTCTGCTGTTATTTCAATTTGTTCATCACCCGGTTTACAGAATGCGAGGCCGTTTTGGATGAGGTGGTTAATAACCGTGAAGAGCTGCTGTTCATCGGCCCAGATAGTGAATCGCGGATCCATCTTAAAGGTTATTTTACAAGATGGTGGCCACTCCGGATCAGCCCGGCATACCTCCAGGATTTCCTCTATACAGGGGTGCAGCTGAAACCATTCTCTGTCAATAGTATCGGGACGCGCAAACTTCAGAAAATCGGCGATTGTTTTAATCAGGCGGTCAGACTCCCTGAGAATAATTTTGGTCAGTTGATAGTTCTGCAGTTGAGAGGAATCTCCAGAAGAGTATTCCTGAGCGAGTATTTGCGCCGATCCGGATATGGCGGTAAGCGGATTCCTGAAATCATGGGCGATACCAGCACTCATCATTCCAATGGCAGCAAGCTTCTCTGCTTGACGCATCTGTGTTTCCAGCCGTTCAATTTCACTGATATCCTTAAGAGTAATAATAGTTGTATCCTCATCACCCGGATTGGAGGATTCATTGCTCTGCAGCGGGTGCTTGAGGGCTGCGTGTGCATAACCGAGACGAATTTTCTGTTTATCAGCACGTTCAAAATCACAGGCATTTCGCGGTGAGGGGTTGGTCAGGTCAATTAATGGGAAAAGGTGGAAAAACTGTCTGCCGATCAAATCCTCGAGCTGCAGATCTGTAATTGCTACAGTTGCATTATTGGCAGATGTTATGGTTCCATTTCTATCAACGGTTATGATGCCGGTGGTTATATTGTCAAAAATCTGTTTGTAAAGCTCTGAGAGTCTGTCAAAGTCGAGCTGTGTGCTGGTCAGCGCCTCAGCCGTGGTTTTCAGTCGAGCTCCAACCAGAGCACTGACAACCGCCGCCAGAAAAAATGTAAGCCCCCTTATGGCAAACTGGTTGATGCTTCCCTGAATGTTCTGTGAACCAGCTGAATTAAAAAACAGCAGGTATTCGGGCATGTAGTGACTATGTTCAAGCCCAAGGATCGCTCCGAAGAGCAGTGTTGAGGCTGCCGCCGCTATAAGCCCGCCCTTGATCGGGATAAGCAGTCCACCTGAAATGATAGGGAAAAAATAGATAGAGGTAAAAGCAGACTGGGAGCCGCCTGACAGGTAAATCAGCAGCGTACAGAAAACAGTATCAAGCAGAGATTGAATGAAACCGAATTTTCGAACATTACTGCCTGACCTGATAAGGTAGAAGGCAGAGCCTATGGTACTGATATAAACAGCAAGAACAAAGAGGATCATCAGGTTTGGAGGAAGGGTGATGACCTCGAACTTATCGTCCTGGAGCAGGAAATTGACGCCAAGAAGCAGTGTATATAAAATAACCCGAAGCAGCAGCATCCACAGGAGCTGCTGCTTTAAAACTGAATCTGATGAGCCGAAGCGATGGCTGATGTCGAAAATAGGTTTCCTCCTCATTCCCGGGATATCTTATATCTCATATTTTTTCACCTTATAACGCAGTGACCTGAAACTTACCTTGAGAAGATCGGCAGCCTTGGTTTTGGAATTGTTTGTCTTTTTAAGAGTGTGTGTAATCAGCCTTTTTTCCAGGTTCATAATGACATCGTCCAGGCCACGATCAAACAGCTCTTCTTCGCTGGCCACCGCGAGGAACTCATTTTGAGCTTGAGAAATACCCTTGCTTTTTTTACGTATGGCATTGGTAAGAGAGAGGCTTTCAGGCAAAATGATATTTGATGTCTCAAGCGCCACACCTCTTTCAATGATGTTCTCTAGTTCTCTGACATTACCGGGAAAGTCATAATCCATGAGCACCTGAAGTCCATAGGACGATATTTCCCTGATATCCTTTCCGAGAAGGTTTGAATATTTTTTTAGAAAGTGGTCAACAAGCAGGGGAATGTCACTCTTGCGCTCCCGTAATGAAGGAACCCTCAGAGGTACTACTGCCAGCCGGTAGAAGAGATCCTCGCGAAATCGTTCTGCCAGGATTTCCTCTTCCAGGATTCTGTTGGTTGCAGCAATGATACGGACATTTATCTGCTGAGTTTTTATTCCTCCAACAGGTTTGATCTCCCGTTCCTGCAACACCCTGAGAAGCTTGGTCTGGATGATTGGGGTTAATTCTCCAATCTCATCGAGAAATGCGGTACCGTTGTCGGCCTGTTGAAAAAGCCCTGGCTTATCAGCTATAGCGCCGGTGAACGATCCTTTCATATGGCCAAACAGTTCACTCTCCATTAATTCTTCCGGGATAGCGCTGCAGGTTATCGGTACGAAAGGCTCGGCGCTGACCTTGCTCTTCAGGTGTATTGCCTGGGCGACAAGTTCTTTTCCAGTACCGGATTCCCCATAGATAAGAACATTGGCAGGGGTCGGGGCAATCCTCTCTATCATGTCGAAAATTTTAATCATCTCCCTGCTTTGTCCGATGATATTAGGGAAAAGTGAGGAGGCGTTTATTTTATTAACCGGTGAGCTGTCTCTGTTGGTGGCCGAATGGATAACTGATTTGATTTCATCGACATTAAACGGCTTGCTGATATAATCATAGGCTCCGTTTTTCATGGCCTGTACCGCGTCATCAGGAGAAGCAAAAGCGGTGATCATGATAACCGGAAGATCACCATGATGCTCTCTGATCGATTCCAGCAATTCAAGTCCGTTCATGCCAGGCATACGTATATCACTGATAACCAGATCGCAGGATTGTTTGCTGAGAACAGAAAGTGCCAGATCACCGTTTTTTGCGGTAACCACCTGGTGACCATCTTTGACAAGAAGAATTTTAAGGAAATCCCTCATGCTTTGCTCGTCATCCACTACCAGTATTTTTATCATGGTCGGGCTCGTTAGATTTATTTACTCAGGGAGGTAGAATATTGTCAGCGTTACTGTTTAAAAGTTATGGTATTGTATCGTAATCAAATACAAAATGGCAACCCTCCATTACCATCTTTCGTTAATGCACGCTCAGGCCGGAAAATGGCTGGCAGCGAACTGCAGCAGTTATCCTTTCTGGTGTTGTCAAGGTATCAAGCTAAGTCGTTGCAAAAAGATCGAGCAGATGGTATTGATCTCATTGCAATTACCACGAAGAAAAAAAGTAATATTGTTTCAAGAGATTATGAGTAAACCGGCTGAACAATTCGACGACCAGACCCTGACAGAGCATCTACGAGAGCTGAGAAGCTGTCTGATTTATTCTTTCAGCGCAATATTTATCGGCTTTTGCCTTTCTTACCTGGTCATCAGACCGATCGGGACCTGGTTCTTCAAACCGCTGACAGAGGTACTCCCTGAAGGGACGAGTCTGATTTTCACCTCCTACCAGGAAGGGTTTTTTTTTATCTAAAGCTCGCACTGGTCTGCGGCATTCTGCTGGCATGTCCCGTTATTTTTTTTCAGATATGGCGTTTTGTCGCTCCTGGCCTCTATAAACATGAAAAGCGTGTCGTCCTGCCGTTCTCGTTCATCTCTACTATCTGTTTCATTTCCGGAGCAGCGTTTGGCTATTTCGTCGTTTTCCCGCCCGCATTCCGCTTTCTTGTCGGCTACAATAACGAGTTTTTAACATCACTCCCGGCTGTCAGTGAATATTTTTCCCTGGCCACTCGGCTCCTTCTTGCCTTTGGGGTTATTTTCGAGATGCCGGTGATGATGGTCTTTCTGTCAAAAGCTGGTCTTGTCTCGGTTGCGCTTCTCAACAAGTACCGCAAATATGCAATCCTGGTTAATTTTATTATTGCCGCGATTCTGACCCCCACGCCCGATGTGGTTAACCAGATGATGATGGGTATTCCATTATTAATTCTCTATGAGGTGAGTGTTATTTCAGTATGGTTTTTCGGGAGAAAAAAATTCACTGGTTTTGAAGAGAAAAAACAATAATATTCCAGACTGTTTACTGGATTTCTCTTGATGTCTGCATTATTACATAATGACAGCGAATGATTCGTTCCCACCCTGCGGCGCATTCCTTTCTCTGGAAACGACCCGCAAAAACGTTGTCTATGAACCCGAAGATTTACAATCAGAATAGGTACTAATTTAATTCTGGAGGAAGCTATGGCGCTTGATACTCTTTTCGACAGGGCACTCGATGTTGGACGTCCCCCAAATATAAAGAAATTATTTCCCAACTCCAGGGCCCTGCTGGTGAGCGGTAAGGTTATCGATCGGGCATTGCGGAAAAAGGGCAGGGCCATGACAATGGCTGCCAATGGTCGAAACTCGTTTATCATCAGAGGGGCATTGAAAGCTGCCCAGCGGGCAAATGCCGCATTGATCATAGAAATTGCCAAATCAGAGTCGAACTATTGTCCGGTCAATTTCTGGAACATGGCACGACAGGTCGATGCAGCCTGCAATGAACTTGGCATCACAATTCCAGTTGCAATCCATGCGGATCATTATGGTTTGAAGTCCGATAAGGACGTTGAGGCGGCAAAAATAGAAATTCCTACAATGTTCGAGGCAGGTATTACTTCTATCGCTATTGATGCATCCCACATGGCTGATGACAAGAATTTACTGGCAAATCTGGCCTTAAAACGTTTTGTTCCTGAATGGGCTGGACTTGAAACCGAGGTTGGTGAGATAAAAGGCAACCAGGGACTTTCTACGGTAGATGATGCTGCATTTTTAATCAAAGGGCTTAATGCACACGGTGTCTTTCCCAACTGGATTGCACTGAACAATGGCTCGGCTCATGGTATTGAAGCCAGCGGTGATGGTATTCAGGTGGAACTGACGGCAAGAATCCATAAACACCTCGAACCGTATCATGTTTCCGGTGCCCAGCATGGAACCTCGGGTAACCACTCCGATCGACTCAGAGAAATTACAAAACTGACAAATACAACCAAGGCAAATGTTGCCACTGCACTGCAGATGGTATCGTGGGGGGTCGATGTCAATGATTTCGGTAACGCCTTGATGCATGAAGACGGCAGCTTAAGAAAGGTATCCGGGGAGGGCGTCACTGAAGAGGTCTGGCAGCGAATGACCGCTCTTGCGGCAGAAAAGGGCTGGTCCGGCGGTAATTACAAGAACCTGAATCTTCCGGTGGAAAACTGGCTTCTGGCTCAACCGTCTGAGGTTCGGGAACGGATGATCAGCCGGGTGGAATCTTTTGTCCACAACATGCTGGTGTCAGTTTTTAACGCACAGATTCTGCTCCGCTTGCCCTGGAGATGCTGGTTGAAGCAGGATCCTATGATATCGGGCCAAACGCGCAGAGGATTGAGGATCCTCAAGAGTGGACCGACGAGAAGATTATAAAAAGAGCGGCAACGCTCGATGTGGACAAGGGACCGGAGGGTGACTTTGACGATTAAGGAATAAAAAACAGTTAACGTAAAACGATCCCCTGCACCCTTTGTCCAGGGGATTTTCCACGTCATATCAACAGTGAGCTATTGATGAAAACAATTTTGGTTACCGGCGCGGCAGGATTTATAGGGGCACATCTTTCCCAAAAACTGACTGAGAACAACATCAGGGTCATCGGTCTCGATAATATCTGTGACTATTACGACCCGCAACTGAAGCGAGATCGAATGGCTGCGCTTGCTGAAGGCGATCTGTTTGTCCACGAGAATTGTGATATGGCAGATCGGCGCGCTGTTAAGGACTTGTTCGAGAAATACCGCTTTGATGTTGTTGTTAACCTTGCCGCGCAGGCAGGCGTTCGTTATTCACTGGAAAACCCGCACTCGTATGTTGATACAAATCTCGTGGGGTTTGTTAATATCCTGGAAGGGTGTCGTCATGGCGGGGTCAAGCACCTGGTGTATGCTTCTTCAAGCTCCGTATACGGTGCCAATACCAATATGCCGTTTTCTGTTCATGACAATGTAGATCACCCCGTCTCCCTCTATGCAGCATCCAAAAAAGCCAATGAGTTAATGGCTCACACATACAGTCACCTGTATGATTTACCCACGACGGGACTGCGCTTTTTTACCGTTTATGGTCCCTGGGGAAGGCCGGATATGGCATTGTTTCTCTTTACCAGGGCAATACTGGCAGGTGAGCCGATCAATGTTTTCAATAATGGCAATATGGAGCGAGACTTCACCTATATAAACGATATTGTTGAAGGAGTTTATAGGGTCATCTTGACAATTCCTGCAGGTGATACATCATGGAATGGGGACAGCCCTGATCCGGCTACCTCATACTGTCCCTATCGGGTTTATAATATAGGAAATAATAACAAGCAGAAATTAATGCATTACATAGAAGTACTTGAGGAATGTCTCGGCAAAAAAGCCGAGAAAAATTTCATGCCGCTTCAGCTTGGTGATGTTCCGGCAACATACGCTGACGTTGATGATCTTGTCCGAGACCTGAACTACAAACCAGATACCTCTCTTGAGTATGGTATCGCACGGTTTGTTGAATGGTATCAGGACTATTATAAATAAAACGTGGTATACGCCGTTTTATAAAGAGCGGCGTGATAAAGGGATCAGTTTTCATCCTTGATTTTTGAGACTCCCGGCAGCAGGGTCTGGGTTGAAATGACACCGGCCCATTGCCTGATTGTGGACGTCATGAACTGTGAGAGCAGTTCCGCATCCGAGGACAGGAGATCACGAACGAGCTTAACTCTGATGATTATATCAATGGAACCGTGAACAGAGTGTGCCTCCCGTACTTCTTCAAGAGCAACTAATTTGTCCATTATTTTTTCTTCATACCTTCCTTCGACATTCATGAGAATAAATGCAGTTATCTCACGCTTCATTTCAGGATATTCCTTCTCTTTATGGGCTCCCATTTTTTTCCTGAAGTCCTCCATATTTTTCGGTATCAGTTTGTCTATACCGATTCCGTATTGTCGTGATTTGCCAAATTTCCACTGGTGAAGAGATATATAGAGATACAGGTCATCGACGGTTCGATTCTTAAATGAGTTTATCAGCCCGCTGTTCTCTATCAATTTTCTGAGCGGCAGATAAATCGTTTGATACCAGTCTGCGGCTGCTTGAGCGGGACTGATCGGTTCAGCTGATTCGTTGGATAGAAACTGATGATGCTCCTGGACCTGTTCATTGAGATATTTATACTGGCCCGGCTCTGTGAGTTTGGGAACGTTTGTCAATTTGAATCGGTCGCGGAAGCCAATTTTTTCAATATAGAGTTTGTTCTCAAGGGTGTCTGTTGATGGCAGAAGCTCAAGGATGCAGGCCCTGATATGATCGTGACCAAGATTCTTTGCTGCGGTAAAACGGTGGTGCCCGTCAAGGATATAATAACTGTCTTTAATCTGATAGAGAGAAATCGGCGGGATTGGTCGTCCCTGACTCAGGGCCCTTGTCAGTGTCCGCAGCCGTTCATCACTGCGGTAACTCCTGGGGCTGAATTTGGCATCAAAATCGTGATAACGACCAACACTTCCAACAATACGTTCAAGGGGGACAAGAGACGTCCCCCTGTCAATGGAGGTGAAGGCCTTTTCTTCATTACGAACTTTTTCAAAGTGGGCGTTATGCTGCGTTTGCTCTTCTTCATTGGCCTTGGAACCACTGAAGGCTTTTTTGATTAAACTCAATGGGTTATATTTTGAAGATGTAATAGCCATAACTGTTTATCACTGCTGTTTTTCCCACCAGACTGATACGGTCTGAATCTTTTTCAAAGTGCCTGTGGATATGGCCATGAATAAAAAATCGGGGAAGGTGGCGGTTAATGAGGGTGTTATAACAGGTGAAGCCCTTATGACATCTGTCTTCTTCGTCATGAACTCCCCGCGGAGGTGAATGGGTAATAACTACATCCAGACGCTTAAGACGCCAGAGCTGAAACCAGAGCCGCCTGATCTGTGCGCGCATTTCATGTTCCCGATACTGATTCTGGTTGCCGTTATACCACCTTGATCCTGAAAAACCGAGGAAACTGATGCCTTCATGAAACATTATTCGGCCGGTGATGTTAATACAGCCGGCTGGCGGTGTGCGGTGTCGTATATCATGGTTTCCCAAGACGTAGAAAAGCGGGACATCATATGTATTGCGCAGCTCACAGAGATATTCAGGGGGAAGATCACCGCAGGCCGTGATCAGATCAAATTTCCGGCCCAGGCTCGAGTTCCGAGATTCCACAAGTTCTTTAACGATGACATCTGAAACAGACAGAACATCCATTATCTGTATATACCTGTTTAGTCGTTCATAGACCGAAGATCTCAAAAAACACGACAGCGTCTTACTGATTCATTAATCGCATGGCCGCCTCGGTTATTGATATCGAGTTTATGGAGTTATTACGCCACAGGGTTTTCTGCGGGCCGTGCTCGATAAACCGATCCGGATGAGCAAGCAGGCTGGTTTTGACATGGGATAGCCCGCAGCGGCTGAGAAGCTCGAGCACTGCACTGCCGAACCCGCCCTGTCGAACATTGTCCTCTATGGTGACAACTCGGCCGGTATCTGCCGCCAGAGCACATATCAGCTCCTTATCGAGAGGTTTGATGAAACGCGGGTTAATAACGGCAGCATCTATGCCAACTTTTTCAAGACCTTTTGCCGCCCGTAAAGCGGGATGTACACGATTGCCGACTGGCAGCAGGAGTATATCCTTGCCGTTCTTCAGTAATTCTCCCCGGCCAATTGGAAGTTCCTGGAATTGCGCGCTGAGCGGTATATTTTCCCCATTGCCGCGCGGATATCTGAGGGCTGAAGGACCATGGTGACAAACGGCGGTATAGAGGAGGTGCTGCAGCTCGTCTTCGTCCTTGGGTGCCATCAGGACCATATTTGGGATGATTCGCAGGAAGGAAAGATCAAAAACTCCATGATGGGTGGGGCCATCAGCCCCAACAACTCCGGCCCGATCTATTGCCAGGGTAACCGGCAAATTTGGAATACAGACATCATGAATGATCTGGTCGTAGGAGCGTTGAAAAAACGTTGAATAAATGGCGACCACAGGATGCAGCCCTTCTTTGGCCATACCGGCAGCAAAGGTGACACCATGCTGTTCTGCGATACCAACATCGAAGAATCGATCCGGAAAGGTTTCTGAAAACTCCTTGAGACCTGTCCCTTCAACCATAGCGGCGGATATCGCGACAATCTTGCTGTTGTCTCTGGCCATTCTGGTAATGGAATTACCAAAGACTTCAGTGTAGCTCTTGGCAGCTGCGGCAGATTTTCGTTTTTTCCCGGAGTTTACGTCAAACGGTCCTATGCCATGAAATGAACGGGGGTCCTTCTCTGCAGGCTGATAGCCTTTGCCTTTGGTGGTGAGCACATGAATAAGAGCCGGCCCCTGAATGGTGTCCCTGACCGTTTCAAAGGTGTCGAGCAGATCTTCAAAATTGTGTCCGGGGATGGGGCCGATATAGTCAAACTTGAGGGCTTCAAAAAGCATACCTGGAGTAAAAAAGCTCTTAAAACTCTCTTCACTTTTTTTCAGGACCGTGAGAATATTTTCGCCGACATTTGAGAGCTGTCCGAGTCTGTCAACCAGATGATCTTTCAGGCGCCGCATGGTACGCCCTGTCAGTTTCCTGCTGAGAAAGCTGCTCAGTGCACCAACGTTAGGTGAAATTGACATCTCGTTGTCGTTAAGGACTACAATCAGTTTCTCGTCCAGATGACCGGCCTGGTTCAATGCTTCAAACGCCATGCCTGCTGTCATTGAACCATCGCCGATAACGGCAATGGCTTTTCCCGGATCATTGGTCAAAGCTTTTGCGATGCTCATTCCAAGAGCGGCTGAGATTGAAGTCGATGAATGACCTGTTTCGAAGGCATCATATTCACTCTCGCTGATTTTGGGAAAACCGCTCATTCCCTGATATTGACGAAGGGTGTGGAAGATATCTCGTCTGCCGGTGATGATTTTGTGAGCGTACGCCTGGTGTCCAACGTCCCAGATCAGTCGATCGTGCGGCGTGTTGAAGACATAGTGCAGGGCGATGGTCAGTTCGATGACCCCGAGGCTTGGTCCCAGGTGGCCGCCGGTTTCGGATACTGAATTGATGATAAAAGAACGAAGCTCAGCGGCCAGCTGTTCCAGTTCGGAATGGCTAAAAGCTCGTATATCTTTGGGAGATTTTATGTGGTTTAAAAGAGAGGTTCTTCCCTCTGGGTGGGTCGCTGGTAGTAACATATATATAAATGGTGCTGCTGAGTAATGGTTATTTGTTTTTAGTACTGGTTACAATAATCAATAATTGGCCAGTGTAAAAGTAAATGAAAGAAAAAACTAAACTAATGAAGATATTCCAGGGCTTGCCTTTGCTTAATAAGTCCTGGATGCAATATAATCAGCCAGTTCACGGAGGGGGGCAGCTTTCTGGTCGAATGATGATAATGATGATTTTGCAGCCTCGATTGTCTCCAGAGCTATCTGTCTTGTTTTATCTACGCCAAAATAGGACGGATAGGTTGCCTTGCCCTTTTTCTGGTCACTGCCTGCTGTTTTGCCGAGGATTTCAGTTGTTGACGTCGCGTCTAACAGATCATCGACAATCTGGAAAGCCAGGCCTATATGAATACCGTATTCTTCAAGACGGCGAGCCTGCTCGGGGCTGGCACCAGCGCCGATTGCTCCAACCTCGACGGAGCACTTTATCAACGCCCCCGTTTTACTGCGGTGAATCGTTTTCAACAATTGGAAAGGATATTCTCGGTTTTCGTTTGCAATATCCAGTGATTGTCCGCCAGCCATACCTTCAGGGCCTGAGGCTCGGGCAATAAGGTTGGTGATTTGTAATTTTTTTTCTGAGGAAAGTCTGTTGTCCTGACCTGTAAGCAGCTCAAATGCATAGGTTAACAGGCTGTCTCCAGCCAGGATAGCGGCAGCTTCCCCATATATCTTATGATTTGTCGGCTTACCCCTTCTCAAGTCGTCATTGTCCATTGCCGGCAAATCATCATGAATCAGTGAATAGGTGTGGATACATTCAAGCGCACATGCGGTCGGGAGCATGTCAGTTATGATCTCCGGGGCATCGACAATCGCTTCAGCTGCCGCAAGGCAGAGAATAGGCCTGAGCCGTTTTCCACCTATTAATAAGCTGTAACGCATTGCAGAAAGGTGGTCAGAAAAAGTACCCTGAGACTCCGGTAATAATGAGTCCAGGGATTTGTCTATTAGTGCCTGCCGAGCCGTGAGGTATTCTTTAATCATCATTATTTTGTTCATTGAAAGGCTCCGCTTCAAGCTGGCCGTCTTTCTCTAATAGAATTTCCACTTTCGTTCGTGCCTCGGCCAGTCTGGTGTTGCAGTAGTCGGCGAGCTTGATCCCTTCATCGAACTTTTTCAGGCTTGCATCAAGGCTGAGATCACCGCTTTCAAGTTCTTCAGTTATTTGCTCAAGACGCGACAGTGCCGCTTCGAAGGTTTTTTTAGGCATACGCAGATCCGTAAAGTTTGAAGAGATAAAATTTCGTTATTTGATATGAAAAAAATGAGCATTTGTTTATTAGGAAGTAAGAATATAGTATAGAATCCGTACCACACGCAAGTAATGTTTGAACCGGGCTGCCGCCGTCTGATTTTAGAAAATAGCAACCTCACTGCTAAAAATGAAGATGCAAGAATCTATTGGATTATTTAAAAGCTGGCTGGAGAACGAGAAGGGATACTCTGAACACACTGTTTCCGGGTATTGTCGGGATTTGACCGAATTTACCAGTAGTTTTGCTGATGAAAAGAAACCTTCCGAGATAGACAATAATGATGTTCGAAAATTTGTCTCCAGCCTCCATTTAAAAAATCACGGTGCAACAGTCAGCAGAAAACTTTCTGCGCTCCGGACATTCTTTAGATTTCTTATCCGCGAGGGGAAAATACGAGATAATCCGCTGACGGGAATCAGCGGACCGAAGAGCGGCAGGTCAATCCCCGTGTTTTTAACAGTAGATGAAGTCTTTTCACTTCTTGAAAGCCCGGATTCCAGGGATCCATTCAGGAGCCGTGATCGTGCAATTCTTGAGCTTCTCTATTCCACGGGAATGCGGGTTGCTGAGCTTGTTTCACGGAATATTGACGACCTTGATTTCGAGAGTGAAATGCTTAGGGTGACCGGCAAAGGAAATAAGCAGCGAATTGTTCCTGTCGGCAGTCCTGCGCTAGAGGCTGTAAGGGCATGGCTGCCGGAGCGGAGCAAAATAATTAATAAGCCGAACGACAGGGGGCGGCAGATTGAGCGGCAGGCTATTTTTATCAATGCCAGGGGCGGCAGGTTAACGACAAGAAGTGTCGAGCGCTTTGTGGTTAAATATGCGGCTCGTGCCGGGCTCAGGCAAACGGTTACGCCCCATGCGCTCAGGCATTCATTTGCGACTCATTTACTGGAAATGGGAGCGGATTTACGCTCTGTTCAGGAGTTGCTTGGTCATGCCAGCCTGTCCACAACACAGCGCTACACCCATTTAACCCTTGATCACCTCTCCGAGGTATACGACAAGACTCATCCGCTGGCGAGAGATAGCTGAAAATTACTAACTTTAAAGCAATACTGTGAGGGAGATCTGCATATGAAAATGAGATCAACGACGATTCTGTCTGTGCGCCATAAAGGACAGGTTGTTATCGCTGGCGACGGTCAGGTGTCGCTTGGAAATACTATTATAAAACACAATGCGCGCAAGGTGAGGCGGCTCTATCACGATCAGGTGATCACCGGTTTTGCAGGTGCCACTGCGGATGCGTTTACACTCTTTGATAAACTCGAACAGAAGCTTGAACAATATAATGGTAATCTCATGCGTTCAGCAGTCGAACTGGCCAGGGACTGGCGCACTGATAAAATGCTCAGGCGGCTTGAGGCGATGATGATAGCTGTTGACAAGGACTATTCACTGCTGCTCTCGGGTACTGGTGATGTGATAGAGCCTGACAGCGGTGTTATTGCCATCGGTTCTGGAGGGCCATATGCTCATGCGGCAGCCGTTGCACTGGTTCAAAAGAGTGATCTTGAAGCTGAGGAAATTTGCCGCACCGCAATGGAAATTGCAGGGTCCATTTGTGTGTACACCAATCAATCAATTGTGATAGAAAAAATATGATTAACAACGACTCACTCACACCGAGAGAAACTGTCGCAGAACTTGACAAATATATCGTTGGCCAGGCAGATGCCAAACGGTCCGTGGCGATTGCCCTGAGAAACCGCTGGAGAAGGCGCCAGGTTCTGTCACCGCTGCGAGAGGAGATCGCACCGAAAAATATTATCATGATCGGGCCGACCGGTGTTGGAAAAACTGAGATCGCCAGACGTCTGGCGGCCCTTGCACAATCACCGTTCATGAAAGTTGAGGCCTCAAAGTTTACCGAGGTTGGCTATGTTGGCCGTGATGTCGAGTCGATGGTGCGAGACCTGATAGAAATTGCCATTAATATGGTAAAGACCGAAGAAAAACAACGAATAGAAGGAATTGCTGCCGCAAGCGCAGAAGATAAAATTCTCGATCTCCTGCTTCCGCCCGCACCTCGAGCAAAGAGTCCATTAGCAGATGCAGGACCTGATAATCAGCATTCATTTACTCTGGTTGGCAGAGAAGGGCAGCTTCCCGCCGCGGACCATCAGCATGAACCGTCAACGCGTGAGAAAATACGCCAGATGCTTAGGGACGGCAAGTTTGATTCGAGGGAGATTGAGCTTACTTTGGACGGATCAAAATCAATGCCGATGGTGGAGATCATGAGCACCTCCGGTCTTGAGGATATGCAGTCAAATATTCAGGATGCCTTCAGCAAGATTTTTCCACGAAAAAAGAATAAGAGAAAGCTGAAAGTTCCAGACGCTCTGGCTGCACTGACCCAGGAAGAAATGGAACGAATGGTCGACATGGATAAGGTGATGAAGGAGGCCATCAAACGAACGGAAGAATCCGGTATCATATTTTTGGACGAAATTGACAAGATTGCATCCAGACAGGGCGGGGCTCATGGGCCTGATGTTTCCCGTGAAGGTGTGCAGCGGGACCTGCTGCCTATTGTAGAAGGTTCAACCGTTACCACCAAGCATGGCATGGTGAAAACTGACCATATCCTGTTTATTGCTTCCGGGGCCTTCCACGTGAGCAAGCCGTCAGATTTGATACCGGAACTGCAGGGGCGTTTTCCCATTCGAGTGGAACTGCATTCTCTTGGCAAGGACGAATTTGTCAGAATCCTTACAGAGCCTGAGAACGCTTTAACAAAACAGTACATCGCCTTGATGGAGACAGAGGGTATAGAGCTTATTTTTGAGCAGGACGCTATCGAGGAAATGGCAGGAATTGCGGTTGAGGTAAATGACCGAACAGAAGAAATCGGCGCCCGGCGACTGTATACGGTGATGGAACGGGTCTTGGACAACCTCTCCTTTGATGCTTCGGAGAGGGAGAATGGTGTGTACACGGTAACGGCAGATTATGTCCGGAAGAGTTTACTTGAAATTGTAGAAGACCAGGATTTGAGCAGGTTCATCCTGTAGTTTAATGGAACTAATGTCTTGGAATTCCCAAGGAAATAACTATCAATCATGTTTAGCAAAATATCTTTTTTCAAATCGACCAAAGCGGACGGCGCTGCAGGGGAGCATGCAGAAACTGACCTGAAGTACTGCCCGGAATGCGGGGATGAGTATCGACCTGATTTCAACAATTGTGCAATCTGTAAGACTGAGCTTGTTTCTGCAGTGCAGGAAAAGAACAGACATTCCCGGATTGACAAAAAAAAGAAGAATCGAAGTCTGCAGATTTCTCCGGACGATGAACTGGTCACCATGAGACGCGGAAATTTACTGGAAATGAAAAATCTCCAGCGCTTGCTCAAGGCGGAGGTCATCGGGTCCCTCCTGGTGGAGGATAAATCAGGCTGCAACAGCGGCTGCGCTAAGATCTTTGATTTGAGAGTGAAAGAGGAATATGCGGTGGAAGCGCAGCAGCTGCTCGCTGATGAATTCAGACGAACAACTGCTCTCGACAGCCATGACTTTCAGCAGGAAGCTGAAGTCGTGTTTGATCAGCGCTCAACACAGGCCAGATGTCCTGCCTGCGGGTGTCAATTTCAAACCGTCGACAGGACATGCCCGGAATGCGGCTTATGTTTCTGATTACTTTTATTCTATCAGTTAAAACCTGGTCCTATGGGCCAGGTCAGAGAAAAATGGCTCAGCCTGCAATAGATTTTTTCTGTTCGTTTTCTTTGTTTGCCCAAAGAAAAGAACCAAAAGAAAGGACACCCGTGTCACTCGGCCCTTCGGGCACCTTGCGCGCCCTGAAATCTGCCGGGAGTTTGAAAACTCGCCTTGCTCAAACAGTTCAAACTCCTTCTCCGTCAGATTTCATGGTGCTCAGCTCCGTGCCAATGGGAATTAAACGACAGCCCCTTCAAGGGGCTAACAATGCCGGGTCCTCTGGACCCGGTAGTTTACTATTCACAGTGGTTTTACCATGAATCATTAGAACCGCGGGTCTTCAAGTAAACGAGTGCCTCAAGGCTGTAATCATCTTTCAGTTGTCCATAAATTGGCTTTGCTCGCCGCCTGGCATACTTGTTTTGCTTGTCCAAAACAAGTATCAAGAAAAGGACACCCGACGATGCCGGCCCTGCGGGCTCCCCTGTGCTGCTCGCCACTGGTGGGACGCCAAAAACTCGCTAACGCTCACACAGGTTTGGCGTCTTGTTCCGCCAGCAGCTCCGCTGCTCGGCGGCACCGAATGGGGAACAACAGTCATGCGCATACCTCTCAAGGTAAGCGATATCCGGATGATCCAACTATTTAATCGTCAGGCTTCGAGCTTTTTCCATTTTCTTCGTTTTTTAATTTCCAGTGTTGTTTTGTTAAATGTCAGCGGGTCGTAGCCAAAAATAGCTCTTATACGTTCCGCCATTTCACGGCTCGGGGTCACGGTGAAATCCTTGTTGATATCCACATCCACCTCACCTTCTCCGGTGAAATGGAGGGTGAGCGAAAATGGACATTTACCGTGATAGTTGAAGAGCAGTTGTTTGAGTTCTTCCATGCGGGGCCGGGTTACTGACTCTGCTGTAAGGGTGGCATGGATAGACTGTGTGTATTTCTGCAGTGCTTCAGGGATGAGATTGATTTCTTCGGCAATGACCTTTGCTCCCCGTTCCCCTTTCTGAATAGTACCGCTGACAATGACAGGGTCAGGTGTGTTCAGTATATGGTAGCAGGAAGCGTATGCTTCGGGAAAAACCATGACCTCAACAGTATCGACAATATCTTCAAGGGTAACGAACGCCATTGGTTCTCCGCGCTTGCTTTTATGTTGTTTGCATTCACGGATGAGGCCGCCAATTCTTACGGGCTGTCCTTCGTTTAAATTGTTGAGATTTGCTATATTGGAATCGGTAATTGTCTCAATTTCAGCCAGCGCGTTTTCAAGGGGATGTCCGGTTATATAGAATCCGACGGTCTCTTTTTCATATTGTAATTTTTCACGTTCGTCCCACTCCGGAATGTCTGGTAACTGAATATCGTTAAGCCCGGACTGCAGGTTGTCGGGAGCAACAGAGAACAGGGACATCTGGCCGCTTTGTCGATCCCGCTGGTGGGCTTTTGCCTGTTCCATCGCCTTGGGCAGTACCTCCATAAGCTGTGATCGTTTTGCCCCCAGTGAATCGAAGGAACCTGACTTGATAAGGCTCTCTATAACCCGGTTGTTAACCCGTCGGCTGTCGATTCGGCTGCAGAAGTCTATCAGAGAACTGTATTTGCCGTTCTCCTCACGCTCCTCTACTATGGAATCAAGCGCTGACTCCCCGACATTTTTTACGGCAGCCAGGCCAAACCTGACCTGGTCATTCGAGACGCTGAAATCCTGCTGGCTCTCATTGATATCGGGCGGTAAGACCTCAATTTTATGTTCCCTGCATTCGTTAATATAGAGAACAACCTTGTCGGTGTTGTTCATGTCGCAGGAGAGCAGGGCCGCCATAAACTGTGCAGGATAATGAGCCTTCAGAAAGGCGGTTTGGTAGGCGATCAGGGCATACGCTGCAGAGTGTGATTTGTTAAAGCCATAGCCCGCAAATTTTGCCATCAGGTCAAAGATATGTTCAGCCTTATCCTCTGGGATATTGAGTTCCTTGGCACCAGCCATAAATTTGATTTTTTCCTGGTCCATCACTTCAGGAATTTTCTTTCCCATAGCCCGCCTGAGAATATCTGCATCACCAAGGCTGTAATTTGCCAGGACGTTGGCAATTTTCATTACCTGTTCCTGGTAAACAATAACACCATAGGTTTCCTCGAGGATCGGTTTGAGCTGAGGCAGAGGGTACTGGGCTTCCTGGCGGCCATGCTTGGTGTTGACGAAATCGTCAACCATTCCAGAGTCAAGAGGACCGGGGCGGTACAGGGCGACAAGGGCGATAAGGTCACTGAACTGTTCGGGGGCCATTTTTATGAGCAGTTCCCTCATACCGCTGCTTTCAAGCTGGAAGACACCGAGAGCATCGCCACCGCAGAGCAGTCTGAAGGTCTTTAGATCGTCCATTGGAATTGTTGAAATATCGAGATCTTTTCCACAGTCGCTCTTGATATGCTTGAGGGCCTTGTCAATTACCGTGAGCGTCTTCAATCCGAGAAAATCGAACTTAATCAGCCCGGTCATCTCGGTATGCTTCATATCATACTGGGTGATTGTCTCGTTATCCTTGCCTTTAAAGGTCGGCAGGTATTCGACCATCGGTTCAGGTGAGATGACCACACCGGCGGCATGAGTCGAGGTATGGCGGGCAAGCCCTTCAAGGGTTTCAGAGACTCGAAGAAGTTCAGAAATTCGAGGATCTCGCTCAGCAGCTTCAGTCAGTTTCGGTTCCTCTGATATGGCCTTTTTTATGGTCATCTTCAGTTGATCAGGAACCAGCTTGGCGATCCTGTCAACATCTCCGAACGGGATGTCGAGGGCACGGCCAACATCACGAATAGCGCCTCGGGCTTTCATCGAACCATAGGTGATAATCTGGGCGACATGATCGTTGCCACCATATTTCTGTCGAACATAATCGATAACTTCAGCACGACGATCCTGGCAGAAATCAACATCAAAATCAGGCATCGATTTTCGTTCAATATTCAGGAAGCGTTCGAATATTAATCCGTATGGCAGTGGATCGATATCAGTGATCTTCATAGAATAGGCGGCGAGGCTGCCGGCACCCGATCCTCTGCCCGGTCCGACCGGTATTTCATTATCTTTTGCCCAGTTAATAAAATCTGCAACAATGAGGAAATAGCCAGGGAACCCCATGGTGTTGATTACCTCGATTTCCATTTTGAGGCGATCGGTGTACTGTTTTTCCAGCTCAGGGGTCAGACCTGAGGTTTTGCGCATGGCGTCAAAACGTTCCTGCAGCCCATCCCAGCATGCTTTGGTAAACATGGATTCAAGGGTCTCCCCTTCAGGAACCGGAAACTTCGGGAAATGATAATTGCCAAGTTCGATCTCAAGGTTACAGCGGTTCGCAACTTCAACGGTATTGGCAAGCGCTTCTGGACAATATTCAAACAGTTTTTTCATTTCATCAGGAGACTTGAAATAGTAATCGTCAGATGAAAATTTAAAGCGATTATGATCGGTTATGGTTTTGCCGGTCTGGATACAGAGCAGAACTTCATGGGCATGGGCTTCATCCTTGTTCAGGTAATGGCAGTCATTTGTCGCCAGACATTTAATGTCGAGTTCGGCACTGAGTTTTCTCAAGCCTGCATTAACGACCTGCTGCTGAGGAATGCTGTTTTCCTGGAGCTCAAAATAATATCTGTCAGCAAAAATCTCTTTCATTTCCAGGGCCTTTACTCTGGCCGTGTCAATGTCATTTCTGCCGAGATACCACGGGACCTCTCCATGGAGACAGGCACTCAGGGCCAGCAGGCCGTCACTGTATTCTTCCAGAACTGCCTTGTCTATCCGTGGTTTGTAGTAAAATCCTTCGAATTGGGCGATGCCTGAAAGTTTCATCAGGTTCTTGTACCCCTGGTAATTCATGGCCAGAAGGATGAGATGAAAGGCTGGCCCGGCATCACCTGATTTTTTTTCCGTCCTGCTTCCGGGAGCAATATAGAATTCACAGCCAACGATCGGCTTGATACCTGCTTTTTTAGCTTTTACATAAAATTCCAGGGCGCCGTACATGGCGCCGTGGTCAGTAACTGCGACGGCATCCATGTTGTATTCTTTACATTTTTTCAGAAGATCTGAAACTCTGATTGCACCATCCAGCAAACTGTGCTGAGTGTGAACATGGAGGTGTACAAAACCTGCACTCATGATTTATCTCTCTATTCCTATCGTATTTTCTATATGTGCGTTGGTGAGATTGGCGCCGCTGAGATCGGCATCGGTAAAGTCAGCGAGCAGAAGGTTGGCCCCGCTCAAATCGGCGCCCCTAAGGTCACACCCCGTTAAATCAGCACCGGGAAGGTTGGCATGATTAAGCAGTGCCCCGCTGAGATTGGCACCGGCCAGTCTTGCTCTTCTCAAGTTTGCATAGCGCAGATCAGCTCGAGAGAGATCTGCACCTTCAAGCTCGGCTTTAACCAGCATCGCCTCCTTTAAATCGGCTCCTGAAAGGTTGCAGCCATTACATCTTTGAGCAATCTGCCTGACGCTGCTTGAGGTGGAAATAGCTGCTGATTGAGCCGGTGACGGGGACTGATTGCCTGATACAGAAGCAGACTCCTGCGGTTGCGCAGGAGTACCTTGTTCTTCGGCAAGCGTTTGTCTGAGAAACTTGGACGACTGTTTGGTCTTAACCTGGGCGGCCAACCCTGCGCTGTCACCATTCGTTACTGACCCGGTATAGTAAGCGGCACCGTTTGTGGTAAAAAAAGAAAGGAGACGTTGTTCATTGTCTGTAACGACTGAATAACAATTGAGATCACCATAATACCAGACTTTAAACTTGATACAGAGTTGGTCATTGTCCTTGATATCCCAGCTGCCGGTATCTTTTTGTCCCTCATTATCTATGCCTGCAAGTTTGCCCTTTTCAGTGAAATAAATTCTGCCGTCAAAGTCATAGGCGTTGAGCGTCAGGGTATTGCCTGAAACCAGGTCGAAAATATCACGGGCGCCTAGTTTATCGTTTCCTTTTTGCTTGGCGCTGTTGAGCGTCATTGGAGAGCAGCCTGCTATAAGGAGGATTACGGTTACAGTGAGTGTTACATGTAAAAATTTCATTGGCATTCTCCTGCTATGGAAAATCCGTTTAGAGGTGGAAGTAAATCGACTGTCAGGAAGAACGTACCATGATAGAAGTGTTTGTGCACATGAAAACAGCCGGTCAAAAAAGATGACCTAACTATTTATAATTATAGTTATAAATAGTTAGGTTTGATTTGCTGCGGTGGTAATTGACGTGAGATCGAGCAGATAGATATGGGGAATATTATAAACTTTCCAACCCATTTTTTTCCTGAATCTGGATATTGAAACGCTCCCTTATTTTCTTATAGGAGACCAGATCTGTTTCTCGTGCTGACGGGGTGAGGAACGACTCCAGTTTAGTTTTTAAAATGACGGGATTCATCTCTGAGTTGATGGCAATGACACCCTCGGTAATGATTTTCTGCAGCAGCAGCTCGTGATTGGTTCGTTCTCTGAGGTTTGCCGCAAATGGCAGGAAAAAGAAATTTGAAAGAATCAGCCCGTATAAGGTCGAGGTCAAGGCGATCGGCACCGCACGGAGTATGACAGAGGTGTCTCCAATTCCTCCAAGCATGGTGATAAGACCGACAACAGAGCCGATAATACCAAAAGCCGGGAAAAAGTCGGCAATTGTGCGAAGAACACGCTCTGAATCATCACGACGAAGTTTGAAAAAATACATTTCAGTATTGAGTATTTCCTTTATCTGCTCGGGTGCGTAGCCGTCCACAAGGCATCCGACAGCCCGGCGAAGAAATAAAATGGTTGTTTCATTCTCTTCTTGCTGAAGAGAAAGAACACCTTCTATTCTTGATTTAATTGATAGATCTATGAGGATATTAATTACCTCTGATTCATCTTTTATCGGTCTGCGGTAAGATGCGGTCATCACTTTATGGACAATTTTGAGTTGCTCGACCTTAAAGCTCAGCAACGCTGCGGCAGCGGTGCCGCTGAAGACGATAAGCAGGCCTGAAATGTTAAAATAAAGAGCAAGATTATCATTAATCCAGAATCCAGCAAAAAAACAAGAGCTGAAGAACAGCAGGCCAACGAGATTTTTGTTTTTCATAGGGTTATCCAGCTTATTTAAGATTCTCAGCAGTAGCTATAACAGGAGCAGGCAGACGTTTACTGATAATTATCTCCACCCTCCTGTTAACAGCTCGGTTTCGAGCATTGGTGTTTGGTCGCATTGGGCGGAAAGAAGAATAGCCGCTGACTACAAATTGTTGAGGATTCATGTTCATCTCCTCAACAAGAAACCTGGCAACAATACTGGCACGGGCAACAGAGAGCTCCCAGTTGGTGGCGTATTTTTCAGAGTTCATGGGGATATTGTCTGTATGACCGACGACGTTAATCATGTAGGGAATTTCCCTTATTACCGAGGCAATTTTAAGAAGAGAGGATTTTGAGGATTGGCTGAGCTCTGCTCTGCCTGTCTCGAAGAGGAGGTCACCTGTCAGGATAATACGCATTGTCTGGTCGGGAACCAGATCGATTGCCGCAAAATTGTCCAGGCCGAGCTGAGCAATGTTATCCATACTGAGTGAAAAAATTTTGTCGGCATTCCTGTCCTCGACCACCACTGAAGCGATCTCAGTTTTAACCAGACTGTCAGGATTCTCCTGCCCCCGAGAAGGGCAGGGGCTGCCGTTGTTGAAGCTGCTGCCTGTTTAATGGCTCCATCCTGGGGTTCCGGCACGCTTTTTTGCTGGGCCGCCCGGAAACTCTCCTTGATCCTCGCAAGTCCTCCCTGCCTGTCTTCGTCAAAAAACTGAGCATCAGTTTCAATGTCCTGCAGGTTGATCCGTTCAACTTTTTTAACGCTGCCTCCAGACATGATCGGTCGTGCCGGATCTATTGGAACAAACGGGAATGTATTTTTATTGTCATGGGTTATATCCAGCGCCGCTGTCGTATCCCCGCCGATCACCTCTATCTCATCACTGACCAGAAATTCCTTGTGCGAGGCTTGATATACAAACATTGATAAAAAGAGAATAAACATGGTCATCATTAAATCTGACCAGGCAATAGACCAGTGAGAGACTTTTGGTATTGATGATCTGAAAGCAGTTTCATCAACGAGAAAAACACTGGAGCTGAATAGGGAGAGATCACTGCTGTTTGGAACACCGGAGAAACCGTTTGCCAGGGTCCGGACCTCTTCTGGTTCTGTCTCAGTGTCGTTATTTTGCAGTATTTCAGGGGGTTGTTCAGTTTTTACGTTCATGCCTTTCGTTCAGATATCAGGTATTATCAGCAGATACAAAGAATCTATTGTACTAGACGTATCGGCTGAAACTGTTCAGAACAAAAGGAGAAAGTATAATAATCCTCAGTTAATATCTGATTAGTCGGTTAAAACGGCAGCTTTAAACGTTTCGATTCCAACTCTATTTATAAAACGGGCTGAGCGTTCCTTCTTTTTTGCATGTTCTGAATAGTAGGTAAGACATCGGTCAAGGAGCGACCTTACTTCTTCATTACTAAGATCCTCGGCAATAATATCTCCGACGCGGGGAGACCTGGTTGAGCTGCCGCCAAAGGTGACGGTCCATCCTTTCTTCTTGCCCATGATACCGACATCACGAACAAAATTTTCAGTACATGAGAAGGGACAGCCTGATACTCCAATCTTGACCTTTGCGGGAAAATCTCTTCCGGAGAAATAATCCTCAAGCATAATCCCGAAAGCAAGAGAATCCTGGACGCCGAAGGTACAGACCGTGTTTCCAGGGCAGACCTGCACGTAATGAAGACAGAGCTCGGTCGCTTTACCGGCTTCCATGCCGAGGTCCTTCCATATATCATCAAGTTGAGCGGCTGCCATGCCGATAAGGGCAATACGCTGACCTGAGGTGATTTTTACGATGGGGACCTGGTATTTTTCAACAACCCCGGTTATCTTCTGCAGCATTTCGAGATTCATTAACCCACCGGGAATGCGTGGGACGATGGCAAAGCTTTTTTTGTCGCGCTGCAAAATCGCGCCTGCAGGGATCTCTGAAGATGGCATGGTAAACTCCTTTTTTCACGTATGCATATTGGTTTGTAACTGCTTATAAAAGAGGTATCAGTGATTATGTCCTATAAATAGCTTCAATTTTTTCCTTCTGGAGAATATCAAAGTCTAAACTTTTTGATTCTGCTGCCTTGGAAAGATAACGCAGGTTTGATTCAAAAGGGGAAAGGAAGATGAGAAACCTTTTCTTAATTAACTGGCTGGCGTCATTAATACGTTTTGATGAAATCTGCTCTTTAATTGATAATCCGTGATACCACGGAAAGGGCAATAACGGAACAGAGGGTTATCAGAATGATAACGATAATGTCGCGAAAAAGATTTTTCCTGATAGTGCGGGGGCCGCCTATGACCAGTTCCCTGAAAGACATAATGAAAGATAGATAATATCTGAGTCTGTGCTGAAGGTCTTTTCACCGCTGATTATCAGCGTCAGTTAAAAGTTTTTAAGTATTCTGAGGTCAGGAATCTGTTCGATCCAGCCGCTGTTTTTAAACCAGAATTCCTGCATGGTTTGTATCGCGCCTGAACCTGCCATGTTGTTGATATAGTTTTGAAGAAGATTAACAAACAGAAAATCATGGGGAGATACACCGATTCCAAGCTGTTCGAAGCTGAGAATTTTTTCGAACACCCGTACGCCTTCTGATTTGTATCGAAATTGCGCAACTTTGCAATAGGGGTAGTCGGAGATGAGACCGTCAACCTTACCATCAAGTAACATGATAAGTGCCTGGTCAAGGCTCTCAGAATAGACAGGAATGGCCTTGGGAAAGAGGGTACGAACGGTAAAGTCAGCGGTTGTGTTTTTCAGTACACCAATTTTCAGGCCATCCTGGTTCAAATCCCGTGGATCTTCCAGAGTATCGGTAATCTCTTTTCTGCCGATAAAGGCCTGACCGGACGTGCCATAAGGGCCGACAAAGGCAATTTCCATATTGCGCTTGACCGTGATCGACATACCGGTCATGATCAGGTCAACATTTCCTTTGAGAAGTTCTTCTATTAATTCTGAGAAGGGGAAACGTTTTATTCTGAGATTTACTTCCATCTTTCGTGCCAGCTCACGTGCAAGCGAGATGTCAAAACCGATTAAATCTCCCTGCGTTGAGGTCACGCTGAATGGAGGAAAATCCCCGGGAGTTCCAAGAACCAGCTCGCCGCTGAACTGAATACGATCAATGACCTTGCCAGCATGTGATAGCGGAGCCGCGAGGGTGATGAGGGATGCGGTCACGAGACATACGATACTAAAACGGATGGCCCGAATGTGGTAGAAGATCATATCAATATTGAACTTTATGAGTGGTCGGCGTACTAATTTCTGTTATGGTTTTTATTATTTCGTCGCCGTATGTATTGGAAATAGAGCGGGAGATCAAAATCTCATGTGAGGAGGCGGCAGCAGACTCATAGTAACTTATATTCCAGCTGTCCAAGGTCTGCATGATGCCGCCTTCAACCGTAAAGCCGCCAAAGGCACCTTTGGATTTGGAATAGGCAAGAATATCGGTTGTTGTTGCTTTCGCTCCGCCGCCAATCGGCCCGGCAGCCATTGTAACGTCTGCGCCAAGCCTGAACGATGATGACATCATGGAATTGAGCCCTTTGTCGGTCATGACGAACATTACAATCTGCGATACTTCTCCACCAATCTGGAGGCCAAACGTCAGTGAGCCAATAGAATAAAAGGCAGGACCATGCCAACGGCCGGTTTTCAGATCCCTGGCAAGTAAAATTCCATGGCCGCCGGTGCCACCGACGATCAACCCGCCTCTCATCATTTGTGGGATAATGATTATTCCTCGTGCTCGTTTTGAAAGGTCCTTAATAACCTGCATATTGGGATCTGCAATGAATTGCTGCAGTGTCCGGTGACTGCTGTCTACAAGCAGGTTTGCCTCGGTATATTTTGCTGCGGCAGACAACGAAACGGAGGAAAATAAAATAAGGATAAGTGGAGCAATGACCTTTAGCTTCCAAAATCTTGATATCATAAATGGTTCCTGTAAGAAGATTAGCAGTTTGTTAGAAAGGATGGGCAAACATCACCCAGGCAGCCCCGCCCTCATCAGAGGCGGCCATATCGAAACGAACAACGGTTCCTGCCATCATGGAGCGAATACCGATCCCGCCATCGACCTTCCAGTCTGAAAATAGTTCTGAGAAATCATATTCATCGGCAACGCGTCCACCTTCAACAAAGCCGACAAGCTGAAACCAGTCAGCCTTCAGCCATCTCAACCAGGATATATTGGCAATTGGGTTCCATTTCAGCGTGTATCGATATTCAGCAGTGGTGTAGATAACCGAGCGATCGTTAAATCGGTTATTAGCGTAACCGCGCATGCGGTAAAAACCGCCAAGTTTTGCTCCATCGAGAAATGGTGCTTTATTTTCAACGACAGATTGGCCATCTGGAGCGCTGACGACATCATAGGAGAATGAATTCCCTGTCCAGAAATTCAGGGCCAGAACCTCCTGTCTTGAAAAGCGAGAGGTGTTGAGATTAAAATATTTACTTGCTTCGAATTCAAGAAAATCCCATGAGCCGGTGACGCCATCGCTGAAATCTTTTTTATAAGCAATATATTGTGAACTGCCGACAGACGGGTTTGTCGGAAAATCTGTGTTGTTATAGTAGTATCCGATCTGGAAGGGGAACACATCTCCACTGTAGGTGAAGGTGTCGGTTTCATAGCTCTGGTATCGACTTGTCTGACCAAGCAGAAGAACAGAAATTCCTGATTCCATTGGATTCCAGCTCTCTCCACCGGTAGCCCCTGATTTTAACAGACCGTCCTGAAGATGGTATTCGGCCATTCCGCTTTCTTTCATACTGCCAATGGGCAGTACGTATTCCAGCTTGAGGTCCAGCCAGTTGTCATCACCATCATCTTCAACGTAATTGTTTTCATCAGAATTGTTGCTTCCGGCAGGAGGCGGTCTGCTGTCAGATGATCGTCGGGGTACTTCGGCATAGGCGCGCTGTCTCGGATAATAGGATAATGCCCCAACGGCAGTAAAAAAGAATCTTTCCGTCCAGGGCAGACGATAGTCCCACATTCCACCGATGATACCCTTGGCCTCATCGACGCTGCCGAAAATAGTTCCACCGAATAACAGCTGGTCCTGGTGGTACCCTTTGACCAGGCCGCCAACCCCAAAGGTTGTCCCCATGGTTTCTGATGGAAAGGCGTAGGGGAGAATGAGTGTTTCTTTCCCCATAGTCTTGCTCTCCTGCCTGATAACAGAAAATTTAGCCGAGGCATTCGGTCGCGCCTGGAGGTTTGAAGTGAATAGAAGACAGCAGATAACGGCGGATATTGCGATAGGTAAACAAGATCGACTGTTCATAATATATCTCAAGATATTTAAAGGTTAATAGGTTAAGAAAAGAATATACCTTGAGGCTTGGCAATAATCTAACCTTTTTTAAACCAGGTCATAATATCATGAGACAAATAATCGCCTTGTTATGGCTGGCTGGTTTTATTATCCTCAAAAAGGTGAGAACTGGGGCGTCACTGCCAGACCACACAAACACAGGAACTGAACAGAATCTATGGGCTGTATGAGGAGAGGTAAATCATCATGCGATCTTCAGCATCAACTTAAAAAACCGGTTTGAAATCAAAGAAGTGTGTCGTCTCCAGTTTTCTGTATGTCTTGGTTTCTGCCCTGGCGATAAAGGAACTGGTGATCGCGCCATTTGAGGTAAAGCGGACTCCCTGGAGGAATTCCCCGTCGGTAATTCCCGTTGCAGCGATTGCCACCTCTTTTGATCGTATCAGGTCCTGAACTCGAAAAACCTTTTCATAGTCGGTTATGCCGTGGCTGGCTGCCTCCTTTCGATCCCGGTCATTTTCATAGAAAATCTTGCCTTCAAAATATCCTCCAAGACAGCTGATGGCTGCTGCCACCAGGGTTCCCTCGGGGGCAAATCCATAGCCGATATAGATATCTGCTTTTTCACCGGTAATGGCGGAGAGACATCCTGAAATTTCACCTTCGTTAATCAGTTTGATGCGGGCACCGCATGATCTGATTTCCTTAATGAGTTGTTTATGCCGGGCCTGGTCGAGAATACAGACCGTGACGTTTTCAGTATATTTTCTGAGTGCTCTGGCAACCCGTTTGACATTGGTTACCGGGGGCTGATTTATATCAATAACGTTTCCGACCTGCGGGCCTACCACAATTTTATACATATTCAGGTTGGGAACCGATTGAATGACGCCCTGAGGAGCGATGACCGCATAAGAAGTCGCATTGGTGCCGCCGTCTGCAGCAGAGTGGTGCGCCTCAATCGCCATTGCCATGAGGTCCATCCGGGCATCACCCTGGCCGATACGCTCAGGCATCTGGAAGAGATCAGAGCGGTTACGAAATCGATCATTTATGATCACACCGTCTATGTTCAGCCTGTTGAGCGTCTTTGCCAGGGCTGATCGTGCATTACTGAGAATTTCGAGATAATCCCCAAGTCCCTGTTGGCGGGCTGCCGTCAGTGCTGATATTTCTGTTGCCCGGACGATCTCCATACCATAGTTTGTATCCATAGTTATCTGTCTCTTGATTCTAGGGGTAAGTGGTGGTTGATCTCTGCAAGTTGCTTGATCTGGGCCATCAGAAGGTCACGCAGGTCCTTCATTTTCTGGCCTTCGCCAGTATCTTTGACTTTCATCGGGTGCAAAAATTCATCGATCAGTTCTATATCCAGGGGGGCTGATTCGAGTTTTCTGGCCGCCTCTTTCATTTCATCCGGTGTCGGGAGAATGATACCGTATAACTGATGAGGGGTCTGTACCAGTGAATGCCCGCGGTTGTAGTAGGCTGCAGCAAACCCGCCGTCGACATTTATGGCCACACCGTCATCAGTGGCCATATGTTTTCCCTTCAGGTAATTGACTGGCGTGTGCCCATACACAACACGCTTGACGCCGAACTCGGCGAGAAGTTTCTGTTTGAATACATGACTGTGCAGATTCTGTTTCCAGTACAGCGATTTCTCGGTGTATGTTTCTTTATCAACAAGAAAGTATCTCTCGAATGTTTTCATGGCATGTTTCCCGAAAAAGGGAGAACGGGGACCGCACCAGAGATAGAAGAAAAGTGCCTGGTCTTTAGGGCTCTGCGGTGTCTGGTCAAGATAGTTTTTACCGACACGTTCAATGGTCTGCTGGATAAAATCAAGTAATAGACGCCCCTTTCTGCCGAGAAATTCTTCGAAATCACCGCTGTCTGTAGAGGGAACAAGAGCATGAATGTTTAAAATATTGTTATGAATAGAGTACGCTTTGCCATCGAGGAAGAGATAACGCAGGAGCCGTTTGAGTTTTCTGTTGGTTTGAAACTGTTGTGCCAGGTCGTCGATGACAGCTTCTTCTTCGGCTGTCAGCTGACCGGGTGATTGATAATTAATGGTGGGAAAAAAGGTGTCATTTAAGCCTTCAGTCTTTCCGGAACTGAGCATTTCAGCAAGCCGGTCAAGCCAGAGGCGCGACTCCATCTCATATTCCGGGAAATCTTTGATTGTCTGTTCTTCAAGTTTGAACTGAATGACAGCCAGGGCTTTTTCCATTGCCCTGCCTTTGTCTGTTTTTGCCTTGAAATTACCGGAGATCTGGTCATCCGGATAAGTTGATACAGAAAATTGAGCCAGCAGGGATGTATCAAAACCGAGTCGTTCAAGAAACTCGAAATGATCATATCGGCAGGTAATGCGCATTGCCTCCGCAATGAGCGATCGATTCCCTGAAGCTGCGCCCATCCAGAGAATGTCATGGTTGCCGAGGACATAATCAACAATTCTTCGATAGGGGACAGAGGAGAGGATGCGCAGAATTTTATCAGGCTGGGGGCCGCGGTCAAAGACATCACCAAGAACCTGAATTCGGTCAATCAGTACATTCCTGATGGCATAGGCCAGGTGGTCAATGAGCCTCGTTGAAATTATTTCTTCCTCGAAAATTGGATCAGGGACGGGAAGACCAGCCAGCAGGCGGCTGATAATATCGTGGAATTCAGGCCTGAAAATATCCTCCATTCGATAGCGGACATTGGTGAGCTTGTACTTCAATACCTGGACCAGACAGAGAATTACATCCTGGATGTCCATTTTCATTTCCGGGCTGTGGATATACTGTCTTTTTCTGATAATTCTGACCAGATATTGTATTTTATCGATACTGAACGTATTCGGCAGTGCTTCACGGCAAGTCTGGTAGAGGACGCCAAAACGGCCCCGCAGAATAAATTTGAATCTGTCCCCCTCCCCGTGCAGATCACTGATCCACAAGGTGGTGGGGATGTTTGAGTTGAGCTCTGTTTCCAACTGGAGCAGTTGCTGGGCAAGCCCATCGATTTCACCGGCCCTTATGGGGTCGTCTGACGGGTGATTTGTCAATGTGGTTTTACTCGAGAGGGTTGTAACCATAATAAGAATCCTCTGAATTTTTAGATGGCAACCATCAAGGGGTAATCTGCCGAGCTGGCGGGTCGCACCCTGGGAGGTCTCTGCATAAACGTCACTATTGTTTTGCCTGAGTGGCCCTCTGCGGGTCTTGCCATGTCATAACCAGCAGATACAACAGAATTATTTTATCATTTGTAGGGTTTGCAGGCAACATAATTGATGTTATCAAGACAATGACGGGCATAATCTCAGGTTCCCTGGAGAAATCGGATTAAAAGAGAAGACAGAACCGGAAGCATGATGATATGAAAACAATAAGCATGGATTACAGAGATGAATGATATCGACGAATCAATGATACATAAATGGTACAGGGATACATTTACTGAGGGTTATATACAATCTTCCGGTGCTGGGTTACTACGATATTCAGCCAAGAAGGGGCAAGCCGGCCGGGGATCAATCGTTATCGTCCCCGGTCGAACAGAATTTATTGAAAAATACATCGAACTCTGCTGGGATCTAAGAAATCTCGACTATGGTATCTGCCTGTACGATCATCTCGGCCAGGGAAAGTCCGACAGGCAGCTCGAAGATCGTGAAAAGGGCCATATCACGGATTTCTGCATATATGTTTCAGATCTGATAAAAATTATAGAATCCGTTGTCCTGCCTGCCCAGAGCGGACCGGTTTACCTGCTGGCCCACTCAATGGGCGCAACGATCAGTGGCCTGGCGAGTCAAAGCCGCACAGATGTGATCAGTGGCTTGATCCTGGTTTCCCCTATGTTCCAGATCAATACCGGCACCCACCTGCCGCCGTTTCTGGCTGAACTGCTGTGCAATTTTGTCTGTTTCGCCGGCGGCGGCGGCGGTTATGTCTGGGGCGGCAGAGGTTATAATCAGGATACTGATTTTGCCGGCAATCTGTTGACAACGGATTTAATCAGGTTTCAACGCAATACGGATTTAATAAAACAAAATCCGGAAGTTGCACTGGGAAGCCCCACCTACTGCTGGCTGCAGCAGGCATATCGGGCAATGAGGGCGGTGCGCAGGCAAGCAGCTGCCTCGGTATGTCCGACAATCATCTTTCGTTCCATTGACGAGTGTGTCGTCGGGTTGCAGGAGATCGAGGATTACTGCAATGAAGCCGGAAATTGTCAGCTCGTGAGCTATGCAAACTGCCGGCATGAATTGCTGATGGAAAGAAATGAGATCAGGGGAGATCTCATAACCCGAGCAGGTCAATTCCTGGCCGAAATAAGAGCTGTGAGTAACTGATCAGGCCGGTAATTCAGGTTGCAGCCGCCCTGTTTTTCTCAGATTGAAATAGAAGTAGACGATCAAACCGGAAGCGGCGACAAAATGAATCATCACGGGGACGGGTTTGAGCAGGAAAAAGGCAAGGAGAAGCAGAATAATTCGTTCCGGCCACGAAACTGCATTCTCCATATGTCCCTGGAGCGCACAGGTAAATGCATAGAGGCCAAGAAAAGCAAAAAAGAAAATCAACAATATGTCAACGGGATGTCCTCCCAGTATCGGTGTATAGGCAAATAGTAACGGTACAATATAGAGCCCTTTGGCAATTTTCCAGGATTGCAGCCCCGTCGACATTGGCGGTGTTCCGGCAATAGCAGCCCCGGTAAAGGCTGCCAGACAAACAGGCGGCGTGACGTTACTGTCCTGGCTCAGCCAGAAGATAATCATGTGAGCGGACAACAGCGCAAAGGTTGCCGTTTCTGGCGATAAGGCCATTTCCCGTATTGTCCCGGCAAGATCGATCGGAATTAACTGGAGAAGCGCGCGAGCCTGTTCGACAGACATGGGCTGATTGAGGAGCTCAAACTTGTCAGGGACGGCAAGCATCATTACCGCCTTTGCCTCTTCGGATAATGAGCCGGAAGCGATTATCCCGACCATGTGGCCATCTGCTATAAGGTTGTAAAGTGCTGGAGCAGACAATGTTCCGAGCACTATGTAGGCAGCAGTGACTGGAAGCCCCATTCCCAGAACAAGAGAGGCCAGGCCGATGAGGATGATAGCAATCAGCATGTTGTCGCCTGACCAGTTTGTAATCATCAGGGAAAAGGTGTTGCCAATACCGGCCGTGGCGATAACGTTGACAATCAGACCGACGCTGCAGAGCAGGATAGCGGTCATAACCATGTTGCGTGCCCCGAGAGCCAGGGCCTCAAAAATCTTTTTTACTCCCATTTTATTGGGGGTTATCCAGGATGCGACAACGACGGAGATGATACTGATTCCAGCAGCGTAGGTTGGTGTAAAACCATAAACCAGAAGACCGATCAGGGTGGAAATAGGCAGGAGGAATGGCAGGCCGCCTTCCTTGATTACCTGAAGCACTTTGAGATCCTCATCTTCGACACTGGCGATCTTGGTCTTTTTTGCTTCAACTCTGACGAAAAAAGCAACCGTTGCAAAATAGAGAATCGCGGGAAGGATACTGTACAGCACAATGGTGGTGTATGGTATCTGCGTATAGCTTGCCATAACAAACGCGCCGGCTCCCATTATCGGCGGCATCAGCTGTCCTCCGGTTGAGGCTGCTGCCTCTACTCCTGCCGCAAATTTAGGTTCGAAACCGGCGCGTTTCATCAGCGGGATGGTGATGACGCCGGTAGAAGCAGTGTTGGCGACGGCAGAACCGGAAATGGTTCCGGTCAGGCCGGATGCGAAAACAGCTACCAGACCGGGGCCGCCAACGAACCTTCCAGCAACCGCCCGGGCAAGTTTGATGACAAATTCTCCGGCTCCTGAAGTGAGAAGAAAGGCGCCAAAAAGAATGAACATGAAAACAAAGGTTGAGGAAATCCTGGCAATATTGCCAAAAATACCGTCATCTCCATAAATGGAGCGAAAAAGGATAGTCTCAGGGGTGAGTCCGCTGAACTTAAAGACACCGCCAATTTCACTTCCCCACCAACCGACATAGGTAAGGGCAATGATAATGAGGACAGGAATGATCCAGCCTGTGGTGCGCCTGGTAAATTCAATGGCGGTGAGTATCAGTATGATCCCTGCAATCCACTCTGCAGGACTCAAATGTACGCCGCGACTGTAGATTGCGTCTTCCATGCTGATCAAATAGATGGCAGCAGCGGCGGCAATAAGACCGACGGTCAGGTCAAAAATGATTCCTGCTGTCGTCCGGTTTTCCGGGGTTCCGCCGGTAAACGGATAGACAAGGCCGCAGAGGATTGCAAAACCGGAATAATGAAGCGAATTTTGCCATAATGTTGGAAGAACAGCGAACAAGTTGAAGTACAGGTGCAACAGCGACACACCAATGCCGATAAAAAATATCGCTCTGCTGACAACGGTTTTTTTTTCAGTCTCTGTTTCTTGAGATTTGACACCATCTACTCCAGGCCTAAAGGGGGCTGGTTCAGTCAATGTCCTCGGTGACTGGACCAGCGGTGATCAAACTACGGCAGCAGGCGGGCTGGAATATCGAGACCAGCTTCTTTAAAATATTTTGCCGCACCGGGATGAAGTGGCATCGGCAGACCATCGAGCGCCTTTTCTAAAGACATGACATTTGTTGCTTTATGAATGGCATTGAGGAAGGGGAGATTTTCATAAATTGTTTTGGTTATCTGGTAAACGGCGTCCTCATCCAGGTCAGCACGTACGGCCAGGAAGTTGGGCTGGGCGATGGTGTTTATCGCGTTGGCCTGACCCGGGTAGGTATCCGGCTTGATCACATAGCGGGTCCAGAGGTTTAAGCCGCCGTCTGCCTGTTTAATCTGTTCATCGGTAAAGTCGAGAACTTTAACTTTATCTCCCATGGCTGCAAGGGCACGGGTTACCGCGCTGGTCGGAGCTCCTGCGGGAGTACTCATACCGGCGATCTGACCATTTTGCAGGGCGTCAGCGCTAGGGCCGTAGCCGACATAGACCAGCTCAAAAGCTTCATCCGCATTGATTCCAAGATTCTTCAGCAGAAACCGATTTGAGCCGATGGTACCCGAATTTTTACTGCCCAGGGACATGCGTTCGCCTTTAAGCCCTTCAAGGTCGGCTATTGTACCGGTCTTGGCTTTGTCCGCGAGAACGGTGAATTGTTCTACATTTTGCCAGAGCATGGTCACAGAACGAAGGTCAGTTTGAGGACCATCGTTTTCAAGCGGCCCTTTACCGTTCCAGGCATAATAACCGTAAAGCCCCTGAAGAATTGCAAATTGAGCCTCATTATCCCTGAGGAGTTTAATATTTTCACCAGATCCTGCCGAGTTGATGGCGGACATACCGATTTTTTGGGTCGGCTGAAGTTTTACTTTGGTGAGTGTTGCCAGTGCGACACCAACTGGATAATAGGTACCACCGGTGCTGGCTGTTGCCAGAAGGTAACTGCGATCATCTGCTGCCTGGGCATTGATTGCGGTGAGAAATCCCAGCACAACAGCTGCTGAAGCAATACGACTGAAAAGTGAGGTTATTTTCATGAGGCTCTCCTTTGAAGTTGATTGATGTGCCACAGGTGAATTGCCCGGTGCAGATCATGGTGGCACCCGATAAAAGATGGGATTGAGAAGCTTCTGGAACATGCAACTCTCAGTGAATATTATGCAATCTAACGAGGAATTCAAGGGGCGTGTTCTATTTATAAACAAAAGTTTTTAGAAAGAACCGGGAAATGAGCGGATATCGCTGCACGTTCAGATTAGTTGTCAGGACGATCAATGCAGGGTGAGCATCATTCTCTTGTGAATGTTGATTGTTGATGAAGTTTGCAGTCACATCGGTATAAATAGGGAGCAAACGTTTTTGAAAATGAGATCACGCCCAGATGAGTGTAATGAATTATTATCAGTTTATTTCCAGCTGCCTCCGTGTGCCTGTCGCTATCTTGTGTGGCCTCTTCCTGTGTGTTTTCATTAGTACAGAAGATGGCTTGAGTGAAGGGTTAAGTAAATCTGTACTCTATATTAACTCCTACCATCAAGGGTATCCGTGGTCTGACACGATTTTTGCAGGAATCAGAAATACACTTTATCAGAGTGATTACAAGATTGAGCTTCAGGTTGAATATCTCGATGCCAAGAAATTCAATGTGGAGCCCGTGCTGGCAGCATTCTCTCAACTGCACAAAGAAAAATTTCAAGATCAGCAGTTCGATGTCGTTATAGTCTCAGATGATGATGCATTCCAGTATGCGATTAAATACCGGCCTCAACTCTTCCCCGACGTTCCCATTGTTTTTTGTGGAGTAAACAATCTCACCAGTGAGCAGGCTGCTGTCGGCAATATTACCGGTATTGTAGAAAATTTTGACCTCAGCGGCACCATCGATGTTGTTCTTCGTCTTCATCCTGAGAAAAAACGAATGATTGTCGTTGGCGACAGTTCCACCGCCGGTCTGGCCATTAAGAACCAGATCGAGTCTTTTTTCCCTCAGTTTGCAGATCGGCTGACCTTTGATTTCTGGGTTCAGGTTGACCTGGACGAAGTGCAGGAACGGGTAAAAAAGCTTCCCGATGATACCTTTCTTTTTATTATTCCCTACTTCCAGGTAAGCGCAGACTATCTGCACACAGCTGAAGAGGTGATGGAAGCTATCTATTCCTACTCGAACGTACCTATCTATACCGGTTGGGAATTTCTCCTTGGTCATGGCGCCGTGGGAGGAAGCCTGCTTTCAGGCATTGAGCACGGCCGGATCTGCGGCTCAATTGTCCTTGCAGATCCTTGATGGAGAGGACGCCGGCAGTATTCCGATAATACATAAACCAAACGGTTTATATTTATTCGATTACAAGGTCATGGAGCGACTGGGTATAGACGAGTCCATGCTGCCAGAGACGAGCAGGATTATCAATGCGCCGAGCCCGTTTTACCAGTTGCCCAGAGAATTGTTATGGACTATTGTCGTCAGTTTTTTACTGCTCGTTGTCGCACTTTTATTTCTCAGCCTGAACATGGTTGCCAGAAGGAAGGTTGAAAGGACTATCAAGGATCAACTTACATTTCAGGAAACACTGATAGACACCATCCCGCTGCTCGTCTCCTGGAAGGATGTTCAGTGCCGCTATGTTGGCGTAAACGCAGCCTTTGCAGATTTTTTTGGACTGGGCAAAATTAACGAGGTTGTTGAAAAGACCACCCGTGATGTGGTTTCTGACGATGCCTATGTAGAGTGGTCTGTTGATACCGATAAATCGGTGATTTCCGAAGATAAAGAATTCCGCAGGGTGAGAAAACGAATCACAAGTGCTGATGGTCAGTCCGCATGGCTCGAACTGAGCAAGGTGCCCATACGGGACCAGGATCGGAAAATTACCGGGGTTTTAACCACCGCCGAGAACATCACCAGGGAACAGAATCTTGAGAAGCAGTTGTTGCAGTCACAGAAAATGGAGGCGATCGGAACGCTGGCAGGAGGCATTGCCCACGATTTTAACAATATCTTGACTTCAATCATCAACTCGACAGAACTGGCCGTTTCTGACGTCGATCCGGAATCTCAGACAAAAAGAGATCTCGACCGGGTGCTCAAGGCAGCGCGGCGCGGCAGTCGTGTCGTCAAACAGATCCTTACATTCAGCAGGCCTTCACAGCATGGTTTTCGATCAACTGACCTGGAGGCCTTGGTATATGAGGTTATTAACCTGATGGAGGTATCTCTTCCCGGAAGTGTCAAAATGAAATATTCCGTGACGCCTGGGCTCAGGAAGATTCACGCCGACCCAACCCAATTGCATCAGGCACTAATGAATCTATGCACAAACGCCTTTCATGAACTGAAAGAAACCGGTGGAGAAATTGATTTAAGCATAAAAATGGTATATCTCGGAGCACATGAAGCAGGATATCTGAACCTTGATCCCGGAAATTATGTAAAGATTAGCGTACGGGATAATGGTCCTGGAATAAAACCAGAAATATTCGATAAAATTTTCGATCCTTTCTTCTCCTCAAAAGACAAAACCGAGGGGTCCGGGCTTGGATTAACGGTTGTTCTTGGTATTGTAAAGGGACATAATGGCGGGGTACGCGTCAGGAGTGAGTATGGAAAGGGTACGACGTTTGATATTTTTCTTCCGGATATCAGCGCTGTAACAGATAAGGACGTTCGTCAGCCTGGTCCTGAAGACAGCAACAAAGGATCCATACTCTTCGTTGAAGACGACGAGGATCAGCTTCAGACTACACCGAGAATTCTACGTTTACTCGGGTATCTGGTTGAGCCCTCGGCAGACAGCAGAGAAGCTGTTGCAAAAGTAATGGCCGAACCTGATCGTTACGACCTGGTTATTACAGACTATGATATGCCGGGAATGAACGGCATTGATCTGGTCAGTAAAATGAGAGAATATGCTCCAAATATTCCGGTAATTATGATATCAGGCAGGGAGGAGGCGGTGGCTGCTGCAAAAGAAATAGCTGCCATAAAATATGTTCTGGTTAAGCCGTATGATAAAAATGAGTTATCGGCCATGATAAATTCTGTTTTAAGAAGAGATAGTCGCCTATGAAAACCATATTAATAATAGATGACGATCTTGAAATTTGTGAAACCCTGGAGAGCCTGGTCAAGAGACTGTCCCATCACTGTTTTTCTGTTCAGACACTTCGCGGAGCCAGGCTTGTTCTGAAGCAGCATCAATACGATGTGGTTTTTCTGGATGTCAGTCTGCCGGATGGCAATGGCCTGGATCTGCTGGAAGAACTTGCAGAGATAGATAATCCCCCTGAAGTGATAATTCTGACTGGAAGAGGTGACCCGGACGGAGCTGAACTGGCAATAAAAGGCGGTGTCTGGGATTATGTCCTGAAGCCTTCCAGCGTAAAAGAGATCAGCCTCACCCTGGACCGGGCGCTTCGTTATCGTAAGGAAAAGAGCGCCAATATCAATTATGACAGCTTTTCATTTGGCAAGATTGTCGGCAGCAGCTCTGCCATTAAGGCTGCGGGCAGGCAAATGGCGCAGGCTGCCCAGTCAGAATCGAACCTGTTGATTACGGGTGAGACCGGTACCGGCAAAGAGGTGTTCTCTCGAGCAGTTCACGAGAACAGCAGCAGGCTCTCCGGCAGATTTGTGGTTGTCGATTGCGGTGCCATGAATGAATCAATGGTTGAGTCGATTTTGTTTGGTCATGGCAAGGGCTCAGCTGATGGTGAAAGTGAGAAACAGAGCGGCTTGATTAAGCTTGCCCATAAAGGCACCCTCTTTCTCGACGAAATAGGCGAGATGTCGCTTGCCATCCAGAAATTATTGTTGCGGGTCCTTCAGGAGCATACCTTCAGAGCTGTTGGTGATTCGACAGAGCAGAGCAGCAATTTTCGACTCATTGCCTCGACCAACAAAGATCTCGATGAGATGGTAGAAAACGGTCATTTCAGAAGAGAGCTGCTGCATCGCATAATGACGATGAAAATCCACGTGCCTCCGTTACGTCAGAGAAAGGGCGATATCAAGTTGCTGGCGGCTTATAAAGTCGAACAGCTCTGCAGCAAAAACGGCATGGAGATAAAACTGATAAGCAGTGATTTCTTTGAAACACTGGAGTATCATGACTGGCCCGGTAACGTTCGTGAACTTTTCAACATGATTGAGCGGGCAGTCTTCGCTGCCGGTTCGGAGAAGAAGCTGTTTGCCATGCATCTGCCGCGCTCACTGCGCGTTCAGGCGGCAAAGGCACAGATCAAGAAGATGACCGGTTCTGAGTCATTAAGTAATGATACCCTTGGCTCGCTGCCGGTTAATCACGTTAAAAAAATTGGACACGATATCTTTCAGGATATTTTTGATCGTCAGCTGCCAAATTTAAAAGAGTTTAAAGGTACTGCCGAAGAAGTATATTTGAGTGAACTTATCCGGCAGGGTAATGGTGATATCGGTAAAATCCTCAAGATATCAGGTCTTTCCAGGTCACATTTTTATTCACTTCTGAAAAAGCATAATCTTTCTATCCAGTCTGAATGATGGGCCCCTTTAATCTGATGGTAATATCCATCTTTTACAATTATAGTAATTGGTCCTATTATTTTAGACTCGGCAGGCTTTAGAATACAACGTTCAGCTGGTAAAGGCAGGATTACACTATGACGAACAACCTCTATATTACCGCCACTGAAGAGCGAAGTGGTAAATCAGTGATCGTTCTCGGCATCATGCAGATGCTTAAAAAAGAGGTTCATCGGGTCGCTTTCTACCGGCCTATTATCAACGATGCTGAAAGCGAAGATCACGACATATCCTTGATTCTCAAGTATTTCAAGCTCAACATGGTTTATGAAGACTGTTACGGATGTACGCTTTCCGAAGCATATGAGCTGATCAATGCTGGAAAAGTAGATGATCTCCATGACCTGATCCTGGAAAAATACAAAAGGCTTGAAGATGACTATGATTTTATTCTTTGCGAAGGTACAGATTTCAGGGGGCAGGATACAACCTTTGAATCTGAGATTAACAGGGATATTGCCGCTAATTTGGGCGCACCTGTTGTCTTGATATCGTCGGGGCGAAAGAAAACAGTCAAACAGATGGTACGACAGACACAATTGTCTGTTGAAACTCATGTTGAAAGAGGAGTTTCGCTTGCTGCATGTATCATAAACAGGGCCCCGGAAGGCGTTACACCGAAAACGTTTACTGATGTCAGGGACCATAACCACCCTGGAGACCCATTACCGTTTTATGTGATACCTGAGAATCCTGCCCTGGCCAATCCAACAGTCGGAGACGTCAGAAAATGGCTCAATGCAGCAGTGATGTATGGTATGAAGAACATGTCCACCCTGGTGGGCAGTTATCTGATTGCGGCCATGCGGGTGGAAAATTTTCTCGACTACCTTGAGCCTGGCTGCCTGGTGATTACTCCTGGGGATAGATCCGACATTATTCTGGGCAGTCTGTCGGCTCGTTCATCAAAATCCTATCCCGAAATATCCGGTATCGTCCTTACCGGCGGTCTGGTCCCATCATCAAGTGTGCGGAAACTCATAGAGGGATGGGCAGGCGCCCCGATTCCGATCATGTCAGTAAAAGGGCACACCTTCCAGATCATTCAATTACTCAACGAGCTTTACGGTCATATAGAACCTGATGATTCTCAGCGAATCGCCACCGCTCTTGGTGAATTTTCCAAATATGTCAAAGTACAGGAATTGAGTGAGCGGGTTGTTACCACTGCACCGACAAGGATTACGCCGAAGATGTTTGAATACACGCTGATGGAAAAGGCTTCTGAAAACCGTCAGCGTATTGTCTTGCCGGAAGGTACCTGTGAGCGAATTCTTAAAGCTGCTGACATCCTGCTCCGCCGAAATGTCGCTGATCTGACCATTCTTGGAAGAGAAGATGAGGTCAGGGCAAAGGCTGCCGGCTGCGGGCTGGACCTGAAATGGGTTGAGGTTATTGATCCGCAGAAATCATCAATGCTTGACGATTTTATCCAAACATATCTGGATCTTCGAAAACATAAGGGGATCATAGAAGATATTGCCAGAGATCGCATGTCTGACACGACCTATTTCGGTACCATGATGGTCTACAAAGGCTACGCTGACGGTATGGTGTCGGGCGCGATGAACACCACGGCACATACATTGCGGCCTGCCTTTGAATTTATTAAAACAAAACCAGGGATTACGATTGCGTCTTCAGTATTTCTGATGTGTCTGCGTGATCGAATACTGGTGTACGGTGACTGTGCTGTTAATCCAAACCCAAATGCCCAGGAACTTGCTGAGATAGCCATCAGTTCCGCAGAAACGGCACGCACCTTCGGAATTGAACCGATCGTTGCGATGCTCAGTTATTCAACGGGCAAATCGGGAAAGGGTGAAGATGTTGATAAAATCGTTCAGGCTACCGAGATCGCTCAGCGAATGATTAAAGAAAGAGGGCTGGATATTTTATTGGAAGGCCCATTACAATACGATGCTGCAATTGATCCTGAAGTTGCCCATACAAAATTACCTGGATCAAAAGTTGCCGGGAAGGCCACCGTATTCACCTTTCCAGACCTGAATACCGGAAATAATACCTATAAGGCCGTACAGCGGGCAGCTAATGCGGTTGCAATAGGGCCCATAGTCCAGGGCCTCAATAAACCGGTTAATGATCTTTCAAGAGGGTGCACCGTGGATGATATTGTCAACACGGTAGCCATAACCGCTGTACAGTCACAGGCTGAAAAGAAGACAAAAAAATGAATATTCTGATTATTAATTCAGGTAGTTCTTCGATCAAATTCCAGCTGATTGACATGGCGGATGAACATGTTCTGGCATCCGGGCTCGTTGAACGTATTGGTGAGTCCGATAGTTTGATAAAGTATGCTGTGCATCCCGGGACCCCCGGGGAAGTAAAAATAAAAGACCAGGTAGAAGTTGTCGATCACCAGTCAGGCATGAGAAAAATCGTCGACCTGCTTACTGATGCTGGACGCGGAGTTGTTGGAGACAGGAGTGAAATCAGTGCGCTAGGACACCGTGTTGTGCATGGTGGTGAGGATTTTCACCAACCCCGGTTAATTGACGATGAGGTGATATCAGCGATTCAGAGCAATGTCCCCCTGGCTCCGCTTCACAACCCTGCTAACCTTGACGGCATAAGGATCGCACGGGAACTTTTCCCTGGAACTCCGCAGGTTGCCGTCTTTGATACGGCTTTTCACCAGACAATACCTGACAGGGCACATATCTATGCGCTGCCGTATGAATTATATGAAAAACACCGGGTTCGCCGCTATGGGTTTCATGGCACCTCTCACAAGTTCGTAGCGGGAGAGTGCGCCAGGCTCCTCAATAAACCGATCAACGAGTGCAACCTGATTACCATACACCTTGGCAACGGCTGCTCAATGACGGCGATAAAAAATGGCCAGAGTGTTGACACAACACTCGGAATGACACCGCTTGAGGGATTGGTGATGGGAACGCGCAGCGGCGACATTGATCCGGCCATTCACGCCTTTCTGCACAGAAACAATGATATGGATATTGAGCAGATCGATCACATGCTCAATAAGGAGTCCGGGCTGAAAGGCATGTGCGGCATGAACGATATGCGTGATATTCATGAAGCCGCAGCTCAGGGGGATGAAAAGGCGGCTCTTGCTCTTGACGTTCAGACATATCGTAATCGCAAATATATCGGTGCGTATATGGCGGTGCTGGGCCGGGTTGACGCCCTGGTTTTTACCGCAGGGATTGGAGAAAATGATGAAATTGTCAGGGCCCGTTCACTTCGTGGACTCTCCGGCTTTGGCGTTGAGATAGATAACGACTTAAATGGGCGAAGAATGGCTGAACCGTTTCTGATAAGTGGTTCAAACAGCATGGTAAAGGTGTGGGTTATTCCGACTAATGAAGAGTTGGCGATTGCCCGTGAGAGTGTATCAGTTCTTACTACACGTTAAATAATTAATTTCAGCAGGGAAGACGTTTATGACTGAACAGATAACGACAGTTGAAAAAGAGACAGATCTTTATCAATTCGTAAAAAAAGCCAGGGTCGCTGCGGCCTTTGTGACGGAAGTAGCCGATTTTGAGGAAGCAGTTGAATATACCGTTGATCTGTGCGGCAGGCAGGGTGCCTGCAGGCTCAAGGTGTCAGGCTGTGAAGAGCATTTAAGTGAAGGTGCCGAACAGCTCTGCGAGATCAAGCAGGGGAAAATTATTGCAGCCCCGGGATTGTCCGAAGATGAGTACCGGATTTTATCAGATTCGTGCGGATCTAACGGGTTTACTTGTATTAATTCCGGAATGAGAGACAACCTTGCCGGTGTTGACATCGGCTTTACCTACGCAGATATGGGAATTGCCGAAACCGGTACCTTGGTCCTCAACTGTCCAGGCGAGGAACTGAGGCTGGCCACGATGATCTGTGAATACCATGTCTGTGTCCTGCCACAATCAAGAATTGTTGAGGACGCCTTTGCAGCGGAACCACAACTTCGTAAATATATGGGAAACCCTTCTGATTATACCGCTTTTATTACCGGACCGAGCAGGACCGCCGATATTGAGAGAGTACTGACTATTGGCGTCCACGGTCCGCTGGAACTTCATATCCTGATCATGGAGGGTTGAACCTATGCAGAATGCTAAAAATTTGAAAATGTATCGCCAGGAATGTCATGAATCTCTTGGTAATGACTACCTGCGGACTGCACTTGATAAATTTGCAATTGCCTATAAGGAAAGCCGCAGCAAGGCCTTCGCCGATTTTGATGTCGAGCAGCTGATTGATGATATCGCTGAGATGAAGGATGACGTCCTGCTCAATCTTGATGAACTCTATGAGCAATTCAAGAAAAAGGCCGAAGAGGGTGGTATTACCGTTCACTATGCCAAAGATGCTGACGAGGCAAATAAAATCATTATTGCTATTGCCAAGGAAAACGGTTGCAAGCGGGTGGCCAAATCGAAATCCATGACAGCTGAAGAAACCCTGCTTAATCATGCCCTTGAAGACGAGGATCTTGAGGTCACAGAAACCGATCTTGGTGAATGGATCATACAACTGCGGCACGAGGGACCTTCCCATATGGTAATGCCCGCAATACATCTTTCCCGCTATCAGGTGAAGGACCTGTTCACAGATGTCACCGGCGCTCAGCAGGAAGATGATATTGAAAAACTGGTGAAGGTCGCACGGCGAGAGCTGCGGCAGAAATTTGTTGAGGCCGATATGGGAATCACCGGCGCCAATTTCGCCGTTGCTGAGACTGGGACGATCGGCATCGTTACCAACGAAGGTAATGCCCGGTTGTGTACAACGCTGCCGCCTGTTCATGTGGCCTTGATGGGGATCGACAAACTGGTGCCGACAATCGGTGACGCGCTGAAAACCCTGAAAGTACTAACAAGAAATGCCACGGCCCAGCCGATTACCTCCTATGTAACCTGGGTTACCGGCTCCAACGAGTGCGCAGCTGCTGCAGACACCAGAAAAAATGTACATTTCGTGATGCTCGACAACGGTCGAAAAGAGATGGCCAAAGATCCGCTGTTCTCGCAAGTATTCCGCTGTGTGCGCTGCGGTGCCTGTGCCAACGTCTGCCCTGTCTATCGGCTTGTCGGTGGACATAAAATGGGCCACATCTATATTGGCGCGATCGGGCTTATTCTCACCTACTTCTTTCATGGCCAAGAAAAGGCCAAAAATCTCGTTCAGAACTGTATCAATTGTGAAGCCTGTAAAGATATCTGTGCCGGAGGAATTGATCTGCCGAGGCTGATAAAAGCAGTTCACACCAGAATTCAGGACGAGGAAGGTCATCCGCTGCCGAGCCTGCTGCTCGGGAAAATCCTGAGAAACAGAAAATTGTTTCACACCCTGCTGCGCACCGCCAAATGGGCCCAGAAACCCGTTGCAGGGGATGATGGTTTTATGCGCCACTTGCCGATGATGTTCTTCAAAGAACATGATTTTAAGGCGCTGCCGACGGTTGCAGAGAAACCGTTTCGAGACCTCTGGCCGGAACTCAAACCGCAGGTGGACAATCCCCGCTTTCGGGTCGGACTCTTTTCCGGATGCGTCCAGGATTTTGTCTATCCGGAACAGATGGTTGCTGCCGTTGAACTCTTTGGCGAGCATGGCGTTGCTATGACCTTTCCGATGGCCCAGTCCTGCTGCGGGCTTCCGGTTCAGATGATGGGGGAAATGAAGTCCTCGCGTGATGTGGCGTTACAGAATATGCGCGCATTCGAGAAAGAAAACGTTGATTACATCATCACCCTGTGCGCCTCTTGTGCCTCTCACCTGAAGCATAATTACCCGGTGTTGCTTGAAGATGACGTCAAGCTGAAAGAAAAGGTTGCTTCGTTTTCTGCGAAGGTAATTGACCTTTCTTCGTTTATTCATGACGTCCTGAAAGTGAAACCTGAGGATTTCGAGGGTGACGGTATGAAGGCGACCTTTCACTCTCCCTGTCATCTCTGTCGAGGACTCGGCGTTCATGATGCGCCTCGGAACCTTATAAAATATGCGGGTATGGATTATCGTGAAGCTCCGGAGGAAGAAGTCTGCTGCGGATTTGGCGGAACATATTCTGCTAAGTTTCCGGAGTTGTCTGAGCAGCTTCTAAAAAATAAGCTCGATAACGTTGAATCGACCGGCGCTGATATACTGTTAACGGATTGTCCCGGCTGCGTTATGCAACTCAGGGGCGGCCTTAAAAAACGTGGATCAGCAATAAAGGTGCAGCATACCGTTGAGGCAATTTCTGCAAGAAGAAAGAAAAAGACCGGTAAATGAAAATCAGGACATTTAAGGTAGCGGACACTGAACCCGTCGTTTCTCTATGGGAGCAGTGTTCGCTCACGGTGCCCTGGAATGATCCCAGGAAGGATATACAACGAAAAATCGCTGTGCAGCCGGAGCTATTTATTGTCTGTGAAAAGCAAGACAGGATTATTGGCTCTGTGATGGGCGGCTACGATGGGCATCGCGGCTGGCTCTATTATCTGGCTGTACATCCTGACCTGCAGCAGCAAAAAATAGGGACCTTGCTGGTAAGCGAAGCTGAGAGCAGAATTAAAAAATACGACTGTCCCAAAATCAACCTCATGGTACGCACCGGGAACAAGAAGGTAATTACCTTTTACCGAACACTTGGATACGAAATTGATGAAGTGGTCGGGCTTGGTAAAAGGATTATTGCCGATTAACATGGCAGACCGACATATTGAATCGCTAAAGGCGGCAGCCGAACCAAGAGAAGCGCTATAACCCTCATGAAAAGACAATAGTCTGCTGAGACGATGCTAAAAGTTGCAGTTTGGATACTGTTTCTTGCTTCCACATCTTATGTGTTGTTTTGTGCGATGCTCTACGCAAAGCAGCGGTCAATGCTCTACTACCCGACGCCCCGCACTTCTTCTGCTCCGGCGGACATACTCTGGCTTGAAAATGAAGGACAGTCGCTGAAAGTCTGGCACGTAAAGTCAGAGAACAGCAAAGCACTGCTCTATTTTGGCGGAAATGCAGAGGACGTCGGGCTCAGTGTAGCCGAATTAATCAAGATATTTCCTGGCTACACGCTTTTTATTCCTCATTATCGCGGATATGGCGGCAGCACTGGAAGAGCCAGCGAGGAGGCGCTCTATTCGGATGCCGTGGCGCTCTATGAGGAAGCAGCCGAATCAGGCGATTCAATCGTTGTCATGGGAAGAAGCCTTGGTACCGGTGTGGCCGTCTATCTTGCTTCACAAAAAAAGGTCAGCAGCCTTATTCTGGTAACCCCGTTTGACAGTATGACCCGACTGGCCTCAAGCTACTATCCGTTTGTACCTGTCTCGCTGTTACTCAAGGATCGTTTTGAGTCAATTTCCCGGGCAGCCGATATTGACATTCCAACGCTGGCGCTCATCGCAGAACATGATGAAGTGATCCCACGCAGGAACAGCGATCGTCTTGTCTCAGCGCTCAACCCCGAATTAACCGCTGTTCAGGTTGTTTCAGGAACAAATCATAACACCATCGAAACAAACCCGATGTACCAGGACGCCATAAAATCATTTATTTCCTCACATTAATCCCTGCTCAGCCTTTTGTAATAGTTGATGATGGTGTTCCACTGTTTTGCCGGTATTGTTCAGAAAGCCGATTGCCGTGGCGCTCTATCGGCATTATACTTTTCAGAACTAGACAGCAATTCCAAACTGATGGATGAGTGAGCTGCGTTGTCTTTCCAGCCATCCTCATCAGTCAAACTTTTTTGAGGGAGTTTTCCGTGAAGTTGTTAATAATAGGCGGGTCGCGAGGTATAGGTGAAGCACTCCTTGAAAGTTCGGTCAGGAGGGGATTCGATGTTTCGGTTCTGGCAAGATTTCCTGAAAAAATAGCTATGGATGATTCCAAAGCAAAGATCATTAAGGGTGATGTTCTTAACAGGGATGACCTCAAGTCAGCAATAAAGGGACAGGACGCAGTGTGCTCCTGTATCGGCGTGCCTATAACCTTTAAACCGGTTTCACTGTTCTCAAGGGCAGCTCTCAACATTGTTGAAGTCATGGAAGATAATAAAGACCAGAAGTTCATAGCCATCACCGGCATAGGCGCCGGTGACAGTAAAGGACATGGTGGATTTCTTTACGATAAAATATTTAAACCGCTCTTTCTCAGTACAATTTATCAGGATAAGGATCGTGAGGAGGAGATCATCCAGGCGAGTAAGCTTAACTGGCTCATTGTACGGCCAGCGGGCCTTACCAATGGGCCCCAGACCGGCAGGTATAGAGTGCTAGAAGACCTCGATGGAATCGTGGCCAAACGGATCTCGCGGATGGATGTTGCCGATTTTATTCTGAAGCAGATTGAGCAACCCGACCTGTTCGCTAAAACAGTTTTGTTAACCTACTGATTATAAACGGTAAGGCTGCCGAAACTCTGCAAATAGAGATTACGCCCCACAAGACTGGCTGTTATTCACCGTAGTTTTACCATGATTCAGTAGAACTGCCGGCTCTGCCGTCGAATCACCCTGCTCATTGAAACTGGCCCCCCGCTTGGCTAGGTGCTGCACAGGTGTTCGTTTACTGAAGATTGTTTCCTTGGAAAAATTCTAACAATTGGTTAAGGGCTGATTGCTGATGTGGAGACAAATCACCCCTGAATTTGGCCCCCACAATGGTGTCATAAATGCCAGCGGTGCTGGCATCCGGGTTTTTGGCAGACCAGACTCTGTGGATAGGGAGGTCAAGCAGGTGCAGTCCTTTATCATCCACAATATCAATAATCAATCGCTCAGGAATATCTCTATAACCTGCGCATCCAAAAGACACCCCGCTTAAACTGAGATTAAACACTCTGCACGTGCCTTGGTCATCGAGAACCAGGGTGCGGTTCAGGTCTTGCCTGGAATGTTTTCTTGGATCAGAAGTGTGTGGCTTCATAAAAATGCCCTTGTTTTAGTTCAAACGGGATCGATAAATGAGCAATGATCTGTATATCAGGTTAGACATTGCAAATATGAAACCAGTAGCCAGCAATTGATTTGCAATAAGCACACCACAAAGTGGTCACTTGGTTAAAGATTTGGTATTACATTTTATTTATAGTTTCGGGCTGACTGCAGGTTGAAGCTGCGGTCTTTTTTTTGTACGGATAACTGGAAAAAATTCCGAATTGTTGGAAAAATCGACTGAGGTACTCGTTTAGCGGAAGACCCTTTCACTTTAGACCATAAAGAGTCCCGGTTTTTCCAGAGCAAATTATTTCTATTATTCTCTTTAGATGAGTGACCTGTAGTGCCGGTCCTTCAGAGAGATCAGAGTTTTTCCTCGATGAGGCTCTTGTAAAGACAATGTTCCTGAGTGATAATAGGGGATGGCACATTGGCCAAAGGTTTCATACCATTACCTGGAGTATATGCTCTGAAAGCTCATCATGATGGTGCAATATGAAAGTAAAAAAAATTCCACTCCTGGTTGCGTTACCTCTATTGTCGTTTTACTCATCCGCTTATGGGGCTGAATTCCATGTTGGACCAGAACAGATTTATCCAGCCATTGGCGATGTACCCTGGGAGTTGCTTGATCCAGGTGACTCAGTCTATATCCATTGGCGAAGTGAGCCGTATCATGAAAAGTGGGTCATTGGTCGAAGCGGTACCGAGCTCGCCCCGATTGTTGTGAGCGGAGTGAAGGGGCCGAACGGAGAGTTGCCAATAATCAGCGGCGAGAATGCGACAACCAGGACGGCACTCAATTATACTAATGAGAGCCGCGGATTGATCAAGATTGGCAGTTCAAATATACCTGCCGATACCATGCCGGCACATGTTATCCTCGAAAATCTTGATCTTCGTTCCGCACGGCCGCCCTTTTCCTTTATCAATGATCATGGGCAGCAGGAGTCCTATAGCAGCAACGCCGCATCCGTTTATGTGGAGAAGGGGCAGAAGCTGACCATACGAAACTGCATTATCCAGGATTCTGGGAATGGTATATTTATCGGCGCCTTCGATGGCCAGACACAGGACATCCTCATAGAGGGGAATAAAATTTTCGCTAATGGTATCGTCGGCAGTTATTACCAGCACAATACCTATACTGCTGGAATTAATGTCACCTATCAATACAATTATATGGGAGCGCTGCGCGGTGGGGCTGGCGGGAATAATCTAAAGGACCGTTCGGCCGGACTGGTCGTTCGCTATAACTGGATAGAAAACGGTAATCGTCAGTTGGATCTTGTTGATGCCGAGGACTCAGATAATCTGGTAAATCACCCCGCCTATCGAAAAACCTTTGTCTATGGCAACATCCTCCTGGAAGGCGAAGGCGAAGGCAACAGCCAGATGGTTCATTATGGTGGAGACAGTGGGAATCAATCCATTTATCGCAAAGGGACACTTTATTTTTACAATAATACCCTGATGTCTACACGAAGCGGAAATACGACCCTGCTTCGCCTGTCAACTAATGATGAATTTGCAGATCTACACAACAACATTGTTCATGTCTCAGCTGACGGCAGTCGACTGGCCCTCCTTGCAAGTAACGGACAATTGGAAATCAGGAATAACTGGTTTAAAACAGGATACAGGGTGTCGCATGATACCTTTAGCGGTGTTCTCACAGACAACGGTAGTTCTATCATCGGAGACGATCCGGGTTTTGAGGATCTGTCTCAGGGCAGTTATTATCTTGAGGAATATTCAGGTGCGAAGGATGCCGGAACAGCACTCCGCCCTGAATTGCTTTCAGCCCATCCAGTTTCGCGCCAGTACGTTTATCAGACCGAAAGTGAGGACCGCTATGATGATGGTTCTCTCGATATAGGAGCCTTCGAATATTGGCATATTCTGGCTGGTGATGTGGACAACAGCGGGAGTATCGATTTGGCTGATGTCATTCTCTCCCTGCAGGTTACCTCAGGGTTATCTTCGGGGGCAGTGCTTAGTGACGCTGATATTGGTGGAGATCAGAAAATTGGTGTTGAGGAGGCTCTCTACGGGCTCTCTATAAGTAAAGCCGCCTCTTCTGGGTCTGCTCAGAATCAGAACTGATTTATCAGGCAGTTACCGGGGTGAGTCTGACGATCGCCGGGGGGACGTACTCGACCCAGGACCCTTAGCGCTTATTATATCAGATAAAACAGGAGTATAATCTCATGCCGTTGGTTTAACCATTGCTGAATTTTACTATTACCCGGATTTCATGGACAGGCTGATTCTTTTACGCTCCAGATCAACTTCAAGGACCCTGACCTCAACATGCTGTCTTACCTTGACGATATCATTAGGATCGCGGACAAAACGGTCGGCAAGCTGACTTATGTGTATGAGACCGTCATGGTGGACGCCTATATCGGCAAAAGCACCAAAATTTGTGACATTGGTTATGACGGCAGGTAGTTTCATTCCCGGCATTACATCCTCGATAGCGTTAATGTTTTGAGCAAAAGCAAATTCCTTAAAACTGGTTCTCGGATCTCTTCCTGGTTTATCGAGTTCGGCCATGATATCTTCAAGGGTTGGCCGGCCAATGTCTGATGAAATATATTTTTCTATCTGAATTTTGCCTCTTAACTCCGAAGACTGGATCAACGAATCCACAGTCGTGCCGAGATCGTTTGCTATGGAGTTTACGAGCCCATAGCGTTCCGGGTGCACACCGCTGGCATCGAGAGGGTTATCGGCGTGCCGAATCCTCAAAAATCCGGCAGCCAGTTCAAAGGCTTTTGCACCAAGCCTTGGCACCTTAAGCAAATCGTTTCTACTTTTAAAGGGCCCGTTGCTGTTACGCCAACTAACGAGGTTATGCGCAAGAGCAGGACCAAGTCCGGAGACATGGGACAGCAGTTCAGCACTGGCGCTGTTCAGTTCTACACCGACACCGTTCACGCAGCTCGTCACAACTTCATCAAGGCTGCGCCTGAGGGCTGCCTGGTCAACGTCATGCTGGTATTGACCGACACCTATTGATTTAGGGTCAATTTTAACCAGTTCAGCAAGGGGGTCCTGAAGGCGCCGGCCAATTGAAATTGCGCCCCGTACCGTGAGATCGAGATCAGGAAACTCGTGTCGTGCTGTGTCGGAGGCTGAATATATCGAGGCCCCATCCTCATTTACCATTGTTATAATCGGCTTGCAGCCGAGCTCAAGCCTTCTGATGAACTGCTCTGTTTCGCGGCCGGCAGTGCCGTTACCTATGGCAATAGCTTCAATCTCATATTTCTTGACGAGAGTGATAATCGTTTCTTCAGCGCGGGTCTGCTGCTCTTTTCCGTGGGTCGGGTAAATGGTGGTTGTATGCATCAGCCTGCCCTGAGAATCAAGACAGACCAGCTTCGCCCCGGTTCGATACCCCGGATCCAGCGCCAGGACGCTTTTTTCTCCAAGCGGCGAGGCAAGCAGAAGTTCCCTGAGATTTTTTGAAAACACCTCGATTGCTTCACCGTCTGCCTGCGCTTTAAGCTCGTTTCTCAGATCGTTTTCCAGGGAAGGGGCCAGGAGGCGTTTATAGCTGTCTTCGATGGCAGTTTTAATCTGGTCATGATAGCCTGATGGCTTTAAATGACGGCGGAACAGGCTGTTTAATGATACCTCCTCTTGAGGCCTGAGCGATACCTTCAGCAGGCCGAGAGACTCGCCTCTATAGAGGGCAAGTAAACGATGTCCGGCGATCCGTGATACTGGTTCCTGCCAGTCAAAATAATCACTGAACTTGAGCGCCTTATCCTTGTTCTTAGCGACAACCCGTGATTGGATTATCCCGTACTTTCGAAAAACAGAGCGCAGCTCCGCCCTTGTCTGCGGGTCTTCATTGATTTTTTCAGCAATGATATCTCGGGCTCCAGACAGTGCGTCCGCCACTGAATTGACACCGTTTTGTTCAGACAGAAATTTCTCTACCGGTAATGTAACTCTGTCCTGCTTGAGTAATAGTCGTGCCAGGGGGAGGAGGCCACGTTCTCGGGCGATGGCAGCACGTGTTCTTCTTTTCGGCCGATGCGGAAGATAAAGATCCTCTAAAATACAGAGGTTATCGGCCTTGTTGAGCTTGCCTAACAGTTCAGCAGTGAGCAGGCCGTTTTTATCCAGAGAGGTAATAATTGCAGAACGCCGCGTGTCCACCTCCGCCAGCTTGTCTGTCAGATTTTTAATGGCCAGGATTGCAACTTCATCAAGTGAGCCTGTTGCCTCCTTGCGGTAACGGGCAATAAATGGAATAGTTGCACCGTCATCAAGCAGCCGGTTTACTTCTGTTACGCTCAGGGGGTTGATATTGAGCAGGTGTCCGACTGATACAGCGTAATCTCTTTGCATAACTATATAAAACGAAGAAAGACCTAATGGTTATTGTATGGTATTGTCAGGTGGAATTTTGAAGCAATATCAGCCTTCCAGTAAATCACACTTCAGAAAAGATAGCTGTAAAAACTGATTCTGAAGGGCAGAGGATTAATGTTTGAGCCAATAAAAGACTATTCTTAACAGTGATATAAGATACATGAGACAGACAATTATTCTGGTTTTAGCCGTGCTGCTTGGGCTTTATGTTTTTATTGAAAGAAATGAATGGTTTTTTGAAAAATCGATCCAGGACACTGAGGTATCGTCTGATGCTATCAGTCATTTATTTGAAAATAAAATCAGTAATGTGCAGGTTGAAGGTGTTGGCCAGGTTAAGGCAGTGTTGAGAGATGATCTGCAGGGGAGCCAACACCAGAAATTTATCCTGACGCTGCCGTCCGGGATTACGGTGCTCATTTCTCACAATATAGACCTGGCGCCTCGAATTGATAATATCAGCAAGGGGGACCAGGTTGCTTTTTATGGTGAATACGAATGGAACGAGAAAGGAGGTGTCGTTCACTGGACTCACCACGACCCGGAGAAAAAACATGCTGGCGGGTGGTTGAAGCATAATGGCCGTATATATCGCTGAAAAATCCACGGTCTGTCTCCTATGCACCAGAAGAAATCAGATAAGGATCTATTATGACTATTGAAGGACAAGAAGCACTTGATTTTCTGACTGAACTTTACAATATGACCGACGGTGATACATCTCGGCAGGTTTCAATGTATGATATTGGCGGTGTGCTCGGCCTTGAAAAGAGCAGTGCTGGAGCCATAGCCGAGGAACTGATTGTGGAAGGCTATGCAGAGCTTGTTAGCTTATCAGGCGGCATAAGTATTACTTCAGGCGGACTGAAAGAGTTGAATATTACTGCCGCGGATTCATCGGAGACGATGGCTCGTAAGCTGGGGGAAGAAAAAATCCTCAGTCAAGATGGTCTACACGCTGTTGCAGAGATGCTGGCGTTGATCAAGGAATGGGTCGCAGGCAAGAGTGCTCCATATGCAGCCCTTGAAGAGATCGTGATTGACATTAAAACAGCTGAACTGCAGCTACTTTCACCGAGACCCAAAACAGAGATCATTCGAGAGGTCTTGAAATCGTTGAATGAATCAATAAGCGCAACAGAACATTCTGCCGTCTCGGATCAAATTGCCGCAATGACAACCAGGTGAAGGCGGAGGCGAGCGCTTAATTTTTGATTCTTTCCTTGAGTATTTTCTTCATTCATCTGCTGATGGTCTGAAAAGAGAAGAGCGTCCAGCCGAAATAGACGGCGGGACGCTCTCAAGAGTCAGGGACTGTCCACTGGTTACTGTTTAAGTTCAGCCGGTTTTATACCTTGTTCTGCCATGAATTTTATCATCTGGTTCATCTGTTCCAGGTGTGCTTTTGGATCAAGCGTGCCTTCTGTTGAAACCTTTTTCCAGAGCTCAGCTTCACTCATGTTCTGGTGACATCCCATACAAGTGCCGGCACGGAGGAAATTGTCCAGTTCCTGTTTGTTGAATGATCGAGACATCGGCCAGTGCGTGCCGACGGTGGCGATCTGCGTACCTTCACGGGTGACGATCTGGGACCAGTCAAAGGTCAGTTTGGGTATGGCCGGGATCTGGACGCTATACTTGGCCGGGATGATTTCGCGGGTTGTGGCATCCATCAGGTCCATCACTATATCCTCAGCCTGACGCTGGCCAAAGGTGCCGTTGCCAATGCCCAGCCCTGCAACTTTGGGATTGGTGTGACAGGACTCGCAGGTTCGGGCCTTTCTCTGGACGGTATGCGGTTGTACAGGTGCCATATCAATTGCCAGCGGTACATGTTCCTGTCCAAGCTGTTTAGCCTCACCAACATTTTCAGCGAGTTCGTTGTTAACCAGCGTTTCACCTTTGTCATTGATGACTGTGTAGGTAACCTGACAGCCCGGCATGAGCGGAGTAACTCTGCCTTCACCGCTGATGCCGAGAACGGGATCTTCCCAGCGCAGGTAAGATCTCGTTTCAGAAATCTTGCCTGGGGATTTCAGCCCTCCTGAACCAAGAACCGACTCTGCGGTCTGCCCATTCGGCTTCCGGTCGTTACCGGATGCGACCCAATCGGTACCGGCTACAGGCTTGCCATCTTTTGGCTTGTAATTAACCTGTACATGACAGCCGTAGCATTGCGGTGCCCATGAGGCGTGACATGAGTAGCATTCAAGTTTATCCATATGCTTCGAGACCGAGTTCATCGCTACTTCCGCTGAAGGGTCTTTCCACTTTTTCTCATCCCGAAGATTTTTAAGAACCGGAGCTTCAAAGTCGTTTCCGGTGGCAGAATGGACGATAACCGTGTTGCCTCTCCTGACCACGTTACCAATCGGGTTGCCTCGGGCAGTCAGGACAAAGCCGTCTTCGGCTTCGTATGGAAATCCGAACTGCCTGCCGGGAACCAGACGTTCCTGGGCAACTCCACGGCCATCTTTGCTTAACTCCTTGCCGAATTCATCACCGTAACCAACGGGAAGTTCCCACGGATATTTGTCGGTAAGGCCGTGGCAGTCCGAACATTCGATCTCGACCTGGGCAAGGGTTGTGCCGTGGATATTACCGTCACCGTGCATGTCAATGGAGGTATGACAATCCTGGCAGAGAAGTCCGCCCTTGGGATTACCGTCTCTGCTCTGCTGCTGATGATGGAGATCGTCTGAAACAAATAAATAGTTTTTAGAGTGGAGACCCGGCTGTTTACTGCCGCTCTTGTTATATGGAGAGCCATAGGGAAATTCCATCAGTCCCTGGAAGGAAACTCCGATTCTTTTCCCCCTGTTATGGCATGAACTGCAGGCCTCGACAGGGATACCGCCGGTCTTGCGGGTCGCAACAATCTCATGGGTGAGCATATGACCGGGCTTTTCTTTGGATATGGTCTTGTCATCACCCATGTAAAAACCGTCGGTACCATAAAGTACATGACAGGCAGAGCAGCCCATCCCCCTGTAATCTCCGCGCCGTTCACGCCCTCGCACCCCTATGTGACAGCGCTGACAGTCATGACGCTGGTAGGTGATTCCAGCTTTTTTGGGGTCGGCGTTAACCTCATCCATTGTTACCTGCGGCAGCATCGCGAGAGTGCTGGGATACTGCTTCGGATACATGGCAATCTGGTTATTCATGTATTCCTTATAAGCGGGTGAACCAGAAAGTGGTTCCTGACTGTCTATGTCTTCTGCATCATAGTTACCCCAAGGAACATTATAATCCTGGACTTCATCGAATCCCCAGGTTACCAGGTTGCCCTGGATTTTTCCGGCTTCTGTATTCATCAGTCCAAGGGTCGAACGGTAAACATATCCGGGATGACAGGCGCCGCATGAATTATCTGCAATCCATATCGATCCGGGATCAGGATAGAAATCCTTTGGGCCTGGAGCGATACGAAGGGTAGGCGGTACGCCCTGGTGAGCTTCTTCTTTTTTGACTGCTTTGGGATTACCGCCATGACACATGACACAGCCATCAGGGTCGCCATGCTGGCTGCCATTCATCTTGATGGTGATCATCATTTGATGGTCATCTGGTTTGATGTTGGCTATGCCCTGGTGGCATTCCGCTGTTGAGCAGCCTCCTCCTGCACCATATGCTGTTGCCGCCGCAATCAGGCTGCAACCAAACGCAGCAGTCAGCAAAAAACATTTGGTTTTGATCATAAAGTCCCCCTCTAGAATGTGTAATCAGTTAGTCATCTGTTTATTCTATCAGTTAAAACCTGGTCCTATGGGCCAGGTCAGAGAAAAATGGCTCAGCCAGCAATAGATTTTTTCTGTTCGTTTTCTTTGTTTGCCCAAAGAAAAGAACCAAAAGAAAGGGCACCCCTGTCGCTCGGCCCTTCGGGCACCTTGCGCGCCCTGAAATCTGCCGGGAGTTTGAAAACTCGCCTTGCTCAAACAGTTCAAACTCCTTCTCCGTCAGATTTCATGGTGCTCAGCTCCGTGCCAATGGGAATTAAACGACAGCCCCTTCAAGGGGCTAACAATGCCGGGTCCTCTGGACCCGGTAGTTTACTTAAATTTAATTTCACCTCCTTTTGGTGAACATCATCACCGAAATTTTTTATAAAATTGAACTTCTATCCACCTTGTTAATGATGGGAATCGCTGACTTTAAGAGAAAAGAATAGAGCAAGAGCCCAAAGGACCAGATTCCGGCACAGATGAGCAGTTCGTTGGTTGAGGGAATGTATTGTACGAAGTCGCCCAGAGGAGTTGGAATAAAACCCGGGACAACAAAACCAAGTCCCTTTTCAGTCCAGATTCCGGCGACAATCATGATGCAGGCGGGAATCAGGAAATAGGGATTTCTGCGCAGGGGAGAGAGCAGGATAAGTGCCGCCAGCAGGTTCAGCAGGAGCGCTCCCCAGATCCAGGGTGCAAGAAGCGACGCTCCATGGAGGCCGAAGAGATGACTTATGTGGATCGTGTGAGCAGATTCAGAGTAGAATTCTGCGAAAAGCTCTGAACCTGCCAGAAAGATATTAATCAACAGACTGACGGTGATAATGATACGAATTCTGTCTATCACTTTTTCTTCAAAATTGATGGCCCCGATCGTTTTCAGAAATTTAAAAACCAGCACCATGAAGGCGGGCCCTGCCGCAAAGGCGGAAACGAGAAAACGCGGGGCAATCAAGCCACTGTTCCAGAAGGGACGGCCGCCCAGTCCCTGGAAGAGAAACGCGGTTATTGTATGGATTGACGGGGCCCAGACGATGGCAATAAAAACGACAGGAATATATAGTAAGGGTTGTGGTTTTTCGTCATTAAAGCCTTTATAAAGGACATAAAAACAGACCCAGAGATTGAGGAGCAGGTAGCCGTTCAGAACAATAACATCCCAGGTGAGCAGGGAGCCCGGAAAATTAAAATATCCGGGGCCGGGCAGCAGATGCCAGAGACGGTCAGGGCGGCCAAGATCGACGATAATGAAGAGCAGGCACATGATCATTGCGGCGACAGCGTAGAGTTCGCTGAATATGACTACCTTATGCATTTCACGGTCTTTGAAAATATAGGCAGGTATTACCATCATCACTGCGGCAGCAGCCATGCCGACGAGAAAGGCAAAGTTGGCTATGTATATTCCCCAGGAGACTTCATCGCCCATACCGGTCGTCACCAGTCCATGTGCCAGCTGTCTGGCATACGCGTTGAGACCCAGGAGGGATAAGGCGGTCAGAATTGAGACCCACAGCCAGTACCAGATGCTTCCCCTGGTAATTGCCCTGAAACCGTAGCTGATAAACTTGATCATGGACATTTTCCTGTATTGTTATTTGGCGAAAACGTAATAAAATCTTGGAATCGTACCAATTTCCTGTTTGAGGACATAGACACGTTCCCGTTCAAGTATTTTTCTTATCTCTGAATCCTGATCTCTCAGGTTTCCGAACTTTCTTGCTCCGGTCGGGCAGACATCGTGGCACACAGGATATTTACCTTCCCTGGTTCGATGGAGACAGAAGGTACATTTTTCCATGACACCAAGAGGACGAAGACGATTGGAAAGGTACCCCATGGTGGGGTTGATATCTTCAGCAGCGATTGAATTCTTTGCGAAGTTAAAACGCCTGGCGTGATAGGGGCAGGCAGCTTCACAATACCTACAGCCGATACACCAGTTGTAATCAACGACGATGATTCCGTCCTTTTCAGCCCAAGTTGCCTTGACCGGACAGACCTTGATGCAGGGAGGCTTGCGGCACTGGTGACACTGTACAGGCATATAGTAATAATCTGGATCTGCCACTTCATTCTCAGGATAATCATGTGATGATGATTCAAGATCAATGGACCCTTTTTTTAGTTTGAGAACGCGAATGTATTGAATCTGAGGATCGCGGGAGGTGTTGTTCTCTTTCATGCATGCGTACACGCATTTTCTGCAGCCGATGCATCTGCCGATATTGAGCACATAGGCGAACTCCGCCCCGTCAATAGGCTGGGGATCGGTGATATGGGCATCGATGTTATAGGTTTTCTTTATCTGATTTTCCAGCCGTGAGAAAATGGCTGTTTTGTCATCGTCTGTCAGTCGTTTGTAGTGTTTCTGCAGGAGCTCCTCTACTGAAGGAATCTCTTCTGCACCGAAAAGAGGACTTAAAGCGGCGCCTCCGGCGGCAAGTCCGGCCACCGCAAGAGCTCCTTTGGCGATAAAATTACGGCGAGAGTCATTTTCGGGTAGGTCATCTGGCGGCTGCAGGGGATTATCGTCTCTATAATCAACCATTAAAAGATCTCCTTTGGTTCTTCAGATACCAGGAAATTTGACAATGGCCCTAGGTGATCAGTGTCAGTTTTGGAACGGATGAATTTATCAGCCCAGACCGGCGGCGGGGCGCTCACCTCGTATTTGAACATCGGATCATGAGGGTCATGGCATTGTGTACAACCGAAGGTCTTGCGATCGAGGCTGACGGCAGAGCTCCATGTCCCTGTCCATTTGCCATGGGTGCCGGAAAGCCAGTCATTGTAAATCAATCCATGGCAGCGCGCACAGAGTTTTTCAACATTCCTGACCATGATTCCGGAGCCGTCGTTTGCCGTGTAGTTGTTTCGATCACTGATTTGATGACAATTATAGCAGCGATCATTATTGCCGTGCTTGATCTGGATATTGGCGTGAGCAAATCGGGGATTGCTGGTCTGCTCTGATCTCGGGATTGGAACCCAGAAGGCATGGCAGATATGGCAGTTACCTACTATTGATTTGTTCTTTACTATCTCGCCGCGGGCAGTCTCTACCCGATACCATGCAGCTTCAAGTGGAGCGGGTGATTTCAATTGCCAAAGAGATGATTTTTCTTGATAAATAAATCCACCGGCAGATACGAGAAAGACAACCGTAAGAAAGATAAAACCCCAACGGTTAGCGTTTTTTGATGCCATCGTGGTATGCTCCAATAGCTATATGAGAGAGTTTGGGAATAATACTCATTAATAACATATAAATGGAGGATCACAAGAAAATAATTGTTAGGCATATCTTACAATGTAGTATTGCTCTGATCTAAAAGGCAGAGGCCAATGAGCCTGTGTGGAAACTGAGGTGAAGCAGTTGAAAACAGAGTCTCTGGGCAGCAGGTCGGATCAGACGATTTTTTCGATACCGCTATAAATAAAATAAAAAGAGAATAGCAGCAGAAAGGTCGCACAGAAGGCGATCAGCCTTCGGTAAATAAGGTCGGTAAAAAAATGGCGGCCTTTGGCTATACCCAGAGAAATGATGCTATACCAGGCGAGATCAGCGAGGATATGACCAGCATAAAAGGCGATGATCCCGGCGATTCCATAGGTAATCGAGTAAACAATAGAGCCCATTCCAATGGTTGCCCACCATATGGTCCAGTATGGGTTGGCGATACTCAGCAGTATACCGGCCAGTATCAGATTGCGCGGCTTCTCTTGTGTCTGGTTGAGGTTGAGTTTCATTCCCGGTAAGCTGCGAAACATGGTGTAACTCATCCAGAGCAGGATCCCGCCGCCCGAGAGTGAAATGACGATAAACACTTCATTCCTGCCAAGAAGTGGGGCAAGGCCTGCAAGAAGGGCAATTACCAGAAGCAGCTCGAGCAGTCCATGGCCTAAAATAATCAGTGGACCGACAATTGCTCCCCGGCGTGCACTTTCGCTGATTGTTACTGTCAGGACAGGGCCGGGCATCAGGGCGCCGGACAGGGCAAGAACAAAAGACGAACTGAAAATTGTAAGCAGGGGCAAAAACATAAGGACTCTTACCAGATTACCTCAACTGCAGCCGCAGCCGCAGCTGCCGCCTCCGCAGTCGTGACCTAAGGATTGAGACATCGCTTTCACAACCTCACGTTGCTCGCTCTTCTGAACAGCTGAGATCGAAACATCCAGGTTAAAGACGTCTGGCATAATAGTGGATTTAACCTGATGATGGAGGTGCTGGTATAGGTGCCCAAAGTATTCAGGAGCAGAAGTGCGGGGTACTGATATGGAAAGAGTATCTCCGGCTGATTTCAGGTAAATTTCCTGCTCAAAAGTGCTCAAACCAGAACTTGCGACACCAAAGATAAATTCGAAACAAAAGGTATTGTTCAAGCCTGGCGCCGAATCTGCAGTTTTATCGTTGAATTGGATTTCAACGGTGACTTTCATCAGATTATCAATATTCATATTCTCATCCTTAGCTTAACAATCTAGGTGTCGCGGCTATAACAGCTTCGACACAGTTTTTTGCCGTCAATATGCTCTAATTTGGTTTCCATGACCGGTTCTCTGCAGTTCTCACATGGTTGTGAGGGTGCAATTCTGGCCTTTGGCGGCATTGCCGTCTGTAGTTCTTCAATTGAAAAAAACGCACCGGGTCCTTTTTCAAAGAGGGCTTTCGATCGGTTTTCATGCAGTTTTTCATATTTTCTGATTTCATCAGGGGATGCACTCTGTGATCGTATTATATTCAACAGGTTCTGTTCATCCTCCGGTATATCCATGATACCCGGTTTCATCGACAAGCGAACACCAATACTGCTTGTTCTGCTGATAAAACTGAAGGCCATTTTCCCGATATCTTTAAAGATGAAATTTCCTTTACCAAAGGTGCATCCCGTGAGCACCTGAATGGCGTCACAGCAGCAGGCATCGGTTTCACTGATGCAGACCAGTTCCTCATCAAGGGCCCGCTGTTCAGAGAGGTATTGCATGCCGAGTTTGGCTGCAAAATAGCCAAGGGTTAACCCCATACAGGTATGGCCATGGAATTCGACACATGCCTTATAGTCATCTCTGTTCTGGAGTTCTTTTGGAATAATCAAATCATAACCTCTTTAAATGGTTGTTTGAGAGTCTCTGGGGCGCCGGTTTTTTCATAGGTGACATCCCTCCGGGAGCCTTTTGTCTCATCAGGCCTGATAGAGTGTATCGGCAATATCTGAGAAGGTGCAGTAAATATTGTTTGAAGTCAGTAACCTGGTGATTTCCAGAATATTTGCTGGTCCTTCTATAATTATATGGCTGCCGTGTGTATGCCGGTTCAGCCTGCGGCCATCTGCCAGAAGGAGAGTACATGCTTCCTCGTAGCGGTCCACAACAAATCCCATTAAAGAGAAATCTCCCATGTAGTCAACGGGGAGTGTGAGGCTGTCGAGATATCTCTCCCTGCGTTTGATGTCCGCAGGAAGAAGTGGGAAGATTGCCATAAGTATCTGCAGATGTGAGAAGATGATATCAGGAATTGACGGTGCCTTTCAGGCCGATTTCTTCTGCAACTTCACGCATTCCCTCGATGGTGTCAAGAATCAGATCAGAGATATCAACATCAAGCATCTCAGCACCTTTTTCAATAATTGATCGATCCACGCCGGCGGCAAAGCGTTTATCCTTCCACTTTTTCTTAACAGATTTTGGTTTCATGTCGAGAACACTTTTTGATGGTCGTACCAGCGCGGTGGTGGTTACAAGACCGGTTAACTCATCAATGGCAAAAAGGACTTTTTCCATTTCACTCTGCGGTTCTACATCGCTGCATATGCCCCAGCCGTGGCTCACGACTGCCCGAATATATTCTTCAGGCCAGTCATGTTCCTTGAGAATGGCTTCGGTTTTCCGGCAATGCTGTTCGGGGAATTGCTCATAATCGAGATCATGAATTAAGCCGATGATCCCCCATTTTTCCTCATCAGCGTTTCTTTTCCTGGCACAGTATCGCATTACTCCTTCCACCGCCAGGCCATGCTTGATCAGGCTTTCGGATTTATTATATTCTTTGAGCAATTGAAACGCTTCATCTCTGGTCGGCAGGTGTGACATGGTACATACGCTCCTTTTATTATCGTTTATGACTGAAATAGGGTGGATACTATTAATCAATAACAGCTTTACCTTTTCTGCGGTACCTGAAAATGCAGGCCGGGGGCTGCCACTATCGGGCCTGAGTCTCTCAGAATCCTGTTCTCCTGGTTCGTGGCTGCGTTAAGGTGAATCAGGCGGCGCCGTCAGGAAACCAACCATGATGAGAAATATAATTGCCGTGCTAATAAAATCCAGAGACAAAATACTAATTGCCTATGTGAATATATCACCGAAAAATTATCTTTTTAAATTTTAACGGTTGGAACAGCTCACGCCGTCCAGGCTATGAAGGCTCTTTATTGCCGGTTTATATTTGCCGGGGAATAATTCTCTGCAGCTCTCAGTGCTGTAAAATTCTGCTGAGATTATGCTGGAATAGTGAATGTCTGTTATTATAGTGTTGTTGACGCGAACGTGGCTGCTGTTGAATAGCACGTTTTCGTATCGGCCCAGAGTCGGCGGAAAATATCTGCCGGTTAGAATATTATCTTATACAAACATAAATTTGAAATGAAAGAATATCTTGAGCTCTGTCAGCGATTAATTGATCATGGAGAGTGGGTGGAAAACAGTCGAACCGGTAAACGATGTCTGACAATTATCAATGCAGATCTCGTATATGATGTCAGCGATGGAACTCTGCCGGTCTTGACAACGAAAAAACTATTCTGGAAAGCTGCAATTGGTGAAATGCTCGGATATCTCAGAGGCTACACGAGTGCTGCGCAATTCAGGGCGATCGGCTGCAATACCTGGAACGAGAATGCCAATGAAAATGAGGACTGGCTTGCCAATCCGTTCAGGAAGGGGACTGATGATATGGGACGCTGTTACGGCGCCCAGGGGCGGGACTGGCGAAACCCGGAAAACCAATCAATCGATCAGCTTCTCAACGTCTACAACGATCTCAAAAGAGGCGTCGATAACCGTTGTGAAATCATGACGTTCATGAACCCAGGCGAGCGCGACCGTGCCTGCCTGAATGCCTGCATGCACACCCACACCTTCAGTAAGCTCGGGGATAAGCTCTATCTCACCTCCTACCAGCGTTCAGATGACCTGCCGCTGGGGCATGGTTTCAATCAGGTCCAGGTGGGCTGGCTGCTGATGATCATGGCTCAGATTACCGGGCTCAAGGCGGCCAAGGCTTATCACAAGATTGTCAACGTGCACGTCTATGAGGATCAAATCGAACTGCTGCGAGATGTGCAGATGAAACGAGAACCCTATCCGCTGCCAAAACTGGTGATAAATCCTGACATAAAGAGCCTTGAGGATCTGGAGACCTGGGTAACACCAGATGATTTCGAGCTTGTAGGATATAAGCATCATCCAGGAATCAACTACCCGTTTTCGGTTTAACAATACCTGGATTCCTGATGGTAATTCTTTACCCAAATCATAAAAGCACTGCTGCCTGCTTAGTTCGGCATGCGTACAGTAACGAGCTGAACCAGGCAGGCAGCCTGGCTGATGTTTAACCGAATTCTTTGATAATCGCCTGAAGAACTTCCTCAGACATTTTATAGCTGTGCTTTTCACCGGGAAACTCACCGCTGAGTACTTCTTTTCTGTACTGCTTGAAGGTCTCAATCATTACATCACCAAAGTTCTGGTATTGCTTGGCAAATGACGGGGTGAAATTATCATACAAGCCAAGTACATCAGGGGTAACCAGGAGTTGTCCCGAACACCCTGGTCCACCGCCGATACTGATGGTCGGGATGTCGAGTTTTTCGGTGACATAGGTTGAGAGTTTTGCTGGAACCGCTTCGAAAATGATGGCAAAAGCACCTGCTTCCTGCAGGGCCAGGGCTTCGGAGACCACCTTTCTTGCAGACTCCATGTCTTTGCCCTGTACTTTAAGGCCGCCAAGGGCGCCAACTGCCTGAGGGTGAAGCCCGACGTGGCCGACAACCGGAATCCCCATCTGGACGATGGCTTCGGTCTTTTCAATGTGATGGGGAGTTGCTTCGAATTTAACGGCATCGACCTTGGCCTCAGTTACAAAGCGGGCTGCATTGCGCATGGTTTCCTCGATACCGTATTGAAAAGAGCCAAAGGGCATATCAGCGATAACCATGGTCCTGTCACAGGCACGGGCAACTGCTGCACAGTGCAGTACCATCATATCCATCGTCGCTGTAAGGGTGTTGTCGTGGCCGTGCACAACCATGGCACATGAGTCACCGACGAGAATTGTATCGATTCCGGAATCGTTTACCTTCTTGGCAGTGGGGTAATCGTATGCAGTGAGCATGGTGATTATTTCTTTGTTATCCCGCATTGCCTGGATTGTTTTAACTGTATGTTTTGCCACAACGTTCTCCTTCTCTAATTTTTTCTGGTACGCTCTGTGTTAAGAGCATGATATTTAATAACATGTAATTTTTGTGGGTTTGTCAAAAAACTGAAAATGGTCCGTTTTGTAAGAGGAGCATTACAGTTTGAAAATGTTTTCTTCTATGAATTTCCAGGTCTTGATATAATCACCGCCAACCATGAGGGTTTCCAGATGCGCAGTATCAATCCTGTCAAACATCTCCCAGATTTTTGTGGTCATCCTGCTGTTTACCTCAAATGTTCCTTTTATATCCCAGCGGGTGGGTGAAGTGTCGGAGGTGAAATAATCCTTGTAATCGTATTTTCTGAGATAATAGAGAAACTCCACATAATCGAGATAATGCTTGGTTCCGGTAAAATAGTCCCAGTCCCATTTGCCGTCATTATCATTGATATGGATGTAGTATTTGTAGGGGCTGGCCTCAAGCAGCGAAACTGCTTCTGCCGGATTCTCGTTGCCGTACATTGAGTGACCGAAATCGAGGGTAATTCCCATATCCTCAATCTTGATGTCGTTGAGCAGACAGAGTGCTTTTGCAGCAGTATCAACAAAACAGCGGCCTCTTGTTTCGCTTGGTTTGTACTCGATATAGAGGGGAATCTCTCTACGGTAATCACCAGCTTCAGAAAAGGTTTCGATCAAATGTTTCCAGGCCACTGCATAATCGTTCTGAAAGGCAAATTCATATCCGTCCCCGAGCGGACAGCAGGTAACTTTGTCGGCCCCGATATCGGCAGCAAAATCCTTTGCATTTTTTATAAATTGTACCGCTTTTTCCCTCACCTCCTGTTCAAGAGAGGTGAGGCCGCCATTGCGAAACTCCGGCTCGGCTTTGACATTGACATTTACCGCAGCGACATTGAGGTTGTACTTGGCAAGTGCGGCTTTGGTTTGGTCTGCGTCATTGACTTCATAGGGGTGGACGATTTCAACGCCTGAATAGCCTTCTATCTCAGACAGTAATTTAAATTTTCCATCGAGATCAAGGGGTTCGTTATACTCGTGAAAGCGATCTTTGGTTTTGGACAGAAAGCTGGTAATGATTGCCAGGTTAAGCATGATGGGTCTCCACAATTTAGTTTTTACTGAAAAACAGGTTAGCTGTCAGATGTGTTCTTAAAAAGTTTGGTTTTTACACGGTTAAGCAGGTTTTTGTACCAGCCAAACTGACTGATGATGGTCCAGACGATAATAATGAATAGGATCAGGGATACCGGCCTGGTGAATACCGGTGCGAAGCTGCCTTGTGATACCATCAGCGCCCGACGCAGATTTTCATCGGCCATTGGACCAAGAATGACGCCGATTACCAGGGGGGCGATAGGGTAGCCCATATTTGTCAAAAAGTAACAGATAATGCCGACGGGCAGCATCAGGAACAGGTTGAATATGTTGAGACCGAGTGAGTAGGAGCCGATGATGCAGAGAACGCCAATAATAGGCATGAATAACGGAGTGGGTATATTGAGAACCTTCACCACTTGTTTGGCAAGTATCATGCCTGTGATCCACATCGCCACTGAAGCAAGCAGCAATATGGCGGCGACTTCGAGGATAAAGGTGGGGTGTTCAAAGGTGATCATCGGCCCGGGTGTAACACCGTGAAGCATCAGGGCGCCAAGAAGCATGGCGGCCGGAGGGCTGCCGGGGATACCAAGATTGAGCAGTGGTATCATCGCGCCGCCGACACAGGCGTTGTTGGCCGTTTCGCTGGCGATGACCCCCTTGAGTTCTCCTTTCCCGAAGGTTTCCGGATGCTTGGACGTGTTTTTTGCCGTACCGTATGAAACCCAGCCGGCGATATCTTCACCTATTCCAGGGACCGCACCGATACCGACGCCGATCAACGCTGAGCGGACAATAGCCGGAATATTGCGAAGTACTGTGCCAATTTCAGGCATGATACGCTGAAGTTTTTTCGCTTTCGGCATTTGAGATTTTGCTTTGAGTACTTCGATGATCTGGGGAATACCGAACGCGCCGATAAGTACGGGAACGACTTCAATTCCGCTCTCAAGCTCGGAAATACCAAGGGTAAAGCGTGGATAGAACTGCAGCTGGTCTCTGCCGATGCAAGCGAGAAACAGTCCCAGAAAACCGGCGATCCAGCCCTTGATCACAAGGTCTGGGGCGGTCAGTGTGCCACTTATGAGAATCCCGAAGAAGGCCAGGAGAAAAAATTCAAAGGAGGTGAATTCTAGGGCAAAATTGGAAATAAGCGGTGAAATGGAGACCACGAACAGCATGCTTATGATTGTGCCGATCGCCGATGCGGTTGTGGTAAGACCGATTGCTCTGCCACCCTCACCCTTGCAGGCCAGTGGATATCCGTCCATCGCAGTCGCAGCAGCCGCGGCAGTTCCAGGGATATTTATCAGTATGGAAGCGTAAGACCCTCCGTAGGTGCCGCCCACATAAATGGACAGCAGACAGATCATGGCCATTGGCGTATCCATGCTGTAGGTCAAGGCCGTCAGGAGCGCAACGCCAAGAGTCGAGGTGAGTCCAGGCATGGCACCGAAAAGAATGCCCAGCAGCACTGAGCCAAAAAGAACTGCCAGCGATAGCGGTTCTGTAACCATGCCTGCAGCAATTTCAAAAAATGATTGAATTCGTTCAAAAATCAGCATGAAATGTGGCTCCTTTATGACCAGAAATCAGCGTACCATATTGCATCAAGGACGCTGACAACAAGCCCTTCGAATGGCATGGGAACAAGCAGAAAATATTTGAAAATAATGCCGATTGTGAACGGGGCCACAAAGGCGATAATGAGACTGAGTTTTAATTTTCTTAGCTGTTCGGGGGCATCTCTTGGCTGCCTGAAGGTGGTCAATATGAGGCCGGCAATGAACATGCAGACGACAATATCCAGTGGAAAGGGAATCGTCTCGGGCAGGTTCTGGCTGATCCCAAAGAGTATTATTGCAATAAGCAGAAGAGAGCCGAGAAACTCCAGGAAAATCAATTTTATGAGATATTCATGAGTAGCGCAGTAAAATTGGAAAAAGAAAATGAGTAGAAAAAAGATCGAAGCGATAAAAAAGTCTACACGTGATATGAGGACAAAGACGTAGACCAGGAGGTTAAGAATGATTGCGTAGTATCGTATTGTATCTTTGCGTGTGAGAAAGACAATGAAGTCCGGGCTGCCAAAGTAAACGAGAACGCTCTTCAAGCCCCTCATTCCGACTTCTTTAAGTGCAGTTCTCATCAACAGGACACCCAGAAGCGCAAGCATCGCCCCGATAAACATCGGAAAAAGGGCGGGCGATACATACCAGACATTCTGAACGCCTGCATAGGAGTCCTTCATCGGCATCTGAACGGCCTGGCTGATAATGAACAGGCCAAGAATAAAAATAGCTGTTCCCGAAAATATGTCTGCTTTCCTGAGCTTCTCTGTATCCAGCATGATAAAATTTCCAGTTTGGAATAAAATGAGGCCGGATTGCAGAACAGCAGGCATTCCGCTCTACCCGGCCTCATTCAGTTACTGTTACATGTTGTTCGTTTTGAGAGTACCGTTTATGGTTTTGCAATACCAAGAGTCTCGGGGCTTACTTTCGCGGCACCAAGCTCAAAGAGCGTCCAGGTAAAATTAGACTGGAGCGCGGCAAAGATTTCCCGGGCTTCCTCGCCAGATTTTCCAGAGAGCAGGTAATAATTCTCTTTTGCCCATGTTTGTACTTTATCGGTTGCTATCGCTTTATTAAACGCGTCGACCAAGGCAGCCTTTGCCTCTTCGGGAGCGTCAGCCGGTACCGCAAAACCGATTGCCTGGGAAATGGGCAGGTACTCGGAAAGACCCGGATAGTCATCAAAACCGGAAGGAATCGCGCCGAGTCCCTCAACCTCAAAAGAATCAGGAATCAGCATGGCCAGAGGTCGAAGCTTGCCGCCTCTCAGCAGTTGCTGCTGTTCTGCCAGGGAGGTGACAACGACAGTGATTTCACCTGCCATGGCAGCATTCTGGCTCGGTGCGGATCCTTTGTAGGGGATAAAGTTGAATTTGGCACCAGATCCTTTTTCAAGGGCAAGCAGGTTGAGATGGTGAATAGAGCCGGCTGCGCTTGCTCCTGCCTTGATGGAACCAGGATCTTTTTTTGCTGCTTCGATGAGGTCTTTAAGGGTTTTATAGGGCGCATCAGCGGTTACGGAAATCAGGTCAGGAGAGCCGCCGACGATAAAGGGGTCCCATACGTCAAAGTTCTGATCCCAGCCACCCTGGACAGCCGCGGTGACATTTGATTCTGAAAGACCGGCGAGGGTATAGCCGTCATGGGGTTGACCAAAAACATAACTCATACCAACAGATCCGCCCACACCACCGGTTTTGTTGATAACATTGATGTTTACATCGAGAAATGGTGCCATTTCAGCACTGATAATCCTGTTGCATGTATCAGTACCGCCACCTGCACCCCAAACAACCACATTAGTGATGTTTCGAGACGGAAATTTTTTTGCTGCATAGGCGCTGCAGGACAGTGCGATGAACACTGCCAGACCGATAAATAGAATTTTTCTCATTGTGCATCCTCTCTTTTTTTAGATTTTGATCTGAATTATTCGATGCCATGCACTCACGTGCGGTGAATACACCCTTAATTCTTTACTCCTGCGTACCGTTGTTTCAGTTGTTCACCTCCTTTTGGCTGGTCACTTCCTCTTCAATATGAGCCCTCAACTTATAAATGGTTGCAGTGAGATGTTCCCTCATAAGCGCTTCAGAGGCTCTTTCGTCATGACTGCAAATGGCTGCTATGATCTTGGTATGTTCCTTGATCGTTTCGCCGGGGCTGCGGATAAGGCCTTCACGAGTTGGATATTGATAGGCAAGTGAAACAATATTAAAGGTCTGTAAAATACTGGTCAGAAATTCTTTTGAGCCGATTTCAGCGATAGTGTTATGAAATTGTCGATCCGCTCTGGAATAGGCGTAAAAATCATCTATTTTCTTGGATTTGAGAAATGGTTTGAATATCTTCCTCAGTTCAATTATCTGGCGATCAGTAATCGATTTTGCGGCCCTTCGCGCCGATAGTCCCTCCAACACTTCACGAATCTCAAAAATGGAGATCATTTCTTCAATGGTGAATAATCTTACAAAAAATCCTCGCCTTGGTTTTGTCTCGACAAGTTTTTCCTGTTCCAGGAATTTAAGAGCACCGATGAGAGGTGTCCTGGAGATACCGAGATCTGCCGCGAGTTTTTCCTGAGGTATTTTCTGGCCAGGCAGGAGCTGCCGGTTTTCGATCATCTCTTTGATAATCTGGTAAGCCGTCTGGTCAAGATTTTCTGATTTAATGATAGGCTTAATCATGATTGATCCAATTTAGTTGAACAAAACCTGATCAAGATGTATTTTGTATACAAAACTCAATATTCAAAAAAACATGGACTGTCAATAGTTATTTTGTGCACTGAATTTCATACAATTATGAAATAGAAGCTTTTTTTATTGTGATGTACTTTACTTATCAGAGAGAACAGAATTTTTAGATTGTTCATAAAATATAAGTGCATTCGATGATTTTTCCAGGAGATTAGCAGATATGATTACCAGACAACAGAAGATCGCAGCACAAAAGCGGGCAGCGGAGATGATAAGAGAAGCCGGGATTCATTTAACTGAGGAGGAAATCTCTACAATAGAAGTCGTTGATTTCGGACTAAGTAATCTCGAGGAAGAGGGTATACAGGTCCATAATATGGTGAATACCGATCGACTGGCGGCAAAGGTCCTTGTCCTTTTTCCAAACCAGACAGAACCCGAGCACTGGCATCCTCGAGTGGGAGATGACCCGGGAAAACAGGAATCGATTCGCCATATCCGGGGCGATCTTCGCTTTTATATTGAGGGTCCTGACACCATGCAGGAAGGTTTTTTGGTCCCGGGGAAGAAGGATGTCTATACATTACGAAACGAGCTTGTTTTGAAGCCCGGTGATCAACTTACCTTTGAACCTTATCAGAAACACTGGTTTCAGGCTGGCCCGCGCGGTGCAGTACTCTACAGTTTTTCAACCACCGTAAGAGATGGGCTTGACGGGTTTACCGATCCGGCAATTGACCGGATTACAATTGTTACTGACGATTGATAATGAGACGTGCGCTCGCTGCAGCTCAGTCAATAGGAAAGTACAATAATCAACTGCTTTCTGCGGCCTGATTGTCTCCTTATTTCAGCCAAATCCACGGCCTGCTCCGGATGAACTGTCTGCTATCCGGTAGACGATGCGTTCTTAAATAATATTCTTCTCTGATATTGATTTACCACAATGTGGTACTAATATAATAAGACACCAGTGAATGACTGGAAAAATTGGTTATTTTAAATCTCTCGAACAACCTTACGTCGAGAAACAGACAAATATCATACTGCTCAATGAGGTAAAAGATGAAGATAATATTACCATTTTTAATAACCCTGATGCTGACGACCAATGTGTATGCTTCAGGTAAAGCCGTTACCTATTCCGCCGAAGGTGGTGAATATGAGGGCTATTATTCAAGTAATAAAGAAGGTGCGCCGTTATTACTGCTCATTCATGACTGGGACGGCTTGACCGACTATGAAATTAAACGTGCGGAAATGCTTGCCGATCTTGGATATTCTGTATTTGCTGCAGATCTCTTTGGCAAAGGAGTCAGGCCCACTGAGGTAGAGGATAAAAAACAGCATACCGGAGAACTCTATAAAGACCGAACAAAAATGAGAAACCTTCTGCAAGCCGCCTTTGATGAGGGAGTAAAACAGGGAGGTGATGGTACAAACGCTGTTGTCTTTGGTTACTGTTTTGGCGGCGCAGCTGTTCTTGAGATGGCCCGTTCCGGATCTCAGGCCAAGGCGTTTGTTACGTTTCACGGAGGATTAGCCACACCAGAGGGTCAGGATTACAGCAAGACAGCCGGGTCAATTTTCGTTTTTCACGGTACGGCAGACAGCGCCATCACCATGGAAGACTTTGGGGCCCTTGCAGCACAGCTTGAGACTGCCGGAGTCCATCACGAGATGGTGACTTACAGCGGGGCACCGCATGCGTTCACTGTCCTTGGCTCAGAGCGGTACCACGAAGAGGCAGACAAAAAATCGTGGAAGCACTTTACAGAGAATCTTGACGGTATTTTATAAACGAACAGAACAGGCAGCAGGACTTCCCGTATTTCTCACTTTAAAAGAAATCCTTTGCTTTGCAGGTAGCCGAGCATGTGGGGGCGAGCTTCCTTAACCAGCATTTCGGAGATCTGTTCACTCCAAGTGCTGTCTTTGGTACCGCCGGTTCTTGTTTTATAGTAGCTGCTGACTTGTGTATCGTACCCCTTTATGATGTCTGAGTTATCAGTGTTATCGTAACGTTCCTGTTTCAAGACCACGGCAAGCGGGAGCCGGGGTTTTGTTTCAGGATCCTGGGCGGGATATCCCAAACACATTCCGAAGACAGGATAAACAAGATCCGGCAGGCCAAGCAGATCATCGACCGCTGCAATTTCGTTTCTAAGCGCTCCGATATAGCAACCGCCAAGACCAACTGACTGTGCAGCGATCAGGACGTTTTGGGCAAAAAGAGCACAATCTACTGAAGCGGTTAGAAACTGCTCGGTAAAGCCCGAAAGCATTGCTGATTTATGCATCTCACAGGCCTGCCGGTGTCGCTGCATATCAGCACAGAAAACAAGAAAGACGGGTGCTTCTTCCACATACGGCTGTCCTGCTGCACATTCACATAGTTTTTTTCGAACCATGGGGTCACTGACCTGAATAACGGTGCAGGCCTGAATAAAGCTTGAAGTCGCGGCGCATTGTCCGGCATGAATAAATGATTCCAGCAGTTCCTGGTCAATCGTCTGAGCGGTGAATTTTCGGATAGAACGATGGCTTTTTAATAAGTCTATGATCTCAGTCATTTTATTTGTACCAGCTGGCTGTTGATCAACCCCTATTGTCGCTGTGGTTGAAAAAACTAAGATTGATCCCGCGCCGCTTCAGCAAATTTATCGATTTGACTTTCCAGACCAATTACCTGGTCAACCGGGAGTACAAACGCTATTCCTGTACCGGGTTTATCAAACTGGCCAACATCACCAATTGTCTGCAGGATTTTTTCGACAAGAGTTTCTTCCAGAAGGAACATGATAATGTCAGTCTGGGCTTCAAGACTGAGACCAAAAAATGTCTTTGCTTCGCGTATTCCCGTACCTCGTGCCGGTATAATTGTCGCTCCTGTGGCACCAGCCTGTTTGGCGGCATCAACAATGGTGTCGGTTAAATCTGTTTTTACGGAAGCCAAAATGATCTTGAACTTCATCGTCATTCTCCTTTTCTAGATATTGTGGACCGGTTGATTCGCCACTGGGCGAACTGTCCGTAGCCAAGGACTGCAATGATTGGAAAAAGGCTGGCAAAGGCAATCAGGCCAAAACCGTCAAGTGCCGGGTTTCTTCCCGGAACAGAAGAGGATAACCCTAATCCGAGCGCTGCAACAACAGGAACGGTAACAGTAGAGGTGGTCACCCCGCCGGAATCGTAGGCGAGCGGAATGATTGATTTGGGCGCGAAAAAAGTCTGGCATATGACAATGATATAACCGGCGAGAATATACAGGTAGAGAGGGGTGCCGGTGATAATTCTAAAGGACCCGAGGCTGATTCCAAAGGCAACGCCGATGGCTACAGTGATGCGAAGTCCTCGCTGACTGATGGTCCTGCCCGAAACTTCAGATGCTTTAAATGCGACCGCAATGAGAGACGGTTCGGCAATCGTGGTAGAAAACCCGATGGCGGCAGCAAACAGGTAAACCCAGCCGTAGGTCTTCCAGTCAGCCAGTAAAAGCGGGTTGTTTTCTGCCCCGAGAAACTGGGGCGCGGTTAACTGAGCTGCCATTATTTTTCCAATGGGAAAAAGTGCCTCATCCAGTCCCGCCAGGAACAGGGTGAGGCCGATAAAAACATAAATACTGCCGGCAACAATTCTTTTAAGGTTGGCAATGGGCTCTTTCAGAACAAATATCTGGAAGAATCCAAAGAGCAGAATGATCGGTATAAGATCTCGTCCGGTCAGGAGAAGCGTACTGAACAGGTCTTTGATTATTTCCATGAAGGTTATCTCACTCCAAAAACAGTAATACCGTAAATCATGACGAAAATCATCGGGAGTAAAGATGCAAAAGCGATAAGGCCAAAACCGTCGAGCAGTGGATTTCTGCCTTTGATAATGGTTGCAAGCCCCACTCCGAGTGCTGTGACCAGAGGTACCGTGATTGTTGATGTTGTTACACCGCCCGCGTCGTAGGCAATTCCAATGATTTCGGCTGGTGCGAAAACAGTGATAATCATAACGGTGATATAACCACCGATGATAAGGTAGTGAATTGGCCAGTTCAGCAGAATACGAAGAACTCCAAGTAAAATTGCAAACCCGACTGAGAATGCCACGGTCAGCCGTAATCCAAGGGCGTATGAATGAATGTCGCTGAGATTATTGTTAATGAGATCTGCCCCGGCGGCGATTTCCGCTGCTTTTTTGGAGATCGCAATAAGGGCAGGTTCTGCGATAGTTGTGGAAAAACCAAGGGCAAAGGCGAACAGCAGCAGCCAGAATAAATTCCCTTTTCTGGTAAGAGCCTGAGCCATGTTTTCTCCGAGTGGAAAAAGGGCCATATTCAACCCCTCGATGAACATGCTGAGGCCAACGACAACCATCAGTGAGCCGATGATTATCTCTTTTAGATAGGGGAGCGGCTGTCGGATTATAACAAGCTGGAAAAAGGCAATAACAAGGACGATCGGCATCAGGTCAGTGGCCGCCTGTTTGAGCCTGCTGTAAATATATAAAAGTGTTTTTGACGGGTTCAAGTGGTTCACATAATAGATGAGGGTTTTCTGGCTGCTCTTTTGCAGAGCCCGGTTCTTAATCAGGATTATAAATCAGACATAACACCACGAAATGTTTTTACCCGCGAGAAATGGTTTCACTCCAGCGCTCATGGTTGGAACGAGGAACGGTTTATCCTCAAGTGTGATTGTTTTTTCAGGCGGTGAAATGTTGTAGCGCCTTCTGGCAATTCCGCTGACGAAATCCTGGAGCAGGTCAAGTTTGTCAGCCTTGTCGAAGAGCTCTGCCAGAAGCGGCAGGGCAACCGGAGCGCTGAAGATACCAGCGGCGCATCCGCAGCATTCTTTTTTATGTCTCGGGTGCGGAGCTGAGTCGGACCCGAACATGAGTTTCTGGTGACCGCCGAAAACGGCACTTCTCAAGGCCTCACGGTCACGCGGGGTTTTGGCAATAGGTTTGCAGAACAAATCCGCTTCCATCAGATCACCCACCACATCATCAAGGGTAATCATCAGGTGATGCACGGTTACCGTGGCAGAAACATTGTCGAATTTGTCGAGGAACTCGACAGCATCGGCAGATGTTATGTGTTCCATGACGATATGGAGTCTTGGAAAATTCCTGGCTATATCATCATACGTCTGAAGAAATTCTTTTTCGCGTTCCAAGACGAAGCCATTGCTCTCACCATGGACAAGAAGGGGGATGTTGAGGTCCTGCATATGGGAGAGCGTTTCCTCGATTTTGCTGAAGTCGGTGACACCTGTCTCACTCTGGGTGGTAACCCCTGCTGGATAAAGTTTAATTCCGATGATATGATTAAGGAGTTCTTCCAGTTCGGACTTGGTATAGGAACGAAAGAACAGAGTCATGTAGGGTTTGAATATTTCATTTTGACAGGCTGAGGTTATTTCTTCAAGATACCTGAAGAGTTTGTCTCTATCGTCAACAGGTGAAACCAGATTCGGCATGATAACCGCACCGGAAAAACTGGCTGCTGAGAAGGGGAGTACCTGATTGAGCATCTCACCCTGTCTGAGATGAAGATGCATATCAAGAGGAGATTCAATCGAAATTTTCATAATTTAAGCAATGAATGATTTTTCATCGATGATGTTTAATGTAGTAATGAGAGTAACTTAAAAAAGATGATAATGATACAATAAATTCCTGTTGGATCATTTGATCATAGGAGGAGCACATCATGAAAGGCAAGGCAGCTCAAATAATTGTCACGATGCTCAGCGGCGCTGCACTTTTATTTCTCAGCGGCTGTGCCGACGGTAACTATACAGGTTATGAAAGTGACGGGGGCAGGGCATATTATGATCAGTATGTTGACAGGGACGGATATTATGATTTCGGCAGACCGGTTATTTTCGTGCCGGACAGCAGGCTCGAAGAAAAATAACCTACGGATAATTTTATAGATAAGAAAAAGAGGGAGCGGGGTTCATATACCGCTCCCCGGATAAATCAGTTTTTAATTTTTTTACCAACGAACCGTTCCACACCTCACAAGCTCATCAACGAGCGTCCGCATTTTCTTAAAGCATGGTCTGAGCCAATATCCCCAAAATATTTGATTGTATTGTATTGTTCTTATATCTATGGCGCGATTACCAACCCTTCAATTCCGGCACTTTTGCGGCAGGTGCTATTCCTGGCTTTATTGCCGGTCCGCAAGCGTTATTCCCGCCTACCTGATAGCCCGGAAAAAAGAGTATGGTGCAGGAGCAGAGAAAAGCAGGGATAGCGTCTGGAAGGCCTTTAAGGATACATTCTGGGGATTGATGGTCCCGGTTATCAAATTAGGCGGATTGTACGGAGGGATCTTTAGCCCGACTGAAGCCGCTGTCGCTGCAGTATTTTACAGCCTGCTTCTCGGATTCGACATCTACCGGAGTCTTCCCCTGAAAATAACCTATGAGATACTGGTGGATGCCAGCGAGGCATCAGCTGTTGTCATACTGATCGGGGCCCTTGCTGGTGATCATTGCATTCCCCTGGCTGTGGCTGATCCGTTTTGCAATTCAGCAGCCGTGGGTTATAGTTAAATGATGTGTCACACTGCCTCCATAACCTCCAACCCGAGATCTGTGTTAAAAGTGATTGAAAAATTGTCAGTGCTCATGAAACTGGTCCTTCTCAGCGTTTGTTTACTTGTCTTCAGCTCTTTTTTTTCAGGGCAGGTCAGGGCCGGAGATTTTTTTCTGAGACTTTCGGGGGAAACAATAACCCTGCAGGCCGACAGGACCCCCCTCCAGGATATATTGAAAAATCTTCAGGGAAAAGGGCTCATCGTTCAGGTTGACCCACTGATAAATCCAAATGTAACTGCAGCGTTTTATGAACAATCAATAGACAGGGTGTTGGCATCAATACTTAAATCGTACAATTATTCGCTTGTCTGGGAAAAAACAGGGAGTACGTCAGGAGCCTCACTGACACTTGTTGAAATTAAAATCTTTCAGCAGGGAAAGGAATACAGAATAGAACCATTGCCCAAGGACAATAATCTGGAGATTGTTCAGGGTGATGACGGCAGGCTCTTTGTAAAAAACAGGTTACTGATTCGACTTGTCCCACCGGTGAACAGGGAACGAGTAAACAAGATAATAGATTCAATGGGCGCAGCAGTTGTAGATTCCTTTGAAGATCTTGGAATTTTAAGGTTGCAGCTCCCTGAGGCTTTAGATCCCCGGGAAGCAGCTGACATACTCTCAGGTTACGACGAGATTAGCGCGGCTGAACCTGATTATGCCTATCCCCTGGAAGGCAGCAGGGCTGTCGAAACAGCCGCTCTCCCAGCTGAGGCGGACTACAGAGCAGAATCTTCTCAGTCAGCCCTTGTTGCCGTACTCGATAGCGGTCTTTCTCGGCAATACGCTGGAAGTTCTTTTGTTTCCGGCGTTTATGATGCCTTTTCCAACAGCAGCGAAACAAGCGACACCGTGGGCCATGGCACACAGATGTCTCTCATCGCCTCAGGTCTTGTGAGCCCGCTTGGGGTTGCAAAAGACGCAGGGGCAGGGAAATGCAATAGTTGCTGTCCGTGCCTTTGACGATAATGGTTTTACCTCCAGCTATACATTATTGAGAGGTGTCGATTATGCTATTGCTGAGAAACGCACAGGTTATAAGTATGAGCTGGGGATCGGAACAATCAAGTCCAATGCTCGAAACAGTGGTCCAATATGCGGTCGATAAAGGATTGATCCTGGTCGCAGCTGCCGGCAACAGCCCGACGGGTAAACCTGTCTATCCGGCTGCGTATAAAAATGTTATTGGGGTTGGCGCTCTGGCGCCAAATGGTGATGTCTGGGAACAGTCAAATTATGGTGATTTTGTTTCAGTATTTGCCCCCGGTGTCGCTCAAATGCCTGTGGGTCACAATGGCAGCCCCGGCATGTACGCAGGAACTTCAATATCAGCAGCCTACATAGCAGGCAGGGTTGGAAAAATTCTAGAAGATCAGCCTGATGCGGATATCGAAAAAATTATTTCCATACTCAACAGCGATTGATCTCTGGTGAAGACGGATAGTGGATGAGATGAGTAGCCTACTGGATAACAGCGTCAACGCAGATCCTGTAACTTTGCGGGCTGATATGACCACAGACCACAATCTTTGAAGAGACGACTTTCCTGCCCATTAATTCAGCCTGGTCTGATATTAATTGAGCTGTTTTTTCAAAATTACAGCTGCATTTGAAATCATAGAAATGAATCGTCCCGTTCGGGACAAGTGAGCGGATCGCGCATTCAAGATATGCGGCAGAACCCGTGGGCAGGGGCAATATAATCCTGTCGTATGGTTCCCCCGAATTGTCCACGGCCCGTATGACATCGTCATTGATAAGGGATATGTTGCTGACCTTGTTTAACCTCAGATTCTTAACAGCGTAGCGGTGGGCCGTTTCATTTATCTCAATGCCCGTGATGGCCGCCGCACCGCTATGCTTTGAGATCATCAGGGGATACGGTGCTATTCCTGAGAACATGACAAGAACATTTTCAGCGGTGCCAACAAGGTCTGCGAGCCGTTTTCGTTCCCTGCCTGAACGAACAGAAAAATATACCTTTTCGAGATCCAGGAGCAACCGTACCCCAAACTCCGTGCAGAGTGTTTCAGTTCTCTTCTCACCGGCAATATGGGCAAGAGGGATTGTCCTGTGTTCGCCGGAATATTTTCCGTCACGCTTAAGGATAACTTTAACGTTTTTGTGAGTGGAGAAAATTGCCTGAGCTATCGTGAGCTCGTATTGCTGCAGAGCCTCAGGAATAATTGTAACAGCTATATCACCTATGATGTCGTAACTTTTGGTGAGCTGTCTCAGGTCTGATGATGGAATGATTTCTTTTAATGCGTCTTTGAGGTTCATTATCGGTAAATTGAATAAATATGATGGGATTAGTACAGTAAAAAGGGTGCCATAATTAGATAATATGTATTTTTCCTGAAAATCAATTGGACAATTGGGCTCTGAATCGAGATAATTAAATTCATGAGCTTTTTTTTCTTAAAGACAGGAATATTACTAATTATTTAACAGGATAGTTATTGTGAAAATATTGATTGCAGAGGATGAATTTACCACACGGCTTATGGTTCAGGTAAGTCTTGAAAACTGGGGGTATTCGGTAAAAAGTGTTGCTGATGGAAAAGAAGCCTGGGAAATACTGAAAAAACCGGAAGCACCCGATGTGGCAATTCTTGACTGGGAAATGCCTGAGGTTGACGGCCTTGAACTCTGCAAGCGGATAAAGGATCTCCAGCGGACGAATCCTATTTACGTCATTTTACTGACAGGTCGGGACAGTCAGAAAGATATTCTACAGGGGTTTGATGCGGGTGCTGATGATTATATGACCAAACCGTTCAACGACGATGAACTCAGAGCCCGGGTAAGGGTTGCCGAGAAACTCGTTACCATCCAGTCCTCACTGTCACAATCCGTTGACGAATTAAAAAGCGCGCTTGATCTGGTTGATACCCTTCAGGGCAGTGTTCCTGTGTGCAACAGGTGCCAGAAAATAGAAGCTGAGAACCAGAACTGGTACACACTGAGTGAATGCATTAATGAACGATTTGATATGAGATTTAATCCTGAACTTTGTCCCCAATGTTCTAAATCCAGATAACCCGCATAACTGGTTTACATTCTATCTGATTGCCCAGAGCCACCGTCAGATAACCAGCACCTCTTCGAAAAACCTACGGTCAACGAGAACTCCGGATTTTTTATGGCCTCCAGCCAAATTATGGTTTACCTTTGCCGGTAGTTACAGTGAACCTGAATAGAAAAACTGCTGAAGCATTAACCTGCTTCCTGAGCGACAAACATACAAATTACTGGCGAAAATCCTATGGTACCAATTGATAAGTCGGAACAATCTGCACGCGGGGAAATACTTGGCGATCAAATTGTTGATACATTAGTATCGATGTACGAAAAAGCGCAAAGGCAGCAGCCTCAGGAAGAACCCCACGTATGGCTTGGGAATGCCTGGCTGGGGAGAGCAGAGGCCAAGCATGAAGTTGATATACATACTCCCGGAATGCTCAATGTTGCACTTTATGAAACATATCTATGCTCCTGCGTGGAGCCGCCGTTGTGCGCTCGTGCCCTTGGTCTCTATTTTCTCTTTAAAGAGCAGCCTGAAATTGTAGAAAAATACCCTAAATTTGCAAAAGAATTCGACGAGCTGATCGGACCGGTCCTCGAAGCTCGTACGAACGGCACCATTGATGCGCTGTATCGACTATATAACCCAAACAGCGCAGAATATTCCTCCGGATCCGTTCACTGACTGAAAGGAGATCCAGCCGGCATTAAGACCGGCTGGAAGTCCACTCTGAGGCTATACAGCTGAAAATAACAGCGCTCTGCACTGTCAGGGGTATTCCAGTGTTGTCAATCGTTCGTCGGTACCCGAACTTGAGAGAGACGCATTGCATGTGTCATCTATTGTTTTCTTTAATAGCTCGTCTCGCCTAACGTCACCTTTCCGCGGAACGTCCAGTAGATCAAAATAGTATAGGAAAGGACCATGGGCATCCCGAGGGCAACAATGATCAGTCCAATTTTTTGCGTCAGCATGCTTGATGCCGCGTTATAAATTGTAATGGAAAATGCGGGATTATTCGACGCAGGCAAGAGATCCGGAAAGAGAGCGGCACTGAAAAGAAACACCAGAGCAGAGATGGTGCAGCAGCTGCTGATAAAGGCATAAAACGGTTTCTTTTTTGCGATTGCCCTGGGGATATTGGTAATTGCCAGTACATTAAGCAAGGGAACCAGCCAGAGAATGGGGTATTCCCCAAAATGCTGCAGTGATGCTGGTACAAAGAGAAGTGACCAGATCGTTACAATTACAAACATTCACGAGTAGAAACATAGGTGCCCTTCATCCAGCCGAAGAGGCGCTGCTGCAATTCCCCTTCGGTTTTCATATAGAGATAGATGGACCCATGCATGGCCAGCAGTGCCACGGTAAAAAGTCCCACACTCATGCTGAAGCCAGAGAGCATGTCAAACAGAGTCCCCTGGTAATCCCCAAGCTCTGAAAGCTGCAGTCCCTGCATTACGGCACCGACTGCCACTCCAAAGAGAAAAGTGGCCAGCGTAGATCCGACGAAGAAGAGAATATCCCAGAAGCCTCGCCAGAATGGACTTGTACGTTTGGAGCGAAACTCCAGCGAGACGGCGCGAAAAATCAAGGCGAAAAGAAGCAGCACAAATGGGATGTAAAATGCGCTGAAGATTGAGGCGTATGCATTTGGAAACATGGCAAACAATGCTCCACCAAAGGTCACCAGCCACACTTCGTTCCCATCCCAGAGAGGACCGATACTGTTCATAACGAGCCGTCTCTCTGGATCGGTTTTGGCAACAAAAGGATGAAGTATACCCACCCCAAGATCAAAGCCGTCAAGAATTGCATATCCTATCAGCAGGACGTTAAGAATAACAAACCAGATAATACATAGAAATTCAGGACTCACGAGGCACCTCCTTGATCTTTGTTCTGCACTCAATCGTGAATGCTGCCTATCAGTTGCTGCCTGCAGTACGCCTGAGCCCTCTGAACCTGTCGCTGTCGGTAGAGGTTCAGGACCTGTACGTATCTTTCTGTCAAGCACCGTAATCCACACAGCGGTCAAGGCAGCGTAGAGAATTGCAAAGAGAATCAGTGAAGTCTTTGCCTCTTGGCGGCTCACAGCTGCGCTGAATGATTTACTTGTGCGAAGCCCGAGACTCTCATCATACTGATAGAGACCATCAGCTGCGGTGACGAGGTCATCACCAGCCTCATTCCAGACAACCGGCGGGTGCACCGTCCACGGCTGTCGTCCTACTTCTGCAGCTATCCAGCCACTCTGGTTTGCCACCATCACAAAACCGATGGCAAAGACAAATCCCCACAGCAGAGAGCGTTTCTGAGTGAGTTGTTTTTTACGATTGTAGTAGAGACCAAGACCACATAAGTCCAATCATGAGGCCACCAAAACCAACCATTAGTCCGCCAGGAAAAAAATGGAATCAGTAGAGGTGGTCTGATCTTCGGGTTTAAATCTGTCAAGACCTACAACCTGTCTTACTAAATGTTAAATCATCAAAAACCATAAAACTGAGACCGCCCGGAATGCTGATATCATAATCAATTCGTTCCTCAGCCGCATTTGGCCAGCCGATAAGATTGAGGTCGGCACGGCCTGTTTCATAATGGCCCTCAAAGGCCGCGAGCTTTGCTGGTTGATATTTGTACACATTTTGTGCCTGGAGTATGGCCGTTAATTCCAAGGCCTAAAGAGGCTGCCAGGCTAAAAAGCAGTGCACCGTTAAAGGAGTGGCGGGCAAACTCATGGTGTTTGTCCTTGAGCATATAGTAGGCGGAAATGCTCAGCACAAAAAATCCGCCAACAGCAGCACAACCCAACAAGTACATGACTAAGACGCTGGACTGTTGAAGGGTTAAATACCATGGCCATAAAATCGACGATTTCTGCCCGTCGCTGCACCACTCCCTCAACCACCCATGGCATCATTTCAATATGAAGCCATCTGAACTGGTACCTTGTCGCAATATGTCGACGATATGGTGTCCTGCTGGAGTCTGCTGCCAGCTGTTGGCAACCACAATCCAGATTGAGGAAAATATTGACCCCAGGGCAACCATATACATGCTGAAGAGGTAGAGACCAGCACTGACTTTTTTCCTGCCAAAGGCGACTATTGCCAAAAAGCCGGACTCAAGGAAGAATGCAAATATCCCTTCTGCTGCAAGAGCGCTTCCAAAAACATCCCCCACAAAGCGGGAATAGGTGGCCCAATTGGTACCGAACTGAAACTCCATGACGATGCCGCTGGATACACCTATGGCAAAATTGAGGACAAAGATTTTTGTCCAGAACTGGCTTGCTATAGCAAAAACCGGTTTTTTCGTGAGATAATGACCTGTGTTTCCAGATAGGCAAGGATGACTCCAAGACCAATTGTCAGTGGTGGGAAAATGTAATGAAACATGATGGTGAAGGCAAACTGCAACCTGCGACAACAGTACAACATCCATACCTACCCTCCTGTTGTTTTAATGAATGAATCAAGTCATTCTACTTTTTCTGCTCTGTATAAGAATTGCTCTTATGTTTAGGTCTGCTTCACCGTCTGGGTCGAAGCGTTGATCGTCCCCCGTCTATGCTGATAATTTGTCCGGTGATCCAGGCCGCTTCATCAGAGAGCAAATATGCTGCAAGGCTTGCTATATCTTCACTTGATCCAAGTTTTTTAAGGGGATGAAGGTCGGTTACTGCTGCAGCAATCTTTTCATTTGTAAGGATTTTCTCAGAAAGGGGTGTCTTGGTTAAAGATGGGGCAATGGCGTTAACACGAATCTTCGGTGCCAATTCTGCAGCAAGAGAAAGGGTCAGGCCGTTGACAGCCCCTTTTGCCATACCTATTGAGACATGAAAGGTAAAACCCTGGAGTTACAGCAACACTTGAAAAAAGTACCACTGATGGAGTTCCTTCGCTTTTCTTTAAAGAAGATAATCCGGCTTTTACGGCAAGTGCCGCACCCATTGCGTTGACTTGAAAGTCCTGGAGGAAGTCTTCGCTGGTAAGTCTTCGAATACTTCCAAGAGTAATGGTACCAACACTATAGACAATACCGTCTCATGGGGCTTCAAAGTCTTTATGTCCTGGGTGAAAAGAGTTTCATCGCAAACATCCCCTACCGTATAGTCAATTTGAAGCTGCTGCAAGAGCTGAGAGCGTTTGCTTCGTTTCTGCCCACAAGATGGAGTTGATCACCCTGGGCCTGCAGAAGCCTTGCTGTCGCAGAGCCTATTCCTCCTGAACCTCCATAGATCACGATTCGTTTGACCATTCTTCCCTCCCATTTTAAAGCAAAGGTACCAGGGGCTCCGGAGACCAGAAAGACACCTCGAAATCTAACCTAAATGATTCCAAATATCCATGAGTAATTATATATTTAGAATAAAACTGCAGCTGTCGATCAGAGGAAAATATAGAAAAACAGTACGGGAGGGTCTTCAACCAAAAACAAACATTGATGGCAAGGGCTGATCAGGCGGGATTACTTTTTAATGCAGCAATTTTAGCAATTTTGAAGAGAGCCAGCCAACAGATTGGTAAATAAAAGGCTGCCCAGCGTGACATTTCAAAGCAGAGATTACACGAATTATCGCCGGTCTGAACGAGTCTATGGCCGGTTGCCGTGAGCGGCCCAACACGCCAGTTCCAATAGTCCATCTGCCTGAATTCAAGAATCGAGAATGGCAGCCAAAATAACAACAGGGTTTTTATCCGTCCATTGCTGCCCTGTCTGATATGTCGATCACTGCATTCGACTGCAAGGATAGAGGGCCCCCATGTTGACCAGAGGCTGGTATCTGTGAGTATATCCCAGACAATAACTGGTGGAGCTTCTATTTGTTTACAGATTGAAAGACGTTTTTTAGCAAATACAATCATAAAGCGCCTGAAGGTTATTTTTTCTGTACATTCATTTTCACAAAATCGGCCGCTTCTCCCGTCGGGAGCGGTCTTATTTTCTGATAAAGAACTCTGCAGGTATCAATGGAGAGATCCTTGACAGCTGCTATGGACTCAATCTCATTAACAGTGTGTGGTAATTCCCCATTGCTGCTCGGCAATTCATCTTTGCTCACAATTTTAGAATAAATTAAAGATTGGGCACATAATAACTGCCACTTTTGCCGACCGGTATTTCGACCGAAAATATAATCCAGGGTCAGTTTATCACCGGGGCTGAAGAGGCTGCCGCTGCGGTTCAGCAGCTTGACGGCCTCCCTGTCGACAGAGTGCGTCTGAAGGTGGCATTCTTCGGGGAGATATTTTGCCAGCAGTCTACAGAGCAGAAGGTGAATGGAGCCTGCCTCGATATATGTTTTTTTCCCGGGTACCAATAGTTTCAGGATCTGATTGACCCGCAGGGAATCGCGAAGCACAAATCTGGTGGCATCAGCCTTTGCAAACGAGTTCATACTGGTCAATATGTGGCCGAAATCATTACCCTGAATTGTTTTGTAATATTCGATGAGCCTGGCAGTAGCCTCTTTCTCTGCACAGTAGACAGCATGAGCAACGGTGTTTGGTTCAATATCCTCAGGACGGTGATCTTCCATAAGAAAATATTGAATGGTGAGTAAATGCTCCAGATATGGTTCTGCCTGCAGTATCTGTTTTCCAGTTTTTGAAAGTTGTTGGAGCAGCCGGTATTGGCCGAGAGTGAAGGCAGGATACGCAGTATCAAGTTCGAGCATATGCTCTTCAATGTCAATACTGCCGTTAAGTACACCTGAAAAGTCACGGTGGTATGGCTCTTCAAGAATGATGACATCGTTTCTCTGCATTATCCGGGCTGTGAGATCGAGCGTCTCAGGGCGATGGGTGGCGTAGCAGATGGTTACAGCACTCATGATGCACCTGGCACCAATAAATCATTTACAGCAGCTGAAAGTGCAGCAGGCAATTTACACCTGAACCAATTACACAGGATGGGCTCTAAAAGCATGGATAACCGCTTTATTGTTGGTGTTCGATATGAGCTTGTTTGACTGAAAATTACATTCCAGAAATAAAATTTTCATACCGGTATTAGGATTGATGAGATCAAGGATTATTCAGGCGGCTGCTGATGACTGAAAGGCAGTTGAGAGCCGTGGGAATTGTAATCAAGTTTATCATCGCTTACCTCCCGTTGAATCGCCAGATAATGAAATATTTCACCACCATCATTTCGAATGGGAACAATCTTCCATTCCATCAGGAACTCGTCGCCACCTTTTCTGTAATTTACGGTCCTTCCATGAAAGACTTCTCCTTTTTTAATCTTCTCTTCGAGCTCATCGAGAACCTTCTGATCAGATTTTTCCCCCTGGAGCAGTGCCGGAGATTTGCCAAGCAGTTCGGCGACGCTATATCCGGACAGTTCACAAAAGGCCGGGTTGACATAAATGATTGGAAACCCCGGGCCTGCTTCAGTTATCATGACGCCATCAAACGAGTTGTCAAGAGCTGTCTGCAGCATGTTTTTCATGATCACTTGAAAATTTTGATCATGGCTGAATATATCTGAAATATTTAATGAAGCGTCCATAGAATAACTCCTGATAAATGTAATTACAGTAATACGTCTCTAGCCAGTCTGTCCTGAAAGCATCGCATCGTGCCCTGATTGTTTAACAAAATATCCAGGCACAAATGTCTGCTGTTGTGTAGGCGTGACACTCTTGTTTCTCATAAGCAAGAATATGCCTACGTATCTCGCCGGTTAATTTCGATCACTAAAAGCTTGATTGTGCTCATAATCATAAGCATTGAATAGTGAAGATATTAAAAAAAAGTAAAACGGCGTATAAAAACTCAATAGCCCTAAAGGATAGAGATAGTGCGGCATCTATCTCGACGCATACAGAGGACTGCTCTCTTTGATATGTATTTTAAGTTCTCTGAATTGGCCGGTAATCAAACCGCTTCTCTACGAAAAAGGCTGCTGCCATAGAGATGCGGACACCCTGTTGGTGATTATTCATAGCACCATTTGCACGAATATTTTATCGTCGCAGAGGTTGCCCGGGTCGCAATTCAACGACTCGGTCTGCACAGGTTTAATTGGCAATAGCTGCAGCTGCCAGATGTTGATAATTATATTCCTGGATAGTACCTTCCATGGCCAGGCTGGGCATTTCAATGCGGTGCGAATAAAGAGCTGCCAATATTGCACTTAATACCGTGTCAGTAGTTTTAGCAGGCTGACGGGCATTCTGTCCCTCCACCCATATCGTTGCCAGGTATTGAAGTGAAAGACCTGTCTGCTTATCGAGCCATATCTGCGGTTTTGGTGCTGCCAGAACTATTGGAAGATTGACAACCGCCTCTTCAACAAGCGCTTTGACCCTGTTAATATCGGTTCCATAGGCGACTGAGAAGGGGATTCTAAGTCTGATTTTCTCGTCTGAATAGGTCCAGTTGACCACCTGGGAGGCAACAAGGTCAGCATTGGGAATAATTATATTGATATTGTCGTTTGTGCGTAGCACCGTAGCCCTGATATTCATCTGAACGACATTTCCCCTTGTACCGCCTTTCTGCAGCCCATCCCCGAGCGATATGAAATCTCCGGGGCTGATTGACTTGTCAAACAATAGAATTATTCCGGAAACCAGGTTGTTTGCTATGGTCTGCATTCCGAAACCGACACCGACTGAAAGCGCCCCGGCGACGAGAGCTAGCGAGCGTGTATTAATCCCCACCACTGAGAGAATGATCATTGCGACCAGAAAAATAAACGGATACTTCCCAACCGCCTGAACGAGATGTATGGTCTTTTCCGTCCAGTTCCGCTTCTCTCCGACACGGATAATCAAATGACAATAGGTACGGTTTATGACGATCCCGATTGCCAGCAGAGAGAGCAGCTTCAGCATCAGGATCAGGGTTAAATCTATACCGTTGTAGGAAAGGAAAGGATACCTCAGCACAGTTAGTATGTTTTCATACATATCATCGGTTGCCACCTTGGTTTTAGTGACGACTGAACCGAGGGCAGATTGTTTTAAGTTGATAGCCCTTTCCAGTAAGATAGTTTTATTTTCAAGCATCTCTGCCTGCTGATCGATGCCTGATAATTGCTCAAAAACACTTTGAACTTTTTGATTGAGTGAGGCGAGCAGCTCCTGAGCCTTCGGGCCAAGCAAGGCATTACCGCCGCCAAGGGATGAAACGTCCTTCTCGTATGTATGGGTTAATTCCTGCTGAAAAATGATTTGTTCTCTCAGGGATCGGAGTTTATTTTTTATTTCACCTGACATGTCGGCAAGTTGAAAAAATTCCGGAACACTGCTCAACAAGTGAAACCAGATAAGTATCTGTTCTTCAATTATACTTTCGATTGCAGCCTTGAGTATCAGGTTGGCCGTTGAGAGTTGTTGCAGTTGCAGGTCCGCACGTTTGAGCTGCTCAAAGTGCATTGTTTTCTGCGCGGCATCGGAAAGTTCCTGGCCAAGATAACCTGCCAGCAGGCTCTCCTGTTTTTGGATTTTTACAGTGGTGCCGGTAGATTCTTCGGTAGTCTTCTCTTTTAATTGCTCAACCCTTTTCAACGTCTGCTCAACGACACGCTCCTGTTTTTCAATGCTCTGCTGATAGACAGTTGTGGTGCGCTGCAGGATCACGGAATATTGATCCTTTGCTTTTTTCGATACCTCTTTCAGGTATCGATCCACCTCCTTCTGGTGTTCGATTTTTATCACCTGAATAGCGTACTGTAATTGCAAGAGAGGTAGGTCAGGATGCGCTTCAACGAGCGCCATCAATGTATTGGAGAGTTCCTCAAATTTGCTGTTGGCAATATCGATATCTGAAGACGATTTTTTCATCTCCTTCATGATAGCACCGTACCTTTCCAGGTAGAGATTAAGCTGCTGCCAGCTGAGCGTTGATTTACCAATGGAATCCGGAAGACTGTAATCGACCATGGGTTTCCTGGAATTATTGGAAAACTCTTTCAGTTTTGCTAAAAGTTCCTGCTGCAATATGATCTGGTTTCTATTCTTTTCATCTTTTGCAGCAGCAAGGGACTCATTCAACTGCTCTGTTTTACTTTGATATGCTGAAAATCGTTCGTTTATGTCTTTTGAATAGAGCCTGCTGTCAGGTTGAGCTGCCCGGAGAGATCCTGCTTCCAGTATCAGTAACGTAGCAAAAAACAGACATGTCAGCACATGAACGAATAAACGGTGATTATAATTAAATCTCATAATGTATTGTATTTATGTGAAAAAATATTTTGATAGAGTTATGGAAACGAGAGGTTATGGTGGTATCGATGCTGTTAAGAGGCGTGCTGAGAACATTTTATGTATAAATAATAGTTGCTTAGTGCTTGTTGCCCGCAAATTCAGGAGGTGCGATTGACAGGTTGCGGCCTAATAACTTCCGAGAGACTTGCAAGATTAGCACCAATCCTACCGGGATCCAGCGGAAAGGAGCTGTGGCGGCAGCCATTTTTTTAGCCGATATGGAGGTTAGTATTCTTAACTGCGCTTTGCCGAGAATTATTCACGGACAGCTCATAAAATTCATAGAAATAACCTCAATGGCAGGAATCTTGAGCCAAATTGAGCATTCCCAGAAAAACTCCTTATCACTATTTGTAAACCCTTACTATCTGGTTAATCGTAACAGGAGGACTTATCTTCTATAGTGAAAATGCCGGCACTGCATGATTATTGGTTCTAGCAATGAGAAAACTATCGTCTGTAACGATTGCCCAAATTAAAATTCTTCCAGTACCTCACCGGCCGAGAAGAATAAGAGGAGCCCAAAATGATACACTTATATACCTGGGGAACGCCAAATGGTCGTAAAATCTCCATAATGCTTGAAGAAGTGGGATTGCCATACCAGGTGACCCCAATCGATATCAGCAAAGGGGAGCAATTCAAGCCGGACTTTTTAGCCATCAACCCCAATAATAAAATCCCGGCAATTGTTGATGATGACAATGGACAATCTTTCTTTGAATCCGGGGCTATCCTGCTTTATTTAGCTGAAAAATCGGGGAAATTACTGCCAGACAATGTTACTGATAAATGGCAGGTGATGCAGTGGCTGATGTGGCAAATGGCAGGGCAGGGTCCGATGCTGGGACAGGCTCACCATTTTCTTCATTTCAATCCAGGTACCTCTAAATATGCTGAGGATCGCTATTTTCAGGAAGCGAATCGACTCTATGGTGTCCTTGATAAGCAGCTTGAAGGGCGGCAGTTTGTGGTAACCGATGAGCTGACCATTGCTGACATTGCTATTTGGCCATGGGTGAGCCGTTATCAATTTCAAAAAATAGATTTGCATAATTTCCCCAACGTCCTTGAATGGTATTTAAGGCTCGCTCAGCGGCCTGCGTTTCAGGCTGGTTATCAGATCCCAGATGCAAAACAGGAGATCATTATCCCCTGACAGGGCACATTTATTATTCACCGTGGTTTTACTGAACGGATCTCATTAGAAACAACTGGCTGGCTGTGGTAATACAGTGGAAAAAGAAAAAGGCATTTAACTCAAAAGAGCTAAATGCCTGAAATAGCTTGGTGACCCCAAGGGGACTCGAACCCCTGTTCCCGGCGTGAGAGGCCGGTGTCCTAGGCCACTAGACGATGGGGCCATGAAGGTCGCTAATGTACAAGGGCAGTGCGTTGGTGTCAAGTAATATATGAATTATATCCAGGTTGCGGGTGACCATACGACCAAAAGGACCGACGTGTGATTCACTTTGGGACATTATTACCCTGAGTCAAAGAAAGTGCCTGAGTCGGGCTGGAAAAAATGACAGTGATGATTCCTGCCTGTTCTTCATGTTTCTTAGGTATAAACCAGACCTGATATTCGTCCTAATAATAGCATTATATTGCTGATTGTTAATAAGTTGCTTGAAATTGTTGCTCTATTGCAATTGGGTAACAAATCCATTAAATTTAAAGAATACAGTTTGCATAACTATTTCCTGTTAAAGTCTTTTATCCTTACTGTTCTAAATGTCATCTCTGTTCTCATTTCGATATACACTCATTAAGATTGCTGTATTATGCGGCCTGTCCGCATGTTCTCCGGATTTTGTTTCACTTCCGAACTCAGTTCCTACTTCCCCCCGTATCTCAGCAAATATATTCATCTCATATGATAGTACAAAATTGCCATTGAGAAAGTGGTTGCCTGGCCAGGAATTAGAAGGGGTGATTGTTGCGGTGCATGGGTTCAATGACTATTCGAATTTTATTAAAGATTCCGCTTATTTTTTTCAATAAGCGTAAACTTGCTGTTTATTCCTATGACCAGAGAGGTTTTGGGGAAAGCCCAACGAGGGGTCGCTGGAGTGGAAAAGACACCTTGTCAGATGATTTAACTGCTTTCATAACGCTTGTCAAAAAAAGACATCTGAATGTTCCAGTATACATCCTCGGTGACAGTATGGGAGGCGCTGTGACCACGCTTGCTCTGACAGAAGAAGATTCTCCTGAGGTAAATGGTGTCATACTTGTAGCTCCTGCGGTGTGGGCTCGTTCTGAAATGCCGTTTTACCAGAGATGGCTGTTGTGGCTTGCATCCCACACGATTCCCTGGAAAAAGGTGACTGGTGAGCATCTTGAAATTACCGCTTCAGATAACATTGAAATGCTGAGGGAACTGGGCAGAGATCCGCTGGTTATAAAAGAAACTCGTATTGATGTTCTCTACGGTTTATCTAATCTGATGGATGAGGCGTACAGGAGTGCGGAACATTTAAAGACGAATGTGCTGATTTTATATGGCGAAAAAGATGAAATAATACCCCGGAAACCTGTTGCTGAATTTTACAAACGGTTACCGACAGGGGGGCAGGTGCAGCAGATAATCTTTTATGAAAATGGCTATCATATGCTGATGAGAGATCTTCAGTCCGAGATTGTGCTGCAGGACATTGCTGCTTGGATTGAAGGACAGGACAAGTACCCAGTGGTGTTACGATGAATGTATAAAATTGGGGCGTTCAGATGCGTGGGGAATGGAGTGTAATGCATACGATCCGATTGAAATTAAGGCCGAAAGAACAGAAATTCCTGCAGTCTGTCAGGTCTTACTGTAAGTAATTAATTTATCCAGATACCTCGATTGCAGCTGCTTACTTGCCAGGATCTGTTTTACCGGGGGCATCTTGAAGATCACGCCAAAAAGCGCGGCCAGGGCCCGGTGACTGAACAGCAGTCGGTTGTCAAAAATCAGATGCTGGAGGGTTCCCCGTTCAATTGCCATGAGCACTATGCGGTAGGCACTGTTAACCGGTGTAATTACCTTCTCTTTACGAGGTGTGAAATCCATTGACTTTGCTGGGCAGGCCCTGACGCAGAGGCCGCAGCCCAAGCAGATTTCTTCATTGAGGTGTGCTGTTCTTTTTTTTGGGCGGTGTGGATCATTGGCTGAAATCAGTGACATCGCCTCAACCGGGCAGATATCAACACAGGTGCCGCAGCCTTTGCAGGAAGCAGACGCCAGGGCCGGGATAAAGTTTGTGGTATGGACCGGGTGGAGGTGGGCAAAACGTTTAGCTGCAAGCATGGCCTCGCAGCAGCATCCGCAGCAATTGCAAATGAAATTCACTCGGTTCCTGATATTTTCACCAAACTGTACGAGGTTGCTTTCATAGGCCTGTTTGAGCAACTCTCTGCCCTCGACGACATCGACCCTGCGGGCGTGACCATGGCGTATGAGAGATGCTGCTGAGGTGTTAAACGTCATACAGATATCCATCGGTGCCTTACACGCCTTATCAAGGTGCTGCATTTTGTGTCGGCAATAACAGAGGCTGATGCCCATCGGGTCAGCCGTCTCAATTACCTCGCTGGCCCTTTCATAATCGAGAACATGGAGGGATTGCCGATCGGGTAGAGCAGGCTCATGGACAAAGACCCTGCCGAGTTGGGTATCTCCCCTGGTGAACAGGTCGCGGATAAAATCTTCTTCGATATTGAGATAGTGATGCAATAACTCGCTCAACGCTTTCTGGTTAATATCATCACGCAGCCGCATCAGTGAGAACTCGAAAAAGCCTGCCATTGGAGGGGGGAGAACATACTGGGTAGTATCTTCATGGACAATATCCACCAGGATTGCCCTTGAAGCAAGAGTGTCAAGGATAGTTCGCGCTTGAGTTTCGTTCATGGACCAGATATTTGCTGCCTGTGCAGCATTGAACGGTCGTATCGGGAGACGTGAAACCAGCTGCGCTTCCCGGTCGGTAAACAGTATTTTCAGTATCTGTTCCAGAAGGGGCGAAGGAGTTGCTCCCTGAGGGAAGCGATTGAGGCGATCCGTTAATTGCTGGTAATTGCTGCGATGGTGAGATTGACTGATGTGATGAGCCATAAAGTATGCCTCCACATTTAAAAGAAGATCCTCTTTTTGTTAGGGATGTTCTCAATGATATTGGCGCGTTAACAGCTATAACAGTGTCACCATAACGCATCAAAAAGGACGGTGTCAATCTGTTTGTCTGGGCAGGAGCACGTCTCAGCAGCTTGCCATAGAGACAGGCCGTCAATACCTTTACCTGTGTGTTGCGTTGGAGAAATTTTAAATCAGATAAAAGGTTTGCTGTTTTCCGGAAACGCATCTTCGAGCGCATGTCTTCTTCACAGGTAATCGAGGAGAGAAGTGATGCGTTTTGTCGGGTGCAATCATTTCCGCGTATTATGAGGATTAATCAATAGCAGGTGAGTCAATGCTCAAGGTTTACTTATGACGAGGGGGGATTAGAAGGTTATTTTCCTGAGAGCTGATATGATCCAGTAAATGGTTGAAGCACTGATTCCCCATGCGGCTATTAAGCAGATAATCGTCAGCAGTACCTGTCCCTTTGGCGCCAGACCTCTTAGGGTGGTAAATGTCGCCCACGCTACTCCGCTGGCAGCTATAACGGTAGGAAGGTTCATAATGCTGTATCGGATGAACCGCTTACAGGCTTAAGATATATCTGCGCTCCGTCTTAATATAATTATTTTGTGTGGATTATTTCTTTTTGGGATTCTTTTCCGCAGCCTGCAACGCTGCCTTGTAGGCTTTGCTCGCCCACAATTCCATGTCATCATAATTTTCGAGTGCTTCTTCCGGTGCCTGGTAGTATGAAATTTTAAATTCTTTACCGCTCTTACTGTATGAAAAGGCTTCTGAACCTTTGGCCTTGAGTTTAGTCTCCAGTTCTTTGCCTGCTTTAAAATAAAGAGTGCTGTCTGCAACCAGTCCAAACATCAGCCCGTTCAGGAATATTCCATACCCCCCAAACATACTTTTAGCTGTTACGGGGCCAAGTGACTGCATGAGATCTACAAGATAATCGACAAATTCTTTTTCCTGCTTGGAGATTGGCATATAAATTTCTTAAAGGATAATTTCGAAGTCCTGCAAACTGACATCTTGTAAAAAGACTTGTTTAAAGAATCCGGTTAAATGTAAGGTGTTTCAAGATCAGGTCTGTCAAGCCCACGCATCACCGGTGATCTTCTGTTCAATGGTGCTATCAATCTTACCACATCAGGTCATCAGGCACCTTGTAATCTGTGTACGGATCATCTCCATCACTATCCTCAGGCTGGACTGTGCCCAGAGATATAACGCATGACGGGTCTCGCTCACTGATTTTCTTTGCCGCACGTACTGGCACCAGTTCATAGCCGTCATCAACTTTGATAATAGACAGAGAGCCCAGAGAGAGCTGGTCCTGGAGTTCTTTTGTGACATAGAGCCGTTGAACTTTATTGCCGTCAGTGAAATTAAATTTAATATCTCCATCGCCATGCTCAATACGATTCATGTGGATGAGCTGTCTGATCTGAGCAGCGATGGCCTGTTGTTCTTTTGTCTTTTTCCGCTGCTGGTTGAGTTTACGGTCCCTGGCAGCCTTCTCTGCCTGGGCCTGCTGGACGCGTTGTTTACTTTCAGACTGCGGTCTGGCTTTCTTGCTTTTCTGCTGCTTGGTCAGCTTGTGTTTTTCTTTTTTTATCTGATTTGCCTTCTTTTCATCGATCAGGCCTGATTGTTTCAGCTGATCAAACAATGTATTACCCATCAGTGCTTCCTCTGCAAATCCCTGCCGTAATCAGCATACGACTTTTTTTCTTCATTTATACTGAGCTGTTTCCCTCAGCAGCCAATATGGTCTCACCCCTGTTGCCGGAATATTTCTGTTTGCTCTGTGTGGCGGATTGAAAATATACCCTGCTGTATACCCAGGAGTACAGAGACGTTCTCCAGCAGGCTATGCAACGTCACGCTTGAACAGGGCAGGCGAGTGAGTAAACAGCGAACAGGCCTGAGCTGCGATTATTGGTTTCTGCCGGATCCAAGCAGATCCTATTTCTTGATCCGGCGATATACAATTAGCAGGAGAACCGCGCCACCGATAGCTAACAGAAGACTTCCGAAGTTAAATCCTGTGACCGCTCCAAGTCCGAAAAAAGAACCAATATAACCGCCCAAAAACGCACCAGCGATACCCAGCAGAATTGTAACTATGAGTCCACCCGGATCTTTACCAGGCATGATAAACTTAGCGACCAATCCGACGATCAGCCCCATCAGTATCCAAGAAAAAATACCCATCGATTCCTCCTCTTTCTACCTACCGAATAGTTTTTTAGCGAAACCAAGGGCGCCTTCCACCCCACCGATAGATTCCAAGATGGCTCCTCCGCTGCTGCCCTTGTCTACCATGCGAGGAAGCGCTTCTGAAAGACCGCCGGCTGCTTCGCTGACGTCAAGGCCAAGTTTTGATGCAAATTCAGTGATTTTCTCAGGGCCCAGAGCGTTACTGATTTGCTCAGGAGATATCCCTTGATTTTCCCCATCACCGAGCCAGGATTTTGCCATATCGCCCAGGCCGGCGCCGTCCAGATTATTCACCAAAGCACCGAGATCAAATCCTTTCTCACCTCCAGTCAAACTGGATAACGCGGAAACCAGGGATCCAAGATCCAGATTACTGCCGGCATCACCGCTGAGGCGGCTGTTACTGAAAAGTTTTGCACCCATTTGTAGCAATTCATCCATATTCATAATGCACCTTTTGTCTTTGGTTAATAGTTTAAGAGGTCGTTCCTTTTGAATTTTAAAAGAAGGTTACCTGCCAAACCGTGCCGTAATCTCCTTCAACCAGTTTGCTCGTTTATCGCTCAGAAACTCTGGAGCGCAACGCCATTTCCAGTTCCCGGTGGGGATTCCGGGAGTATTCATTCGACAGTCACTGCCAAACCCAAGAATATCCTGGAGGGGAATAATTGCCAGGTTTGCTGTAGAGGAAAGGGCGAGATACATAAGATCTTCATGTATAGATGAATAGTCATGCATATCTCTGTTTGCCATTTTTTTGATGGTTCGTCTCAATTCATCGTCAAGATTCTCAGACATGAACCATCCCAGGGTTGTATCGTTGTCATGCGTCCCGGTGTATACAACACAGTGAGGAGTTGAAAAATTATGGGGTAGAAACGGGTTATCGGGGGTTCCGTCGAAGGCAAACTGGAGGACTTTCATGCCGGGAAAACCTGAACTGTCTCTTAACTTATGGACTTCCTCGGTGATCTCTCCGAGGTCTTCTGCGATGATATCGAGCTGTCCAAGTCGCTCGTGAATTTGTTTAAAAAATACTGGCCCTGGTCCTTTAACCCAGGTCCCTTTTACCGCGGTCTCTTCGCTCTCGGGGATGGCCCAGTACGATTCAAAACCACGAAAATGATCAATTCTTGCAACGTCCACCAGGTCGAAAACAGCCTTGAATCGATTGGTCCACCAGTTGAGCAGGCCCTCCCGTATATCGGCGCTCTTACTGTTCCATCGATACAGAGGATTGCCCCAACGCTGACCTGTTTTGCTGAAATAGTCAGGAGGGACCCCTGATACACGCTGGGGTTCTAATGTTCTCGGGTTTATTTCGAAGAGCTCCTGGTGTGACCAGACATCGGCACTGTCCAGGCCAATGTAGATAGGGATATCACCAATTATTCGAATCTGCTGGTCAGCAGCATATTTTTTGAGGAGTGACCACTGTGAATGAAAAAGAAATTGTTCGAAGAGATAATAGTTGTATTGCCCTTCAAATTGTTTCCTGGCCGCCTGCAGAGAAGACGGAGAACGGTTTGCAAGATCACGCGGCCACTGGTACCACGGTTTCCCTCGGTGGACTGTTTTCAAGGTCATGAATAAAGCGTAATCGTCAAGCCAGTTTGTCTGCCGGCAGAAATGATAATAGTCCTGCCCTGGAGAAGGCTGGAAGCGCTTGAAGGCAAGATTGAGCAGCTTCTGCTTGAACGCAGATACCTGCTGGAAATTAGTAAGAAAGGGGTTGAATTTATTTGACGTTGCGAGCTCTGAGTGGGTTACCAATTTTTTGTCGGCAAGCAGTTCAGGGGAAATGAGCAGAGGTGAACCGGCGAAGGCCGATGTACTCATGTACGGCGAACTGTCGAAAATCAGACTGGTGGGACCTGTCGGCAGAATCTGCCAGTACTTCTGGCCGGCCTCTTTCAAAAAATCAATGAAGCGACAGGCTGAAGTGCCTATATCTCCTATCCCGTATGGTGACGGCAATGAGGTAATGTGGGCAAGTATGCCGCTTGCTCTTTTTTGGGTTGATAATATGGTCATCTATTGAATCTGATTTAGATTGATCGAAGGTTAAATTAGCCAGGCACAATATGAGCTGTTCTGACCCGAGTTGCCTAAAAAGAATGTCTCATCCTTGTATATGAACAAATAGGTGCTATAATTATGCAATAGTTTAGGGTTGCTCGGCTCGCTAATCAAGGTGCGTCGGGCAGTTTTTTTTATGCAATAGTTTGACGATTTTACATGCTGTTTTATAATCTATTTGCAATATGTCAATAGATGTTGTATTTTGACAGGTTTGCACGAGACATTAATTTTAACGAACGGCAGCGTTCGTTGGCGACGTAAAATATTTGAGTATAAACCCTATAATTCCATGCCTCTTCCTCTTGTCTGCGCCGGTTTTGATAAGATAATAAAGAGGTGCGTGAAATACCCTTCCAAATGAGCAATGGAGATAGTTCCCTGTGCTTTCTGAACTCAAAGAAAACCTACTCAAAGCTGGAAAATCTGAAGGCTGCATCAGTTTCGATGATTTAAATGAACTGTTACCCGACGAAATTAGAGATCCGCATGACATAGAGAAAATTTTTAATTTTCTCGGTGATCATAACATTGAGATCGTCACAGAAGAAAAGACCGGAGAGAAGCGAACCCTGTCAGGTGAAGTCTGGAAGAAAAGGGGCGGTGGCGGATCCGGCGGTTCTGCAGATGATGAAACCAGTCTGAGTTTTTCTGAAGAGGACCAGCATGATGCTGAAGAGACGACGACCACCTACCTGCGTGAGATGGGGCGTTTCGATCTCCTTACTCCTGAAGAAGAGGCCAAGTACAGCAAGACGATCCGGCAGGGGTTTGAGGCAATCATTACTGCCATAAGGGAGGATACATCAGGCATCAAAGAGCTTGATCTGCTTTGCGAACGCATCGATTTGTGGGAGAAACGTGATCCGACCCTGAAACCCAAAAAACAGCAGCTCAATTTTATGCGCTACAATGTCACCAGCTGCGCCAAAAAATATAGTGAGAGACGGGAACTATTCGAACTGCAGGCAAAGATGGAGGCATACAGCCGGTCCATAGAGGTCGCCAAGGACACAATGATCAGGGCGAACCTCAGGCTTGTGGTTTCAATCGCCAAGAGATACATGCACCAGGGGCTGACACTTGCGGATCTTATTCAGGAAGGGAACCTCGGGTTGATGAGGGCTGTTTTCCGTTTCGACTATACAAAAGGTAATAAGTTCTCAACATACGCCAGCTGGTGGATCCGCCAGGCCATCACCCGTGCTATTCTCGACAAAACCAGGACGATCCGCCTGCCGGTGCACTTTCTGGAACTCAGGAGCCAGTTTTTCAAGGCGTTCTATGCTCTTTACAAAGAACTTGGCCGGGAACCGACCCCTCTTGAGATCTCGAAATCCACAAACCTGCCGATGGACAAGATCCTCTCCATCCTCGAGGCGTCACGAGAACCCATCTCACTTGAAACCCCTGTCGGTGATGATGACTCAACACTGGGAGATTTTCTTGAGAACCAGGAGTCACAGTCGCCTTATGAGGCTGTGCAGACACGGGAACTCGCCGGCCGAGTCAAAGAGATCCTGTCTACGCTCTCTGAAAGGGAAGAAAAGATTATCAGACTGAGGTTTGGTATTGGAGAAAAGGCAGAGTACACACTTGAAGAAATCGGCAAGCGCTTTAATGTTTCCAGGGAACGAATCAGACAGATTGAGAAAAAGGCTCTCAACCGGTTGCGGCATTCCAGCCGGAGAGAGAAACTAAAATATTTCATCGATTGACAATCCACTCTTAATTCTCCTCAAGCCGGTGGAATCACACCGGCTTTTTTTATTACCGTGAAAGAATATATCAAACAGGCAGGTCTTGCCGAAATATACGACAAAGTAGCAGCATCAGAACGATTGACGCTTGAAGACGGTTTAAAACTCTACCATACCGATGATTTACTGGCCATCGGCGCTCTCGCAAATATGGTGAGAGAGCGACTCAACGGCGACCGGGCGTACTTCATCTACAACCAGCACATCAACTATTCCAATGTCTGCACAAATCTCTGCAAATTCTGTGCTTTTGGCCGAGAGAAGGGTGATGAACTGGCCTATGAAATGAGCGTTGACGATGTCAAGGAAAAGGTCAGACAGCGGCTGGACGAACCAATTGTCGAGATTCATATGGTTGGCGGCATTCACCCGGATCTTCCGTTTGAGTATTATGTCGATATTTTAAGGGGAATCAAGGATATTCGCCCGGACGTCCATATTCAGGCATTCACCTGTGTTGAAATTGCCCACCTGGCATCTTTATCCGGCTTTTCCGTGACCAGGACACTGGAGGTCTTAAGAGAAGCAGGCCTCGGTTCAATTCCAGGTGGCGGGGCTGAGGTTTTCAGTAGACGTATTAGGGAGCGCACCTGCGAGCATAAGCTTTCCGGCGAGAAATGGCTGGAAATCGCCAAAACAGCTCATCAAAGCGGGCTGCACACCAACGCTACGATGCTGTACGGCCATATCGAGACCTATGAGGAAAGACTGGAACACCTGGATGCCTTGCGCTCGGTGCAGGATGAAACAAAGGGGTTTCTGGCCTTTATACCGCTTGCCTTTCATCCCAAAAACACGGCAATGGATAGCCTGAGCGGTACTACAGGAATTGATGATCTTAAAACTATCGCTGTCTCAAGACTGTTTCTCGATAACTTTCCCCATATTAAAGCCTACTGGGTAATGATAGGGCCGAAACTTGCCCAAATAGCACTTTCATTTGGTGCAGATGACATGGACGGTACCGTCAAGGAAGAGGTGATCACCCACATGGCCGGTGCTGAAACTGATCAGGCCATCGGCAGCACAACGCTCATCAAACTCATCAAAGAAGCCGGCCGAACCCCTGTCGAGAGAGGAACCCTGTACGACGTCATCAATGTCCACAGTGACAAATAAGGGGGCCTGCTGTGATAACCTCTATCAAGGGTAAAATTTCTGCCGGGCAGCGAATCAGCGACCAGGACTTTCTCTGCCTTGCAGCCGAAGCCGACCTCCTTGAGCTTGGCACCCTCGCCAATACTATCCGGAAAAGAAAGCACCCAGACAGCGTTGTAACCTATGTGGTAGATCGGAATATCAACTATACAGATATCTGTGTATCGGCTTGTAAATTCTGCGCCTTTTTTAAGGCTCCTGAAGATCCTTCAGGTTACCTGCTGGATAAAGCAGAGCTTAAGCAGAAGATCGCCGAGACCCAGGAACTCGGCGGCACCCAGATCCTCTTACAGGGCGGCCTGCACCCGGATTTGCCCCTTGAATATTATGAGGACATGGTGCGGTTTATGAAAGAGAGCGGAATCCATGTTCATGGTTTCTCACCGCCGGAAATACAGCATTTTGCTCGTCTTTCAGCCCTCTCTGTTAAGCACGTGCTGAAAAGACTCATCGCTTCAGGTCTGGATTCAATACCTGGAGGAGGCGCCGAGATCCTCTCTGACCGGGTAAGACAGGCTGCTGCACCGCGTAAATGCAACAGTGATGAATGGCTTGAAGTAATGGAGGAAGCACACCATCTCAACCTGAGGACAACGGCAACGATGATGTTTGGTCACATCGAAACGGTGGAGGAGCGTCTCGAACATTTACGCAGGTTAAGAGACCTTCAGGATAAAACGCATGGCTTTACGGCGTTTATTCCATGGCCGTTTCAACCCGATAATACAGCTCTGGCCGAATCGGCTGTCATTGAAAAATCAACAGGCTTTGAATATCTTCGGATGCTGGCGCTGTCCAGAATCTATCTCGATAACTTTGATAATCTGCAGGCCTCCTGGGTGACACAGGGACCCAAGATAGCACAGCTTTCGCTTTTCTTTGGAGCCAATGACTTTGGCAGCACCATGATCGAGGAAAATGTTGTGGCCGCAGCAGGAGTCAGGTTTCGTCTATCAGAAAAAGAGATTTGCCGTCTAGTCTCAGATGCAGGATTCACCCCGAGAAAACGGCTCATGGATTACTCGCTGGTTTAAATCGGTTTTGAAACGGTGGTATTATGAAAGGGGTGAAACAGGTTTTAGCCAGGGTGGGGATGGTCCATTACATCAACACTGCGCCAATCCACGAAATCTGGAAAGAGCAGGTTCACGATCCTTCATGGCAGCTGGTGGAGGCCCACCCGGCCGCTTTAAACGAAATGCTCGCCAATGGAGAAATTGATCTCGGTTTTGTTTCATCCCATGAGTATGGTTTACGGCCGGAAAAGTACCGCATCCTCTCCGATCTCTCCATCAGCGCAAACGGGCCTGTCGGCTCGGTTTTTCTATTTTCGCGTTTGAAACCGGAAAATCTCTCGGGACGCCCGGTTCTCCTGAGTTCACAGTCAAAAACATCTGTATGCCTCGTGAAGATCATTCTTGGTCAGTTTTTTAAGGTAAACCCCTGTTACCTTGAAGGAGACGTCAGAGAAGCTTCAAAACACAATGCTGAAGCTGTTCTTGCTATTGGTGATGAGGCAATTCGCTTGAAACTTGAGGGATCATATCAATACTGCCTTGACCTTGGTGAAGTGTGGCTGCAGCATACCGGTCTGCCATTTGTTTTTGCTGTCTGTGCAGTTCGAGAAGATTTTTGTAACATTCCATGTGCAGCAGACCCAAGAGATCCACCGAACCCTCATCGACTGCAGAGACAAAGGCGTTGCCGATCTCTCCCGGATATGTTGCCTTGCCGCTCCGAGAATCCCGATGGAGGTATCGTCCTGCCACTCCTATCTGAAGGGCATCGAGTATGATCTGAATGATGATAAAAAAAAGGCTCTGGCTGTCTTTTTTACCTATCTTGTAAAAATCAATGAGGCTTCTGAAAAAGCACTCCCTTTAAAAATTCAACATCTGACTTAATGTAGTCTGAATCCGCTTGTTATTTATAAATCATCATGGGTGAAGCTATGAGCGACCATATTATTGTTGCGGTAACAGGAGCATCAGGGATGCTCTACTTGAAGGCGTTCCTTGAGCAGTGCAGTAAACATGATGATCTCGTGGTTCACGGAATATGTTCTGACTCCGGTAAACAGGTATTGAACATGGAGTATGGGGTGAATCCAGAAGCGTTGGCAGGGGTGTCGCGATGGTTTGATATCGATGACTTCGCTGCTCCTCCGGCATCCGGGTCCAGTATATACAAGGGCATGGTCATACTGCCGTGCTCCATGGGAACCCTGGCGGCAATTGCAGGCGGGCTCTCTATCAACCTCATTCATCGCAGCGCTGATGTTATCCTGAAAGAACGGAAAACCCTTATTCTCGGGGTACGGGAGACCCCGCTTAATCGTACACATCTTGAAAATATGCTGAAAGCCCACGACGCCGGGGCTGTTATCTGCCCGCCAATGCCAAGTTTTTATTTTAAGCCGAAAAGTCTTGACGAAGCAGCGCTGACCTACATCTGGCGCCTTATGGACCAGTTCGGCATTGAGTCACAAGGAAGAAAACGGTGGGGAGATCATGAATAGTATTGTTCAGAAAATTTCCATACTGCTTGAAATGATCAAGTTTAAGCTGACAATCTTTGCGATGCCTTTTGCCTTTACCGGCGCCTTTCTGGCAGCTGAGGGTGTTCCGGAATTGATGGTTTTCCTGTGGATAATCTTGGCGATGATCGGTGCGAGGACTGCGGCCATGGGCTTTAACCGTATCGTTGACTGGAAATTTGATGCCGACAATCCCCGGACGGCAAACCGCGCCATTCCTGCCGGGGAGGTGCGTGTTGGAGAGGCATGGGCTATGGTCGTTTTGTCTGCGGCTCTCTTCTTTTTTGCCTGTTATCAGCTTAACGGCCTGACCCTGCTGCTGTCGCCATTTGCCCTTGGGCTGACGCTGTTTTACTCGCTGACAAAACGGTTCACCAGTTTCTGCCATCTTATTCTTGGCATTGCCCTGGCCTTTGCACCGCTTGGAGGATGGGTTGCGGTTACCGGTACGCTCGACCAATACCCATATGTCTTGTCCCTGGGCGTACTGTTCTGGGTAGCTGGTTTTGATACCATATATGCCTGCCTTGATGCCGATTTTGACAAGGGCGCGGGACTTTACTCCCTGCCTTCGAGATTTGGGCGGCAAGGAGCCTTCCGCCTTGCCGTCTTTTTTCACCTGCTGGCCTTTATTTTTTTTACCATGACCGGAATCAGCAGAGGGCTCAATTACTTTTACTTTATCGGCCTGGTGATGACTGGCGGAGCACTTTTCTACCAGCACCTGATCGTTAATCCCCGTGATCTGACTAGAATTAAGGCATCATTCTTTTCAATGAACGGATTTATCAGTCTGACTATATTTTTTGCTACCTGGCTCTCTCTTGCCACTGCCTGAAGGGATTGGTATGAAAAAAGGATTGTTCACGGCAACTTTACTTATTCTGTTTCTAGCCGCAGCAAATGGGTCTGGATCAGAGAAAAAGAAGGAGGCGGTGACTGATGTTGTCAAACGCGGCACCATCCCGTATGGAGTTATTGATCCCTCATTAGTTCCGACTGCATATTCTGGCGAAGAATTCTTCAGATATGATATTTCATACACCGGCGGCTTTAAGCTCGGGGAGCTCCATCTTGCGCTCAGGAAAAACGATGAAGAGTCGGACAGTTATATAATAGATGCCCGCGTGACCACAGATAATGGAATTTTTTCAAATGTCTACCCGATCGAGGATAGACACGTAACAAAAGTTTCAGGAGCTGAGCGTCTGCCCTTCCATTACGAAGTCTGGCAGAAGGAGGGCTACAGCTATGAGGCACATCGGATTACCCTTTATGACCAGGAAGACAAGCGCATATACTATTACGTAAATGATAACCCGGTGGAAGAGTTTGTCCTCAGCGGCACCACTCAGAACGAATTTTCATCTTTTTTTGCCAGCAGGGTCATGGGGTTCAAGCCCGGTGATTCTTTTGTTGTACCGACCTTTGCGGATGAGAAGCGTATTGAAGTGGTCGTCAGGGCTAAAAAAATCGATACACTCAAAAAGACGGTACTCGGTACTGTTAATGCCGTTGTCGTTGAGCCAATCATGACGTTCAGCGGTCTCTATGACAAGAGAGGAGATACGGTTATCTGGTATACTGACGACCAATGCAGGGTACCTGTTAAGATTAATTCCAAAATTTTGATCGGATCATTAACGGCAAAACTGGTATCATACCGCAACCCGGCATGCCCCGATTATGATGGCGCAGTTTTGGAAAAACATCGTAAAAAAGAACAAAACCAAGAATAATTTCATTTTACCAGCGAGAGAGGAGACGAAGATGGCTGATGCAGTAGTAACGACAGATTTTGAAGAACTAACCCTGGTACATCGCGGCAAAGTAAGGGATATGTACGCTATTCCGGGTCATGGTGATAAACTGCTGATGGTCGCAAGCGACCGCATTTCAGCCTACGATGTGGTTATGGAAGATCCGATTCCAGGGAAGGGAAAGATCCTGACCCAATTATCCCTATTCTGGTTTGAACTGCTCGGAGATATCGTTGACAATCACCTGATAACGGCTGATGTTTCTGAATTTCCGGAGGTATGTCAGCAATACGCAGAAACGCTTCAAGGCAGATCGATGCTGGTGGTTAAAACCAAACCATTACCGGTAGAATGCATCGTCCGTGGATATATCTCAGGATCCTTCTGGAGTGCCTATAAAAAGGACACGACCGTCTGCGGCTTTAAACTCCCTGAGGGAATGAAAGAATCGGACAAATTCCCCTCCATTCTCTTTACCCCGTCAACAAAGGCAGAACTCGGCGATCATGACGAGAATATTTCACTTGATCAGCTCAAAGATATTGTCGGTGCCCAAAGAGCCGCGCAAATCAGTGAGATCAGCATAAAACTATATGAAAAGGCTGCTGATTATGCGAAAGGGAAGGGAATTATTATTGCCGACACTAAATTTGAGCTTGGTGAAAAAGACGGCAAACTGATTCTCATTGATGAGGTTCTTACCCCTGATTCCTCACGTTTCTGGCCACTGGATGAATATCAACCGGGACAGGGACAGCCCAGCTTTGATAAACAGTTCCTGCGGGATTACCTTTCTTCACTGGACTGGGGGAAACAGCCGCCAGCGCCCAAACTGCCAGAAGAGATAATAGAAAAGACAAGACTGCGTTACCAGGAAGCAGTCACCAGGATTACCGACAAATAACCTGACACCGGTAGGACAGCATTCATAAACGGGAGAGCGGCAGTGGACCGGTTTCCCGTTTGTTATTGACGATGGTTTTACCATAAATCGGTAAAACCGCCGGCCATGCCGGAAAGTAACGCCACGTCCTTTAGGCGTGGGCGTTACTTTTAGGCAGGCACGATGCAGTGTCGACTGAAAAGCCGTGGCCCTGGACTTGTCACACCTGCAGGCAGTAAAGAAGACTCTCTTCGAGCCTTTCCGCCACAAATGTATAGCCTTTGTCTGTAAGCACTTTCGGCTTAACCCTGGTGCTTGATAAAACCAGTTCACTTCCCATCTGACCAAAAACAGTTCGTGCCACAAATGCCGGCATTCTCATGATGGTTGGTTTCTTCAGAACCTTGCCGAGGGTTTTGGTGAACTCATGGTTCGTTGCCGGATGAGGGGAGACGAGATTTACCGGTCCGGAAATGGTCGGGTCACTTATGATAAACTGTGTTATCGAGACGATATCGCGGATATCTATCCAGCTCACATACTGTTTGCCGTCCCCGACAATACCGGCAATGCCCAGTTTGAATGAGGGAAGCATCGTTGACAGCGTTCCGCCTTTTCCACTGAGCACCATTCCTATCCTGGCATTGACAACGCGAATGCCAGCTTTTTCAGCATTCCGTGAAGCCTTCTCCCATTCCCTGCAGACCTCGGCAACGAAATTGGTACCGGTAATGCTTGTCTCATCAAGGAGTGTGTCTCCCTGGCTGCCATAGTAACCAATGGCAGAAGCGCTGATGAAGACCTCCGGTTTGTGATCAAGGGCTGAGCAGAATTCAGCAAGTTCTCTTGTGCCATCAATTCTGCTGTTTAATATCAAACCCTTTTTACGCCTGGTCCAGCGTCCATCGGCAATGTTTTCACCGGCCAGATGGATTACAGCATCAAATTTAAGGGAATTGCCCTCCGTCTTTAAGCGCTCAAAATTCCAGAAAAATGTCGAAACATTGTTCTTGTTTCGTTGAAGGCTGAAGATAGAATGTCCTTGGTTAACAAAGTGTTCAACCAGTGTACTGCCGATAAGCCCAGAGGCTCCGGTAATGAGTATGTTCACGGTTTTGATTCTCCAGGGGTTAATGACTTTTTACCGTCCTGAGACGACAGTTTTTTTATCGTACGTCTCCCATCGAGCAGGTGACGAACAGCAAGATAAGGGTGATAAAGCATCATTCGTGGACCTGAGTACCTCATGACCTGGATTATCTCACGGCGCATACCTGGTTTATAGCAGTGCACAGGACAAATCGCACAGGTTGGTTTGTTTTCCTGAAATGTGCAGTTCTCGAGCCTTTTAAGAGCATAGGTTTGCAGTCCTTTACAGTGTGTGCACAGATCTTTGGAGCGATTGTGGTGTCCACGGCAATAAAGAGCGATCATGGCGATGACCGTTGATATTTCTCTATTAATTCGTGGGTGGCTCGTTACGGTCATTTCAGTTTCGTCTCTGTTTGAATCTTCCCTGTCAGTGCATCATTTTTTAGCATCAAATACCAGTTTACATCGGGCTTTTGGCAATAATCATTTCGGCTACTTCCTCCTGGCTAGCTTTATTGCTGGGTATAACGATGTCGGCATATCTATTATAGAGTTCATGCCGTTCATCAAACAGGTCTTGAAAACTTTGATCCGGCCGTTTTGCCAGCCCTCTTGTCTCATAATTTTTAATTCTTGATTTAAGTGTGTCCAGGTCGGCGTCAAGAAAAACGATAAGTCCGTTCTGCTTGAGGTGAATCATTGCCGGTTCGCTGTAGGCGGCACTTCCTCCCGTTGCAATAATGTGGTTTTTACACCTGATATCGAGCAGCACATCTTCTTCAATTTTTCTCAGGGCCATGTGCCCTCTGCTGTCCACAATCTCCTGTAAGGAACATTTGGTTACCAGCTGAATAAGTATGTCGGTATCCAAATAGGGCCGTGTCATCATTTTAGCAAGGATAACTCCAACGGTACTTTTGCCTGAACCAGGCATGCCGATAAGGATTATGTTTGAATTAATATCCATCTTGTATCTCGTCGTTTTGCGGGTTTCATTTGTATGAAGGTAAAACAGAAAGGCAAAATAGTGAATGGTCGGTCTCCAGGATTTAACCTGGAGCAGATTTTAATTATCATGAGCGACAAGTTGTCCGGTAATCATTTGAACGAGGATTAACGAAAAAAAACTGAGCAGCGCCCCGCTGAAAAACACCAGCCGGTAATCCAACATCCAGAGCACCCCCCCCAGTGCAGGTAAAAAAACAGCAGCAATATGGTTAATGGTAAAGCCGACCGCCATGCTCGGGGCTATGTCTCTAGGGTCAGCGATCTTTTGGAAAAAAGTGCGTATTGCTATGGAAAAATTAAAGAATACATGATCGGCAACATAGAGAACTCCGGCAAGTATTTTCGAATCCACCAGCCCATAGGCAATAAAAATAATGATGAGAAATCCATATTCGACTGAGAGAACACGACGCTCGCCATAATGGACAATGCATTTGCCGATAAAAGGGCTGAGAAAATAATTTACCACATTGTTGAGGAGAAAAAGTGCCGCCACCTCGGGTACCGTGTAGGAAAACTTTTTGACCAGCAGAAAGACGGCAAAGGCTATAAAAATCTGTCTTCTGGCTCCTGCCATAAAGGTGAGCGCATAGTAGAGCCAGTATCTGCCCTTGAGGATCATCTTTTTACGCTGAGGCACGAGGGTGGTATCCACTGGATTTCTGCTCAGTGCCCAGATTGAAGCACTGATAATAACCACACCAAAAAGTAAATAGAGAGCTTCATAGTCAAGAAAAGGGGCCAGGACAAATATTGCTATCCCGGAAACGATATTGCTGGCGGCGGCAATGCTTCTGAGTCTGCCAAAGACGACAGGGGATGTATTCTTGTCAAAGTATTGAAGTGTAAGAGACTGATTCGTCGTTTCAAAATAATGAAAGCCAAAACTCATTATCAGGGTCGTAAATATAAGTCCGTAAAACGTCGGGAATATACCGGTAAGAGCTATTCCTACGCCCAGCACCAGGATAGAGATTGCAGATAAGCGATGTTCCTTAATAACCAGGAGAAAATAGACCACCAGCAGGGCAAGGAATCCGGGTATTTCTCTAACAGATTGCAGTATGCCGATATGAGAGCCGTCCAGATTGACAATATGAACGGCAAAGTTATCAAACAGGGTGCGCCAGACATTCAATCCCGCTGTTGAGCAGACGGTAAGCACCATGAGGTAGAGATACATCTTATTGTTTTTGAAATGAATCATAGAGACAAATTGCCCAAAGGATGGAATTTAAAATCAGCCCAAAGCTAATTAAAAATTTGTAAATTTACAATAGGTTGGTATAGAATCTTATAAGAATAGTCTGTAAAATCGAAAACAACGAAAGTAAACCGATGTATATTCCACAAAGAGGGGTTGTGTCATCTGAAAAGTGATTACGGACTGCGTGCTGCTGTTGATTATACAGGTAATTCTGATAAGATTTAAGTGAGATAGACTGTACGTTCGGGTTTAATTGAAAGATAACAGGCGTCATTCGCTGTTTTGACTCAAGGAGAGGTCATAAGATGGGTAACTTTCTTGATAATATTTTTTCTTTTATAGATTCTACCAACCTACCCCAACAGATAACCGAGGTGGATTATATTGGATTGTTTACTAATCCCTGGTTTCTTATTCCTTTTATTGGATTCGTCGGGTATTTGATCTATAAGGCAAAATGGCGTGATATCATTTTTGTGATAATTTTTATTCTTATCTGGTGGGTGAGCGGCACGGATTATATGCAGTCACTGGTGGTTGGAGAAGAACTTCAGGTCAACAAGGTTCTTCCGGTGTTGTTCGGAGGTGCCGTCATCCTCGGTATTGTAATATATCTGCTGTTTGGCAGATCTGACTGATTGCGTTTCATTAACAAATTGTTTTGGTTTACCGGGATTGTGGTTTTTAAGATAAAGGCTCTTCACAGTACAGTTATCAAATATGCAGTTTAGAAACGGCGTTTTTATCATAACCGAAGAAAAAAACTGTCCCCTCTACAATGCCGGGGAAGAGATGGAGGTGAACGAGGGGGCGTTAAAGCTACCTGCGAGTAAACCGACTTGTCTTGTTCTTGCTAAAGATGTGATTGAGCTGGCGACTGATGATGTCGCTTTTGAGTCATTGCAGCAGGGGGCAAACAAGAAAACCAAATTTGAATGTGGCGGTTGCACCGGCATTATCAGGTTTGAGTTCAAGAAGGAAAAGGGCTACGCAACGCTGCAGATGAAACTTCTTGCTGCGGCGGAGAGAAAGGAAAAGATAAAAATGGTCGCTAACTATGCAGGCACATTGCGATCTATCTCAATATTCAGCTCACTATCAGATGATGATCTGATGGATCTGGCCACGCTGCTTGAATTTGAAGACTTTGAGTGGGGTTTCCCGATAGCCCAGAGAGGAGATCCCGGTTCAAAATTATATATAATGATCAGCGGCAAGGTTGAAGTTATCGATGATGAAGGGGTTGTTCTTGCAGAAATGGGAACGGGCGATGTGTTTGGCGAGATGAGTCTGCTGTCCGGAGAACGGGTCACCGCCACAATTCAGGCTGCAGAGCCGTGTGAGATAGCCACCATGAGCCAGAAAAACTTCCGTCATATCTTGAACAAATACCCGGCACTCCAGGTTTTTTTCTATAAGCTGCTGGTAAGTCGGATCACCTCTATTAATGTCCAGAGAGCAGAAGAACTTGCCTCCGGCATGGTCGGTCAGTTATCTGACATTTCAGTCGTTGAATTATGTCAGATGATCAACAGCAACCAGAAAACCGGTCATTTAAAATTGGAATCATCCTCTGAATCAAAAGGCCGCATTGTTTTTAATGAAGGAGAGATTATAAAGGCCTATATCGGGATGGCAGAAGGTAAAGAAGCCTTCTATGATATCCTTGAGCTAACAGAGGGGCGTTTTAAGTTCATTCAGGGCCTGTCCCGATCAGAGAGAAAACTGCCAGTAGTTGGTGGTTTCATGGGGATGCTGATGGAAGGGATGAAGCGACTTGACGACAGACGCCAGTGATGGTCTACTTTTAGTTTCCTGTTTATCCTTATTGCTGCTTCCTTTCGTTCTGTTGCCTTCAGTGCATAATTCCTGCTATCCCAGGTTGCTTCTTAGGGAAGGCATATTACTTATATGGTCTTCCCCAGGTGTGCTTGGCTCGCAGGCCTCAACTCGTGAAATATTCAGGTTTGCCCGTTCAAACCCACTGATATGAAGCGTCAGGAACTGAAAAGAAAAGTTGTTTCCCTGCTCAGGGAAGATGAACTTGCGGAGATAAAGAAAGAGCTTGCTGCATTTGACCAGCGATCGCTGATCAATCCTCTTGTAACGTGCCTTTGCCACACAGACGAGAAAATCCGCTGGCACAGCGTCAGTGCGATTGGCGAGGTAGTACATAATATTGCTGTTGAAGAAATTGAACATGCCCGAATCGTCATGCGTCGATTCTTGTGGATGCTCAACGATGAGTCTGGCGGGATAGGGTGGGGTGTTCCTGAGGCGATGAGCGAATCGATGCACCATAACAGAATACTTGCCGAGGAGTATCTGCATATGCTTGTCTCTTATTCAAGAGACGATGGTCCAGAGCTTTTCCAGGATGGCAATTTTATCGAACTGCCGCTCCTGCAGCATGGCGTTTTATGGGGATTATGCAGACTGGCGGAGAACTATAAGGAACAGCTGATAAATAAGGCGGCACAGGAGAATATAGGTTTCTATCTGGGGTCAGCAGACAGCCAGGTGAGGGGACTGGCAAGCCTGCTCTGCCGATTACTGGCACGTCCTGAATTTGTCCCCCAATTGAAATATCTTATTACTGACTCAAACAGGGTGAGAATCTACTCAAATGGCAAGATGCGGATATACACGGTCGGCCAGCTGGCAGCCGAGGCCGTTGAATCATTCCGCGCTATACAAGCACCAGGCATCGATGCGTGAGACAGCTAGGATAAAACCCCTGACGGAAGTTCTGTCATATTCTCACCTCCGAGACAATATCCACCATCAACAACAAGCTGGCACCCGGTAACATATGATGCTTTAACTGCAAGGAAATAGACAATGTCAGCAATCTCATTCGGATGAGCTGTCCTTTTGAGAAGCGTATGATTCCTGAGATCTTCCTGCTGAGCTGCTGACAGCAGCCCCCACCCCCTGGTGTTTTCTCCATGTCTCCCCTGGACGAGGCCCAGCATCACCTCATTAACACGGATTGATGGACCGGCTTCCCGGGCCCAGGTTTGGGTCAAGGATTTTATAGCGCGATTGGCACAGCTGTATCCGTCGCTAAATAGACCGGATGCCGGACCGGACCTGCCGATAATCCCGGCAATAGACGAAATGTTGGTGACTGAACCGCCGCCATCAGAGAGAATCAGGGGCTTGGCCCGTTGGAACAGCTCCCACTTTGCCTTGATAGTCGTATCAAATTCAAGCTGCCACTGATCTTTATTTACCGGCTGATCGTATGATCCATGAACAATCGGCATTCCGCCTCGTTCGATATTGTTTACCAGAAAATCAAGCCTGCCAAAGTCTGCCTGGATTAATGATATGAGTTTCTTGACCTCATCCGTTTTAGTGAGGTCACACGGGGGACTGATAAAGGTGTATCCGCAGTCCGTAAACTGTTTAACCATCTCGATGTTGGATTCAGGCCAGTCCTCAATTAAAGGCAGTACGAGATGAATACCGGCCTGGCCAAAAGCATGGCCAATAGCTCTCCCTAGTGGACGGCAGGCACCGGGAATAAGTGCCACATGGTGATTGTTAATCATGATTGATAGCTTGGTTGGTTTTGTATCTTCTGTCTCAGGTTGAGGTCAAGCAAAGCGAAATTCTGCTGGGTAATTTTCCTGTAATCATCTTTGATAACTGCACAGCAGAGTAGGTTGCCGTGCAGCGGCTGTGATATGATTTCAGCTGTTACGTTAAGCCGGGTAAGAAAATGTTCCAGGCCTCCGCGGTCAACCCACTGCGAATAGTTCATGTAATGGTCTGAACCGGCACATTTTTCAATGAGTGGGATTACGCATCTTCCTAAAAAAGATCCGAGGAAACCTTTAGCCGGCGGGTTGAAATCGGCTATTATCAATGCCCCCTGTTCTCTCAGGAGTTTATGGCAGTTGGCATATATTGTCCGGGCAGAAGACGGATGTTTTTCGTGCAGGGCGAGGGAAAGGATTGCACAGTCAAACGAATTTGCAGCAAAAGAACCCTGCTCGGCATCAAGAAGATGGAGGTCTACCTCGCTTGAACAGACTTTCCTGGCCTGTTCAAGCATAGCCAGTGAACTGTCTATTCCGCAGAGCTGCATATGAGGCTTTGAAAGGTAACGCAGCTGTTCTCCGGTGCCGCAGCAGATGTCGACAACATGTTGATACTTCTTGTGGAAAACATAGGTTCTTATATCCTGACGCAGCTGTTTGAGGGCAGTTGAGAGAAACAAATCATATATCCTGGCTATGCGGCGGTAGTCATCGTTCATCTGCTTAGTAGACTATTATTTCATGGAATTTGACAGGATAAAATTATATTTCCAAATCAAAAGAATACTATAAAAGGTACAGAATATTTTTCCATTAAAACGATTACTTGAATTGATTGAAAACAGATATATGGTGTCGGGTGTCAACCGTAGCATTTTCTTATCATTATAATAGAGTTGAGCACCATGAAAATCAGGTTTTTTACCATTCTGTCAATACTATCTCTTTGTATCCTTTTCAGTTTCAATCTTTCCTCCAGTTCAACAGGGGGTTCTGGAAATGATCAGAGCTGTATCTCGAATGTCTGGCCCCAGGAACTCAGTGATTTACAGCCCGATCCCAATATTCTCTTCGGCCGGTTGAAAAACGGCTTTGCTTATATCTTGATGGAAAATCAATATCCAAAGGATCGGACGGCGTTACTTCTCAATGTTAATGCAGGATCCCTGTACGAAGAGATCGACGAGAGCGGTCTTGCACATTTTCTCGAGCATATGATGTTCAATGGCTCTGCCAATTTTAAACCCGGTGAACTGATCGACTATTTTCAGGATATCGGCATGAGTTACGGCGGCGATACCAACGCCTACACAACCTACGAAGATACGGTTTATAAAATTATACTTCCGGCATCAGATCAGGATATGCTCAGAGACGGTCTTCTCGTCATGAGCGATTACGCCAGGGGGGCCCTTCTGGAGCAGGAGGAGATCGACAGGGAACGCGGCGTCATCCTGGCTGAAATGAATGAACGGGAGACTGCCTCTTTCCGTTCATATAAAGCCGGCACCTCGTTTTCTTTTGAAGGGACATTGCTGCCTCAGCGTTTTGCTATCGGCAGAAAAGATGTTCTGAAAAAAGCCGGCAGGCCGCAGATTAAAAAATTTTATGACAAATGGTATCGACCGGAAAATATGATTCTGGTAATGGTCGGCGACTTCAATAAAGAGGCCGCAGAAGCTTTGATTTATGAACGCTTTGATAATCTGCAGGGAAGTAAAGAAAAATTCACCTGCCCCGACTATGGACAGGTAAACCATTCGGGCGTTGAGACGTTTTTTCATCCGGAACCTGAGTTGGGATACACTTCGGTTTCAATTGAGGTGGTGCGCAATAAAAGACCGGAGAATGATTCCTTTCTCTATCAGGTAGAAAATTTATACCGTTACATGGCTGCCAGAATCATTAATTACAGACTTGAGCAGGAACTTGAAAAGGCGACAACCACTCTGTCATCTGCCCGCTTCACCTTTAACTCCACCCTTGATCGTTATCAGCAAGCCGCCTTAGTCGCCCAGAGCGGCGGTGACGGTTGGCAAGAAGCTCTGAAATCTCTCAATAGAATTTTAAAACAGGCACTGCAATACGGTTTTACTGATGAAGAGACCGAGATGGTCAAAAAAGAACTCATTAGTCATCTTCAGCGCGCTGTCCAGACAGCAGAAACAAGAAATTCTCTTGATCTGGCCAGGAGCATTATTAACACCATCAACAACAACCGGGTTATTCAGTCCCCGGCCCAGGAAAAAACATTATATTCACCGGCAATAATGAACGTCTCCGCAGCAGAACTGCATCGCGCTTTTCGTGAACAATGGCCGGATGAGACGAGGCTGATCAAGGTTATCGGTGACGCCAGAATTGTCGGCGGAGACCCGGACGAAAGAATAAAACAATACTTTCTTGATTTGCAGCGGCAGGAGGTCACCGTCAAATCTAATAGGGAGATGCCAGTATTTCCTTATGTACCGGAATTCCAGGCTGTTGAGCCAGTTAAGCGTGAAGCACTGCCAATACCAGAGGCTACCAGGTATACCTTTAAGAATGGAGTGGTACTGAACCTCAAAAAGACTTCATTTAAAAAGAACAGCATTTCCATGGCCATTCATTTCGGGGACGGTGAGAAAAGCGTGTCGGCTGGTGGTTTGACGATGCTTGGCCAAGCAGTTGTTAACGGTTCAGGGACGGGGACCCTTAAAGAGTCAGAGCTCAGCATGATCCTTGCGGGAAGCTCTGTGCGCCACCGGTTTCAGGTAGGTGAGGAATCTTTCAGCCTGCGAGGCCAGGCCTTAAACTCGGATATCGAAATCCTTTTCCAGGTACTCCAGTCCATAGTGTTGGATCCGGGAATGCGATCGGACGTCTATCAGTCTGCAATGAAAAGATTTGACCTCATGTACAAAGGGCTTAAGGGAGACATCAACGGCGGGTCGATGCTTTATCTGGAGCCGTTTTTTGGCGGAAATACAGTAACCCACGGCCTGCCCGGTAAAGAGGAGTTTGAAACCCTGAGCCTAGATGACGTCAAGCATTGGCTGCTGCCGCAATTTAAGAATTCTACACTGGAAATCTCAATTGTCGGTGATTTGGAGGAGTCGGAAATTGTTGCTCTGTGCTCGAAATATTTCGGTTCACTGCCTGAAAACGAATATGCGGAACATGGCTCAAAAGTGCTCCCTCAATTTCCTGTCCGTCAGTCATATGAGACCTCCATGCCTCTCACGGAGGATAAAGGACTTGTACAGATGGCGTGGTTAACAGACGATTACTGGGACATTAAAAGGACGAGACGGCTTCATATCCTCGCGGCTGTAATTGACGAACGTTTACGCAAGCTGATCCGCGAGGAATCGGGCGACAGTTATTCGCCTGCCGCCTTCAGCAGCAACAGCAGGATTTATCCGGGGTATGGAAGAATGGTAATCGAGGTAATGACGGATGGAAAATCTCTTGATTCAGTAGTTAAGCAGATCCATCAGGTTATACGATCTCTTCATGAAGATCCAGTTACAGAGGCTGAGCTGGAACGTTCAAAACAGCCGGTGATAACGTCAATTAAGGACAGGATAAAGACAAATGATTACTGGCTGTCAAGCGTACTGGCCTTGTCAACGAGACATCCCGACCAGTTAAAATGGTCCCAGACGCTTATTGACGATTTCAACTCGATCAGCATAGCTGATCTGTCTATACTCATCGATCGATATATGAATGAAGAACGGTTCGCTACCGGCATAATACGTGCAGTTCACGAGAGCGATCTTTAGCCGTCAGCCCACAGGCTCTTGTTTAGTATCTACTCGTGAAATATTCAGGGGCCGGCTCATCTGGCCTGCACTGACCCAGAAGTCTGAGGTGTTGACAGCGGCAGAATCTGTTCAGTTGATTAAAACCCGTGCCGTAACAGGAGCTTTCCTTACTATAATTGTGGAAAAATAGTGGGGATTATCAATCAAGGTGCTGAAATTTTCAATAACACGCTCCCTGCTGGTGCCGGCATGTTCTACCAGCACTGCATTTTCAAGCAGGCCGCATTCATCCAGAAGCGGTGTCAACCTGTCAATTACCCGGTGGACTTTCATCAGTACGATGGTGTCAAAAAGTTCGAACACCTCTTTGAGGCGGAAATCTGAGAAGGTGGCAGGAATTACGGCAACCATTTCATCTCCAAGGCAGATTGGCTGTGCCATGGAAGCCGAGCAGCTGCTCATGGCCGGAACCCCTGGAATAAAAACAACGTTAACATCATTCCTGAGACCGCATATGGTTTCATACAGGTAGTAGCCGGTCGAATAGATGGCCGGGTCTCCAAGTGTCGGAAAGCAGACATCCTTTCCGCTGTCCAGTGAACTCAGTACCATTTCGGCAGCATAGCGCCAGGCAACAAGAACCTCAGGGTCAGGTTCCTGACCTGACTTTATCTTTTTCATGGGGAAATGAAGTTCAAAAACTTCCTTACCCTCAAGACTTATGACAGGTTTGAGTATGGAAAGAGCGGTCGATCCGCCATTTGCAGAACCCCGGGGAGAGATAATGACAGGGCATCTTTTTACGCTCTTGACAGCTTTTAATGTGAGGAGTTCTGGATCTCCGGGTCCGGTACCAACGATATAGAGTGTTGCGGTCATGTGGTGTTCTCTCTATTAAATATTAGGAATCCAAATTGCTGTATAAAAGTCTGTTTATGTAAGTGATGCCGTTAATAAGTCGTGTCGTCGGGCGGGACACGAGATGCTCTTCAATAAGGTAGACACGATTATTCTTTATTGCCTTGATTGCACCAAAACCAGGCTCATTGATTATCTCACTAACAGTGATGCTGTTCATCCTTCCGGACTGGGCCAGGAAAAAATCTATGTCGTTGGCATGGGACAGGATTCGTTCTTTGCTGTAAGCGGCAATATTGCTGTTTTTTCTGGGTACAGCATCAACAGCGACATTTACCCCGCCGGCAGCCTCAAGACAGAACGCAGCTATGGAACGCGGTGAAAAGGTTTTCATTCGTGAATGGATGGCTTCAAAGTAGACAATCGGACGAGCGCTGAGAGGAATTGCCGAGACTTTTTTTGCCATTGCTTCAAGCCTGGTTCTGAATGACTCGATCATTGCTGAAGAATTATTTGTTTTTCCGGAAATAATTCCGAGATGTTTCCAGTAATCGTAAAGCTCATCAACGGTCGTCGGCTGCAGTGAGATAACGGTAATGCCGTATTTTTGAAGTTTTTCAATCAAGTCCTGGGCAGAGCGCCTGATCATCGGTCTGATGAGAATACAGTCTGGTTGTGCAGAAATAAATTTTTCGATGGAATCATGGTAGGAAAAACGCGGTTTATCCAGTATTGACCCAGGATATTTGTCTCCTGAGAAAATTCCGATCAGGGAGTCCTGAGCCCCCAATTCTGCAAGATTTTCTGTATGTGCAGGATAGAGAGAAATAATTCGCTTAAACGGTTTCTCAAACGAATGAATAATCCCATCCTGATCAACCAGCTCGTATGAAAAAGCAATACGGGGCCCCCTCTCTGTTGCACCGATAACAGAACAGATAAAAACCGTTGCAGAGAGCAGGTATCTGAAAAAAATATTCATTATAAATACTCGTACTTTATATGTTTTTTATCAGTTTCATGATCTGTCGATATCGTTGATCTTATCTGGTAGACATCTTCAACCAGATGTTCTGAAATAACTGCTGATGCATTACCGCTCGTCACTATTTCACCCTCTCTCATTACAACCAGTTTATCACAGAAGGCTGAAGCGATATTGAGGTCGTGTAGGGCTGCCAATACGGTTTTTTGGTGTCTGGACACCATATGGTGCATTACCTTCATGATGGAAACGGCATGGTTAATATCGAGGTTTGACGTAACCTCGTCAAGCAGAATGATATCGGTATCCTGAGCGAGGGATCTTGCGATCATTACCCTCTGCTTTTCTCCTCCGGAGAGCTGGGTTACTTTTCGAGCCCTCAGGTGATAAATATCAAGGCTGTGCATGGCCTCCTCTACTGCAAGAAAGTCATGTTTCTGAGGATTAGCAAAACGGGGAATATAGGGATATCTACCCATCAGTACAACGTCTTCAACACTGTACTCAAAATTGAGAGTAAATGATTGGGGAACGGATGTCAGTTTGCGGGCGAGTTTTCTGCGGGGATAGGCGCGAATGTCCAGGCCGTCAACATATATGATTCCTTCATCGGCGAAAAGATGGCCCGACAATAGGTCAATCAGTGTAGATTTACCGCTTCCGTTCGGTCCGATCAATCCATAAAAACAGCCGGAATTGAGTTGCAGCGAGACATCGTTAATACACGGAATGGAGCCATACGAAAAATAAAGATTGTCTCCTTTGTAAACAGAAGAAGGAATATTCATGACTGGTACCTTTTCTGTTGTGTTTTCATAAATATATAGCAGAAAACAGGGCCACCGATGAGCGCGGTTAAGACCCCTATGGGCAGTTCGGTGGGCAGGACAACCCGGGTTACCGTATCGGCACCCAGCATGAGAATACTGCCGAGAAGAAAACTGCACGGAATAAGTAATTTATTGCCTGGACCGACTATCATCCGGACGAGATGAGGAACAATAAGACCAACAAATCCGATAATACCTGAGACGGACACACAGCCGGCAGTGGCAAGAGAAGAGGTGATAAGGAGTCTTTTTCTGACAACCCTGCTGTCTATACCAAGGGAGTCAGAGGCACGTTCACCGAACGTCATGATATCAAGTTCCCGAAAATGAGCATAAATGAAGAGAGCAGCGGGTATCACCAGAAGGATGAGCAGCAGAACATCGGACCATGATTTACCGATAAAGCTGCCCATGATCCAGAAGATGATGGCATTAACCTGTTCGTCAGCCATAAATTTGATAAAACTGATGCCAGCAGATAAAATTGCCGAGATGATGATGCCCGAGAGAATCAGACTGTTCGGCGACAGTCTCGATGATGGCCCTGACAGTGAAAAGACAGCATAAAGGGTGGCAAGCCCGCCGGCGAAGGCACAGAGCGGGATCAGGTAAGGCGCCGGCAGCAGGATGCCTATCATGTTGAGGAAAATTGCAATAGAGGCACCAAAGGCGGCGCCTGAGGAAATACCGAGCGTGTAGGGGTCTGCCAGCGGGTTTTGCAGCAGGGATTGAAAGACACAGCCGGCCACTGCCAGACCTCCCCCGACAATTGAGGCAGAGAGGATGCGCGGCAGGCGGACTTCAAGTATTACAAAGGGAAAACTCGGATCAATAGACTCAGGAACATTCTGGCCGGTAAATGAAAAAAGGATTTGAAGAATGTCTGAAGGCTTTATAGCTATATATCCGAGGCCGGCTACAAAGACGATAAATAATAATAACGTCACGAAAAGAGCAGGAATCCAATAATAATATGCAGTACTCTTCATCAAAATATGAGGTTCACGTCCTTGGTTAATACTGTCAATACCGCCGATGCTGCTGGGGGGAGTCAGATCGTATTAACATTATTAGATTTAATAAAATTATTAGCCAAAAAAAAACCCGAATCAAGACACTCTTGACTCGGGGATTCCCTGGTTTTGTCCTCGCATCGATGTTGTTTTCTTTTCCTTGAAAACAACGGTGTATCAGGCAGGTCTTCTGACTCCCGGTTTATCCTACTCGTTGCGCCTTCCCAGCATCAATAATGCCAGTGACGTTTTGCAACATTCGTCCCGGTTACAGCGGCGGGTCCGTCTCCGATTTTCACGGAGTTCCCTATTAAACCTGCAGCAGTCAGCCTGCAGGTACCTGATCATAGTCTTATTTACTACTGCTATAATCTCTTTTTGTCAATATACATGGGCAGGAGATCAAATTAGAAAAAACCATGCTTTTTCAATTTCGAGATAGAGGACAGAACTGGTACAGAGGTAATCAATCCTGCTGTCTCAGGAATGATTAATCACACGTCCCTGATGCTCAGCCTGAACTTATGATAAAATAGAGTGCTCCGACAAATACCAGACTTAGAATACGGAAACACTGATTGTAAAAGATTAGTTCGGTTGCCAGGTGCGGTTTGAATATGCCGGCATAATAAGGGAACTGATGCCTGATTGCGCGTACCGGGGAAGAAATGACGTTACCGATTAACAGTGCGAGGATAACGTCTCTGTTCGAAAGAACGCCCTCCTGAAGGAGCGCTCCTGCAGCTGCAAGCCCAGCCGTTAATTCGGCGGCAAGATGGAGGGTGATAATACCAAGTGCCTGAGGAGAAAGCCATGGCACAAAATGTAAATAACCAGCTATGATTTCTTCAATATAATTAAAAAATTCGAGCCTGTTCATGATGAATATGATCACATAAATTGGAATCGTAAAGATAACGATCTTTTTCATTCTCCGTTTGAATCGCTTCCAGGTTTTGGATAGTAATTTCGATTTTCCACCCATCTCTCTTTGAGACTCAGGCAGCGATACCGGCAGGGCTGGTTTCTCGAGAATAAGACGGCCGATCAGCACGATAGCAAATGTTCGAAGCAGGGCAGCGCCGAAGGTAATACCGACATAAATGAATGCTGCACTTTTAATCAGTGGCAAGGTTATGACAATGACCGTTGGCAGGTGCAGGAAATAGGTTGGAAGGGAGTTGAACAGATTGGCAAGAACAAGTTCTTTCTTATTGAGCAATCCTTCATCATACGATTCAGCCAGCATGGTGTTTGCCGCCACTCCTGAGAAAAGGGCCATGGAAAATGCCGCCCCGACACGATCTGGTAAATTACCGATTTTTATCAGGGGACGTGATAGAGCGGAAACTTTTCTGGTCCAGTTTAAGGATTCAATAAGATTTGCTGCAAATAACCCTACAGATATGAAGAAAAGCAGTCTGACAAGCGGCCAGACAAGTTTATCCCATAGCAGGAGTATGGTATCAGGAGATACATCCATAGAAAGAGATATAAGGGTGTAACTGGGAGCAGAAGAAATTTTTCTGCTCCTGCCCCTCTGTTTGCATATTTAAGATGTACAGAATAACGATGTATCTATTGAGCGTCCATTGGCAGTCCCTCGCGGTCAACCATTGTCTTCAGAATCCTCTGTCTGGCCATCTCATCCTGTTCTTTCAGATAGTCAGCCTTCTGGGTTGGGCGGGACTGTTTCTGTTCATCAAAGTACTTGTTTCGCTGATTGGTGAGTCGTTGCCATTTGTCAAAATGAGCAAGAAGGGTGTCTGCGATTTCATCGTTTTTTAACTTCTCTTCGATTTTTTTATTAATCTCGGGAAGGTATTTGACGAGCTCGGAGTCTTTTCGTATGCCGAAATGGAAACTCTGCACAGTAACCGGAGGATCTAGAATTGTAACAGAATCTTCCCCCTGCAGCAGCCTTGAATAGATAAGAGCAGCATAGAGGTCAATGATCAGATAATCAGCCTCTCCAAGATTAAGAATCTGGAGAGCACGTTCAAACTGGTGATAACTGACATTGAGCTTCTCTCTGGCGAATTCATCGAATTTCTGACCATAACTCTCGCCGGCATTGGAAACACCTTTTTTGCCGATCAGAGAATCCCAGGATGAAAAGTTGAATTCTTTTCCTTTTTCCACGAGGATAACCGTTGGCTGAGAGAGGTATGGCTCAGAAAATTCTAAATATTCTTCTCTTTCATTATTTCTATAAACTGAAACGATCATATCTATTTCACCAGCCCTGGCCTTCTTTTGAACGTTTTGCCAGTTCCCGAATCTTCTTATGGTAATGGGAATGTTTAGTTCTTTGGAAATTGATGTGGCCAGATCCGGGGCCAGGCCCACGAGCTCCTGATACTGTTCCCAGACGACAGGCGGTGCATTCGGGTTGCCGGAGACCACAAAAGTTTGGGAGAAGCAGAGCGCGGGTACAAAGAGCAGCGAAAGAAAAAAAATGATATGAACGAACAGGAAACGTTTAAACATGCCGGACTCCAGTAAAATGAGTTAGAAATTAATAATAGCTAATCATACAGTGAGCATACATACCGTTTGGGTCTCTGAAAAGCAAGAGGCTTTGCAGTTCGCCTCTGCCTGGCAGCAGATTGCTCAGAGCCGATACGAAGGGTAGTTTGCTCAGAGATGAGATAACCGCTTCAGCACCGATCATATTCAGAAGCCGATTCCGCAAAGAACCTGGGCTCTCCAGGGTTTTTATCCGATAATCATCGAGCCCAGCAAGTTCTGCGGCCAACCTGATAGAATCCGATAGTGTCCCGATCTGGTCTACGAGTCCTGATTCCAGGGCGTCTTTGCCGGCAAAAACCCGGCCCTGGGCAACCTCTTTAACTTCTTCAACAGCTATGCCTCTTCCTTCTGAAACCACTGACAGGAAGGTGTTGTAACCGTGCTCCAGAGTCAACTGAATTGCTCCTTTTACTTCGGCAGACAATGGGCCAGTCAGGTCCAGAGAACCGGAAAGATTAGTTGTGCCGACACCGTCACGATAAATACCAAGACTGTTCAGCGTGTTTTCAAAAGTGGGCACGGCCATGAATATCCCGATGGATCCGGTCAGGCTGTTTGGGGAGGCCACAATCTTGTCCGCATCTGCAGAAATCCAGTATGCTCCGGAGGCAGCAACACTGCCCATGGAAACGACGACAGGCTTTCCGGTTTTTTTCAGTTCCAATATTTCCTGCCTGATGATTTCTGAGGCGAAGGCAGATCCTCCTCCACTGACTATACGCAGGACAACCGCCTGTATGGATGGTTCAGATGCCGCCTTGCGAAGAAGCGCTGCCAGCGAATCCGCTCCGATTGCTCCGGGTTCGCTCTGTCCCGGTATGATTGCCCCCTGAGCTACGACAAGGGCAACCGAATCTCTGTCTGTCCCTTCATAGTGGTAGGAGCGTTGCACTTTTTTCAGGTATTGATCCAGAGAAACCTGCCTGAAACCGTGCTCATCGTCATAGGCTGAAAGCGCAGCGAGATATTTCTTTATTTCGTGTCGCGGTTTTATTTCGTCGATGAGTTTACTCTCATATGCCAGTTTTGCCAGGTCTCCCCCAACACGTTCTAAATTTCCAGGTACTTTGTTAATATAATTAAATATATCTTCACGTTCAAGGCCTCTTTGAGTGGCCACATCATGCACATAATTATCCCAGAGCACGTTCAGCCAGGTCCTTGACTGAAATCGATCTTCTGAAGACATGGACGTTCTGGTCAACGGTTCAAGAGCTGATTTAAAGGAGCCAACCTTGAATATATGATAATTGATTTTCAGCTTCTCTATGGCGTCCTTGAAGTAGAGGCGATAGAGACCAAATCCGCTCAGATAAACGCCGCCCATTGGATTGAGAAATATTTTATCGGCGTGAGAGGCAAGGTAATACTGATTTTGGCTATAGTAGTCCTCAGCGGCTATCACTGGCTTTCCGCTTTGACGAAACTGCGTCAAGCGCCGTCCAATAACGGCCAGCTGGTCCATTCCGGCTCTGCCCATGGAGGATAGATCAAGGAGTATTCCGGTGATTTGGGGGTCATCTTCAGCCTGGGTGATGGCGTCGAGGATATCCTGGAGCAGGGTGTCGCTGACCGGTGAGGCCAGGCCGGCCAGTTCATTGATTGTTTCACCTATTGGATCAGACTCACTTTTCTGTTCAACAATTGTCCCGTTAATAGAGAGGGTTAAAAGAGAGTTATCTTCCACAATAATGTCTCTTGTCTGAAAAATTGAGAAGAGGATAAGACCAGTAACTGCCAGCAGAACAATGTTGACAATCGTAGAACGAATAAAGGAAAGAATCTTCCCTATGATTTTGAAAAGAGAGGAAACTGCGGAAAAGATCGTTTTCATGAGAGATTATTAGTAGCTGAAAAGGTTAATGTGATGCCAGATAATAGCAACTATAAACAGGTAAGTAAATATTACAAAATTTTGTTGAACATACCCCGTACCGTTAGCTGCTATGAGCTTTTTACCGCGGAAAAGGCAGTGGTAATTGACGCGGCACTCGGGCATTTAACGAAACCAGATGGGATGCCGAAAGTCCGAGAAGCCTGACTTCACGATATCCTGCTTCTGTAGCGTCAAGGAGTCGTGGAATGAGACCGACAATGTCATCATTATGGACAATGGTTTTTTTGACGGTAACGGATCTGGTAACGGTGGTGAAATCCGAATAACGAACTTTCAGGGTCAATGTCCGAAATCCAGTCTCTTTAGCTGCAAGGGACTCGGAGATCCTTGCAGCTATACTGCTTAACAATGCCAGGATATCATCGATGTTGTCTGTGTCTGTTTTCAGGGTAGTCTCTGCACCAATTGATTTCCTGATTCTCTCGGGTTTTACCGGTCGCGGATCTTTTCCCCTGACAATGTTATAATAAAACAATCCCTGTTTCCCGAATTCCTCCAGCAGCTGTTCACGTGTTTGAGCGCAAAGATCTGCTCCTGTTCTGATGCCAAGGGAGATCATCTTTTTTTCAGTAACTTTACCAACTCCAAAAAATTTGCCGATCGGCAGGGAAGAAAGAAATTGGGGAACCTCATGAGGCTTAATAACGGTGATACCATTGGGTTTGTTAAGGTCTGAGGCAACTTTGGCGACAAATTTATTACAGGATACACCTGCCGATGCCGTTAATCCCGTTTCTCTGTAAATTTGATTGCAGATTTGCTGTGCGAGAATTGTCGCAGAATTCTGTCCTTTGTGGTTGCTGGTAATATCAAGAAATGCTTCATCAAGGGACAGGGGTTCTACAAGGTCCGTATATTGCCTAAATATGTGATGAATCTGGGATGATATCTCACGGTACCTGTTCATTCTGGGTCGAATGAAATGAGCCTGCGGGCAAAGCCTGTAGGCTCGTGAGCAGGGCATTGCCGAATGAATGCCAAAATTTCTCGCCTCGTATGAGCATGCGGCAACGACACCGCGGGAGTCAGGGCGACCGCCGACAATAACCGGCCTGTTTTTTAACTCTGGATTATCGAACTGTTCCACGGAGGCATAAAATGCATCCATGTCTATGTGTAAAATTTTTCTATTGCTGTGCATCAGAATTAAGAAATTTACCTTCAATTCGCTGTGAAGTCAGTCTAATGTATGGTACTTAGCTATACTGCAAGGCAGTATTAAGATATGAACCCTCACCGCACCTTTACGCAGAAAGAATACCATGAGAGAACAAAAAAAGAGAGAGATCATTGAGTCCACAAATCTCTTCAGGGGACTCCCAAAGGAACAGATTGATATTATCCTCGGAATGACCATAGAAAAAAATTTTGGCAGAGGTGAGACTATCTTCTTTGAGGGAGATGAGGCAAAAGGTTTTTATATCGTCACCGGTGGCCAGGTGAAGGTATTTAAAATGAACCCGCTCGGTAAAGAGCATATTTTACACATATTCGGGGCTGGAGAGCCAATTGGCGAAGTCCCGGTTTTTCATAACCAGCCCTTTCCGGCAAGCGCTGAGGCACTTGTGAAAAGCAGTCTGCTCTATTTTCAGCGGAGAGATTTTGTAAATCTCATAAAAGAACACCCATCCGTGTCTCTCAACATGCTCGCTCTTTTGTCCATGAGGCTGCGACAGTTTGCGGGGCAGATTGAGAATCTCTCATTAAAAGAAGTCCCGGCCCGTCTGGCAAATTACCTGATTTATGTCTCAGAGGAACAGGACAGGACAGACACGGTCCAACTTTCTGTTTCTAAAGGGCAGCTAGCAAGTCTGCTTGGAACAATTCCTGAAACGCTGTCCCGGATTTTTGCCAAAATGAGTGATGAAGGTCTGATTCGAGTTGAAGGAAGAACCATTACTATCCTGAATCGCCAAGGACTGGCGGAAAAATAAAAACGGGCAGCCCGGTCAGGCATTCCCTAGAGTGTTGAGTCAGCAGCACGTCTGGAAGGCTCTTCCAGTTCCTGTGCGAGCTGCCTGTTGTCGTGAGGTTCTGATACGACATAGCGACCGTTTTCCACCGTGATTACTGGCGGTATATGGTAGTACTCGAAAAATTCATATCCTTCTTTGAGGTTTGTCCAGAAGGGATACCAGGTGGAATTTCGATGATTCTTCATATTCTTCTCATTTAGCCGAAACGGAAAGATGTGCACCTGGAATTGCCTCTGATTGTGTTCGAGGGCCGCATGAACAAGGGTGTAAATCTCATCCATATAATAATCAGTCATTGCAAAGCAGCCGTCAGAAGAACATCGTCCATGAACCATTAAGGCACTTCCAGATCTGCTGTAAGCCCGATCATACTCATTGGGGTAGCCGATGTTGAAAGAGAGGTGAAAATCACTCCATGGATTCATCTGGTCCGGACTCACCTGATAAAAGCCTTCAGGGCTTTGACGATCACCTTCTTTTAACTTGGGGCCAAGTGTTCCTGACTTGAAACAGATAATATAGGTTTTGTAGAGCTTGTATTCATGCTTGTCCTGAACCCATAATTCAAGCTCGTTTTCCTGTTTGAAAATCCGTATAAAAACCGGTGAACCGAACGTCAGTTGTTTCAAGCCGAGAATGTTATTTATCCGCGGCAGTGAGCGGTGATAGGCAGCTATGGACGTGTAACTGATCGGAGGTGAGTCAGGATCTTCGGCCCGGAGGGGGCCAGCCGACACGAAAAGGACCAGCATATATAAGAGAAGAACATGGATGTGTCGGTAATAAGCTGTAATATTGATACGCATACTGTCTCAGCAAACGGTTATTTTAGTGGCCGATAATGTACCAATAAATTGCTTGGTTTGTCCAGTGATAGGTTTTTAATGATGCAAGAAGGGAGAGGAAAGGGGGAAGAGTTAGTTTAGTCGGATATCTGCCTGACCCCATGTCAGCACCAACTCTTTTGGACGGAGTAGGGAAATGACCTGGATATCCGGATGAAAAATATGGAAAAAAACATGGCTTTTCCGGTAAACAAGTACCTCAATCCTCTAATAGTCCTTGGGTTGTCCATCAAATTGCCTTTGCTGCCGCTGGTGGGACGCCAAAAACTCGCTGACGCTCAGGGACAGGTTTGGCGTCTTGTCCCTCCACCGGCTCCGCTGCTCAGCGGCACCGAATGGGGAACAGCACGCGTGCGCCTACCTGTCCAGGTAGGCGATAACCGGATGATCGAAAAACGTTCATGGTTTACGAAAGCGTCCTGATTAGATATCAGCACATTTTATTCTATCAGTTAAAACCTGGTCCTATGGCCAGATCAGAGAAATAAGGCTCTGCCATCAAGACACTGTATTCGTTCATTTTCTTTAATGCCTAAAGAAAACGAACCAAAAGAAAGGGCACCCGCGTCACTCGGCCCTTCGGGCACCTTGCGCGCCCTGAAATCTGCCGGGAGTTTGAAAACTCGCTTAGCTCAAACAGGTCAAACTCCTTCTCCGTCAGATTTCACGGTGCTCAGCTACGTGCCGATGGGAATTGAACCACAGCCCCTTTGAGGGGCTATCAATGCCGGGTCCTCTGGACCCGGATATTTACCTGAAGATAGTTTCTTTACTCTGGCTGAACTCAAAATGGATTTGAGAAATCTGATAATTATGGCAATGAATTCTTCAGGAGAGGCTGGCAGGTCGTAAATAAACCACCACAGGATCAATAAAGAACTGAATTCATAAACGGCTCTGAAGGCGGTCCGATTGTCTCACCGCTGCTGCCGCTCACCTGCAGGTTAAACATGGCAAGTACATTTTTGTCCATATAAAGGCGATAGTTCTTAGAAGAAATTATTGTGCTGTCATTTGGGTCGATGAGCCGGGCGGAAATATACATCGTTCGCTGCGCCTGACTGATGGTACCCACAAGAATCGCCTGCGCTCTCTGACTCTGGTTTAAAAGGGCAAGGTTCCTTGATAGAATAGTTTCTCCTGATCCCTCCTCTATTAAGAGATCTTTTCTCAGTTTTATCTCGTTTACGGTATAGCCTTTCTGTACGAATCTTGACCCTATGGTATCCTGCAGCAGACGCCCAAAATGTGAAGTAATGTGCAGGTTGTTATTGTCAACGAATGTTGTGGTCAATATGGACATATCCTGCTGCCTCGGGATCAGCGGCGGGTATGCATTCTTCATCAGATCATCGGCAATATCGTATGAATAGCTGATGAGATTGACATCTTTACCTAAACTGTTTTCAAGTTTAGTCTCGTTGAAATAGGAACATCCGCTCATGGAAAGCAGGACAGCAGTACAGCAGGCAATTCCAATTGAGATAGCTTTCAGGCGGTAGGATAGTAAATGCATGTGTAAAGGTCCTTTCTGTCGTTAAATTCCCGTTGAATCGGGATCTGAAATCAGCGGTAGAACAGGCTGCGGCTGCACGACCATTGCGCTGTTGCCGCCCTTAACTGCTGAGGCCTGAGCAGCGTTAGATGTGAGGTTAATTTGAGCCGGTCTTGAAGGTTTCCGGTAGTGCCATGAATCCTGATCGTTGATGTAATATATATTGGAGTTTCTGAACAGGTAGTGATTATCTGCGACCACCGATGTTGTTATAATTACTTCGAAGTTTTCTGCAGTGACCAGGGAGGAATTGGCAAAATCTATCGCACCGGCTGCAGCAATGGCTATTAGCTCTGCCGGGGCATTCCTGAGGACGACAATGCCGGCCGTCAGGGCTGTAAGCAGCCCAGGCTTTACCGTTCGCCACCTGTTTCTCTGATGATATACCGTCTGGGCTTTGTAGTTTATTACCATTGAATCTTTTGAGGCGGTTGGACTTGTTGGAACTCCGAGGGTAACCAGGTTGGTAATAAGTAAATCTCTGAACGACTCTTCAAAAACCGTTGTCTCTGATGGGTTGCAGGGCTGATTCTCGTTGCCGCATGTTTCCCTGACAAAAACCGGGATATCCAGATAGTCGTTAAGGATAAGTTCATTATTGATCTGGTTTGCAATATCAGCGGCTAAGACATCCCAATGATGCCCGGCCTGCATTTTGCTTTGATCGCTGTAAGGATATCCAATAGGCTCAGGGATTCTCCCGCAGGATATGGTCAGGGTTGCCAGTGCCAAAAAAATTATGCAAAATCGCATTAATATTTCTCCGATAAATGTGGTGGATGTTTCTGTATCGGATGTTTTATCAGAAAATATAGGTTTTCATTTATATAATTCTTACTTAATCTGATGATATGAGATAAATGAGTCGACCATTCATCCCTATACTGTTACCTATGTAATGAGAATCAACGCGTCTCTGAAAATGTAAAACATTGAATGAAGCCGGATTGTTCGGTTCACTCTAAAGATGATAGACCTGCATCTCCATTCAACTCATTCTGACGGCACAATGACGCCATCGCAGCTGGTCAAACAGGCGGCAAATATTGGTCTGTCTGCAATTTCGATTACAGATCATGACACCGTGTCAGCGACTGGAGAGGCCATACGGGAAGGAACCGTTCACTCCGTTGAAGTGATTCCAGGACTGGAGATAAGCTCGAAGTATAAAGGCTTGGATCTTCATCTGCTTGGTTATAATTTTGACTGGCTCAATACAGAGTTGCTCAGGAACCTTGAGCGGCTGCAGTCTGCCAGAAAAGAGAGGAATAAGAAAATTATTGGTAAATTGCAGGAAATCGGTATTTCCATAACTGAGCAGGATCTAAAGACGGAATCTGGATCAGGGGTTGCCGGCAGACCACATTTCGCCCGTTTACTGATAAAAAGTGGTGTTGTTAAGAATAATGAACAGGCCTTTTCACGCTACCTGAAATCCGGTCGATGTGCGTATGTGCCTCGCTTTGTACTCGATATTGATGATGCGATCGAAATCCTGCATGGTGCCGGTGGTATTGCGGTATTGGCCCACCCGATTCAGCTCAGCTGTTCGTTCAGCGAATTATCCAGGACAATAAAAGAACTCAAAGAATTGGGATTGGACGGCCTGGAGACTTTCTATCCGACCCAGCAAGGAAAGGTTGGGAAAAAAATAAAGGAACTTGCAGAGAAGTATCATTTGCTGGAAACCGGCGGGAGTGATTATCATGGTACTATCCGGCATGGTACCTCTATGGCCGGAGCGACCAGAAAATTTCAGGTACCGGTTGAGCTGCTGAATAAGCTGAAAGCATGGAAAGGTATCGAAAGAACAATGAAAAACGCAGAAGGATAATGATATGTACGTAATTCTTATCGTCGATGATGAGCCTAATTACCTCATTGTGCTGTCGGAACTGTTACGGGATGAAGGCTTTGAAGTCTTCACCGCTGCCGGCGGAAATGAAGCACTGAAAATTGTTAAAGAGGTCGACCTTGACATGGTGATCTCTGATATGCAGATGCCGGGTATGGATGGTATGGCTTTGCTGACTGAAATCAAAAAGCTTGATGACGATTTGCCGGTTCTGATCATTACCGCCTATGCAGAGGTGGACAAGGCTGTAAAGGCTATGCAGGCCGGGGCTTTCAGTTATCTTGCCAAACCTTTTTCAAACGATGAACTCATTGTTTCAATAAATAAAGCAGTAAGCCATCGAAGCCTTTTGAAAGAGAATATCAGGCTGAGGCAGGAAATACGTGAGCGCAACAGTTTTGGCGGGATGGTCGGTAAAAACCCGCGAATGAAACAGGTGTATGAACTGATAGAGAAAGTCGCGCCGACTCCAGCGTCGGTGCTTATCACCGGGGAAAGCGGTACCGGAAAAGAACTCGTGGCAAAAGCCATTCATGTAAACAGTCCCAGGGAGCCGTATCCATTCATTACCGTTAACTGCGCTGCACTTGCAGATAATTTACTGGAAAGCGAGCTGTTTGGACATGAGAAAGGGGCCTTTACCGGCGCCGCCTCAATGAGAAAGGGGCGATTTGAAATAGCCGACAAGGGAACAATCTTTCTCGATGAAATTGGTGAGATTCCGCTGGCTCTGCAGTCCAAATTGCTGCGCGTTCTTCAGGAACGCACCCTTGAGCGGGTGGGAGGAACCCGGACGATGACCATCGATGTCAGGATTATCAGTGCTACAAATAAGGATCTGAAGGAGGAAGTTCAGCAGGGCCGATTCCGGGAGGATCTTTTTTACAGGCTCAATGTAATACATGTGGCGCTTCCCGCATTAAGAGAGAGAATGGACGACCTGCCACTGCTGGTTCAGTTTTTTGTTCAGAAATGTGCTGAGAATCTAGAAAAAGAGCAGTTGCAGATAGCTCCTGATGCCCTGCGGCTGCTGATGAATCTGCCCTGGGAGGGAAATGTCAGGGAACTTGAGAACACCATAGAGCGCGCTGCAATTCTCTGCAATAATGATGTGATCGAAGCGGAGGATGTACAACCGGAATCAATTTCTGTTGACAGCAGCGCCTCCTGGATGCAGGAGTTCGATCTTATCCAGCATATTCCCGATTCTGTAAAATTGAACGAGGTCCTCTATATTGTTGAGGAGAAGATGTTGTCACAAGCCCTGGAAGAGTGTAATTATGTTCAGGCCCATGCTGCAGAGATACTTGGAATTACAAAAAGTTTACTGCAGTATAAAATGAAGAAATATGGAATCAGAAAGAAAAAGCCCAAACGTGTATGAGGATGGCGCTATTTATTTCCCCCCCACTGAAGCTTATTCCTCAGAATCTCAAAATAGTCACGATTTTTTGAGGAAATGAGCTGTAAAGGATGTTCGGCTGTCTGGATTTCCAGTATGTCACCGGGAAGCATGTCCCAGGATACCTGGCCGTCTATTATAATTTGTGCGCTGCGGTCATGCTGGCCTGCAAGAAACCGAGAAGTAATGGTACGATCGGGCGGCAGGATAATCGGTCTGCTGCTCAACATGAAGGGACAGATCGGTGTCACAAGTATCGTTGCCAGTCCAGGATGAACAAGTGGGCCACCTGCCGACAGGTTGTAGGCAGTTGAGCCGGTTGGGGTAGAAAAAATGAGGCCGTCTGCCTTGTATGTTGTGATGTAATTGCCGTCCGCGCTTGTTGAGAGCAGGAGCAGCTGATCGAGTGTGTTCTTGTTGATAACGACGTCGTTTAAGGCATAGATATATTCACTTTCGATTTCATCCCGTATACGGCGAGCCTTGAGCATCTGCCGTTTTTCCATGGTGACTGATCCGGAGAGAATCTCTTCCAGTGCTGATTTGCTCTCGTCTCTCGTCAACTCAGTGAGGAAGCCAAGGTTTCCGAGATTGATGCCGATGACCGGAATAGAGTAATGTGCCGCTTTCTCGGCAACATGCAGTAATGTTCCATCGCCGCCCAGGATGATGAGTATATCAAGACCAGGTTCAATCCTGTTGAGTTCGGTTTTTATATTTCGCTCTTCCAGCCAGGCGATAAGGTCCTGGCCGTATAGAACCGCATCGGGATCATCGATTTTTGTTATAACTCCAGCCCTGCTGACTTTGAAATCGCTGCACACGAAAAGTTGATTGCTTTCCTGGTTCATTTACGATTCCCTAATTCTATTGAGCGTTTATAAGCAGCCTCAACTGCACTTATGACAATACCGTTAAAACCTGCACGTTCTAAAACGTGGAGCCCGCTTGCGGTGGTTCCTCCAGGTGATGTCACCTGATCTCTTAGTACCGCAGGATGGTTCTTTGAGGTTTTTGCCAATTGGACAGCCCCCAGAATCGTTTGAAGTGTCAAATTTCGGGCAACTTCACGACCAAGACCGCTTTTAACACCTGCCTCAATCATTGCTTCTATGAATGAAAAGACATAAGCGGGTCCTGATCCGCTCAGACCGGTTACCGCATCCATTGATGATTCAGGAATGGTAACCGTCTCCCCGATGGTGTCAAAAAGAGTTTTCACGAACCTGTAATCGGAATCTGACACGTTGCTGTTTCTGCAGAGAGCCGTGGCACCCTGCTGGATGAGAGCCGGCATATTAGGCATGACTCTGACAATTGCCACCGACGGATTTTCCAGCTGTTCAGTGTAAGACGCTATCGGTAATCCTGCAGCGATGGTTATGACAAGCTGATGGTCAATGAATGCTTTTATCTGTTCTAGAACTGCAGGCATAACCTGCGGTTTTACAGCAAGTATGATAATGTCGTTTGAAGGGCAGAGATCTGCTGAATTTTCTACCGTTTTGAGATCATAAGTGAGCTGGAGATATTGCTTTCTGCTGTCGAGCGGTTCAGAGACAGAAATAACACTATCAGCAAAAAGATCAGACTGAAGAAGCCCCTTGATGATAGCTTCAGCCATCTGGCCTCCACCGATAAAACCTATGTTCTTTGTCATATGGATATCCTGTAGGCTGATTTTGAAGACGAAACGGATTAATTCTGTTACTTTACCATGAGAAAATAGAGAGGTCCACAGCTCTTCTGAGAGCATTGAACCATGTCCGACAATGATACGTGTTTTATCTAAATTAACAGGATAACGCCATGATAAAAAAAGAATTGTTAGAGATACTTGCTTGTCCAAAATGTAAAGGCCCCGTTTCACTCGATACAGATAAAACCGGTATTGCCTGCTACAAGTGCCGGCTCCTCTATGAGATAATTGATGACATCCCGGTTATGCTCATTGATAAGGCAATCAAACTTGAAGAATAATTCCAGCTGGTTTTAAAATTCGTACCAACGAAGATGGTAATGATTATCTTCATGCCGGGTTCACTATAGTGTTAAGTCAGTTTCGATACCCTCTATGTGCAGCGGGATTGTTGATCCCATGAAAAATAAACATACTGAAATGGAGTCCGCCATGTCTGTAGAAGATACCTGCGCTCACCTTTTTGATTCTCATGTCGATCATAAAAAACATGAGACCAGTGATTATTTTGGCCTGATAAAAGCGTTAATAGGGATAAAGAATGAAGGTAATCAAGCGCTCGTTGATGGTTATATCCAAAAAACGTATGGACTGGTCGATGATGAAATAGAGAAAAACTCACATAAGCCGTTAACAGAAGTCAACTTCGGGACTTCTGGCTGGCGCGGCATTCTTGGCAAGGACATCTTCGTAAAATCAGTGGTTTCAGTTACGGCAGCCATTGTCAAATTATATGAGACGGCAGATAATAATTCCCAGCTCATTCCATTTCTTGGTGTTTCAGGTCTTGATGAAGCACGCAAACGAGGATGCCTGGTGGGGCATGACAATCGATTCGGCGGGGAGAAACTAGGCAGGGCCGTAGCGGACTTTCTTGTGAGCAGCGGTTTCAAGGTATATTATTGCGGTGAAACGACAACCGGTGTTCTCTCAGCTTCACTGCTTGAGCTGAAGGCTGCGTTTTCAATAAATCTCACACCATCACATAACCCACTTGAATACGGCGGCTATAAATATAATGCAGCAGACGCCGGTCCCGCCGCCTCTGAGCTGACACAGTGCATAACAAATTACAGCAGAGAGATTATTGCTTCTGAAACTATTCCACTATTCAGCTCGGAGGGGGAAAGGGGGACGCTGATAGAGACACAGTCTCTGCCGTTATGGCAAAATCTTGTGATAAACAACAGGGACAAGCATGGCATAGATTACAGAGACTTGTGTGAAAGGGCAGGAGCGATGGATGATCTTGTCATTGTCATAGATGCAGTTCACGGCGCAAGTCGGCTGCATCTCAGAGAACTTATCGGAGCTGCTGCGAAATCATTGGTTATGCTCAGGGGTGAGGCTGACGTATCCTTCGGCGGTATTGCTCCTGAACCATCGACAGCTAATATGCAGGGAGTCGTTGAGCGGTTGTCGGGTATGGACCAAAAACTGAAAATCGGCGCCATTATTGATCCAGACGGCGATAGAATTCGTTTCACCGATGGCACAACCGAGATCGGCATGAATCAGTTTGGAGCAATGGCCTATCACTTCTTGCACGAGTACAAAGGATTGCAGGGGATGGTCGCCAAGACAGTAGCAACGTCCAATATGGCAAACAGTGTGGCCGCAAAGCTCGGTGAAGAAGTCTTTGAACCAAAGGTGGGCTTTAAAGAGTTTAAACCAGTAATTGGCAAGGCCCTGGTACTTTTTGAGGAGTCCGACGGCATCTCAATTATTGGACATACTCCTGAAAAAGATGCCTATATAGGTCTGCTTGTGGCCCTTGATATGGTCGTTACTACAGGGAAAAACCTTGGTGATTTTAAAACTGAGATCGAGCAGCTATACGGTGAGTATTATCCAGACAGGGATGGAGTAGAGGTGAGCCTCAAAGGAGCAGAGCTTCTGCACGCTCTTGAAAAACTGGAAAAATATGATGTCGGTTCTCTGGTTACGGTTGGAGAGGTGAAGAAAAGGATTAAAGAAGTCATTTCAATTGATGGCCGCAAAATGATTCTTGAGGATGACTCATGGATAATGATCCGGCCCTCCGGTACAGAGCCAAAAGTGCGGTTTTACGTCGAATCCCGCGACCAAAAAGGAACAAAAACACTCGTTAACAGTGCCCAGGCCATGCTCAGGGAAGTGGGGTTGTGAAACCTGTCTCAGGCAATCGCTGAAATCACCTGCTGAATTTAAAAACCGCTCCTATTGCATTTTGTCCGGCAGGTATTATTGTCCGAATGTGCAGGAATACTATAAAATTAAAAAGATTTTCAGGAGTAATTTATGTGGGAATATACAGACACTGTGACGGAACATTTCCAGAATCCGCGTAATGTTGGTGAGATTCCAGACGCTCAGGGAACCGGAGATGTAGGTTCGCTTGCGTGCGGTGATGCGCTCAAACTCACACTTAAAATAGAAGAAAACTATATCATTGACGCAAAATTTAAAACATTTGGCTGTGCCAGTGCCATTGCCTCATCTTCAGCGCTGACCGAAATGGTAAAGGGGATGAAAGTAGAAGACGCCGAGAAGATAACCAATGAAGATATTGCTGATTTTCTTGGTGGGCTGCCCAAGGAGAAGATGCACTGCTCTGTGATGGGCAGGGAAGCACTGGAAGCTGCTATCGCTGATTACAGGGGGCTTGTTTTGCCGAGTGCTGAAGGAGAGATCGTCTGTGAATGTTTCGGCGTAACGGATATTGAAGTTTCAAGAGCTGTGAAAGAATCAAATTTACGTTCGGTTGAGGAGATCACCAATTTTACGAAAGCCGGTGGCGGCTGCGGAAAGTGTGAAGATAAGCTTCGGGCAATCCTGCTGGAAACCGTTTCCGAGGACTTGAAAGTAATACCGGTGGTGAAAAAATCAAAGAAGATGACCGCTCTTCAGAAGATCAAAAAGATTGAAGAGGTACTCGAGCGAGAGATACGGCCTGAGTTGAAAAAGATGGCGGCGATATCGAGCTGATTGATGTTGATGGTGATTTTGTAACCGTCTCGTTAAGAGGCGCATGTACCTCCTGTACTAATGCAGAAACCACTCTCAAAGAATATGTTGAGAAAAAACTGCGTGAACTTGTCCTTGATTCCCTGATTGTGGAGGAAGATAAATAATGGCCACTGGAGAGAACAGCGTCGTCTATATGGATAATAACGCCACGACCAGGGTGGCACCGGAAGTAATTGAGGCGATGATGCCCTATCTTACTGACTATTATGGTAATCCTTCCAGCATGCATACCTTTGGAGGTCAGGTGGGAGAAGCGCTGAAAAATGCTCGCCGGGAGGTATCTCAGCTCCTTGGTTGTGATGCAGAGGAAGTTACCTTTACGAGCTGCGGCACGGAGAGTGACTCTACAGCAATCTTGTCAGCCTTGCGAGCGGCGCCTGACAAGCGGCATATTGTAACGACACGGGTAGAGCATCCCGCCATTAAAAACCTTTGTGAGAATATCAGTTCTTTTACCGGCCACAAATACAAGGTTACACGGCTTAAAGTTTCGGATGAAGGGCTGCTTGATCTTGACGAATATACTCAGGCGTTAACAGAGGATACTGCGATAATCAGTGTGATGTGGGCTAATAATGAAACGGGAGTTGTTTTTCCAATTGCGGAAATGGCCCGAATAGCCAGGAATCGCGGAATTCTGTTTCACACTGATGCCGTCCAGGCGGTCGGCAAGATACCGATCAATCTGCAAGAGCTCGACATAGACTACTTGTCCTTGTCAGGACATAAACTGCATGCCCCCAAAGGTATTGGTGTTCTTTATGTAAAGAAAGGCACGGCGTACGTTCCATTCATGTCAGGCGGTCATCAGGAAGGGGGAAGAAGAGGCGGAACCGAAAACGTTGCTTCAGTTGTCGCCCTTGGCAGGGCCTGCAAACTTGCAGAGGAGAAGATGGAAGAAGAAAACAGCAGGGTCAAACGACTTCGGGATAGGCTCGAAGATGGATTACTCTCTTCAATTCCACGTTCTCTTCTAAACGGAAATAAAGAGAATCGGCTGCCGAATACCTCCAATATCAGTTTTGAATTTGTTGAGGGCGAAGCTATCTTGCTGCACATGAATAGATATAATATCTGCGCCTCATCCGGTTCTGCCTGCACCTCCGGTTCACTTGAACCGTCCCATGTCCTGAGAGCGATGGGGGTTCCGTTTACCGCCGCGCATGGTTCTATACGCTTTTCTTTAAGTATCTATAACACCGAGCAGGAAATAGATTTCGTACTGGAAAAAATGCCCCAGATTATTGCGGAACTTCGCGAAATGTCACCGTTCTGGCCGGGAGAGTAATACCTCCATACGTGTGACCTTAATCATTGAGTGCGGTGCATATATCACCGCCTGGGCAAAGGCTTCGGAGTGCAGTTGCCCGATACCCATAACGGTTGCTCAAGGTTCACCAATCAAAGAAAATGTTGTCGAATCGAAACTGGTGCATATATGCATGTTCGAAATTCAGCGTGTCAGGCTTTAACCTTTTCAATCTGAAGAGAATCACAAGACACAAAAAAAGGCCCGGGGGAAATCCCGGGCCTAAAATAGGCTGATCAGTCAGGTCAGATGCTGAGAGTCTCAGCAAATCTCGACCGTTTTCACAACTAGAACAAGCCGCTTACTTTACCGGTTTCGGCATCAACATCAATACGTCGAAACGCCGGATTTGATCCAGTGCCTGGCATCAGGCTGATAGTTCCCGCACAGGGGCAGAGGAACTTGGCACCTGAGTATATCAAGACGTCCCTGATAGGCAGACGCCATCCCTTCGGCACACCTTTTTTGGTTGGATCGTGGCTCAGACTCAGGTGGCTCTTGACCATCATGGTTGCGAAATCGGCATATTTGGGATCGCTCTCAAACATTTCCGCCTTGGCGTTCGCTTCCGGGGACCAGTCCACACCATCAGCGCCGTAAACTTCCTTGGCAATGACTTCAACACGGTCACGAAGTTTCATTTCCAGAGGATAAAGAAACTTGAAATCGTTTTCGTCGTTGCAGGCATCGATAACCGTATCAGCGAATTCAAGCGAGCCCTCGCCCCCGAGCTCCCAGTGCTTAGACTCGGCACAGCGTGCCCCGGCAGCCTCGGCAGCCTTGCGCACGATGGCGCATTCTTCATCAGTATCGGTGTAGAATCGGTTAATGCAGACAACAGGATTGATGCCGGCCTTTCGGATAACCCCAATCATATGAACCATATTATCTACACCCTGTTCAACCAGCTGCAGGTTCTCTCTGGTGTATTCATCAGGCATGGCTTTGCCGGGCACAACCTGTGGGCCTCCTCCATGCATCTTAAGCGCACGAATAGTGGAGGTCAGAACTGACACGTGAGGCTTGAGACCTGAGAAACGGCACTTGACATTCCAGAATTTTTCAAATCCGATATCTGCGGCAAAACCTGACTCGGTGATGTGGTAGTCAAAGCATTTAAGGCCGACACGATCGGCAATAATAGAACTCTGGCCGACAGCGATGTTGGCAAAAGGTCCGGCGTGAACGAAGCAGGGCTGGTACTCAGCGGTACACATCAGTGTTGGGTTGATGGTGTTTCGCATGAAGGCTGCCATGGCATTGCCAACCTCAAGGTCACGGCAGGTGACAGGATTACCACTCTTGTCAAAGGCAACGGTGATGTTGTTAATCCGCTCTTTGAGATCAGCCAGGTCGGTGGCAACGGACAGGATGGCCATGAGCTCGGAGCCGACCGCGATACCAAATTTAGACTGCATTGTATAACCGTCAAAACGTCCGCCGAGTCCAATGACGATGTTTCGCAGGGCCTGAGCACAGAAGTCGATAATCCAGCCGAATTCAACCCTGGTAGGATCAATGTCAAGACGACGCATGCCGGTCAGTCGTGCCAGCTGTTCGTCATTGTAGTTGCGCTCATGCTGCATACGGGAGGTCATTGCCACCATGCCCAGATTATGGGCGTTCATGATGTCATTGATGTCTCCGGTAAGGCCAAGTGAGAACTCGGTCATTGGGATGAGAAGAGAGTTTCCACCGCCAGCAGCAGTGCCTTTTACATTCATGGTCGGGCCACCGGAAGGCTGGCGAAGGGCCCCGCCAACGTTAACACCGCGCATACCCATACCTTCCATCAAACCAACAGATGTGGTACTTTTACCTTCTCCGAGCGGAGTAGGCGTGATGGCGGTAACCTCGATGTATTTTCCATCGGGCCTGTCCTTGAGGCGATCAATAACTTTAAGAAAATCGACCTTTGCAAGACGACCCATGGGAAGCATTTCGTCTTTTTGCAGCCCGAGTTTTTCCGCCCATTCCTCCGGTGTGGGCATGTTTTTTTCAGCAGCTTCCGAAATCTGCCAGTCAGCCATTTCTACCGCATTATAAGCCATTGCACCTTTCCTCCTTTGTTAGGTTATTAACCTTGAACCGGTTGTGAACCAACCGGCTTAATAGACTCATGATGGTTTCCAAACAGGCAAACACTTGTGTAATTAAGCAGCCAAAATAGTATGACATGAGCACGGTGAGGTCATGTATTCTGAGTTCTGAGGCTTAACATGCAAAAGAGGATTTGGCAAGTGCAATATCTTTGTCGTAAAACTTGGATCATGCACCATACTAGCAGGTTAGCTCTGTTTAATCGAGAGCTGCAGAAGGGCAGGGTATTTTTTCTGGTTCCTCTGGAAAACCTAGAGCTCAAACAGGAACGCGCATAATGGTTGCCCCCGGCTTGATACCTCAGCGCCAAACCACTTTGATGGACAAATGGACGATGATTATAGCATTGAGGAAGTCGTTTATCTCATTAGCCTAATTTTTTGCAGATATTGACATCTGCTACCAGGACATTGATCACCCCTTTTAGCAGAATAAAGGTTCGGATTGGCAAGTAAAAGACAACAGGCTGAGCTTGGTAGTTTTTATTGGTGTGGCGTATACCTCTGGCTCACGATCAGGTTGTCTGCAAATGTGCATTTTTCCATCAAAACTCAGGTTGACGAACACCTTTGTAATCCCGAATTCCGGGACATTTGCGTAATCTGCAATGATGATTGGAGTCTTTTCATGCCATTACTGGAATTTTATTATATAAGAGTGTAATATGATATTGGATATCAATCATATTACACTTTTTCTTTTCACAGGTTTAGGTTATGGCGGTCGCAACAGGAAATATGGCACGGAAATCCTCTATCAAGAAAACGGTAAAGGATCAGTCAGGTGCGGGTAGAATCAAACTGGGCGAACTCTTGAGTAAGGCCGGATATATAACGGCAACTCAATTTGAGACTGCAAAAAAAGAAGTCCAGAAAAACGGTTTACGGATGAGCGCTGTACTGCGTCAACTGGAATACATTGACGACAATACGGTATTCACCTTTCTCAGCCGGCAGCATAATTATCCCGCCGTGGTTATCAAAGATGAGCCTCCTTCACCCGAGGCCGTCAAACTGATGACCTATGAAATGGCTAAAAAATATTTAGCCTTTCCGCTTAGAATCGCAGGGAACACCCTGCAGATCACCATGGCTGAACCATCCGATGCCACAGCCGTGGAGGATTTACAGGATGAGCTGAAGAAAGAGTTGTCCATTTGTGTTTCAACAGAAAGCGATATTGTTGAGGCCTACCAGAAGTACTATGAAATAGACGACGAAGAGGCTCGATCATTCTTTTCTACCGGTGAAGAGGTTGAAGAGGAAATGTCCATAACCGAGGTTGATGACTTCGGTGCAATTGTTGCGGAAGCCGCTGATGATTTTGAAATAGAAAGCGCTTCGGAGGATGACGGACTTGATCAGTTCAATGCATCGGATGCCCCGATCATTAAACTGGTTAATGGTATTCTGGTCAAGGCCGTGCAGGATGGAGTTTCTGATATCCATGTTGAGCCATATGAAAAGAGCATGCAGGTTCGATATCGTAAAGACGGTTCCCTTTACAAATCGATGAATTTGCCGTTGACCATCAAAAATGCGATGGTTGCCCGGCTCAAAATTCTGTCCGGGCTTGATATTACTGAACGTCGCGTTCCTCAGGATGGGCGTATTAAGATGCGCATGGGACGTAACCGCTCTGTTGATTTCCGGGTATCTTCACTGCCAACCTTGTTTGGTGAGTCAGTTGTCCTTCGTATTCTCGATAAAAGTTCTCTTAATGTGGACTTGACGAAACTGGGATTTGAGGTCAGCACCTTTGAAATGTTAAAGCGCTGTCTGTCGCGTCCACAGGGGCTGCTGCTGGTGACCGGTCCAACAGGTTCGGGTAAAACGGTTACGCTCTATTCGGCACTTAACTCTTTGAATAGTGAAGATATAAAAATTTTAACGGCAGAGGATCCGGTAGAATTTAACTTTAAAGGTATCAACCAGGTCAATGTGAACCAGGAAGTCGGGATGACCTTTGCGGCTGCACTGAAAGCCTTTCTTCGTCAGGATCCTGATATCATAATGGTGGGTGAGATTCGTGATTATGAGACAGCAGAGATTGCCATTAAAGCTGCGATGACTGGTCATCTGGTTTTTTCCACGCTGCATACAAATGACAGTGCGGCGACCATCGGGCGTCTGGTCGATATCGGCGTCCCTCCCTATATGATTGCTTCATCTGTTACGATGGTCCTTGCCCAGAGGCTTGGGCGCAGACTTTGTCCGTCATGTAAAAAACCTGCAAAACATACCCCGGAAGAACTTCTTAAGATGGGATTTCTCGAGGATGAGGTTGAGGATCTTAAAATCTACGGCCCGATTGGCTGCTCGGAATGCAATGGACTTGGATACAGAGGAAGGGTTGGTTTCTTCGAATTGATGGAGGTTACCGAGGAAGTTGCCAAGGCAATAAGTGCAGAAGTACCTGAGGATCAACTTCGAAAAATTTCAGTTAATGAAGGAATGACTCCGCTTCGGGAGGCTGCGCTGAAGAAAGTCAGACAGGGAATAACCAGCGTGGAAGAGGCGCTGCGCCGGACCGTCGCGCATGAGGAAAGTCTACCCGCTTACCTGGTAAACCCCGATGTTGAGGAATATGAGGACAATGATACAATTATCAGAGAAGGGAATACGGATATCGATTTCTTTAAGCTGATAAGAGGTGCTCTCACTGTTGTAAAAGGCGGCAAGAAGATTGCCGAACTTACCGAACCCGGTGAGTATTTCGGAGAAATGGCTTCAATTTCCGGGGAACATCGCACGGCGTCAATCATTTCTCAGGGAAGATGTACTGTAAAACGATTTCCTGGTGACAAGATAGATGAAATTATCGCGAAGTACCCTGATGTTTCCAACCATTTATTCAAAACAATGACCTCACGCCTTCTCAAATCCAACCAGATAATTGTCAAACTGGCCGGGGGAGGAAACAGGAGACCGCCCCAGCCTGGCGCCAATCCTGCTCAGCGCTGATACTCCAGATACCATTAAGAGAAAGCCCCGCTCATCTGTTATGACGGTTTTCAATGGGGATCAGCATTAAAGGACTGATTTATGAAGACTCTTAAAATAGTCCTTTTTCTTGACGGCCGACCAGGTCATGAAAAACAATCCGTGGGTATTGTCCATTCTCTGAGACATTTTGTTACTATTGATGTTCTCGAGGTGGTTGTCAGGCAGCAGGGATTATTCAATGACATACTCAATCATGTTAAATACTTCTGCAATCTCGATAGTTCCACCGTCAAGAATGTTAAACCGGATTTAATAATCGGTACCGGTTCACGCACGCACATCCCGATATTGTCCTGCAGGAAAAAATTTGGCGGTTATGGGGTTACCTGCATGTCACCAGCGGTTTTTATCCGTAATAAATTTGACTTATGTTTCGTTCCCATCCATGATCAAATCAGGTCAAAATCAAATATTGTGCAAACCATAGGTCCGCCCAATATCGCAGCAAACAGAAATTCGCATAGCGACGCTAAAAGCATGATTCTTGTTGGGGGGAAAGATGAGCGGTCTCACCGCTGGAACAGCGAGAAACTCCTGCTCGACATAAGAAAACTCGTCCGTTATTCAAGAGATCAGCAATGGACCATTTCCACTTCACCTCGCACACCTGAGGAAACCGACAGCTTACTTTGCTCGCTTGTTAAAGAACAGCCGAATATATGTTATGTTCCATTTCCCAGAACTGAACCTGGCTGGATTGAACAGCAATATTCTTCAAATAAAACCGTCTGGGTTACCGGGGACTCAATGTCGATGGTTTATGAAGCTTTAAGTGCCGGCTGTAGGGTGGGAATTATTCCAGTGAACTGGAACAAGGAAACTAACAAATTTTTATACAGTCTAAATTACCTGGTCGACAGCAAGAGAGTCATTACTTTGAACCAGTACCTTGACGGAACGTCATTCCACAATGAAAGTGGATCCTTAAACGAATCAGAAAGGTGCGCAAAAGAAATATTGAAACGATGGTGGCCGGAAAACTTACCGTAATACAACTTGTACCGGAAATGGATGAAGGCGGGGTGGAAGGTGAAACCCTTGATTTTGCAGTTTATCTCGCCAGGCAAGGACATCGCTCCATCGTTATTTCGGCGGGAGGACGTCTGGTCAACCAGCTCGAGGAACAAGGTGTTGAGCATGTTTTATGGAAAAACATCGGAGATAAAAACCTCAGATGTCTGAAGTACCTGCCCAAGTTACGTAATTTCCTGATAGATGAGCAGGTAGATGTTCTTCACTTGAGATCCCGTTTACCTGCCTGGATCGGCTACCTTGCCTGGAAGATGATTGAGGTCCCAAGACGTCCTGCTTTGGTTACCAGTTTTCATGGTTTTTATTCAGTCAATTCTTATTCAACAATCATGACAAAAGGTGAGCGGGTTATTGCGGTATCCAATGTCATAAAAAATCATATCATTGAAAGCTATAAACTCAACCCTGCCAATATAGAGCTGATTCACGGCGGATATCAAGAAGAACTCTTTGACCCCGAGAGAATTGACTCAAAGCGTTCGGAAATGCTCAGACAGCGATGGCAGATTGACAGTAGCAAACTGGTGATCATGCTGCCGGGACGACTCACCACATGGAAAGGTCAGGATGTCTTCATCGAGGCGCTCGCCCAAATCAAAGAGCTCGCATTTCTTGCCATCTGTGTTGGTGATACGGGGGACAACCCATCTTTTACCAAAAAGTTAAGGGACTTAATTGAGCGTCTGGAGCTTGGTGACAAGGTTAAACTGGTCGGTCATTGCGAAGACATGCCTGCTGCCCTGAGTATAACGGATATTGTTGTCTCGGCGTCTTCAAGTCAGCCGGAAGCCTTTGGTAAGGTTGCAATCGAGGCAATGGCAATGGCTAAACCGGTTATTGCCACGAAACATGGCGGAAGTCTAGAGACCATTCGTGATCAAGAGACCGGGTGGCTGGTTAAACCTGCAGATCCAGCCTCACTTGCAGATGCCCTGCGGAAGGCAATTGATCAAAAGGAAAAACTCAGGGAGGTCGGTTTAAACGGCAGAGCATGGGTGCAGAAGCATTTCACTGCCCGGAGGATGTGTGAAAAGACAGTCACGCTCTATGAAAATCTTATAGAGGAAAAAATCCGTCGTAAGTCAGGGGAGGTCCTCTCAGTAGCACAATTACTTCCAGATCTTGAAGGGGGCGGCGTTGAGCGCGGTACTCTTGAACTTGGAAAATATTTATCTCAAAATAACCATCGTTCATTTGTCGTTTCCGGTGGAGGGAGACTTGTGGATCAACTGGTCAAAGAGGGGAGTCGTCATCTCTGCTGGAAAATCGGCAGCAAAAACCCGTTGATTATCAGATATTTTCTGCCGCTCAGAAGGTTCCTGATGAGGGAACAGATTGATGTCCTGCATCTTCGTTCAAGGATGCCCGCCTGGCTTGGCTATGTGGTATGGAAAACACTGCCGAAAAACAGCAGACCAATTCTGGTAACAACCTTTCACGGCTTTTATTCTGTTAATCGATATAGCGCGATTATGACCAAAGGTATGGGTAAAATTGCCGTATCAAAAGGGATCGAAAACCACATTAAAGAGAAATACGGGGTAAAAAACAGTATCTCGCTTATCTACAGAGGGGTAGACAAGGAAGTTTTCGACCCAAAGGCGGTCTCTCCCCAGAGAATTGCGCGATTCAGAGAACAATGGGGGGTAAAAGCTGATATCCCGGTTATCATGTTACCGGGACGACTCACCCCATGGAAGGGGCAGGATACCTTTATTGAGGCCTTGTCGTTGATAAAAGACATTAAATTTCAAGCTTATATTGTTGGAGACACCTCAGAGAACCAGTATTTCAGCCAGCAGCTTGAGACAATGATCAGCCAACTCGGTCTCCAGAATGTGGTGAGTATGGTCGGACACTGCGATGATATGGCCGCGGCTCTCATGCTTGCGGACGTTGTTGTTTCTGCATCTTCGCGGGAACCGGAAGCCTTCGGCCGGACTACCATCGAGGCTATGGCCATGGGAAAGGCGGTCGTGGCAACCGCCCACGGCGGCAGTCTTGAAACGGTAACACCCGGGGTTACCGGCTGGCTGGTACAGCCTGGTGATGCTCAGGATCTTGCTTCCGGTTTGAGCAATGCCTTGAAATCAGGGGCTGATTTGATACAATTCGGCAAGGCAGGGCAGGAGCTGGCAAACATGAAATTTTCAACGCATTCCATGTGTGAAAAAACAATTGCGCTCTACAAGGAACTGTTTTTAAGACACAAAATATCTGAACACTGATTTATATTGCTGCTCGGGGCTGACAGATACCTGGCATTTTAATTCAAATCTTTGTGATTGATGAATTATCATCTACCGTCTGTGCGCTCATCAGTGCGGCTGACATAAAGAGATAGAAATGGCCCTGTTGGGAATCAAAAAGAAGTGAGTTTATCAGGCTGCCGCTGGTAATAGCCAGAATGACGCCGTGCAGGAGCATCTGCTTTTTCAAAGGTATTTGTCTGGAATAGAATATCTGGGCAGCAAGCAGTGAAATAAACAAGGTCAAGCCGACCAGACCGAACTGGATGGTGAGAAACAAAAATTCATTATGGGGATTATCCGTTTTTGTGATATTTGAGTTTGTTGTCAGCCGATCCTGAACAGAGGGGTATGAACCGGTACCATACCCCAAGATTGGCTTTTCCCTGATCAAATCAATTCCTGACCGGTACCAGTCAAATCGCTGCCCGATTGACGTCCTGGCTTTTCCCGGCTCATAATTTTTAATTTCAAAGACAACCTCATTAACCCGGCCGGCGAAATTGTCTGAGGTATAGTATATCGCAGTGACCGCTGAACAGAGCAGCACGATGCCGATCAGGCAGTTTCGGCAGGAAAATCTCTGAAACATGAAGAGTATTAATAAACAACTGGCTACGAGCATTCCGGTGCGGCCGGGGGCGATGTAGAAAATGTTAATAATTGAAAGGATAAATAGAGCAAGCCAGAGCGCTCTGAGTTTGTGTGAATTAAATGTATAGTGCAGGGACCAGAATGAAAGAACAGCCATAAAGAAATTATGGGTAATATGGAATACGATGGAATGACCGTATCTGTCCTCTGGTATCAATTTAAAGGCGATGGCGTACGAAATCATCATCAGGGCAATGCACCCGCCAATGAAACTGTATTCTGCTAAGATTCTGTATTTTTTTGATAGTGCTAACATTGAAACAAAAACAGGCAGGAGAAAAAGTTCCCTGTATTTTTTAAGGGTATTGAGGCCTTCGATTGTTTCGGCAGGTGAATAGGAGATGGCAAGACACATGAAAAGGAAAAACAGCAGCGAAATACCTGTGGCGGGATAGCTCTTCAGATATTTGCCGATATGAATAAAATGTCCAGAAACGAGCCAGCAGAGCACGGCAAGCGCGGAAAAAAGCCCCATCAGTGATGTCGACAGTGGGGTAAAGAAACAAGCAAAACAGATACATAAACATCCTAACCCGACAACTCGGTTGTGCTCACTGCTTTGAGGGAAAAATGACTGAAGCGGACTCATTTCAGACAGAGGGCTGCAGTGGATCCAGGGTATGGCCCGGGCTGCATCTGCTAATTATACTGCATATTGTAGAGTAGTTCATATTCGCCGTGTTGTGCTAGAAGTTCATCATGAGTACCATCTTCAACGATGGTTCCGTTCTTTATGACAATAATGCGATCCGCGGTTTTAATTGTCGATAACCGATGTGCGATCACAAAGGTGGTCCTGTTTTTCATCAGGTTTTCAAGAGCGCCCTGTACTTCACGCTCAGATTCAGTATCAAGAGCTGATGTGGCTTCGTCCAGAATCAGTATCGGAGCATTCTTTAAGAGGGCACGGGCAATAGAGATTCTTTGACGTTCACCTCCTGATAGTCGCGCCCCTCCTTCACCGATAATTGTGTCAAACCCCTTTGGAAGATTTTTTATAAAATCATATGCATATGCCGCAACCGCAGCATTTTCAATCTCTTCCATCGACCTCTCAAGGCTTCCGTAAGCAATGTTATTTTTAACAGTGTCGTTAAATAAAATGGTCTGCTGCGTTACCATGGCAATCTGATCTCTGAGCGAACCTATGGTAACATCCCTGATATCAACCCCATCTATCATGATGGCTCCGGAAGTGACATCGAGGAAACGCGGAATAAGGTTGGTGAGTGTTGTCTTGCCACCACCGCTATGACCTACGATGGCAAGGGTCTGACCTCTTGGGACAGAGAGTGAAATATCAGAAAGTGCACGGGTATTATCGTTATAATGGAATGTGACCTCTTTAAAATCAATTGATTTGCCGAATGGAAGAAGAGCAGTGGCATCAGCCGAATCGGCAATCTCCGGGACAATGTCGAGAATCGTGAATACCCGTGCTGCAGCGGCAAGTCCCTGTTGAATTGAAGCATTGACTTTGCCGATTCGTTTGATCGGGTCATAGGCGACGATAAGTGAGGCCATGAGCGCAAAAAAGGTCCCAGGAGAGGATGAACCGCCAATGACGCCTTTACCTCCAAACCAGATGAACAGTGCAATGGCAATTCCACCGATAAATTCCATTAAAGGATGTTGCAGGCAACGAAATTTTGCGTTCTTAACTTCTACATTAAACAAGTCAGATAACTGATTGTTATAGCGTTTGTTTTCGTAGTCCTCCATGTTAAACGCTTTAACAATTCGATTTCCGGTAATTGTTTCATAAAGAACATTTGAAACTTGAGCTGTTTCCTCCTGGGCATTTGTGCTTAATTTTCGAAAAAGTCTGCCGAATCTGTAGATGGGATAGGCTGTAATCGGCAAAACGGCAAAGCTGAAAAGTGCAAGTTTCCAGTTCAGAAAGAAAACGACCCCCAGCAGGACCACAACGGTACAGAAATCACGCAATAAGCCGACAAGAGCGCTGGAAACAGCCTGTTGCATAAAGGTAACGTCCGAGATAATTCTTGAAATAAGGGTTCCGGTTGGATAGTTGTGGAAAAATGAAAGCGGCTGAAGGTGGATATGTTGAAATATTTTTCCTCTGAAATCTTTGATAATGCAGAGCCCCACCTGTTCAAGGAGGTAATGATAGGTGTAATAGAACATACCTTTGAGCCCGAAGATTATGACCACAAGCATGGTCAAACCAAAAAGATAATATTCGTTTTTGGCGATAAAAATCTTATCAATCAAATCCTTGACAAGGTATGTCTGAGACCCGGTAAAGAGGGCGACAAAAACCATGGAGACCATCGATATGATCAGTTTAGTTTTATAGGGCTTGATGGCAAGATAGAGGCGTCTGAAAATTATTTTGTTGGTCATGAATGTAATCTATTTTTAAAATGATATGAGGTTATGAATTAGGCTTATGATTGAAAAGAAGCGGCAAGAAGTCTTTTTCAGTTCAGTTGAAAACAGTTCTACACCAGTGAAACTTATTTAAAAAGGGATATTTTAATACTAGGTCAGCCGAAGATTTGCCGGAGAGTTCTGGGTATTTTTTTAGGATAACCGTCTTTTTTCCAGAGACGATGAAAGAGACTGAACCATTGATTTGGGTACGCTGTTATTGTTTTTTGATAGTTTCTAATACTCAAATTACTGATCTCTTGAATATTGGTATCTGAAATTTCAGTATATTCCGGAAGATCAACCCTCTCAAAATCTATGTGAAGTTTTCCTTCTTTAACGTAATAAACGCTTGTAAGCACGGGGGCTTTTGTCTTCAGGTGCAGCAGAGCTGTTCCTTTGGCACAACTGAACGTCTGATTAAAAAAGCTGACAGGTGTTCCATTGTCTGTGTAGTTTTGATCAAGGCTGATGATGAGTAGACGATTTTTCTTGAGTGCCTCTGTGTACACCGAAAGTTTTTCAAGGCTATGTATATGTTCAAGGTTGTGACCGTATCGTTGCCTGATTCTTACAAAAAAGGCATCACAGAGCGGATTGCTCTGTTTTTGGTAGATCAGGCTGGTTGGACGATCTCCTTTACTGAACCAGGCAAAATAGGTTTCAAACCAACATCCATGGTAGGTGGTCAAAACAACCCCTTTACCCTGCTTCAGCGCCTCGTCGACGATGTCAAGCCCGCTGATTTCTGCCTGGTCTATAAGTTGTGCTGCTTTTTTACGGTGTATGACAAAAATTAAACCTGCTGCATAAACAAACTGATTATAGGCAGTTCTTAAAATTTTCAATTTCTGGGAATGGCTGGCCGTGGGGAAAACAGTGGTGAGGTTGTCGTAGGCAACGGTGATTCGAAAAGGAAAGAAAACCCAGGCCAGCCAACCGGCAGCCAGCGTCATTACATTAATCAGGAACAGGGGCATTAAATTGATAATACAATAGGCCGTTCTCAGAAGGAGATATTCTATTCTGTGTTTGAATTTCATTTTGGACAAAAAAATTGAACCGGAAGCCGATAAAAACAGATGCACCTGGCGGAAAATTGTAATCGGTAATACATCACTTCGCTCGATATGGCACGTAAAAAATAGTATTTTCGCAGTCACAAATCTTGGGCGTGCAGAACCTTGATCGGCAGCTCACGCCTTACAGACGTTTGATGATCAAATATATTACAGTAATTTTCACGTCATGCTATATGTTATGGATTGTTCATTTCTAGATAGTATTTTATCCTGTGGGGACATGTTACGTTGAAAAAATGAAACTCAGCGAGTATGGTGCCAGCTCTTTTTTCCCAAGACCTGTTTGAATAGACGTATGCATCTGCCATGAGTAAAGGAGCAATCGTGAGACTATCTATTGTAATACCGATCTTCAATGAAGAAGAAAATGTACCTCTGATCTATGAAGAACTGAAGGGTGTTCTTGAAGGGATGGCAGTCGAACATGAGATACTTTTTATAGATGATGGCAGTAATGATAATTCACTGAATATTATAAAAGCTCTTCAGGACAAGGACCCATCCGTGATCGGTGTTAGTTTCAGGAGAAATTTTGGACAGACTGCTGCAATGTCAGCAGGTTTTGATTATGCAACTGGTGACGTGATTGTCACCATGGACGGAGATCTGCAGAACGATCCACATGATATACCTCATATGATTCAAAAGATAGGCGAGGGCTATGATGTGGTTACCGGCTGGCGGCACGACCGGAAAGATGCGTTTATCAACAGAAAACTTCCTTCCATAATTGCCAATAAGATAATTTCATGGACGACCAAGGTTTCTCTGCATGATTACGGGTGCACCCTGAAGGCCTTCCGCAGAGAGGTCATTAAAAATATAAAACTCTATGGGGAAATGCATCGATTTATTCCTGCCATCGCCAGTGGTATGGGTATATCGTTCACTGAAATAAAGGTAAATCATCGACCCAGAAGGTTCGGTACATCCAAGTATGGAATTTCACGAACAATTAGAGTTATTCTTGATCTGATTACGGTGAAGTTTCTTCTCTCTTATGCAACAAGGCCGATACAGGTTTTTGGTCTGCTGGGGTTTGCAAGCGGATCGGTGGGCTTCCTTATCGCCCTGGTAATGACTATTCAAAGACAGTTTTTTGGTGTTGCACTTGCCGACAGGCCGTTATTGTTCCTGGCAATATTGCTGATGTTCGTTGGAATTCAGTTCATTTCCCTGGGGCTGATTGCTGAACTTCAGGCCAGAACCTATCATGAGTCCCAGCAAAAACCTGTTTATTATGTCAGGGAAGTGGTTTCCACTACACATGAAAACGATCAAACTGTTTCCTGACAGGAGCTGGCAGGTTTGCTGTGATTGACATCATTATTCCAAACTGGAACGGCAGGATCCTACTCAAGACCTGCCTTGATTCACTTCATGGCCAATCATCTCAAAATTTTCGAACCATCGTGGTTGACAACGGCTCAACCGATGGCTCAGTTTCGTTTATTCAGGAGAATTATCCACATGTCAAAATCATAGAGTTAGAAGAGAACAATGGATTCAGTGCTGCAGTAAACAGAGGAATTCTTGCCTCGGACAGCCAGTGGGTGCTGCTCCTCAACAATGATGTCGAGGTCGCTTCAGATTGTCTGGAATTTCTGGACACTGTCTGCCGCCACCATCATGAATATGATTTTTTTGCCCTGAAGATGATTGATTTTCATCAGAGAACTCATATTGATGGGGCCGGAGATAGCGTGATGCGCGGCGGTGTCGGTTATCGACTCGGCACCATGGAAAATGATAGCGAGATCTACTCCATTAAACGAGATGTGTTTGGGGCTTGTGCCGGAGCCGCGCTCTATAATCGTTCAATCTTTGATTCTGTTGGCCTTTTTGATGAAGATTTCTTTGCCTATCTGGAGGATGTCGACTTCAATTTAAGAGCCGTCAGGGCCGGGAAGAGATGCTGTTACCTTCCTGATGCCAGAATTTACCATATAGGAAGTGCTTCAACAGGATCAAAAATAAACAGTTTTACGGTGAGGCTCACCACTCGCAACAATGTTTATGTGGTACTAAAAAATTTTGGGCCACTGCTGTTTCTTCGTTTTCTCCCTGCTTTTGTTATTTATCAGCTGTTCTGGCTTCTTTTCGTTTTGAAAAAAAGACTGTTTATCGCCTACCTGTCAGGTCTTTTGGAGAGTATTAAACATGCCAGGGTCATGTTTAAGCGATATGAGCGTAATGACAAGAGAGGAAACATTTCAAAAAAGGATTTTGCTGATCGCGTCATACATTCTGAAAAGCAGGCGATTCAGTCGATAATAAACAGGAGAGAGCAGCTTGGTAAAAATATAACATTGTTTAAATTATATTTGAAAATCTTTTGCTGAGGGAAACCAGGTAACGTGATTCCTTTTGTGAGTATTATAATTGTGACGCATAACTCACAAACCGTTCTTTCTCGCTGTTTTGACGCTATTGATTGTCAATCTGTACCCCCCTTTCAGATAATAGTGATAGACAGCGGCTCTGATGATACTGCCTACCTGGATGAGGTTTCTAAGCGCAAAGACTGTATCGTCAGGAGATTGAGCAATATCGGTTTTGGAGCTGCAAACAACAGGGGGCTGGAACACCTTGATCCAAGATGCGAGTACCTGCTTTTGATAAATCCGGATACCTTCCTTTCAGAATCGGCAATAGAGGAATCCCTGAAGGCCATTAACCCTTTAGCGGAGGTTGCCATCCTGACAGGTTTACTCGAAGGTTATGACAGCAGGCAATCCTGCAGAACTGGAAAAATTGATTCATCAGGTATTTTCAGATCATGGTACGGGAGGTGGTACGACCGCGGCCATGGTGAAGCTGTCGGTCATGCAGCCTGAAGATGGAGAAAACATACCGGCAATATGCGGGGCGTTCATGTTCTGCAGACTCAGTGCGGTCAGATCTGAGCTTCCTGCCCTCTTTGATGAATCTTTCTTTATGTACAAAGAAGATATTGAACTCTGTCTCAGGCTTTCCGCCAAAGGCTGGAAGATGCATTACTCTCCCCAGGTAAGAGCATTTCACTGTCGGGGGTGGAAGGATAATCGTCGCAAGATCTCCAGAAACCTGAAGCTGATGTCTGCTGAAAATGAAATTAAAATGTACCAAAAACACCCTTCCTTCTATATGATCTGGGCCCGGCTCAAATATATTCTGGTCAGGTACCTGAACGTTTAGCACTATTACTATCAATGCAATGAACAATTCCTGTACATCAGAAATCTTACCAAGTTTTTCTGTTATTATTCCGACCCTTAACGGGGCTGAACCACTGCAGGAACTGCTCGCCTCATTTAAGATTCAGACAGTGAAGCCTCGTGAGGTTCTGGTTGTCGATTCATCCTCCTCTGATGATACCGTTCAGGTTGCAGAACGATATGGTGCCGAGGTCCTGGTTATTTCCAGGGATGATTTTGATCACGGCGGCACCAGAACAATTGCCGCCCGCAAGGCACAGAGTGACTATCTGGTTTTCTTCACCCAGGACGTCATTCCAGCTCATCGTTTGGTTCTGGAAAACCTGGTTAAACCGCTTGCAACTGACAGTACCCTTGGGGTCTCTTATGGCCGCCAGTTACCTTGTTTTGATGCGAGTGATATCGCCAGGCATCTGAGATTGTTCAACTATCCCGACAAATCAGAAATAAGGGGTTTTGCCGACCGCTTGCAACGTGGTCTTTCAACCGTGTTCGCTTCAAATTCCTGTGCTGCCTATAACAAGAACTATCTCAGCGAAATTGGCTTTTTCAGGGAAGATCTGATTTTTGGTGAAGATACCTGTGCGGTCGGCAGGCTGCTTGAAAGTGGCCATAAGGTTGCTTATGTTGCAGAAGCTTCCGTATATCATTCACATAATTACAGCTGGAGCGAGGAATTCAAACGCTACTTTGACATCGGTGTTCTGCATGCAACTGAAAAGTGGCTGCTGGACACCTATGGAAATGCTGAGAATCGAGGTATTACCTATATCAAATCAGGAATTTCCTATTTATCTTCAAGACGTAATTATAGTCTGATCGGCGATTTTATGGTAAGAGTTGTATTGAAATTCATAGGGTACCGACTCGGCAGAAAATACTCCTGGCTACCTGAAAAAGTCGTACCGGAACTAAGTATGCACCAGAAATGGTGGAAAAAATCATAATTGCTGTCATTTAGTGCACTTGCGTAGGAGCTGTAGAACCAATATCTATGTTATCAACAAATCTGCGCGAGCAGAGCTCTATAATGGCCAGGGTCCTTCACCTGGTTGACTGTCTTATTGTTGTTGGCTACCTGTTCGCTCTTGTCAGCTGGTACCGGGTGCCGTGGAGCATCTATTACAGTCGACTTGTGGTCATCACTTTTATCCTCTGTCTCATAACTTTTCAGTCTTTCCAGCTTTACCGCTCCTGGCGGGGGTGGAAATTTTACACCGAATTTTTCTATATCCTCAAGGCCTGGGGAACCGTGATCGGTATATTGCTCTTTTATTTTTTTATATTTAAGATTTCAGAAGGGTATTCCAGAGTTGTTTTCATGATCTGGTCCATAACGACACCGCTGCTAATTTTCCTTCTCCACATGATCGCACGAAAGATATTGCGTTTTTTTCGCCGGAGGGGAAAGAACGTCAGACGGGCCGTTATTGCCGGTGCAGGCGACCTCGGCACTAACCTCATCAGGGAACTCGAGACCATACCCTGGGCCGGTATCGAAATCATGGGTTTTTTTGATGATAAAATCACCGTCGAACCGGATTTAACCGTGATGGGAAAGCCCGTCTTGGGGGAAATATCCAAATTGCCGGAATATCTAGCAATTAACGATATTGATTATGTATATATTGCGCTGCCCATGAGAGCTGAGCGGAAAATATTTTCTATTTTGCGTGAGTGCCGTTCCCTTGGAGCACGGATCTACCTTGTTCCCGATTTATATATTTTCGGGCTGCATCATGCAGAAATTCAGTCCCTAGGCAAGATGCTGGTGCTGAATTTCAATCCCCATACTGAGTGGAAACGAAGTTTTGATGTGATTTTCTCATTTCTCGCCCTGCTTGTCAGTCTGCCAATAACGCTTATCATCAGTCTTTTGATAAAAATTGAGGACGGTGGCCCGGTAATCTATCGTCATAAAAGAATTACTGCAGCAGGCAAGGAGTTTGACTGTCTCAAATTTCGTACGATGAGAAAGGGGGCGGACCAGGAACTCATGGGGCTGCTGTTAAAAGACCCGGAATTGAAAGAGGAATGGCAGCTGAATTATAAGCTGAAAAACGATCCGCGTATTACCCGAATAGGAAAATTATTGAGAAAAACCAGTCTTGATGAACTCCCTCAGTTTATTAATGTCCTGAAGGGTGATATGAGCGTTGTTGGAGCCCGGCCAATCGTCGGTGGCGAACTTCAGTCCTTCTATCGTGACAGTGCCGGCCTCTACTGTTCTATGAAACCTGGCATTACAGGGCCATGGCAGGTTGGTAAACGGTCTAATGTTGAGGATTACCAGGAACGGGTCGACCTTGATGACTGGTATATATTGAATTACTCTCTGTGGACAGATATAAAAATCATCATTCGTACGGTCTATATCATGTTTAAACGGGACGGTGCATATTGAAATTGATCGTAATAAACTTATATTAATTATCGGAATTAACATTTATCATTGAAAAGGAGTACTCTATGCAGTCAACAACACAACCTGTCAGCATTACCCAGGCACGGCATGACGCCGCCTCAATTTTTCTGGCAAAGGTCTTTAACTGGATGGCCGTGGGCCTCGGTATAACTGGCGTTACCGCCTATTTTACGGCATCCACAGGCCTCGCCAGAGTTATCATCGGCTCCCCGCTTTTCCTTATTATCGGTATTGGAACGATTGGACTTGTATTCTTTCTTTCAGCACGTATTGATAAAATACAGGCGGGTACGGCTTCTGCTCTCTTTGTCGTCTATTCGCTGCTCAACGGCCTGTTTTTCTCTACCATCTTTCTGAGATACACTGGCTCATCCATCGGCGGGACATTTTTAATCACTGCCGGGATGTTTGGAGCGATGGCAGTTTACGGACTGGTCACCAAACGTGATCTTTCCGGCTGGGGGTCCTTCCTCTTCATGGGACTTATCGGCATCATTATCGCCTCTATTGTCAATATCTTCCTGAAAAGTCCCGGGATGTACTGGGTAACGTCAATGATCGGTGTCCTCATCTTCACCGGACTGACAGCGTATGATGTACAGAAGATTAAGACCATGGGAGAACAGGGGATTATGGAGCAGGGTGCTGAGGCCATTACCAAAGGATCGATTATGGGTGCGCTTGCTCTCTATCTAGATTTTATTAACCTGTTTCTCATGCTGCTCCGCTTTTTCGGAGGCTCTCGCGACTAGAAGGACCGAGACTATTTGTTTTAAAGAGCATGCTTTTGTAAAAGAGCATGCTCTTTGTTTTTGTCATGGTGGAATATGCATACAACCTTTGCTGGAAAAAAAATTGTTATTGGCGTGAGCGGCAGTATTTCAGCTTTTAAGGTCGCCGGGTGGACCAGTACCCTTGTGCAGGAAGAGGCAATAGTTGATGTTATCATGACTTCTGCGGCACGGAAGTTTATCAGCCCGCTCACGTTTGAGGCACTGACCGGTCGGAGTGTCTATCAGGATATGTTTTCTGATGGAAGCGACGATGCCATGTCTCATATTAACCTCGGTCGTGACAGTGACTGCATTATTCTAGCACCGGCTACCGCTCAAACAATTGCCCGACTGGCGCATGGCCTTGCTGATGATTTACTATCTGCTGCCATTCTGGCCGCCCGTGTTCCGGTAATCGTCTGCCCTGCTATGAATACAGGTATGTTTGAACATCCGGCAACACAGACAAATATAGCGACACTGAAAAAATACGGCTATTTCGTGGTTGATCCCGACAGCGGCCAAATGGCCTGCGGCGACAGCGGAAAGGGGAGACTGCCCGATTGGGATCGGGTCTGTGAACATGTGCTGCGTGCCATTTCCGCCAATGATCTCAGCGGTCAGCATATTCTCGTAACTGCAGGTCCGACTCGTGAAACATTCGACCCTGTTCGCTTTATCAGCAATCCCTCCACGGGGAAAATGGGTTATGCGATAGCACGGACTGCCTTCAGAAGAGGCGCTGATGTTACCTTGATTAGCGGACCGACTTCGCTAGCCTCTCCTGAAGGGGTTCAAACCATTTCGGTACATTCTGCCCAGGAAATGTATGAAGCGGTTCTGGCTGTTTATGAGCGTTTTTCGATCATCGTCAAGTCAGCTGCGGTGAGTGATTTTCGTCCGCTTGAGGTGCACTCAGAAAAAATAAAGAAGGGAAAATCATCTCTTGTTATGGAATTGCAGCAAACCAAAGATATATTAAAAGAGCTTGGCAAAAAGAGAGATCGTGAGCGACAGCTTCTTGTCGGTTTTGCTGCTGAGAGTTCAAACCTGGAAACGGAAGGGAGAAAAAAATTATCAGACAAAGGACTTGATCTGATAGCAGTTAACAATATTACTTCAAAGGAAGCGGGATTTGCCGGGGAAAACAATCAGCTGATGCTGATCAGTGCTGAAACGGCAGTCACCCTGCCTTTCACGACGAAGATAAAGACTGCTGATTTACTCTGGGATTTTATCCTAGAGAATAAAATGATGAAAAGGCCGATGATTGCTGAACGTTCACTGTAAACCACTAAATAACGGGAACGCTATGAATCCTGGAGGCAGCATCTCTTAAATTTTTTTCCCGACCCGCATGGACATTTGGCCTTTCCTCCCAGCTTCACAGTATCAGATCTTGAGTCTCCATTCAGGTAAAACCAGCGGTTGGAACGTTTTATAAAAGTCGATCGTTCCTCAAGGATAAAAAAGCTGTTGTTCTGTACATATTTTGCCGCGAAAGAGACATGAGCTGAAGTCATTTGTGCTGATATCGGCTCTGAGTCAACTATTTCAAGAGTGATCCATCTTATTTTGCTGTCCAAAGTCAGCTGCTCAGGTCTGCTTTCAAAGGCCCAGCTGCTCAGAATAAAATCCTTCATAGCCAACGCATATGCCGAGTAACGTGCTCTCATGAGTTGTTCCGGCAGTTCTGCTTTTTGCTGATCAAGATGTATTATGCGACAGCATAGGTCATATGTTTTTCCACTCTGGCATGGGCATATTTTCTCAGAACCTTCATTATTTGTAATCATCATGCTGGGGAATGGGAGGATGGGTTAATTTTTCAAGTTGCTGGTACACCTGGGTTGCCGTTTCTTCTATAGAGTGCAGATCAGAGTACACCACGGGAAAATTATAGGAATCAAAAATATTGTTGGCCTGGACAAGCTCACTTTTACACGTTTCAAGCTGGGCGTATGCAGACCCTGGAAACCGCTTTTCCCGGAAGGCGTGCAGGATATTTGCGGTGATTGTCAGGGCGATTACCTTATTTTTATTTCTGATGATTCCTTCAGGCAGTATGCCGAGCAGTAAATCATCCCCAACCAGAGGATAATTTGCCGTTTTTAGACCCATCTGAGTTGCCAGGTAAATAGAAACGGGGGTTTTCCCGGAACGAGAAACACCGATGAGCAGAAGATCAGCTTCGTCGTAATCACGGGGTGATACACCGTCATCATGGGTAATCGAGTAATGAATAGCGTTTACCCGTTTATCGATATCGACCTTGTCCTGACGTGAAAATCCGGATTCCCAGAGCGCTTTTATGCCAAGGATGCTCTCCGTTCTGCGGATATAATCGTCAAGAACCGTATATACATGTATCTCCGGGATTGAAAACACCTCATTTAGTCTTTTATCAAGCAGGGTTGAAATGATAACGGGCCTCCCGGATCCAGGTCGCTGGAGAATTTTGCTGCGTGCCTCAAGGGCATCGTCCTGAGTCCTGATAAAGGGGATTGTCTCTTCTCGGAAGCTGATATTTGGGAATTGACATAATATTGCTTTACCCATATCCTTTGCGAGTATTCCGGTGTTGCCAGATAAATAGTAGATATTCCGCTGTCTCATCATTCCCTGATCCTGTTTTGAATTACGATTACCATGCCTATGACCGAAACCAAGGTGTTGCTCATAGAACCATATTTTGGCGGTTCCCATAAACAATTTCTAGAGGGTATGATGAAATATGTGCAGGCAGATTATGCACTGCTTCATTTACCTGCCAGAAAATGGAAGATGAGAATGCAGCTTGCCGCACCCTGGTTTGTTCAGAAAATCAACGAGATGGATGAAGAAAGCCGCTATTTCGATATCGTGCTCATGTCAACATTTATGGATGTCGCCGTGTTCAGGGCCCTTGCCGTTCAGATCAGGGGATGGAACCCGAAGACACGTTATTTTACCTATTTTCATGAAAATCAATTCGCTTACCCAACCGTGTTGTCAAAGGCCACGACTCATCAGTTTGCCTCAATAAACTTCACGACTGCACTGGCCTCGGACAGCGTGGCATTCAACTCACATTTCAATCGGCAAAGTTTCCTGCAGCAATGTCGAAACTATATTGGCAAAGCGGCTGATATGCAATTGTCTGAAGAGTTGGATAGCATTGCAGGCAAAAGCCTGGTGCTCTATCCCGGTATCGATTTTGAAACACTGGATATGATGGATAAACCGGCTGCTGATCCGGATAAGCCGTTGATTATCTGGAACCACCGCTGGGAATACGACAAGAATCCCGATGAGTTTTTTCAAATCCTCTACAGGCTTGATGCTGAAGCGGTACCTTTCAGACTCGCCGTACTCGGCGCAGAGTTTCAGGGATCGGCCGGAAGTTTTTGCAGAAGCCAGGAAACGGCTTGACCATCTGATAGAGCACTTTGCCTTTGCAGCTGATAAAACCGAATATTATCAGATATTAAAAAGAGGTAGTTTGATTGTTTCCACATCCCTGCACGAATTTTTTGGTATATCGATTCTTGAGGGAGTCCGGGCCGGATGTTTTCCTCTGGTGCCAGACAGGCTCTCCTATCCGGAACTCTTTGATAAGCGGTTTCGTTACAGTGATGGAACCCTCTATCGGGTTCTCAAAGAACACCTGGATAAGAAGAGTGTTTTATCCAGAGACGAATGTATTGATATGACAGAGAAATATTTATGGCGCCTGGTGGAACCGAGATATCGTCAATGGCTAGAAGGACATGGAGAAAATAACAGACAGTCGCGTGCTGCTTGGGCGAGATGAGGTTGACAAACGGTATCCGGAGAACTGCCGCGTTAGAGGAATGTTTAAAGTCTTGACATAAACGTAACCCATATATCAATCGAAGAACGAGCGGGTTACTCTTTAAGAAAAGAGCGCTGGGTGTTAACCCGGCGGCCTAGGAGCGTGTCGGAGAAAGGTCTTTTTCCCCATCTCGTCGTTATTGTAAGAAAATCACTGCTCGCAATATTAGGTATATGGCTCCGCTTGATTTTCTTACAATGCCTCGATCTGAACCAAAATTATCTTTCTCCGACACGCTCCTAGCTCTTTTTCAGGTCCGCGGCGAAATCAAGCATTCGTCTGATTGGTACGGCTGCTCTTTTGGCAAGATCCGGGTCAACAATAATCTCATTTGTGCCCGATTCAAGCACTTCATAGAGATTTTGAAGGGAATTCATACCCATCCATGGGCAGCGCGCACAGCTGTGACACGTCGCTCCCTCGCCTTCTGTGGGCGCTTCTATCAATGCTTTTGACGGGGCGATTTGTCTCATTTTGTTAAATATTCCCTTATCAGTCGCGACAATAAAGCTTTTATTGGGTAACGAAGCAACGCCATTTATAAGGGCAGTCGTGGAGCCAACCAGGTCAGCCTGGTCGATAATGGATTGCGGAGATTCCGGGTGAACCAGAACCGCTGCCTCCGGGTGCAGTTTTCTTACCCTTTCCAAGGCAATTGAGCGAAATTCTTCATGAACAATACATGATCCCGGCCACAGAATCATATCAGCTCCTGTCTCCTGCTGAACATAGCGGCCGAGGTGCTTGTCCGGACCCCATATGATTTTTTTACCGTGGTCGGCAAGATGACGGATTATAGGCAGAGCTATGCCAGAAGTAACGACCCAGTCGGATCTTGCTTTGACCTCTGCGCTGGTATTGGCATAAACGACGACAATATGGTCCGGATAGGTATCGCAGAACGCCGAGAACTGATCAGCAGGACAGCCTTCATCAAGGGAGCAGGTTGCATTGAGATCGGGCATCAGCACCCGTTTTTCATTGTTAAGAATTTTGGAGGTTTCGCCCATGAACTTGACACCGGCCACAACCAGGGTCCTGGCTGGCTGCGAGGTACCGAATCGTGCCATTTCAAGAGAATCAGCGACGCACCCGCCTGTCTCTTCAGCCAGGTTCTGGATTCTCTCATCAGTATAGTAATGAGCGACGAGCACTGCATCTTCCTTCTTGAGGAGGGCTTTGATGTTCTTTTTTAAATCTTCTTCCTGTTCGGCAGATAGTTCATCCCGGATTTGATGGGCAGGGATTGAGAACGGCGAGAGTGTTACCGGTGCTATTTTAAAATCAACTGGTGATTTACTCATGATCTGGTGTGTTCTGTTATAAGGTTGTGAGTTTTTCTCTGATTCTCGCATATGGCGGAGTGATATTTTTAATAAAAAAAACAAGATAGTGCAACGTTCCAAAACGGGTCACGGAATTTCATCTGTTATTTACCTGGAATCGATCCAGTGTTAAAAAGGTAAGCACCAGTGAAATCAATGTGAATGGTTAATAACCAGCGTCACGGTTTGAAAAGAGAAAAGCGCATCGGAATACTTTTATCATTTTTTCCGACAATCTGGCTCTGCCGGCATGCCACAATAAATATTGTTTGGAGAATCGGCAAGGTAATCCATAAATTTTTTTCTTGTATGTTATCAAATGATTTTCTAGTCTGGTATCCTGCGTTTTGAACGGACAGCACCAGCCGTCATACATTCGCTCGGACTACTCTGATTTATTATTAATCTGTAAAAACACAATCGTTTACCCCATTAAGGGCTACTCAAAACGAAAAAAGGAGAAACCATGTACAAGATAGTCACTATATGCGCAGCGCTCTGTTTGCTTATTTCGAGTCACCTCTTGGCAATGGATCCGGTTAAAATCGGTATGGTTACAACACTTTCGACGAAAGCCGGGTACCTCGGTGAAGAAATGCGTGATGGTTTTAAGCTTGCGATCGATCAGGAAAACGGAATGCTTGGTGGAATCCCCGTGGAGTTAATGGTTGAAGATTCTGGCAGAAAACCAGAAAAAGCCAAGCAGATTGCAGAACGATATATCAAGAAAGACGGCGTTAAAATTTTAACCGGGATCATTTTTTCAAATGTTGCCATGGCAGTTGTGCCAAAAGTGGTAAGGGAAGATGTCATATATCTCAGTCCTAATGCCGGTCCTTCTCAACTTGCCGGCGAAGGGTGTGACAAAAATTATTTCAGTGTTTCCTACCAGAATGACAATATCGATGAGGTTGTCGGTAAATATGTCAATGATACCGGTCATAAAAATGTCTACCTGATTGCTCCAAATTATCCGGCAGGAAAAGATCACCTGGCCGGTTTTAAACGTTATTACACCGGTGAAATTGCAGCAGAGGTCTATACCAAGCTTGGCCAGGCCGATTATGCAGCCGAAATCGCTGCCATCCGTGCCAAAAATCCTGAAGCTGTTTTCTTCTTTCTGCCGGGAGGAATGGGGGTCAACTTTTTGAAGCAGTTCTCCCAGGCCGGACTTGGAGAATCGATTGCGCTCTATGGACCTGCCTTTTCTTTTGACGAGCGAATCTTAAAGGCCGTTGGTCCTGCGGCGCTTGGAGTAAAAAATGGATCCCAATGGACACACGATCTTGATAATGAAGCCAACAAACAGTTTGTGGCTGCATACCAGAAAGCATATGGCCGGACTCCGACCCTCTATGCCAGCCAGGGATATGATACCGCCCGCTTAATCGGCAGTGCCCTGAAGGCAGTTAACGGCAAACTGGAGCCAATTGATGATTTCAGGAATGCACTCAAAAAGGCAGACTTTGCTTCAGTCCGGGGCAATTTTTCCTTCGGTAAAAACCAGCATCCAATTCAGGACCTCTATATTCGTGAAGTCATCCAGACGCCATCAGGTGAGTATACCAACAAAACGATCCAGAAAGTATTCAGCAACCATGTTGACGCCTATGCTGAACAGTGCAAAATGTAGTTTTCGGTCAATTGCAGACATTCCTCAATGGTGAGATATTTATAACTCATTATGCTGTTATTTATTGAACAATTGCTGAACGGTTTTCAACTGGGTATTACCCTCTTTCTGATGTCTGCAGGGCTCACGCTGATATTCGGCATCATGCAGGTTATTAACCTCGCTCATGGCTCTTTCTACATGATTGGGGCCTATATCGGCGCCACCGTAATTGCAGCCAGCGGCTCATTCCTTCTTGGAACAGCTGCAGCCTTGGCAGCTGCAGCTGTCTGCGGAATGGCTGTCGAGTATCTTGTGCTTCGGCACCTTTATAGTCGAGACCATCTCTCTCAGGTTCTCGCCACATTCGGCCTGATCCTGTTTTTTAATGAATTGACGCGAATTATCTGGGGCAGGCAGCCTCTTTTTATGGATGTACCGGTATGGATCTCCGGCAGTATCGAGCTCTTACCTGGTCTCGTTTACCCGATGTACAGACTTGCTATCATTGCCGTCGGAATTACGGTGGCAGGACTGTTGTGGCTGCTCTTTGCAAAAACCAGAATTGGAATGCAGATACGAGCCGGTGCTTCAGACAGGCAGATGATTAATGCCCTGGGTGTTAATATTAATATGCTCTACACCCTGGTTTTTGGTCTTGGAACCCTGCTTGCCGGCCTGGCCGGAGTAATGGCAGGTCCTATCTTGTCTGTTGAGTCTGGTATGGGAGAGTCAATATTGATTCTCACCTTTGTGGTAATTGTTATTGGCGGTATCGGTTCGGTCCGCGGTGCAGTTGTCGGGGCACTGCTTGTTGGTATGGTTGATACTCTCGGCAGGGCTTTTCTGCCGGGTATATTCAGATTTTTTCTCTCAAGCGGATATGCGGACAGTGCCGCTGCATCACTCGCATCAATGGCTATTTATGTTCTTATGGCAGGCGTTCTTGTCTGGCGGCCACGCGGATTATTCCCGTCTCATTCCTGATGATAGAAAACAAAAGAAAAAAGTTCATCGTTTTCGCTGGAACGCTCTGCCTTCTATTTTTGCCAGTCATAGCCACCTATCTCGGCCATGAATATTTTATTTCCCTGTTCAGCAGGATCTTAATCTATTCCCTGGCAGCGGTCAGTCTTGACCTGCTCCTTGGCTTCGGCGGCCTTGTCAGTCTTGGCCATGCCGCCTTTGTTGGTGTTGGCGGTTATGTGGTCGGAATACTCTTTTTTCATTCCTATGAGTCGGAGCCGCTGTTTGGGCTGATACCCGGCAGTGAAAATGCACTGCTAGTATTTCCCGTGGCAATAATAATTTCAGCACTCTTTGCTCTTATCATCGGCGCCCTGAGCCTGCGCACCAAGGGGATGCATTTTATTATGATCACTCTGGCGTTTGCTCAGATGATATACTACTTTTCGGTCGGACTTGAAAAATATGGAGGAGATGACGGGCTCTCAATTTACTCAAGGAATCACCTGGTGTTTGTTGATCTCTCCGATGATCTGCAGTTTTACTATTTCTGCCTGTTTTTCCTTCTTACCTTTGTTTTTTTCATACACAAACTTGTTTATTCACGATTTGGGCTGGTGATCAGGGGCATATCCCTTAACGAACGGCGAATAAAGACGCTTGGCATCAACTCTTATAAATATAAACTCAGCTGTTTTGTGATTGCAGGTGCAGGGGCTGGTCTTGCCGGTGCACTCCTGGCCAACCAGACAGAATATGTCAGTCCCGGGATGATGCACTGGACGCTTTCGGGAGAACTGATGGTCATGGTTCTGCTTGGCGGACTCGGGACCATATTCGGTCCGATTATCGGCTCAGCGATCTTTATTTTACTTGAAGACATTCTCGGAATGTATACTGAGCACTGGATGGTTTACATGGGCCCGTTCCTCGTTTTTGTTGTTATTTTTGCACCCAAAGGTCTGTTTGGACTTTTAGCCGGGAAAAAGGACGACCATGATTGAGAATCTTCTGCAGGTACAGAAATTGTGTAAAGCGTTTGGGGCTTTGCGGGCTAACCACAATCTTGATATCAATGTCAGAAATGGCTCTGTCCATGCCCTCATTGGTCCGAATGGTGCAGGTAAAACAACAGCCTTAAACCAGTTGAGCGGTGAACTTCTTCCTGACAGCGGTTCAATTATTTTCGACGGGCGTGATATCACCCAGATGAAATCCCACAAACGATCCGCATTAGGAATAGCCAGATCCTTTCAGATAACTTCGATATTTGAAAACATGAGCGTCGAAGAAAATATGGCATTATCAATTATTTCAAATTCCGGACACAATTTCAGATTTTGGAGAAACAGCCTTTCGTCTCCGGTTGTTGCTGATGCTTTAGGCGGGTCCCTGGAGAGAATAGGGTTGTTTGAGAGAAGAAAGGTTAAGGCCAGATTTCTGTCACACGGTGAAAAGAAACAGTTGGAAGTTGGCATGGCCTTATCGGGAAAGCCGAAATTACTGATGCTTGATGAGCCCATGGCAGGTATGGGCCCAGGCGGCACGGTTGAAATGTCGAAACTCATTTTGAGACTAAGAGAATCGATGACAATTCTGCTTGTCGAACACGATATGGAGGTTGTCTTTGCCCTGGCCGATACCATTACAGTTCTTGTCTCCGGAGAGACAATTGCCAGTGGAACCCCACAGGAGATACGTTCCAATGAGCTGGTTCGCACTGCCTACCTTGGTGATGATTAAAGATGCTTTCTTTAAGAAACATTGAAACATTTTATGGTTCAAGCCAGGCACTCTTCGGCATATCCATGGACATTGGACACGGTGAGGTGATCTCGCTTTTGGGTCGAAACGGTATGGGAAAAAGTACAACCGTCAAATCCATAATGGGTTTAACCCGTGTGGCCGGCGGCGAGATAACCTTCAACGATATAAATATTGAAAAACTGCAACCTTTTCAAATTGCCAGATGCGGGATTGGCCTGGTTCCCGAGGGCAGGCATATTTTTCCCAATCTCACGGTACTGGAAAATATTATTGCCACGAGTTCAAACTTCCCAGATTGCTCAGATCCCTATACGGTTGAGGATATCCTGGTTATTTTTCCTCGATTATCAGATCGCATGAAACACTACGGTAACCAGCTCTCGGGCGGTGAACAGCAGATGCTTGCTATTGGACGAGCTCTTATGATTAACCCGAAACTGCTGATCCTGGACGAAGCCACGGAAGGACTGGCGCCATTAATCAGAAAAGAAATCTGGAGGGGGCTCAGAATATTAAAGGATAAAGGGCTTTCAATCCTGATCATTGATAAAAACATAGAAGCGCTCCTCGCTCTGGCACAGAGACATTACATCATGGAGAGAGGCGAGATTGTCTGGGCAGGGTCTACAGAAAAATTTAGAGCTGATGGTGAACTGAAGGCACGATACCTTGGAGTCTAGAGGGTCATATTAATGAATTCAAGATTCGCTTCGATCCGCTCACTGACATGTTTCAGCTGTCGAATTCGTTCATTATCCATCTGGAAGCATAGTAATTTTGAAACCTCACCGCCTCTGGTATCTTTCATGGTTCAGCGGAAAACCAAGCATATGAGTCCCTGACGCTGTTGCTGCAGAAACGGGGCGGTCCTGGAGAACAATCTGCCGGCCGGCAGATTGTTCTCTTCTATAAAACCATTTGCATTTCATCTCACCAAAATAAAACTGATCATCTGTTTTTTTTCCTGAAATTTCAGGATCGAGCAGTACTGAAGTTTCAGGCAGATACCGGTCTTTGGCGCCGCCTGAGCGGTTATTCTCGCAAAGGAGCATTGTTTTTTAAGGTTTCTTCTTGTAAACACTCAAAAAAACAATACAAATTACATAAGGATTTGGTAAAATTGGATAAAAACTGAGATAATGATGTATGTTTAGCAATCGGATTACAGACATTTCTGATACAGCAGAATGAGCAAGCTGGATCATTATCATTTCTAAACGGGAATACAATAATGGAAGAACTCTCAAAGTCTCAAAAGGCAAGAAATGCCATCGCTACCTTCAAGACACTTGCTGACTCATTTATCCTGAGAGGGTCGTACAGCCCATCAGGCAAAACAGGCAGGAAGCTTGAAGATGCGCTCCGAAACTTCAATCCGGAGATATATGGTTCGATGAGTGATCCTCGTATTGTCGAGCTCAAGGGGCTCGAGTATGTCATTGACCGGTTACCGAGAGGAATTGAGAAGTGCAGTAAGATCATTCTGACAGCGCAGGAAGAACTTGACCATACAACCTTTGAAGAAGTTCATGCCCTGCGTCGCCGGCGCTTTTCATATATCGTTTCAGATATAGAGATGTGCTTCGTCGTAACACGCGGCACTACAGAGATATATGATCTGCTGACGCACTTGACCTTTTTGAATATAGAAGCCCAGAAAATTCATTCTCAAGTCTGTCTGCCTGGAGGTGGTACCACTCAGGAATGGGAGGAACTGGGGAAGATAGTTGAATCAGAAGAAGAAATTGGCGAAGCGGAGCTTGATCAGGCCATCTGGAACCTGTCAATAATCCTAGGCAGAACCTATAAAGAAACGCGGCAAACCTTCCGGAGTCTGGAAGCAAACAGAAAGGATAAGCACAACAGCGGGCTTTTCAGGATTATCTATTCGCTTGGCCAGAGAGTTATCAATGAAACAAAAGCCGTCAGTGATTTACTGACTATCTATTTTACACCGTCCCTGCAGGAAATACTTGGTCATCATAAATATGCCTCCATATGGGCAGATACTATTAAGAAGAAGTTGTTTGATGGGATGCTGCATGAGCGTCCAATCCATATTGTCAGTGCTAATCTACACTCATTCCTCAATCTTTTTTATGGTACCGGTGCCCTTGAAAAAAGCGGTTTTGATCCAAATCCGGATGTGTATGAAATGGTTGATCAGATCCGCAGCAGTGACATCGATGTGGGAGCTTTTGCCTCAGGATATGGGTTTACTCCGCTGCACGACGAATCCGGCTCCAATATCGAGGTTCAGCTGGTAGATTCGAGCAAACTGACAAAAGATTGTTTCCATCCCGAGATATCTGTTGACTGGGATTATATCCATACATTCAAACCGCTGATACTTATCATGGATTATGCATTCGGCGCCCAGGCGTATGAGGTCATGGACGAACTTCTCAGTCCATGTGTAATTGATAACAGGAAGATTTCTTTATCGATTAAATCAATTTCAATCATGGGCAAGGCTGGTATTTTACCGGGGAAAAAAGGTGATATAATGCTGGCAACTGCCCATGTTATGGAAGGTACCCCGCATAACTATATACTTAAAAATGATCTCTGTGAAAACGATTTTGATGATACCGTAAGCGTCTATTGCGGGCCGATGGTTACCGTTCTCGGCACCTCGCTGCAAAATAGAGACGTACTGGAACGATTTCATGCATCGTCCTGGCGTGCAATCGGCCTGGAGATGGAAGGCGGGCATTATCAGCGGGCTATTAATGCGGCAATAATTCAGGGGCATATTCCCCAGGAGATGAAAATCAGATATGCCTATTATGCATCTGATAATCCGCTGGTAAGCGGACAAACACTGGCATCTGGTCCTATGGGGGTTGATGGGATTGTTCCCACCTACATGATCACTAAAGTTATCATTCAAAAAATTCTGAACGATTCTGATGAAGAAAGCTGAAAGAAGAAAATCTGACCGGCTTTTTCTGGCATCTCCCTGGCTGCTTGCGACTGCCTCCCTGCTGCTTGCGTTTATCATCGGAGTATTTGCGGTAAATAACTTCCAGCGCGAGAAAAAATTGATGAATATGGCCCTAATCCAGGAAGGCCGTGCTGTGCTCAATCTCATTTCCTCAAGTTCAAGAGCTGCGTTTAGAAACCTGTTTATGCAGCAGGGTTTCAGCAGGGCTTCGTGGCTGCAATCAGTGCAGGAGGTTATTGAAAATGGCTCCGAGCACCAGGGAATCTTATCATTATTTGTGGTAAATGATACGGGCTTGATCGTTGCTCATAATGAATCAGAAATGGTGGGAAAGGATGTGGATAGCTCGACCCTCAGTTTTCTAGGAGGTGTGAGAACACAGGATGAGGGGCATAACAGCCGCATTCTGCCCAAAAAACCTGGCAGGGATCAACGTTTCCAGATTGGTTCACTGTTTAATCCGATTGGCCCCAGAAACGAGATGTTCTCGGCTATGAAGGAGGGGGCTCGAGGCAGAATGGGGCGATGGATGCGTGATAACCCGCCGCCCCATGACCTGGAAGAAATGGCCCTACGTTTTTCTGATAATGCACTCTATCTCGTTGCAGAACTTGATATGACAACCTTCCAGAGCCAGGTCCGCAAACAGTTAATTTATATTGCAGTTCTTTCAATCGTCCTTTTGCTGGTTGGCATCGGAGGGTTATTGTCGCTTGTTGCTATTCAGGGATTTAAAGGGAGCCAGCGACAATTGAAAACAATAACTGCATTTACTGATGTATTAATTTCTTCAATGCCCGTGGGAATTATTGCCGTCGGCCCCGCAGGTGACATTAAAACCTGTAATGTGAGCGGTCAAACCATGTTCGGGATTAAGGGCGATGTTGTCGGTAGGAAGTATCCCGAGATTTTGCCCGAAGACCTGAGCAGGACAATAAAAGAGTTGAGTTCAGAAGGGCGCAGGATTGCTGATGCTGAGCTCGCAGTCCCTGACCATGGTATTCTAAAAAACCTACATATCATGTGTGTGCCAATCGACTCAGAGGATAATGGCGGCGATAAAGGTCATATGCTTTTGATTCAGGATATGACCACACAGAAAAACCTCGAGCTAGAGATAAGAAGAAATGAACGTCACACTGCTCTGGGCAAAATGGCTGCCGGAGTTGCTCACGAGTTGAGAAATCCGCTGAGCTCAATTAAGGGACTTGCGCTTCTTTTAAAATCTAAATTTGAACGCCAATCATCTGGTGCTGAGGCTGCAGAGATTTTAATATCAGAAGTGGAACGGTTGGATAGAAGCATCAGTGAACTACTCGACTATTCAAGACCCCAAACCCTGGAGCTGAAAAAACTGCAGCTGGTTGAGCCTATTAAAAAGGCGATACGGTTGATACGCTCAGATGCCCAGGCGGAGAATATAGAAATTATAGAAAGATATGAAGATGAAACCAGAGTGGTAGAAGGTGACCAGGATAAACTGACACAACTTTTTTTGAATTTGTTTTTAAACAGTATCCAGGCCATGCAGAATGGTGGAACCTTAGCTATTGCAACAGAGCATAATGGTGACAGATTGACAGTTATCATCACGGACAGCGGTCACGGTATTGATAACGGCATCAGGGAGAAAATATTCGACCCCTATTTTACAACAAAAAATGACGGAACCGGATTGGGCTTGTCGCTTTCTGCAAAAATTATCGAGGATCATCAAGGATCGATCAATATTAACAGTATTCTGGGTAAAGGCACCATAGTAACAATTACCCTTCCTGCCTGACATCCGGCAGGCTGGGGATATCTGCTCAAGATGCTCCTGTCCATGCCTAAGAGAGTACCAAATCACTTACCGTGAAGTGTGTCATTGAAATGTTTGTTTAGGAATTCACAATCCCGGGGAGACAGGTCATATTTCAGTTCAACCTGATGGAGAAGTTCAACTCGGTTTTTTTCAGGGAATTTCAAAACCAGTTCTGATAAAGCCATAACAGCAGCTTGAAGCTTATCCTGAGCGATTGGTGATTTTTGTTCTTGGGGCATAGCATCTCCTGATTAAGAAGTTGTCTTGAGCGGTTTTAAAACAATACCGGATAGCGGAGGAACCGATATTATAGTGTGATAGGATGCACGCGCATGCGGTTCCTCTATGGCAGAATATACTTTTTCCTCGTTTAATGTCGTGCCGCCAAAGTCACTAAAATCAGAACAGAAGAGGGTCGTATAGTCCTGGTTGGCTGGTAATCCAAGTCTGTATAAATCAAACGTCTGAGGAGTAAAGTTCAGAAGACAGACAACATGATTCTCTTTTTCTTTTGATCTTCGAGCAAATGAAATGATCGAGTTGTTGCTGTCTTCAATGTCAAGCCACTCGAAGCCGCTCCCGTCATAGTCCTTCTCCCAGAGAGCTGGGGTGCTGCGGTAAAAGGTGTTGAGAGCAGTTACATAGTCAAGAATTTGCCGATGACTTTCATGTTCAAGCAGATGCCAGTCAAGACTCTGTTTACATGCCCATTCTGCCCGCTGGCCGAATTCAGCGCCCATGAATAAGAGTTTTTTGCCGGGATGAAGCCACATGTAGAGAAGGAGAAGTCTTAAATTGGCGAATTTTTGCCAGTCATCACCGGGCATTTTATCAAGTAATGATCGTTTTCCATGTACGACCTCATCGTGAGAAAGAGGAAGAATAAAGTTTTCAGAGAAGGCATACATCAGAGAGAAGGTGAGACGGTTATGGTGATATTTACGATAAATCGAATCCTTGGAAAAATAATCCAGGATATCGTTCATCCACCCCATATTCCATTTGAAACCAAATCCGAGACCGCCTTTATCGGCAGGTCTAGAAACGCCGTAGTAACTGGTTGACTCTTCTGCAATCATCAGATTGTTCGGAAATTTCTGATACAAGATGGAGTTGAGATGTTTCAGGAATTCGATTGCTTCCAGGTTTTCTCTGCCACCATAGGCATTCGGCAGCCACTCATCGTGGCCTCGAGAGTAGTCAAGATAGAGCATGGAGGCAACTGCATCGACACGCAGACCGTCAATGTGATATTTGTCGAGCCAAAACAGGGCGCTTGCCAGGAGAAAATTACTTACCTCTTTACGGCCGTAGTTGTAAATAAGGGTCCCCCAGTCAGGATGAGCACCTTTTCTTGGATCTTCATGTTCATAGAGGGCAGTACCATCAAATCTGGCAAGGCTGTGAGCGTCTTTAGGGAAATGTGCAGGGACCCAGTCAAGAATAACACCGAGATGGTTTTGATGGCATTGGTCGACAAAGTACATGAAATCATCTGGTACACCATATCTGCTGCTCACGCTGAAGGTACCGGTCACCTGGTACCCCCATGATTCATCAAGTGGATGTTCCATGACAGGGAGAAGTTCGATATGGGTAAATCCGAGACGTTTCACATAGGGCACAAGCTGTTCGGCCAGTTCTCGAAAGGTGAAGAACCGATCAGGCTCAGCGGGGTCGCGACGCCATGAGCCTGGATGAACCTCGTAGATTGACATCGGTTTATCATATGGCGCAGTGTGATTTCGCTGCTGCTGCCATTCCTGATCATTCCATCGATATCGATTTATGTTTCGTACAACGGATGCAGTGTTCGGACGAACCTCTCCAAAAAACTGAAAAGGATCTGACTTTTCAAGGAAAGCACCATCTTTTGTCCTGATCACATAACGATAAATCTCATTCTCCCCAATTCCCGGTATGAAAAGTTCCCAAATGCCAGATCTGTCAAGTGACCGCATCTGGTGAACTCTTTTATCCCAACCGTTGAAATGACCTATAACCGAAACATTTACTGCAGAAGGGGCCCAAACTCTAAAAACGGTTCCGTTCAGCTTCTGGTGCATTTCAAGCTGGGCACCGAGAAGGTTGTAGAGCGAATAGTTGGTCCCTGCGTTGAAGAGATAAAGGTCATTCTCACCTAAAAGAGGAAGAAAGCGATAGGGATCATTAATCAGATGCACAGCATCTCCATGATAAACAATCCGGTATCGGTAATCAAAGGGCTCAAGTTGTTGATACTTAATATTTTTTATTGACAGAAAACATTCAAAAACCCCGCTTTGATGTATATTGATCATCTCATAACATTTATCTTCAATCAGCAGTGAAACAGCTTCTGCCTTAGGCTGCAGGGTCCTGAAAATCTTAATGCTGCCATCCTGCGGATGATCATGGACTCCCAGGTACTGGAAGGGATCATGATAGGTGTTAGAAACAATTTTTGAGATGAGCGAATTCATAGCTTTCTTGAGATCAAAGTAAATTAATCGGAGGCACTGCCATCGCAGATAGTAGGTCATATAAGCTAAAAAGTCATGGTCAAATTTTCATTTTCATTTTTTCACTTTGTCGAAGATTACATAACTAATTTAATGATTATAGTTTTTATGAATGCTTGACGATAATCGAACGTGTCTGATAATCTGAGGATAGGGAAGCGTAACCTGAACAGTTTAAGGATAAAAAAATGGAACCGACATCTCCTGCTGTTATCGACACCCTCACCGGATCGTTTTTAATATCAACACCAAGAATGCCCGATCCTCGCTTTGCAAAGCAGGTGATCTATATCTGTGCCCACAGCGGGGAAGGTGCAATGGGTGTGGCGATTAATAAACCGAATGAACTTTTCACCATACCTGAGATATTAAGAGGAGCACACCTGCCGGTACCCGAGATCGATTTCCCTCCGGTATACATCGGCGGGCCCGTTGAGCTTGAATCGGCGTTTATTCTTTTTCAATCAGATTACCGGGTTGAGCATCAGCTTGATATCAGCCCCAATGTTTCCCTTTCACGAGAAACCCGGATTCTCGAGGATATTGCCCATTCTGCTGGACCGGAAAAATATTTATTCATTCTTGGTTATGCAGGTTGGGGGCCGGGTCAACTTGAAGCTGAACTGCTTGATGATGGCTGGCTGACAGTTCCAGCCTATGATAACGTTATCTTCGATGTTCCTGATGATGAAAAATGGATGCGTGCTGCGATGAAGTACGGCATAGATATATCTACCTTTGGTGATGTTATTGGCTATGCGTAACTGATATTACCCGGTATATTTATATCGCGATTCTCTAAAGAATCGCGATTTTTTGGTTTATGAAGCAACCTTGTTTGCAACGCTACAGACCATAAATAATTGTTGTTAATGATATGGATTTACTCAGCAGGATATTCAAATGTACACGATGCGGTTTTTGTTGCCAGGGCGAGACCACTGTCTCACTCGACAAAAATGACCAGAGACGTATGGCTGAAAGCTTGATGCTGCAGCCACAGGATCTTGAGGCCCGATTTTTAAAAAGAACAAGCAGCATAGTCCAGATGAGAACAGAGGACGGGCACTGTGTTTTTTATAAAGACGGTTGCACTGTTCATGAGGGGCGACCATGGAGATGTGCTCAGTGGCCTCTGGTGCCCGCCCTGTTCAACGGTGAGGATAACTTCCATATAATCAGTGATTCATGTCCCGGCATTACCAAGGATATCAGTTATGTCGAATTCTGCGATATCCTCCGGGATTATTTAAATAGCCATGAAAAGGTGATTTGCTGAGCTGTTCTCATAGCATTACAATTCCACAATACGGTATGAAAATTGAACTGCCTTTTCTCGGGAAAACCAAGGAGCGTTATATCGAAACGGGCATTAACGATTTTCATTCCAGGTTAGCCCACTACGTGTCCGTAGATATAAAAGTTATCAAGACCAGACCGTTAAAAGGCCAAACACCACTTCAGACCATGAGCTCTGAGAGCGATCTTCTTGATCAGAACGTGAGCCCCGGCTGCTATCGGGTCGCTCTTGACAGCACTGGAAAATTGTTAAGCTCTGAAGACTTAAGTAGATTTATTGCATCACTGGAAAATCAGAGCGTTAAAAAAGTATCCTTCATCATCGGCGGCCCGCTTGGTCTAGCAGGCAAACAGTTGAAAAAAGCCGATATGATCATTTCCTTATCGAGAATGACCTTTACCCATGATATGGCGCGCCTGCTCCTGTTAGAGCAATTGTACAGGGCGTATACGATCAAGGCGGGCGAAAAATATCATAAATGACGGGTAAGGTACACGTCATAGCGGCTGCTCTTGCCTTTGACTTGAAAAGATGGCGCTGCACCTTCGATTTCAGCGGCAGCGGCAGGTCTCTTGACAACGACCCGGCCCGAGGCATAGCGTAAGGACGTTTGAAGAAGCTCCCCATGATCAACATCATCACCGACAAGCGAGCGGAGAACCCTCATTTTCTGCTTGTTGAGGGCGGATTTTTTGTTCCGGGGGTACATCGGATCCATATAGATGGTCTCAAACGTCCTGTTCATCTCCGTGAGCAGCTCGATTGAATTGCCCCGCTGCAGCGAGAGATTCTCTTTAATTATATGGCCGACTTCACTGTCTTTTGAGGCCCTCCTGAGGCCATCGCTCAAAAGTGCCCATATGATTGGAGATCGTTCTATCATGGTGACGACACAGCCGAAAGATGCAAAGATAAAACTGTCATTACCGTATCCTGCGGTAGTGTCGCAGATTGCCGGTCGAAATCCTCTCTTGATACCAATGGCCTTTATGATGGGCTGGTTTATTGTGCGATCATGTTTGTACCTGTAGCGTGCGGCACCAGTGAGAAAATCCACGAAGACACCGGATTTGTTAACTTTATCTTGCAAATTTTCTCTCAGTTCAAGCCTTCCTTCGATAAATGAAAGATGGAACAGAACGTTTCCCGGATTAACAGAAGGGGGATCGAGTCCAATCTCAGATGCCAGCTTATTGGCCAGTCGAATTTCATCGTCATGCTCTGATTTAAGCCTTATTCCGATGAACTGTTTGATATCCATTGCAAAATGATTTAATTAAGTTAGACAATAACTGATTGAGCAACCAACGAGGATAGCCCAGTTTATGAATAATAAAAATAAAGATATACAGGTGGTGGCGATTATCCCTGCCCGTTATAAATCTAATCGTTTTCCAGGCAAACCGCTTGCAGATATAAACGGCAGGCCGATGATTCAGCACGTGGTGGAAAGAGCGGCACAGGTAGAACTGCTGTCCAGGGTCTATGTTGCGACAGATAATCAGAAAATTGCCGAGGTGGTAAGAGAATTCGGCGGCAATGTTGTAATGACCAGAGAAGATCATGTCTCCGGTACGGATCGACTGGCCGAAGCGGCAGAAAAAATTGATATATCCGAACAGGACGTCGTCGTAAATATCCAGGGAGACCAGCCTTTTTTTCATAGTGAAGTGATCGAACAGGTTGCAGGTCCTTTACTTGATGATCCAATGCTGCCCATGTCTACCCTTATTTATAAAATTATCAGGAAAGAGGAGATTGGCGATCCCAATCACGTGAAGACCGTATTTGACAAAGATAATTATGCCTTGTACTTTTCTCGTTCTGCGATCCCTTTTCAAAGAAATCCTGAGGAATCAGCCGCGCCGACGTATTATAAACATTTAGGTTTCTATGCATACCGCAAAGGCTTTTTGCTCACCTATGTATCTTTGCCGGAAGGGGAATGGGAGCGTTTCGAAAAACTTGAACAGCTGAGAGCCCTCGAGTATGGGTATAGGATAAAAGTTGTTTTAACTCAACATGACTCTGTGGAAGTTGATACCGAAGAGGAATTATACCGTGTTGCAGCGCTGATGAGGAATAGTGAATAGTTCGACGGAGCCACGCAGTGGAAAAATTGTTCAAAGACCATAACAAAGCCCTGGTTGAACAGTTGAGCAGTAAAAATCTTGCTGCCTTCGACTTCATTCCCCAGAGAGACATCCGTGAAAAACTGGTAGATCTTGTCCTCAATGGCGTCCCGAAACATTCTGATTACGAGTCTTCCATACTGTTCAGGCAGCTGTATAAGAATTTAACCCAGACCAAAGTCGACAAGGTAAATATTGTTGTCTTCGGCGGTGGCACCGGTTTATCAAACATCATTGGCGGCGACTGCAGGCAAAGTGGCTGGAAGAACAGGCCGTTTAAGGGGTTGAAGGATTTTTTCCCTGAAACCAAAGCGGTTGTCTGTGTAACCGATGATGGCGGCTCCACCGGAGAGTTGATAAAAGATCTGCCGGTGATCGCCCTTGGTGATATCAGGCATGTTCTTCTTTCGTCTGTTCAGTTAAGAAAACTGACTGAGCTCTACGATCTCACCAGCAGTGAGGCCGAGGATGTTGCCCGGGTGCTTTCAATTCTTTTCAATTACAGATTTAAAAATAAGCCCGATTCAGCAGAACAACTGTTGCGCCAATGCGGGGCTGATCTCGATATCCTGCCAGGCGGGCTGAGTAACTATATTAAAAGAGCACTGGACATATGTTTTCAGGACTCGAGAAGCGAAATCATTTTTAAACGAGCACACTGTCTTGGAAATATCATCGTATTATCACTATTTATAACTATTTTTTCAGGTGAATTCGAGAATAACGATTTTCTTGGCCTTGACGATGAAAAAGGTGAGATGCTCATTAAGAATTTATCTGAATGTTCAAAACTGCTCGGCGCTGCCGAGGATGCTGTGCTCCCGTCGACGTTAACTCCGGCCCAGTTGCGTTTTCTCTATACAAACGGTGTTCAGGTAACCGGAGAACATAAATCGAGTGAGGTCAAGCGCGGTTTTCCCGTTGACAAGGTTTTTGTCGATTTTAGTGATATACCGTACGTGTCCCAAAGGATGATCGACTATATTGAAAATGCTGACATCCTGATTATGGCTCCTGGAAGTTTATACAGTTCAATTATTCCAGTTCTGCAGGTTCCTGGAATCGCAGAGGCGGTCAGAAAAAATAACAAGGCCTTGAAGTTGCTGATCTCGAATTTATGGGTTCAGGCTGGCGAGACTGACCAAAGTATCAGTGATCCGGAACGAAAATTTCATGTGTCAGATATGATCAGGGCCTATGAAAGAAATTTACCGGGAGGAACCCAGGGCCTTTTTGATCAGATTCTCTGCCTATCCTTAAAAGATGTTCCCGGGTCAGTCATACAGAATTATGCCGTTGAGGGTAAAATCCCAATTTATCTTGATCGAGAAGTTCTCGAGGAACAGGGGTTTGAACCGATAGAGTGTGGTTTTTTCTCTAGAAATGCCCTTGTCGAGCGTCAGGTAATTCAGCATGATCCTGATATTGTCGCCCAGACCGTTAAAACCCTTTACCTTTCCAGGGAACTCATGCCTGAATTATTCAAGCAGAGGACTGCAGCAGAGATCTCCAGGGTAACGGGCGGTACCGATTCAAGAAAAATATCCCTGCCGTCAAAACGGTACAGCCGGATTAATGGCCGCCTCAATGACCTTAAGATAAAAACCGGCAGCCGGCAGAGCGGTGGTGGGGATGTTGAAACCATTCGCTCACTTCTTGCTGATATAATCTGGAATCACAAGGATATTCCGCTCTCGCATCTTGATAATATCAGAGGAATTACCTGCATTAATGTGGAATCGTGGAGAAGGGATCAGCGCTGGGATAATGTCTTTTCATTTTATGACCCGGAAGACGGACAGGTAAAAATAAGAGCGGACCGCCTAGCTGATCATCGCCGGTTTGAGATTTCTTTCCTGATAGCGGTCGGCCAGGCCCTGCTTGGCAATTATGTTTCCGAAAAAAAGGTTGAAGACATTCAACACGACCATTTGTCTTTCGGGCGAGTCTTTCATCTTTATCTCACTGAAGAAAAGAAGAGAAGGTGTTATTTTACCACTGAAGAGTTAAAAGAGTATCTGACACTTGCCCGAATGGTTTGGCAGGGGGAGCATCATTTTACCAGATTGATCAATTATCAAGAGGGATTTACTCCCCCCGGCTTATTATTTGGCGTCATGTATGCCTGGTATCTTGATAATAGCTTCGCCAGTTATATTGAGTATAAAATGTCTGTTATGAAAGTGAGACAAACGGATCTCATTCCCGAGCAGATGAAGACGATGGAGAGGCGGATAGGGCTGATTAGATTTTTTCGTCAAATAGTCTTTGGCAAAGAGGCTCTGCCGATTTATCAGTATACGTAAATAACGACAAAGTGTTATGAAGATTTTAATTGTTGATGACGAACCTCAGATAAGAGAAATCCTGCGTATCTGGTTTGAGCAGGAAGGGTTTACTGTGTTGGTTGCAGAGAATGGCAGGGAGGGTGTCAGGTTGCAACGCAGGGATCCCGCTCAGCTGTTAATCTGTGACCTGATTATGCCTGATCAGGAAGGGATAGAAACGATAACCAGTTTTAAAAAAGAATTCCCCCGGGTGGGCATTATCGCCATTTCCGGCGGAGGGAAGATTGGACCAGACTCCTACCTTGAAATAGCAGTACAGCTTGGTGCCTGGAAAGCGTTTAAGAAACCGCTCGACATCCCTCAACTGATCGAATCTACCCGGGAGTGGGCTCAGCTTAATGCTATTGATCTTTAGAAACAGGAAATACTGTTTTCTGAAATTTTGCCTGAAATAGTCAAAGAGAATATCATTGTCTCTTGTCTGTTATTGTACAGGTATAGATGATTTACTTCGAGGAACACCGACAGTTCCAAAGAACTTGATGTTTAAATTTTGTCTGCCCTCCTTAAATTCGATAACCTTGTTTTTACCCCTTAAAAGTCGAACAATTGCATCCATTGCAGTCATTTTATCGTTAAAGGCAATATAGACTGGTTCATTTTCCAGTTCCTGGTCATAGTTAATTTCTAAATCGGTTTTTCTGGAAATATCGTCGAGGACTTTATTGACTGTCTCATTTTGACAATTGATAGTTAGCAGGTCATTTCCTAAATGGTTTTCCTCTAAATCTGCAGACCATGATAACTGGGCAAATAAAAAAATTGTAATGAGCAGCACCACCATCTCCGAAGTAGAATGAGCTGAAAAAATTTTCAAATGATTTTTGCAGGTTTTTTCAAATAATGGTTAGAGAGCAATGAAAGAATGCCTGTAATTTTATTCTGTCTCTTACCTTTGATAACAGTTTTTACAAAGAAGACAAATACTTTTAATATATTCTGCCTGTTATATAACGAAAATGATCAAATTTTGACGATGAGGGTGGTTTAATGGCACATATTGAAGACTCCGTTACCGCAATCTGATAGAGAAACAAGCTGACGCACCGGGTCGTGCCAAACGGGAGATGGATAGTACGATTTTACAATTATGGTTACAACTCTGACGAGCGGCCGTATGTTTTGCCATCAACTTCAAATGTAAAATTAGTCGGTACGGGCATAGGCATGTATATACGGATCGGGATGCTGATAGTCTGGCCTGCTTGCCATTCTGATGTCTCAAAAACTCCAGGTTTAAGCTGCACCGAGAAGCGATGGAAGTCATCAGACAGACCCCCTGCGTTACCCCGTTGCAACCCTGACTGAGCAATCTTGTCAACATACCACGCTGCCTCGGAGTGCAGGTCTATGACGTTTGTTATCTCCGGACCGGCAGGAACAGTATCTGGTTTGAGTGTATCTGCGATATCTCTATTCATTGGAACCGCAGGAGTTGCGTTGAATGAGATCTTGGCACCGGAAAGATCAACATTTGAGTTATTTGTTAATTTAAGTGCAATTTGAATTGGATAGTTATCATCACCTCTTGGTGAATAACCAACAAGATCTGCTGCCACATCAACAGTCAGCTCAGGTATAAGGAAATTTTCGTCGCCAGCTTTAATACCATAAGGGGCTGCGTCCTTAATCAGACTGTAGGCAGCATTTGTCATGGTGCTGCCGAAATAGTAATAACCTAATTTGTTATCCGATGGCACAGAGTAATCACCTGCCATTTCCCAGAGCATGATACCTCCTGCGCCCTGGTCAATAGCATATTGAACTTTTGCCCGGTACGATTTCATGTTCTCCAATGATATGAAAACCTTCTTCTTCTCATTCCATAACCAGGCTGCCTTTGCCTTATCATCGAAAAACTCAAGGTAAGTGCCGGTGTGCCTGGAAGATTCTTGGCTTACATCATGACCGTAGCTGGCCAGGTATGGTACTGGCAGGTCATCGCGCAAGTTGTTTGTGTGCCAGAGAGGGTTTTCACCGGCAAACAGCTCATTTCCCTCTGCGTCGATCTCAAACCAGAGGTTGTCTATACCCTGCGCCCCATAGCCACACGGAGCTCCGCCTTGCTTATTGAGTGCATGAGGACCAAGATTCTCACCTGTTCCCAGGCTGCATTCAGCTTGATCGGGGAGTTCTGCTGTCCCGTTCAAACCATTTGTTCCACCCTTGACACCCTGAAAACCTTGAGAGTAATAAGGCAGGCCTATGTTGATTCGACCACCGGGCAGCGCGTTGCGGAAATATTTGTAAGCCCAGTCAATGTTCAATGAACCCTGTCCGTTATAGTATCGGGCACCATCACCTGAGTAGATGCCGGCAGCTGCCAGTTCTGAATCTCTGCCGTTATCATAGAGTGGTGCATTATGGCCGACAAAATGGTTCCAGGCACCGTGAAAATCGTATGACATGATGTTCACGAAGTCCACGTACTGCAGGGCTTGAAAACCTTGTGATCCTCGCAGGATGTAACTGGAAGCTGGGGCAGCGATTGTTAAGAGGTAATAGCGGTTGTTTTTCTCGCCTTGTTTATCTAAGGCCTGGCGTAATGTCTTCATCAGCGCCATGTAGCCACCCCATAGTTTTCCCCGGTATTTGTTAGAGCTGCTCCAGTCACGAGGATTGCCGACATCGGGCATGGATGAAGGATATTCATAGTCAATATCAATGCCGTCAAACTCATAGGTTTCAATGAATCTGACTGCAGATTGGGCAAATTTCGATATGGCTGCATGGTCGATTTGGCCAGTTGCCTGGTTAATTGTCAGTTTATAGAATCCGTTTGTTTGTGCCCAGCCTCCAACTGATATGAGCAGTTTGACGCCGTGCTTTTTAGCATAGGTATTCAACAGGTTGAAGTGTCCTTTATATGGCAGGACGGGATTTCCTGTATTTGCAGCCCCCTCCCAGGTCATACCTGTTGCAGGATTTGCTGGATCAGTTGCATCCCCAATCGATATTTCTCCGTTATCAGCAATGTGGGCAAATGCATAGTTAAGGTGGGTTATGCGCTCCCATGGCAGATCAGATGCCAAGAATGGAGGTTGTCCATCAGAGCCATTTCTCCACGAGGTAAAATAACCGACGATACGGCGGGGATGGTCGTCCCCCATTTTCTCACGGCCATCGGAATCGTAGACACTGCAGTAGTGGTAATTTATGCCAGGTGTTGTGTAAAGTCCGGTTGGACGGCATGGAGGGGAGGGCGGGCTCATGGTTGATGAAGAAAAATGTTCACATGATACGACATCCCAGAATCGTGAACGTATACCAGGAGTATGCCATGCTGATGGCTTGTTCTTGGCCTGGTAGCAGACATTTTTGTAGGTGACGACAGTTCCATTGACTATTGATTTTTCACCGGGGATAAATTGATCAGCAGTCTCACTCTGAGCGTAAACAGCGAGCGATGATGATAAAAAAATAAGGGACACCGTTTTCTTTAATGAAGCGAACATAACCATTTTATTTCCATCGGCTCAAACTGCATAATGGTAACGTACCGTAATGCTTTTGATCCACAACTCCTTGGAGGCACCTTCCCCCATCGATGATAACTGAAAAATATCGATTAGGGGATGTCACTCATGTTTATCTACCGATACCTTTAATCACACTTTTAAACTCATACGGATTTTCCCACTCATTAAACATAATATTTCTTATGGCCAGGTAGGCGGTAGAGGCTTTTTCGGTACTGTTAGTAAACATTATTCCAGTGAGTTTGCTGAGATCAAGCGGGATGGAATTTTTGACCCAGCCAGGCTGGGCAAATCGTTCCCATGGCAACTGTACAACATGAAAGCCATTCTGGGGAGGTAACTCAACACTGTACTCCTGCCCTGCCGGTATGTCCTTTTGAACCAGTTTCAGAGAAATGTGACCTTCCAGAACATATTCAATCGAAAGGCCACTGCTTTGAGAGACATCAATACTCTTCCCTGAACGCCAAAACTTCATCATGATTCCAGCGTATGGGTAATCGAGGTTCTTGCCTGGAACCCAAATGGGATTGTCAGATTTTTTGATGCGTGCTTCAACAATGCCGTTCAGAGTAACAAGTCCATGGCGCGGTATGACCTCTGATCCCTTGCCAAGTGAATCAGTAAATGAATCCCAGTGCGCAGATGATACCATCCCGCAACTGCTCAGCAGCAGGATAGAAAGGCAGGCGACGGCAAAATATGAATTACGCAGTGACAACGATTCATCTCCTAAATAACTATGAAATATCCGCAGCTGGCTTCTGCCTCCATTTTTTTTAACTGGGATCGGTTATTGCGGTAACCAGTAATTTCCTGTCATCAGCAGCAGACAAAATAAGCCGATTGAGTCCTCATAATAATCTTGCTGAACTCCTGAACAGATATCAAAAACCATGTTCACGAAGGTCTGACTGTTTTTTATGTTCATTGCTGCAACACCAAAAGGTCCTATAAATGCTTTCGAGAGGTACTTGTTGTTGCTTAATCTCCTGCCATTGAGATTATAACCCGGCCCGATTTCTGAAGGATCGCTTCCTACCGTATTGACGATCCATTCAGCCATACGTCTCACCTGGATTTGCGATGACCTGTCAGTAAAGAGAAGTGCATCAGCTCCAAGGCGCCATGGCACGCGCGCAGCATTGTAAAAGTATTGACCATCGTATTTGCTCTCAAGATAATAGGGTGGTGCCGGTTTGAACGTTGGAACGGTATCGGAAGTGCCTATAATAAAATCAGGAACTAATCCCGAAAGCGGACTGAATTGTTTTTGAATAGTATCAATAACCGCATGGCAGCGCTCATCGACAAGCAACCATTTTGGGTTTGAGGTGGCAGCGGCGAAAAGTTTGAAATGGGACGGCAAAATATCAGAAGAGCGAACAGAATACTGGTTATATTGATGACCATCAGGTTCTACCCAGTCTCCAAGCATCGGAAGAAAGCTTTCCCTGCCTATTACCGTATCAAAAAGTGCATTAATACGGCTTATTGCCTCCTTTCGGTAATTGACAGGACCAGTGCTTCCCCATTGTTTATCGGCAAGCAGCAGAGCAAAGGCGATATCGGCATCGCCATCAAAGGCGCTGTCCCTCTGGTTTCTTGGTACCGGAACCTGGTATGCCATCAGTCTCTTGTTGATAGCCGATGGATTATTATTAACAAATCGCAGGAGTCCATCAAAGATGGTCTGCGCTTGCTGATCGAAACCAGCCATATAGGCCGCAAACATCATCCCATAACCAAGTCCTTCGGAGAAACTTTTTGACCTTTTCCTGCTGCCGGCTGTAATCCTGTACTGGGTTTCTGAGCTGTTTTTGCCGGAAACCATGACGAGATATTTTTTTTTCCACACTATATAGGCCTTACCTACGAGATCATCCTGTTCATCCTTACTCAGGTGATTGGGATGCAAAACATCGCTGCCATAGGTCATGCGAGTTGGAAAAGGAACCTGCGGAGGGGCAGAATCAATTGAGGTAAAGCCCGCAGTTTTTATTTCTTGCGAGCACCCAGGCAGTGAAAAAACAAATAACAGTGTCAGCAGGAGAAGATGTTTTTTCAGAGGCTTCATAGTCAAAACCGGTTCAGAGCAGAGACGAGACATTATTATGGTTGAATATGGAGCACAGCCCTGCGATTCATCTTCCTCAATGCTTCAGTTCTGTTACTCTCAAGGAAATTACTTGCGCCATATCCTCTGGTAGTGATTCTCTCATAGGATATGCCGTTTCGGGTAAAATAGTTCTTGATTACATTGGCTCGCTTCCATGATAGGTCAAGGTTGTCCTCTGCCTGGCCATGGGAGTCGGTATAGCTTTTTATGTCAATAGTCGATGAAGGACTGTTGCGGAGAAAGTGTGCAATAGCGTCGATCTTGCCAAGCGCGTTTTGAGGTATGTCAACTTCTTTATCCTTGTAAAAAATATAGAGAGGATTCTGAGGGCTCTCTTTCTGAGGAGAACGCTGCAAAGGATCAGTTATCGAATTATCCTTCTCTTCAGCCTGATAAACCCCGCTGGTTTGCACATGGTTGAATGAATCACCATTTTCACCAAAGCCTGGTGAGACCTCAACCTTGTAGGATTCAGGAGACAGTGTGTTGATCACTGAAGGTTCGGAAGCCTTCGTATTCTCGACGATGAGCGGTTTTCCAAGCTCATCTGAAATATATTCATGGAGCATCTCAGAATCAGATTTTTTATCAACACCCATAAGGCCGGTACGAATATTGACTCGACTTAATGTCGAGCCGAGCTTCTCTATTTCAACCGTGATGTCGGTGCTGTCATACCGTTTGCTCTCGATTCTGGTCTTGAGTGCGTCTTCTGATTTTTTGACGATATTGATTTCCATTCGGTTCAGCACATTCAAACAGGCGTTAATAGTTTGCCGATATCCGGCGCTGTAGGTTTTGGTAATGTTGCCTGAAAGATAACTGTACGTTCCGGCTCCGGCTCCGGCGATGATAACTGCCCCGCACCCGCTCAGCAGGCCGGGCAGCACGATCAGCACTATAACGGTGTTAAAAAAGATAGATGAAATTTGGCAAAGGACTGTTTTGTAATTCATGATGAATGGCTGAGTGAATATTATGAATAATAATGCTGGTCGAGTTCTATGCCGGGTGCTCTCATTTCTATATCTGAGTCACAGTTTCTTAAATGGACCTCTTTGCTGCAGGAAGCGCAGGTAAATTTGGGCCAGTACCAATGTACCGTGTTTTCAGCCGAACAATATGGACAGGTGATAATGAGGTTCTCATGGAGACGCTTCTCAACAAAAATCCAGTGGTCAGATGCGAACCCTTTTTTTTGCATGCTCTCCAATTCATGGAGTCCCTTCCTGGTAATCGTGATTTTATCCTGGAATAATTGAAGATAGTTATGCATTAATGCTTCTTTGAGGTGACTCATGGCAAGTATCTGCCATCCCGGCAGATCGAAGTCTATGGCCATCAGTTCGTCGATACTCAGATCTTTCTCGCTGTCAGCAACAATACTGATAATGAGGGCAACTCGATATTTTGATACCTTAACAGGATCATATTTTCGCAAATGTTTTGCAACAGCATGAACCAATGGACCGTCCAGTGTCCCTCTGACAATGGATTCTTCCATCTGCCTCCAGTCCGTAACCCCGTTTTCGGGCAGGTCCAGGCGCTTTGCTGAAAAAGATTGTCTATAACGATAAGAGGTGAGCAATACAAACAGAAGAACCAATATACCTGCGCTGAGTATCAAAGGCAGCAATTTTTTTATTGACTGAGGTTGAAGGCTCGCGCTGCTGGTGTTGAGCGATGATTTTTCCCCTTCGCCGAATGAAGGAGACTGATCACTGTTTAATGGCTGGGTTGAAACCGATTGAGGCATCGCTGTCTGGCCGCTGCTGGCCGGGGTATGTTCTCTCCGATCAGCCTGTAGGATAGCGTAGAGGTTTTCGAATATACCGTCATTTTCAAGGAAATATGTCAGATATTTGTTGTAGCTGGGTAAAATAACGCCATGAATGGCCGAACCGGGCAGCTCTCGTTGCCTGAGAAAATTTTGAAAATTTAATTTAGTCCAGGCGTGGTTCTCGCCAGCAGGAAAGCTGATCAAAAGGGGTTTCTCTCCGACCATTGCCTTGCTTACCCCTGAAAAATAAGAAAATGAATTATTTTGATCATCTGCAGCAATGGGTTCCAGGACGATTGAATCAAGACTATTGGCAAGAAGTCGATAGTCCTGGCCCGATGTTTCCATTTCCTTGAAATTTATAAGCGCCTCTGTCTTAAGTGAAGCTGAGAGCTGGACCGATTTGTCAACAGTCGCAATCGCATCTGCAGCGCTTTTAACTACCTCTGCAAGTTTTGTAAATCTCCAGGATATCCATTCGCTGTAATACTCAGTGAGGAGGGTAGCCGGGTCTTTTCTGCTGAGCGTTAATGACGTATCTTCACTGAACTGACGCAGGCTGAGTGGAGAGTAGTCATATTCAAGACTGGGGTAGGTAAGATATTGAAGATGTATGCCGTCAAGGGGGTAGGTGCCGACCAGGTAGGAAACATGCTCTTTTAACAATGTATGGGTCACAGGTGAAGCAGGGGAGCGCCAGTTCGGCAGGCGATTGCCCGCCCGGTCGACCATAGAAAGGTCAAGAATGTTTTCCGGCAAAGATGAAGGATGAAACAATGCGTTAAGGGATCCATGAACGCGGAATCCATCCTCTTTCAGAGTGTTGACCAGGTGCAGTATTTTATCATCATCTGCCTGAGAAACTGTTGTCTTGGTATCATTATTATTGTCACCAGGGAGCTCTTGCATGTTAATGAAAACATCGGTCACTCCCAGCTTTTTAAGATCACTTACTATTTGTTTCAGTTCGGGATTTCCGGCGGCCGTATCAAGGTGTATTGCCAGGGTGAAAGGTCTTGTCGAGGAAACTTGATTGATATACTGATCGAAAGACAGGCAGGCACCACCCTGCTGTTTTACAAAGTCGATAAAGCGGTAGAGCAGATCTTTATGTTGAGCAATGATGCTTGGGTGAAGAAGAAAAATGAACGGTCGATCTGTGGCGGCACGATCCAGGTAGTTTTCCTTGAGCATATTCAGGGCCATTTCACTGTCGAGCCCGTATGTGGCGAATATATTGTAATCTGAAAACAAAATGCGCCCGGTGGAGTTAATGGAGATTGGCAGCTCGCTCATTTTCTTCTGCTGGACCCAGCGCTCATTCATGGAACTGTCATAGCGAAACCCAACCTCATATGCAATGCTGAGAATCTCACTGTTGAACTCAAGAAAGGGTGCCCGGAACCAGACAGGCGCCATTCCTGTGGCAGCCTCAATTGCCTGAGATGATGCCAGAAGATCCTTTCGTACAAGCTCTGGCTCTAATTCCTTCATCCGTAAATGGTCGTGAGAGTGGGATCCTATGGTGCCACGTCTTGAGAGCTCCCGAACAGTTTCTGGAAAATTTGAGGCGAACCTGCCGGTCACGAAGTAGGTGGCAGGCTCTTTGAGGTCAAGAATTGAAAGGGATTGGACATCGCTGCTTTTTTCGACATCTAGGGAAAGCAGAAGCGGAGGGGCGAGATACTGACTCAACAGGGGCGCAGGATTTATCAGCAAAACGCCTGCGGTGAGCACGAACCATAGAGAAAGCATACAGTTAGTGGCAGCTGTTTTCATCATGACCATGTTGCGACCTTGCCTCGTGCTTCATTGATAATAGCACATAGTCTCAGATAGTTAAGATACAATAAATAGGGGTAACTTAACAACGCAGCGCCCAAAAGAGACCACCTGAACCGCTTTGTATACAGTAAGACAAAACTGTACGCCACGCTCACAAAAACAAGTGCGAAAAGGTTGTACAAACAGGTAAGCAGGAGCATGGCAGTTACGTTGGAAGAGGTAAAAAACAAAAAGAGCAAAAATGGTATTATTACAAGCTCAAGAGCCCCGCAGATATATCCGAAAAAAAGATAATAAAAAGGGAGCCAGTAGATGCCGAGGCTGCCGCTCTTCGGGGAAAGAAACAGCGCCCGGTGAAAACGAAAGGTTTGTATATGGCCTCTGAACCATCTTAAACGCTGCTGTCGAACCTGCTTCCAGGTTGACGGCGCTTCAGTGTAGGCAATTGCCTTTGGCGAATAGTTAACAGAATAACCTGATTTAATAATCTCGAGTGTTGCATCAAAATCTTCAGTTATTGTTCGAGAACTAAACCCGCCGATCTGAAGCAACAGCTCTTTGCGATAGGCAGAAACAGGTCCCGGACAAATGGCGACACTTGCTCCGCTCCCCAGTTGGGCCTCTTTCACAAAAAATTGCCCGAAGGTATATTCCAGAACCTGCCAGCGCCTGAGGAGACTATTTTGCGGTTCGATCTCCACGGTTCCGGATACTGCACCTATATTGCTTGCTGAAAAACCTTGCGCAAGATAACGAAGCGACATCGGGTGCAGCCATGAATCAGAGTCGGAAAAGACAATGAGCTGACCATTGGCAGCGGCGATTCCGGCATTTAGTGCAGCTGCTTTGCCCTGGTTGCTCCTGAGGTGTATACATTTTACAAAAGCGCTTTCAATAACTGAGAATGTAAAGTCCGTTGAGCCATCGTTTACGACAATTGCTTCAAACGAGGGGTAATCGATTTTGCTTAATGCCTGGAGGCTGCGCAGGATTGATTTCTCTTCGTTAAATGCGGGAATAATTATGGATATAAAAGGAACAGTGCTTCCAGCTTGTCGTTTTCTGGGGGTAAAAATGACCCAGCCGATGGTGAGGAGAAATGGGAAAATTACCGTTATAAGGTAATAGCCGAAAAGGATGGAAAGAAAAAAGGATCCCCAGACCGGTAACTGGTTTTTACTTTGGCTGAGAATAACAGCCGAAACAGCAGCTGCAGCATCAGGGATTTTCACAAGAAGGAGATAACAGACAGCCAGGACACCAGCAACAACTGCTATACGAAAAATTTTTATATCCATTGTATCTTATATAAAAACAGGAGTGGATGAAAAATTCAACAGAGATGCTGTATAACCCTCAGGTTTCCGGATTATTTTTTCCAGTTCTTTTTATTCATAATTATGATTCCCAGTACAAAGGCAGCAAGTCCAAGGGCCCATCTATTTTGATAGAGCAGTAGGAGTGAAGACATGGACAGGATAATGCCGATAGTTACATGGTTCATTGTATGGGGAGAAATAGCGTAGTCAAAACAGGGGTTGACGCTCATCTAATAGACGGCGTTGAGTTGTTTCCATATCCTCACCAGTTTTTTTTCAGAGACCGGCGTTATTGTCTTGATTTCCGGAGAAAAAAGTGACACCTGATATTCTGCGATCAGGTGACAATAGAGTGAGAAGAGTTCTTTTCCTTCATCATCCATGGTTGCTGCTTTTTTCTTAAAAATTTCTTCATTCTTGAGGTGCATCCGGATCTTTATTTGTTTTTGTTCATCCTTTCCTGGATTCGCATATGCTCTTTCGGCACGTATCCCCAGACTCTTAAAGTAACGGACAGTGCCCTGAAGCTGAGCTTCTGTATAATAGTGCAGAAAGTTTTGAGGTAAAACTTTGTCAAGCTGTCTGTATATCTCTTCAAACAACTTCGTTCTGCCAGATCCTGTTTCTCTTGAAAGATGTTCCAGATTTTCGATTGTCTTGAGCAGCTCTTTTCGGTTCCTCAGCGCGAGAAGAACCTGATCCAGGAGTGTCTTGCCACACCTATAGTAGCCAATTTTTTTTATATGGTTAATCAAGCTTTGAAACTGATCTTTTGAAATGATCGGGGAAAATTCTCTCCCAAAAATCTTTTTTTGAACAAAATCGATAAGTAATTCATACATGGTGGCGGTATCCTGGCAGCTGTTTTGCAGCCATGCCACCGAAGGGCCGGAGAAGGAAACTTTAATATGTTTTCTCAATAATTTGTGCTGATCTTTGAAGGCCAGCTGGATAAGGTAACGGGTTCCAGCTGAATTCACCGAAGTCGCCTCGTCAATTGAATCGGTATATATGACCTTTACACCCTGATGCTGTGGCACCTTTTGCAGCGCCGCAAAGAGGTAGCCATAGTGTTTGTTATGGCTGGAGTATATCGGAATCTGGAGCGGAACAGATTCGAAATCCCATGTTCTATGAATTTTTTCTTTTACCTCGGAAATGAATTGTTCATCCCGGGGGCGCAGGGAAGGTGCAATCGACGGCAGCTCAGATGAATTAAGTCGCGAGCTCAGGACGGACAGGTCCCTGCCGGAAGCGATCTTATTTCCTTCCTGGTCCAGCAGGGTAAATCTAAGCTGCAGGTGAAGGGGTAAAGGATGCGGCCAGTCTTGCCGATAAATTGAGATTTTAAAAAGTTTAAAAATTGCTGCAGATAACTCTTTATAATAATTCCCCCGATATACTGTCATATTGTCTAGAATCCGGTCAACCGACTGGCTCACTGGTATCAAGTGTTTCCTCAATTTCTTAGGTAAACCTTTAATGAGAAAGGTTGTCTTTTCTTTCAACAGTCCGGGAACAAGCCACTCAAAGAGATCAGGTTTCAAACTGTTCAGATATGACAGGGGGACGTATGCGGTGACTCCATCTTGGGGATCTCCTGGTTCAAAAGAATAGGATAATTTCAGCTGATCAAAACCGATATCAAGGACTGCCGGGAAGTTTAACAGTTCAGAATCTGTGGGCTGTCTGAGCAGAATCTGCTCCTCGGTCATAAACAGTTGTCCAGCACGGTTGCTTTTAAGGTATCTGGACAGGGTTCTGTTATCGTAGACGTCGGCTGGAAGATTTTTATCGTAAAAGGAATAGATGGTATCATCCTGGATAACGATATTTTTTTTCCGCAGCTTGTCTTCAGCACCCTGCCACTTCATTAAGATATCTCTGTTATGTTTGAGAAAATCGAAGTCCCAGCCGATTTTCCCTTCCACCAGTGCCTTCTGGATGAAAACAGCTCGTGCCTCAGGGATATTTTTTTTATGTCTCCTTCCATAATTAACGATTCTTCCAGAGAATATAACGAGGCTTCGGAGTGATACCGCCTCATCGGCAATGACGCTTCCGGTTTTTTTCTGCCACCGTATATTGGTCCATGAGTATGAACAGAAGGATCGGGCTGCATCCTCAATCCATTCAGGTTCAATGGTAGCAATTGTCATTGCGTAGAGTCTGTTAGTTTCAATATATGAGGCGGAAAGGATCCACTCACCACCTTGTGAAAATTGGTGGCTGCCCGGGAAAATCATGATTTCTTTTGAGTTATCAGTAATATATACATTACCTTTCTTGCGGCGTGCTGACTGTCTGAAAAAACCGCTGAGAAGAGAGCGGTGAATTTGTTCATAGGAACCATTTTCTTTATTGATGGTAAAAGATTTGTGCTGCTTAAGGATAAGATGCAGTTGATCGTGAAGATCAAGCCATTCACGCATGCGCTGGAAGGATAGGTAGTTTTCTTTGCTGAAACGTTTAAGACGTGACCAGGAAAATGCACTGCCCTCAAGGTGAAATGTTTTCCATATGGAAAGCAAAGCCATAAAGTCTGAGTGCGGATGAGTAAATTTTTTGTGGGCCTCATCTGCAGTCGTCTCCTGGTCTGACGGCCTTATTCTCGGATCCTGTATGGCGAGCACAGAGGCAATTATGGTGATTTCCCTGAGGCAGTTATTTCGGGCGGCCTGGATAATAACTTTTGAGATAAGCGGGTCAATCGGCAACCGCGACATGAGGCGGCCATCCGGTGTAAGGGCTCTGCTGGGGCTGATCGCCCCGAGTTCTTCAAGCATTCGATATCCATCACGAACTGCAGCGGGTAGGGGCGGTTCGATGAATGGGAAATCAATGGGATTGCCAAGATTCAGTGATGCCATCTGCAGCAGCACTTCGGCCAGATTAGAACGTTTGATCTCCGGGACCGTATATTCAGGTCGTGACAGATAATCTTCTTCTGAATAGAGACGGAAGCAGGTTCCGGGGCTTGTGCGACCGCATCTTCCTGCTCTCTGGTTACAGCTGGCCTGAGAAATTCTGGTTACCGGCAAACCGGTAGTGCGGGATCTCGGGTTGTATGAGGAAATTCGAGCGAGTCCTGTGTCAACAACGTACCTGATGCCGGGAACAGTGACTGATGTTTCAGCCACATTGGTGGCTACGACAACCTTGTATCCGTTTTTGTGTCTGAAGATCTTCTGCTGATCAGAATATTGCAACCGGCCAAACATAGGCAGTATCGAGTGGTTTGGGAGCCTTCCTTTAAGAATTTCAACACTTGTCCTTATGTCTTTTTCAGTCGGCATGAAAACCAGTATATCACCTGGAGGCCATTGATCTGCGACATCAGAGACGACGTCAAGACATTGTTCAAGAAAGGGGGTATTTTCATCTTGATCGTCAAAATCATCAAAGATGATTTCTACCGGGTAGTTCCGGCCTTTGATCTGATAAACCGGTGCATTTCCGAAATGAGCGGAAAACAAGGTTGTATCAATGGTCGCCGATGTTATAACCAGTTTCAGATCCGGTCGTGTAGCGGTGAGGTTTTTAAGATAACCGAGTAGAAAATCGATATTGAGGCTGCGTTCGTGGGCCTCGTCTACAATAATTACATCATATTTTTTTAATTGAGGGTCCTGCCTGGTCTCGGCAAGCAGTACGCCGTCGGTCATAAATTTAATTCTTGTCGTGCGGGTCGTTTGGTCATGGAACCTGATTTTACAGCCAACCAGGTGGCCATCTGCCCCAAGCTCTTCTCTAACACGATCTGCTACACTTGTTGCAGCGACCCGGCGAGGCTGCGTACAGCCGATCATTTCTGTTACCTGCGGCAATGCTTCAAAGCAAATCTTCGGCAGCTGGGTAGTTTTTCCTGAACCGGTGTCGCCGGCGATCACCGTAACCTGATGGTTTTTTATGAGTTCAGCAATTTCCTCTGTTGAAGAAGAAATTGGCAGTTCAGGCGGGTAAGAAAAATGCATGAAAGCGTTGGATGATGATCATAATTATGTTAGTTGTCTTTTCTCAGATCGTTTAAATCCTTTACCATATAACAACTTTTACTGTCATTGAAAATGGGTGAAATATGAAAGTGAGAAAGGCCGTAATCCCGGTTGCAGGACTAGGAACAAGATTTCTCCCCGCCACAAAAGCAATACCCAAAGAAATGCTGACAGTTGTCGATCGACCGACCATTCAGTATATCGTCGAAGAGGTGGTCAGCTCAGGGGTGGAACAGATTATCTTTATTACCAGTGAAGGAAAATCGGCAATTGAGAATCACTTTGATTACAACTTTCAGCTCGACAGCGTTTTACAGGCAAAGCATAAAACCGATCTGAGCAGAGAGTTAGACTCAATATCCAACCTTATTGATATCGTTTCTGTGAGGCAAAAAAAGCCGCTCGGTCTTGGCCACGCAATCTGGACCGCACGTCATGTAATCGGCAATGAACCGTTCATGGTGTGCCTCGGAGATGATCTTGTCCTGAGTGATATTCCCTGCGCCAGACAGATGCTAGATCTTTATCATGATGTTGGTGAATCTATCGTCGCCGTTCAAAGGGTGTCCGCAGATGAAACCCATCAGTATGGTATTGTCGAGGGTGAAAAAGACAGCCGCAGCCGAACCTTCAAAGTCGCCAGGATGGTAGAAAAACCTGCACCGGGTACCACTGACTCAGATCTGGCAATTATCGGCCGATATATTCTAATGCCTGAGATTTTTGCTATCTTAAGCCGTACAACGCCCGGACACGGGGGAGAAATACAGTTAACAGATGCCTTGCTGGCGCTTTCTAAGCAACGCAAAATGTACGCCTACGAATTCCTGGGAACACGTTACGATGCCGGGGACAAGCTGGGTTACCTCAAGGCAATTATTGCCTACGGCCTGCTGCATAAAGAACTTGGCGAGCACCTGGCAGACCATATCAAGGGCATAGCAGAGACATTATGATTGTAGTGGAGGTCGCAGTCGCAGCGCCGGTTCCGAAGACATATTCATATGAGCTGCCGAAGTTTATAAATGAGCAGATCAGGGGGGCGCTGTCTACAATCATCGGAAGGCGTGTCTTTGTTCCTTTTGGAAACAGGAAAATTACCGGATATGTCCTTGGGGTTCATGAGGAGCAGGACCCCGAGATAGAATTGAAAGAGATTTACGATCTCCTCGATGATACTCCGTTATTCCATGAGGAAATTATCGCCCTATTTAAATGGGTGGCACATTACTATCACTACCCCTTGGGAAAGGTGATCCAGACAGCTCTGCCAGGAGGGTTGACCATACAGGCTAAGAAGCGTCTCTGCCTGACCGATAAAAACAGTACCGCCGTGTTGGAGGGGTTGGTTGGCACTAATCCTGCCACCAGCTGGCTCAATAAACTTTTGCATGACGGCAGGTTGTCTCACGCTTTGAGTAAAAAAGTCATGAGCCTGAAAGCAGATAAACAGATCCTCAGGAAACTGCGTGATGAGGGAGTGGTTTCAGTAATCAGCAGCCGCAACAAAGACCGTGTTAAAAAGAAGACCGAGACCTGCTATCGCCTGACCGATGCCGGTGCGAGACTATTTGCTGAAAAAAAGACGGGATAATTGCGGAAGTGAAGGAGAACAGATTACGCTTCCGGCTGGTGTCATGCTCTCAAGGGGTGAGAGCAAAGCCATCACTTGTGTCTATGGCATCTCTCGTGATAACAATGAGCACCTGATTCCCCGAAAAGAATTGCTGGCACTCTATCCCTACAGTCGAAACGTCACCGGTGGGCTTATTGAAAAAGGGCTGCTGGAAAGCTTTGAAAAGAGAATTTTCAGGACTCCGTTTGGGGATCTGCTGCCCCGCATGGAAGTGCCAGCCTGTCTCACTGATGAACAGAAAAATGCTGTTAAGCGAATTAAGGACTGTCTACACCAGCATCAATATAAAACGGTCCTGCTTCACGGCATAACCGGAAGCGGAAAAACCGAAGTTTACCTGAGAGCTGCAGAGGCTGCAGTAAAATCGGGCAAACGTGTGCTGGTTCTTGTTCCCGAGATCGCCCTGGCAACGCAGATAGAAGCGCATTTTGTTTCCAGATTCGGTAATCGCGTGGCACTCCTTCATTCCGGGCTGACCGCTGGTGAACGATACGATGAGTGGGCACTCGTCTATTCCGGTGAACGAAGCATTGTCATCGGTGCCCGATCAGCAGTTTTTGCGCCGCTGCTGGATGTCGGTCTCATAATTGTCGATGAAGAGCATGACTCGAGCTTCAAACAGGAAGACCAGTTACGTTACAACAGTCGTGATATCGCTGTGTTGCGTGCCAAGTTAAGTCAGGCCGTGGCGATTCTTGGTTCAGCGACTCCGGCAATAACCAGTTATTATCACGCCCGCTCTGAAAAGTTTGAACTTATCGAGATGAAAAACCGGGTTGGCACGAGCCGGCTGCCGGAGGTTTCACTTATTGACCTGAAAAACAAATCCGGACAGGATGCCCAATCGTTTTTCAGGGATGAGTTTGTCAGTGCGCTGCAGGAAACATACAGGAATGGCAACCAGTCAATTTTACTCATGAACAGACGTGGTTTTTCAGCCTCGGTCATCTGTCGCGATTGCGGCTCCATGCTCGAATGCCGTCACTGCAATGTCACCTTAAATATGCATAAGGGCAGGAACCAGCTCGTCTGTCACTATTGTGGTTTCCAGCTTCCGATTAATAGTCTCTGCACGGCATGCGGTTCGGAAAAACTTGTGCCAGTTGGCTTCGGGACCGAGAGGGTTGAAGAGGAGGTCATAAAAATTCTGCCGGAGGCACGAATCGGGCGACTTGACTCCGACGTGGCAAGCGACCGCAAACGATTCATGGCAATCCTCCAATCGGTGAGAGATCAGGAGATTGATGTTCTCGTTGGCACCCAAATGATAGCCAAGGGACTGCACTTCCCCGAGGTTACTCTGGTTGGTGTGGTGTGGGCCGATGGCGGACTGGCATTTCCGGATTATCGTGCTGCAGAAAAGACATTTCAGCTGATAGCCCAGGTGACCGGACGAGCAGGCCGTGGAGAGAAGCCGGGCAAGGTGATCATCCAAACCATGCAGCCCCAACACTACGCGATCAGTCTGGCAGCCGATCATGATTATCAGCGCCTGGTGGACCGGGAACTGGAGATTAGACGCGAAGCAGGCTTTCCTCCTTTTGTGAGGCTGGTATCCATCAAATTAGAGGGTGAAACAGAACAAGGAGTAAGAGAGATCGCGACCCAGGTGGCCGCAGAGGCTCGAAGATGGTGTAAGTCCCCCGGGCCCAGACGTCGGCTGCAGGTATTGGGTCCGGCGCCTGCACCTATTGAAAGAATCAGGGACATCTTTCGATGGCAGATTCTGTTAAAAGGGGAGAATATAACTGAACTGCATACCCTTGTTCAGTATATCCTTGGTATGTACAAAAAGAGCGCAAAAGAACGGCTCATTATCGATGTAGATCCTGAAAATATGCTCTGATCAGCACATTTATAGGAGGGTTTATCTGCCTCAGCCCTTGCCTGCAGCAGTGATGAGATTGTGCAGCAGGAGTATCCGTGAAAACCTGCTGCAGAACCGCTATGGCTGATTGTTTTGCAATACCGAGTATTACTGTATGGGGTACGTTACATGAAATCTGGGGCATATGGGGGCAGCCATTCTGCACATACCATTTATGACATTCAGGAAATATTTTCCAATACCATCGCCATCCCCTGACTGGAGTGCAATAGATAGATGTTTTTTAGTGATAATTACGGCATATTTATTGGTTCTTGAATAGTGCTGCTCGTGCATCAGTTCTGTTCTGCTGCTGTCATGTGCTGGCCAGGGCATGTTTAGAAAACAGATAATCGAATCATCAGAGGTGAAATAATGGAAACCAATCCAGTCCAAACGCTTTCCAGAAAAGTAAGCAAGGACAAAGTCGTTTCTGCTGCTACTGCAGTAGCCGCCATACAAAATCATGATACCATAGCCACTGGTGGTTTTGTGGGAATCGGCTTTGCCGAGCAGTTGACAATTGCCCTGGAAGAGCGGTTCCTGACGACTGGAGAACCGCGCGGTTTAAGCCTGATCTATGCGGCTGGGCAGGGTGACGGCAAGGATAGGGGACTCAATCACCTGGGTCATGATGGAATGGTGGCGCGGGTGATCGGCGGACATTGGGGGCTGGTTCCAAAGCTGCAGAAGCTTGCTGTTGAGAACAAGATCATCGCCTACAATCTGCCTCAGGGTATTATATGTACCATGTTCAGAGATATCGCTGCAAAAAAGCCACGGACTATCAGTTCTGTCGGACTTGGCACTTTTGTGGACCCTCGAAATGGCGGCGGCAAAATCAACAAAGCCACCACTGAAGATCTTGTCGAACTGATACATTTTGATGGAGAGGAATATCTTTGCTACAAAACCCTGCCGGTAAATGTCGCACTTCTACGCGGCACCACCGCCGACCCGGCCGGGAATATCACGATGGAGAAAGAGGCTTTGACCCTGGAGGTGCTGGCCATTGCCATGGCCGCTCGCAATTCGGGCGGGATAATCATCGTACAGGTTGAGCGTATTGCCGACAACGGGACGCTCAACCCACGCCATGTCAAAATTCCCGGTATATTTGTTGATTACGTCGTTGTCTCGGAACCCAAAAATCATTGGCAGACCTTTGACGAACCGTATAACCCAGCCTACAGCAGCGAGATTAAAGTGCCGGTAAAATCAATACTACCCATGGCTATGGGACCACGCAAGGTGATTGCCCGGCGTGCCGCCATGGAACTTACCTCAGGTGATATCGTCAACCTTGGCATCGGCATGCCTGAGGGAGTTTCCGATGTTGTCAACGAGGAAGGACTTCTTGAGCAGATTGTCATGACCGCTGAACCCGGTGTCATTGGCGGAATTCCAGCCGGCGGTCTCAGCTTCGGGGCAGCGGCTAATACCGATGCGATTATAGACCAACCGTATCAGTTCGATTTTTATGACGGGGGTGGCCTTGATATTGCCTTTCTCGGCATGGCCCAGGCCGATTTACAGGGTAATGTAAATGTCAGTAAATACGGGGATAAAATGACAGGAGCAGGAGGCTTTATCAATATAAGTCAGAACGCTCGCAAGGTTATTTTTCTCGGTACCTTTACTGCAGGCGGGCTGAACGTAACGGTAGAAGACGGCCGGTTATGCATAACCCGGGAAGGAATCTCCAAGAAATTTGTGCGGACAGAGGTGGAACATGTCACATTCAGCGGCAGGCATGCGGCAAAAAGGGGACAGAAGGTCGTCTATATTACCGAGCGATGTGTTTTTTCACTGACCGCAAACGGCCTGGAGCTCATTGAAATCGCTCCGGGGATAGACCTGAAGCGGGATATTCTTGAGATGATGGATTTTACTCCCATTATCAATGGCGAACCTCGTCTTATGGACAGCAGGATTTTCTTTCCGGATACTATGGGGCTGACACTTTCTGGTTAGGCAAGGCGTCCTGGATCGCTTTTTTTTCAGCCTTGGTTAGCGCCTCTTTAAGCAGGTTCTAAAAACGATATGGTTATCCGGGGGGAGAAACCGGTTAGAATTTAAACCACTTTTTCTTGGCAGTCCAGGAAACCACAATATTTCGTCCCTGCTTCTTGGCCTCATAGAGCGCTTGGTCCGCTCTCGTTATAAATTCACTCTTGGAGAAGTTTTCTTCACGGGCGGGCCTGCAGGTTGAAACACCAAAGCTTGCGGTCAATTGGTATTCCATATTGATGTCTGGATTTTTAAATATTGTCTGTTCAATTGTTGTTCTTAATTTTTCTGCAGCAGCGCCTGATTCTTCTTCATTTGCGGAAGGAAGGATAATGGCAAATTCTTCTCCGCCATAGCGAGCCAGGGTGTCATATTTTCGTATATGATCTTTCAGGGTAATGCAGAACTCCCTGAGGATAAAATCTCCGGTCTGGTGGCCGTAGGTATCATTAAAATTCTTGAAATGATCTATATCGACAAAGAGAAGTGACAATACGGTGTCGTGTCTGATGGCCCGATCAATTTCCTGTTCCAGAACATTCTGAAAATATCGATGATTAAAGACATTGGTAAGCCCGTCGACATTTGCGAGATTGTCGAGAATCCTGTTTTTCGTTTCCAGCTCTGCCGCCAGTTTTTCTAATTCGACTTTTGCGTTAATCAGCTGTTTGTTCATCTGGTCATAATCAAGATTGAGCAGACTTAAGCGTATATTTGCCTCCTGAAGAATCTCTTGAATCGATCTGGTGTTCTTGATTGATAAATTAAAGTATTCGCCAGCTTCCATAACCAGAATATGTATCTGGTCAAGCACTTCTTCAATATCATCGTTTGTAAGGCCAAGCAATTTTCTTGCCTGCTTTCTGAACTGTTTGTGGTGCTGATCAGGTTTTTCCGAAAAGAGGATATTGGTCAGCAGGTCAGACAGATAAACGATCTTGATTGTGTCGTGGATACTTTTGTTTTTGCCGTCATAGAGCTCTGGGGTGTGATGGTACAGTATCGGCTCAAGGAGCGCCTCTGGGAATCCCCACTCCTTTGCAACGCCATAACCGATTCTGCAATGATTCGACCCGATGACTGACTCCTCGACCGCCAGACGATCAGGCATACGTTCCGAATCTAAAGTTAACACCTGCGTATATTTCTCTGGAAATGTTCTGGCGAAAATCAATTCCCCGAGATTATGAAGAAGACCAGAAACGAAAACTTCTTCGGGGTCAGGTCCGTTCACCTTTTCTGTGATAAGCCTGGAGGCTACTGCCGAGGCTAAGGAGTATTCCCAGAATTTTTTGAAATCAAAGGAATTTTGATACTTGCCTTTTCTTACCGTAAGGAATGAGAATGATAAAACGAGACTGCGTACCGCATTGATACCGAGAACAGATACAGCCTGCTGAATTGAGCCAATCTGCTGAGGAAAACTATAAAAGGCTGAATTCGAGACTTTTAGAATCTTGGTAGACAGTGCCACATCCCGAGATACCAGATTTGCAATATCAGCCAGCGTTGTTTCCTCATGTGACATCAGTACTATCAGTTTGGAAGCGACAATCGGTAAGGTCGGTAATTCCTCGGACTGAAGAACTTCTTGCAGAATGTCTTGTTGGTCCATAAATAATAAGGTATCAGGTTTATTAATTAATTAGTTAATTATACTAGTATATCGTTTATGAAAGCTCAGATGCAAGAATGGAATACATAAACAGTATAATATTCTTCTGGTGTTTATGGTCGTGTGCGAGAACGGAAACAGCAGAGCATTTGTCGATAATTGCTAGTTTTCTGTAATCATTAGGTAAAATAAGTTTTGTGTGATGCTGTAAAATAAATCGGGAAACGGGGTAGAGATTTCTTTTGATTGATTGACAAAGCTTTGTATTATCTTCTGGTGTGTCGTTTTTCAACACAGGTGAATGGAAACGGCTGAATAATTTTTTTCCCAGTGCTTCTAAAAGTTCTTTTCACTCTATCATGATGTAGTATGTTGTCGCTGTACAGTAAAGGTTTTAAATTTATCAATTATCAGGAAGGATATCCCATGTCAGAAAATCAATATGGTTTCAGATACGATGAATACGGCAATACAAAAGAAATCATTGTATATGCCAGCGGCGTTGATGCAACTACCTTGAGTTATGTGAATAAAGGGACCGCATTCAGTGACAGCGAGAGGAAGCTGCTTGGCCTGCAGGCAGCGCTTCCGCCCAGCGTGAGACCACTGGAAAATCAGGTTTACAATTCAACATTGATAGTTAATGACAAGCCTGATGACCTGGAAAGGTATATCTTTATCAGAGCCATGTTCGAAAGAAATGCGACCCTCGCGCACGCGCTTATCAAAAGTGATCTGGACAGATTTATGGGAATTATCTATACGCCTACCGTCGGCATGGTGGTAAAAAAATATTCCTCAATATTCAGGCGTCCGACCGGGTTGCATTTTACTCCAGATAACATTGATCTTGCAGAGGATATTCTGCGCAGATACCTGCACAGGGAAATTCGTGTGGCTGTGGTTACTGATAATGGGGGAATTCTCGGCATCGGTGACCAGGGTGCGGGTGGAATTGCCATCAGCATTGGAAAACTGATGCTCTATACACAGGGTGCGGGTATTGCACCCTGGCATTGTCTGCCGATTTCACTCGACGTTGGTACAGATAACCCTAAATTACTCAACGACCCTCTCTACCTAGGATGGCGACACGAACGTCTGCAAGGTGAGGCATATCTCTCTTATATTGGAAGGTTTGCACGGGCCTTTAGAAACGTTTTTCCAAATGCAATCTGTCAGTGGGAAGATTTTTCTGACCAGAACGCGTTCGCAATAAGAGATTCTTTTGCTGATGAACTCATTTCATTCAACGATGACATACAGGGGACCGGTGCAATTACCCTTGCGGCATTATTTTCAGCCATGAAGGTAAAATCAGAAAAGCTCGTTGATCAGACATATCTTGTCTGCGGAGATGGAAAAAGAGAGATCGGTATTGCCGAACAGATCGAAGAAGGATTGATCGCTTCGGGAATTGGCAGGGATGAGGCACTCAAGAAAATCTTTATCTACACAAGTGACGGGATCCTGTCATCAAAGAAAAGACAGGTCCATTACAAAATAAAGTATGCGAAAAATCCTGAAAAATATCCATGGATTGCCACCACCAGCGACCTGGTCGCAATTGTCAAAGAGGCTGGCATTACAGTAATGGTCGGGGCCTGCGGGTCAGGCGGCTGTTTTACCCGGGATGTCATTGAGGCCGTTTCCTGCAACACCGAAAAACCGGTTATTCTGCCGATTTCCGGATTGGAAGAAGATGCTGAAATTTTTGCTGGAGACCTGAAGGAATGGTCTCAGGGTAAAGCCCTTATAGCGCATTGCGGTTCCTGTTTCGGATGTGATATCGGTGAGGCGAGCGCATCGATTGCGCCGTGCAATAATGCTCTGGTCTTCCCTGGCGTCGCCCTTGGGACAATAGCCTCAGGAGCACGGCAGGTTCTGCCCCGATTTTTTACAGAGGCAGCCAAGGCTATTTCCAATTGTGTAACAACTGATGAACTCAAAGAGGGCAGGCTCGTTCCGCCGCTCAGTAAATTTCCAGTTATCGCCAATCATGTGGCGCTTGAGGTGGCCATGTGCGCTGTACGTGAAGGGGTAAGCCGACAGTGTGCCTACGCCGATTACAAGCATGAGAATGATGACATCAGGATGAAGAAACTGATCAGCGGCATGAGGTGGGAACCTGAATACCTGCCGTTAAGAGCAATGTGAGCTCTTTTCGTCCAGCTGGTTGAGCATCTCCTTGAGACTCGACCATTGGGTGGCCCCATAAATGTTTTTTCGTATTTCTGAACTGCCTGAAAACCCCTTGAAATATTTTCCCAGGTGGTTTTTCATTGCTGCCAGTTTGTATCTTGGCAGATCATGGCATTGCTCAAGCAGTGCCACGTGTCGCAGAACACATTTGATCACCGGAGCAATCTTTTTGGGCCGTCCGTCAGGGTGAAACACCCAGGGATTTCCAAGAGCAGCCCTGCCTATCATTATTCCATCGCATTGAGAGGATTCTAACCGCTCTAATGCCTCAGAACAGGTCGATATATCACCGTTACCAATGACAGGGATTGAGACGCTTTCTTTTATACTTCGAACCACACTCCAGTCGGCTTTCCCGGTGAAAGCCTGTTTCCAGGTCCTGCCATGGACGATTACAGCGGACGCACCGTTATCCTCCGCTATCCGGGCGAGTCTCGAGGCATTTTGATTTTGCTGATCAGCACCCGACCTCATCTTCACGGTGACTGGAAAATTGCTGTTTCTTACAACGTTCTTAATAATTTGCTCAGCACGTTTAAGATCCGTCATGAGCGCAGCTCCGGCGCCCTTTTTGGTTACTTTTTTTACAGGACAACCCATATTTATATCGATCAGATCAGGGCTGAAGGAATTGAGGATGGAAGCTGCCTCAGCCATAATATCAGGATCCGCGCCAAACAGCTGGAAAGAAACAGGACGGTCATCCGCGCAGCTCTCCAGCATCTCTATTGTTTTTTTCTGCCGGTAAACAAGGCCATGACAGCTTATCATTTCCGATACACAGAGGCCGGCTCCGTGCTCACGGCACAGTATTCTGAACGGCAGGTCGGTGTATCCTGCCAAAGGAGCGAGAATAAGGTTGTTAGGTATCAGGACTGAGCCAATTGAAAACATAATAGGTAACGAGCGATTAGTACGTGATGGGTAATGGTGGCCTGATTGTTGAGATCGGCTAGAGAAAAAAAAGTCGACTCAACAGGTGAGTCGACTTTTAGATAAACACAAGGGGGGTTAAAGCTTTGCAAACTCAATCAGAGAGCGTTGGTATATCTTTTGGGACAGTTCGTCAATTATGACGGCAAGTGCCTCATTTTCATTATCCTTGGTAACCGTGGAGTTAGGTCCAACTTTATATGCCTCTGTCCAGACTTCTGAAGGCTGTTCTATAAGAACAGTGCCGTTTCTCAGGTCTTTCATGATATAGCGGACCCGCAAGCGGATATTAACCTCGCTGGTTGTATTGGCACCGCCATAGGTAAGGCTGGGCAGGTCTATGGAAATAATTTCTCCGGCGAGAATGAAATCTGCATTCTCTTTATCCTTGCTGATAATGAGTGACCCTGATTTTTGATACCATTTAATCAGGGATTGATAGATCTTTGAGTCGAGGAGCAGGACATTTGTTCTGTTTTTCCAGGTCGTGGCGTAAATTGTTCTGTCAGGGCCTGAGTAAACATAGGGATTGCGGTAGCCGCATGCACTGACTAATAAAGCGATTGCCAGGAAAATAACCAGAGATCGGAAAATATGTTTCAAGGTCTTACTCCGTGAAATTTTTTAAACAGCCATTTGACAAAATGTACAGGCAGCCCAATGGCAGTCTATAGTAGTATTAAACCACTATATTAACAAGTTTCTTCTTGATGACAATAATCTTTTTCGCTGTCTTGCCGGCCATAAAGCGCCGCACATTATCGTCCTCAAGGGCATATTTTTCAAGCACTGCATCATCGATGTCTGCGGCAACCTGAAGACGGGAGCGTACTTTGCCGTTAACCTGAAGCACGACAGTAAGAAGATCCTCTTTAGCGGTTTCCTCATCAAAAGAAGGCCACTGATGGTCTTCAGGACGGCCAGTCAGGTTTATGATTGCCCACATCTCGGAACAGAAGTGAGGTACCATCGGGAATAACAGCAGGAGGATCGTTTTGATTGTCTGGCGGATATTTTCTCTGCCTGCCGATCCATCCCTGTTCTGGTCGCCCACTGAAACGAGTGTGTTCAAAAGCTCCATAACAGCACTGATAGCCGTATTAAAGTGGAAATTTGTTTCAATATCGTGAGTGACCTTCCTGATAGTCTGATGCATCTTGCGATTAAGTGTTATATCTGCTTCGCTGGTATCCACGGTTTGAGCCGCGGAGATATCGCCTTCACAAAAACCGACAATAAAGCGGTAAAGCTTATTTAAAAAACGACTGGAACCTTCAACTCCCTGAGCATTCCATTCAAGATCACGCTCCGGCGGTGCGGCAAAGAGGCTGAACAGCCTGACCGTATCGGCTCCATACTGCTTTATGAGATCGTCAGGGTCAACGACGTTGCCTTTTGATTTGGACATCTTGGCTCCGTCTTTGATGACCATTCCCTGGGTCAGGAGATTCTCAAACGGCTCATCAATTTCAAGATAGCCAAGATCGCGAAGTACCTTAACAAAAAATCGTGAATAGAGAAGATGCAGGATGGCGTGTTCAACTCCGCCGATATACTGATCTACCGGGAGCCAGTAGCGTGACTGCTCCTTGTTGAGCGGTGTATCGGAGGCGTCAGGGCAGGTAAATCGGGCAAAATACCATGAAGACTCGACAAATGTATCCATGGTGTCTGTCTCCCGGGCCGCTTTTTCGCCGCAGGAAGGACAGTTTGTCTTGATAAATTCCGGTCTCTGGCTCAATGGTGCACATTCATTGTTACTGGTGTTGATATCTTCTGGCAGCTTTACCGGCAGGTCTTCAAGCGGAACAGGAAGTACGCCGCAGGACTCACAGTGAATCATCGGAATAGGTGCTCCCCAGTAACGCTGTCTTGATATTCCCCAGTCCCGTAGCCGGTAGGTGGTGTGTGCTGAACCAAAACGGTGCGATTCTGCATGAGCGATAATAGCAGCCTGGGCCGTTACTGATTCCATATCATTGAACTGTCCGGAGTTAACAAGAAGGCCAGGAGCAGTAGATGCTTCTTGCATCGTTACTGGATCGAGGGTCTCACCTTCAGGAATGACAACCGGAGTTATGGGAAGATTATATTTTCGCGCAAATTCAAAATCTCTCTGATCATGAGCAGGGACCGCCATTACAGCACCAGTCCCATATTCAGCAAGAACAAAGTTGGCGACATAGACGGGTACCTCTTGGCCGCTGAAAGGGTTTATGCAGAATCGCCCGGTAAAGATACCCTTCTTTTCCTGTTCTTCATCGATATTCTGTCGCTGGCGTTCTTCCTGGATTGTTTTTATAAAATCTCTAACTGACCCTTCATCTTCAGTGCCGTCAATCAGTTCGTCAACCAGGTGGTGTTCAGGAGCGACAGACATGAATGTCACCCCGAAAATCGTATCGGGCCTGGTGGTAAAGATGGAGATCGATTTATCACTGTCCTTTATTGCAAAATCACAGGCCAGGCCAGTGGATTTACCAATCCAGTTACTCTGCATGGTAGCTACCTTTTCAGGCCATCCGTCAAGGGTTTGCAGATCAGCAAGAAGTTCCTCAGCATAATTGGTGATCTTGAAGAACCAGCCGTTCATGTTCCTCGGTTCAACAAAGTCATCACAGCGCCAGCATGCCCCGTCAATTACCTGTTCATTTGCCAGTACTGTCTGGCAGGTCTCACACCAGTTGACCGTGGTTGTCCGCTGATAAACAAGATCTTTGCTGTACATCTCGATAAAGAGTTTCTGTTCCCACCGGTAATAATCTTCATGGCAGGTGGCCAGCTCCCGATTCCAGTCATAGGAAAGTCCCAGCTGTTTAAGCTGTGCTCTCATGTAATCGATATTTTCGTACGTCCATTTGGCGGGGTGGGTGTTATGTTTCTGAGCTGCATTTTCTGCAGGAAGTCCAAAGGCATCCCATCCCATCGGGTGGAGAACATTAAAACCGCGTAATCGTTTATAACGGGCAACCACGTCACCTATTGAATAATTCCTCACGTGACCCATATGAATGCGGCCTGAGGGGTAAGGAAACATTTCGAGAACGTAATATTTTTCCCTGGCATCGTCCTCTGTTACTTTATTGATATCTTCCTGTTCCCACCTTTGCTGCCACCTGGCTTCGACCGATTTAAAATCGTATTTGGTGGGCAGCTGTTTTTTCACTGTCATTCACGCCCTCGATATCTGTTGGTTTTCTTTGTGAAAGATTATTCGCTTATATTAAGTATAGGCTTCGGATTCATCAAAGTGGCTCATATTTTCAAACATGGTGTATTCTTTTTTGAAAAACAGCTGGGCAGTACCCGTTGGCCCATTACGCTGTTTTCCGATAATGATTTCTGCTACACCCTTGTTCGGATTGTCGTCACTTTTATTATATACTTCGTCTCGATAAATGAAGCAGATGACATCAGCGTCCTGTTCTATGGCGCCAGATTCTCGGAGGTCGGCCATCATCGGTCGTTTATCCGTACGACTCTCAAGACCGCGGTTCAGCTGGGACAGGGCGAGAACCGGAACCCGGAATTCCTTTGCCAGTGCCTTAAGTGATCGTGATATTTCACTGATTTCCTGGGTGCGGTTTTCCACTGATCGTCCCCTCATTAACTGAAGGTAGTCAACAAGAATCATGCCGATATCGTGCTGGGCGGCAAGACGTCTGATTTTTGAACGCATCTCGAGGACTGAAATGGCCGGTGTATCATCGATGAATATTGGTGCATCCGAAAGCATACCAACGGCTCTTGTCAGCCGCGGCCAATCCTCCGTATGCAATTTTCCCGTTCTGATTCTTTGTGAGTCGATATGGCCGACAGAACTCAAAAGACGCATGGTGAGCTGCTCTTTAGACATCTCCAGACTGAATATTGCCACCCCTGTTTTTTCCATCAGGGCTGCATGTTGGGCAATGTTCATGGCTAAGGCAGTTTTCCCCATTGAGGGGCGTCCGGCAAGAATGATCAGGTCGGATGGTTGAAGTCCTGCGGTCAATTTGTCGATATCGCTATAGCCAGTCGGAACTCCAGTGATCAGTTCTTTACGTTTGTAGAGTTGTTCCACCGTTTCAAAGCAGCCGGGGATAATCTGTTTTAACGGGGTAAAATTGGTTCCGCTCTTTTTGCCGGCGATATCAAATATCGCCTGTTCCGCATCGTCAACGAGCTGGTCGATATCACTCTGTTCTTCGAAACAGCGGTTGGCGATATCAGAGTTGACACTGATCAGGTTTCTTAAAATAGATTTCTGGCGTATGATTCGTGCGTATGCTGTGATATTGGCGGTCACCGGCACAATCGATGTGAGGGATGCCAGGTAGGTAGGGCCTCCGACTTCTTCAAGGTTATTCTTGTCGTTAAGATGGTTGCTGATTGTGACAAGATCCTGTGGCTCATTTTTCTGGAAAAGATCAATCATCGCCTCAAATATTATACGATGCGATTTTCGATAAAAATCAGCTGGTGAAAGAATATCCAGAACTAGAGTAAAAGCCTTTTCTTTTAAGAGTATGGAGCCCAGTACCGATTGTTCGGCTTCATTGTTATGAGGGGGAACTCTTCCGCTCCCCTGCATCTTCGCTTCTACTGGTGTCTGATATTGGTCAGTCATTGCCCTTTGCTGTTTGATGTTCATTACAGATCTTGTCTAATACACTGAACAGATTGTGTCAAAACAAAAACACACCTAAAAAGACAATACTTTAAAGGTGTGTTTTTATTTATTTTCCAAATGCTTATGCGGTTTCTATCCGCAGCAGATGGAGCAATAGTTATTTGAAAATGGTCTAACTGTTTTCTCCCTGGGCGACAACATTTATCGTAATTTCAGTGCTGAGATCGAAACCCACCTTTACCACGACTTTGTTCTCTCCAAGTGTCTTAATCGGCTCAGAGAGAAGAATATACTTTTTCTCTACAACGATACCGTTTTCTTTTAATTTATCGCAGATATCAGTGGCCGTCACAGAGCCGAACAATCTGTCATCATCTCCTGCTAACTCGGTAAATTCAAGTGAAACAGCGGCTAATTTTTTGGAAAGCTTCACAGCTATTGTTTTCTCTTCCTCGAGCCGAGCCTGAATTGCCGCCTTGTTCTGCTCAAGAAGCTCCAGGTTTGATGCCGTAGCGAGAACAGCCTTGCCTTGCGGGAGCAGGTAGTTGCGGCCGAATCCGGGTTTTACTTTGACAAGGTCACCTTCTCGACCGAGAGAATCGATTGTTTCTTTTAAAATGAGTTCCATGATTGACTCCTCTATGATGATAATTGCTTACTTGATAAATTAACGTTTTGGGTGATTATCTTGGTCGGATTTTTTGTCTTCATCATTTTTGTGCAGACGACGAAGATCAAACCAGACGTCTCCTATACCTACAACGAGCAGCAGTACCGTACCAAAAGACTGAAAAAGCATCATTCCATAAAAAAAGGTCCTGAGCAGTAACGGTACATTCCATTTATGCATAAAAAAAACAAAAATCGAAAATCCCTGAAAAAAATAGATAAAACTGAATACAATCAGTGCATTAATACCGATCAGCCTTATAATGCCAAGCGGCAGGAGTGCGATAATCGTCGAACCGATCAGTATCCATACCAGGGAGCCGGGTAATTCCCAGTAGCGGAGATTGATCCAGGGTTTATAGCCGAGAAACCTTCTGATAACACTATTTCCTGCGACCATGGTGAACCAGATGGTAAGGAGGGCAAACCCGGTTGTAATTGATGGAATGACTCTCGGGAAAACCTCTTTCATCTGATAAAAAGAGTGTTCTATCAGTGTTATGGTCTCAGGATCAACAGCGTCGCTCTGTCTATAGTAACGCAGGGCCTCTTCAACGCCCCGATCCATTGATGCGATAAAATCACTGACGGGATTGACACCGGTAACAATGGTGAATCCCATCAGTATGAGTATCCAGCAGCCAATCAGGGTTAGCGTAGCTTTAATTCCAGATCGAGCTGGAGAGTTTCCCTGAAATGCTGATTCTGCTAAAATATACCCGGGCGGGACAAATGTTATTGTAAACAAAAGGGTCCCGAGAGAATTAAAAATTGCACTGGCGATGACTCCCAGAACAATTCCGCCAAGCACGTATTTTAATCCATTCTCCCACTTGTAAAGATAAAACAAGACAACAAGAGGGATGAAAAAATAGATCAGTCCAAACAGGGTGGACTGAAAACCAGGGATTGTGATAATAAGTCCGAAGAGTACTATGTGCTGGTAGCCCTTACTCTTACCGAAAATACTCTTGATCCCTCCAGACACCGGATTACCTGTCGTTTTATTGTCCCTGAATGGACCCAGAGTATGGGAGAAGGGCAATTTGTCTGGCCTTTTTAATTGCTGAGCAAAGTTGCCGCTGGTGAGTCGCGCAGGTGCCGACTATTCTGCGAGGAATAATCTTCCCTCGTTCAGATACAAAATTACGTAGAACCTTTGGGTCCTTGTAATCAATCAGCAGTTCTTTATCTGCACAGAACCGACAGACTTTTCTTCTTGAAAACAGTTTTCTTTGTGGTCGTACGGCCATTGTATATTCTCCTTCCTCTATTATTCTTTCGGTTCTTCCGAATCAGCAGCGTCTTTGGAATCAGCAGCGTCTTTGGAATCAGCAGCCTCTTTGGAATCAGCAGCGGTCTCAACGACAACTTTTTCTGGTTTATCAGCAGATTCAGCTGATTCAACCTCTGCTTCCTCTGTCTCTTGCTCGAGGCTTACTGCCTTGGCGGCAGCATCGCTTTGTGCAGCTTCTATTTCTTCGGCACTGATTGAATCGGAGAGTTTAATAGACAGATATTTGAGAACAGAGTCGTCAATTCGAAATTTACGCTCTACTTCAGCTACCGCAGCCGGAGTGGCGGCGTAATCGGAAAAGATATAATAGCCTTGAAGTTCTTTTTTGATAGGGTAGGCGAGTTTTTTCATTCCCCATTTAACATTGGAGATGACACAGCCTTCCTCGTTCGTGATAATCTGGTTTGTGTTTTCAACTAGCGTGCTGATCTCATCCTCGCTCAATGACGGGCGAAGAATATAGATCTGTTCGTACCTTCTCATGATTTCCTCCTCATGGACGTTGTTGGTTCGCAGGCTTTATACCCGCTGGGCGGCCCTCGCTTTCACTGTTGCACGGCAGAGAGCGAAGAGGTTTTGGGTTTCCCCAAAAACAACATAAATACTTCAGACAACAAGCGGTATATATCTACTAAAACAATGTGCGTTAGTCAAACAATTTTTCAGCTTTTTCAGCGGCTTTGATTTTATTCCACTGATTTCGCAATTCTTTTTCATCTTTAACGACAGCACCGGAGAAAACATGCGGATGCCTTCTGATCAGTTTGTCATTTATTCCCCTGATAACATCAACCAGAGAAAACGTACCGTTACTCTCGTTGATATCTGATATCATAACAATCAGGTAGAGAAAGTCACCGAGCTCCTCGCTGAGATTCTGGAGATCATGGTTATCGATGGCCTCGAGAATTTCAGCAAATTCTTCAATGAGGTATTTGCGAAGTGATTCTGTTGTCTGTTTTTTATCCCAGGGGCATCCCTGCTCCCCTCGAAGCAATTTTATGGTTTCAATAAGTTCTACAAGAGTGGTTGAAATTTCGTTCATTATTGATGTGTTAGTTAAAATTAAGCGCGCCTGACAAAAAATAAGGACCATTTTGGGGTGCGCATATGTGGTAGTATTTTTTCAAAACAGTGCTAAAAAGTGTTGACATTAAGGCCCTGACTAACTATGTAGTCTATGGCTTGTTTATGACAATAATCAATACACTGCTTTGTCGGTTATGTGTATGAGAAATTATTCAAAGTGATGATAGGTACACCCAGGAGTTATCCTTATCATTACTCATTATTAACCAGAAATTGAGAGGTTTAGTAACGTGGTTGAGGTAGATAAGAAGCAGAAATTGCTGTTAGAAAAACATAAAGATATTGCACGTATAGATCAGGATTCAAAAAGAACCCACGGATGGTATGTGCGGGTTAGATTTCTCGGGAAAACCCATTCCAAATTTTTTTCCGATAGAAAATGCGGAGGTAGGTATTCAAGTCTTCTTTCGGCAATATCATGGCGTGACCAGACAGAGAAAAAACTGGGCAAGGTTCGCACCAACAAGCACATGGTGACCGTGAGTAACTCAGGAACCGGTGTTGTTGGTGTCAGGCATAATGAAAAACTGAATCGCTATGAAGTCAGCTGGGTGACAGCCCAGGGTAAGCAGGGTAAAACATCTGTCTCTATCAGGAAGCATGGTAAAAAGGCTGCATTTGAGCGTGCCTGTTCCATACGGAAAAAAAGAGAAAGCGATCGTCTTGGATACAATTCCTAAGACAGTTCAGGTGCATCTCCCGTTTCGAGACTGCCGGTATAAAATGAGATACATTGTTTTTTCTTATCGATTTACCGGCAGACAGACAGCTTATCAGTAAACGTCCACGCCTAAATCGCCTGGCCAGATTCAATGCACAGCGTGATGCGCCGGCAGAGCCTGCGGTTTTACTGATTCATGGTAATACCCCTGTGAATAATGGATTCTATATATTTGACTATTGAAAAAAGTTGACAAGCCTGAGTCAATAGTGTTTATTTTGCGGTCCTGAGTGGAAACATCTCTTTTGGAGATCTAAAAATATTTGAGAGGTTTGTAATTATGTATGCGATAGTCAAAACTGGTGGGAAACAATATCAAGTATCATCAGGAGACCAACTGCGGGTAGAAAAGGTAGAAGGTAATGTGGGTGATACCGTCGAGCTTGACAGCGTCTTGCTGATAGCTGACGGTGAGCAGGTGACGGTTGGCACGCCAGTTGTGGAAAATGCTAAAGTTATCGCGACGATAGCAGAACAGGGAAAGCACCGGAAAATAAAAGTTTTCAAAAGGAAAAGAAGAAAAGGATACCGGTTGATGCGTGGTCACCGCCAACTGTATACTGCTTTGAAAATTTCAGAGATTAATTTGTAACAAGGCAGAAATAAACATTTCTTCTGTCACGATAATGAGGAGTAAGGCATGGCTCATAAGAAAGCAGGTGGTAGTTCCAGAAATGGACGCGACAGTGCAGGTCAGAGGCGCGGTGTTAAAAAATTCGGTGGTGAAAATGTCAAGGCCGGGAACATCATCGTAAGGCAGCTTGGCACCAGAATTCATCCAGGAAGTAATGTTGGGTGTGGCCGGGACTATACCCTTTTTGCTAAAATTGACGGAGTGGTAACCTTCGAGGAGTTCGGCAAAAAACGAAAAAGAGTGAGTGTGTATCCGGCAGCATAATTGAAGCAGATAAACTGCATTTCAGTGCAGCGTTATCCCCTTAAACTCGATCATTACCATAGGTAATTGATCGAGTTTTTTTTTGATTGAAGTGAGGACACAGGGGTTCCAATGTCATTTGTAGATGAAGCTAAATTTTATGTGAAAGGTGGTGATGGAGGAAACGGATGTGTCAGTTTTCGAAGGGAGAAATATGTCCCAAAAGGCGGCCCCAACGGCGGCGATGGCGGCAAAGGCGGTGATGTTATAATTAGATCGACGAAAACCAAAAACTCGTTAATCGATTTCAAGTACCGATCACATTTTAAAGCCGAGAGAGGGATGCATGGTCAGGGAAAGGACATGCACGGACGCAAGGGGAAGAACTGTATTATGGACGTTCCTGCAGGTTCAATTATCAGGGATGCCGAAACCGGCGAGGTTCTTGTCGATCTTATTGCAGATAATCAGGAATTTCCTGTGGCACTTGGTGGAGCCGGTGGTCTTGGCAATGCCCATTTTGCCTCCGGGGCTAATAGAACACCGAGATATGCAAGCAAAGGCAAAGCGGGGGAGGAGCGCTGGCTTAGAATAGAGTTGAAACTCATCGCCGATGTCGGACTGGTCGGATTGCCTAATGCAGGAAAGTCAAGTATCTTGTCGAGACTGTCAGCTGCTAATCCCAAAGTTGCGGATTACCCGTTTACAACACTTGAACCTCAACTCGGCGTTTTGATATTTAAATTTCATGAGCCGTATATAATTGCCGATATCCCAGGTATCATCGAAGGAGCTCACGAAGGTGCCGGCCTCGGTTTATCTTTTCTAAAACATATTGAACGCACCCGGATTCTGCTTCATATTGTCGATATATCTGTTGACAGCCATTGGCAGCACTATGAAGTAATTGAAAAAGAATTATCAAAATACAAACAGGATCTGGCCCGGAGAGTAAAGATAATCGTTCTTAATAAAACTGACCTCGTAGATCCTGATATGACCTCAGAAATTGCTTCGTCGTTTCAAAGTCTTGGCTTAAAAACGATGACAGTTTCTGCTGTCACCGGTGAAGGGATAGAGCACCTAAAATCGGAACTTTCAGAAACCCTTGATAAGATCAGAACCTCAGATGAGATGAATAAGGAGCATCAGAACGGTGATTGAAACGCTATCAATTGAAGATGGTCTCTACCTGCGCCAGACACTTTTTGACAAAGCACGCAGAATCGTCGTGAAGGTTGGCAGCGCCGTATTAACAGATCAAAATGGTATTGCCGATGATGTGGTGCAAAATATCGTCAGGGAAATATGTTTTCTGCATAACAGTGGGCGGGAGGTGATTCTGGTCAGTTCCGGTGCCGTAGCTGCAGGAATAAAAAAAATATCATATAACAGAAATTCAACGCTTGGAATTAAAGAGAAACAGGCACTTGCTGCGATTGGTCAGTCGTCATTAATGCAGACCTACGAAAAGTGCTTTTCTGCGTTCAATCTTAATATCGCCCAGGTGCTGCTCACCCATTCAGATCTAGCCCTCCGCGAACGCTACCTGAATGTAAGGAACACCTTGCTGACGCTGTTCAAATTTAATGTTATTCCGGTCATTAATGAAAACGATACTGTTTCAGTGAAGGAGTTGAGGTTTGGTGACAACGATACACTTGGCGCCTATATATGCAATCTGATCGAGGCTGATATGTTTATCTGCCTGACGGATGTGATTGGTTTGTATACCGGAAATCCGGATAATGATCCGGCAGCTGAACCAATATATACCGTAACCGAAATCACTCCCGAAGTTGAATCCATGGTGCACCATGTAAAAAGCTCCCTTGGAAGCGGTGGTATGGAGTCGAAAATTAATGCCGCAAAAATCGTTTCATCAGGCGGGGGCAGTTCGTTTATCGGTCCAGGCAGAGAAAAGGAAATTTTACAAAAACTGTTCAGCGGCCAGATGGTTGGAACCTTCTTTTTGCCCTGTAAAGAGAGAATAAAGAGTAGAAAAAGATGGATTGCCACGGTTCTTAAACCACAGGGAACACTGACCATAGACGCAGGAGCATGTGCAGCTCTCTGCGACAGGGGAAAGAGCCTGCTGCCATCGGGGGTCAAAAATATCCAGGGAACCTTTGGCGTCGGAGATCCCGTTCATTGCTGTGATGAGAGCGGAAAAAAAATTGCCATCGGCCTTATCAATTACAGTTCTGAGGATACCAAAAAAATAATAGGAAAACATTCGAGTAAAATAGAAAAGATTCTCGGTTATAAGGACAACGATGAAATCGTGCATCGAGATAATCTGGTGATTCTGGAACATTCTTAAAAGATTACAGGGAGTACTCAGATGACTGAAAACCGGAGAGAAGATGTGGCAATTGAGGAGATGGCCCGGAAGGCGAAGGCGGCATCAAGATTTCTCGGCACAACCACGACACAAACCCGGAATAGAATTCTTCAATCCGTAGCAGATCTGCTGTTGTCGAAGAAGAAGGAAATTCAACGTGCCAATGATAAAGATTTAAAAGCAGGGAAGGAAAAAGGGCTTTCCTCGGCAATGCTCGATCGACTTGCCTTGACTGACCAGGTCATAGCCGGCATGAGGAAAGGAATTAATGAAATTATAGCTCTTCCCGACCCGATCGGGGAGATATCAGCTCTGGCCAGAAGACCAAACGGCCTGATGGTTGGCAGAATGAGGATCCCGCTTGGTGTAATTGGCATGATTTACGAATCCCGCCCCAATGTAACAATTGACGCCGCTGTACTTTGTCTGAAAACGGGAAACGCAATTATCCTAAGAGGCGGCTCGGAGGCGATACACTCGAATATAGCCCTTGCCTGCGTCCTTCAGGAGGCACTGTCTGCCAATACGGTGAATCCTGACGCGGTACAGGTTATTTCAACCACCAGTCGTGAGGCAATCAACTCCCTGTTAAAGCAGGAGGAATTGATCGATCTCATCATTCCTCGCGGCGGTGAAGGACTCATACGTTTTGTAGCAGAAAATTCCAGAATTCCAGTACTGAAACATTACAAGGGAGTCTGTCAGATTTATGTGGACAAAGCGGCTGACCTCGCTAAGGCAACACCAATCATAGTAAACAGCAAGGTACAGCGCCCCGGAGTCTGTAATGCCCTTGAAGGTCTGCTGATACATGAAGATGTCGCCGAGCACTATCTGCCTGCTATTGAACGGGAACTCGTTGAAAACGGCGTTACTCTTTACGGCTGCGAGCGAACTGTGGCACTCGGTTCAAATATCGTGCCTGCCGGGGATGATGACTGGGGCCAAGAATTTCTGGATTTAAAACTTTGTGTGAAAATCGTTTGTTCACTGGAAGAAGCACAGGACTATATTGCCACCTATGGTTCCAAGCATACAGAATCCATCATCACCGAGAATTACACCACTGCCCATCAATTTATAGCCGGCGTTGATGCATCTGCGGTGATGATAAACGCCTCCACACGTTTCAACGATGGCGGAGAGCTTGGGCTTGGAGCCGAAATAGGCATCAGCACCACTAAACTGCATGCCTACGGTCCAATGGGACTTGAAGAACTGACCACGCGAAAGTTTGTTGTTTACGGGACAGGACAGGTACGTGACTGATGTCTGATATCGGTCTTTTTGGAGGCACCTTCGACCCTGTACATCAAGGGCACATACAATGTGCGACGGCTGCGTTGGTTGAAACCGGGATTGATCAGGTTGTCTTTATTCCTTCTGCCCGACCACCTCACAAGAAAGGCGAGTATATCTGCAATTTTGATCACAGGCTCTCAATGTTGAAAATCGCAGTAGCACCATTTCAACATTTTTCCATTTCAGATATTGAGCAAGAACGCTCTCATCCTTCATACACTATTGATACACTGAAAATTTTCCAGGACAGAGGGGACTTTTCAGCAAAGTATCATTTTATCATTGGCTGCGATGCATTTCTAGAAATTGAAAGCTGGTACCGCTGGCAGGCAGTTCTTTCACAGACCAATTTTATCATCGTTGTCAGGCCCGGATACAACAAGGCCGCGCTCTTTGATCTCTTGAAACGGAACTGTTTCAAGGTAGACAGTGAGCATGCATATGTCTGGCATAATCAGGCAGGGCAAAACAGTGTTCGTCTTCTCACCACTGCAACGGATGATATATCTTCCACTGAAATCAAAAGACGAATTAGGGAAAATCTTCCATGGAAACATTTTGTTGCTGTTAAGGTCGGAGCTTATATCGTTAACCATACTTTGTATGGCTGAAATTGAAATTCAGTGATTTCTATTTTGAATTATTACTCATTAGGTATAAAATAAGCCAACCGGAAAACATTTTTCATCCTAATACTCATGTCTTATATCCAGCGTTATGGCAAAAAAATCTAAAACAGGCTCATTACCAAAGCAGATTAGTGTTTTAATCGTAGATGACTCATTGATTTTCAGACGACTCTTAAAAGAGATCTTTGAAAGGACGAATACGATTAAAATCATAGGAGAGGCTGCAAACGGTATAGAGGCACTTGACAAGGTACTCAAGCTTAGTCCCGACGTGATTATTATGGATATGGAAATGCCGCTCATGGATGGCATGACGTCTTTGCAGCATTTGATGATACATATGCCGACGCCAACAATCATGGTTTCAAGTTTAACCAGGGAAGGAACCGCTCGAGCTTTTGATGCCATCAAGAATGGAGCGGTTGATTTTGTTTGTAAGGATTCGTTTTTTCAGCAAAAAGAAATTGGCTCGTTTGACCAGGAGATCGTCTATAAAGTATTATATGCTTCAAAGGTGGTGGTGAGACCAGTTGAACCGGCCATCACCACCAAAGATGATATTCCTCAGAGTGAGATTAAGCCAAGCGATATCATTTTCTGCGAGGAATGCGGTGCCAGAAATATCCTTGACGCTGAGCAGAAAAGTTTGCTCAGTGAGTTTAAATGCAACCAATGCGGCGATCTTCTTGAGATGAGTTTGATCAACAAGTACAAACGAATTAATTTTGTAACTGTTATAGGCTCAGGTCTTGGCGGTTATTCCAATCTGCTGCGTGTTATACCCCAGCTGCCAGGTGATATAAGCGGTGCCATTTTCGTTGTTTTGTATGAAAACGACAAACATGTGAACGCATTTACTGAATATCTCGATGCGGTAAGCAGCATCAAGGTTCATCGCATGGTTGACGGCCTTAATATTGAGGGAGGCAATTGCTATGTCTCCTCATCCCTCGATACGGTATTTATGAAACCCTATAGTGCTCAATATACAATTAGAAAAAAAGAGCCTGTATCAGGTTTTGGCCCCATCGATCTTCTTATGAATTCGATCACATCTGTTTTTAAGGATAAGGTTGCCGGATTTGTGTTTTCCGGAGTCGATCTTGATGGTGAGAAGGGTATTAATGCCATTAAAAAGAATAACGGATATTCGATCGTACTTAATTCCGGAAATTGCCTGTGTAAGGAAATGGGTGAAAATATATTGAGAAAATGCACCGTTGATAAAATTGTTGATGAGAAAGATGCCGCTGATTTTATTATCGAGCTCCATCAGACCTCAAACAGTGAGTCTTTTACCGCTTAAACAGAGACTAATCCTTATGTAATCACCTTCAACAACTTGTCAGCACATTATGCTCTGGGAAGAACAGGTACCTCTTCTGAAAGAAGGGTTTCATAAAAAACTGGTTCAGATCGCCTATGGACCTGCTGCCCGGGGGAAAAAAGTGTATCCTCCCCGAGAGCTGGTATTCAGCGCCATGAGGATTACCCAATTCCTGAAGGTACGAGTCGTGATTCTTGGTCAGGATCCATACTTCAATGAACATCAGGGCCGGTCCGAAGCGCATGGCTTATGTTTTTCCGTCAGGGAGGGAATCCCCGCTCCACCCTCACTAAAAAATATCTTTAAGGAGATCGATAGAAGTTTATATGACGACCATGAACGCCAGGTGAATACCGATTTGACCAGGTGGGCAGAGCAGGGGGTGCTGTTATTAAACGCCAGTCTCACTGTTATGGCAAAACAACCGAATTCTCACGCCAATATTGGCTGGCATCGTCTGACAGATGACATTATTAAAACGATTTCGACGAAAAGGACCCATATTGTTTTTATGCTCTGGGGAGCGTTTGCCCAGAAAAAATCAGATCTTATCGATCCCGCCAGGCATCTGATACTGAAAACAAGTCATCCGTCTCCCTTATCGGCTCATCGAGGATTTCTGGGCTCTAATATCTTTGTCAAATGTAACAGCTATCTTACTGAAAAAGGTTATTCAGCCATTGAGTGGTGACGGATTTCATCACGAGAGAATGGTTCGGATAATATCTTTTTTACCTACAATACCGATTATCTCACCGTCTTCTCTGAGAACGGGGAGGGTGTGCATCTTTTTTTCAGTCATTATAGTGGCGATTTCATCAAGAGGTGTGTCAGGCTGTATGGAAACAACGTCTTCGGTATAGATTTCAAGAACGGTTGCCCCGGCAATTTTTTTCAGTTCCTGCTCCATCTTTTCCGGGTTGTCGAGAAATAGAAAAGAATCGAGGATGGTAATGAAGGGGGGGAGGTGTAAACGTTTGTTTTGAAAAATGAGATCGCTCTCGGTGGCAATTCCGCATAATCTGCCCTCCTTATCAAGAACCGGAACCCCGCTGATATTATTGTTTAAAAGGACACTGGCAAGATCTCTGACAGATGTGTCTAAGCTGACCGAGACAACATTTTTAGTCATAATATCCTGGGCTGTTTTCATTTTATTTGCTCTCTTGTAAGTTTTTTAGACTGATCGGTATCTTATCTGCAAGTTCGCTGGCAGTGAACCCCTGGCCACTCGCTTTGTAGAGTATATCCCCGGCCAAACCGTGCAGATAAACCGAAATACCTGCTGCCACATTGCCCTCCAAGCCCTGACAGATAAATGACCCGATCATTCCGGAGAGTACATCTCCCATGCCTCCTGTGGCCATACCCGGGTTGCCTGAGGTGTTAATCATAACATGCCCGTGATCTGTGAAGACGAGTGTCCCAGCGCCCTTAAGTATAACAGTAAGTTCAGTGGCATCATTTTTGTAGAGGCTGTGACATAATTGAGTGACATTTAACCTGTTTTCAAGAACCTCTTCGGTCTTTTTATTGACAAGGCGGGCCATTTCTCCAGGATGAGGTGTGAAGATTCGCGGTCCGCCAGCTTTTTGCAGATGAGCCTTCTTTTTCGCTATAATGTTGAGGGCATCTGCGTCCAGAATGACAGGCTGTTTTAAATGATGGTAGAGGTGAAGAACCAGTTCAGCTGTACGGACATCTTCACCAAGACCTGGACCCAGAACAATGGCCTGTTTGTCTTGCGCGTGCCTGAGTATCGTTGATATATCAGATACATTGAGCAGTGAAGAAGACGTCGGCAGTGGAATGGTCATCGCTTCGGCCAGTGAGGTTTCAAAAATAGTGTTGAGGTCGTAAGGTACACACAGGCTGACAAGACCGCAGCCGCTTCGCAGCGCTCCTTTGGCAGCAAGAATTGCAGCACCGGTTTTGCCGGCAGATCCTGCTAAAATGAGAAGGTGGCCATAGGTGCCCTTGTGCGAGTCGTTGTCTCGTATAAGTCTACTGGCCCATGATTTTGCTGTTTCAGCGGTAATCATTGAGGTTTTGATGTGAGCCTGCTCTATAACTTCAGGAGGTATGCCGATATCGACAATCCAAAGTCTTCCGGTTAGGGCAGAACTGCCTTGCATAATCTGTCCAGGCTTTGCGCAGCCAAAGGTGGCTGTCATCGTCGCCTTAACACAGGTACCTAGAATTTTACCAGTATTGGAATCAAGCCCTGAAGGTGTATCTACCGCAATGACAGGTATATTTTTTGAAAAATCACTGGTATTGATCACCTCAATCGCATCGGCATAATGACCTTTGATATCTCTGACCAGTCCTGTTCCAAAAATTGCATCAACAATAGCACAGCATGGCTTTCCTCTTGATTCGATCTGTTTGAAAAGAACAGATATGGTTTTAACCCTGTTCACAGAATCAATAACATGCAGCGGCAGGCGGAGGCGCTTGACAATTGTCAGGTTAGCAGCGGCATCGCCGGTAAGATCGTCTGGGTTTATAAGAAAGAAAAATATTGGTTCACAGCCCAACTGGTGCAGGTGTCTCCCGATTACCAGGCCGTCGCCGCCATTATTTCCAGGCCCGATAAATATCAGAGCAAAACTGCCTTTCACCTTTTTGAGCTGCTTCTCCATTAAACGGACGGTAGCGGAGCCGGCATTTTCCATCAATACCATTCCCGGAATACCGTATTCTTCGATGGCGCAGGTATCTATGGCTCTCATTTCTTCTGATCGGGGAAGTTTCATTGGGACCCTCCGGTTGCCAGCTAAGATCTGAGGTTGTCTCAGGAATTATTAATAAAATTTTTACAGAATCTGCAGGGCTCAAAACCTGCCTGGATAGCTACTTCTACATTCTTAAATTCAATTGTGCAATTTTTGCAATAATAATGGTCACATTCTGGAAAATGAAAAACCCGGCTGCTTACATTTCCATGAAGATGTTTTGCCTTTTGTGTGATCGGTTCCGAACCGTCTTCTCGCTCTGAACTCCTTACTGGTTCAGGTTTTGGTGAAAGGAGCAGGAAAAGTTTGTGGAGGTAATTTTTAATACTATTTAAAATTGCCTCAATGATCAGACCTACCACCCCTGGAATCAGTGATTTTTCGTGGGCAGCCCGGTTAATCAACAAAATGGTCAAAAGGAAAAACAGTGTATTTGGTGTCCACATCGCCAGCACGACGTTTACAGAAGACGTCGTTGCAATGTTTCGTCCCATTGTAAAAAGAACATAGTAAATAATATACAGAAGGAGGCCAAGCGGTATGCCGATAGCCTTTTTCCCAGGACCAGCCTGAAGACCCAGTGGCATTCCGATCATTGCCAGAATCAGGCAGCCGACAGGAAGCACAAGCCGTTTATGAAACTCTGTGTGATAGGAACGGCCTTGCGGGGTATCGAATCCGTGCTTTTCCGCCGCCTTCAGCAATTCAGTCATGGTCATGGTGCCGCGTAACTTGATATCAGGTGATCGAGCGGGTGGCTGCAGCGGAATATTGATAATATACTGACCGTAGGTTACCGTCTGGGAGCTCTCATCCTCAGGCATGTAAAGGCTGCCGTTAGAGAGCAAGAGGGTCACCATCATCTCTTCCATCTTGGTATCCATCCTGCCGGAATGTGCCATTGTGATGGCCGGAACTTCACGCCCGCGCATGTCTGAGACCCAGACCTCACTCCATTCTCCGGTTTTTTTGTCAATAGAGTTGACGTGAACCACCAGATCACCAAGTGCTTCTGTAAAGACGCGCTCCTTTATCCCTTTATCTATCTTTTCCTTGGCAAGCTGATACATCATCTGGTGCATTGCCGTGTCACCGGCAGGAATGAGTTTGATTGAAAAATAGGCGGTAACCAAAGAGATAAATACAGCAATGAGAATGAGAGGTGGCAATGCATGATAAATGCCGATACCACTCGCTTTGAAAGCCAGAATCTCAGTGTCGTTTGAAAGTCTTGAAAATCCAATAGTTACACCGAGCATGGCGGCCATTGGAATCGAGTAGAGGAACATATTTGGGAAGAGGTAAGAGAAAAGACGGATGAAGTCGGCGAGACTGATGTTGAATTCAAGGACAAGATTGAGAAAAGGGATCAGTCTTACCAGGAAGAAGACGCCGTTCATGATGATAAAACTGGCAAAAAACGGCGCCAGCATTTCTGTCGCAAGATAGCTGTAAAAAAGTAATGGCAGCCGCTTACTCTGTCTCATAGCCTGCTAGAATTTGTGGGATCAAGGAGAGCTGCAACAATGAACGTTACAGGCCTCGTACGGTTGATGTTACCGGACAATTTAGAACCGCGAATCGCTAAGTGGATCTTCTATGGTCACATCTATCCAGTGCTGATCCCACCACTCTATCGGAGTCACAAAAATACCATGAATCAGCATTGAAAAATGAAGATGGTCCCCACCGGCCATTCCGGTAGTCCCGGTGAGACCGAGAACGCTGCCTTTTTCCAACTGGTCGCCTTTTGCCACGTTGATCTGACTGAGGTGCGAGTAGAGACTGAAGACGCCCTGGCCGTGATCAAGAAGGACCATGTTGCCGTAAATGCCAAGATAGTCTGCGTGGACGACCACACCGGTCTCAGCGGCAGTAACATCTGCGTGTTTGATTGAGGCGATATCAATTCCCAGGTGAACCTGTTTGTCAATCGGTTGGTCAGCGTAATAATAGGTGCGATGGTCAGCGTATCCGGACCGGGTGCTTCCCGGCATTCTGGTAAAGCTTTCCGACCATAACCGTTCAGGGAGGGGTGCTTTGCAGAGAAGGCTGATCTGGCTGTTATTCTGCTGTCTGACTTCATTGTTGACGAAGAGATACTTCTCAACTGGGTTACCCTGCATATCTGAATATGTTTGTTCAAACTCCGGAATCTTTTTGCTCAGAAAGTTATCGCCGACATTGATTTTGTCTTTTTTGAAATTCTTTGTTTTGTAGATGGTGGCAAATGAAACTTTTGACTGATTTCCGGCCTCATCCTCGGCAATCACAAAAGAACTGGAAACCGCCTCTGCCTGATAGGAAAGGGCGATATAGCTGATATTGGTATCATCCCGGCCGTCTCCAACCAGAAAACCAGGGAAATAAAAATCGTTTACAACGGTACCGTGTTTTGCCTTGGGGTCATTGAGTTTATAAATAACAATGCCACTGCCACCAGGCATTATATATCGTTCACTATGAATAATACTGATCTTGGGCGGGGTGGTATCGATGACCACATCACGGCTGCTGATGGTGACATTACCCCTGAGGAAGTTCCGAGCCGAATAATCAGTTGCGCTAAAGGTAATCGTTGCCGGTCCGTCCTTGAAACCGGCCTCTTTCGGTTTAAAGATTAATTTTCGTTGATCCGTTGTCTGACCGATGGTACCGGTATATCCTTTACGTGGAAATACAGTTGTAAAAAGCTCCTTTGAAACTCCATCCTGAGATATCACTAAATTTACCGATTTTAATCCGCTTTTATTGTCCTTTGCGGTAACGGTAATTTCACTCTCGGCACCGATATACGATTGAGGTTCATCGATCAATGCAGCTGGTTTTTCTCCTTCAAAAAAAACAAAAAAACAGAAGCCGATTGATAAGATTATTATCAATAACAGGATGATATATAGTGTTCCCTGGGATTTGCCTGAACTGCCTCTTAGTCTGCTCATGGTAACCTGCTCATATTTTGATCCAGCTCAATGTTGCCAGATTATTTCATATTTTTCTATATGGAGATCCTTGGCCGGAGCAATTACCAGACGTTTTTGAGTATCCTGCTCTAATCTCCTGGTTGTCGGCTCTTCTTCTTTCAAGAGCATGTCTGCAATGCGTGGATGTACTCTCAGTGTCACGGTAGATCCGGTTGCCCGAGCAGAATTACGGCTTATTTTTCTGAAAATTTCATAACAGACAGTGCGCCGTGACTTCAAAACGCCTTCGCCGGAACAATAATGACATGGTTCACACATCATTTGATTGAGATTTTCACTGTTGCGCTTTCTGGTCATCTGGACAAGACCAAATTCTGACAACTTTAAAATGTTTATACGGCTTTTGTCTTTTTTTACCGCCTCTTTAAAATAATCGAACAGTTCCTCACGATGCGGTTCATCTTCCATATCAATAAAATCAATAATGATGATTCCACCAATATTTCTCAGCCGCAGCTGGTAGGCTATTTCCTTTGCGGCTTCCATATTGGTTTTAAAAATGGTCTCATTGAGGTCATTTTTACCAACAAACCTTCCCGTGTTTACGTCGATAACGGTAAGTGCTTCTGTATTTTCAATTATGATGTAGCCGCCGGATCGCAGCCAGACCTTTTTTTCGATTGCCTTGCTGATTTCAACATCGACCCCATAGGCCTCAAATAATGGGAGTTCTCCCCGGTAAAGGGAAATTTTATTTTTCAGCTGAGGGGCAAAGGTATTGACAAAATTAACTAATTTTTCGTAGGAGGGCTCATCATCAATAATCAGATAATCGACGTCGCTGGTAAAAAGGTCCCGGACTGATTTCAAGGTTATATCGAGATCCTCATAGACAAGTGAAGGCGGTTTTGAAGTTGCAGCCCGATCCTTGATCTCGTCCCAGAGTATCATCAGAAATTCCATATCAGCTTCAAGATCTTCTTTGGCGGCATGCTGAGCAACAGTTCTGATAATGAAACCGCTTTTGTGGGGACGTAATTCCTCGATTGTCGACCTGAGAGATTCCCGTACCGTTTCATCTTCAATTTTCCGGGATATGCCGATATGGTCAGTCTGGGGAATAAAGACAAGGTTCCTGCCGGGCAACGTTATCTGACAGGTAAGGCGGGCGCCTTTGGTTCCAATCGGATCCTTGCTGACCTGGACAAGAATTTCCTGACCTTCTTTAAGAAGGTCTTCAATATGATACGGATTGGCTGGTCGATGCTCAGCAACAGAGGAGTCAGGATGTTCCGTTTCAGCGTTTGCCTGGCCTGAACGCAGCTGATCCCTGCGGAGATCGTCGCTTCCCGAAAAGACATCGTCAACATAGAGAAACCCGGTTCGTTCAAGTCCTATATCAACAAATGCCGCCTGCATTCCAGGTAATACCCGGACAACGCGCCCGAGATAAAGATTTCCCATCAACCCTTTTTCAGTAGGGCGCTGCAGGTGAAATTCGGTGAGATAACCACTCTCTACGAGCGCAATACGTACCTCATAACTTCTTGAGTTAATTAAGATTTCAGTGGTCATTAAAGACGCTGTCTCGATTCAGTTAGAGGATTTTCCTATCATCATTGCTGCAAAGTAATACTTGAAGATAGTAACAATATCCTATAACGAGAGGCAAACTATATGCTAAAGGTTGTGATGATATATTAAAAAATCTATAAATTCGATTAGAATAAACAATCCAGTATACAGCATTACGAGGGTAAATTGCCACACTCTCTTAACCGATAACAAAAAAAGGTCAATTCGTTGATGTCTATAGAACTGTCAGTTATCATTCCCACCTATAATCGGGTTCTCTTCCTGGAGCGGGCAATCCGATCAGTTCTGGCTCAGACTGTTCTTCCCAGAGAAATCATCATTATTGATGACGGCTCAGAAGATTCGACAGAGCGTTTGGTTAGACAATTTAAAAAGAACTCTGCTGCAAGAATATTGTACTTTAAACAATTAAACAGGGGGCCCGCCTCGGCCAGGAACAGGGGGATTGAATTGTCCTCATCTGAGTTTCTTGCATTTCTGGATTCAGATGACCACTGGCACAACCGTAAAGTCGAGATCCAGTTTGATGCGCTCATTAACAATTATCAAACCAGGGTGTCTCATACCAGGGAAAAATGGCTGCGCCGCGGAGAACATCTAAACCAGAAAAAAATTCACCTGCCATCTGGCGGTATTATTTTTGATTCCTGCCTCAATCTCTGCTGTGTCGGTATGTCAACCGTAATGCTGAACAAAACTGTCTTTGATGACTATGGCCTGTTTGATGAAAACCTGAGATGCTGCGAGGACTACGATTTCTGGCTGAGAGTTTCAGTGAAGGAAAACTTTTTATTGCTTGATTTTCCGTTGACCATAAAGGAAGGCGGGCGTGAAGATCAGGTCTCTGCCATATATCGAGTTGGCATGGACAGGTTCAGGATATATGCGCTTGCAAAACTTTTATCACTGGCTGACCTGAATGATTATCAGAAAATGAAGGCCAGGGAGAAACTCATTGAAAAATGTGAAATTTATGGCAGAGGATGTTTAAAGCATGGCAAATCAAATGAAGGTAATGCGATGCTTGAACTTGCCAGAAAAACCCGATCGGAGTTGTAGCCTATGGATCAACTGAAACGAAATGACAGCTGGCAGGATCCTTCACGATATATAAAAAAGATATTTATTGAGCGTTCCTCTGCCAACGACCCCTCTGTAATTGAGATTATTGACAAGGCTGATCTGCCTGTGACAATAGTAGAGGGTAGCGATTATGCGGAAATTATCAAGGGTGTCTATCCTGAAAATCTATCTGAAGGGAAAACGGTATTACTCCTCAGTAAAAATAGAGGAAAGTTCCTGAAGGAGTGCCCGGCTACCAGAGAATATCAATGCTGCGACTACCGCGTAATAAACATCGGAACCGGCTGCCCGATGGATTGCACATACTGTATTTTACAGGCCTACCTAAACAACCCTTATCAGAATTTTTATATAAATATACAAGATATGTTCACGGAGCTGGATAATGAAATAGCAAAAAACAGCGGTTTTTTACGAATAGGTACTGGCGAATTTACCGACTCCATGGCCCTTGATCGTCTCACTGGAATGAGCCGTAAACTCATTGCTTTTTTTTCACACAAGAAAAACTGTATTCTGGAACTGAAAACCAAGAGCGCCTTTATCGAAAACGTCAGAGATCTTGATCATAGAGGCAAAACGGTGATGGCCTGGTCGCTGAACAGTGAAAAAATTGTAATGCAGGAAGAGATGAGAGCTGCGACCATCGATGAACGGCTTGAGGCTGCAGCATTATGCGCCGCAAGCGGCTATCATTTGGCCTTTCATTTTGATCCGATTATCGCCTATCCCGGATGGAAGCGGGGATATAAAGATACCATTGAGAAACTCTTTGAGAAGGTACCAGCATCTTCGATCAGATGGATTTCACTCGGAGCCTTCAGGTACATTCCAAAACTGAAACAGATAGGGACCCTTCGTTTTCCTCATTCACAGATCTATCACCATGAGTTTATCGAAGGGCTTGACTCGAAACAACGCTACTTCAGACCGTTGCGGGTCGAGCTCTATTGTTATATTTATTCGCTTATCAAGCGACGAGCCGATCCGGGGACATGTATTTATTTTTGCATGGAAAGTGATGAGATCTGGAACGAGGTGATGGGATACACACCGGACGAGCACGGCGGGCTGTCCCACATGCTGGACTGCAGTGTCAGCAGCAGTAATTGACAGCTCCATGGGGGAGCGGTTATAAAATAGCCTTGTTCTTTATGATAACTGTCGTATAGTTCTGTTTTCAAAAATAGATCTGAATACATGGGAGAGAGAAGATGATAAATAAAGCAATTATTGTTGGAAACCTTGGTGCTGACCCGGAGATCAGATATACCCAGAGCGGATCTCCTGTTGCTACCTTCAATGTTGCCACGTCCGAGCGATGGCGCGATCAGGAAGGCAATCAGCAGGAATCAACCGAGTGGCATAGAATTGTTGCCTGGCGCAAACTTGCTGAAATATGCGGTGAATATCTGCACAAGGGCTCAAGGGTTTATATTGAAGGAAAAATACAGACCAGAAAATGGCAGGATCAGAGTGGCAATGACCGGTATACCACAGAGATTGTTGCAAGAGAAATGAAAATGCTTGATCGACGGGAATCTGGCGGCGGCTCCTCATCAGGGTCTTCACAGGAAAAAAGTTATCCCGAATCATCATCGAGTTATCATGATATGGGAGACGATGTTCCCTTTTAGAGCCATTTCCTGCGAAGATAAGCTCTCGACGGGAAGTTCATATTTCTTTTCTGACACCGCTCTTTCAGGAATCTCCTACCGAACAAGTTACTGAAAGAGCGTTGTTTTTGCCTGCATCTGTCCTACCGGATAGTACCACTGCAAAGTTGTATTAAATAAAGCGCTTATCGGGCTTGACTGGGAATCTTTCCATTCCTATTGTGGAGCCAGGTAGGTTAATCTCGTTTACCAAACTCTGAAAGCAGAAAAGTTACACAATAGCAATGATATAAGATGGACTATTACGAGATCCTCGGAATAACGAAAGGTGCAGGTGCTGATGAAATAAAAAAAGCATACAGAAAACTTGCATTAAAATATCATCCTGACAAAAACAATGGTGATAAGGCTGCTGAGGCAAAATTCAAAGAAATAAGCGAAGCGTATGCTGTGCTTTCAGACCCTGAAAAGAAAAATCAGTATGATACCTATGGATCTGCCGGTTTTCACCAGAAATATTCTCAGGAGGATATTTTTAGAAACTTCGATATCAATGACATCCTCAGCCAGTTTGGTTTCGGCACCAGCACTTTTAACAGCGGCTCATTCAGGGGAAATATGAATAGAGGCGCATCCCATCATGATTTTTCCTCATTTTTCGGCGGCCATACGAATCAGCGCGGGGCCGGCGGCCATAGCCAGCCTGCTCCGGGCCCGGATATGACCTACCAGCTTGTGGTTAGTCTTGAGGATGTGCTCAACGGTGCTGAGAAGCAGATTTCATTGAGAACGAACGGCAAAACACAAAATGTTTCTGTGAAGATTCCTAAAGGTATTGAAGAAGGTAAGAAGTTAAGATTAAAAGGAAAAGGTGGCAGATCTCCTGAGGGGGGAGCACCTGGCGATCTCTATTTAAAAATCGAGCTCGAACCTCATAGCTCATATGAGCGTGATGGTGATGATTTGATTCATATAAAAAAAATTGCCTACAGTGATGCCTGTCTTGGCTCCAAGGTAGAGATTGAAACGCTCGACCACAAGAAGTTCATGGTGAGTGTTCCGGCGGGCACGAACGGTGACTCGCGGTTAAGGATCAAAGGACAGGGACTGCCAAGCGGACCTATTGGTGGAAGGGGTGATCTTTACGTGAAAGTTGGCGTGGTGATACCTGACAATCTTACAGAGGAACAGCGTAGCGCGATCGAGACCCTCAAAGACCTTGGCCTCTAATCAGAGTCGCCGGGATCGAAATAAACCTCATACAGACTTACCCGCCTGCTCTAGTCCTTTTTAAAATGTAAATAGCAACCCATCTGAGACTATTGAATATGAGATTTTTAATCGTCCCGAGTATGCTTCTCCTTCATCTGTTCGTCCCGAGTGTTCTCCATGCTGCCCATGGGCTGAGCATCGACGGCACCCTGAAGTATCCGGCTGATTTTGAGAAATTTGAGTACGCTTCTGCGAGTGCTGAGAAAGGCGGTGAACTGATCCTGCACGACATCGGCAGTTTTGATAAAATGAACCCATTTACCCTCAAGGGGACAGCGCCGTTTGGTCTTGAGCAGTATGTATTCGAAACGCTTGCCGTCCCGAGTCTTGATGAGCCGTTTGCCCAGTATGGTCTTATAGCCAGTGACATCAGCGTTGCAGATGATCAGTTGTCGGTGATCTTTACGATAAATAAACAGGCCCGATTTTCAGATGGCCAGCCGATCACTCCGGAAGATGTCAAATTCACGATAGATACCTTGAAAAGCGATGCCGTTCACCCCTTTTACCCGAATTATTACAAAGATATCGAGCGGGCCGAAATACTTGATCAACGCAGGGTGGCATTTCATTTCAAGCAGGTGAACAGGGAACTGCCGCTGATCGCCGGGCAGATCTCAATTATGTCCAGATCCTTTTACCAGAGCCATGGCTTTGATTCAGACAAGATCATTATTCCGCTTGGCTCAGGACCGTATACAGTTGCTTCGTATAGCCAGGGCCGGTCGATTACCTACCGGCGGAACCCAGATTATTGGGCTGTCAGACACCCGACAAGAAATGGTATGTACAACTTCGATAAAATCACCGTCAAGTACTACAAGGATCAAACTGTTGCAGTTGAAGCGTTCAAGGCTGGTGAGTTTGACTCGATGCAGGTAAACATAGCCAAACAGTGGGTTCGTGATATGAGCGGTCCGAAATTTGAGAACAATCAGATCATAAAGAAAAATTTTCCTCATAACAATAATGCCGGTCTCCAGGGTTTTGTCATGAACAGTCGGAGACCGGTTTTTTCAGATCGTACGGTACGAAGAGCGGTAGGCATGGCTTTTGATTTTGCCTGGGTCAATAAAAGTTTGTTTTATGGTCAATATAAAAGAAATAATTCCTATTTCAGCAACTCCTATCTAGCGGCGGAAGGGCTGCCGTCTGAAGAGGAGTTGGCACTGCTTGTCCCCTTTCGTGATAGTTTGCCCGAGGAGGTTTTCAAGAAGCCAATGGGGGGGGATGACAGTAATCAGCAGGGTGGAATCAGGGCCCAGCTTCGAGAGGCCGCTCATCTTCTCAAAGAAAACGGCTGGACCTTACAAGATGGGGTACTGACCAATCGTGCAGGGGTTCGGCTCTCATTTGAAATTATATTAGCAAATCAAAGTTTTGAAAGAGTCATGGCTGCCTTTACTGAAAACCTCGGGAAGATTGGTATCGAGGCCCGTTACAGAACAATTGACCCAACCCTCTATGCTGACAGGATAAATAATTTCGATTTTGATATGTGCGTATTTGTTTACGGGCAATCACTGTCACCGGGGAATGAGCAGCGTAATTTCTGGCACTCAGACTCAGCATCACAGAATGGTTCAAGAAACCTTGCCGGCATTAAAAATAAGGTAGTTGACGATCTGGTGGAAAAAATTATTTATGCCGAAAATCAGCGTCAGTTAACAGCGGCCTGCAGAGCGCTTGATCGGGTCCTCTGGTATGGCTACTATGTGGTTCCAAACTGGTACGCTGATAGCCACAGAGTCGTTTACCATAACAAGCTCAATATTCCAGATATTATCCCAACATATTATAATTACAATCAATTTCAGATGACATGGTGGGCTAAGTAATATGTCGACGCCTGTTTTGAAATTCTGAGACAGCAGCTTGAGTTCGAAAATGTTTGTCTGTTTGAGCTCGTCAATGAAAGGCTAACTTATTGTTCTGGTGCAAAAAAACAAGAAAATTTCCTTGACGCTTCAAGGCCATGTTGATAGAGTGCCACTAGATACTCCATCTGATGACTGGGTATCTGTATTTTTAAGGGTCTGAGGTACCCCTATTTTTTCCTGACAGGAAGATAATTATCTGTCATATCGCCGGGAGGTTTGCAGCATGTCAGAACGTGTTCAAGGAAAAGTCAAATGGTTTAATGCGAGCAAAGGTTATGGATTTCTGGAGAGACCTGATGGAGAAGCGGATGTTTTTGTCCACTTCAGCGCCATTCAGGGGGAAGGCTTTCGCAGTCTGGAAGAGGGGGAGCCGGTCGAGTTTACTGTTGCTCAAACCGACAAAGGCCTTCAGGCGGAAAATGTGGTCAAAATGAACTGAACTATCAATAACAGACGGATCATGCAACCCCGAGAAGTCGTCAAGACCTCCCGGGGTTTTTTGTTTTATCATCACTTTTTTTACACACCGGAATGCAACCAAACCCGAAGATTGAATTACTGCTGGAATCGCTCGATCAAACTGAACAATTCGGAAAACTATTAGGCTCAATGTGCGAGCCGGGAGACATTATCTGTCTTAACGGTGACCTCGGGGCTGGCAAAACAACACTGACCCAGTCTCTTGCTAAAGGTATGGGGGTTGATCCTGGAGAATATATAACGAGCCCTACTTTCGCGGTCTTTCATCAGTACAACGGCAGGCTGCAACTCTACCATATGGATTTTTACCGACTGCGCAACAGTGATGATGTCCTTTCCATGGGGCTGGATGAGTACTTTTACCTGGGTGGGGTAACGGTTATTGAATGGTATCTGAAAGCATTCGATATCATCCCCGGAGATCACCTCCTGCTGGAACTGGAAATTGTCGGCGACCAAAGCAGAAAGATAAGATGCAGTTGCAACTCCGAAACCTGGAGTGAAAGAATAGAGAGACTGAAGTGGTAAATAAATTTTTTTCTTTCTATCAAGTACTCCCTGTTTTATTTTCCTGAGCATATAACGTCAAGGTTCCTGCTTTTGCAGGCAGACAATTCTCAGACCAATGAGGTTTATGAAGGGTGAGGATGGGTAACTCCAGCTCCCTTCCTTGTGGATCATGTTCATTGTCTGAAAAACTACCCGTTACCTTAAACTGCAGAAAATTTCAGCCATTGAAAATATCAGCTTTGACATTAGTGTGACTGGACCCGGGATCGTATAATTGCTGAAAAGCGCTCCCCATAAATCTACTGAATTAATGCTATGAAAAATGAAAAAATTTCCTTTAAAGACTGCTTTAAAACATTTACCAGAGACCAGGACAAAGCGATCACTCCTGAGGAGACAATTGCCCGATTTTATGAAAAGATAGAACAATTTGACTGCAAAATTCTCAGCGAAGTTAAAAGAATCGATAATGGACGACTGGATATTCCTGTCTACTTCAGTGTTTGCACCGATGAGGCGCGAGCCATGACCGGCACCAAAAAACAGATGGGTAAGGGAGCCTCTGCGCTGCAATCAAAAGCCTCAGCATGTATGGAACTTGCCGAACGATTTTCTTTTTTTTCCTTCAAGTCTGACGAAAACAATTTTATAAGGGGTGATTATAAATCTCTGAGGGAACAGAATTACCCCGTCCTAGACCCCTCCTATCTGCTGAAATCGGTAGATGATACGAGCATGAGCCCTGAAATGCTCGAGGAACTGCTTGCAGGAATACCGATGCAGTGGACCTGGGCGACTAATATTAACATGGAGCAACAGGTTCTTATCCCGTTTTCATGGTTCTATGCCATTAATGAATTCAATGGGCCGTCTGCAGGCAACACCATCGAGGAAGCAGCCCTGCAGGGATTATCTGAAATTGTCGAGAGACATGTCTGCTCGAAGATCAATCGCTATAAACTTGAAACGCCATTAATTGACCAGCAATCAATTACCGATCCGATTGCCTGCGAACTCCTGGAAAAGTTCAATAAACATGACATTGAACTCTATCTTAATGATTTCAGCCTGGACACGGGTGTCTGTACCGTGGGGGCACTTGCAATAGATCGCTCAACCTTTCCCGAGCTCAGTGAGATCGTTTTTACGGCAGGCACCACCCCTGGTCCTGACAAGGCAATCATCAGGGCAGTTACAGAAGTGGCGCAGCTGGCAGGAGATTTCAATACAGGATCAAACTATGTCGCCTCCGGGCTGCCAAAACCGTTATCAATGGAAGAGGTATCCTATATAACCCAGAGTAAGCAGACGATAACGACGTCACAGATGGCTGAGCTCTCAGATACCAATATAAAGGTTGAAATTGAAAACTGTATGGAATCACTTTCCCGTATTGGTTTTGAAGTTTTTATGATCAATGTTACTCATCCTCAACTCCAGATTCCCGCTCTTTATACGATCATCCCGGGGGCTCATTTCAGGGAGCGTTCAGTCAGACAGGATGCCGGTTTGTTTGCTGCCAAGCTGCTCAACGAACTCGTTGATGACAGCCATCTTTTTGAACAGAAACTGAACCAGATGGAGGAAGGTAATCCAAATTCCTACTACCTGGCCTTTTACAGAGGAATTAGTTATTTTAACAGGGGCGATTATGGTCAGGCGATTACCCAGTTTGATGTTGCTCTTGGCAGGAACCCTGAAAAAGAAGATCTTCCCTATATCCTCTCATATAAAGGACACAGTCTTAAAGATCTTGGCCTGTTTGACGAAGCCATACCGGTATTACAGCATGGCTGCAGGGAAGACCCAGAGAGGCCTGATCTCTATAATCTCCTTGGGTTCTGTTTTTTCAAAAAGGAACGATACCAGGAGGCGATTGGTCACTTTGAACGCGCCGTTCAGCTTAACCCCGCATCTGCGATGGATTATGCTAACCTTGGTGTTAATCATAACAGGCTGGGAAATAAAGAAGAGGCCGTCAGGTACTTCACATTGGCCCTGACAATGGATCCAATGCTCGATTTTGCCCATGATCAGCTTAGGGAACTTGTTGATAACTGATAGTGAGGCAAAAGAGCACTCACCATAAAACAGCATTATGCGCACCGGCAGCTTGCTCATCTCTGCGATACTGTTTCTTTTTACCATATCGGTTACCGGGGTTTCTCATGTGAACTCAGAGGTTTCAAGAACTGAGATTTTAAAATATAAGGCAAAAAAGTACTATTGGGGCAGGGGGGTGAGGCAGGATTATTCCCGGGCCCTCCAGCTTTATGAAATTGCAGCTGCTCTTGGAGATTCTCAGGCAAGTGGTATAGCCGGAGGAATGTATTATACCGGTAAGGGTGCCTTGCCAGACCCAGCGAAAGCCTTCAGATATCTCGATTTTGCAGCCGACCAGGGGACAATTAGTGGGGACGCATCAATAGCCCTTGCAGGCTTCTATCTGCAGGGGCTTATTGTTCCGCAGAACTATGCCAGGGCTGTAGAATTATATACAGCTTCGGCTGTCTCTGGCAACCCACAGGCGCAGCTCGAACTTGGGTTTCTTTATTATATAGGCCAGGGAGTGGGTCAGGACTTCTCAAAAGCCGAGGAATGGTTCCGTGAAGCCGCCTTAAACAACTATAATATGGCCCAGTATAACCTCGGCATCATGTGGTATACGGGAAATAACAGCCTGAACAGGAGCAGTTTAACCGATGCCTATGCCTGGATTAACGTGGCCGCCTCAAATGGCTACCAGGACGCCTATGGAATCCGACAGTATCTCCATTCAGCTATAACAAAGGAGGGACTCCTTCTGGCTCAGAAAAAATCAGAACAAATCTTTGAACAGATAAGACAGCGTATGCTGGCCCCTCCTGACAATCCCTGAAGTCTCTGTTCTTTGTGTTTTTGAGACATTTCAAGGTTTCATCTCTAGGCTCGATATCACCCCAAACCTTCAGACTGCACGGTAAAACAAGCAGGCAATGTCAAACCTGAAGAAAAAGAGATATGATCTGCCCTCGCGCTTTGACAAATATGTCACGAAAAAAAATCTTCCATATGGTATGTATTGTCGCTTCTGACTGAAACCTCGACAAGATAAAACCACTGAACTCGAAAGGACTGGCCTTCAGGTGTCAAAAGCGATGCAGATAGCAATTTTAGCAATAACCGACCAGGGGATGATTACTGCCGGTAAAATTGAAGCTGCCCTGCCTGGCGCTGAACTTGTCAAAGCTTCACGAGGGGTTAAAAAATGTATAGAAGACGTCTGGCATGAGTATGACGGCATAATATGTGTCATGGCCGCCGGTATCGTTGTCAGGTGTATAGCAACGCTCTGCCGTAATAAATTTGATGATCCGGCAATCGTGGTAGTTGATGAGCAGTGCAGGTATGCAATCAGCCTGCTGTCTGGTCATGTCGGAGGTGCAAACAGCTTAGCGCTGCAGCTGCAAAAGCATTGCGGCGTTCAGGCTGTCATAACTACCGGCTCTGATGTCTCAGGGCATACGGCATTAGATCTCTGGGCCGTAGAACGCGGTCTGAGCATCGTAAATCCCCAGACTCTTGCCGCGGCTTCCACCCGACTGCTGAACAGGGGTGTACTGTCGGTCTATCAGGAGTACAGGTACATAAAAGAATTTCCTGATGATTTCAAAACTGCTGCAGACAAGAGAGATGCAGATATTGTCATTTCCGTGAAGAATAATCGCGGATTTAACGGTTTACAATTGGTTCCGCAGGTCTTGTATATTGGCTTCGGCTGCAGAAGGGGAGCTGATCTAGAGGAATTTCAGGAAGTGATAGACGACCTTGTCAAAGAGCACAATATTCATATTGAGGCAATTGCCGGTGTTGCAAGTATCGATCTGAAAAACAATGAAGTAGGTTTGCTGAAAATTGCAGATAAATATAACTGGCCTGCAAGCTTCTTTACGAAAGAGCAGATTAATGCTATTTGCCCAGCAGTAGAAGCGTCTAAAATTTATGCAAAGGTCGGTGTCTATGGCGTCTGTGAGCCTGCAGCTATGCTTGCTGCCTCACGGGGGACTGAACCTGGCCGACTAATTATTGGAAAGTTAAAATGGCAGAGAATTACAGCAGCGATAGCTGCACCGGCATCCTCTATGTTGTAGGTACCGGCCCCGGGTCTCTTGATTACCTGACGCCCGCGGCAAGGAGAGCAATTGAAAAGTCAGATGTAATTGTTGGCTACAAAACATATCTGGAATTGATAGAACCGCTGCTTGAAAATAAATCGGTCATTTCATCGACCATGATGCAGGAGGTTGACCGGGTAAAAAAAGCGCTTGAAATTACAGAATCCGGAAGAAATGTATCTCTTGTTTCAGGCGGAGATCCCGGGATTTATGCCATGGCCGGGCTCGCCTTCGATATTGCCAAGAAATTGAATTTGCAGACCAGAATTGAGATTATTGCTGGAATTGCTGCATTAAACAGCTGTGCTGAAAGACTCGGTGCGCCTTTGATGCATGATTTTGCCACCATCAGTCTGTCTGATCTTCTTACTCCGTGGAAGGTCATTGAAAAACGGCTCGAAGCTGCTGCATCAGCTGATTTTGTAATGGTAATATACAACCCTAAGTCCAAGAAAAGAAACTGGCAACTGGATACAGCAGTCAAGATAATCAGAAGGTATCGGGAAGATCATACGCCCGTCGGAATCGTCAGGGCCTCGACGAGAGCTGATGAAAAAATACATCTAACCACCATTGATCGGTTTGATTCGGCAATTGTAGATATGCAATCGACGGTTATATTTGGTAACTCAAAGAGTTATATCTGGAGAAATAAAATGGTAACCCCCAGAGGCTACCTCGACAAGTATGATCTGTGAAAGGCAGGATGAATATTTATTTTCTCAGACATGGTGAAACCGTTTCGGCAGGTACCTATACAGGTGCAACTGATGTTCCTCTTTCGGCTGAGGGGATTTCCCAGATTGTCAGCATTTCATCCTATTTCAGAGACATCGTAATTGATCATGCCTATTGCAGTCCCCTGGCTCGATGTCAAAAATCCTTTGAGCTGCTTGCCCTTCCAGTTCAGTGTTCTTTTGAGGCTGCTTTGACAGAGATTAATTTTGGAGAATGGGAGACCCGCTCCTTCGACGCTCTCTATAGAGATGACAGAAAGAACATGGAACGGTGGTTCAGGTTAAAGCACGCGTTCACCTTTCCTGGGGGGGATACTATTGCCCATTTTTCATCCCGCATCAAAGTTTGGTTTGAGAAGCTGGGGAATGAGAGTTATACGAATGTCCTCGTGGTTTCTCATGCAGGTGTCATTAAGCATGCAATTATCCATCTGCTTGGTCTGGATATTGAAACGGCTGATCGATTTGAAATCAGTGAAGGACATGTTTCGCTGGTCTCTATTAACGATGGTTTTGCTGTTTTAAGATTTCTTAATCAAAACTGCTGAAAAAATGGCAAAAATTATCCTGGTCACAGGTGGCACAAGAAGTGGTAAAAGTACGTATGCACTGCAGCTAGCAGAGAACAAAGCAGAACCGCATTGTTTTATCGCTACCTGCGGTGTATCAGACCCGGAAATGGCTGAACGGGTTAAAAAACATCAGGACGAGCGCTCCGGAAAAATATGGAAGACGGTCGAAGAAACGCTCAACCTTTATTCAGCGTTTACAGAAAATAGTAACTATTCCATCTATATAGTTGATTGCCTGACGTTATGGATAAGCAATATCATGGAGTTTTGTCATCATGCCGGCAGGTCTTGTGAAGAAAACGATATAAAGAAAGAAATTGATCAGCTCTTTGATTATCTGGAAAAAATTGATGGAACCATTGTATTTGTAACCAACGAAGTCGGAATGGGAATTGTGCCGGAGAACCAGCTCGCTCGACGATATCGTGATCTTGTGGGATATTGTAACAGACTTGTTGCATCACGGGCTGATGATGTTGTTCTGGTAAGTTGCGGACTTCCCCTTTATCTGAAAAAAACGCCGCAAGGAACATCATGAAGTTACTAGAACAAACCTGCCAGGAAATCTTCCCCCAGGATTCTGGGGCACGAGAAGAAGCCACCGACCGCCTCAATCAACTGGCGCTTCCCCACTGGGCGCTTGGGGATCTTATGGATCTTGCTGTTGAACTCGCTGGTATGACAAGAACCATAAAACCGCAGTTCACGAAAAAGGCGGTGGTGACAATGGCCGGAGATCATGGGGTGACTGCCGAAGGGGTCAGTAAGTTTCCCTCTGAGGTGACCCCGCAGATGGTCTATAATTTTGTCAATGGCGGGGCAGGTATAAATGCACTGGCCGCCCAGGCTGGAGCGGACGTGTTTGTTGTTGATATGGGCGTCAATGCTGACCTGAGTGAACTGGCCGAGGCCGGTAAAATAATTGATAAAAAAGTAGGGCCGGGAACCAATAATATCGCCAAGGGCCCGGCCATGAGCAGCGCTCGAGCCCGGCAGGCTGTTGAGGCCGGTATTGAAATTGCGACCCAGCTCTGTAAAGATTATCAATTGCTTGGCACCGGCGACATGGGGATTGGTAATACCACCCCAAGTACGGCGATTGCTGCAGTTATTACCGGCAAATCGGTGGAGCAGTTAACAGGCCGGGGAACCGGGCTTGACGACGCTCAGTTGGCCGCAAAAATTGCCACTATTAAAAAAATACTGGAAATCAACAAACCGGACAAGAAGAACGGACTCGATATTCTCGCCAAAGTAGGTGGCTATGAAATAGGGGGAATAGCTGGTCTTATTATCGGTGCAGCAGCGCAAAAAGTGCCCGTGGTGGTTGATGGCTTTATCTCCACAGCAGGAGCGCTTATTGCCTATACAATTGAACCGTTCATACGGGATTATCTTATTTTCGCTCACCGTTCAGTGGAACCGGGGCATAAATTCATGCAGGAGGTCCTCGGCTGCAAAAAGCCACTTTTGGACCTCAATATGCGCCTTGGGGAGGGAACCGGAGGTGCGGTTGCCATGAATATTGTCGACGCTGCCACTGCTGTTTTAAGCGATATTGCCACCTTTGAAGAGGCAGCCGTTGCTGGAGCAGACAAGTAAGATGTATCACCTTCAACAAAAAAGGCAACCATGAATCATCCAGCTGTCAACCATCCACTGAAAAGTTTGATGGCTGCCGTGAGATTTCTCACTATCCTTCCTCTGCCCGGGAGTGGGGAAAATGATGCTGAATTTTTCGGTGGAGCGCTGTTTTACTTTACCATCACTGGGTTAATAATTGGCAGTTTCGCTGCTCTTTTCGCTTTCCTGTTGATTAACAGCCTGCCAGTATTGGTAAGTGCTGTTCTCCTGACCGTCTTTTTATCACTTTCCTCAGGGTTTTTACATCTCGATGGTCTTGCAGACAGCAGTGACGGGCTTTTAAGCGCACGACCGGCCGCAAGATGTCTGGAAATTATGCGTGACAGCAGGATCGGAGTAATGGGGGCTGCTGCTCTCTGTGCGGTCTTTTTATTGAAAACAGCTTCAATTGCAGCGATCGACCATGAGAGTATCTACCAGGCCATGATACTGGCACCGGCTGCCGGAAGAACTTCCATCATTTTCACTATGGCGCTGCTGCCCTATGCCCGAAAGAGTGAAGGCCTTGGTGAACTTTTTTATTCGGGAATCAATCGATGGGCGGCATTTTATTCTGCACTGCTCTTTATTGGTGTTGCAGCGCTGCTCGTCCCTTCCCGACTGCTTGTGCTCAGCATAACACTGGTATTAACAGTTGTCCTGTTTGCCTGGATCTGCCGGAGCAAAATAGGTGGTGCAACAGGAGATACCCTTGGAGCGGTCTGTGAATTATCAGAAGCGGCAGTTTTGATGTCATTTTCAATCACCATATGAATTTTCAATTTTACTGAGCATATGAAAAACGAAAAGCAATCTTCTCCGGTGCCCCATCACTGTTCACCTGAGCATGGTGGAAATATATACAAGCTTTTAAAAGAAAAAAAGCTCTCGGCTGAGAAGATCCTCGATTTCAGCGCCAACATTAACCCCTGCGGACCGCCTCCCTGGCTGAGATCGCTGGTTAACCGCGAACTGGAGATGATCTGCCACTACCCCGATCCGAACTCAACTGAGTTTATTGATGCCGTCAGTGATCGTTATCACCTTGACAGGGAATTCATTATTCCCGCCAACGGCACCACTGAACTCCTGCATCTGCTTCCGCACATTATTTCAAGACGCCGTGTACTTATTCCTGTCCCTTGCTATGTTGACTATAGTGCCGTTTTCAAGAAACATGGCTTTGCTATCTTCCCACTGTACCTCTCTGAGTCGGACGGGTTTGCCATCGCAGCTGAAGAAATTTCATTGAAGCTGGAAGGGAACGAGGCGGTGATTTTCGGTAATCCTTCAAATCCTGTGGGCACATTCCTCAGTCAGCGTATCATTCTTGAGCTTGCCCGGCGTCACCCTGATACACTTTTCATTGTTGACGAGGCGTTTCTTGACTTTCATACCGACCATACGACTGTGGGCGGCCAGCAGGATAATATTATCACACTGAATTCTCTGACAAAATTCTATGCAGTACCCGGTCTGCGACTTGGCTTTGGGATCTTCCCCCGTAAGTATGCACAACGAATTTCCGCCCAGATGCCGCAGTGGAGTGTGAATACCCTGGCCCAGAAAATCGGGGCCAAGGCCCTGTCAGATCATCGCTACAGCTCCATGAGCAGGTCAAGATTCAGTGAACTGAGCAAAGAAATGCACAGTGGTCTGCAGGCTATCCCGCAATTGAAGGTTTTTCCTTCTGCTGCAAACTATGTTTTACTGAAGCTCAATGATGGTAGTTCCGCTGAGGTTATTGCAAGAAAATTATTAGAGAAAAACATACTCATACGCTGTTGTGAAAATTACACTGGCCTTGATCATTCATTTTTTCGGGTAGCAATCCGTAACCGGAAAGATAACCAGTATTTACTTGAACAGTTACAAGAACTACTGGGCATAAAGAAGCGCTCGTCTAAGCCAAAAAAGAAAAAAGCACGTTCTCTGATGTTTCAGGGGACTTCCTCAAATGCCGGCAAGTCAATTCTAACCGCAGCTTTTTGCCGAATCTTTCTCCAGGATGGTTTGAGTGTGGTTCCCTTTAAATCTCAGAACATGTCCTTAAACTCATATGTTACACGTGATGGCATGGAAATGGGCCGTGCCCAGGTGGTCCAGGCCATGGCCGCCAAACTCGATCCTGACTGGAGGATGAACCCCATTCTCCTCAAACCAAACAGTGATACCGGCAGTCAGGTAATCGTAAACGGCAGGCCGGTGGACAACATGAATGTCAAGGAGTACCACTCCTATAAGTCAACTGCCTGGAGATCAGTTACCAGATGTTATGATGAGCTGGCTGATCAGTTTGACTGTATCGTTTTGGAGGGTGCCGGTTCACCTGGTGAAATAAATCTCAAAAAACATGATATCGTCAACATGAAGATGGCTGCCTATGCAAACTCCCCGGTGCTTCTTGTCGGGGACATTGACAGGGGAGGGGTATACGCATCTTTTGCCGGAATCATGGACGTCCTGGAAGAATGGGAAAGAAAACTAATCTCGGGTTTTGTGGTAAACAAATTCAGAGGCGATGAATCGTTGCTTGCCGAGGCGCACGATTTTATTATCAGTCATACCGGCAAACCAGTGGTCGGAGTGGTGCCCTTCATCACTGATCTCTCTATACCCCAGGAAGATTCTGTCTCCATGAAAGACGGCTTTTATAAAAACCGTCAGACCACTGACTCCCAAGTTGAAATCGGGGTTATCGATTTACCGCATATATCCAATTTCACAGACATTGATTCTCTCTATTATGAACCTGATGTAAATATAAAAATTATCAACAAGCGTGAAGAGATCATCAATCCAGATGCCATTATCATTCCTGGGTCAAAAAATGTAGCCGCTGACCTTCACTATCTGAAAGAAAGAGGTTTTTATAAAGTCATCACCGATCTCGCCGATAACGGCTGTATTATCGTTGGAATATGCGGCGGATATCAGATGCTTGGAAAAAAAATCGCCGATCCCTACATGATTGAGACACACAGTGATGAGATCGAGGGGTTCGGACTGATTGGCATCGATACGATACTCAACCCTGAAAAAACTCTGCAGCGCAAAGAAGGCATTCACCTGCCGTCCGGCCGCAAGGTGACCGGTTACGAAATCCACCACGGTATCAGCGAAGGGGTTGATTCACCGGTTCTCAGTTTCAATGATGGTTCTGTCTGTGGCTCTTCAAGTCACAACGGTCGGGTCTGGGGAGCGTATCTTCATGGTGTTTTTGATGAAGATCTCTTCAGGCGATGGTTTATAGACGATCTGCGTGAGCGCAAAGGGATGTCGAAGGAAAATAGAGTTGTTGCCCCATATAACCTCGATGAAAGTCTTGACGACCTGGCCGACACGGTCAGATCCTGTTTTGACATGGAAGAAATCTATCGAATTATGGAGCCTTCGTCAGCCTCGTGATCTTTTCATTGCAAATAGCAATTGCCCTCAGTATCGATTTTTTTTGTGGAGATCCAAAATGGTTGTATCATCCGGTAAGAGCAATCGGCGCCCTCTGTGTTTGCTTTGAGTCGTTAACCAGAAAAGTGTTGGCACCACTGGGAATGAGATTTTGCGGAATAATGACGTTTTTTCTTGTTCTTGGCAGTTCTGTTTCCATGCTCTTTCTGCTTTTTTACCTGCTGGCACCATTCAGCATCTTCCTGACAGCTGCCGTTTCAGTCATTCTGTTATATATGTCATTTGCTGCAGGTGATTTACTCGCCCACAGTAACCAGGTTTACGCATCGCTGTCCAGGTCAGATATTTCCCAGGCTCGAAGTGACGTCGCCCTGCTTGTTGGCCGGCAAACCGATCACCTGGATGAAACTGAAATCACTCGGGCATGTGTCGAATCGGTGGCCGAGAATCTGGTTGATGGAATTACGGCACCTCTTTTCTGGTCCGTCTTTGCAGCGCTCCTGCTCGGAGGAATTTATTTTGAACCGATAGTCTGGGCTGTTGCCGGGGCTTACTTTTATAAAACAGTAAACACCATGGATTCGATGTTTGGATACAAAAACGAACGATATATCAAATTTGGCTGGCTGGCCGCCCGTTTCGATGACCTGATGAACTATATTCCCGCACGGTTGAGTTCATTATTCATTGTCGTGGCTGCCGCCATTCTGCAGCTGGATTATAAAAACTCAGCAAGGGTTCTCTTCAGGGATCGCTTGAAAAACAGCAGCCCCAACAGCGGTTACCCGGAGGCAGCTGTGTCAGGAGCCTTAAATATAGAATTGGGAGGGAACGCCATCTATTTTGGGCAAAAAACAGAGGGGCAGCTTATCGGAGCTGGTCAGAGAGGGGCAATGCCCGATGACATTAAACATGTTAATAAATTGGCGCTTGCTACGACTATTATATTTTTTGCTGCGCTTCTGCTCGTCTACAACCTGTCTGCGATGATTTAATCATGAATTCACTAAAAGCTTTTACCATTGCCGCAACAAGAAGCGGTGCCGGGAAAACCACCTTGACTCTCGGCATACTGGCTGCACTTACTCGGCGGGGATTAAATGTTCAGCCATTCAAGTGCGGTCCTGATTTTATTGACCCAACGCTTCACAAATCGATAACAAACAAGACCTCATATAATCTCGACCTGAAGATGATGGGAACGAAGGGCTGTCAACGAACCTTCTACAATCACGCCGTATCAAGTGAAATCTCTGTTCTGGAAGGTGTCATGGGATTGTATGACGGCGGCTCTGCAAGCACTGCGTCGTTAAGCAAACTGCTCGGCGTCCCGATTATTCTTATTATTGATGCGCAATCCAGTGCTGAGAGTTCGGTCGCCGTCCTGAGAGGGTTTGAAAGCTATGACCCTGAGGTACAAATCCTGGGGGTAATTTTTAATAAAATTGGCTCTCTGAGACATCAAAGCCTGATAGATGCTGAAGCTCAGAAAAAAAGTTCCATACCTGTAATCGGCTATATGCCTCGCGACCTCGATTTTCAGATTGCCGAACGGCATCTGGGGCTTCACATGGGTGATGAAAATCCTCTATCCAAAGCTGCCCTGGACCGTCTCGTCAACACCATCGAGAAAAATCTTGATATCGAGCAACTGCTCAAACTAGAGACAAATAGTAAAACAATATCAAGAGAAGTCCTCACGGTGGCTGCCAGATCTCAAACCCCTGAAAAAATAGATATTGCTGTCGCATCTGATAAGGCCTTTTGTTTTTACTATAAGGAAAATTTCGAACTATTTGAACGGGCCGGTTTTTCCATAAATACATTCAGCCCGCTCTCTGACAGAAAAATCCCTGAACAGTGCCAAATGATATATCTAGGCGGCGGCTATCCTGAGTTATTTGCTCAGCAGCTCTCCCAAAACAGGGTGATGCTCGATAATCTCAGGGAGATGCATGACCGGGGGGTGCCAATTTACGCCGAATGCGGCGGCTTTATGTACTTATGTGACGAGCTTGCCGATATGAATGATACAGTATACTCCATGGTCGGATTGTTCCCTTTTAAAGCTGTTATGAACAAGCGATTAAGAAAACTCGGTTATCGGCAGGCACGGTTGTTGGAGAACTCCTTTATGGGAGAAGCGGGAACACGGTTTGATGGTCATGAATTTCATTACTCCCATATCGTTGAACGTGACAGAGAAGACCAGGCAGCTGAAATTTCAAGGCTGTACCAACTTGATAATAATTCCTACGAAGGCTATCATAGCGGTTCTGCGGCAGGAAGCTATATACATCTTCATTTTGGCAGAAATCCTGAAGTTGTTTATTACATGTATGACTATATATCCTCAAAAAAATAGATAAAAATATGAAACGATTGACAAAAATAGATCCTCAAGAAATCGAACAGGCAAGCTTTACGATAATCAAAAATGAATTTTTCGACGAAACATCGATTGATCCCGCAACACTCGATGCAGATACCTTTAAGGTTATTCAGCGAGTTATCCATGCGACAGGAGATTTTTCCTTTGCTCACACCCTTGTCTTTCATTCACAGGCAATAGCCAAAGGGATTGAGGCTGTGCGTTCAGGGAAGAATATTTATTGTGATGTAACCATGGCCGCGTCTGGAATCAGTGAGAAGATGCTTGCTGACTATGGTGGTAACGTTATCTGTCACATAAATGATCAGACAATTGCTGAGGAAGCGAGGCGTGAAGGAAAAACCAGGACTGAAACAGCATTAGCCAGGATTGAAGATGACAATATCGGTATAATTTCAATTGGCAATGCACCGACCGCTCTGGTTAAAGCGATGCAGTTGCAAGAAAACGGGAGGATAACTCCGGCGCTACTGGTTGGAGTACCTGTGGGGTTTGTAAACGCTGCAGAATCGAAGGCGATTCTTATGGAAAAGGACTATCCTTTTATCACCTGCAAAGGGCGCAAGGGCGGAACGCCTGTTGCTGTTGCTATTGTTAATGCCATCATACGGCTCGCTGCTCAGTCGGACCAGGGCTAGATCCTGTAGACCTTCGTCTTGACAAATATTTTCAGTAATGATACAGGTGGTCGGTCATCAAAATACTATTCTAACAAAGAGGAAATTTAAAATGGAAAGAACATTTGCCATTATTAAGCCAGATGCATTTTCGGCCGCTAATGCGGGTAAAATTATCAGTCGTATATACCAGGAAGAATTCAAGATTGTTGGACTTAAAAAGCTTTTTCTCAGCAAAATTGAAGCTGAGGGTTTTTATTATGTCCATAAGGAGCGGCCATTTTTTGATGAGCTCACTGATTTTATGAGTAGCGGCCCCTGCATCGTCATGGTGCTTGAGGCAGATGGTGCCATAAAGAAATGGCGTGAACTGATGGGAGCAACGAATCCTGGTGAGGCAGCCGTGGGCACCCTGAGAAAAGAATTCGGTTCATCAGTGGGTGAAAATGCCACCCATGGATCTGATGCAGCGGAAACGGCTGCTTTCGAAATCTCCTACTTTTTCTCCGGTCTGGAGCTTTTATAATTTTTCAGGACCGAGTTCGCCAATACCGTTTGTTGGCGAACTCCTGTGTATCTGAAAGAGTAGGATGTCTTCAGCGTATCATTCTCGGGACTGGCAGCATCTGTTTCAGCTGCGCTTTTTTAGAACTCTGCAAAACAGTTTGCCCTTATGCAGCCTTACATCAACGGAATCTTCCGTGTTGACCTGCTTTGCATCAGTTATTGTCTCACCAGTCAGTGGCTGAGAGACGATCGAATAGCCCCTTGAGAGAGTGGCAAGCGGGCTGACTGAGTCCAGGACAGCCACTGTCTCCTGAAAACGTGACAACTTTCTTTCAAGTTGAAATTCAACTCCTTTTTTCAGTTTATCTATACAAAATTTCAGCTTAACCTGGTGAAGGGTAAGACCATTCAGCGGGGATACCTGTTCAAAACGGGATGTGCTCTGCTTAAGGGCAGCTTCTTTCTGTAAAATCAGTGCTGACATCATATCAGCAAGACGTACTCTGAGTGTATCAAGCTGCATGGTTTTTGAGTAAAATGCAGAATCAAAGGTTGCAAACAAACGGTTTGCTCTTGATATACGATACGCTGCAGCTTCGAGCTGCCAATGGACAGTCCGTGCGATTTGTTGAATCATCCGGTCAATTGTATTTTGTAACACTCGAGACTCAGGTGCCAATAACTCTGCTGCTGCGGTCGGTGTCGCGCATCTATAATCGGCACAATAATCGGCAATGGTAACATCAATCTCGTGACCGACAGCTGAAACGACAGGTACGGAGTTTTTAAAAATAGCTCTCGCCAGACATTCTTCGTTGAAGGCCCATAAGTCCTCTATCGATCCGCCGCCGCGGCATAAAACGATAACATCGGGTTTCAAATCATCAGCGCGCTGAAGAGCAGCGGCGATCTCCGCCGCAGATCCTTCACCCTGTACCCGTACCGGCAGGATTTGAACTGAAAGGTCAGACTTTCGCTTGTGGCAGACAGAAAGAAAATCGTGCACTGCTGCTCCGGTGGGAGAGGTTATGACGATGATTCTTTCAATATGGCGAGGAATCTCCTGTTTTAGTTCCTGGTTGAAGAGGCCTTCTCTGAACAGCTTACTTTTTAATTGTTCAAAGGCGATCTGCAACTGACCCGATCCACAGAAGTCAACAGAATCGATGATAATCTGGTATTCTCCCCGCGGCTCATAGATTGTTATCCTGCCGTTACAGATTATTTGCTGCCCGTCAGAAAGCTGCTGTTCAAGATACCGTGACTGGTTTTTGAAAAGTACCGCTCGTATTTGAGCTTTTTCATCCTTGAGGTTGAAATAATGGTGGCCTGAATGCGGCCGACTCAAATTCGAGATTTCTCCTGAGATCCTAACAAATTGATATCGATGCTCAAAATGAGATTTGATCTCTTTGGTGATTTGACTCACCGTTTTTATGTTTCGCTGAAAATTATCTGCTGACATCCGCTACTCTGCCTTTAGAATGATTTGAGTCTCTTTTACTGATAGACACCTGTTGGCTTTTATACTATAAATGTCTGCGCAGGTTTAGACAAACATTAATGAGCTAACACTATAGTACTTTGGAGGCTGTACATGTCTGAGAGAAGTGCCTTTGACAAGATTCATGTGGAAGAGAGTGAGAAGGGCGATTTAGGCGGTGTTCTTGAGCAGCTGAATCTTCCGCCTGCTGTGGTCACTTTTGTAAGAGAAAATAAGCGATTGGTGCAAATCTGCATCGCCGCAGTCGTGATTATCGTTGTCGCCTGGGCGCTGTACGATTCATATCGGGACAAAAAAATTGAAGAAGGAGCTTCTGCCCTGTCTGCTGCCATCGATATCGAGGACAGTCAGGCAAAAATTGACCAGCTTAAATCAGTTTCCAGTAAATATTCTGGAACAACATCTGCACAATGGGCTACCATTAATGCAGCTCACGAGCTGATCAAGACCGATAAGAAAGATGAGGCGCTTGCCATGTATGGAGAGGTCCTCGCTGATCTCGATGAGTCATCACCATTGTATCCACTCGTTACTCTGAGCCTTGCCCAGGGATACGAGATAATTGGCAACTACTCTGAGGCCGCAGCTGCCTATGAAAAAGTAAAAAATACCGAAGGTTATCAGGATACCGGTTATTTCGGACTGGCAAGAATCAGTGAAGCTCAAGGCGACAGGCAGAAAGCGCTGGCAATCTATGAGGAATATCTTGCGACGCTCATGAACGTGACAGAGCGGAATCAAAAAGGTCTGGTAGAAGAAAAGATTGCCCATCTTAAAGCAGTCCAGTGATTACTGAATCTCAAATATCAAGAACCCGAAGCATCATCAAAGACTGGCAGAAACAGGACTATTCAATTTGTCTTGTACCGACCATGGGATATTTTCATGAAGGCCATATTGGCCTGATGAAAATGGCCCGACAGATTGCCGATAAAGTTGTCGTCAGTTTATTTGTCAACCCTACCCAATTCGGTCCGGATGAGGATCTGGATAAATATCCCCAGGATCTTGAAGGTGATTCAGGAAGGGCCGCGGCTGCGGGTGTCGATCTGCTTTTCTGTCCTGGAGTCTCCGAGATCTATGGAAAGAACCATCAGACAACAGTTGAGGTTCCTGGACTTGCTCAAGGGATGTGCGGTATCAACAGACCGGAACACTTCAGAGGCGTCACCACTGTCGTCAGCAAACTCTTTAACATTCTTGAACCGGACACCGCTGTTTTCGGTGAAAAGGATTTTCAGCAGCTGGCAATTATCCGGAAAATGGCCGCTGATTTAAATTTTCCGGTCAATATCATTGCACATGAGATTGTCAGGGAGCCTGACGGTCTTGCCATGAGTTCAAGAAACGCCTACCTGAACCCACAAGAGAGGGAAGGTGCTGTTGTCCTTTTCGAGGCTCTTGAGACAATACGAAAACAGGTTGAACAGTCGATAACCCCCCTTGACACCAAATCGCTACTGGATAAAGCCGTACAACTCATTCAATCCAAGGAGGGATGTTCTGTCGAGTACCTGACCATTGTTGATTCATCAACACTGCAGTCAAAATCAAAAACCGAAGGTGAGTGCAGGGTTGCCGGGGCAATTAAAATAAACAACAGGATAAGGCTGATCGACAATATGCCGCTTGCGTGCAGAGCCTGAAGTACGGTGGGAAGACGGCAGCAGCTTACGACTGATTAAATTCTCACTGCAAATTATTATAGCCGCCCCTTGATCTTTGCTGACACGACGTGAGCGAAGATAAATAACCAGGTTTCGCGGCCTTTGAAAAAAATACTGACAGTAATCAGAAGGAGGACTCATATGCCCGGTTTTGAGATATTTGGCAAGGAAGAAAAAGATCAGATAATGGATGTCCTGGATACAGGAGTTTTATTCCGATATGAATTTGGAGATCAGCGAAAAGGGGTTTACAAGGTAAAGGAATTTGAGGAAAAATTCGCAACATATACCGGCAGCCGCTATGCCCAGGCAGTTACCTCGGGCACTGCAGCACTCAAGGTTGCGCTGACAGCTTTGGGAATTGCTGCTGGAGACGAGGTTATAACCCAGGGGTTCACCTTTGTTGCCACCTGGGAAGCTATTTTAGAGGTCGGTGCAATTCCCGTGTTCACAGAAATTGATGAAACACTTAACATGGACCCTGCCGATCTGGAGCTCAAGATAACTGACAAAACCCGCTGTATTGTCCCGGTGCATATGCTTGGTTCAGCTGCCCGGATCGACGAAATAGTTGAAATTGCTAAACGATTTGATATTCCTGTTCTTGAAGATACAGCCCAGGCTGCAGGAGGAAGAATCAATGGCCGACATCTCGGCACATTTGGTGCCTGCGGTACCTTCTCATTTGATTCAGTAAAAACAATGACGACCGGTGAGGGTGGCATGATTATTACTGACATTGAGGAGCTCTGGAGAAATATGTCTGAGTATCATGACCATGGTCATGATCATGCTGTGAATCCAGGGGGCCGTGGAGGAGAGAGCCGAAATTTTGTTGGTTCCAACTACCGGATGATGGAGCTTCAGGGAGCCATCGGAATCGCCCAGCTGGCGAAACTCGATTATATGATCACTGCCCAGCAAGCGCACAAATCCCGTTTAAAAGAAGCTGCCTCCGCTCTACCCGGAGTAGGATTTCGCTGTCAGGTTGATGAATTGGGAGACTCCGCGACCTTTTTTGCCTTTACCCTCGAGAGTCGGGAACATCGAATGAAAGTGCAGAAAGTTCTTGAAGACCAGGGTGTTGCACCAATATGCTGGGCAGATAATAACTGGCATTTTTACCCGAAATGGGAACACCTCCTAAATGGATCAACGCTTTCCCAAAACGGCTGGCCCTTCATCGAACCAGGTGGGAGAAAACGTGTGGTTTATGATCCTACTGCCTTGCCAAAATCAGCGGCCCTGCTGGCGAGAACACTTGTCTACCCGGTATCTGTTAAAATGAGTGAAAGGCGGCTGGCTGAACTTGAGGCTGGGCTGAAAAAAGCAGCAAAGGTTTAGTATGCTGAGGTGATATGTGCGCTGTTATCTGTAGAATTTGTGTGAACCATACTGAGCCACATAGGTGTAATCCGAAACCCATTTAGGAGTTATGGATTCAAGGTGGTAGTGGGTCGCGCCTTTGGTGAAATCGCTTGTTTGAAGTGCTATATAAACTGACTGCAGACACCTGAGGAATGCGGTAGGATCATCCGGAATATATGAATCTTTCTGGAAAGTCCAGCTAAACTGGTAGGGCTGAGTAACAACGGCCTTGACTGGTAATTTCCCTTTGTTGGCCCTGTTGAGCGTCACATGGGCGACCGCTACCTGACCAATTCTCGGCTCTGACCGTGCTTCATGGTATACGTTCAAGGTGAGCCAGAGTATCGCTTCGAGTAATGTCATGTTTGATTCTCCCTGCAGCGTACGTAAGGTGCTTAATTGGCGTTATAAAAGCTCGCGGGAGTTAGATAAAATAGTTTTCTGCACGACCTGATGATTTACGCAAGATGCTGTGCATAGAATGCTTCCATATGAAGGATCCTGACAATTTAAAAAACATGTATATAAAGTGATAGTTCTTCATATAACTGAGCTGAGAATATAAAGGCTCGGGGAACATAGTCAAGAAAAAAAACTCCATTGATGGTTATGTTTCCGATAACACTAGGGAAATATATTTATCTAATAATGTTAGATAGGTTGTGAACTAACGGGTAGGCGTCATTTATAGAGTTGTCCGCTATTTTAGGGCATGATTTTCAGGTAATAACAGCCAATTATTGATTACTCAGGGAGTTCAATTTTTAATAAGAAGAGCTACACGGCTTGAGAACGATTTCAGCAATCTTATGGGAAAAACACACCGGAGCTTACTGGAGGGCCGTATCATGCCGGGTGTTCCGTCTGCGTTCCCGGTATGGCCGATGAAATGTTTTATCATTTAACAATTAGATGCGCCTACTTATACAGAGCCCCGAGACTGTTTCTACCGTCAACCCGTAAGACAAATGGAGTCTCCCTTCTGACATGACCGACGTATTTGGTTTCATGTTCAACCTTCATTGAGGTTATCCAGTCCCAGTCAATGAAGTCCTTTTGAGGATTGACAACGGTCAAGTAGTTAATTCCAAGTGAGGTGATATTATGAAAAAAATGGGAGCCCTGGGATGGTTCGGCGCTGAGTTTGGAGTGATAGGTTTCTACAATTCCTCCAACACCGCTGATATCTGCCCAGCTCACAGGGATCCCCAGCCAGCGGTCTGCTGACCCCCATCTGCCCGGGCCGACGAGCAGATATTTCCGTCCCGCTTCATTAATGATTCCATTGAAGTAGGAAATCTCTTTGGCTATTTCAACTGTCCTGGAAGGTTCGAATGTTTCAGGTTTAACATAAATGATGTCGTGAATATCATGATTAACGCTGTTGCCCAGACTATTGTAGGAGAGACAAAATAATGACTCAAGGTCACTGGTGTTTATGTCAACCATCATGGTATCTTCCTGTGACCCCATCGGTCGGATCTGGAGAATATTTACCTGAGGCTTTTTGTTCTGCTGGGCCGTGAGAACGATTGAAAACTCAATCTCAACAGGTCCCCCCATCCCTTTCTGACCGGCAGACAGTAAATCAGCTAAAATTTTTGCAAGTGGGATCGAACTATATTTCAAAACTGAGAAAAAGGTTATGACGGGTGAACCGTTGCCGGAATATGAATCTCTTATCCGGTGCTCCTGAGGGTCATAGCTGCTCGACAGGATCTGGACAGGGTATTCATCTAAACCATCGGTTATATCCCTTTTTACAAGTGCCAAAGAATTGTCTGGTTCAACGCATTCGCTTGATCCTTTCATTTTGAGGGCATAAAAATTTCGCTGACTGTTTTTTAAAATATCATCAACCGAGGAAAATTGCGGCAGGATAAGGGGGGCGCTTGGTGAGAAGCGCAGACTTTTTTCTCCTTCGGTGACGGATTTACCCATTCCTAAGGCGATGGTTGCAACCCCATCCTCTGGTTTTAGCCGGGAGAACGGATAGAAGTTGTAAGATTGAGCAACTCCCGAGATGGCAGGATAAAAGAACTCGCCGTAGCGTTCCCCGGCAATTTGTTGGACGATTACTGCCATCCGCTCCTCTTCAATACGATTTCCGACCCTTTTGGAAAAAGATTTTGGTTCACGATAGTATGTTGAGGCGAAGACCTTCTTAATGGAATTGAGAAGCTGTTCAAGCCTCAGATCAAGATCCTGATTGTCATTGGCAAGCATATAGGTTTTATAAAGTCCAGCATAGGCGCGGAATTTAGCATCTTCAAGAAGGCTTGAACTGCGAACGGCAATGGGGCCGGTTACATGTTCAAGATAGATTCTCAGCTGAGTTCTGAACCTGCTGGGAAATGTACCGTTGAGAAAAAAAACTGCGATTTCATCATTTGGCAAATCTCTGCGGGATAAATATCTGAGATTATTATTTTTGATAAATTCCTCAAAACATTCCGTCGTGATGATAAGTGTTTGGGGAATGAAGATATCCAGATCGCTGAATTTATTCCTGAGGCTCGGATATTCGTGCAGCCATGAAGAAAAAAAGGCCAGGCCTCTCGCTTTTCCGCCAAGAGATCCGACGCCAATTTTAACAAACTCGGTTTCCGGTTCAAAATCCTCTTCGTCAAAGTCTACCAATACTCCCTTTTGTCTCTGCAGCCGCCAATCATGAAATTTACGGTAAAGATATTTCCTCATTTCGGAAAGATCATCATTGAAATCATCTTTCGTTACACTGCGAAGTTCAGTTGCCAGCAGGGTCTCGGCTCTGGTGAACAGCCACCTTGAAAAATCGTTGTTGACCCAGTGATTATAAAACGTCTGGTCAGACATGAAACGCAGACCCCGTTCAAGATTAAATAGATTGGCAGCCGATCTGACAGTTCCTTTTCCGGATCGTTCAAAACGAAACGGTCCAAAACCGAGCTTATCAAGAAAAAAAGAATGAATCTCATCATGCAGGTACGGTGAATTTTTATCTACAAAGGCTGCCGGGATTGTCACCGCCCTATCTCTGTTTTCAGGCTCAGAACTGGCGAGCAGAAGAGGGATATCAAAACGTTTACGGTGAATTGCGGTCAGTAACTGAATTCCCGCGTCCCCATCATGTACCCCTCCCCTTGGAAAACGAACATCTGATATAACAGCGAGAACATACGGTTCGAAGGTATCAAAAAGTTCTGACGCTTCTTCGAAGGTTTGAGCAATTAATATTTTAGGGCGTGCCCTCATGGTTAACAGGCGATGTTCATGGTTCAGACCTTCCTCGATTACTGCCTGCGTCTGGCTTACCAGCTCCTGATAGAGAAGGGGAAGAAGAGCAGAGAGGTAGTCTGCAGAGTCCTCCACAAAGATTATGACGCGAATGGCAGCGAGCTCTGTGTCACGCACGCTGTTTATCTGGTCTTCTATACTCTTGATAACGGCCAGGAGGAGTTTTGTGTCGCCGCTCCACATCAGGGTTCTATCAGGAGTGAAAGGAATACCCTGCTGATTGTTTGAAACAAGATATCCGGGGGCTCGATGATAAAGTCTGACAATTGGAATGGTGGGGTATGGTTTTCTGATCAGTTGGTAAATGTCGGCAAACTGAAATTCAGCAGCCTGGGACATGATAATGATGAGATCAATTTTTTTTTCTTTGAGTGCGTCTGCTGCCTGGTTGATCGAGGCGACCCAGTTAAGCCTTGGGGGATGACTGAGATTAAGCCCCTGATATTCTAAAACGATAGCCTCAGAAAGGCCCCGGTCTTTTTCCATCACCCAGGCATCATAGGGGCTGGATATAAACAAGATCTCTCTGATCTTGTGGTTCATCAGTTCATGAAAGATTTTAAAACGAGGGTCTGAGTGTGCTGCAGTCTGTTTGAAAATCATCTCGCTGAGTTCCTCTAGTGAGATCAAGAATTTCCTCTTTTAAACAAGCATATCTGCAAGAGAAGGTTAGATCATATTGATGCAGTACATTTTCATGGTACCTGGCTCAAAGAGAGGTTTGTTTGTTGATTCTGAAATAGTAACAAAATACCTGGTTATTGACACCTTCTGATTACAGATTCAAGGGCAGCTCTGTCATATTCAAACATACGCCAGATCTTTGCCTGCAGAAGGCAGTGGTTTACCAATTCTGACTCATTTATCGGGGAGCCCCCAAGATCGGTGAGACCAATAGCGCAGCCGTTGTCAAGCAGCCATTTTTCAATGAGTTCAATTGCTCTTTGGGCTTTATAATCGCTGCTGCCGCCATTGAGATTAAAGACAGCTTCACTGAATCTGGCCAGACGATCTTTTATCGTGCTGAAATGAGTCCGCAGCCAGCCAGGCATGAAGGCAGCCAGTGCAGCACCATGAGAGATGGTCTGTTGGGCGGATAACGAGTGAGCCAAAAGATGAATTGGGAAACTGATTTTGCCGAGCCCCGATGTGACAACACCGTTTAAGGCCAGGGACGCGCCCCATAACAAAGCTGCTCTGCTATCGTATGACTGTGGATCTTTCAACACTGATGAGCAGGAGTCAACGACGGTCTTGCAGATCGTTTCTATGAGCCCGATCTGTAACTCCGATTTAAAGTGAGAGGTGGATAGATATGCCTCCAGGCAGTGTGTAAAGGTATCTACTGCACCGAAAGCGGTCTGTCTCGGAGGGACACTGAAGGTGGTAAGAGGATCGGCAAGACAGACACGCGGAAACAGTTTTCTGTGTCCGAAGCCCAATTTTAATTTTTTTTCATCATGGGTCAGTACGATACCATTATTGGTTTCAGAGCCCGATCCGGCAATGGTCGGTACGGTAATCACCGGTAGTGTTTCTCTAACGGTTTTTTTACCGGTAAATAGTTTCCATAGATCAAATTGAACCGGTATCCCGGCCGAAATTGATTTGGCGGTATCAATGACCGAACCGCCGCCAACGCCGATAATGACGCTGCATTGATAGTGGCGTGAGACAGTAATGCCGCGATTGACATCGGACAGTAAGGGATCTGCCCTGACTCCAGGCAGTTCGATATAGTCAACATCAGCTTTCTGAAGCTGACAGATCACCTGGCTGTAGACACCGTTATTCTTTACTGATTGATTTCCATAGACGAGCAGTGCTTTATTACCGAATGGTTTCACCTCTGAACTGAGGTGACCGATAACGTTCTTGCCGAAAATTACCTTGACGGGGTTGTTGAATACAAAGTTATTCATATGAAGAGAGAAACCGCTCGTAAATATGGGTCAGGTGTTCAAACTGTTCAATAGTAAGCCGTTCAGCACGAATTTGAGGATCAATACCGCTGTCCCTCAAAATCTGCAGGACAGATGTTTTTATCAGTTTTCGATCACCAGAGGAAATGATAGGGAACAATGCCGGATTACTTAAATTATTCTGTATGGTCTTTCTTCTGTTGCTGAAGGAGGATCGAACCAGGCGATGATAATTGGCAAGGGAACAGTCAATTGTCCGATGAGAAAATATGATTTCTATTACCTCGGAATCAATTTTAGGTCTGGGATGAAATTCTGCCGGTTTAACCAGAAGGTGTTTTTTTACGTCAGCAAAGGTGCCAAGCAGTATGGTCGGGATACCATATGCTTTTGTACCCGGTGAGGCGGTCAATCGCTCGCTGACCTCTTTTTGTAGCATAACAATAACGTTTGAGAGGTATTTTTTGTTTTCAATAAGTTTAAAAATAAATGGGTTTGATATGGCGTAGGGTAGATTTGCGATAATTTTAAAAGGTATGCCGGTATGTTCGGCAAGGAGACTGAAATCTACTTTCAGGATATCCTGATGCATCAGCAATACGTTGTCGGGAAGGTCTTTTTCCGTCTCGTGATAGCGGATGATACCACTGTCCAGTTCGACACCAATCACTTTATTTACAAGTGGGGCAAGCTCCCTGGTCAAGGCGCCAAATCCCACACCGACTTCGACCACATTCTCGCTGGCACTGAACTTTCCAAACGAGACAATGCGCCTTGCAGTCGCTGGATTGACAAGAAAATTCTGGCCGCGTTTTTTTGAAGGAGCCAGTCCATATCTGGCAAGGGACGATTTAGGGCTGTTGTCTGACGACATTGTGTATTCTCGAATAAATGAGTAGCCGTGCGCAGCACGTAGCCAGTTTTATTGAGCAGTTTTATTCGCCGGCCGAGCCAGCGGTTTTACTGATTCATGGTACAACCACTGCGAATAATAAAAGAATCAGTGTAAGATTCGTTTCTCCTGTCTCTTTTTCCGTATTTTTATAAAAGTGAAATATGAGAGGTAATAGCTGATGACGGTAAAGGGAAGCGCAAGAATGGATCCCCCGATGATCATCACGATAATAGCCTCGTACCCGACTGTTAATAAGGCCTTCATTCTCATTGCAAAAGAAACATCAGAAAGTAACGTTTCAAGCACTGACTGTACCTGATTCCAGTTCAGTTCGTATGGTGTTACCAGGTTACCAATTTTCAAAGAGAAAAAATATTGCGGAATATAGGTGAGCGGGTTGCAGACAACCCAACTGCTGATAAGGCCGGCAATAAAAGAGGAACGGGTAAAAATAGAAAGGGCTAAGATGGCGATGGTGTGGAACGGTATTGTTGGGGTTATACCAACAAAAACGCCGAGTGCAGTGCCAAGCGCCAGACTGCGCGGGCTACCTTTGAGCCTGATAAATCGTAGGTAGTAATATCTTCGGGTACGTCCTATGTTCATGATCCTTTACTGGCCGAGATGAGAACGAGAAAAGACATCATCATCCAAGGTGCCGACCATTCCGCTCTGGAAACGTTTCAGACCGGCAAACGCTATCATAGCAGCATTATCGGTGCAATTCTCCGGAGCGGGCAGGAAGAGCTCAATGTTGTCCTTATAACATCTTGAATTCATGCGCTCTCTTAATCTCTCGTTGGCCGAAACGCCCCCCCCGAGAACGATTCTATGCAGACCGCGCTGTTTTGCGGCAGCTATCGTTTTTTCAACAAGCACCTCAACAACGGCTTCCTGAAAAGAGGCGCAGACAGAGCTGATATCAACATGACCGCCTTTCATACGGTTTTTGTTGCAATGGTTCATAACTGCTGTCTTGAGGCCGCTGAAGCTGAAATCAAGAGAGCCGTCCTCCAGCCAGGCACGCGGAAATTTCAGGGATGAAGGGTTTCCCTTTACCGCATACTGTGAAATCACCGGGCCGCCAGGATATCCTAGCTCCAACAACCGTGCAACCTTGTCGTAAGCCTCGCCGGCTGCATCGTCACGAGTTCTGCCCAGGAGTTCGTATTCCATGAATCCATCCGCCTGATAAAGTGCCGTTGTTCCGCCAGAAACTATTAATGCTATATACGGAAAGGCGGGACGGTTTTTTTCCAGGAAAGCTGAAAGAATGTGACCCGTCATATGATCAACACCGATATACGGTATTTCAAGAGAATAAGATAATGCCTTTGCGTAGGAAAAACCAACCAGCAGGGAGCCAATCAATCCAGGGCCCTGGGTCACGGCAACAAGGTTAATGTCGTCAAAAGAAATATTTGCCTCCGAGAGAGCCTGGTCGACCACAGGTGTTATGCACTCCATATGCCTGCGGGAGGCGAGTTCTGGGACGATCCCCCCGAATGGTTTATGAATCGTCTCCTGGCTGGAAATGATAGTGGCCAGTACCCTGTTGTCGTTCTCAAGGATGGCGGCCGAGGTGTCGTCACATGATGATTCTATTCCCAGAGTGATCATAAGTTTATTGAATATTAAAAAACTGCAACTCAGCTGATGGTAAAGACAGAAGGTTACCAGGTCATGCCAGGCTGTGAGAACAGCGGTTTATCTATATATCAGCGCTCGACTCGGTGCTTCTCGGGTAGGACCCAAGCCATTCAAAATATGAACATAATTCCCTGATTCGACTGCAGCCTGTTTTGATCTGTTCTTCCTCAATATGTCCCAGCATATCTAGAAAAAACATATACTTCCAGTGCTTGCCTTTGATCGGCCGAGACTCTATTTTGGCAAGATTGATAGATTCTTCTGATAAAACGGTCAGTATTTCGTTCAAAGCTCCGGGGCGATCCATGGTGCCAATCAATAATGAGGTTCTGTCTTCACCGCTGTATTCAGGAGACTTTGGCCCGATAACCAGGAAACGTGTGGTATTTCCGCGATAATCCTCTATACCTTTGACGACTACCTGCAGTTCGTATGTCTTTATTGCAAGGGATGATGCTATGGCCCCAATATTGGGGTTATTGGCAGCCATCTGCGCAGCCGCGCTGGTGGAAAAGACGGGGAGTGTCGGCACCGACGGCAGATTGTCCCTGAGCCATTCGCGGCATTGCGCAAGTGGTTGAGCATGAGAAGCGACGGTCTGAATATCTTCGATATTACCTGACCTGCAAACAAGATTGTGCGAGATGGCGAGACGAACTTCACCGCATATTTTAACCTTGTACTTCATAAATGAGTCGAGGGTTGAAAATACAGCACCTTCTATGGAGTTTTCTACGGGAACGATTCCATAGGAGGTTCTTCCTTTCTCAACTTCTGCAAAAACATCATCAATAGACTCAAGTGCTTTGTAGTCCGCAGAGTGTCCAAAATATTTAACACCGGCCAGGTGAGTAAAGGTGGCCTCGGGACCCAGATAAGAAACCTCCTGTTTTTTCTGGGAAAGACGGCAGGTTGTAATAATTTCATGAAAAATTGACTTAAGCGCTTTTTCAGGGAAAACTTCCTGGTTTCTTGAAAAAAGCCGTTCGTAGATCTGTCTTTCTCTCAGCGGATCCCATTTTGCCCTCTTTCCAGCATCTTTCAGTATGCCGATATCTTTTGCACATTGAAGCCGGCTTTTGAGCAAGTCAAGAATCTGGTTATCGATATTATCAATTTCTGTCCTTATATCAGTTATTTCAGGTTTTTTTTCAGTGTTCATAATAATGTCATGTTGAATAGTATAAAATCAATAGTTAGGACCTGGGCAAAGCGTATATCGTTCTATGAGATAGAAAAATGTATGTCAAGCGCTAAAAGCTTGGTATAAATGAGCACTATAGGTTCATATCTTTAATACTCAAACTTTTTTATTGGTCTTACGTTCAAATATCTTATTCGAGGATTTCTTAAAAGATGACTCAGCAGAAAATTTCCAAGACATATGATGAAATCAACCAGAAAATTAAAAATGGCCAGGCAGTTGTTGTTACAGCTGAAGAAATGGTCTCGGTGGTGAAAAAACACGGTCCGGAGAAAGCTGCAGAAAAAATTGATGTTGTAACAACCGGAACGTTTGCGCCAATGTGTTCTTCCGGGGCATTTTTAAATATCGGTCAGATGACTCCGACGATTAAAACCTCCAAAGTGTGGTTCAATAAAGTGCCGGCATATGCCGGCCTTGCAGCGGTCGATGCCTATATTGGCGCAACTGAACCAATGGAAGATGATCCTCTCAATAAAATTTATCCCGGCGAATTCAAGTATGGCGGAGGGCATGTTATCGAGGACCTGCTCAAGGGAAAAAAGATTTTCCTTGAAGCAAAAGCCTATGGAACAGACTGTTATGCTGCCAGAAAGTTAAAAAAAGATATTTGTCTTGATGATCTTCCCTTTGCCCTGCTCTGCAACCCGAGAAATGGCTATCAGAACTATAACTGTGCTATAAACCTTACAGATAAGGTTGTCTATACCTATATGGGGTTATTGAAACCTGGAGGGAAAAATGCAAACTACTGCAGTGCTGGTGAACTCAGCCCGTTATTCAATGATCCCCTGTATAAAACCATAGGAATAGGAACGCGCATCTTTCTTGGCGGCGCAGTTGGTTATGTCACCTGGCAGGGTACGCAGCATAATCCAGACACTGCACGAACCGATAAAGGTGCTCCGAAGAGTCCTTCCGGCACAATGATGGTACAGGGTGATTTAAAACAGATGAGTCATAAATGGCTGAAAGGACTATCTATTCTTGGTTATGGAAACAGCCTCGCTGTAGGACTTGGTGTACCGATTCCTATCCTCAATCCGGAAATCGCGGCGTGTACGGGAATAGGAGATGATGAATTATTTACCCAGATCGTCGATTATGGTCATAATTATACCAACGGTATTTCAAAGAGTTACGGTGAAGTAAGTTATGCCCAACTGAAAAGTGGAACGATAACAGTAAATGGCAGCGAAGTTAAGACAGCTCCGTTGTCGAGTGTTGTAAAAGCCCGTGAAATTGCAACGCTATTGAAGGCCTGGATCGATGACGGCAGTTTTCTACTGAGCGAGCCGGCTGAGCTGCTGCCTGGTCCCGTTAAGGTATAGGGGACATTTCTGGCCGGAGCCGGAAAATGGACTCAAAACTAATACATGTAACGCGCGGAATACGCCCAGCTGTTATTTTATTTTGGTTAAATGGTTTTTATAGGACTCGTTCAATAAATCCCTCAAATATGAGTGATTTTGTCCCCATTATCGGTACTATGGCGCATCGGGTGGGCGTCTGTTTTATTAAAAAGTGAGCGAATGTAAGCAATAAAAAACGCACATGATAACGACTTTCTACGATTTAACTCTTGATTATGAATCATGATTAAATTATGCTGTCCGGGTTTCCTGATGTAAAAGCCCATATATAAAGGATTGTAGGCTGATGCATGAGGAAATTTATTATAATAAAGCAACACTTTTTTTCTTTGACAATTGTTGCGAGTTTGATTAAGCATCAACGCTAGGAGAAAGGTAACAGTGCAGTAACGCCTGTTATAGAGAAATGAACTAAATCAGCAGGGAGGAATTCATGAACAAAAAGGAACTGATTGAAAGCATCGCAGGTGCAGCCGACATTAGCAAAGCAGCAGCAGAGAAAGCGCTTAACGGAACGTTGGCAGCAATTGCAGACGCGCTTAAAAAAGGTGACAAAGTTACCTTGGTTGGCTTTGGAACATTTTCCGTATCCAAACGCGAGGCTCGTACCGGACGTAATCCTCAAACAGGAAAGTCCATTAAAATTCCAGCCAAAAATGTTGCAAAGTTCAAAGCTGGTAGCAAGCTGTCCGATGCTATCAACTAAGTTCTTTGGCATGAATTTCCAAGCAGTTTAATTTAGTTACCAAGGTTTTAACAACTGAATCGGGACGTGGCTCAGTCTGGTAGAGCACAGCGTTCGGGACGCTGGGGTCGGAGGTTCAAATCCTCTCGTCCCGACCACCTCACTTAGTTGATCTCTATTTAAACAAGCGTAATAAAAATTGACTGCCGGTTAGGCTAAAAAGCCGCACTCCTCTGAGGATGCGGCTTTTCTCTTTTGTAATGAAGAAACTACGCTCAGGATACACAACAGGTGCGTGTGCTGCCGCTGCCGCCAAGGCTGCAGCAATTGTTCTGTTTTCTAAAGAAGAGATCACTGAGGTCACCATTCCCTTTCCCGACGGGAGTCGCGTCACCTTCAAGCTGATATGGACACGTCTGCATAAAAACGAGGCGCAGGCCGCTGTCGTCAAGGATGCGGGCGATGACCCTGATGTGACTAATGCAGCCATAATTGCGGCTACTGTTCGTACGACTTCTCAGTTCATAAATGATCCTTCAAAGAGAATTAATATACTCGGAGGCAAGGGGGTTGGAACGGTTACCAAGCCCGGGCTGCCTGTGGCTGTTGGCAAACCTGCAATAAATCCTGTACCGCTGAAAATGATAACCGAGGCAGTGGAAGAAGCACGTGCCCTGCATCAGAACGATCACAACCGTATACTGGATGTTATTATAAATGTTCCGCAGGGGGAGGAACTGGCTAAAAAGACCCTTAATAAACGACTTGGAATTATCGGTGGAATTTCAATTCTTGGCACAACCGGTATTGTAAAACCAATATCGGCCGAGGCCTGGACTGCGACCATTTCCACCTCCATGAACGTGGCCTCTGCGGCAGGAATGAAGGAAATTATCCTGTCAACCGGACGTTCTTCTGAAAGGTGTGTTCAATCTCATCTTTCTCTGCCGGATGAAGCGCTGGTAATGATGGGAGATTATCTTGAATTTGCCCTTAAAGAAACAAACAGCCATAGCTATCAAAAAATTCATATGGCAACCATGTGGGCAAAACTGCTCAAAGGAGCCATGAAAATACCTCAGACCCACGTTCGTCACGGAATCCTTGATACGCCCAAGATTATACAATTCTATAAGACTCATGGAATAAATGAAACGATTCTTGAGGAACTGGAACCATCCAATACTGCTCGAGAAGTGTTAGAGAAACTTTTAGAATTAAATGAAAATGATTTGATTACCTGGACCTGTAGGCTGGCAAAGGAATACTATAGAAGCATGGCTGAAGGCGATGTCATTATTCATCTCGTCCATGGTTCCGGCAGGTTGATCTGCACTCTTTAGGTAGCAGTCATGAAAAAACATAAAATCATTGTTATCGGACTCTCCGGAGATGATCTTCCGACCCATCATATTGATGAATACATAAAAGAGTGTTCCACGGTCATCGCCACCGCTTCAGTATACGAGCTATTTAAAAAGAAATATGAAAAAGAATCACCGCTAATGGAGTGGGTGGCGGTCGTCCCGGTGGCCAGAAGTCTTGATGCTATTTCAGAAGCGATCTGTTCCCATTCTGTTCTAGTTTTTACCAGTGGTGACCCGCTTTTCTATGGGCTGGGCCAGACGCTCACAAAGAGGTTTCCAGCAAAAGAAATTGTTTTTCTTCCTGCACTTTCATCCCTGCAGCTTTGTTTCGCAAGGTTTGGCATCCCCTGGAGCGATGCTGCGTTTTTGAGTCTTCATGGAAGATCGTTTACTGACCTGCGCAGTGTCTTGCATAAAGAAAAGCTATTTGTCCTGACCGATAGAGAAAATTCACCTCAAAAAATTGCCCAGCATCTGATTGACAATTTGCCTGCCAGCGAGCTGAATACCTATAAAATGCACGTTGGTGTCAGACTGGGAACCAGGAGTGAACAATTATCCACAGGGACAGTGCCGGAAATAGCGACCAAACACTATGATCAGCCGAACTGTCTGATTCTGCAAAAAATTGCCGGCGGATGGGAGCACCCTGGTAATTTTGGTCTCCTGGAGACTGAGATTAGGCACAGCAGGGGACTGATTACCAAGAATGAAGTGAGGGCATCTGTCCTCCATGCCCTCAGACTTCCACCCAGTGGGGTCTTCTGGGATATCGGAGCGGGTTCTGGTTCTATTAGTGTCGAGGCAGCCCTGCTTAATCCGGCGCTGTCCGTTTTTGCAATCGAACGGAATCCGGAGGAAATTGCTAACATCAACCACAATAGAACCCGTTATAAGTGCTGGAACATTTCATTGTGCCAGGGAATTGCTCCGCAAATATTAAAAAAGCTTCCTGCACCAGACTGCGTGTTTATAGGGGGCAGCGGAGGTTCACTGACCGAAATCATCAATTTTGTCAGCGATAAAAATCTCAAGGTGAAACGAATCGTGGTGACCGGAGTTATAAAAAAAACGGTCGATACCGCGCCAGCCTTGCTCTGCAAAGCCGGTTATGACGTAGATATGAGCATCGTCTCGACAACACGATATACCTTTCCCGGAATGCAATCTGTAAAATTCAATCCTATCCATATCATACGAGCCACCCGTAAACATGAGTGATGAAACCAGAAGCGGAAAAGTTTATTTTATCGGAGCAGGTCCCGGTGCAACCGATTTAATTACCATCCGCGGTAAAAATATAATTGATAGCGCTGACCGTATTATCTATGCAGGCAGCCTTGTGAACGTAGACTTGTTCAACATGAGCAAGGCAGATCTCTATGATTCCAGTAGGCTTGATCTTGATGAAATTGTTGAACTCATCAAAGATAGTGTTGAACAGGGAAGGGTGGTTGCCAGGGTACATACCGGTGACCCCTCGCTCTATGGTGCAACAAAGGAGCAGATGGTGCGCCTTGAGTCATTGAATATCGATTTTGAAATGGTTCCGGGAGTTTCGTCTGCTTTCGGAGCAGCAGCAGCACTCGGTGTCGAGCTTACCCTGCCGGAGCTCACTCAGACGGTTATTATAACAAGAAAAGCCGGCAGGACGCCGGTACCTGACACAGAACGTCTGGACCTGCTTGCCTCGCACGGCTCAACAATGATGATATTTCTCTCTGTCGGTATGATTAAAGGCGTCGTCGAAGACCTTCTTGAAGGCGCATACACGAAGACGACCCCGGTTTCAGTCGTTCAAAGGGCGACATGGCCAGACGAAAAAATTATATCGGGGACTCTTGGTACTATTGCCGAACAGGTAAGGCGAGAAGGTATAAACAAGACGGCCATGATATGTGTTGGTCCCGTTTTTGGTAAATCGGCTTTAGTGGCTGAATCAAAGTTGTATGATAAGCACTTCAGTCATGGCACCAGAAAATCGATTTCCGGGAAATAACGAGCGTTATGACATCTTCACAGTTTGAAAAACTTCTTGATGAATCGGTGGCATTACACGGTCACCTTTGTGCGGGTCAGGTTATTGGTGTTCGTATGGCAATGCTTGGCTTGAGTAATCTTGGGATCAAGGACCCGAAGGGACGGGACAGGAAAAAAGTATATGTGATTGTGGAAATTGATCGCTGCGCGACCGATGCAATTCAATCTGTAACCGGCTGCAGTCTCGGCAAGCGAACTATGCGGCACGAGGATCTTGGCATCATGGCTGCAACCTTCATTAATCTTCCTACATCACAGGCAGTCAGGGTCGTCGCCAGGGAAGAATCCCGTGAGCTTTCAAAAAAGTATTTTCCAGAAGAACTCGATAAATACCGGCAGCAGCTTCTTGCCTATAAAATCATGCCGGATAATGAATTATTTTCAATTCAAGAGGTTACTGTCAGGATACCAGAGGAAGACCTGCCTGGAAAACCATTGAGCAGGGTGGTCTGCCAGAAGTGCGGAGATTGGATTCAGGACAGACGTGAGGTAGTGCAGGATGAAATGGTCCTCTGCAGGGGATGTGCAAAAGGCAAATATTACGGTATGGACTCTGAAATAAAATGATCTGCTGCCTGATATTGAAATACCATATTCCAGTGCCCTTATCTAGCCGACTGAAGCGTACTGCGGCTGCTCTTATAACTACATTAATGGATTAAATTATATGATAACCTTATTGGATTATGGTGCCGGTAATGTCAGGAGTGTCAGGAACGCGGTGAGAAAACTCGGATACGAGATTCGTGACGCCTCCAGCCCGGAAGATATTCTGCATGCTGAAAAACTGATTTTTCCCGGGGTGGGCAGTTTTGGCCTGGTAATGGAACAGCTTGTTAAGGACGGTTACCAAGAAGCGCTTGTTACCCGCATACGTGAGAACAGGCCGTTTCTTGGCATATGTGTTGCCCTGCAGGCCTTTTTTGAAGGGAGTGAGGAGTCCCCAGGCGTTTCCGGTTTGGGTATCCTGCCAGGTCAGGTAAAACGATTCACCGGGACAGAGCTTGCTGTACCGCAAATTGGCTGGAATGGGATCATTCGACATAAAGAATGTTCTCTGTTTGCTGATTACAATGATGAAAAAGTCTATTTTGTTCATTCTTTTGCTGCACCAGCAGAGACAGTATCGGATGAATGGCTCTTGACAACTACGGATTATGGTACCCGGTTTGCCTCTGGCATCTGTCATGGAAATGTTGCTGCATTGCAATTTCATCCGGAGAAGAGCGGTGCTGCAGGTTTGAAGATTCTTGATAATTTCCTCTGCAGGGATCACATTGAGCTGTCTACCAGGGATGATTTCGATTCTGGTGGAAAAACAGCTTTTTCCAAAAGAATCATCGCCTGTCTTGATGTCAGAAATAATGACGAAGGTGATCTCGTCGTGACCAAAGGCGACCAATATGATGTCAGAGAGAAAGGGGCTGTTCGTAACCTTGGTCTTCCTGTCGATCTTGCCCGGAGGTACTTCGAAGAGGGTGCAGACGAAGTGACCTTTCTGAATATTACCGGCTTTCGCGATTTTCCGCTTTCCGATCAGCCGATGCTTGAGATATTAAGAAAAACATCGGAGAATGTTTTTGTGCCACTGACAATCGGTGGAGGAATTAGAGAATTTACCGATTCTGAAGGAAGATTTTACAGTGCCCTTGATGTGGCCTCCGAATATTTCCGTTCAGGGGCTGACAAGATTTCTATTGGCAGTGATGCAGTCTATGCTGTTGAAGACTATCTCGAAAATAAGAGAGTGACCAGCACCATCGAACAGATTTCCCGGGTATATGGTTCCCAGGCAGTTGTTGTCTCTGTGGACCCGAGGCGCGTTTACGTGAAGTCGTCCGAGGACACATCTCACACTACCATTACGACAACGAAAACAGGCCCTGATGGTGAAGAATTCTGCTGGTATCAGTGTACCGTAAAAGGCGGCAGAGAAGGGCGTGACATTGATGTCATTCAGCTCGTTACCATATGTGAGAAACTCGGCGCAGGCGAAATTTTACTGAACTGCATAGATAGAGACGGGACCAACAGTGGTTTTGATCTGGAACTGATAAATCACGTCAAGAAACGTGTGACTATTCCCGTTATCGCATCCAGTGGAGCAGGCATACCTGAGCACTTTGCTGAGGTCTTTAGAGAAACCGATGTTGATGCAGCTCTTGCCGCTGGTATATTCCACAGAAAGGAAGTTGAAATAGCAGATGTCAAAAATCATCTCAGATCATTGAATATTGAAACCAGATAATCAAGACCTTCCTGGCAATCATCTTTTGAACTCCTGCTGACCATTTAACCAGGGCAGGAGTGTTTATTATCCCCCAATCAACAATTTAATGATTAAATTTTCTTGTGGAAGGGACTACTACAATGTATCATTGTGCGAAATATATCAGATAGCTATCAGTGATATAGTAGTTCAACAACGGTTTTTAGTGTGATATGACAAACACTTTCTCCAGATGTGAAACTCCTGGAATCTGAAGATAGCACGGACGTCACTTGTCAAAGTCGGATATCGTCTGGACGCAGGTTGTCTGTTTTAGCTGTCGCAACTATTCAGGACAATCATTTAGGATGTAAAGAAAAAGTTGCCTCTATAGCATTGATCGGCTACGATAGAGATCGTTCAGTGACAAGTGGTCACAACAGTTGTCTTGCTTGTTACAACTTTGTTGAAAGACGCGATTGGTTTATACAGTTTTGCACTCTGAGTCATGCTCGAGAGCAAAACAATACTACAAAAAAAAAGTGGAGATCTTTCTTATGAACAAATTAAGTTTCAAAGTAGTTGCCGCCTCTTTTTCTGTATTGGCTCTGAGCTTCATTGCCAGTTCGGCATCAGCTAAATGTGACAGCGGCGAGATCGTTGTCAAATTCAGTCATGTAACTGGTGGAACGACTCACCCGAAGGTCGTTGCCGCAAATAACCTGGCCGAACGAGTCAACAAGGATATGAATGGAACGATGTGCGTTGAAGTGTATCCCAACTCAACTCTTTTTGGAGACAGCAAGGAGCTGGAAGCCCTGTTACTTGGTGATGTTCAGCTGCTGGCCCCTTCACTTTCAAAGTTTGGTTCATATACGCCCAAGTTAGGTATTTTTGATCTGCCGTTTCTTTTTAAAGATATGGATCAAACCATCAGGTTTACAAATTCAGCTGGTGGAAAAGAGCTGCTGAATTCAATGAGTGATGTCGGTTTTGTCGGTCTTGGATACTGGATGTCCGGTATGAAATATTTCTCAGCCAACAAAACCCTCCTGGTTCCTTCAGACGCCAATGGACTCAAGTTTCGTGTCCAGACCTCTGATGTCGCCAAAGCGATGATTTCTGCAATGGGTGCCTCTCCGCAGCCGATGGCATTTGCCGAAGTTTATGGCGCCTTGCAGACTGGTGTTGTCGATGGTCAGGAAAACACCTGGTCAAATATCTACACAAAGAAATTCTTTGAGGTCCAGGACAGTACCACTGAGACAAGTCATCAGGCACTTGCCTATCTGTTTATGACCTCCAATGAGTTCCTTGACAGCCTTAAACCAGAGGTTCGTGAGCAATTCCTGAAAATCTGTGATGAGGTTACCCAGGAAGCCAATGAAAATGTTAAGAAGGCCGAAGCAACTAACAGAGAAAACATCCTCAAATCCGGCGGTAAAATTAATGAGCTCACTCCGGAGCAGCGCCAAGAGTGGGTTGATGCAATGAAACCAGTCTGGAAACAATTTGAAGAAGGAATTGGTGTCGATTTGATCGAAGCTGCTGCCAAATCTTAAGCTGAAAGTTTTACAAAAAAGGCCGTCATCGTCAGGTGACGGCCTTTTCTCACTCCTTTCTTTTAAGTATCTAGGAGGGTCTCATGGCTCACTGGCCGCATGTGTACCTGTTAATTCTCATCCTTGTTATTTGGGGAGCTGAGAAACTGTTTCCTCGGTTTGTCGCTAAAGCTGAAGAAAATCTACTTGTTTTTATCATCACCTCAATCATGCTGGTCTCTTTTGGTCAGGTTATAGCACGATATGGGTTCAATACAGGCTGGGCCGCTGCGCTTGAGTATAACACCGTCGCCTTCTCCTGGCTGATATTGCTTGGTATGGGCTATGGTATAAAAACAGGCCTCCATCTCGGGGTCGACATTCTGCTTAATGCGGTCCCCAAAAAAATATCTAAAATCCTTGCCCTCTTTGGCGCCTTCGCAGCCATGATCTATGGCCTTTTACTTCTTGATTCAACCTGGCTCGCAGCGCTTGGTGTCGATGTCAAGGGTGGTGCAATCGAATATTGGTTAAAAATGTATAAAATAGGCATCGGATCAGAGGAACTTCGCTATCCCCTCTATTTACAGGAGACCTTCGGTCTGCAGCCACGTGTCCACCGCTGGCTGGTTCTGGTTGTCCTTCCTATTAGTCTGGCCTTGTTGTCATTCCGTTCCCTGCAGGCATTCATAGATATCTTACGAGGTGACCGAGAGATGTTGATCAGTGGTCATGAAGCCCAGGATCTCGTTGAAGAAAATTTAAATATATTAAAAGACTAGGACAGCCAAGGGGAAATTATGGAATCTTTGATATTGTTTGGATTAGTACTTGGTATGCTCTTTATTGGAATACCAGTCGGTATTTCTCTGGGGCTGTCCTCAATACTGTTCATCACCCTGTTTTCGCATGACTCGCTCTCTTCGGTGGCAATTTCTCTCTTTGGTGCGGGGCAGCATTACACGCTCCTTGCTATTCCTTTCTTTGTTTTAGCATCTTGTTTCATGTCAACCGGAGGCGTTGCCAAACGGCTGATTAATTTTGCCATCGCAAGTGTTGGTCATTTCCAGGGTGGCTTGGCGATGGCTTCAGTTTTGTCTTGTATGATGTTTGCTGCCTTATCCGGTTCATCACCGGCAACCGTTGTCGCAATCGGGACCATAGCAATCGCCGGAATGAGACAGGTCGGCTATTCAAAGGAATTTGCAGCAGGAATCATTGCTAACGCCGGGACCCTCGGTATCCTGATTCCTCCTTCTATCGTCATGGTTGTTTACGCTGCCGCCACTGATGTTTCAGTTGGACGAATGTTTCTCGCCGGTGTGATACCAGGATTTCTCGCAGGCGGTATGCTTATGCTGGCCATTTATATTGTTGCCCGGGTTAAAAACCTGCCTGCAGAGAACTGGCAGGGATTTGAGGCCCTGTTTAATGGAGCAAAAGAAGCGAGTTGGGGACTGTTTCTTATTGTCATCATCATGGGTGGAATTTATGGAGGTGTTTTCACCCCCACTGAGGCTGCCGTGGTTGCTGCCGTTTACTCAATTCTCGTTGCACTTTTTGTCTACCGGGATATGGGACCCCTGAAAGAAACACCCTGGGTTGTTGAAACGGATTCTCTTGAAGCTCGTGTTGGTTTCAACGGTTCTGTATATGCCGTTTCCTTCTTTCTCTTCTGGATGATTGTCTCTTTTTTCGCTACCGCCACTTCAGAAACCATAACGACGGGCCAACGGGCAATCGTTGGTATCATTATCGGCCTCATCATTATGGTTGCCAGCTATACTCAACAGTGCAGAAAAAAGCAGTTGTCCATCTTAACCTCTTTTTTGGCCGGCCTGTCCGTCTGGCGAAGAAATATCTGGCTTCTTGTTAAACTTTTTTTCCCTGCCATCATGGGCTCAGAATCGCGTAAAGTTATTCTCGACGGTACCAAGACGACGGTGATGTTGATGTTTATCATTGCCAATGCCTTGCTATTTGCCCACACACTTTCTGCAGAACGAATTCCACAGGAAATCACCGAGTGGATGCTCAGCGTCGGTTTTAACTGGTTTACCTTTCTTATCGCTGTTAACATCCTCTTGCTCATTGGCGGACAGTTCATGGAGCCTTCTGGGCTTTTAGTCATTGTCGCTCCTGTTGTTTTTCCAATTGCCATGAAACTTGGAGTTGATCCTATTCATCTGGGTATAATCATGGTTGTGAATATGGAGATAGGAATGATAACTCCCCCGATTGGTTTAAACCTCTTTGTCACTTCGGGTATTACGGGGATGAGCCTTGCGCAGGTTGTCAAGGCGGCACTTCCATTTGTTATGGTCCTTTTCCTTTTCCTTATAATCGTGACCTATGTGCCATTCCTCTCTACCTTCCTGCCTTACAGCATCATGGGCCCAGAAATAGTCACCCAATAGCGACAAACTCTTGTATTCTTGAAAGGCGGTTACAGCTTCATTCTGTAGCCGCCTTTTTCTTATTAATCAGGGACCAGTAATTCACATTAACTCCCCATTAACCTGACAGGCAGTGATAGGCAGATTGACTACTCAATGAAGATGCAGGAAATTGCCGAGTTAAAAAACGTGCACCATATACTGGTCCATAAAGATCGTTACAGGGTATGTTCTTAGTAAATAGTTACATCGTATCTGGCATAAAGTGCGCTCTGTCTTATTATTGCTGATACGTATTCATCATTTTATAAACGTTCACATTTGGAGATTTGAAATGGCTAAACTACCAGATTTTAAGACCATACTTTACGCAACAGATATCGGTGAACATACGAGGCCCGTTTTTAGAAGTGCATTAAGCATCGCTAAAAAATTCGACTCCAAAATTATCATGATTCACGTTGTTGAACCGATGAGTTCTGCCATGCGTGCTGTTGTTGACACCTATCTTCCTGCTGGCGATGCAAAGAAAATACACCAAGATGGTATGCGCGAAGTATTAACTAAAATGAAAGAACGTCTTCAAATATTCTGTGAAGAAGAACTAGACACCCATAATCTGGAAAGCGTTCATGTCAAAGAATTGCTGGTTGTCAGTGGCAAGACCAGTGAAGAGATAATAAAAGCAGCGGAAAACCACGATGCGGACTTAATTATCATTGGCAAATCGTCCCGGGTAATTCTAGGGGGTGATGTGGCAGGTTCCAATGCAAGACGAATATCTCGACACTCAAGCGTACCTGTTATGATCGTACCCAACAATTAGCAGGCAGACGCTGTATTGAAGCAGGAAATTGAAATCATACTGGCTTCCCCACGCGGTTTTTGTGCTGGCGTTGTAAGGGCAATTGAGACCGTTAAACTGACCATCGATACGGTTGATAAACCTGTCTATGTCCTCCATGAAATCGTTCACAATAAACACGTTATTTCTGAGCTGGAAACAAGAGGGGCAAACTTTGTTGTCGATTTATCCCAGGTGCCGTGTGGAGATATATGCATTTTCAGCGCTCACGGTGTATCTCTGGAGGTTGAAAAACAGGCGAACGCTCTTGGTTTGAAAACTGTTGATGCAACCTGTCCACTGGTGACAAGTATTCACAGTATGGTTGAGCGTTACCATCGTCAGGGATATGATGTCATCATAATTGGCCACCATGGCCATCCTGAGGTTGAAGGTACTGCAGGAAGGGTTTCTGGCCATGTACACGTTGTGGAAAACATAGAAGAAGCTGAAACAATAATGATTGGCAACCCTGAAAAAGTTGCATACGTGACGCAGACAACGCTCAGTCAAAGAGATATTGAAGACATCATTACCTCGCTTGTAAAACGTTTTCCGGGAATCCAAGGCCCAATCAAATCAAATATCTGCTATGCAACCCAAAACCGTCAGAATGCTGTCAAGTATCTGGCCGAGAAAACTGATATCATTTTCGTCGTTGGTTCAAAAAACAGTTCAAACTCAAATCGTTTGAGAGAGGTTGCTGAGCAGTCCGGGGGCAGGAGTTACTTGATAGATGACTGGAGAGATATAGAGCCCGATTGGCTGAGCGGTGTCAAAACTGTCGGCCTAACGGCAGGGGCTTCTGCCCCTGAGCGTCTGGTGAATGGCGTGCTGCAGTGGCTCAACAATAATATGACGGTTACAAAAATATCAGAAATGGAAGGTGTTGAGGAAAAAGTAAGCTTCAAACCGGCCACATTATGATCTGTGACCTGTTTGAAGCAGATAGTTCATCAGGAACCGATAGCATCCTTTATTCGTACCATGGCTTGCCTGACGTTTTCGTAGGAATTAAAAGCGGATAGGCGTATATAGCCTTCACCACATTTGCCAAAGCCGGCTCCAGGGGTACAGACAACCCCGGCTTTTTCCAGCAGCAGATCAAAAAATTTCCAGGAACCAGTTTTACCGTCTATCCATATATATGGAGAATTCTCACCGCCAACGCAATCGAAACCAAGCGCTGAAATTTCCGATCTGATCAGTTCCGCATTCTTCATATAATACCTTACCAACTCGGCGGCCTGTTGCATTCCTTGCGGTTTATAGAGGGCCTCGGCAGCGCGTTGAACCGGGTACGAAACTCCGTTAAATTTTGTACAGTGCCTGCGATTCCAGAGGCTGTGAAGCGAATAAGAGGCACCGTTGCTGTCGTAAACCTTGCATGCTTTAGGAACCACCGTAAAAGCACACCTGGTGCCGGTAAACCCGCCACTTTTTGAAAAACTCCGAAATTCAACAGCGACTTCCTGGGCACCGTCAATTTCATAAATGGTCTTCGGCAAGGAATCATCTTTAATAAATGCTTCGTAGGCAGCATCATAGAGAATAAGCGCCTTGTTCTCCCGAGCATAATCGACCCAGAGCTTAAGTTCTTCCTTTGATATTGTCGAACCGGTCGGATTATTAGGGAAACACAAGTAGATCAGATCTACTTTTTGTTCAGGGAGCGCCGGGACGAAGTTATTTTCTCTTGTTGAATCCAGATAGACAAGCCCCTGGTAACGGCCATCCTCAAAGGTGCCGGTTCTGCCAGCCATGACATTAGTGTCCAGATAAACCGGATAGACAGGATCGGGTATTGCGACAGCTATCTCACTACTGAATAATTCCTGAAAATTTCCCGTATCGCATTTGGCACCATCGCTGATAAAAATTTCATCAGCGGCAATCGCCGCATTGCGTTTTTTGAAATCATGAGCGGTGATAGCTTCACGTAAAAAATCATACCCCTGTTCAGGCCCATAGCCTCTGAAAGAGGTTTCATCAGCCATTTCATCAACGGCATGATGAAAGGCATCAATGCATGCCTGCGGGAGCGGTTTTGTCACATCTCCAATTCCAAGTTTTATGATAGACTGATCCGGATTGCTTTTTTGATAGGCTGCCACTCTTTTTGCTATATCTGAAAAAAGGTATGACGCCTGCAGCTTATTATAGTGTTCATTAATCGTAATCATTGATATCACTCTCTTCTGGTTGAGCAGCTCTATGAACTGCAGCTATCGTGCGGCTGACAATCAAAAACCTGGAAATCGTTTACGGCATGACGATCTGCGCTTTTTTATGTAAACAATGATATATAATTCATTGCTTTGTAAACTCAAACAATATTATCAAAGATATCAGGTTGCACAACAATTTGCTGCCAGACAGTCACTGAAACTGGCTTTTAACAAATAATTATTTCCAGCTGCAGATAAGAACGGTCATTTCTTCTTGATTGCAAAAATAATTAAATTCGGTAAGGCTGTCAGCTGCATCTTCTTTTAACAACCATTAAAGAGAACGGTAAGCCTAATTATCTTATGAGTAAACGACCACGCCTAAATCGCGTGGTTTTGTTTCCCGGGAGAGCCGGGAGGTAGACGTGCGCAGCACGTAGCGAAGCACCTGGCCAGTTTCAATGAACAGGTTGATCCGCCGGCATAACCGAAGATTTTACTGATTCTTGGTAAAACCACTTTGAATAAAAAAGAGAGGAATGACGCATGGAAGAAGGACTGAAGGGCATCCGGGTGATTGAGGTTGGTGGTGCATTTGCGATGCCGCTGGCGGGAATGCTTATGGGAAGCTGGGGAGCAGAGGTCATTCACGTTGAACCTCCCGGCAGGGGAGATCTTCAACGGCATTTGCTCGCAGCTGGAATGGCCGGCTGGGCCCGCCCGCATGAAGTGAATTATATCTGGGAACATGTGGATAGAAACAAAAAAAGTTTAACGGTCAATTTAAAATCAAAAGAAGGGCAGAAGATTATCCATAGGCTGGTCGAGGAATCTGACGTATTCTTAAATAATCTCAGACCATATGAGATGGAGAAATTCGATCTGGAGTATGAGACTCTGGCAAAACGTAACCCAAGAATTATTTACGCAAATCTAACCGGTTATGGTCGGCAGGGCACGGAAAAAAACACTGGCGGTTATGACTCTGTGGCCTTCTGGGCCCGAAGCGGGGTCATGGATTTAATGCATGAGGCCGATAATCCACCAAATATTTCACGGCCGGCCTATGGGGACAGTATAACGTCCCAGAGTCTTCTTGCTGGAGTAATGGCAGCACTCTACATGAGGGAGCGATCTGGTATTGGTCAGGCAGTCGAAGTATCCCTATATAACAGTGCTGTTTTTGCTCTGGGGACCGACATTTCCGGTTGCCTGATCAGTGGAGAAGATGCAGTTCGACCATCACAGAAGACCATGGCAAATCCCATAAGAAATATTTATCCAACCAGTGACAAACGCTGGATCATGCTCGGCATGACCACCTCTCAACCCTATTGGCCATCGTTCTGCGAGGCGCTCGGCCTTCAAGAACTGATTGACGATCCGCTCTACGCAACTGCTGATGCACGGGCTCAGAATTCAGCAATGTTGATTCAGATTATCCAGAACACGTTTGTTTCTCAGTCCTACGATCACTGGGTCGATGTTTTAAGCAAGAACAAACTGATATGGGCACCGGTCAAGACCCCGCTTGAAGTGACCCAGGACGAACAGGCCGTTGCCAATGATTTCTTTGGGGAATGGGACCATCCGACCTATGGTAAAATCAAGAATGCTGAATAACCCGATAAAACTATCGAAGACAGAGGCGAAAAACAGATCTAAAGCTCCTGATCTTGGTGAGCATACCGCTGAGATTCTCTCAGGGCTGGGGTACAGTGCCGTGGACATAGAAAAAATGAAATCAGATGGCGACATCTAACTGTTGCCATATTCTTCTGTCAGTACCTGTCAACCGATATTTACATGAGAATGATGAAAAATAAAGATCATTTCCACGGTGTTTTTCCCTATCTTGTTTCACCGATAGATGACACTGGCACGGTAAAACAAGACGTTCTGGTAAAGCTCTGTGATGATTTGATTGACAGCGGTGTGCACGGTCTTACACCGCTTGGCTCAACGGGAGAGTTTGCCTATCTTTCCTGGGAACAACGACGACTGATTGTTGAGATTGTTGTTGAAGCAGCACGTGGCCGGGTTCCTGTCGTAGCAGGCGTTGCCGCCACGACTACCCGGGATGCTGTCTTACAGGCAAAAACCTATGAGGACATGGGGTGTGATGGGATTCTTGCTATTCTGGAGTCTTATTTTCCTGTTGACGACACCAATATAATTCACTATTTCAAATCAATTGCATCAGCAGTATCGGTTCCCATTGTTTTATATACAAATCCCAACTTCCAGCGATCTGACCTGTCGCTCAGTGTCATCGAGGAACTGAGTCACGTTGAAACTATTCGATATATAAAAGATGCTTCTTTTAATACCGGGCGCCTCCTGTCGATAATGCAATTGGTCGAAGACCGGATGCAGGTATTTTCTGCATCTGCACACATTCCAGCCTGCGTGATGCTCATTGGTGGCGTCGGCTGGATGGCCGGTCCCGCCTGTATCGCCCCGACGCAGAGTGTTGCCCTTTATGAACTCTGCGGACAGGGGCTGTGGCCGGAGGCCATGAATTTACAGAGGAAACTTTGGAGGCTCAATCAAGCCTTTGTAAACTATAATCTGGCGGCCTGTATCAAGGGGGGCCTTGAGCTGCAGGGATACAACGTCGGTTCCCCACTGCCGCCCCAGGTTCCATTGCCGGCGCACGGCGTAAAGGCTGTGAAGGAAGCGTTAATCGCTATTAATGCATTATAACCCGTCAGCGCAGAAGGCATAGTCATGATGCATTCTGGTACGGCTGTGGCACGCAAACACGGCTGGCTGCTTCCAGTAATAAAAACGATAGAACCTGTAACCCTTTAGAAAGAGAAACGTGATCATGAAAGATACTAATTCACCCCATTGTGCCCGATGCAACGTCAGAATATCTGACAGGATCTGCAGGACAGAAGGGGGCAAACATCCTTCCAACTGCCCGACAGCCAATCATGTCAGTCTCAGTGAGGAGGTCCTCGACAAATATAAGAATGATGGTTTTTTTGAATTTGCCCAGCAATCGAGCCTTCAGGAAAAAGATGGCTATTCAAACCGGGAGCTTGGATATGCTCACGTAAAGCCGGCAAAACCAAGAATTGAGGAAATATCTGATTTCATATCACGGATGGGCTACCAGAAAATCGGCTTAGCCTTCTGTATGGGACTGCGTAAAGAGGCCGGAATTGTTGAAAACTATTTTTCTTCAAAGGGCCTGAATATAATTTCAGCCATTTGTAAGGTCGGGGGTGTGGAAAAGCAGTTTCTTGGGCTGGGTGAAGACGAAAGGATCGCTGTTGGTGCATCTGAATCAATGTGCAATCCGATTCTTCAGGCGGAGCTGCTCAATCGTGAAAAAACCGAATTTAATGTTTTGCTGGGCTTGTGTGTAGGACATGATTCACTCTTTTTTAAAAATGCTGATGCTCCATGTACGGTTCTTGCGGTAAAAGACAGGGTAACCGGCCATAATCCCCTTGCTGCAGTGTACACGCTCGATTCCTACTATCGGGCCCTGAAAGATTGAAACCGACCGACAGGTCTTCCAGTAAAGGCTCTGTTCAATCGTTGAGTACTAAAAGTGAGGTATTAAAAACCGCCGTCTTCATTTATTAACACCACTTTTATCCGCTTTTTCGGGAAAGATTTTTCTGTGATCACCCAGGTATTGCAGATTCGATCGGGACTGCTGCAGTCATGACATTTTCCGGTCTTCATGCAGGGTGTTTTGAAACCGGTATGACGAATAGCATTCATCGGAGCCGCGATAGTTTTAATTCGTTCCTTGGCCTGATCAAGTCCGCTGACGATCTTGTTGCGACCGACAAATAATACCACATATTTGGGGCCAAACGTTATGGCTGCGACACGGTTGCCAACCATATCGAGATTCACCAGCTGGCCATTTTCGGTAACACTGTTTGAACCGGTAAAAAACAGATCAACCAGCAGCGCCTGTCTTCGTCTTTCTATTATTTCTTCTCTACTGATGCTATCAGCGAATGTTTCTATAATTGAGACCCTTTTATTTCCTCTCAGTTCAGCGAGTATTCCGGTCGAGTGAAAGGTGAGTGAATCACCCCAGGAAACTGTCTTTATCGCAATGGAGGGAAGTATGTCATCAAAAAATATGGTACGAGCCTGCTGCAGATTATCAGCAATAAAAACGTCAAAATTATTTTTTGTCAAAGCCTCTTTACATGAATCCAGTTTTATTTTCCAGAAGGTATCCCGAAAGGTTGTCATATTTCCTCCATATAAATAACACATTAATTACATAGAAATTATCTGCGAAATTATCATGCAATCGTTGAAACATAGAGCTGAACGAAAAAATGGGGTAAACAGCATAATTATGGATGAATATATCTGCGCAGATGTTACTATTGTCGACAATGTTAATATTTGTTCGTGAGCTTGGAAGTTTTTTCTCATCCGTATAAACCGCACGGGCTCTCTACGGTGATTTTAACAGTATTTCTCTCCTTGAACTAACCTTGTTATGGTAACTGACGATGACTGAACATTACCTATAAAGATATGAATAAACCGGTCGGCCTAGGTATCCAGGTGGCCGAGGCCTTAACAATGGCGATTCTCGAAGGCGCCTACAAGGGGGGAGATCAGTTATTAGAGCTGGAGCTGCAGGATCATTTTGGTGTCAGCCGTTCTCCGCTGCGTGAAGCCTTTCGGGAACTTGAAAAAAAGGGACTTGTAGAAATTATTCCCAGAAGGGGTACCTTTGTAAAAAGGATAACCAGGCGGGATATAGAGGAAAATTTCCCGATCAGGGCAGCACTTGAAGGGCTGGCAGCTCAACTGGCATTACCAAACATGACAGAAGAATCACTGGCGTTGATGGCCGAAGAGCTCTCCAAAATGGAGTGCGCTGCTAAAACAGGCGACACCCAGGCCTATTACACCCATCACCTGTCTTTTCACGAACTCTTTATCGAATTAAGCGAAAACAGACTGCTGATAGATAGCTTGAGAACCCTGCGCATGCAAAATATCTGGCATCGCTTCTCCTATCAGTATTACCAGGAAGATGTGGGAAAATCCTTGCGCGTGCACCACAAAATTTTTGAGAGTTTTACAAAATTCAAAAATCAACCGGAAAAATGCAGAGAACTCGTTGAGGAACATATCAATATTGCTCTGGACAGATTTCTGGCCTATCTCAAACTGTCCGATTAAACGTGAACCATCCCTTCATCAAAAGAAACGAGCATTGCTCATGTCACAGGGGAACTAGTAATGATTTCAAACCAGCTGCACTCGAGAAATTCAGGTTTTAGCAAAATCCTGAATCTGACCCGAACAAAGGGCTGGCCATACGCTGCCGCCTGGGCACACAGGGTCAGTGGCGTATTTCTTGTATTTTATCTTGTTTTTCATATAAATACCCTTTCCACACTGCAGACTCCGGAAAAATTTGTTGAGAAAATGGACTTTTTCTCACGTCTCTTTCCCGGGTTTCTTGAATGGTTTCTGGCAATTCCGGTTATCTATCATTCATTAAATGGCGGTCGTTTGCTGTTATACGAACTGTTCGGTCAGCGCAACGACAGGACATTGTTCAGATCAATTCTAGCTATATCGTCTATATACCTGTTAATGCTCGCCATCTTCATGGCCCTTGGAAACCAGTCAGTTTCTCCCTTTTTCTTCTGGTCCCAGGCAGCAATTGCCAGCTTTGGTCTTGCATTCATCACCATTTTAAAACTTAAAAATAACAAGTCCTCGATTTTCTGGAGACTTCAACGAATCTCAGCTGCTTTTCTCTTTATTATGATCCCTGCCCATATGATTTTTATGCACCTGGATCCGACAATAGGACGGGATGTGCAGGTTATCGCCGAACGAATGGACAGTGTTTTTATCAAATGCATTGACTTAGGTCTTGTTTTAAGTGCCATATATCATAGTGGTTATGGATTGTCAGGTATCTGTTCTAGATTATATCGCTGAACGCAGAAAGCGGATCGCCTGTTCCGCTGCAATCATTCTTGTATCCGCTGTTCTGGCCATTATCGGCATTAAACTAACAATCTCCGTTTAACAAGGTAGGTCATGGCTATATCTATTGCTGCAGGTTCAACGATCGAATGCGACATTCTCATTGTCGGCGCCGGCGGAGCAGGGCTTCGCTGCGCTGCGGAGGTGCTTGAAAAAAGACCAGCCACTAAAATCATTGCGCTGACCAAGGTCTCACATCCTCAGAAATCACACACCTCGACCGCCCAGGGAGGGCTGGCAGCAGTTGATCCTAAGGATCCACTCGACTCCGTTTTATTCCATGCCTTTGATACCTGGAAAGGGTCTGACTGCACCGCTGATCAAAATGTCGTTAAAAAGGTATGTGAAGCAGCCTGGGATCAGATTCTCTGGCTTGAAAACAGAGGCATGCATTTTTCACGGGAAAGAGACGGCAGACTCAGTAAAAGAACGTTTGGCGGACATACAAGAAATTTTGGTGAGTCGTCGGCATATCGCGCTGTATTTGAGGCTGACAGAACGGGCAAGGGGATCATGGACACAAGTTGGGGGGAAACCCTTAAACGGGGTATTACCTTCATCAACCAAAGTATCGCAGCTGAACTCATCATAGAAGATAAACAATGTTTTGGTTGCGTCGTGTTTAACCAAAAGAAAGGCGAATTCATTACCGTAAATGCCAGGGCAACCATTATTGCCACCGGTGGCAGCGGCCAGGTTTATCAGGTCACCACAAACTGCCGGCAGAATACCGGGGACGGTCTTGCTCTGATCCTGGAATCGGGTCTTCCCGTCATGGACCCTGAGGCCGTGCAGTTTCATCCGACAGGTATTGTCGGACCCGGCATCCTCGCCAGTGAGACCCTGCGTTCAGTTGGCGGCATTCTCAGGAACAATGCGCTCGAACCATTCATGAGTAATTATGCACCAAAAATGAAGGAACTGGCACCGAGGGACCTTGTGGCCCGAGCAATAGAATCTGAAATAAGAGAGGGACGCGGTATTTTAAACCCCGATCATAACATACAGCATGTCTGGATTGATCTCAGGCATTTGCCTGACGAAGTCCACCAGAAACAGATTCCTGAAGTTTCCAGTTTTTTCAAGAGATACGTGAACCTTGACCCTCAAAAAGAGCTGTGCCCGGTGAGACCCAGTAATCATTATCATATGGGGGGTATACCCACTAACGAGTTTGGCGAAGTTGAAGACCATGAACAGACAGTTATTGATGGCCTCTTTGCGGTTGGTGAGTGCGCAGCGTCAAGCTTTCATGGGTTCAACAGGCTCGGAACGAATTCAATTCTTGAATTGATCACGATGGGCAAAATTGCTGCCGATCGAGTGATTGGCTGTCTCAATCGTCAGAAACATACAACCGTATACCCCAGATGCAGAACCCGATTCCAGTCCAGATTCAAAAACTATTTTGAATCAAAAGGTACTGATAACGTTGGTTTGATCAGAAATTGCACTTCGCCAGGTGATGACAAGCAATGTCAGTGTTTTCAGGACAGAAACGTCAATAATGGAGGCGATTGAGAGCCTCAATGAATTAAAAATGAGAGCTCGGAAAACAGCGCTGTTCCAGACAAGCCTGAGCCTGAACCAGGAACTGATCCAGAGGTGGGAACTGGATAACCTGTTGACGGTTGCCTTGGTGATCTGCGAAGCGGCGCGTGCCCGAAAAGAATCACGCGGGGCTCATTTTCGGGATGATCACCCTGATAGAAAAGACCAGTACAACTACCATACGCTCGTTTCCATGGCTCAATACGGCGCCGTTGATCTGAACAGGCGTGAAATCGATAGAACCTTGTTTGACGAAGGTGGAAAACATCATGAAAAATTCGACTATATCGAGAGAAAATACTAGCATTTACAGAATTATGTAATGATTTATCTGTCTTTTTCCAGGGTATACATATTATGAGTTCAAGTTACGATATAACCTTACACGTACAGCGCTATAATCCTGATACTGAAAAAAAATGGATCCAGACGTATGAAATACAGGCAGGTCGAATCATGAGATTTGTCGACCTGTTTCGTAAGATTAATGACGAGCAGGATCCAACCCTTGCCTGGGGTTCTTCCTGCGAGCACGGTCAATGCGGTACCTGTTCCATGAAGGTCAACAATAAACCGCTTCTGGCCTGCGAACTTCTCGTGGAAAATGCTGTGAACTACTTCAAAACCTCGGTCTTTATTGTTGAACCGCTCGACGTTGCGCCGGTGGTAAGAGACCTTGTTATTGATTCAGATATTGCCTATCAGCGCGTTGATACCGTCAAACCATACATAATCAGCCCTGAACCACCAAAAGGTGAGGGCGAAGAGCACCAGATAAGCCCTGAGCTCCTTGACAAATATGTTAATGCTACCAGGTGTATCAACTGTTTCTGCTGCGCGTCTGCCTGCCTGAGCAGTCATAAAAATTTTCTCGGCCCAAACAGCATGCTGGCTGCGATTGTCAGGGTGCTGGACCCCCGTGAAAAGGAGAAGGAAGAACGTCTCAGATGCCTCTACAGTGATAATGGCATCTATCGCTGCCATTCCTCTCAGGCATGTTCATTCGTCTGCCCAAAAGATATAGACGTTGCTCATTTTATTGCCTTGGCGAAAAAGGGGTTTGATTAAATAAGGAATGATTGTCTAATGACGATATTAGTTCAAACAATAGTATCGCTTTAGCGAGCCATCTCACCAGAAACGGAGAAATTCAATGGGAATAACAATGGACATGGCCGGTTTGTGCAACTCACTTGAATTTGACTCATTACCTCCAGAGGTCGTAGACAGGTGTAAATATCTATTGCTTGATTATTTGGGAGTGGCGATACGGGGGACCAGATCAGAATCATCACTGCCGGTGTATCGTTACCTCGCCAGTAATCAAGAACAAAAATCAGCTGTCCCGATTCCCGCAACATCCTTGAAAGCTGAGGTCTCAAACGCCGCATTGGCTCTTGGCATTTCTGCTCATTCGCTTGAGTTGGATGATGTCGTTAATGAGGCCTCACTTCACCCGGCAGTTTCAGTTATGTCGGCCGCACTGGCTGCTGGATATCTCTGCAAAAGCAGTGGACAGACACTGATATCGGCTATCGTTGCAGGTTACGAGGTTATGGTCAAGCTAGGGATATCCCTTGATCCTGCAGCACATTATCAACGAGGATTTCACCCGACTGCTACCTGTGGAACGTTTGGCGCGGCAGTGGCTGCTGCTAAAATATTCAATATCAATCAAAAACAGACTGCAGATGCGCTTGGCATTGCCGGGAGTCAGGCGGCAGGCTCCATGGAATTTCTGACCGATGGCGCCTATACCAAACGATTTCATGCCGGCTGGTCAGCCCACAGCGGTATTATTGCCACGCAACTGGCCAGAGAGGGATTTACAGGACCGAACACCATTATTGAAGGACAGTTCGGGTTTCTGCACTCCTATTCGCCCTCCTCAGCGGTGGGGAAAGTGCTCGAAAATTGGGGGGCTCCTTACGAGGTCATGAATACAAGCATAAAGCCTCATGCCTGCTGCCGATACAAACAGGGAGCAATTGACTGTATCATAAAGATTATGAACGATAATGGGCTGTCTGCCGACACGATCAAGCAAATTAATATCAGCATATTAAAGGCTGGTTTTGCCCTTGTCGCCGAGCCACAGGAAGCAAAAATAAACCCCGCATCAATCGTCGATGCGCAATTCAGTATGCCGTTCGGGGCTGCAGTTGCGGTATTGAATGGCGATGCTTTTCTCGACCAATACTCCATGGTCAATATTAATTCAGAGGCGATAAAAGATATAATGGAAAAGGTCACCTGCCTCGAGAACCCGCTTATTGAAAAAGATTTTCCTAAAAAGTGGCCGGCCCATGTCGAAATTATAACCAAAGACAACCGGACCTACGATGTTACCATTGAGCATCCCAAAGGAGACCCTGAAAACCCGCTTTCCTGGAGTGAAATCATTGTTAAGTTCAGAAAGCTTGTGGCACCGGTTTTGTCAAGTGCTCAGCAAAACACAATAATAGATCAGGTAAGGGATCTTGAGAACATGACTGATCTGACCCGGTTGATGGACACGATGACTATTGATACCTTCACTATAGATTGATACCTGCCGACGATTGATACGCTAGAATAAAAAACTATAACCGATCAACGATGTTGAACTATACATTCAAACCGCTAATATAGCAGAACATATTCGGTGCTCCTGCAGATCATCAGATTGACAGCATTTCGACAGATAACAACGGGCAACTATTGTTTTACGGAGGGTGTGTAAGTGACAGACAGACAGCCGAGAATACTGGTCGGGTACAATCTTTATTTTACCTCGGATGAGGTGACTCGGGTCGCAATCAAACATGCCAGGGCATTTGGCGCCAAACTGTACGTTGTCAGTTCAATTGTAGGACATCCCCTTGATAAATTTGGTAAAATAGCAAACATCAGTGCCAGAGCCCGTCTTGACAACCTTGAAGCGCTCCTGAAATAGGAAAATATTCCTTACGAAATTCATCTCATTGTCCGCAAAAGTGACCCTGGTGACGACCTCGTTCGTTTTGCCGTTGATCATCAAATAGATGAAATGGTTATAGGCTTCAAGGTTCGTTCTGCTCTTGGTGATCGACTGGGCCTAGCAGTCATCGTCGGTATTGCCGTCGCTGCCGTTTTGACGTTTACCTCAATCGTCACCTGTGATATTGCCAATACCACCAGAATCATTGAACGTAAACCAAGTCACAAAAACACCTTATTCAACCTCTGGACTCGCTCAAAGGCCCTGCCTTCTGTTCTGAGCAATCCCCATGGAACTGACTATCGGTCCATTTTTGTTGTTCACGGATCTGCGATGATTCTGAGTCTGTTTTTTGGGGCAAACGAGTTAATAATTGTCGCATTCTATGCCATTTCTGTTCTTGTTGATTTCCAGCTCAGTCTTACTGCAGCAGTAAAATTCGCCTTTTATACAAAAACCTACTACCTGATGCTGGCAATACCCAGTCTTCAGATGGTCGCCTTTGCGCTCATTGTTAATATGGGACGATACGAAGGCTGGGTGATTATTATTCTCGGAATTATAATGGCCGATTATCTAAAGAAGAAATGGATTAGCGCAGGACAACTGCCAATTAATTTCAGTCATTGACAAGCATTTCCGGCGGCCTTGCCGGATACCGAAAGTCTCCCGTTACGGCGATAATTTACCTGTCTCTGGCCGTAACGGATAACCCCGCCCGGTTTTTTCCTGTTGACCTTTTATTAACTATACGTTTTGGTTGCCGGATCATCTTTCCATCAGGGACTCAGCAATGGATCTTCTGCTGTTTATGGATTTTCAGGCCTGCAGCAGAGAGACAAATAATTACTGCACACTACCTATTAAAGCAGGCAACTGCTTAAAAACGAAAACAGGAATTACTTTACTGTGAATAAAAATCAACACAATACGATAAATCTTGCCGACTATAGGGTTCCTGAGTACCTGGTGGACCAGATTCATCTCAGTTTTTTTCTTGAAGAAACTGAAACGCTGGTGAAAGCACACTCATCCATAAGGAAAAATCCAAGGAGCACCAGCAAAGGCAATACGTTATATCTAAATGGTGAATCAATACAGCTGGTTTCTGTCTCTATTCAGGGAAAAGAGCTTGATAAAGATCGCTTTAAACCTGATTCTGATGGTCTGTATATCTATGATGTTCCATCATCTTTCGATCTTGACATTGTCACGAAAATCAACCCTGAATCAAACACCTCACTAACCGGGCTTTATCTATCATCCGGTAATTTCTGTACTCAATGTGAAGCAGAAGGGTTTAGAAGAATAACCTATTATCCTGACAGACCGGATGTCCTTGCACGGTTCACCACGAGAATAGAAGCCGACCGTCGAAAGTATCCGGTTCTTCTCTCTAATGGAAATCTTGTAGCACGGGGTATGCTCGGTACTGAAAAACATTTTGTCGAGTGGCAAGACCCGTTTCCAAAACCGTGCTATCTTTTTGCCCTTGTTGCCGGAGATCTCGTATTCATCGAGGACACATTCAGAACCAGGTCTGGTCGAAACATAAATCTTGAAATTTATGTTCAGAAACAGAACCGGAATCGCTGTGACCATGCAATGAAGTCACTGAAGAAGGCAATGAAATGGGATGAGGAGGTTTTTGGTCTCGAATATGATCTCGACCGCTATATGATTGTCGCGGTAGATGATTTTAATATGGGTGCCATGGAAAACAAGGGGCTGAATATCTTTAATTCAAAATATGTGCTTGCTTCACCAGAGACTGCAACTGATCAGGACTATATGGGCATCGAGGGGGTAATCGGTCATGAGTATTTCCATAACTGGACAGGAAACCGGGTAACCTGTCGAGACTGGTTTCAATTAAGCCTCAAGGAAGGACTTACGGTGTTCAGGGACCAGGAATTTTCTTCCGACATGAATTCTCGAGCAGTAAAGAGAATAGAGGATGTCAGGACGCTCAGGCAGTTTCAGTTTCGTGAGGATTCAGGTCCTATGGCCCACCCGGTAAGACCTGAAAGTTATATGGAAATTAACAATTTCTACACGGTAACTATCTATAACAAAGGGGCCGAACTGGTGCGGATGATCCATACCCTTATTGGTGCTGCACGCTTCAGAGAGGGCATGGAACTCTACTTTCAGCGTCATGACGGCCAGGCGGTAACCTGCGAAGATTTTGTTGCTGCCATGAGCGATGCGTCCCATGTCGACCTCGAACAGTTTAAACGCTGGTATTCACAAGCGGGAACACCTGTTCTCAAGATTGAAGATTCCTGGGATGAAGCAACCGAAGAATATACCCTGAATATAGAACAGAATACCAGGGCTACGCCGCTGCAGGTTGATAAAAAACCATTTCATATCCCGATCCTGACCGGATTTTTAGCTGCTGACAACAAGGCTATTGTCAGCGATTACCAGAGAATCGGTGATAACTTCCTCCTTGAGCTTACTGAACAAAGGCAGCGCTTCGTCTTTTCTGGGTTGAAGGAGCGGCCGATAGTTTCGTTGCTCAGGAATTTCTCCGCTCCCGTAAAACTAGACTCGTTTTACAGCAGAGACGAGTTGACAATATTGATGGCCAGCGACGATGACCTGTTTAACAGAAGCGATGCCGCCTTTTCCCTCGGTGCCTTGATTATTCTGGAACTTGCTAATGATCTCAGGAACAATAAAACGCTGAAGCTCCCTGAAACATATGTTGACTCGGTCAGGAAAAATCTGATTCACACCGGACTGGATAAATCCTTAATCGCGCTCGCCTTGACCTTACCGACAGAATCCTATCTTGCCCAGTCGATGGAAAAGGTTGAACCCGATTTACTGCACAGGAGTCATCAATTTGTGAAATCGGAGCTGGCGCGATTGCTTTACGAAGATTTTCTTGACATATACAGACAAAACAACCGGGTGGATACCTATCAGGTCAACCCGGAAGAAATAGGCCGGAGAAGCTTGAAAAACTGTTGTCTGTCATATCTGGTCAGTATTGCAAAATCAGGTGATGAAAGGAGTACCTTGTGTCTAAAACAATATCATCATGGCGACAATATGACCGACCAGGTCGCCGCATTGTCCGCCATTGCTCATCATGATTTCCCCGAAAGAACTGAGTTGATGGCTGATTTTGAAAAGAAGTGGATGAACGAACCGCTTGTCATGGATAAATGGTTTTCAATCCAGGCCCTGTCAAGCAGTGAAGACACCTTCAGCAAGGTCAAAGAATTAACATCTCATCCCGCTTTTTCCATTAGAAATCCCAACAAGGTTCGATCGCTTATCGGGGCTTTCAGTTCCAATCATTTCCATTTTCATCAGAGTGACGGCGGGGGATATCAGTTCCTTGCTGACAACATTATCTATCTTGATTCGATTAATCCCCAAATTGCCGCTCGAATGGTGACTCCCTTTACCAACTGGACGCGCTACGACAGTCCTAGAAAAAACCTTATGAAGGATATGCTGGAAACCATACTGGCACAGAAACCACTCTCCCGCGATGTTTTTGAAATTGCAAACAAAAGCTTAAACGCTTGAAATGGTCCGTTGGCTACTCTCTCTTATGACAGAATAAGCATCGGTAGGGGGGGGGATGAGTATCAGGGAGTGGCGCTGAACCTTCATCGTAGTGGCATTCAACACACAATTTATCTGCCTCTTTCTTGCTTTTTATCAAGCGAAATTTTTCATGTACTCCATCATCGGGCAGCTGAGACGTCGTTTCCTCAGGAGCGAAATAGAGAAAAAGCAGCAGTGCAAGGCAGAACAGGATAAATGCTCCGTTTACAAGTAGTTTGCTGTTTTTTAGCCGATTGACCATGCAGGTTTGCTCATTATGTTGAATTAGGCCATCTCGAAAGAGTGAAAAGAGAGGAGGCGATAACGTAAAAAAAGTGCTGATATTTCAGAGAGGATGAATGCTGCCATGTTGTGACGGCAGGCCAGCCTGTGCATTGTCGAATGTTTCCGATGCTTGGCCAGCAGAGCTATCAGCGCATCCGGCTGGTGATCTTTAGCGATGATCGTATGGGCGGCAGCTTCTGCGGATACAAATGCCGGATAAATCCCTTCTCCGGTCAATGGAGAAGCGAGCCCTGCCGCATCGCCAACCAGAAAACAGTTGCCAAATTTCCAGCCTCTGAAATCACAGGAAATCTTTTCAGCCCCCGGTCTTGAATGAGATACAATGATATTTTTTTCTTTAAGCCACTGAACCAGGCAGCTGTTAAGCTGAGATGGGCTGAATGAGGCCAGGCTGGTATAGGCACCAGCGGAGACCACGTCTGAATGAGGGAATATCCAGGAATAGCCGCAGCCGAATTTACGCGTATCAAAATTCCACACCATGTCTTCAACCTTCAGCGGCAGCATATAGTTAATTCCTATACCAAACAAAACAGCAGGAATCCCCAGCCATTGACGAACTTTAGATAATGATCCGTCAGCTCCGACAAGGTAGTCGAAGGAAACCTTGCAGCTCTTATTGCGGCGGCGATAGGTAATACTCCTTTTATCTATCGATACCGCGCGCGCTCCTGTAATAATATCAGCCCCCTTGTTTTGTGCACCGTCGGCCATGTACTGACCGAGTGTTAATCGATTTATCGTCGCGATAATAGGGTGATGGGACTCAATTTTAATGTTCTGCAGGCGAGTGTTCAGCTGCTGGCTGCAGAATGAACGTTCTATTAAATGCGGCGGCACACGCTCGATCAGACCTTTCCAGGTAATCCCGCCTGCACATACTTTTTTCCCAACGATCTCGTTTTTTTCCAGGATGAGAACGCGAGCACCGCTTCTGGCAAGAATCTGACCGCAACGGAGACCTCCGGGTCCAGCACCGATAATGACCACGTCATAGTTCATGGGCGTCAGGCCAATTGGCTTAAGCAATAGAATTGTTTTCATTGAGCCGGCCGGCCAGGTGGCTGACCGGTTCAATATTAATAAGGAGATGATACAGAGAGGCCAGGCAGGCTCAGTGAATTGGCAGCTGAGCTAAAATCAGAAAACGGATCGAGCCCTGAACTATAAATATAACAATCTATTCTCCAGCCAGAATACCTTTTAAAAACTCTCGATTCATTCGAGCAATATTTCTGATAGAGATCCCTTTGGGGCAGACCGCTTCACACTCTCTTTCATTGGTGCAATGTCCAAAACCTTCGTTGTCCATCTGTAATACCATTGCCTGTGCTCTGGTCTTGCTCTCAGGCTGACCTTGAGGCAGGAGGCTCAGCTGCGAAATTTTTGCACTGGTAAACAGCATCGCAGCACCATTGGGGCAACTTGCCACGCAGGCCCCGCAACCTATGCAGGCTGCTGCGTCCATGGCAAGCTCTGCGGTCTCGGAAGAAATTGGTATGGAATTTCCGTCTATTGTCCCTCCGGTATTGATTGAAACATAGCCTCCGGCCTGGATAATCCTGTCAAGGGCGGATCGGTCTACGACCAGATCCTTTCTGATCGGAAAGGCGCGTGATCGAAACGGTTCGATAACCAGCGTATCGCCATTTTTGAAGGTTCTCATATGCAGCTGACAGAGGGTTACTTCTTTTTCGGGACCATGAGCAATGCCATTGATAACGCTGCCGCACATTCCGCAAATTCCTTCCCTGCAGTCATGATCAAAAGCAACAGGGTCTTTTCCCTGCTTGGTTAACTGTTCGTTGAGAACATCCAGCATCTCCAGAAAAGACATATCTGTGGTGATATCTCTGAGTGTATAGGTCTCAAAATTACCGAGCGAATCATTATTTTTCTGGCGCCATATTTTTAATGTCAAGTCTATGGTACTCATAGTTTCCCGTTGTCTGAGATTGTAATTAAAAGTGTGTCGGACCTACTTATAGCTTCTTTGACTTGGTGTCACATTTTCGAATACGAGTGGTTCCTGGTGCATTTCAGGAACCTCCTCGTCACCTTTATATTCCCAGACACTCACGTGGGAGTATTCATCATCTTTGCGAAGCGCTTCACCTTCTTCAGTTTGACTCTCTTCCCGGAGGTGACAGCCGCAGGACTCTTCCCGGGAGAGCGCATCCCTGATCATAAATTCAGCAAATTCGAGAAAATCGGCGACTCTTCCCGCTCGCTCCAGGGACTGGTTCAGGTCCGCGCCTGTTCCCGGGACATAGACATTGTCCCAGAATTGGGATTTTATCTCAGGTAATCTCTCCAGGGCCTTTTCCAGGTCTTGCTTGTTTCTGGCCATGCCGCAGTTATCCCAGAGAAGCTTCCCGAGTTCCTTGTGAATTTCGTCTACGGTAACTTTACCGTCCGGTCCCTTGGTGCTGTTTTTCAGTAAACGTTCTATTCTGTCTGCAACATCTTTTTCTGCATCTCTGAAAGCTGAATGAGTGGAATCAACTGTGTCCATTTGACCCGAACCGAAATAATGTCCGATCGAGGTGCTTATAACGAAGTATCCGTCAGCCAGCCCCTGCATCAGTGCGCTGGCACCCAATCTGTTCGCCCCATGATCAGAAAAGTTGCACTCACCAAGGGCGAAAAGACCGGGGATGGTTGTCATCAGGTTGTAGTCAACCCACAACCCTCCCATGGTGTAGTGAACGGCAGGGTAGATCATCATCGGTTCCTTCATAGGGTCGGAATCTGCAATCTTTTCATACATCTGGAAAAGATTACCATATTTCTTGTAGATGGTATCTTCTCCTTCACGCTTGATGGCATCAGCGAAGTCGAGATAAACAGCAAGCTTGGTGTTGCCGACTCCCTTTCCAGCATCACACTGTTCTTTGGCATTCCTTGAGGCTACATCTCGCGGCACCAGGTTGCCGAAGCTCGGGTATTTACTCTCCAGGTAATAGTCCCGTTCATCTTCAGGGATCTGCGATGGTGGCCGTGTATCCTCCTTGTTCTTTGGAACCCAAACTCGTCCGTCATTTCTGAGGCTCTCGCTCATGAGAGTCAATTTTGACTGAAAGTCTCCATGGACGGGGATACAGGTCGGGTGAATCTGCACAAAACTCGGGTTTGCAAACGCAGCCCCTTTTTTGCAGGCCCGCCAGGCAGCGGTGACATTAGATGCCATGGCATTGGTCGACAGGAAGTATGCATTACCATATCCGCCGGTACAGAGAAGAACGGCATCAGCAGAAAATGATTGAATCGCGCCGGTAATTACATCCCTGACAACGATGCCGCGGGCACGGCCATCAACGACGACCAACTCCATCATCTCTTTTCTGGTATGCATGACCACGCCACCTTTCTTGATCTGACGGGAGAGGGCACTGTATGCACCGAGCAAAAGCTGCTGCCCGGTCTGGCCGCGTGCGTAAAAGGTCCTTGAAACCTGCGCCCCGCCAAACGATCTGTTTGCCAGGCTGCCGCCGTATTCTCTGGCAAATGGGACTCCCTGGGCAACACACTGATCGATTATATTGTTGGAAACCTGCGCGAGGCGATAAACATTAGCCTCTCGGGCCCTGAAGTCGCCGCCCTTAATGGTATCGTAGAACAGACGATAAACAGAGTCTCCATCGTTCTGGTAATTTTTTGCGGCATTTATTCCACCCTGAGCTGCAATTGAATGTGCTCTTCTTGGACTGTCGGATATACAGAAGGTCTCAACATTATATCCAAGTTCGGCGAGGGTGGCGGATGCGGATGCGCCGGCAAGTCCTGTGCCGACAACGATAACCTTATACTTTCTTCTATTGGCCGGGTTAACAAGTTTGCTGCCGAATCGATGGTTATCCCACTTTTCAGAAAGAGGACCGGGAGGAATCGCTGCATTAAGTTCCATTTTTTAACCTTCTATGTTGTATGCTGTTAAGATGTTGACCATTGGAGTTCAGCAATGAGATGAGTACGGCAACTGATTTAATAAGCTGCTCCGGCTCCTGTCATGAAGTATATGGGGATTCCACCGAAGAGGATCAGGAAGAATACCGGAACGGCAATGGTCAGCTTGGATATGAGATCATTATACCGTGGGTGATTGAAACCGAATGTTTGCAGCATACTCCAGAAACCGTGGTTAAGGTGAATTGCCAGGGCCACAAAACAGAAAATATAAAAGAGGCTGTAGAAAAATCCGCTGAGCAGCTCTTTTACCGTCATGCTGATGGGAATTTCAGCAGGCGCGGCAACACCGAATCCAAAAACATGGACGATGACAAACAATAATATGATGAGGCCGGTATACGGCATGGTTCGTGAAGCAAAGGTGTTTTCGATTACTCTTGTCTCAACTTCATAACGGGATGTTTTGGTCTGCCTGAGTTCGAAAAACAAATAAAGGCCGACACCGACATGGGCTGCAAAAACCACTAAAAGACCAAGTCCGAATATCAGCACGAGAACGGGAAAACCGTGGAGGGTGTCAGCATATATTTGAAAATATTTACTGCCCATGTATATTGCAGCGTTGCCAAAAGCGTGTACGGCCAGAAAGAGCAGGAGCATCAACCCCGAAGAAGCCATGATGATTTTCTTACCGATGGAAGATTTGACAAATGAAATAAACCACATAAATTTTTGCCTCACAGTTGTTAGAAAGAGGTGAGCTCGGTTAAAGGACTGCACTATTCTTATCTAATTGGTAAAAAAAAAAAAGGTTTCTTTTGTCTCCATTTAAAAAAATAATCAAGCTTAAATAACCATATCAAATCACCTTAATTGTTCTGTTAATCCTGCTTATGAAGAAAAATAGTATAGAGGCGCTGATCTTCGATTTAGATGGTACCCTTCTGAACTCAGTGGAGGATATCGCAGACAGCGCAAACGCTGCCATACAAAGATTCGGAGTCGCGCCACATGCAGTTGAGAAATATCGATATTTTGTCGGAGACGGCCTGGCGATGCTGATGAAACGTGCTATGCCGGAAAATTCAAGCAGCACGGTACTGCAGGAAAGCGTGGATCTCTTTGAATCAATTTACAATGAAAGATGGTACAAAAAAACAAGGCCATATGACGGTATCATGGAAATGCTCGAACTGTTTCAGAAAACCGGATTGAAAATGGCGATCTTGTCAAATAAACCTGACAGTTTTACCCAAAAGTGTGTACATCTCTTCTTCCCTGAGATTAGGTTCAGCGCTGTGGCGGGAAAAAAAGCTGACGCTCCGCCAAAACCAGACCCTTCCTCAACCCTGAAAATTATCAATGCTCTGGCTGTCCATCCTCAACAGAGCCTGTTTGTGGGAGACTCTTCGGTGGACATAAAGACTGGTGCGGGCGCCGGGATGATCACCGTTGGTGTTGATTGGGGATTTAGACCAAAACTTGAACTGGAGGAAGCAGGTGCTGATATTGTCATCAGCTCTCCTCAGGAATTAATTGATTATGTCAGTAAACGTTAACGATTTCACTCCATATATCGCTTATATTACCCCGCCCCTTGTCGGGGCATTCATCGGTTACCTGACCAACAGGGTTGCTATCAGGATGCTCTTCAGGCCCCTTAAACAATGGAGACTTGGACCGATCAGAATACCCATGACTCCCGGGGTCATTCCATCCAAGAGACACGAACTTGCCATCAATATTGGTGAGATGGTCGGTGAACATCTTCTCACAAGCGATGAAATAAACAACTCGCTGTTGAAGATAGGTTTCCAGGATCACCTTTACCGGCTCATCGAGGCAAAAGTCGGATCATTCATGAAAAAAGATCTTGGTCCGCTGCAGTCACTGGTTCCCTATGAGTATAGAAGCTATTTCGATATCGCCCAGAAAACAGTGACCTACCAGATTAAAGAAACAGTTTCAGAATATCTCGCAACGGATCAATGTTCAGACACCATTGAACAATCGGTTAGTGGCTGGCTTGATGATCTTTTCTCAAGAGAATTGAATGAGATTGTTTCGCCTGAGCTTCGAGAAAAACTGTATGTATCACTTGATAGACAAATTCAGCGAATCCTCCACAAGGATTCCACGGAAACCTGGTTAGAAGATTTTATTTACAGGAAGATCATTGACTCAGCGAACAATGACATCCAATTACGCGACATTCTCCCACATTCGATGATTGATTCGATCATAACAATTATTGATGACCAGACCCCCGAACTCCTTGCACAGGGCGTAAAAATTCTTCAGGAACCTGAGATCCAGCAAAAAATTGTAGACGCAATTGTCAAGGGAATAGAGGAGTTCATAGCGACACTTGGACCAATGGCGGCGATGGTTCAGAACTTCCTTGATATGGAAATGGTTGAGGAGAAGATAAAAGAATATTTCAATGAAAAACAGGATGAAATCGCCGAACTTATTACCGGTGAAAACGTTCGAAGCAGAGTATCTCAAACGTTAACTCAGAGAGCCCGCCTGCTCTTTGACGCTTCGCTGCAGTCAATTACGGCTCGCCAGAATATTTCGCAGCTGAGGACGTTCAGCAAGGAAGTGACAGCCATTGTTCTTAATGCCTTGAGGTCACCCCAGGCAACCAGTGTCATCAAAGACCTGTTCAAGACCCACATTGAGACTCAGACCGACAGCGGATCATGCTCTGTTGGAGATGTTGTAAAAGAACTCTTTGGCGACAGCGGAGTGGAGGGTTCGAAAATATGGTTTGCCGGTGAAATCACCCACCTGTTGAAATCTGCAAAAACCAAAAAAGTGATAGATCTCATCCTGGAAAACATGATCGACCAGCTGCTGGAAAAACCGGTGGGCCGACTTGCCAACCTTGTACCGGCTGGCGTCCGTGACGGACTTTATAAATCACTTCAGGAAATGGCTACTAAAATGCTGACATCTGAAGTTCCAGGTATCGTTAAATCCCTCAACATCAGGCAAATTGTCACAGACCGGATTGATTCTTTTGATCTGTTAAGACTTGAGATGCTGCTTCTCTCTATAATGGAGGAGCAGTTCAAGTATATCAATATTTTTGGCGGACTACTGGGCTTTCTGATTGGCTGTGCTAACGTCGTTTTTATGACAGGGTTTATTAAATAGGCAGGTTCCGCTCCGGCTCAAGAGCAGAGTCCTGGAGGAGAAAGATCTGTCCGCAGCCGATGCAGGTCCATTCTGGCTATTTTGCCTTTTTGCCAATACTCACTCCGTAAAGGGCTGTTTCCTCGACTCCGTCAATATCGAGAAGACTGTTCACTTCTTCATCGTAAAAAGCAGCGACCGGGCAACTTCCGCACTCAATCGCTTCTGCTGCTAAGAGAACATTTTGGCAGATATGAGCAGCATCAAGCAAGACGTATCGTCCGCCGCGATCGCCATATTTTGCTAAACTTCTCCTGGTGATTGCCGTCCAGATAATGTTCACGGCAGCATTCTTCATGAAAGCCTGATCTAGAAATGCTCGACAAACATCGACTTTTATATCTTTATCTCTTAGTAATTCAAGCTGAAACAAAAGCGGGTCAAAATGATAAAGGCCCGGTGAAATGGTCGCTACATTCTGGACTGAAAGATATGTCTCAATGGGATAGAGCGCCCCGGCTGACGGCGATGTCCTCAAATAGTGTTTTCCGGCCTGCGCAGTGAGTCCCTGGGCTGCCCATAATAAAAAGGCCAGGTGGTCAAGGGTGATAGTCTCTCCCGAATATGCCCTCAAAGATCGTCTATTCTGCAGCAGCGGTAAAATTCTCGCTTCAGACAGGCTCCAGCGCGTCTTCGGCAGCGCTACCTTCACTGTTCCTGGATATGTTTTGAAGGAGTCTGCTGTTGCGCTAATCCGGCGGTTTGCTCCTTTAACATTGCCTCTGTCAAGCCGGGTATCTCTCAGGTATGCCAGTGTTATTGTTTTCTGCAAGCTGTCACTCATTTAATCGCTCCTGGTTTTTTCCTGCCAGCTGGCCGCAGGCGGCAGAAATATCTGAGCCCCGGCTGCTTCTAATAAAAACTGAGTAGTTATGTTTTCTCAAAATGTCCTGGAAGGCGAGAATCCGCTCTCGAGAAGATGACCGGAAGGGAATTCCTTCTACTTCGTTAAAGGCGAGTAAGTTTATCTTACAGGGGATGCCCCGAAGAATTCTTGCACATGTTTGAGCATCCGCATCTGAATCATTGATGCCATCGAGCAGGAGATATTCGAACATTATCCTTTTTCGTTTCTGGATAGGATAGTCCCTGCATGCCTGGAGCAGTTTTTCGATTGGAAATTTTTTATTGATAGGCATCAGCATGTTTCTGGTCTCATTATCCACCGCGTGAAGAGAGATTGCCAGATTGACATTAGTCTTAAGACCCAAAATCTCCATATTGTTTATAATTCCACAGGTGGAAACGGTAATCCTGCGTGCGGCCATATCAAGCCCTTTTTGTTCAGTCAGGATCGACAGTGAAATTAACAGATTGTCGATATTGTTGAGCGGTTCACCCATTCCCATGAAGACAAGATTGGTGACACTTCGTGGGCCAATCAAGATATCTTGTTCTTCTTGTAAGAGAAAGTCACGGACAGAGCACACCTGGTTGACAATCTCTGAGGGGGTCAAATTCCTCACAAAACCCATGGTACCGGTCTTGCAGAAAGAACAGTGCATCGCGCAGCCAACCTGGGAGGAGATGCAAAGTGTGTTACGGTCAACTTCCGGAATCAGCACGGATTCAATAATTTTCCCATCACCGAGGCTGAATCCGAATTTAACGCAGCCGTCAGCGGAACGTTCTATAATGGGGGGTGGAAACAGGATATACAGGCATGATCATTGAGAACAGTTCTGAATGATTTGGCAAGATCAGTCATTTCGGCAAAGCTTGACACGCCTGGACGATACAGCCAGGACATTATCTGACGTCCTCGAAACGCTGGTTCACCAAGTGACTCAACAAAGGAGACGAGGCCGTTCTGGTCCAAATTTTTACAATCAGTTTTCACAATGCCCTCAAGTGGTCTGGGACGAGATCAGTATATCCTGATAGGGCCTGATCTATTTCATAAAGTATTCGCTCTTTATCCCGCCCCAGCCTCCCTGAAATAGGCAGATAATTTGAGCTGTGGTTTGCCATAAACTGGACCCTGTCAACAGTTAGCCCCCTGACCAGAGTGCGCAATTCAGATAAGAAACCGAGAGTGTCTGGAAGGTGGAAGGTTTTGTTTTCAACCAGTTCTGCCAGCGGCGTATTCTCAAGGACCATCAATGTCAGGGCAGCGATCTGGTTTGGGCTGATCTTGTTGAGCAGGGTTGCCGTGGCTGATGCATGGTGGGTGGAATTTTTAACCCCGCCGAGACCAAGAATTACCGTGGTTGACAGAAATATTCCGGCTTTTTTCACCCTCTGACCGGCTGCGGCAAGTGTTTTCGCTGTTTCACCCTTATGGATGTCGGTCAGGACATCATCGTCGCCACTTTCAACGCCAAGATAGATTCTACTGAGTCCGAGTTTCTTCAATGTAGACAAATCAGAAAGGGATTTGCTCCTGATTGCCTTGCCGTTTCCGTACAAAGAAATTCTATTTACATGGGGCAGGCGGGTTCTGATTCTGTCGAAGAGACGCTTTAGTTTATAAAGGGGCAGAATGAGTACATCACCGTCGGCCAGAAAAACACGTTTCTGGTTTAAAAAATGGCGGGAGGCAAATTCGATATCTTGTTCGATGACTGAATCATCTTTAATCCGAAAATCAACATCTTTATAAGCGCCGCAAAAAGAACAGCGATTGTGAGAACAACCCACCGTGACCTGAAGAATTATTGATCCGGCCTCGCTGGGAGGCCGGATAATGATACCTTCATAATTCATCTGAACAGCATTTATGCCGGGTTTGCTGCTTCGAACTCCTGCATGAAGGTCACAAGTTTCTCAACCCCTTCAAGAGGAAATGCATTATAGATTGAAGCTCGACAGCCCCCGATGGATCGATGACCTTTCAGCCCCTGCAGGCCAAGGGCGGCAGCTTCAGCAATAAACCTGGCCTCAAGCTCGGCGGAAGGCAGGTTGAACGAGACGTTCATCAGGGAACGTGACTGTTTTTCCGCATGACCTCGATAATACGGACTACTATCTATTGCACTGTAAAGAATGGCGGCCTTTTGCGTATTTCGTTTTTCCATCACCTCAACCCCGCCCATCTCATCGAGCCATTTTAGGACCTCGCCCACCACGTATACGGCAAAGCAGGGCGGGGTGTTAAACATTGACCCCTTGTCGGCATGGGTTTTGTAGTTCAGCATGGTTGGAACGGACGGAGGGCATCTGTCAAGAAGATCTTCCCTGATGATGACAATGGTCACTCCGGCTGGGCCTAAATTTTTTTGTGCTCCGGCAAAAATCAAGCCAAACCTGCTGACATCTATCGTGCGTGACAAGATGTCTGATGACATGTCACTTACCAGCATTTTATCAGTGCCTGGAAATGTGGGAAACTGGGTGCCATAAATGGTATTATTTGAAACGAGGTAGAGGTATTCTGCATCATCCGGCACCATATATTCATCGTGCCCGGGAACACGGTTAAAATTATTTTCTTCGCTGGAGTAGGCGACCGTGATTCTGCCGAAGCGCTCGGCCTCTTTGATAGATTTCTTGGCCCATGTTCCGGTATTGAGGTAGGCTGCAGCTTTATCTGGTCCGAGCAGGTTCATCGGCGCCATGTAAAACTGACTTGAAGCGCCGCCCTGAAGAAAGAGGACTTTATAATTGTCAGGAATTGCCATCAGTTTTCTTAACAAAGACTCAGCATTGTCCATGATAGCGATAAATTCCTTGGATCGGTGACTCATTTCGATGAGCCCCATGCCGACACCCCGATAGTCAACAAGGTCATTTGCAGCCTGCCGGAGTACATCCACGGGGAGAACCGCAGGACCTGGGTTAAAATTGTAGACTCTCTCTGTCATAATGAAAAACTCCTGCTCGTATATTTGTTATGTGTCCATCAGATGAAATGAGATAACCATCAGGTGAGCTGGTCTGATTGCTGTCTGATCGCTTCATATAAAACAATTCCGGCGGTCATTGCAAGATTGAGACTTCGGATATGCTGATTTACCATTGGCAGGGTGAAGCATAGATCACTGTATACAGATCGTAGCTCCTCGGGTAATCCTTTTGTTTCTTTGCCGAATATCAGAAAATCACCAGGTCTGAAAAGGGCTGTCGTATAGGGCCTCTCAACCTTGGTGGTAAACAGCTTGAACTTTTCTTCGTCGTGGGCCGAGGCAAATTCATCAAAATCCTGCCAGTGTTTGATGTTGACATAATTCCAGTAATCCAGACCGGCGCGTTTCAGCTGTTTGTCGTCCACAGAAAAACCAAGGGGGTGGATCAGGTGAAGAATGGTATTTGTCGCTCCGCAGAGGCGGGCAATCGAGCCTGTGTTAGGCGGTATCTCAGGTTCTACCAATACTATATTAAAACTGTTATCCACAACTTCATTCATAATCTGCTCTTGGGCTACTCAAAATCAACGAAATCTGGTTTATACTGCCAGATCTGAAACAGGACAAGAATAAAATGTAATTTTGGCAAAGATATACGTTTATGTGTATATTCTGGCAAATCATTTTATAAAAAACTGATGGGGCAAGATCAACGCCAAGACCTCAGTAAATTGGTGCATGCACCGCTTTTACTACAAAATATGGTGTCTTCAGGGCACATCATCATGGTTGCAAAAACACATATAAGCGCCGAGGATGTAAACCGCTCAAGTTCATTTGACCCGAGAATAATCCTGCTGCTGACAATCAGTCTGGCAATTGTTTTATATACAGTGCTTTTCAACCGACTGCCCCAAGATCTCACATCATCACCATCCGGCCAGCACAAGCTGCATTGGAGTAACAACTCTTTATTGCTGACCACTGATGAAATTCACCTCGATCAAATCCCGGCCCGTATTGCCCCGTTCTATTTTGAAAAAATAAATATTAATCAGGCGAATTCAGCGCTTCTCCAGATAATCCCCGGCATAGGTCCAGATCTTGCGGGTCGTATTATTGTAAAACGCGATGAACGGGGCGGATTCAATACTCCGGAAGAGCTGCTCGCCGTACCAGGAATAGGGCCTAAACGAAAAGAAAAACTTAGCGCTTGGCTCAGCTTTGATTGACAAAATATCTCCCGAGCACATTTCTCATCCGGTACTTGCCCTGATTGGACCAACGGCGATCGGCAAGACGGAGCTTTCACTTGAGATTTCTGAAAGATTCGGTTGTGAAATTATCAGCGTTGATTCAATGCAGGTATACCGGTACATGGATATAGGTACAGCAAAAATACCGGCAGCCGAACGGCGAGGGATAGCACACCATCTGATAGATATTGTAAATCCGGATGAACAATATGATGCGGTACAGTTTGCCTCAGACTGCCTGAAGGAAATCAAGAGCATTCATGATCGCGCCGCTATTCCACTCCTGACAGGAGGAACTGGTCTCTATCTCCGTTCTTTGAAAGAAGGGTTTTTCAGCAATGCTCCTGCCGACCCGGTTATCCGCAAGAAGTTAATGAACAGATTGGAGCGTGAAAAAATCAATGCATTACATGATGAATTGTATTTATGTGACCGTAAAAGCGCTTCTAATATACATCCTAGAGACACCTCTCGAGTAGTGAGAGCTCTCGAGGTTTTCTTGTCGACCGGCATACCGCTGTCAGTGCATCAGCAAAATCAGGCGGGGCCGGGCGTCCTGTTCAGGAAATTATTGACCATCGGGCTGAGCTGTGCAAGAAGCGATCTCTACGATAGAATCAACCAGAGAACTGTCAGCATGGTGGAGGAGGGGCTCGAGGGTGAAGTCAAGAGTCTTTTGAAGAGGGGGTATTCACCCGACCTCAAATCAATGCAGTCCATTGGCTATCGGCATATGGTGCAGTTTCTGTCTGGCAGCTGGACCAGAGATGAGTTAATAGAAAACCTGGCGAGAGATACGCGGCGATATGCCAAGAGGCAGTACACCTGGTTCAACAAGGACAAATCCATTGTCTGGTTCAACCGGAGTGAGGGTAAACAAATAGTTAATTTTACAGAGTCCTGGCTGGAAGAAGGGTGATGTAATTTCACTCTATCAGCTAAAAGCTGATTTTTGAGACGGGTAAAAGAAGCAAAACCCTGTTGTTACTAGGGTCTTTTAGACCCGGATGTTTCCTAAAATTAAGATGATGACCGATATCGTGGTAAAAAACCAACTTCACCCGGCAATTAAGGAGCACCTGAAAGGGAACGGCCTTGTCACAGAAGAAGAGGTGGAGCAGTTCCTGAACCCGATGCTCAAAGACCTGCCGTCTCCGTTCCTGATAAAAGACATGGATAAGGCCGCAGGACTCGTGATTGAGGCCATCAGGAAGGGCTGGGACATCATAATCTGGGGAGACTATGATGTTGACGGAATAACAGCTGCCGCCCTGCTGATACTCTTCTTTCGCAAACTCAATATTGAAGTGTACAGCCACATACCGAACAGGCTTACAGAGGGCTATGGTCTCAATAAGCATTTGGTTCGCCAGATTTCGGAGCAGTCAGATAACCAAAAGCTGCTCATAACAGTCGACTGCGGTATTTCAAACCTTGAAGAAGTTCGCTATGCCCAGAGCCTTGGTGTAAAGGTAATTGTCACCGATCATCACAATCTCCCGGAAATTCCACTTGAGGCTGATGCGACGCTTAACCCGAAACAATCAGCGTGTCGGTTCCCCTTTAAAGAACTGTCAGGAGTTGGTGTCGCCTTTTATCTGGCAGCAGCTATTCGATCAAAAGCAAGAACCCATAAAGACCTATATTCAACTACATCATCAATAAACATGAAGTCATTTATGGGCCTGGTGATGCTGGGCACTATAGCTGACGTTGTACCATTGACAAGTGTCAACAGGATTCTTGCAAAAGCGGGCGCTGCCTCTCTGGCCAGTTCTCCGGCCGAGGGAATTGCCACTTTGCTTGATGAACTCGGAATTTCAGGAACGCTCCTTACTTCTGAGACAATCGCCTTTCAAGTTGCTCCGGTCATAAATGCAGCCGGAAGATTGGGGGAGCCGGATATTGCCCTCAATGCATTAACAAGAGAGGGAGAAGAGGCGCGAATATTTTCAAAAAAACTCATATCGTTGAATAAAAAGAGAAAGATGATAGGCAGAAATGATCTTGAGACGGCGATCAATATCTGCAGACCCGCTGCTTCGCCAGAGGCTCTGAGGTCACTTGTCATAAAAGGTCCTTTTCACGACGGCCTGCTGGGGATAACAGCGTCGCGTCTTGTTGAAAAATATAATGTACCTGTTCTGGTGTGCTGTGAAGATGAAAGCGGGCAGCAACTCAAAGGTTCGGCGAGGGCTCCTGAAAATTTCAATCTTTATAGTGTAATCAGCTCATGTTCACGCTTTTTGATCAGATATGGCGGTCACCGAGCAGCGGCAGGTTTTTCGTTAAAAAAAGAGCATTTTGCTGAATTTAGAAACGCTATCGATAACTCAGCAAAACTGGAATATCTAAATAATAGAATAATAACAATACATTAGACAAAAAAATAGTCAATTTATCTGTTTCTGAAGCCTTTAATCCTGATCTTTTGACCAATCTATCGCAATTAGAGCCGCTAGGAGAAGGAAATCCGAAGCCGATTTTCAGAGATGATCAGGTGAGCTTTGTCTCAATGAAACATTTTGGTCAGAATAGAGAACATGTCAGGGGAATGATGCGGGGGAAATACAGTAACATTCCTTTTATCGGTTTTAATATGGGGAGCAGGTTGAACAGCACCATAGAAACAAACTGTTTCACGATAGATTACAGTCTTATGCTGGATACATACAATAACGGAAACAGCTGGAAACTAAGAATCGAAAACGCTTGGCAGTAACGCCAACCATAAATAGTGCGAAGATTCAAGTATATGCCGCCAATTTATTGGTTTTTGGTCAACAACGGTGTAGAGAAAATTGTGTTGTGCAATAGCTCTGCCTCACTTTCTGTTATCGCCAACTGACCAGGCCGGGTAAGGTTAACCAAATGAGGAGACCATTGCCGGGACACCTTTAATCGGGCAGGTGGGGGTGAAGCCACAAGAGCTTGCAGAAAATGCTGGTAACGACCAGAAGAATAGAAGCCTGACTGCCCGTACATTTCGCTCTATCTGGTTACTTTACATAATATACATTATGCGACATTGAGAATAATCGGCGATAATTTGCTTTTTGAATTTTAAATATAATGGTATTACCTCTGTTGGTACGCACTCAGGCCATTTAGACGGACCAGTTGTAAATTATAAATAAAACCATAATACAGTGATATAAAATCAATATCTAATCTGGTATGGAGATTGATTATGTCTTATGAGATATATCAGGAACCGCTCATTAGTCGCTACACCAGTAGCGAAATGCAGAAATTATTCTCCGAAGAAATCAAATTTCAAACCTGGAGACGATGCTGGATTGCTCTTGCTGAAGCTCAGTTCGAACTTGGCCTTACTCAATTGATCACCGAAGAGATGATTGACTCGATGCGTGAAAATGTACAATATTGATTTTGACCTTGCCAGCGAAAAAGAAAAAGAAATTCGCCATGATGTCATGGCTCATGTATTCGAGTTTGGCACCAAATGCCCCAAAGCTGAAGGAATAATTCATTTAGGCGCTACCTCTCAGTTTGTTGTCTGCAATACCGACCTTATTGTTCAGAAAAAAGGACTTAGCCTGTGGAAGCCATACTTCATGTTATAAAAAACCTTGCTCACTTCTGTGACGATACAAAGACCTGCCTACCCTGGGCTTTACCCACTATCAGCCGGCACAACCAACCACTGTTGGCAAAAGAAACACCCTCTATCTTCAGGATCTCATGATGGACCTTGAATATCTTGACATGTTTGTTGAAAATATGGCTGCCGGGGTGCCAAAGGAACCGTTGGTACCCAGGCCACCTTTCTTGAACTTTTTAAGGGTGATCATCAAAAAGTTCGACAACTTGACGAGCTGGTAGCAAGAAAACTTGGGTTTTCCAAAACAATCCCTGTAACTGGCCAGACATACAGTAGAAAATTTGACTGAAAACTGGCTGAAACACTCGCTGGTATTGGCTCGACCGCCCACAAATTTGCTGTTGACCTGCGACTGCTCTCAAATCTCAAGGTTCAGGAGGAACCGTTTGCCAAAAATCAGACCGGTTCTTCCGCCATGGCCTACAAGCGAAATCCCATGAGGTCTGAGAGGATGACCGGCCTGGCAAGGAAATTGATGGGCCTTGTCCCCAATTTTTCTGCAACCTATTCCAATCAGTGGTTTGAGCGAACACTTGACGACTCGGCAATACGCAGAATGGATATTCCGCAAGCCTTTCTGCTTACTGATGCAATATTAAAGTTATTTGTTAATATAACCTCTGATATGGTTGTATATCCGAATCAAATAGAAAAACATTTACGCTCTGAACTGCCCTTTATGGCAACCGAAAAGATACTGATGGAAGCGGTAGAAAAAGGCAAAAGTCGTCAGGAAATGCATGAAGTGGTAAAAGAGCATTCGCTGATTTCGGGTAAAAGAGTTAAAAATGATGGACTGGATAATGACCTTTTCAGCAGACTGGCGGCTGATGACAGGATACCTTTTTCTTTAGCAGAACTTGAAGCAATGACGGACGATCTGTCTCAATACACTGGCCGGGCTTCTCAGCAAACGGCGGAGTTCCTTGATGAAATTGTCAGACCCCTGCTGAAAACGCATGAAAACACGTACACTTCCATTGATGCGTCTCTCAATGTCTGAAAATTACGGAAAGATAAAAGACCAACTGGTGGATATATACTTTATAATCGATCCAGGAAGATTTCATTTTCTCAAGTTCATACTTGAAGGGTATGATAATTTTGCAATTTTATCATCGATAAAGAGAAAAGAGGGAGTCGTTCGCGTTAAAACCCCCCGGGAATCCCTTAGCGATGTCATGATCCTTATATCCGCTATTGCGGACTCCATAAAAAAGACCTCAATTTAACTTGATATTTACCATACCTATGCGGGAAAAAACCTTTTATATAAAAACGTTCGGATGTCAGATGAACATTCGTGACACTGAAATTATGGCCCAGACCTTATCTGAAAACGGCTATATTGAAAGTCAATCAATAGAGGACGCAGCCCTTGTCGTTCTCAATACCTGTTCTATTCGAGCAAAAGCAGAACAGAAAGTCTTCAGTCTTCTTGGTTCACTGAGAAAGAACAAAAAATTAAATCCGGATATGCAGATCTGTGTGGCCGGCTGCGTTGCCCAGCAGGAAGGGGAAACTATTATTGAGCGAATGCCGCATGTGGACCTGATAATCGGAACCCAGCATATCTATAATCTTCCCCAGTTACTCGCTCGCTCATCAACGAGCAGAACTGCCGTTAATCTGGCAGATGATTATGAGATTCCCCGTTTTGTCCCCACCTTGTCAAAAACAGACGAACGAAACGATGTAGACTCCCCTCCCCTGACAACAGATGTTCAGTTCAGTCGGTTTGTGACGATTATGCAGGGATGCAATAACTTCTGCACCTATTGTGTCGTACCGCATACGAGAGGAAGAGAAGTTTCCCGTAAAGTTGTTGACATACTTGACGAGATAACGGTTCTCGTTAACTCGGGGGTGTCTGAAATCACTCTTCTTGGTCAAAATGTTAACTCCTATGGGAGATCAAACAGGGTCTCTGAAAATAACGCATCGTACTCGTTTGGTATGCTTTTGCATGAGGTTGCCCAGATTGACGGCTTGAAACGGCTTCGATTCACTACTTCCAACCCAAAGGATCTATCTGATGAGTTGATACATTGTTTTTCCCAGATTGACATTTTGTGCCCGCAGTTTCATCTGCCGGTGCAATCGGGCTCAAATACTATTTTAAAGCGAATGAACAGAAAATATACTGTTGAAGAATACCTTGAAAAGGTTTCCGGCCTCAGAACGGTATGTCCCCACATTGCCTTAACAACAGATATTATTGTCGGCTTCCCTGGAGAGACCGAGGAAGATTTTCAAGATACCATGAAGCTTCTTGAAATTGTTAAGTACAATGGTTCATTTTCTTTTAAATACTCGGACCGTCCGGGAACGAAGGCGCAAGAGCTGGATTCCAAGGTCCCGGAATCTCTGAAGAGTTCTCGGCTGCAGGTTTTTCAGAAACGGCAGGACGAGATAAGCCATGAAAAAAACAGGGCTTACGTAGGTAAAACCCTTAAGATACTCGTTGAAAAAGTCACCGAGGAGAACATGGTTGGCAGAACTGATACAAATCACATCGTCCACTTAGCGGTAACTGGTCAAAAAAACCCAATTGTTCCAGGTCAATATGTGGATGCTGCAATAACATTTGCAGGACAGCACTCGTTAAAAGGAGCGTTGGTACACTGAGAATAACCCTGAAAAGTGGAGAGCAACCAGGAAGTGTATAACTGATTTAAACTGCTGAGGAAGACGTCTTTTTCATGAAGACCACAATTCTTTTTCTTTGCACCGGTAACGCTTGTCGCAGTCAGATGGCAGAAGGCTGGTGCAGGCACCTCAAGCCGGAACAGTTTGAAGCTGTTTCGGCAGGTATTGAAAAACACGGGGTTAACCCGCTGGCAATCCGAGTTATGGCCGAGGCTGGTGTTGATATATCCTCCCAAAATTCAAAGATAACCACAGATCTTGATAACCAGGACTTTGACTACGTAATCACCGTCTGTGGCCATGCTGATCAAAACTGCCCCACTTTTCCGGCAAAAACAAAAGTCGTCCATTTCGGTTTTGACGACCCGCCCTCTTTGGCCCTGGGAGCGAAAAGCGAAGAAGAAGCACTTGTTCACTTCCGGCGGGTGCGTGATGAAATCAGGCTGTTTATCCAGCAGCTGCCCGATAATCTGAACGAGGTATAGACCTTTTGAAGGCGGGTGAGGTTCTCGTCTAACAGGTTGAGTATGATCCTCAACAAATACAGAGAATAGTGGCGTGTTTTGACTGCAGTGTTGCCGAAAGATTCCACCTGGTCGATTGATAGACAAAAGAGATCTCCTTTATTGATCGGCTGATGACGCCCGAGAAGACCGGGCTTCTTCACCAAGAACATAAACGAATGAGTCCTGTCCTGGGCCGCTCATGACACACTGTTGCGATAAACTGCCGTGATATCGTATCTAGTCGATGAATGGAGTAGAATGTTATCAGGTGAATATGGTTCATGAAATCAATGATTTTATTGCCTGAATTGAGTCAGGATGATTGGCAATATATGAATCAAAACCAGAAATTTCGAAAACTTCTCTGACATGCTCCTGCATCCCGCTTACCGCGAAAAATTTAGGGCCCTCCTGACGCTCTTTAAACGCTTTCAGGATAACTCTCAGGCCGGCACTGGAAATGTAATCAATGTTTAGAAAATCGACCAGTAGATGATAACCGTCCGACCCTGAGTCAATGTGGCTTATCTCCTGTTCAAGAACCGGTGACGTATTAGAATCCAGTCTGCCGTCAGGCTCCAGAATTACAACACCCTTCTCTTCCCTCTTATTGATAATCATCGGCTTTAGCCTCTTTGCAATTATGAACCAGTCTCTTTATCTATCTTTTTTATAAGGGTAATGATGTTTTTGCCATCTCTTCTGGCATAGGATATTTCGTCAGTGTACTTTTGGACAAGCAAAATTCCTAATCCTCCAGGTTCTCTTTGAGTTGGAACCATTGTTGTCTCATAGTTTCTTTTTTCAGCTGGATTAAAAGCCATGCCGTCGTCTACCATCGTAAGCCGTATCCTGTCATCTTGGTAGTCGATAGTTATCAAGATTTCATGCGCAGAATCATCTGAATAGCCATAGCTGACGGTATTTGTAAATAACTCGTCGAGAACCAGATTGACCTGGAACATAACCTTTTGAGAAAGGTTCCACCGTTCGGCGATCCTCTCTAACTCCTTGTTCAGCTGGTCCAGTTCCGACAATGAATTCTGAAGCTTTATTTTTACTTTCATCTTGTGGGCGATCCTGTATCAACGCTTGAGCGACATCTCTGGTGGAGGTTATGAAGGAGCTTTTTCTCTGACGCATGTCCTTCCAGCAGAGATGTTACTGTCACTGGAATCAGATACAGCACGTACTGCTACGACCGTCATATCATCAAACTGCGCCACATTCTGCTGGTGCCTGGTAACATCTTTTATGAGCGCTTTACAAACCCGGGAAGCAGACGGTCTTATTACTCTACTGACGGTGCGCAAGATCCCCTGCAGTCCGAACATTTTATTCTGTTGATTAATTGCATCAGTTATCCCATCGGTATACAGAAGCATCATATGCTCACTTGGCAAATCGATCGTTCTCATATCCAGGGCAACTGAATGAAAAACGCCGAGTACCTGTCCCGTTCCTTTACTCACCTGTGCAGCTGATCCGCTGCTGTCGATCACCACCGGCATTTCATGTCCGGCACGAGTATAAGAAAACTGGTTTTTGCTTCCGTCAAGAAGACCGAGTAATACGGTGACAAAGACATCCTTGTCATTCAGGTCAATTATATGGCGATTAACTCTCTCAAGTACTTTTTGGGGTGATATTCCAGGACGGACCTCGGCGCGAAGAAAGCTTCGTACCATTGCCATGAATAAGGCGGCGGGTACCCCTTTGTCGGCGACATCGCCAATGGCAATCGCTATCGAATCGTTTTCCAGAGGGATAGGCTCCTCAGCGCTGAATCCCAGATCGGTGAGCACTGTCTCAGCCAATTTGGCCATGATTATTTATCCCGGTGGATTTTTCCTGGACTTGTGTTTCCCATGATTAAGGAGAAAATAGAAGTTATCTCCACTACCACCTGGAAAATATAAGCACTAAACCTAACATGTTAATTGCTCTCTTGAGCAATCGAACTACTCACAAACCTGGTTTTAATGCTTGTTTATCCGTAATGTTTTTAAGAAGATTGAGCAGGGGCAGTGATAGCTGAGCTGACATTGATCAGCAGCGGTACTCAAATTTAAACGAGGCGGTTGGCAATTCTGTGTCTAAAAAACAGGGGTGAACGGGTAGAAATGCTTTATTACATGGTGAGATCTGTGGCAAAATGTCGGTTGAAGGCGTTGATTTCTTACCCTTGAGGAAACTGCCTGCAATATTCATATAAGGTCATGCTGGCGGCGATCGCGGCGTTGAAACTATGGGGAAGTCCATATACCGGAATTTCAACGACGTCGTCAAGAATCTCAAGAATATCAGCGGTCAGTCCGGTGCGCTCATTTCCGACAATCAGAGCCGTACGGCGAAGAAATCTGTAGGTGTGGATATTTTCAGAATTAGTTGTCTGTTCCAGTCCTACCAGCCGATAGCCATCGTTGCGCAATCTCAGGAGCACCGGTTTTAAAGATCTGTGACTCGAGACCTCCAGCTCGGTGATCCCGTCACGGGCGATCTTTGAAATTAAATTTGCATTACCGGTCAGGACGAGTCGTTCAATGGCGCAGGCACTCGAAGTACGTGCGATGCTTGAGATGTTGACATTGCTGCGCATGGGTGCGCAGGCAACGATCAACTCCCGTCGGCGCGTCAGAGCGGAACCGGGTTTGTGGCGCTGGTGTTCGAACGTGTTCATCCGGCTGATCCCTGCCAGCGGTCATCACTTATTTCATCGTGGGAGTAATACACCTGTTCGAGATAGAGTCCTGAAGCTGGAGCTGTTCCGGGAGCAGCGCTGCGGTCCCTGGCCTCGAGTATACGATAAAGATCGTCACGGCTGTATCGCCCTTCCCCCACCTTAACAAGGGCACGGACAATATTTCGGACCATTTTATAGAGAAAGCCATCTGCACAGAAATCAAGGGTAATAACTGGCATCTGCGTGCTCACCATAACTTCGGTAATGGTACGGATAGTCGACTTTTGTTTGAAATTGGAGCGGGTGACAAATGATGCAAAATCGAGCTCACCGACAAAAACAGAACAGGCCTCAGCCATCGCTTCCACATCAAGGGGGCTTTTAACATGCCAGACCCGTCCCTGACGATCTGCCGGCAGGCTTTTATCATTCCAGATAATATATCGGTAGCGTTTGGCAATTGCACTGTCGCAGGCATGAAATCCAGGAGTTGCAAGGCTGACATCAATCAGGCGAATATCATCGGGCAATGTACTGTTTAAATTATCCCTTATCTCATGAGGAGGAATCACAAAAGGGAGCTCAAAGCTTGCTACCTGGCCGGTGGCATGGGCGCCTCTGTCGGTTCTGCCGGAGCCTCTCACTGCAGCCTGGAGATCAAACACCCGTTCAACCGCCTGCTCCAGTTCGTACTGTACGGTAGGCCTGCTGCCGTGACGCTGCCAGCCGAGATAGGCCCGGCCGTCATAAGAAACCGTCATCCGATAATTAGACATCGGGGTACTTTGCAGAACCATGCTGATACTGTTTCCTTGGAATATTGTTGGTGAATGTGAACCTGCCGGGAGCGCGTTTATCTGATCTCGTTGACGGTAATGCAGATTTTCAGTCACCTGGTGTTTCTTCTGGCGGTGTCTCTGGGGCTGTATCGTTCTGGACACCCGTCTCATCGGCCTCCTCCATCCCGGGTAAAGACATATTAACCCGTTCTTTCAACACTCGTTCTGTTGATTCCACAACCCTCCTGACGACGCGGGTGGAAACCCGTTTCCCCTTGGCACCGGCTCCCTTAACAAGATATTCGGAAAAATCAACCTCAAGGACATTGCTCCTGGCTCTTTGCGAAGGAACAAAACTTACCCGGGCGTGGGTGTCTTCACCTAACAACATGAGGAGGATTCGCGATCTTTTGTTTTCAGGAAAAAGACGATACTCCTTTTCAAGGATGAACTTTGGGGTCTTAAATCGTTTTACATAGCCTTGATTCTCTTTTCCATCCCGATAGATCACGTTAAATACCTGGTCTCTCTTCAGCACGGCAGCATATTCAAGATCATTGCCGACAAATAATTTATCAGTTACTGGAATGACCTTGTACATTCCAGTACTGAATATAAGAAGAATCCTGTCGTATTCGGAGCATTGGAAGGATATGTCCTTCTCGTCATCTGTGCTCTTGATGAGATGACCGAAGAACCCGGTGGATCGATTATATCCGAGCGTGAGATTTGAGAGTGCAACTTTTCTGGCAACAACTTCGGAAAATGTTGTAATTTCAGTTTTACGTGGAAATTGCGCACCATATTTTTCCAGGAGTTTTTCGATATAGTTGATAGAAAACCCCACCACGTCTTTGAGATGTTTTTCTACCTCCTTAATGGCGCCCCGTATTGATTTAATCTCTTTTGCCTGTCTTTCTATATCATATCGGGAAATTCTCTTGATTCTTATTTCCAGGAGACGTTCAACGTCTTCAATGGTGACATCCCGCAGCAGTTCAGAACGATATGGCTTAAGAGACGTATCCACCGTTTTTATAACATCCTGGTAGCTTCTTTTTTCCTCGATATTTTTATAAAGACGCTCTTCGATGAATATCTGTTCGAGCAGCCGGGCATGCAATTTTTCTTTTTGACGTTCAAGATCAATCTCAAGTTCCTTTTTGAGATCCTCCACCAGTTTTTCGGTATTAAATGCCAGAACCTCTTCAACTGTGCTGGTTTCCGGGAGGTTGTTTTTTATCAGGGTAAGGTTGGTGTTAAGGGAAACCTCGCAGTCAGAAAAGGCATAGAGTGCTTTAATGGTATCTTTGGCATAGATGCCTCGGGGCAATTTAATTTCAATTTCAACGTTTTCAGCAGTATAGTCGCTGATTGATAAAACTTTAATCTTTCCCGATTTCGTGGCCTTTTCAATAGAGTCAATCAAAGACGTTGTCGTCGTTCCGTAGGGAATCTGGGTAATCGTGACAGTCTTCTCGTTGGTCTCCTCTATTTTTGCCCGGCACCGGACTTTGCCATTACCATGATCATAATCAGTGATATCGAGAAGACCTTGCTGCTGGAAATCGGGATAGAGGGTGACTTCATTTCCCTTTAAAATTTCAATCTGTGCTTCCAGAAGCTCTCTGAAATTATGCGGTAAAATACGGGTTGCCATACCAACCGCAATACCATCTGCTCCCTGCATCAGCAGTATGCGGAATCTTTGCCGGCAATGTTACCGGTTCTGTCATTCGGCCGTCATAGGAATCGACAAATTCGGTAAGATCCCTGTTGAACATGACTTCTCGTGCAAGCGGGCTGAGCCTGCACTCAATATAACGGGCCGCCGAGGCCTGATCACCGGTATAGATATTGCCGAAATTTCCCTGCTGTTCGATCAGGAAATCCCTTGTTTGAAAGATTAACAAGAGCGGCAAAAATTGAGGCGTCACCATGAGGATGCAGTTTCATGGTTTCCCCCACGACATTCGCCACTTTATGGAACCTTCCATCATCTACATTATTAAGGGTCTGCAGTATACGGCGCTGCACCGGTTTTAATCCATCTTCAATTGACGGAATTGCCCGTTCTTTAATGACATAGGAGGTATATTCAAGAAAGTTGGTGTCAAATAATCTATGTAATTTACCTATTTGGGAAGTCATGATTAACAATAATAAAAAGTTGAGATAATGAAAATAAGGTATTGATAGAACTACATAAGATGTTCCAAGATGTACTGTTTCCGGTCTGGTGTGTTTTTACCCATATAAAAGGACAGTACCTTCGTTACTTCACTTACCTTGTCGATGGTGACATTTTTAAGCCTGATTTTTTCACCGATAAACTGTCCGAATTCCTTGGGGCTGATCTCGCCGAGTCCCTTGAATCGTGTGGTCTCTGCAGCCTTCTTTTTCTTGCCGGCACCTTGAATTTTTTTAAGTGCAGACTGCTTTTCCCTCTCAGAATAGCAGTATATCGTTTCGGTCTTATCGCGAACCCTGAAAATAGGAGTTTCAAGGATATAAACGTGTCCGAGCTTCACCAGAGGCTCAAAGTAATGGAGAAAAAAGGTGAGAAGCAGATTCCTGATATGCAGCCCGTCAACGTCAGCGTCGGTTGCCAGGATAACCTTGTCAAATCTCAGGTCTGAAATTGACTCTTCTATATTCAGGGCCTGCATCAATGAATACATCTCCTCATTTTTGTAGAGGATATTTAATTTCTGTCCCAGCACATTCATCGGCTTTCCTTTCAGAGAAAAAACAGCCTGGGTCATCGGGTCACGGGACGAGACAATTGAACCCGCAGCAGATTGTCCCTCGGTTATGAAAATCATATTTTCACGTCCAGGCTTTGACGGCTTTCCCCTGGCAGGGTGATACTTGCAATCTTTCAGCTGAGGTATCCTTATGGCCACCCTTTTTGCCTTGGCCCTGGCCTCTTTTCTTACCGACTGCAGTTCTTTTCTTACTTTTTCATTTCGCAGGATCTTGTCAATGATATGCTCTGCGACCTCGCTTTTTTTATACAAGGTACTGGAAACCGCATCTTTTACGGTATTGACAATCCATGAACGAACCTCTGTATTTCCAAGTTTATTTTTTGTCTGTGATTCAAAAACAGGTTCCTGGATTTTCACAGAAAGGGTACCAACAATTCCGTCCCGTACATCCTTGTTTATAAATTTTTTTCCTGAAAATTCGTTAATTCCCTTGAGAATTCCCTCTCTGAACGCAGACAGGTGGGTCCCTCCCTCACTGGTATACGTTCCATTCACAAACGAATAATAGGAATCACCGTAGGAGTCGATGTGGGAAAAAGCAAACTCGAGTGTCTGGTCGCGGTAGTAGATTGGCTCGTATAAATTTCCATCTTCGAGTTCGTTATTCAGCAGATCAAGTAAACCGCCGGTAGAGTGAAAACATTCCTTGTTGAGGTACAGTTTCAGACCTGCATTAAGATAGGCATACCTCCACAATCTTTTATCTACGTAGGAGGGATCGAAGGCAAAATCTTCAAATAAGGCACGATCTGGTAAAAATTCGATCAAGGTGCCGTTTTTCTGGTCGGTTTACCCCTTTTCTTCGTGGAGCAGTACACCCCGTTTAAACTCAGCAGAGGCGAATGATCCATCACGAAATGCTGTAACCCGGAAAAATTCTGAAAGGGCATTGACAGCCTTCGTTCCCACCCCGTTCAAACCAACAGAAAATTGAAAAACATCGGTGTTGTACTTTGGCCCCGGTGTTTATCACAGACACACAGTCAACAATTTTGCCAAGCGGAATCCCTCTGCCAAAATCCCTGACCGAGGTACGACCTGCATCGTCAATTTCTATATTAATACGTTTTCCGGCACCCATGATGAATTCATCGACCGCATTATCGACAACTTCCTTAAGCAGGATATAAACGCCGTCATCCTGGTGTGAACCATCTCCAAGTCTGCCGATATACATACCGGGGCGTTTTCTGATATGTTCCAGGGAACTGAGCGTTTTTATCTTGCTTTCGTCGTAATTATCTAGAGGTCTGTTCATATGCTGAGGTATCACCTTAAGTTGTTGTTGAGGCTGGTATTGGCGGCATATTATTGTATTTCAGAATAATAAGCAATAGGAGGAATTATTGATAAAACCAAGTTGTGCGAGGGCTGAAAAAAGATAGTTAATGATCCTCTCAAATCTGCTGTTAAATTCTCATCACCCGCTCGCAATCGGGACAGATCCAGGTTGGTCCGTTACTGATACCCCATTTATTTTCCTCAAAACATTCAGGACAGATTTGAAAACCGCACGGGCAGTTCCAGCAGTATGGTTTTTCATGTTTACAGCAATGACAGCGATACTCGCCGAGTCGTCTGCGTCTATAGCCTTTTTTTCTCTCTGCCATTTCTATAGGTCTGCAAGCTCTGTGTTGAGCCAGAGACGATACGAATTGTCAACTGCAGTGATATCAGTGGCAATAATTTCTGGAACCTCGTACGAGTGATGCTCCTTAATTTTCACAATCAACCTGTCCCAAAAAGCTCTTTTACTCTTCATGTTGACAATATATTCCTTTTCTGACTCAATCACATCATTCCACCAGTACATGGACTGAACAGGCGAGATCTGCACACAGGCTGCCAGTCTCTCACCAAGAACCTGATGAGCAATTTTTTCAGCCTCTTCAAAGCTCCCGCAGGATGTTGTAACAACAACTGGCTGCATGTCGTTTCCTCCAGTATCATTATATTTAAATTTCTTTTTTGATTGTATATGAGCAGCCAATATAACATATTGAGTTGGTTTATTGTAATTTGGTTATGGTACATTGTCATCGGCACGCAGGACGCTTACAAATTCTAACCACCATATAAAAACCTATGATTTTTGTCATCGATATCGGCAACACTCACACTGTAGCAGGCATTTTTGATCAGGGAAAAATTTCAAAAAAATGGCGGATAAAAACAGACAGCAGTATGACTGCTGATGAACTCGGCATCAGTTATCATAATCTCTTTTCAATTTCTGGGATCGACACACAGCTGATTTCCGGGATAATCATGTCAAGTGTTGTGCCTCAGCTGGAAGGGGATTATTTTTCGGCATTTACGACCCTCTTTCCTCTGGTAACAGAATCCCATATTTTTCGTGTTAACAGCAGAAATGTCTCAGGCTTGATAAAAATCTGTCTCGACAATCCAGCAGAGGTCGGGCCGACCGACTCGTTAACGGCATTGCCGCTTTTAACCTTTCCGGAACCGGCAGTATTGTAATTGACTTCGGCACCGCTATCACTTTTGACTGTATATCCGACCGGTGCGAGTACCTCGGTGGTCTTATTCTCCCTGGTTTAAAAATAGCCCTGCAGGCGCTTACCGAGAAGACTGCCAAACTTCCCCAAATCGATATCAGCGTGCCGCCTGAAAAAGTTATCGGAACCTGCACCGTCTCAGCCATGAAAAGTGGCGTTATGTATGGATACGGCACTATGGTTGAAGGCCTTATAGCAAAGATCAGCGCTGAAATGAGAATTGCTGTCAGCGGCGATATTTCAATCATTGCGACAGGCGGCATGGCTGCCCTTATAAAACCGTTTGCGCCATCGATTCAGCGTGTTGAAGCGGATCTAACCCTCCATGGTCTTTTCTATATTTTCAATAAGTTAAATAGCTGAACCTATGAATACTATACCTCCATCACTGACCGCTGGCGACACAATCGCCATCGTCGCGCCAGCCGGCAATATCCAGGCTCCGAAACGATATCATAGCGGCTGTTCCATTCTCAAGGAGATGGGGTTTACTGTTATTCATGATGAGAAAAAATGGCCCGGTGATGGATTTCTCTCTGACCACGATGAAATGAGAGCAGAGGAGTTAATGGCTGCCTGGCGTCATCCGGACGTCAAGGCGATTTTTGCACTGAGAGGCGGCTATGGATCATTGAGAATACTCAAATACCTGGACGTGGACGTTATCAGGAAAAATCCCAAATTTTTTATTGGCTTTTCTGATATTACCATACTGCTGAACCATATCGCTTTTCGTGCACATCAGGTCTGCCTGCACGGTCCTGTCGTTTCTTCTCTTGCCGTCAGTGATAAAAGCAGTATCGATAGACTTTACCACTGCCTTCTTGGTAACTGGCATACTCAGCTCAGCGAAAGCGTTGAGATTGTCCGTGCAGCACCATCGGTGTCAGGTACATTGACGGGTGGTAATCTAAGCAGCCTGGCGACCCTGCTCGGCACACATCTGGATAACAGTTATGACGGGACAATATTATTCATTGAAGACGTCAATGAACCGCTCTACCGGCTTGACCGCTTACTCACCCAATTTCACCTCAGCGGTAAATTCAACGGGGTAAAAGGAATTATTCTCGGCGATTTTTCAAATGACCAGGAGGCAGACCGACATGAGCAGAACCGGGTTCACGAATTTGTCTGGAAACGTGTCCTTGAACTCGTGCCGGACTGCGATATACCCATCTGGGGAAATTTTCCAGCGGGTCACACTCATAAAAACATTACCCTGCCAATTGGCGCCCTCTGCACCATGGACAGCTCTCAGCCAGCGCTGAGCTTTTTGGGCAATGTGATATGACAATTGACGAAATCGATTGATGATGATAATAGTAAACTCACAATTTCAGCAGGCAATCTAAAAAAAACAGCATCAGGGATTTACAATTATGTTTGCATCTCATTTTTGCTCAAAGGTTCATAAGGCCATCATAACAGGTGGAATTTTGCTTTTATCGGCCTCCCTGGCAAGTGCAGCCAGCTATGTCAGCGTCAACGGCGACAATATAAATGTCAGAACCGGGCCGGGAACAGATAACCAGGTGAGCATGGAGCTCTTTGAAGGCTACCCCCTGCAGGTTATTGACACTAAGGGGGACTGGCTGCAGGTAAGCGATTACGAACAGGATAAGGGCTGGATCCACAAGTCACTGGTGGTAGATGGCAACACCGTTATCGTGAACGGCACCAAGAGCGTGAACATGCGGTCCGAACCGTCGACAACAAGCTCAATTATTGCAAATGTCGACAGAGGCGTCGTTCTGACCAAACTTGAAAGCCGTGGAAAGTGGTTAAAACTTAAGCACTCCAGCGGTCTTATCGGTTGGATATACAAACCCCTTCTCTGGCCGTAATCAGCCACCTTAACGTGCTGTCCTGGCCAGTACGACCTTGTCCAGCCGAAGGGGCAGGCGAACGATTGAGCCTGCCTTGTTCTTAAACAGCAGGAAACCGTGCTCCAACTCATGGAGAAAAAGATTCCTGGTGAGCTCCACATCTTTTTTGCAATACTCTACAATTTCGGCGATTCTCCCCTCTTTAAACCACTTTAATGCCTGCAGGCCGTCAGATGTTTTTGATACTCCAAGGGTGTGCTCTGCCAGCCTGTCAAGACTCAACCGGTAGCTCAATCTGGTGTAGACCTCTTCAAGTATATCAAGCGTGGGGAGCCCATAGAGATCAACCTGCGTATAGGCTGACAGGACCTGGTTGTCAAAGCGTTTATTGTTAAAGCCGACGACAAGATCAAGACTGCGCAGATGTTCTATCATTTCGGAAACATCATCTTCAAGGTAGGTAGTATATCCGTCAAGTTCGGAGTCATAGATAACCCCCACGGACATACCCATCCGGTCGGCCCGGTTCCACCCACCAACCTCCTCTGCAGAAAACTTGGTTTCAAGATCAAAAACGCCATATCGAGCAGGTAAGGTGTCCAGCCCAGCTGCTAAAGAGGCCAGAGTGTTTGATGAATCACCAATCGTTACCTTCTTTTTTACAACTGAATCTGGTAAAAATCCCTGGACAGGGAAACTGGAATTTTGAGCTCCAGAGGGTGGTTCCAGGATAAGCTGAACCAAATAAAGAGCGGCAGCCTTGTCAATCGGGCGATTTCCTGAGCCGCACTTGGGAGAGTGCACACAGGAGGGACAGCCGGTTTCACAGGAACAGCTGCGTATGGTTTTTTCTACCTGCGTGAGCAGATTAACAATTATGCCAAATGCCTCAAGAGATAAACCGGCACCCCCGCTGTATCCATCATATACGAAAATGGACGGACAAGCGGTCTGTTCATGGTGTGGGCACGATATGCCGCCGATATCATTTCTGTCACAGAGTATCAGGAGTGGAAACATGGCGATCATGGCATGCTCAACGGCATGAAGGGCGCCCATAAAATGCAGCTCTTTTTCAACCATGGCAGATCTATGCCTTTCCTGCAGATCCAGCCAAATCCCCTCAGTCTCAATGATCTGTTCGGGTAAGTCCAGCTGTACTCTTGATATTGTTTTCTGGGTGTGGTTGTTAACTTTCTGGAACCCTGTAACCTCTTCTGTGACCTTTAACTTTCCGAATGAAACCCTCACACCAGCGACCATTTTTGAGTCAATCAGCTCTTGAATCTCTGTCTGTTTTTTTACAATTGGCCTGGTGTGGTAATGGCCCTTGAATGTTGTTACCAGAACTTCCTTGCCGGTAAGGTCAAGCGATTTTACCAGCAGCGTCCTGGTCCTGTGAAGATAGACGGCTCCGCAGTGAGCTTCCTTAAGCGCCCTGCTGCTATCAATTTCCCCGATCAGCTCTCCACTGTCCTCGAGGATAATGGCCAGCTGAGCCCCTCCCCCTCTCAGATCAACCAGGCGCTGTGGTCTCTTCCTGCTTGCTATCCAGTATTCTCCTGAACGTTCCTGGTAAAGTGTTGCTTCCGAGCTGAGATGTTCAATTTCATCCCTGATCTGCTTCGATCCTTTGACGAGGGGTTCGGCAGCTGCAAGAGGAATTTCTGCAGCAGCACAATGGAGATGCTGCTGCATGATTCTTGAGTTAAAGGGATTCAAGGCTGCATTTTCCGGCTCCCTTAAAAAAAAATCTTCTGGATTGTTCATGAAATGTTGGTCAAGTGCATCTTCTCCGCCAATCATGACCACCGCTGAATCTCGGCCGCCTCTCCCAACTCGGCCGCCTCGTTGCCAGGTGGCCATTATAGAACCCGGATATCCCACAAGAATACAGAGGTCAAGGTCACCAATATCGATACCAAGTTCCAGTGCGGACGTTGAGATGACGCCGAGGAGTTTTCCGTTTGACAGGTCACTTTCAATTATTCTTCTTTCTTCAGGTAAAAAACCGGCTCGATACGAACTGAGTTTTGAACCGAGGGGTCCCAGCCTGGGTTGAGTCCATATGGTGATCAACTCGGTAATTTTCCGGGATTTTGTATAGACGATGGTTCGTAGTTTTCGTTTTATTGCCGCTTCCAGCAGCTGACTGGCCGTATAAATCGAACTATCCCAGGGATTAATAAAGACAAAATGTTTCCTCGTTGTGGGCGCTCCGGTTTTCTCAATGACGACCGTTTTTCTCCCGGTCAGCCGTTCACCAAGTTCCTTCGGGTTTCCAATGGTAGCAGAAAGCATGATAAAAGAGGGCTCTGAACCGTAATGGGCAGCTACTCGCACTAACCGTTTGATCACCCATGATATGTGGGCACCGAAAACTCCCCGATAGGTATGTACTTCATCGATGACAATATACTTGAGTTTTTTAAAAAAAGAGACCAGGTCTCATGGTGCGGGAGAAGCGAGAGATGGACCATGTCAGGATTTGTGATCAAGACTGTCGGATGCTTTTTCCTAATTTTTGCTCTCTTGTAAGCGGAGGTATCGCCATCATAGATTGAACAAAAGGCGTCAGTCCCTTTATTGGATCCGGTAACGGCACAATAAAGGTCCATTAAGGCACGAAGTTGATCCTGGGCAAGCGCTTTCAGGGGAAAGAGATAGAGGAAATGGGATTTGGGCTGACCAAGAAATTCCTCAAATACCGGAAGATTGTAAACGAGACTCTTTCCAGAGGCGGTCGGTGTGGCCACCAGAATATCTTTGCCGCGCTTAATCACATCAAGCGCCTTTGCCTGGTGAGTATATAACTGATGGATACCGCTCTCGGCAAGCCCGGATGACAATCTGCAATGGAGTGCGTCCTGAGGCTTGGAGTAAGATGGCGGACGACGGGGAAATGTTCTGGTGCAGACCACCTGCGGACCAAATTTCTTTGATGCCTGCAGTGAATCAAGATATTCTTGTATGTCTAAATGTTCAACCATGCCTGCGGGCCCTGCGGTTTTGCGGAATGAGTTATACGTTGCGCGATTATTCTTGAAAGTATATTGTCGATGGCTACAGCTTAAAAGTTATTGAACAACTATTATAAAACGACAAAAACGATATGTCCCGGCCATGTTCGTTGTGATGGCTGCCACCCCATTTAAAACATATTAACCACCATTTTAAAATGACAACGATCGCTACCCTTGGTCCAGAGGGCTCAGACAGTTACCATGCCGCACTGCAGTATGCTCCCGAGTCGGAGCTAATATTCTGCAACCATATCTCTGAGGTGATTCTACAGTTCAGCGAGAACCGGGCCGATTATGCATTGATACCGGTGTACAATACCAGGGAAGGTGAAGTTAAGGAATACTTCCGTCTGATGGAAAAGCTCGACAAGGGCTTTTGGGTGGATAACCTCGTATTACCAATACACCTGTCGCTTGGCGCCGTCTCTGAAGACCAGCTGTTGAGCGAAGTTGAAGTAATAGTCGGCAGGGCCAGTGTGCTCAAACAGTGCGAGGAGTATATCAGCTCATCCATGGTGCAGGCCACGCTGGTTTCGGCGGTTGATCTCGACTCGACGATCAAAAAGTATCTGTCGGACAAAAGTAGAAATGTTGTCGTTATCGACACTGAAGACATTCTTCGTCGCTTCGGTCTTGCCCTCCTTGACCGTGAACTTGCACCTTATAACAGGACCCGTTTTGCTCTCATCGGACACCAGCCTCATTCTCAGACAGGATATGATGCGACGTCCATTATCACACGCCCCCTCCCCGATCGAGTCGGGTTGCTCGTTGATACCCTGAACGAATTCACCCGCCGCGGCATCAATATTCTGGATCTTCGCTCTGAAAATGATATCAAGACCCAGAAATTACAGATTTATGTCGAGGTGGAAGGCCATCAACATGACCCGCTGCTCGCAGACGCCCTTAGTTTTATTGAATCACGGGTAATCCAGGAAGAGAACTGTATCAGAATACTCGGGTCTTTTCCACGGGTCGATATGCGTGTTAAAAAAATAAAGGATATTGGTTTTATCGGCTCCGGAAAAATGAGTTCCTGGTTTGCCGAAAAACTCCAGAATGAGGGCTATAGAACCCACATCACCGGGCGATCCACACCAGTAAGGCCCGAGGAGATGATCCCGCGGGTCGATGTGGTGGTAATCTGTGTGCCAATATCAGCCACAAGCAGCACCATCAGGCAATATGGCCATCTCCTGGCTGAGGGGCAGGCACTTATTTTACTGGCCGGTGAATCTGAATCTCCCATCAATACAGCCCTTGAGGTAACCTCAGAGGGCGTTGAACTCTTATTTGTACACAACCTGTGGGGTCCCCAGACGGTGACTATGAAGGATAAAAATGCCGCAATCGTCAGGACAAAGCGAAGCGGCAGCCTGTGCAGTGAATTCGAGTCATTCCTCTATAAGCATGGAGCGGAAATCTATCTCGACGATCCCGGGAAACATGACCTGCTGATGGGGGTCTGTCAAAAACTTCCGACGATAATATCTGTTGCCCTGGCTAAGACACTGAAAGAATACAGCATTGATTACAGTGACCTCGACAGCCATTCAACCCTGACATCACTCTATGGTGTGTTGTCAATGGCTCGGGTTCATAATCAGAATCCGAGAACCTATGCTGAGATCATGGCGACAAGCGGTGAAGGGGAAAAAATAGTATCCAGTTTTATTGAAAATCTGGAGGCCTTGTTTTCAATGGCAGAGAAACGGAGAATAGACCAGCTCAGTGCTATTATCCAAGAGAACAGAGAGTTTATGCCCCACTCTTTTCTGAAAGCAAAAATGAACCAGGCACAGGCAGTCGATGCTGTCTTGAGTGATGCCGGTTTCAAGGCTATCTGAGTGATTTGTCTCCTTGCTATTGACAGCTCTTTTTCTATTCTAATAGTAACAGTGTTAAAAATAACTCACTGAACCTATAGAAGGAGTCTTATGATTACTGACTACAAACCATATTTTGAAAATATTCCTGACTGTCCCCATTGCAATCAGCAACTATCATGTTGTGAAGCTCCTCCTGTCCATATCGGTGACGGACTGGGCTGGGGCTCAGAAATCCTCTATATCTGCCTCAATGACTATTGCTCACTCTTTCTCAGGGGGTGGGATCAGATAGAGGCGAAATACGGCCACCATTCCTCATATCGTTATATGCAACTGCCCAACAGTAATGAATCAAATGTAATGATGGTTGGCAATTCTGATGCCTTTAAGGCAAGCGTCATTGATCCCAAAGCTGTCGAAGTCCAGAATGTAAGATATCAGAAAGAAAAAGAAGCCTTGAAAGAGCTCGATACCGCCATAGCCGAGAAGAATTTGGAACCCCTGCTGGTGCTTATCCTCGATGAGTCAGCAGCTGTTGATGGACGGAAAAGAGCGATAGGTAAACTCGTCGAGTTAAACGACCTTCAATGTATCGACCCGATCAGAAATCACAAGTTCAGGGATACAAGCCTCGAGTCTGATTGTAATATGGCAATAAAGAAGATTTTAAAAGCCAACTATAAAAAGGAATGCCCGTTCTGTATGGAAATTATTAAAGCCCAGGCCTCAATCTGCATGCATTGTAAAAAAGAGGCATGATACTTTGGTATTGCAAAACCAGTTTCGAACTATTATATAATGCGCTTCCAGAAAGACACGAGTGGTGGGTGTAGCTCAGTTGGTTAGAGCGTCTGGTTGTGGCCCAGAAGGCCGGGGGTTCAAGTCCCCTCACTCACCCCATGATATCAAGCACTTAGAGACACCCTCTCTAGGTGCTTTTTTCGTCTAGTGGCCTTTTCGTAGCACCCCTCCGGCCTACTGTATTTTAGCGGATTTTTCCGCCGGCACAGCCTTCAATCCAATAGAGCTCAGATATGAATTTTCAAGATCTGTAGGTCAATAGACAGGAACAGTTTCAACCTAGCTGTCCACTCAAAAATGAAGGCTGCCAAAGCCAATATTTCAAAACGATGCCTGGATTACGTGTCTATCGCTGGTGTTCACGTCTGGCCGCAAGTGGTCTGCCAGGGTCTGATCAGGCTAGGAGCGTGTCGGAGAAATGTCTTTTTTCCCATCTCGTCGTTATTGTAAGAAAATCACTGCTCGCAATATTAGGTATATGGCTCCGCTTGATTTTCTTACAATGCCTCGATCTGAATCAAAATTATCTTTCTCCGACACGCTCCTGAATATCTTTACGGCAAGTATATCAAGAATCTGTCAGTGAGTGTAATCCAGCAGTCAGGACGTATCATCCTATACTTCTTGGGCTTTCTTGTACGATCCGGGTCTACCATTTATACTCTGACTGGCCAGGACAAGGCTCTTATCTTGCAGGCGCCATATCTGCTCTGTGATTATTGCGCAACAGGCAAACCTGATATATTTCCGTTTTTTTATTGGCACAAGCCACAAGAGATGCATATCGGTTTCAATGACAACCTTTTTAATACGCTTGAGGGTAATTCCTGGAGAAGGGATTCGCGTGTTGTTATGTTTCATTGGTGTTCCAGATGGGCACCAAGTGCTTGATGAAGATGGTTGCCGGTAATGTTCATTGAGTCTTATCAATATAAAACGACAACAAGGAGACCTGATATGTCTGAGAACACACCTGTCGAACAAACCGAGAAAACGCCACTTGAGAGATCCAGGGACATTCTTTCGCAGATTAAGGAAATGCAGCACTATTCAATCTCAAACATTGAAAAGCTCACAGGCTTCTACCTGGAACTTGAAGATGAGTTGAAGCAGAAAAAAATCGCAGAAAAGATTGAAGAACTTCTTGATAAACAACACAGCTTCCACGATAGTGTGGGCGAAGTTATCAGTTCTTACGAAAATGAGTTGAACCAATTGGAGGAAGAAAGTTGATTGCACCGCAGGCCATTAACGGGAAACACCTCTTTAATTAGCAGTGCCAGAATGACTTGGTCTAAACAAGCTAGCCTGTAAGAACCATGCCCGCACTGGTGACCTATTTGGCAATTAACTTGCAAAGCTCTATTCCTTCTCCCAATCCTGATTAAATTATGTAATGTTATTTATGCGCTGTTAATTTTGTAATGCACGATATCTTTTTATGTTTAATCAATATCTTAGAACAAGTTGTTCACCCACTTTCTGAGGTAATAAGACAGTAGTGCAAAGGCATCTCGCTGGCTCCTGGGTATCTGCGGAAATAAATTATGTATCATTTTTATTTCGTCACAATCCAGGGTGCGAGTTCTTGCCATTTCAATACTGGGCTTTTCCATTTGGAATGTTGGAGAATACTCTATCGACTTTTTCCATGTAAGGTTCCCAAAGATCACGGGAATAATATTCCACCTCTTCAGTCTTTTCTTCAGCTTTGGGATCAATACCACTGTCTAATATGGCAAGCTTCTCTGCTGCTACTTTTCTGGGATCAGCAAGTGAACGCCTTGGGAAATGGCCAAGGGCTTAGCTGTTTTCTTTTGCTTTGCAGCCTGTACTGTAGGAAGAATATTTTGTGTTCCTAGCGACCTTCAAACCGAGTAGTCCAGGGACTGCCGCGAAAGGTGGCATTTCGTCTACATAAATCTTTTGACCACGGCCTAGATTAGGTAGCTTTTCAATGAACTTTGCTGTAAATTTTTACATTAGTTGCTCCTTTAGTTGTCATTTTGCTTGAGATTTGGTGAAAACAGTTGCTTACAACTGCTATCTCATAACACCCTAAAGGATATGCTCTGTGCACGTAATTACAGGTATTAGTTGGTGTCAGTGAGGCTTAAGAAGTTTCGGCTCGTTGCCATTTCAGACTTTTTGGTGCCCAGAAGGCCGGGGGTTCAAGTCCCCTCACTCACACCCCAGAGATACAGGGCCCGTTCGCTGACAAAGCAGCGGGTTTTGTTTTTTTGAGTTGGTTATCCTGCTGCCCCTGAAGAGCCAGATCAGCGAAGTTTTGACTTGCACTGTCCCCGCAACCTCTTTAGTATCATTTTCATCGTTGCCTGAATTGCCCATATTCCCATTAAATAACAACCCGGAACCGATAATATAATGAACGTAGAACATATTGGATCATCAAAACTGGACAGACCTGAAATATTGGCTACCATCTTCTTTCCAAGACAGGAAGAAAGTACTGCCCCGTCTCCCGCTGGTATAGATATACCGATAGAAGTTTCCGAGAATGGCCCGACACTTTCATGCCGGCTGCACATCAGCGACAAAAACGACCCTGTAATTCTCTATTTTCATGGAAACGGTGAAATTGTTTCTGATTACGACGGTGTTGCCGCCGATTACAACGGTGTTGGTATCAATGTTTTTTTTGCAACTTATCGCGGCTATGGCAGCAGCAGTGGCTCACCCTCGGTTTCTGCCCTGTTCCATGATAATGTCATTATTGCCCGATTTCTGCAGAATTATCTAAAAGAGAACAGCTTTACGGGAGCCCTTTTTGTTATGGGCAGGTCGCTCGGGTCAGCAAGCGCCATTGATCTTGTCTACCGCTGCCCGGAAGATGTCAAGGGACTTATCCTGGATAGCGCGTTCGCCGACACCCTGCCGCTTGCCAAACGGCTCGGTTATGATATTTCTGCCCACGATATCACCGAAGAGGATGGTTTTAACAATGTGGAAAAAATCCGAAAAATCACCAGTCCTACCCTGATTTTCCACGGCGCCCGGGATCAGATCATCCCCGTTGCTGAAGCTGAAAAACTGCAGGCTGAAAGCGGTGCAAAAACGAAACAATTTCATGTTGTTCCAGGCGCTGACCACAACGCTCTTATTAGCGTTGGCGGTGCACTTTATTTTGAAACCATAAAGACGTTTATAGATACCGTATCCGGCAAGAATACCTGGCGGCAGAGACGAAGAAGCCACAAACAGAAGAGGGAGTCACAGGATGAATAAAAACGTATCAAAACACTGGTACAGTTTTCTTTTTTCACTGCTTTTTGCTATCTCAATGAGCAGCTGCCGACCCGTCTCAGACGGCATGGGTGCTGCTGCCCCTCAACCACATAAAGACACCCTTCGCGTTGGGGTTTCAACCAATGCTCCCCCGATAATTTTCAGGCAGAATGGTCAGGTAACAGGCCTTGAAGCGGCTCTGGCCCAGAAACTGGGTACTTTTCTGAATAAAAAAGTGGTTTTTGTAGAGGTTCCGTGGGTCAAACAGATTGAATACCTCAATCAGGGTAAAACCGATATTATCATGTCCGGTATGACCATCACTCCCCAGCGAAAATATCTGGTCAATTTCATAACACCATATCTGCGTTCCGGGCAGATTATGCTCGTACGCTTGGAAGATCGACGTAAGTTTTCAAACGGTATTACCGATGTGATGAACAAAAACTACAGAGTCGGTACCGTTTCAGACACAACCGGTGATCTTTTTGTCACAGAAACACTTACCAAGGTAAATGAGGTAAATTTTAAGACGTCTCAGGAGGGCGTCCAGGCACTTATCAATAGAAACATAGATGTACTCGTTTATGATGCACCAATGGTATGCCACTATGCCGCCGTCAACCAGTCTGAAAAGCTTATACCCATTTTAGTTATGGCCACAGAAGAATACCTGTCCTGGGCCGTTCGCAAGAATGACGCAGATCTTAAAGAGCGCTTGAATCTCTTTATCAAAACAATCTCTGAAAATGGTGAATTGGAAAAAATGATAAACAGCTGGATCCCTTATTTAAACGGTTAGAAGACATGGAAACCAAAAGCTCAAAACGGTTGGATTATCTTTCCTGGGATGAATATTTCATGGCCATAGCGCTGCTGTCTGCCGAGAGGAGTAAAGATCCAAATACGCAAGTAGGCGCCTGCGTTGCCAATGACCAGAATAAAATAGTCGGTGTTGGCTACAATGGCTTTCCGCTTGGTTGCTCAGATGACGAACTGCCCTGGGATAGAACGGGTGAATTTCTCTCAACAAAATACCCCTATGTGTGCCATGCTGAATTAAATGCGGTACTCAACGCCATCTCCACAGATTTGAGAAACTGCAGAATATATGTCGGTCTTTTTCCCTGTAACGAATGCACAAAAGTAATAATTCAGGCAGGTATTAAAGAAATTATATATCTCTCAGACAAGTATAAAGACACAGATCAGGTAAAAGCAGCAAAGCGTATGCTTGATACCGCCGCCCACATATCCTATCGACAGCTCAAAACAGTTCAAAAGGAAATCGTGCTCAAGCTTAAGACTGGTGATTAAGGAGAAACAGACACCTTTGTTAATGTTCAAAGCCGCCATAGGTGATTTCTTTCATCTCTGCCTCTGAGCGAAGAAAAACCCCTCCTCCTTGAACGGTCTCACCGATACGGAAGACTTCAACGCCATGTGATTTCATTAGTTTGTAGAGCTCCTTGTCCCTGCCAGCGGCAACGGTGAAAACAAGTCGGTAATCTTCTCCACCGGCTACCAGCAGTTCTGTCAAATTGCACCCTAAAGCATCAGCGACTTTGGGCAGGTTGGGGTGATGCGGCAGCAGGGATTCTTCAATAATCGCCCTGATTTTACTTGCAGCGCAAATATGTGCGAGATCAGTGGCTATACCATCTGAGATATCCTGCATTGAGGTTACCAGGCCGCTTTCGGAGAGAAGCATCCCGCAGCGTAACTCAGGGTCAGGATCGAGGTGCCATTTTTTAAACGGGGAAGTAAGTGACTGTGCTAATTCATCGACACCCGGTTGCTGAAAGAGAAGTAATCCAGCTGCAGCCGTCCCCAGCCAGCCGCTCACAAAGATTGATTGACCAATACCAGCTGAGTTTCTCAGAAGCGCCTGGTTTCTCCTGACCGTGCCGATGACTGTTACATTTATTGTTATCTTTTTACCTCGAACAGTGTCCCCGCCTGCCAGACAGCACGCATGCTCCTGAATCATTGACTCAACGCCATCTAACCAATTCTGGAGCCACATGTTCTCTGTAGAATTCGGCAGACACAGGGAAATAAAGATATATTTGGGGATTCCTCCCATCGCCGCGATATCGCTGATATTTACCGCAATTGATTTTCTCCCAAGTTCATACGGAGGATGCCATGACGGGTTAAAATGCACATCCTCAACCAGCATATCGGTCGTTACAATCAGTTGTTCTTCAGGGTTGGGTTCAATTATCGCGCAATCGTCACCAATACCTTTTACAAGTCCAGGGTACGGCTTATCTGCAGATCTTGATAACTGCCTGATAACATCAAGCTCTGACCAGTGAGTTTGTAATTTGCTGTCCACTCTATTTTACCCGTTTAAGCGGCGATTTCTTTTTGGCGCGGCTATCTTTCTCGTTAGATGGTGTTCTGGGTGGTGTCATTTCAAGGTCGACAGCCTGAAAAAAACGTTTCTCTCCCCCCATTGTGAATATCTCTTTGCCGGTCATTTGTTCAGTCCTGAGCGTCCATACCACCTTTTGCAACGGCACCGTAAGGAAGGTAAGGCCGATATTCCACCATTCATCTTTCTTGCTGGGATCTCTGTCTATAGAGGTAACAATCCCGTAAATAATCATCTGGGGATTTTCTCCGACAATCAAAACAATGTCGCCGGTTCCGGTATCAGGTTTCAAGGGGATTACTGTTTTCAGTTCCTCCAGCAATTTTTCCATTTTCACTCTTTCCCGTATCTTTTCAAGACCTTTGATTCTATAATTATACTGTCTTTCTCAGTATAGCTTCTCATGCCAATTGTAGCGTACATTGCCAGTCCATCGAGTAGCGGGTTGAGTAACTCGTCGATGAGAATTTTTGATCGTTGGGCTGCCTCTCTGTCCTGTATGGCAATCATTGTTCCTATCCAACTAAACACTTCCTTAACGAGCACGGTGAGATTCCTGGAGTCAATATAGTTTATGGAATTGTTCTTAGCGGTCAATCCGTCTTCAACCTCTCTGAAATATGGATTAGACGCAAGCGATTGAAACCCTTTGTCGGCAAGGGTAAATTCATTTATCTGCTGCCGATTACTGGAGAGGATTAGATAATTATCTGATATGCAGAATGCCGGCTGCAGGTCACCTGTCGGGATGACACCGCCCCAGAGATAAAGGTTGTTCCCTTTTATCGACTGTTTTGTCAACGGGATATCGTAATATTCCGTTACTGTTTTGATAACTTCTAATAATTTCTCAGGATTACTGGTTTTCAAAGCAAAGAGAAGATGAGGGATCGGTATAAATTGCTCTTCCGGACTGTTTTTTATGGCGATCAGAAAATCGTTGCCAACAAGAGAAAAGAGCTCCTCGGTCGTGAGCCCGGCTGTTTGTGCAATTTCCTGAATAATTCGGGTGCTACCACCCTCCACAGACTCAAGATTTCCGTGGTTATAGAGGGTCAGCAAAGCCTTGGGTTTGAGTATGTTTGTCCAGTAATACCATATTGTATCAGCATTGATACGTTTATAGATATCGGACTTGCTCGGCTCAATCCTGAAAAGTTCGCGATATTCAGGGAGAATCTCATCCCTGTCAAAACTGATTATGGCCTTCTGGGATAAAATATTTTTATTATCCCAGGTGCCCCAGATCAGATTTTTATATCCGTTAAATTTATTAAATTTTTCAAGAATATCCGTTGATAGAACCTCAGAGCCATCGTCCTGTATGGACTTATGTATAGCAGCTATTGTGTTAGTTACATTCACGTAGGTCAAAGATGAACAATTCTGGAACCTTTTCACTGCCCTGCTGTAATCTTTGACTTCGGATATCAGTGAAATATTTCTATCGTAAACATCAAGGCTTTTTCTCAGGGTGCGTTCGTTAAGACTGATCACGAGTAGATCCTTCACCCTTGCAACAGCAACAGTCTGATTGTTTTCCAACGGTATTCTTTTTATAATATAACCGCCATAGCGCGCTTCAGATACAGTATCTTCGGAGTCTATGAGATCAGAAAATAGTTCAATGATACGTGCGTGATGTCGGGGACGGGCAATGACAAGCAGATTGCTGACAAGATCATATTCTCCATCAGGAGTGAAATTGTTTTCATTGGGAACGAGGGCAACAGTAAATTCACGTCCAAAGAATTCAACGGCAAGAGGATGATCAATTATTGATTGAAACTTTTCCTGCCACTCTTTTAATTGGTTTGGCTCAAAATCAGGGAGATTAAGAACGCTTGAGATGAGTGAATAATCAATATTGAGAAGTGTTTCAGCAAGCGGTGTTTCTCTGAAGTTGTGGACTCTTTCCAGGAATTTAAAATTTTTATTGACAACAACAGCCTCTTGATCGATGAACCGCTCTGGCTGGAGCTTATTGGTGAAATCTACCGGGAAATATCCAATAACAAAAAGAAAGGTACAGAACATTAATAGTACAATAAACGTTTGTCTCATGATTCAACCCGGAGCTCTCTGTTATCTGCCCTGCGAATTATTTTCATAAACCGCCTCGTCGATAGCCAACAGCTTCTGCAACGTGTGATAACCCGATTTCGTCGCACTCTTCAAGATCGGCTATTGTCCTGGACAGTTTCAATATACGATGATAGCCACGAGCGGACAAGCCAAGACGGTCGATGCTCTTTTCCAGCAATCGTCTTGAGTCCGCAGCTATATAACAATATTTTTCTATATCTTTGGTGTCCATCTGGCCGTTGGCCTTTACCGATGTCTTTTCCCGGAATCTCAAAGCCTGCTTTTTTCTGGCATGATTCACTCGTTTGCGGATATCTGTGGATTTCTCATTTTGTTTACTCACCTGCAGATCCTGGTATTCAACTTCTGCAACCTCAAGGTGCATATCTATTCGATCCAGAAGCGGGCCTGAAATCCTGCCCTGATAGCGACGGATCTGCACATCGTTGCAGTGGCACTCTTTCTTGAGACTGCCGCTGTAACCGCAGGGGCACGGATTCATTGCGGCAATCAGCATGAACTGAGCAGGAAAGGTGAGGCTTTTCAGAGCACGAGAAATGGTAACTATGCCATCCTCGAGAGGCTGTCTCAGGACCTCAAGGACGTTTTTACGAAATTCGGGCAATTCGTCGAGGAACAGAACACCGTTATGGGCCAGAGAAACTTCTCCGGGCCGCGGAAACGATCCCCCTCCTATCAAGCCAGCATCCGAAATAGTATGATGCGGTGCGCGAAACGGTCTTTGGCCTGCCAGTTTAACCCGCTTACAATTATAATCTCCAGTAACATTATAGATTTTGGCAGTTTCGACTTTTTCATCAAAGCTGAGCTCCGGCAGTATTGAGGGTACACTTCTGGCAAGCATTGTCTTGCCAGTTCCAGGAGGACCTTTCAACAGGACATTATGCATTCCGGCAGCGGCGATTTCCAGTGCTCTTTTTACCGATTCCTGGCCTTTCACATCCTCAAATCCAATTGGATATACCGGAAAGTGATCATCATCTTGATCAGATGAGTAATAGTGAATATCAGACAAACCGTTCAAACAGTCTACGATTTGAGTTAAATGAGAGACAGGGATAACCTTTAAATTTCGTGCCAGTGAGGCATCCCCGGCATTACCTGCCGGTACGATAATACCAGCAAACCCCTTTTCTTCTGCAGCAAGAGCCATTGACAATATTCCAGGAACTGAACGTACCGAACCGTCAAGCGACAGTTCACCGGCTACCACATAGTTATCAACACTCTGCTGAGGTATGACCTCGGAACCGACCAGCAACCCAAGCGCAATCGGCAGATCAAACGAACTGCCTTCTTTTTTCAGATCAGCAGGTGCAAGATTTACCGTCACCCTTTTGCCTGGGAACTGGTAACCGCTGTTTTTAATCGCAGCCCTCACCCTGTCTTTGCTTTCGCGGACAGAGCCGTCAGGGAGCCCTACCGTTGTAAATGTAGGCAAACCGTTGGCTATATCCACTTCAACGGTAACAGGAACTCCATCAATACCGAGAACTGCAGAGCTGTGTATCTTTGCGAGCATAACAATTATGGTCAGATTAATCGTTTCTAGAAGCGATACATTTTCTCAATCTCTTCCGTATGCGGTCCATTTTTGAATTGATGAATATAGAGCGGTGGTTCAATCATTGTTCCGTCTCCGCCATTTTTCAGACCCTCAACAAGGACAAGTTTTGCCCCGAACCTGTATTCTGGATATGGATAGACAAGTTGTATCCGTTTCGCTTCGATATTATTCTTTTTCATTTCTATAACGAGTTGTGTCAGGGAACCTGCCGGATAGATAATCCCCATTCTGCCGCGATTTTTAAGACAGTATGCTGCCGCTCGAACAAAGCAGTTTAAAGTGCTCTCATCCTGGTGCCGGGCGGCCATCGATTCCAGATTTTTACTGACTCTCCCCGAATTCTGCACGTAAAAAGGGGGATTTGAAATCACAAGAGAAAAAGATTCCGGTTTAATCAATTGTTTTATTATACCAGCATCCCCTTCAATAATTTTAAATTTCTGTTCAAGATTATTTGTAACTATGTTTTTCCTGCTGATGGCAACCAGATCCGCCTGCTTTTCAATTCCGGTGACGCCGGTCAGATTGTCCCCATGCCTGTGCAGCAGAATAAGGCCAATGACTCCGCAGCCGGAACCAAGTTCGAGTATGGTTTCATTTTTTCTTGGAGTAATAAAATGGCTGATCAATACCGAATCAATTGAGAACCGGTAGCCATGCTCATATTGATAGCAGAGGATCCGTCCGTCAAACAGAGAATTTAAGGTTTCCCTCCTGTACTCAGTAGTTTCTGACAATTGTTTACTCGACAATGAGGATCTTTTCATCTTCTGTTAAGCTGTTCATGACCAGACCGGTAATACTATTTGGAAAAAAACAGGTGGATTTCGGCGGCATTAAGAGACCCTGGTCAGACAGATTTTTGATCTGTTGTGTCCCCATCGGGTTGAGCAAAAAGAGAAGCGGTGTGAAATCGCTGTCAGAAGCGGTCATTTTAACCGCAGCATCAAGCATATCAGAGATTTCAGTGTGGTACGACATGAGGTTTCCATCCTCACCTTGCTCTTCATCTAACTGAAGTATTTGACCAACTATCAATTCGCTAAAAACGACCACATCAAGCTCTCTGAGACGTGCATGATAGCCTTTCAGGTCCTGCCACTGGAGGTCTTTCAATGTCAGCAGGAAGCCCCGGTCTTCACCAGGATGATAGAAGCCGAAGCAACTTCTGCGCGTGGTCTTTGTAAATTGTTCTTCATCCATGCGGGCAAGAAGTTCATTGAGCAAGGTTTCACGGCTGCATCCCTGAAGCTCTTCAACTTCAAAAACGTCACGGAATGTGTCGGTTAGCTCGGATACAGCTACGATTCCAGGCAATCTAATGAGCCGATGGGGTGATGAGATCGACACCCCTTCTCCTTCCATCGGGCACAAATGCATGATGATAAAATTTTCTGGTCGATAATCAGGGAGTGCAGCAGAATTGTGCAATTCTTCTTTATAGGTAAGAGCGGCATGGTAACGATGATGTCCGTCAGCGATGTAAAGGCTTTTGTGATTAAAAAACTTTTGAATTTTAATTATTATTTCACTGTCAGTTACTTTTTTCAGGGTATGAACAGTTCCGTCGGCATCAGTCACCTTCGCTAGAGAAATATAGGGCGCCCTGCCGAGTGTCTCCAGTACCAGGTTCTGAGCATCTGAATAGAGCGAAAAAACGGGGCTGAACTGAGCTCTGCACTGTCTCGTCAACTCAATTCTATCGAGCACAGCACTTTCAACAGTCTGCTCATGAGACTTGACATCTCCTGTGGCAAGGGGATTCAGCTGTACCAGACAGATAAACCCCCTTCTTATGCGCCGGGAGCTGTCCGGGAGTTTATAAGAGATGTCGTATGGATAAAAGGATGGTTCGTCATCACTTAGCAATACCCCTTGTCGCAGCCAGTGATCAAAAAACTCAGCTGCTTTTTTATAGCGCTTACCTTCTTTATCTCTTCCTGCAACAGTCTCGCTGGGAATATCAAGCCGTATTATATTGTAGGGACTTCTTGAGGAATAAAACGCTTCTTCGTTCCTGCTGATAACATCGTAGGGAGGTGTAACAATATCTTCCAGTGGTCCGGATACTTCCGGGTCATACCTGACCCCTTTTAACGGTGCGATAACAGCCATACTCTGTCAGTCCTTGTATGTTGCAGGGAAAATATTATTGTAGAGACTACTGCAATATAAACCGGATAAAGTTTAATTTCCCCATTCTGGTAGCAGAAGTTATAATTATTTTTGTGAACATAATAATCATTTTGTATTGATGAAAACATTTCACAGGGTTAAAAGTCTCTGATACCTAAACGCAACCTTCAAAATTAGGAACACTCAATGTACGATATTTTTGTTAAAACGCATTTTTCAAGTGGTCATTATCTTCGTGATTATCCAGGCAGCTGCGAACACCCGCACGGACATAACTGGCGGGTCACCGTCACTGTCAGGGCCCATGAACTTGATCCTATCGGAATGGGAATAGATTTCAAACTTCTAAAAACCCATGTCAACCAGGTTATGGATCATATAGATCACAAGAACCTCAACGAGATGGAAGAATTCTCAACCATCAACCCCTCTTCCGAAAATATTGCCCGTTTTATTTATGAGCAGCTCCAGAAACCGCTTAATCACCAACGTTACCGTCTTTTTTCAGTCACCGTCTATGAAACGGACAGCTCAGGTCTCACCTATTACGGTCCTGAACCTGAAGTAAGGTGATCAGCCAGCTTAACCGGACTCTGGCGCTCCAGCCTGGCAAGTAAGGCTTGTAACCAGGTGAAAACGTTGCTTGCAACAGGGCAATAGCGTCCCCGTCTTCTCTTGACAGAAACGGACAGGGGATGCTTCTACCCGGGTTATATCTGGGTTTGTCCATAATCTCTTTATTTTTCAAATTCCCTGGTATAGTATTGTTTATACATGGTAATTTAACTACAAGGAAATAATTATGAGTGTCCCTGAAAACACTGCTATCGCGGTTATCGGTCTCGGTTATGTCGGGCTTCCCCTCGCCGTAGAATTTGGCAAAAAGTTTACTACCCTTGGCTTTGACCTAAAAAAACACAGAATTGAAGAACTCTGTTCAGGAATTGATTCAACAAGGGAAGTGGAACCTGATGAGCTTCGTCAAGCAGTGCACCTGAAATTTTCTGACAACATTGAACTGTTAAGGGAATGTAACCACTATATCATTGCGGTACCGACCCCGATCGATCAATCAAAACGTCCAGATTTGTCACCATTGAAATCGGCGTCCGAAATGGTGGGCAAATACCTGGCTGAGGGCGACATCGTTATCTATGAGTCAACCGTCTACCCGGGAGCAACAGAAGAAGTATGCGTGCCGATCCTCGAACAGGTTTCGGGCCTCATTTTCAATAAAGATTTTTTTTGCGGTTATAGCCCCGAGCGGATAAATCCAGGAGATAAAGAACACAGGCTGACTGATATCGTTAAGGTCACCTCAGGATCAACCCCTGAAATTGCCAGAAGGGTTGACGATCTCTATAAATCGATCATATCGGCAGGTACCTTCCCGGCAAGTTCAATCAAAGTCGCAGAAGCGGCGAAGGTTATTGAAAACACTCAGAGAGATGTTAACATCGCCTTAATCAACGAACTATCGCTCATTTTTAATATACTCAAGATCAATACCTCGGAAGTGTTAGAAGCTGCTGCAACGAAATGGAACTTCCTGCCGTTCACGCCCGGTCTCGTTGGTGGTCATTGTATTGGAGTAGACCCCTACTACCTTACCCATAAAGCCCAGGAGGTCGGTTATCATCCCAACATGATACTTGCCGGCAGACGCCTCAACGACAATATGGGTAAATATATCGCCTCTCGTGTTATCAAGCTGATGCTGCAGAAACATATCGAGGTGTCCCGAGCAAAAATCCTGGTAATGGGCTTGACCTTTAAGGAGAACTGCCCTGACCTTCGAAATACCAAGGTAGTTGATATTATCAATGAATTTTTTGACTACGGTATTGACGTTGATATTTATGACCCATGGGTAAACAGCGAAGAGGCTCATCTGGAGTATGGCCTCAGCCTCAAGACGAGCCTTGAAGACTCATCCTATGACGCACTCGTGCTTGCCGTCTCCCATAACCAGTTCAAAGAAATGACAGTAGAAGATTACAGAAAGCTGGTAAAACAGCCTTCGGTCATTTTTGATGTAAAAAATATACTTCCTTCAGGCGAAGTGGACGGTACCCTCTAAGCGGATTTTTTCGGTGTGAGTGTTTTTCATGGCCCAGAGATCACCAGACAAAGCTTCCCCGTCAGGAGCAAACCGGTTCAGCACCAGTATACATGTAAAAAAAGGCCAGTCGCTCATTGAGGCGCTAGGATCCTGTGCCTTGTCCCAGACAGAGCTGAAAAGAGCCATGACCTGCGGTGCGGTCTGGCTGAATCGACCCCGGAGCAAAACCAGACGATTACGGAAGGCGTCATATAACCTTCTTCCGGGTGATCGTGTCTCTCTCTATTACGACAAAGCACTGCTCAGAAAAACAGTCGAAAAACCGTTCAACCTCTTCAACCATGTAGACTACAGTATCTGGTATAAGCCTTCCGGTGTGGTATCCCAGGGGACGAAATATGGTGATCACCTATCTCTGCTGCGCATTGTTGAACAAACCTTAAACCTCCATAATCGAATCTACCTCATTCATCGCCTGGATAGAGAGGCGCGGGGTATAATCATTCTTGCCCATAACAAGAGAAGCAGCGCCGCCTTGTCAGAACAGTTCAGAGAGAAAACGGTTGAAAAAAGATACTGGGCACAAGTTGAGGGAGAATTGTCTCCGGAAGGGGATACCTTTGAAATAAACCGAAAACTAGACGGTAAAGATTCTCTCACCCTCGTTACCACTGGACCCTATTGCCAGGATACCGACATCACAGATCTTTTTATTGTCCTTAAGACAGGGAGACTTCACCAGATAAGAAGACACATGGCTGCAATCAATCACCCGCTCGTCGGAGATCGCAGGTATGGCAGTCATGGACGAAGTAAATCGGCTGAGATGCAGCTCTGTGCCTATGAGCTCAAATTTATGGAACCTGGCAGTAACAAACAGGTACGCTTCGTACTGCCGACACCATTCCTTCCATTTCCATGTTGACGTTCACTTCAAAGGTTCCTTCCGTAACTGAACAATAGTAGCACCCCAGCTGCCATTCTGTTCCGGAGCGAGCCGATAGGAGAGAACAGCAGGATTTTTACTGAGCATTGAGTGAACAGTACGCCGCAATACCCCCTTTCCCTTGCCGTGAATGATCTTGATTTCATAAATGCTTTTTTCAGCGCATTCAGCGAGATAATCGGGAATCAGGTATTTGAGGTCTTTCGGCGAGAAGTGGTGCAGATCAATAACCCCGTTGATCTCAATATGTACTGGATTATCAGAATGTTCGTCCATGCCTGCTGATCATCGAGTCATCAGTCGCAATGCCAGTTGGGCAGCACGGTCTGAGGCACCCTCACCTCCGAGTTTTTCTTTTACCTGTTGGAATCCGGTTTCCATCTTTATTTTCTCTTTCTCGTCATGCATCAGTTTAAGCAGCTCGCCGCTGATTCGCTCAGGATTTGCTTCATCCTGCAGGAGTTCAGGGACAATCGCTTTATTGGCGATGAGATTTACAAGTGAAAAATAGTTTACCTTAACAAGCAGTTTGCCGAGCATGTAGGTATGCGGGGAAAGTTTATAGGCGACGACCATTGGGGTATTGAGGAGAAGCAACTCGAGAGTGACGGTGCCGGATGCAGCAATGACGATATCGCAGGCAGCCATCATATTGTACCGATCCTCTGAAACAATCTTCAGGTTCAGGCGGTCCTGATACTCACGTATGCCGTTTTCGAGCAGGTCATCTTTTTTTAGAGTTGTCGCACAGGGTACAATAAACAGCAGCCTATCGACGCATTTCTCCTGGAGTAGCAAGGCGGATTCAAGGAAGACCGGTAGCAGCCTTGCTACCTCTTTTACCCTGCTGCCGGGAAGAATACCGATGAGCCTGACATTGGTGGGGATGTCCTGACTGGAACAATATTGATCTCTTGTCTGGGATGTTCTGACCGAGTCCAGCAGTGGATGGCCAACGTAGGTGGCATCAACGCCCCTAGCTCTAAAATACTGTTCCTCAAACGGCAAAATAACACCAATTTTATCAACAAGCCGTTTGATTGTTTTTACCCTGCCTGATCTCCAGGCCCAGACCTGCGGACTGATATAATAGAATACAGGAATCCCAAGTTTTTTTGCCTTTCTCGCCAGCAGCAGGTTGAAGTCGGGAAAATCAATCAGGATCAGCAGCGATGGTTTTGACTCTGCAAGTCTTTTTCGAAGAACCCGCTGGGCGGCGATGATATCCTTGAGGTGTGAAATAACCTCGACTAAACCGACGACTGAAATCTTGGCTGCTTCAAAGAGAATTTCCGTTCCAGTGCGGGCTATTTCAGAGCCTCCCATGCCGCAGAATGAGAGCTCCGGGTTAAGTCTCTGAAGTGACTTGATGAGGTGCGCACCATGAAGGTCTCCGGATGCTTCGCCGGCTACGATCATCACTTCGGATTTCATTTTCCTGCCGCAGTTTTTATCTGCTGGTAGAGTTCAAGATTCTGGTGTTCATTGATCTGGTCAATGACCCTGAGGACGACTTCCAGTGCATTTCTCCCTTCGACACCAGAAACGTCGGGTTTTGTGCGTGCTCTGACGTGATCGACAAAGTGAACAATCTCATCAAACAGGGCATCCTGTCCGGCAAATGATTCAACGGTAATATTCTGCTTTGGCATACCGCTTTCAAGCAATTCTTTGCCAAGTTGGATCGTCATAATTTTTTTATTGGCGAAATCAACATTTATGTAAGATCCTGGCTGAAATATTCTCATCTTACGAACATTTGTCATAGATATCCTGGACACTGTTATATTGGCTGTGGCGCCATTTTCAAAAATCAACCGTGCATTGGCTATATCGGTGGTGGCAGTGACCACCGGCGCGCCGACCGTGTGTATGGTCTTTAAAGGAGAATCTATAATTGTCAGGATAATATCGATGTCATGTATCATTAGGTCAAGCACGACATCAACATCAACCCCCCTGCGTTTGAAAGGTCGAGATTCGGTTGCTTTCAATAAAAACCGGGGTTGTCAGAAAGGGTTTCATGGCAACGACTGCCGGGTTAAAGCGCTCAAGGTGTCCTACCTGAAACACAAGACTCTTTTGGGCGGCGATCGAGATTAACTGATCTGCCTCCTCCAGCGTCACCGTCATCGGTTTTTCAAGGAGAACATCAATGTTTTTATCAAAGCAGCGCAGGGCAATTTCATGATGCAAACTTGTGGGAACCACGACTGAAACAGCATCGACCTGATCGAGCAGCTCAAGATAGTTTTCATAGGGGGTGCAATTGCATTCAAGCAGCAACCTTATCTGCTTGTGATTTGTCAATATCAGCAACACCTACCAGTTCAACGCCATCAATTGCAGCATATTTCTGGGCATGAAAACGACCAAGGTAACCGACGCCGATAACGCCTGCTTTTATGATTTTCGTCATAGATAATCTCTAGCTGTTTTGATGGTTAATTCTGAATACAGAAAACAGCTGTTTGAAATGGAAAAAGGGTGTCCTAGATACCGAGATAGGCTTTTTGTATTTGCTCGTTGGCCATCAGGCTCTGGGCAGAACCAGACAGTGTTATTTTCCCGTTTTCAAGGACATATCCGCGATCAGCGATCTGCAGGGCCTGATTCGCATTCTGCTCGACCAGGAAGATAGTAGTATTGCTTTCCTGATTAATTTTTTTGATAATTTCGAATATCTGCTTGATTATCAAAGGAGCCAGCCCCATTGACGGCTCGTCGAGAAGGAGCAGTTGAGGACGTGCCATTAGTGCCCGTGACATGGCCAGCATCTGCTGCTCTCCACCGCTCAAGGTTCCGCCATCCTGGTTTCTTCTTTCCGCCAGGATTGGAAACAACTCAAACACATACTCGAGATCCTCTTTGATCTTACTGTGGTCATTTCGCAGAAAGGCACCCATGTCGAGGTTTTCACGGACCGTCAGCTGCGGGAAAATGTGTCTGCCCTCAGGAACCTGACAAACACCCATTTTTACAATGGTATCACTTTCGAGATCTTGTATTTCCTGATTATCGTAATGAATTTTTCCTGATCGGCAGCGCACCACTCCTGAAATTGTCATCAGCGTCGTACTTTTACCGGCGCCGTTGGCACCAATCAGGGTAATGATCTCTCCCTGGTTTATTTCAAGGCTGATACCTTTTACCGCAAGGATATTGCCATAGCCTGACTGAACATTCTCAAGTTTTAGCATTACTCACTCACCCAGATAGGCTTTGATTACATCAGGATTGTTTCGAATCTCTTCCGGGTTTCCCTGAGCGATTTTCTTCCCGTAATCCATAACAAATATTCTATCCGATAAAGACATAACGAGCTTCATATCATGCTCTATAAGGAGGATGGCCTGTCCTTCCGAAGCGATCTCCTGGATTAGTGTTACCAGCTCTATTGTCTCCTGAGGGTTCATTCCTGCAGCTGGTTCATCCAGGAGCAGCAGAACGGGTTCGGTGGCGAGAGCACGGGCGATCTCCAGTCGTCTCTGGGCGCCGTACGGTAGATTTTTTGCAAACTCATTTATATACTGCGCCAATCCGACTTTCTCTAAAATTTCGTGACTCTTTTCTATGATTTCCTTTTCTTCCTGAAGTGTTGCTTTTGTTCTCAGCAATGCCCCAAGAATAAAGGCTTTAGTTCGACAATGTCTGCCGATCATGACATTTTCAAGAACAGTCATTTGTGAAAACAGTCTAATGTTTTGAAATGTCCTGGCAAGTCCCTGTTCGGTACACTTGTTAGGTTTCAACCCGTTCAATCGAATCTGTTTACCTGATTGCGGATTATGAAGGATCACTTCACCTTTTGTCGGCAGGTAGATTCCGGTAACGCAATTGAAAAAGGTGGTTTTTCCGGCCCCGTTCGGGCCAATCAACGCTGCAATTTCTCCGGAATGAACATCAAGATCAAGTTGATTTAATGCCCTGATGCCACCAAAGTCCATGGTAAGGCCAGTTACTTCAAGAATTGGGCGGCTCATCTTATGATACCTCTTTACTGTCCTGCGGAGTGTACTTGTACGTTCTTCTGACACTGGCAATGATACCCTGTGGTCTGAAGACCATCATGCAGACAAGAATTGCTCCAAAGGCGAGCATCCGATACTCTGAGAGGGCCCTGAGATATTCAGGCATAAGAATGAGAACCAGAGCACCGATGATAACACCAATGATCGATCCCATACCTCCCAGCACGACAATTGAAAGAATAATTGCCGACTCAAGGAAGGTGAAACTTGCAGGATTGATGAAGGTGGTTTTGGCGGCAAAGACAACACCGATTATGCCGGCCCAGAATGCACCAAGGGAAAAAGCCACCAGTTTGGTTTTCATCTTGTCGATGCCCATGGCCTGACAGGCAATTTCATCTTCCCTCAAGGCAATCCATGCTCTCCCAAGTCTTGAATCCTGCAGCCGGTTCACAAAGAAAATAGTAATTATGACAAAGAGGACCATGATATAATAGGTGTAGTTAATGGCCATATTCAGAGAAAGTTCAATCCCGAACAGACCTGGCCTGGCTATGTTTGCAACACCACTGGGTCCCTGGGAAAAGCTGCCCCAGTTTTCAAGAATCAGTCTGATTATTTCACCAAACCCAAGGGTGACAATAGCAAGGTAATCCCCTCTCAACCGTAATACCGGGATACCGAGAAGAATACCAAAAAGAGCGGCCAGCAGTCCTCCAATCGGCAGAACAACCCAGAAGCCGAGTCCAAAGTGATAATGCAGCAGCGCATAGGTGTATGCTCCTACAGCATAAAAAGCAACGTATCCCAGGTCTAGAAGACCAGCGAGACCAACAACAATATTGAGACCAAGACCCAGTACAACATACATTAATGCGGTGATCATTATGTTGGTCTGGTAGGTGGAAAACAGAAACGGAAAGGCAATGGCAAATATCATTAAAGCAGATCCGATAGAATTCCTGTATACCGGGTTTTCCATCAGAACGTGTAAAAAAGATTGTCCACGATTATCTTCTTTCTCAGATTCATCACCTGACTGCATTTCTCTTCTGTGCAGAAAATAGCGAAATATCATTGACAGAAAGAAACTGCCGATGGCCACGTATATGATGTTTTCCCACCTCCACTGAACAGTCTTTTCAATAGAGTTGACGCGAACAACCATGATTGGGAATGTGAGAAAAACGAACCACAGGGAAATGAAAAAAGAACGTTTTATTTCTTGAATAGTAAACATGATTAATCACACCTTCTGGGTATCTACTTTACCGAGAAGTCCTGACGGCCTGAAAATCAAAATCAAGACAAGAAGAGAGAAGGCGAAAACATCCTCGTAGTCACTTGATACGTATCCGGTGGCAAAACTCTCTGTTAGTCCGAGTACGACGCTTCCCAAAACAGCTCCGGGAATGGAACCAATGCCTCCAAGAACGGCGGCTGTAAATGCTTTAATACCAGCAATAAAACCGATATAAAAATTTATCTGGCCGATATGTGAAGCAATAAGTAAGCCGCCAATGGCAGCAAGCGAGGAGCCTATAATAAAGGTAAAGGAAATGATGCGATTGACATTGATGCCTACCAGCATTGCCATCGTCCTGTCCTGAGCTGTTGCTCTCATGGCCTTGCCGATTTTGGTGTATTTAATCAAGAGTGTCAGTAAAATCATGACAATCGTTGTTGTTATCAAAATTACGAGATCAGTCGATCCAACGATGTGAGCTACCGGTTCCATAAAGGGAAAATCGGTAATAAGTTCAGGAAACGGCAGAAAATCTGAGGTTTGTGCAAGAAGAACATAATTTTGCAGAAAGATTGACATACCAATGGCGCTGATCAGCGGAGAAAGCCTTGGAGCGTGTCTCAGCGGCTTGTAGGCAACCTTTTCAATGGTATAACCATAGGACGCTGACCATATTACAGCGGCCAGTCCGGCAAGGACAATAATAGCAAGAGCAGGGAAACCAAGAATAGAGAGGACGGTTGCCACAATAAAAGAGGTAAATGCACCGATCATATAAATTTCACCATGGGCAAAATTTATGAGCCCGATAATGCCGTAAACCATGGTGTAGCCAAGAGCTATCAGCGCATAAATGGCACCTCGGGTTAAGCCGCTGAATAATAGTTCAATAAAATAATCCATAATATGCCGCAAATAAATTACCTGGGACATACAGTTTTTCGTAAATCCCAGGTAAATATGACCCTCAGAAAAAAGGTTATTTCACTTCGACAAAGACTCCATCTTTTACCTGGTACACAGAGAATCCAACACCAATAGCATCACCTTTTTCATCAAAGGAAATCGCTCCAATAGGAGTATCGGTTTTTTCAGTCTGGAGTACTTTCTTGAGTGCAGCAAGATCAGTTGAGCCGGCTTTTTCGACAGCAGCAGTCATTGCCAGCATTGCGGAATAGGCATTCTCATAAAAGGCGCCTGGATCAGCATTGAATGTGTCTTTGTGCTCCTTGACGGCCTGCTTAGAAAGCGGATTACTTGAGGTGTCCTGAGGACCGGATGCATATGCACCCTCAGCGTCTTCACCAGCTACCTTGATGAAGGTCTGATCTTTAACACCATCATCAGAGATGAAGGTTGTGTCTAAGCGTTTCTTTTTCATCATGGAAATAATTTTTGAAGCTTCAGGATGGTACCCGCCAAACATTACAGCCTCAGCACCGGATTTTTTGATTTTCTGAACAATTGCAGAATAATCAACGGCACCAGGGGTTACACCTTCAAAAAGAACGACTTCTGCTTTTCCTGAATCTTCAAGGTATTTCTTTGCAAATTCGGCAAAACCCTTACCATAGTCACCTTTATCATGAACGACGGCAATTTTGGTATAACCGAGTTTGTTAATGGCAAAATCAACATCGACCTGAGCCTGCGCATCGTCTGGTGCAATTGTTCTGAAGAAGTTAGGATAATCACCGCTCTGGGTAAGAGCCGGGTTGGTTGCCGATGGAGACATCACGAGGATGCCGGCATCGTTATAGATTGGAAGTGCTGCTTTAGTTGCACCTGAACAGATACCGCCAAGAACCATCTGGGCGCCATCTGATACAAGTTTTGTTGCAGTGTTTGTTGCTACTTCGGGCTTACAGACGGTATCCTCAATAAGAAGCTCAATCTGCTTACCGCCAATGCCGCCTGCTGCGTTAATTTTGTCAGCAACAAGCTTAGCTGCGTTAACACTTGGCAGACCATAGGACGCCAGGTCACCACTGTGAGGACCTGCGACACCAATCTTAATGGTGTCTGCCGCTAAGCCTGCAGCAGGTATAGCCGCAACCATCATGAGTCCAGTTGCCACTGCAATCAATTTCCTGTTCAACATTACTTTCATGAATTCCTCCTAAAAGTTATTATTTTTTCATGCTACTCCAGCCTTCTCCTCTCCATCTGCAAAAAATTCGGGCTGAATTTAACTAAAAATGATATTAGTCTTTTACGTTTGATTTTGCAAAAACGGAAAGACGTATCTTTAGCCTACCGTCATTCAACAAGCAAGTACCACACAATAAAAAAAAACGCTTTTCCAAAATACGAAACAAACTGTTTACATTAACATTTACTTAAAATCATATCCTGGATAGTGTTTGCACATTTCATCCCCTGTCAATAAAATCAATGTACCCACCAATAAAAAAGACACTTTTCACTGTGGGCTTCCCGTTCAGTCCTTTCTATTCCCAATTGATGGTTTTCAGGGCATTTCTTTACAGAAAAAAAATATTCAAGAGACACAAACTGCCGGTTCCTGTTATCTCCGTCGGTAACTTGACCATGGGAGGTACCGGCAAGACCCCGCTGGTCATGTACCTTGTAAAACAGCTCGCTGCCCAGGGATACAAGCCCGCAATAGTCAGCAGAGGATACCGAGGAAAATCAAACGCTGATGTCAACATCGTTTCAGACGGTACAAGGATTTTAATGGACGCTGACCAGTGTGGTGATGAACCATGGCTTCTTGCCAACGAACTTGACGGCGTGGTTGTTGCGACGGGAAAGAATCGGCTGCTCCCGTGCAGAGAGGTGATTAACTCATATGAATGTGACATTATTGTCCTCGATGACGGCTTTCAGCACCTTAAAATAGTGAGGACTATTGACCTCGTATTGTTTGATACAGAGGTATTTGCCGGTAACAGCCGAGTTTTTCCCGGCGGGGAACTGCGTGAACCGGTTTCAGCGCTCAAACGCTGTAATGCCTTTGTCCTTACCGGCGTTACCCCGTCAAATCAGAGCCGAACAGACAAATGTTCAAAATTGCTGTTGGAAAAATTTAGGGATAAAGCGCTTTTCCAGTTCAGCAGTTCCTATCGGCGGGCTGTGCGATATAGTGAAATGGGTGCAAAGCATCATGCAGAAGTGATCCCCGTCAACGACCTCCCTCAAAATCTCTTCTGTTTCTGTGGAATTGCCAATCCACAGCGATTTAAACAGCAGCTTGATGAAAATGGCATTATGATTTCCGGATTCAAAATATACAGTGATCATCATTCATACACTGAAAAAGATCTCGATCAGCTGATTACAAGCGCACACGGTAGAGGAGCACCAGGTCTTTTGACCACAGAAAAAGATATTACCAAGGTGAAGAACGTCTATAAAGATACGCCTCCTGTTTTCACCCTGCCGATCGAATTCAATGAGAATCACGACTTTAATCAGTATATCAGGCAGAACCTTGATAAATAACCGGATTCTTTACACAGGTGGTTTCGAGAAAAGTATGTCTTTTATGCAAGTGTGTGTTTTTTGCGACACATTCTCGGAATGCGATCTAAATTATCACAAATATTCCATATAAACCTGTTATTGTGTATTTATTGTTAGATGCATGAATCTTGAAATATGATAATTTATGGGTGGTATGATATTTGCAAAGACACGGTCGAAGTATAAAATGTTGTACCGCAAGAAAAAATATTGTACCTCTCAAAATTATTAGTTATATCTCTCTGAATATATATGAAACATAAAATCGAACCAAATCAATACACCCTGAGGCAGGCAGCCAGTTGCTGCGGTATCGGGCTTCATTCAGGCAGGACTGCCAACCTGACCATTAAACCAGCACCAGTGGATAATGGTATCAGGTTTTTCAGGACAGATCTCGGTAACAGTTCATACATCAGAGCCCACATGGACAAGGTAGTAGATACTCGGCTGGCTACCACCATCGGCTCCGACAGCTTCAGGATCTCAACGACAGAACATCTTCTCGCTGCCCTGCAAAGCAACGGTATAGATAATGCAGACATTGAGCTCGACTCTGGTGAAGTTCCGATCATGGACGGCAGTGCCGATCCCTTTATAAAAATACTCAAGGGTGCTGGAAAAATGAAACAGGACGGTCTCCGGAAGGTCCTGAAAATAACCAAGCCGATACTCTATCGTGACGGTGACAGTAAAATAACAGCCCACCCCTATGATGGTTTTAAAATCACTGGTGAAATTAATTTTGATGACACGCTGATCAAAACTCAGAAATACAGTATTGATATTAATCAGGAGCGGTTCACCCGTGAAATAGCCAGGGCCCGGACTTTTGGTTACGTTGAGCAGGTTGAAGAGCTCTGGGCGAACGGTCTTGCTCTGGGTGGAACCCTTGAGAATGTGATTGCCATTCATTGGAATCGCAAATCCATCCTTAACGAAGACGGCCTGCGTTACCAGGATGAATTCATTCGCCACAAGGTGCTTGATCTTGTCGGTGACCTGACCCTTCTTGGCTGTCCATTACTTGGGCATATATCAGCATATAAATCAGGACACACCCAGCACCTCGGATTCATGGAGGCTATTGCTGACTCCCCTGATTGCTGGGAACTCATTGAGTTAGGCAAAAACGGATCTCATGCGGTGCTCGATAAATTCATGTCGAATACCAGATCAGCAAGCAGTTATATTATGCCTTTCTTCCGGCCTCATCCTGCTGCCGCAAATCCGCCTACAACCTGCGGCGAA
>CAVPYP010000029.1:0-53822 GCA_963710015.1 uncultured delta proteobacterium | reverse complement strand
GATTTGCTGACATGATTCTGAGGGGATAGGAAAAACCTCTAGGTTGCCTCAGTCTACTCGTTTTTGAGGTTTTCTTTGGTAAGGTGAAGTTTACAGTTGCTCCATTTGAATACCATCATTCCGATGCAAGTTACCCCAGTCTGATTTAATCTCTTTCTTACAGCAATAATAAGTCCGCTATTTATCTTTTTTATGAGCAACCATAGAAAGCAACACACTGTCGCTATCCAGAAGTCACTCTAAGTGCGATTGGTTTGTCATGATATTTGTTTGAGAGAAAAATCTGTATATCCACAATTCGTATAAACTCCAAACAGCTTAACCCAGCAGTCCTGTTAAAATTCAACGTATGATGTCGGAGATCCGCTCGCATAATATTTGCCGATAGCCTGCTCACGATATACCTGCGCAAGTGTCTCTTCCGGGCAGACCAGACTTTATTGGATAAAATTGCATTTCCATGTTTCTTGTTCCTACAAATGATTATTTTTCTTATACTATTATCATAATTATTCTATGCAAACCGGAGATGTTATGAGCGACTATAAACGGAATCGGGATTTTCTAAAAGATAGCCTGAGAAAGACAATCAACTTTAGGAGAAGTGACCAGAGCAGGGGAATTCCCAACCCACCTGTTGAAAAACTTGTTCCTTCAGATGCAGTTAAAATTATTCTCCCTACGAGGGAAGGATGGAGCAAGGCAATCCCCAAAAAGGATGTTGTTTCTGCTATTGCCGGTAGAAAGAGCAGGCGTTCATTCAATAGCGCATATCTTACCATAGAAGAACTAAGCTTTTTACTCTGGGCAACCCAGGGATTAAGAGAGCCCGAAAAGGGAATAGCCCATTTCAGGACAGTTCCGTCAGCCGGAGCTAGACATAGTTTTGAAACCTATGTTTTTGTTCACAGGGTGGAAAGGATACCCCAGGGATTGTATCGCTTTCTGCCACTATCAAATGAGCTCGTGTTATTATATGAATCTGACCGAAGAGTAGAAACACTACTTTCAGGGGCATCTTTCGGGCAAAAATTTGTTGCAACTAGTGCAGCAACATTTGTCTGGACAACCATTCCTTACAGGATGGAGTGGCGTTATCTTGAAGCGGCCCACCGTGTAATTCTATTAGATGCAGGTCATGTCTGTCAGAATTTATACCTGGCCTGTGAAAATATTGGAGCTGGCACCTGTGCTATCGCCGCATATGACCAGGAGGCAATGGATGGGCTACTGCAGGTTGATGGAGAAGATGAGTTTACGGTGTATCTGGCACCTGTCGGTAAAATCTAATCTCACCTCTTCTGTCATAAGTTCTCTACTGGTGCTCATAAATCCAATTTTTGTTGTTAGGTTTTGGGGCAGCGTAACTTCTTGGATACAGGAACAGTGTAAATTTCCAAATTTTCTTAAATGGTTAACATTGCCATTTCTAAGATTCTAACTCCGCACTCTTCACGCTGCTCTATACTATTGCTGCAAGCCCGTATTTTGAGACTGGTGGTAGAGAGGGGCTAATCAACCGGCCCAAAACTCCTTTCTTAAAATGGCGTACAAGTACTCATCTATCTATCTGCCTTCTTTTAGAACAGCTTCCCTGAAATGTCCTTGCCGACGCATTCCAAGACGTTCCATCATCTCCCTAGATCTTGTGTTTTCACTTTGGCAAGTTGCAATAATCCGGTGGAGCCTAAGTTCCTTGAAGCCAAACTCCATAACCTTTAATGCAGATTCAGATGCATACCCCTTTCCGTGAAAATCAGGGTGAAATACCCAACCAATTTCATAAGTGTGTGGATTGAAAATTTCGTGAAATACAACATCCCCAACATTTACATTCTAGCCATCTCATATTTTCCATAAACAATGAGGGTTACTTACCCGTTTAAGTAGAGGAACCCGAGCACAAGCAAAATGGGTGAAGGGGATTAGCACCAATATCTGTCAACTTCCTGGACACCAAACGCCTCTTGATTGCCTAGAAAGTAGACGCCAGCAAAATGATCATCCCAGGGTGAGTCAATCACCAGCAAGGATACAGGTCATAAATAATACAAATCATCAATACGTTAGCCTCTTTCCTAATCTTTCATAACAATCTTTCGTTTCTGGCATCATTCTCGCTATGTTCCACAATAAAAAGAAGGAATAGATTAGGAATATTCGACATTGAATACTCCTGAAACACTTTGAGAGGAATAGAAATGTATCAGGTCGAAATCGAGAATATCAGAAATCAGTGGAACTATCTTGATATCAGCATACAAAAAGAACTTGTTAAGAAATATCTCGAAGATGAAGGGCATAAAGAGGGGAAAAATTGGATGGAATTCCTTGCGGATAAATTAATGTTAGAAGAGTATGCCATTAAATACTGAACCGGATAGACCGATTATCTCCACGATATATTGCCACTTCAAATATTTTTCCAGCAAACATAAGAAAGCCATTGACCTGACTATAGGTTCACAGTTTACAGTTATCGTCATACAGAGTTATTATTCAGACAAACACTATAGACAACTGGAGAACACAATGTCAGGTAAAAGAATCGTACGTTCCTACAGTAAAAAATTGCCAACACCCCCCGAGACAGTATTTCCTCTTCTTTGCCCGGTCAGAGAGTACGATTGGATTCCAGCTTGGAAATGCGAAGTCATCTATGCTAAATCCGGTTACGCCGAGCCGGGCTGCGTTTTTACTACAGATTTTAAAGATCATTCCGGGCCGGAAACATGGGTCGTAAGTGCATATGAAAAGAACAGGCTAATCGGTTTTGTAAAGACAGGAAAACATGCCACTACTCGCTACAATGTGAGTCTGGAAGAAAACCAGACAGGTTCAATTATCAAATGGGAACAAGAGATCACAAGCCTTGACAAACAAGGCGATCTGTTGCTCGATAACATAACCGAGAGTGTCTACAACGAAAAAATGGAACACATCAACAAACTACTTGAATATTATCTACTGCATGGAAAATCCATGAACGATCATGAATCTGACAGTCGGTAAGCTCGCAAAGAAATACGGATTATCACGCTCGACTCTTCTTTATTACAACAGGATTGGTTTACTCTCACCTTGCAGTCACCAAAAAGGTGAATACAGAGCATATGGTGCAGAAGAGCAGGAACGATTAAAGCTAATCTGCCTGTATAGAAAATCTGGTATTCCCCTGAAAGAGATTAAACAAATCCTCGATAATGAGGAAACAAGTGTGAGCGCATGCCTGATCACTCGGTTCAAACAACTGGACCGAGACATTATGGAGTTGAAAGAGCAGCAGGCAGTTATAGCTAATATGTTGAACAATCCGTCACTTCTTGCATCTTCAACGCCAATGACCAAGGAACTCTGGACACGCATATTAAAAGCATCCGGTCTTTCCGAAAAGATGATGCGCAAATGGCATATTCAGTTCGAAAAAGCGGCTCCGGGAGAACATCTTGCCTTTCTCAGGTTCCTGCAAATTTCTGATGAAGAAATCGAAACTATCAGGAATTGGACTGTCTGATGAAACAAGATAACTGAGGGAATATACCAATGAGTTCTGGAACGCTGTTTCTGTTTTTCCTTACGGTCTTTCCATTAATTTGCACCCCCGGTCCCGATATACTTTTTACGGCATCTCAGGGCTTATCAAATGGTAGGTCAGCAGCTCTGAATGCAGTAACAGGTATTCTGCTTGGATATTCAGCACATGCTTTATTATCGGCTGTTGGAATCGCTGCCTTAATATCTACGTCGCCATTCATGTTTTCTGTACTAAAATGGCTTGGTGTCTCATATCTATTTTTTTTGGCTGGACAGATACTTTACTCTGCCTATTAACGGAAGGGTGGAATCTCCTTGCAGACCTCAAGCCGAGTTTCCTTATGGCGTGGATTTTTTACCAGTTTCCTCAACCCAAAAGGTTTATTGATGTATCTGGCCATTCTCCCGCAATTTATATCTCCAGATGGCAGTCCTGCTGTTCAAGCAATCCTTCTGTCTCTGCTGTTTATTGCTGGTTGTAATCTGGTCTATACCATTATCGGACTGCTGGCTGCACAAGCTCATGGAAAGCAAATATCTGAGAGCGTACGTCGACGGCTTGAAGTTGTTGTGGGATCTATGTTAGCGGTTGCCGCCATAAAATTGGCGAAACAGATACAGTAGGATTTTAACTTTTTTATGGACCTGCCTATAATCAAAGAGCTACGCATAACCAGTCAACTTAGAAGGAATTGAGAGTTCCAGTTCAAATATCATATTTTTTCAATCTTTGTCCAACTTTAGATTGATCGAGTAGGTTTATCAATTGTTGTGTTCCAGCAGTTACAAAACCTTTCTTTGTCGCTGAACAGAATCGTGACTATTATTAGAGGTGCGATTATCTTTTTGGTTGTGAGCAAGATAAGAGTTCTGCTGTTTGAAATAAATATAACTTGTCGTTCATTGATCCGTTCCACTGCCAAGTACGAGGAACCTTTTTTTTTATTTACGGAGGTACTATATGAATGTTGTTGAGGCACTCATTGCCCACCACACTGCCCTCAGGACTCTTTATCGGCAGGCTGAGACGAACCCTCAGGTTTTTGAGGAGTTTATCCATAATCTTGTTGTCCACCATACGATGGAGGAAAAATATTTTTACGATCTCTTGCAGAGGTTTAATCAGGCTGAGCATAATGCCCTGGAAGCAGTTAATGAGCATCATATTATTGAAATGATTATCAAGGATGCTCAGGGCTTTCCCCGAGACCATGAACATTTTCCAATAAAAATCGAAGGATTAGGAGAATATACGACCCATCATCTTGATGAAGAAGAGGCTGAAATTTTCCCACTGGCAACGCGATTATTCAGCGCCGAGGAACTCATTACGCTTGGAAATCTGTTCGAGGAAGCCAAGGCCAGATTGTTGCAAATCACCTTACCGGAATTGCCAAAAGCACTTGCTGCTAAATTTGCTGAATCGGTTGCAACATCAAATGAAGCAGCATTATCCGGTAAATCGGCTCGAATAACTGATGTGTCAATTGGACTTGGTATCGGCAAACTATAATATTTTCTTGGAGCGTGTCGGGAAGTTACCCTGACACGCTCCAACTACTCAATAATTGAATAATTGGAGAAAACCGAATTATGGATATTTTAAAACGTGAACTGGCGCCCATTCCCATGGAAGCATGGGCAGAAATTGACGAACAGGCCACCCGCAGCCTCACAGCTATGCTGTCTGGTAGAAAAGTGCTGGATGTTACCGGCCCCATGGGAACTGATTTCCCCGGCGTACCCGAAGGGAGATTGAATTATCCGAAAAAACAACCGAAAAGCGGTCTTATATATGGCATTCGAAAGGTTCACCATATTGTCGAGGTGCGGGTTCCCTTTGAGCTTGATATCGCTGAAATGGATAATGTTGTGCGAGGGGCTAAAGACGTAGATCTTGCGGATCTGGAAAATGCGGCGCGTACGACAGCGCTCTTTGAGGAACAGGTTATTTATCATGGTTTGCCGGAAGCAAATATTTCAGGCCTGAAGATTTGCGTCGGCGATGAGTGCCTAACAATCGGTTCACAGCCGGAAGAGCTGCTTGAAGGTATCGCCCAGGGAGTGACTTCATTCACAAGTCGATCCATAGAAGGGCCCTACAGTTTTATCGTTGGGCCGAAACTTTGGAGCCGGATGTCTTCTCACGTTCAGGGATATCCTATAAAAATGCAGGCAGAAACTGTTCTTGGTGGCCCGGTATTACTCAGTCCATATTTGAGTGACACATATGAAAACGAAGCCTACATGATTACTCAACGCGGGGGCGACCTTGAACTGATTCTTGGCCAGGATCTTGCGATCGGTTACGAGAGCAGTACGGCGGCGAAGGTGAAACTCTATTTTACGGAATCGTTTACCTTCCGTGTTCTCGAACCTCTGGCAGTTATCAACTTTACTGCCAGATAGCAGGAGTGACAACCTCTTGACCCCCTCATTCAAAAGATCACCAGTTTTTAAAAGAGGGACACTATAGGAGCCATCATGAAACTAGATAAAAAACAGGTGAAAGTGCTTGAAAAGCTCTCAAGCGAAAGCCGGGCGCAGCAATGTTATATTAAAGAAAATCTCATAATAGGAGTATATCTGAATGATTATTGGGATGGCGAGTTTGACGATGAGAGTCTGTATTATTACAATACTCCGGAGTATGCTTTAGCCCAGGCCGCTTTCGATCTGTCAATGAAGCCATTATTGGAGGCCGGCTTGGTAGAAAATCAGGCAGGGAAAATCGACAGCGAACTAGATGCCCAAACCACACCAGTTTGTTACCGCATAACAAAATATGGTAGTCAAGCGCTGGACATTCTTAAATGATTCGGTTTTCTGCTTTAGTTCATTGAATGGTGCGTCCTAAAAACTATTGATTATGCGCTAATAATGAATTTGGTGAGAGTTCTAGAGTAAAGAATATTTGCACCGCCACTGCTGTATAATGTCCGACCAATATCTGATAGTTTCTCCTGTGCATCCCAGAACCGGCCAGTTTCAAAGATGATGCAGAGGTGTTGAGTTTACCAATAATAGCCTCTTCAATTGCATTGGAAGGTGTCCGCGTAAGCTATGAGGAAGAATCTTCTAATTAAATATCAGCCGAAAATTTGAGACTGCCAATCGAAACAGATGTGCCGATAAAAATGTATAGTTCTATTCAGGTATGCGTAGCATGATGTCCTTGCCAACTTACGTCCCAATACAAGATGGTGGAACTAGCCTCGTACCTTGTTGTCGGTTATTGACTCTTGAGATTGTTTATAATTGTTGGCCAATCCCTTAACCCCTGAAATGTAGCTCCGATAAGTTTGCTTTGTAAGGCCAAATACCTGCATGAGTTCTACTAATCAGTGTCTGATTTGGCTGCTCACGATCTACCTCCTTTTGGTTGAGTGGATCAGAATCATCCATAATTCATTATCAACCAAATGGTGATATTGTTGAAGGATATTTAGATCGAGGTTTTAAAGCTATTGGCCGGTGGATATGTGACCAAGAATGGAGCTGGTTTTCTCCGCCTAGCGGTTGAGTTCACAGGAAACATCTAACACTAGCTGTTTAGCGATTTATGTAAAGGTCTTAGATGATATGGTTTAATCCTGATGTGGTCAAGTAAAAATGGACAATTTTTTAAGCTGCTTTTTTCAAAGCCATCTGTTTCTCAAACTCCTTTGGGCTGAGATAGCCAAGATAAGAATGCCTTCGTTTACTGTTATAGAACATCTCGATATAGTCGACGATATCCCGACGAGCTTCTTCCCTGGTTCGATATACTGAATCGAACACTCGTTCTATCTTCAAACTGCCGAAAAAACTCTCTGCAACGCTGTTATCCCAGCAATCTCCTTTACGGCTCATGCTACTGAGCATTCTATTATTTTTGAGTGCTTTTTGAAAATCTATGCTGCAATACTGACTGCCGCGATCTGAGTGAAAAACAAGACCTGGTTCCGGCCGGCGCTGCCATACTGCCATGAGAAAAGCGTCAAGACCAGCTTCTTTACAATCCTGTTACTCATGGACCAGCCCACAACCTGACGGGAAAACAGATCCAGGACTACAGCCAGATATAACCATCCTTCATTGGTCCAAATATACGTGATGTCTGAACAATAAACTGTATCAGGTTCAGAAACCTCAAAGTTTCTCTCCAGAAGGTTTGGTGCTACCGGCAGATTGTGCCTGCTGTCCGTTGTGACTTTGAACTTCTTTTTCTGTTTAGCGGCCACACCTGCTATCTTCATGAGAGTGGCAGCTTTAGTACGTCCGCAGGACTCACCCTGGGATTCAAGTTCAGCTGACATTCGCCGGGCACCATATGATGCTTTCACCTGACGATGAATTTCCTTTATCTTGGGAATGATACGCTCCCGTTCCTGCTGGCGGGTTGATTTCTTTTTTGTCTTCCAATAATAATACCCACTACGGCTGACTCGCATTACTTTACACAGTAAAAACAGTGTGTAAACCTCCCTCGCAGTATCGATAAAATGATACCTTACCCCTGTTCCTTGGCGAAGAAGGTGGCTGCCTTTTTTAATATCTCACGCTCCAGTTTCAGCCGTTTATTTTCCTTTCGCAGTCGCTTGAGTTCGGCCTGCAAAGAAACGGTGCTGCCAGGGTCACCACTATCTTCCTCTATTTCCCGCTTCCACCGACTCAGCTGATTTGGATTGACACCTAAATTTCGGCCTGCCTCAGCATATGAATAACCCTGCTCGCTGATGAGCTTTACCGCTTCTTCTTTGAACTCTCGTGTGTAACTGCGCCTTTTTTGCTTGGTCATTGAACACCTCCTGAATGATGAATAATTCACTCTTAAAAAAGTGTCCATGAAAACCCTTCCCCAAAAGTGATGGAATGCTGTTGGCTATTCATTGCATGTCAATTAAATTGTCTTACTATGGATTATTATAAGCATTGATATGCAGTAAAATACGAGGCTCAACACACAACTCCAATACTATTTATTTTACGTAGGATTCATCGAATATCGGCAAGAGTTAATAATATTCTCTACTTCAAATTTATTCAGGAAACTGCAGGTCAATAAACACTAACCATTTATTATAACATGATAATTTTTAATGGTTCAATATGAAGACCACTAAACCTATGACTATGAGGGCAACATGTCTAGAATTTGGAAAATAAAAGGACTATTCTTGATTGCGGCAGGATTTTCATTCTTACTGTCAGTATATCTATGGTTCAACGGGTATAAGGATCAGGGCGTGTACGTTGGCCTGTGGGTGCCGTCCATTTTGTCTTCAGGGGCCTTGATGCTTGCCGGAAAGGGTGAAGACTATGAGTGACTTTATGTTATTTCTTGCCGGTGTTTGCGTAACGATCATCTGGTCAGCAGGGGTTGGTTCACTTTTATGGGCTGCCTACACGGGAGGAAAAGCCGAGGAACTGAGAAAACAGGCAATAGAAGTCCAACCTCCAGATTGAGTACGTTACTGACCCGCCCCACCTTAACGGTCCACCTTTAAGTTCTGAATCCGGTTGCAGCTCTCTTGGGTTTTACCGGACTCTGTTTACTCGAAAATCCTTGCTTCGGGAGCAGTTGGTTTATAGCCCAGTGAGCTGTGAGGGCGAATGGCGTTGTCTCCCTTTCGCCATTGCCCTATCAGTATCTGCGCTTCTTTGAGCCCAACTTCGACAGTAATTACCAAATTTACGAAATCATAAGCTGGTTACGCAAGCTTCCCTAAAAAGGAGACATGTGAAAAGTAGAGCTCTCTGGCAGATGATGACTGAATCGTCCCCAGTTTTCTAGACACTTCTAAGGTATACAAAATGACTTCAAGAGGGTACGGTTGGCAGTAGTAACCATTATGTGCAGGCACAAGACGCAGGTTTTAGATTCCTGTAAACCCACGGTACGGTTGCTGACATTACCCTCGCGCAGTTATTTTCAGTGTGACCATGATTGAGCCTGCCGGTCATCGCCAGAATCGATAAGTCATTTCTTTTCCCTTCTTCATCGTTTAAAGCCCTCACTTCCTATTTTTGTAGTAAAGGGAAGAATTAGTGTATTATGAATATCATGGTGTTTATCACCCGTAGGGTGACTCCAGAATTCTATCTTCACAATACTGCGATGAACGAACTATCCGCTGCCCAACTGCTCCTTATTGTAAATGGTTATGTGTTCCTGGCCTTTTTGCTGTTTGGGATGAGTGCTCGAGGAATTGTCTGCCGTGTATGGGATGGCAAATGGTGTAAGAAAAAGCTGCGCTTTTTCAGGTTCTTAATTGCCATTATTCCTATGATAAGCTGTCTTGCCATTTTGGCAATGGGGCTCTTTGCACTTGGCATGTCGCATGGCTCACGCCCTGAGAACTACCAGGTAGCGCTCTTTATTCTTGGCTGCCTGGGTTCGTTTTTTCTCCTCGTTGTCTGGTGTTTTGGTGTGCTGTTGACAGATCTGCTGTGGGCTGCTGCAATGCTCATGGTCTTCATCTATTTCTCTTTGATAAACCCCGCTCTCTATATTCGCTGCTGGGCTGACAGCAATTTCGCCTGGGCGCAGTTGTGGCTTGTTGAACATTATCAGCAGGGAACCGGAGGACTTAAGCAGTCAGACTCAATGGCGCGAGTCTGGACTGAGAAGGCTGCATTAAACGGGAGTGCTGAGGCCCAGTATGAGTTTGCAAAGATTCAGAAGAGAAGCAAAAAGGCTGGAACTTTCTTCTTGATGGCAGCCGAACAGGGTCACGCTGAGGCCATGATCCATCTCATTCGTCTGACGCGAGATAAATCGGAGCGACAGCACTGGCTGGACAGCGCTCTGGTTCTTGGTCACCCCGAAGCGTTTTATATTTCTGCCAGGGAAGAAATGAGCCGGGATTTGCCGAGTGCACGTGAACTCATGACGGAGGCGGCAGAAAAGGGCTCCCGTTCAGCAATGGTGTATCTTATATCTGAATATCAGACAGGTGGCGTTCTCTTTGATCAGGACCGTCTCCTGGTACAAAAATGGACTGCCATATTAGATGACACTCCCGAGGCAGAAGGCGACCCCGACTACCTTACCGAGATCTGGATAGATCAGAAACGGGTGGAAATTGATGAGAATAGAACAAAAGCTGATAGAGCCGAAGATCTTTTTAAACGGGCAGAAACCTTTCTACAACACCCGGCCAAGGACGATGTTCTGCATGAGCGGGCGTTGCGCTATCTGCGCTCGGCCGCAGAGGCTGGGAGCGGCGAGGCGGCTCTGCGGCTGGCAAACATCATTACCCAGGAGACCAGGGCAGCTGTATTGCCTCCGGAGGCGCTGCACTGGTATGAAATTGCAGCTGAAAATGGTAGCGCTCGGGCCTTGAAAGAACTTACCATGTTTTTCAAGGATAAACCTGAAGCTACGGTTGAAGATCTGAAACGATCAGAGCGGTACAACACGCAACTCCTTGATATCCTGGGCCAGCAGAAGCACGAGGGATCTACACGATTGCAAATTCAGAACTGGTCTGGTGAATTACGGGATACTCAAAAAGACATACAACAACTGAACACACTGGGCGGAAGCTGGCAGGAGGCAGCCCGGCTGGCCAAAGAAGATCCCGAAAAGGAATATCTTCTTGCGCAGGAGTTAATCGCCAGCAGACAGTATGAAAAAGGGATGGAGCGGATGAGGTCAGCCGCAGCACGGGGAAATCCGGATGCCCGTTTCAAACAGGCTGTTCAGACGCTGAACGGTCCACGGTCATTTACCCAGGAAATTGAGGCTGCTCATGAATTCCAGGAGCTTGACCGACAGGGATATCTGCCGGCAAGTTTCAGGCTGGGCATGTTGTATCAATCGAACACCGGACTGGTGCCTAAAAACTTGTATCTTGCCCGTGAGCTCTACAAAAAGGTACTGGCGGATGAAAGCCTGCGAGAGAAGGCGGAGAGAAGGCTCAAGAATGGATTTCAGATAATAGAGCGCCTGGCAATAGAAGAGGGCGACGATTCACTCCAGAAGATCGAAGCATGGTACGCTGCAGTGAGTGGAGCAGAGCAGGAACATGATCCAGTGTTGGTGGAGCATCAATACAAGGTATATAAAAACCATTTCAGAAACTACGATGAATTGAGACGTTTGGCAGAAGCGGGTGATGATCGCGCTCAATATGAATTAGCTCAAACGCTGCAAAGCCATAACCTGAGTGAGGCGATGCAGTGGCTGAAACGTTCTGGTGAGAATGATAACAGTGACGCCGAATATGAGCTTGCCGTTCGAATGATCCGAGGCAAGAAAAACCCACCGGAAACCGTTCTTGAACTGCAACGGCATGCCCTCGGAGCTGCTGAAAAAGGGCATGTGGGGGCGATGGCCTTTGTTGCAGCACAGTACAGAAGCGGGCGGGGCGGTTTTAAGCAGGACAGCGTTCTGGCAGAAAAATATTACAGCCAGGCCTTGGCAGCGACTGAGGGAGATACACTCTATAGGGGTGAGGTGGCGGGAAAAGCAATTATTATCAAGCGCTCAAGCGTTGAGCGCGCGATTGAAGCACGGTGAGTTCGGGCAGATAAACGTGTCACAATCCGCTTGTACGTTTATGATTATAAGGGCATCCAGAAAAAGGCACTTCAAATGGGTGTGCCCTATCAAACGCTCATTCCAGGTATTATTTATCGCTATATTGAAGGTGATTTAATATCAAAAAATAGCTGACCAATCGTTTCACCGGACCTAGTCCACTTGGCGGTCCAGGTCGCTGAACTCATTGTTGAGATTGACAGCTCAAACATCTCCAATTTCTTAATTTCGGAATCAATACCTTGTTCCTGATAGCGTAATTTCTGCAGCTGAGTACTGAATTTAGCATTGCCAACACAAGTATCTTCAATTGCAGTGATGGTGGACTCGTAACATATCAGGGATAATGTAAAAATTATGAAATTAAATAAGAAGTAAAATATTTGAGTTGGCAATATTGATGTCTTGCATTTACTCGGATATCCACATACTCTTTGAGAAGCTTGCGTGCGTCCGCACGCTGAGATGCCGGAAGAAGATCTGTGCGCAAGAAGGTTGTCCCAATGGCGTTAACCTCATCTAACAACAACTGCTTCTGAGTATCGAACCGAGTGGCGGCCATACTAAAGGATAACGCCAATATGAATGCGAGCAGCCCAAGCATGGCGCCCACAATCGCCCCTATCGGAGCCTCCTTTTCATCTATTCCTCGTTGCCGGATGGTGCGGCCCATGAGAAGTCCACAGACAACCGAGAACATGACAATGGCGACCGTGACGGCATAAAAGAGCCATAGGGGAATCTGGTGAAACATTTGTCCGAGGTCCATAACTGTCTCTAACTCCTTTGCTGAGTTCCGCGAATGCTCCGGTTCAGCGGAGACGCGTCAGCGCCTTCCGCTGCAACCGGTTGTTAGACATAGGTGGCTTGCAAGGTACAGGTTTACTTGTAGCCAGCAAAGTCCTGCCCCGGTCTTATGTTTGGGTACTTCTGCATGCTCACGGCTAGCTCAGCAAGAATCTTGCTAACCGGCTCCATAACCCAGGTGTGAGCGTAGCCTTCCATACCAAATAGCTCGTAGGATTCCTTGGGGTCCTCCTTGATATCGAACACCTGTGGAAAGGTGTATCGCTGAATCACGGAATGCGTTGGCTCCGACGCGGCGAAGTGCACCTTCATGTTCCGCCATTTGACGGCAAACACGGTGTCACCGACGTAGGTGACAAAAAATTCGCGGTCGGATTTCTCCTGCTTCCCGAGCAGGAATGTGCTTTGATCGACCCCGTCGATGGGTCGGTCGGTAGGGATCCGTTTCATTTCTCCGACGAGATTAGCCACGGTCGGATAGATGTCCAAATTGGCTACGATTTCATCGCTGACGCCGCCAGGTGCAATCTTGCCGGGCCAACGAATCATGGCCGGCGTGCGCATGCCCCCCTCGTAGGCCGTACTGAGCCCACCGCGCCAGGGTCCGTTCGATTCTGCGCCTTCCATGGTGACAATTCCCGGTGACGCGATATTGCCTGCTCCGTTGTCGCCGGTGAGGATGACAATCGTATTATCCGCAAGGCCTACGGCCTTAATGGCGTCAAGAATCTGTCCAATGTTGTGATCCACCTCCAGCTTGGTGTCCGAGTAAATGCCAGCTCCAGATTTGCAATTGATTTGAGTTTATCTCTCTCAATATCAAATACTTATCATAAACCTGAATCGGTTTAGAGTGGGGGAGACCATTGGGAAGAGTTGGTCGCCCTCACCGTCAGGCTACCTCCTTGCTTGGTTCAATTGAAAAGGTTGGTGCGCATTGTTTGGATATTAGCTTCCACGGCTTCTTTTGCGGCTGAAATATCTCTGTTTTTAATTGCCTTTGCAATACGCCTATGTTCCTTGAGCGTAAGTATATTCTTTTTTTCAGGATGACTTTTCTTTTCTTTATTTCTTACCAACTGAAAAAAAGCCGATAATTCGTTTAATAAACTCATTAAGCGAATGTTTTTTGACTTTTGAGCGATCAGAAAATGAAACTCACCATCAAGTTTGTTACATGCATCGTATTCTTTTTGTTTAAACGCCTTTTCAAACGCTTTTAATGAATTGCCAATTGCTGCAATATCCTCATCTGTCGAACGTTCAATGCATTTCTCAATCGCCAGTTTTTCCAGGGAAATTCGGATATCAATATTATCTTTTATCTGCTCAGGATCCGGATCAATAAGATACAAACCTCGTTGAGATTTTTTAATTATAATTCCATCTGCGACAAGTCGGTTTATTGCTTCTCTTACCGGTGTTCGGCTTATCGATATCTCTTCAGCAAGGGCATCTTCTCTTATTCGGCTGCCGAGTTCGAACTCCCCATGCAGAATCTTCTCTCGGATGATCGAGTAAGCTGCTTCATTCAAGCTCTTGAATACCATATGTGAAGGTCGTCCTTTCTTCCTTGGGTTCAGTCTCTAACAGGAGTTTCCCAGTAATTGAGTTGTAAAGCGATAAATGAATAATATTTCAGGAACTTATCGCCTATAAACATGTAAGACCCTAATTTTGTAAAAAACGCTCGATGATTTCAGCCTGATTTGGGTAATTAATAAAATCATACATTCGTAACTACCTGATATTACCAATGACCAAGTTGGGTCCTACAGATTTTTTCACTTATCATACTGTAATTAGGATTTTTTATCCATTTTATGGGGAAACTTCTGTCTAAGAATCTCTGCATCGATCGTTATAAAGGCAGAAAGATATCCATGAATTCTTGGTCAATGCCATAGACCGGTAATACATAGCATTATAATCAATAGTAAGAAAACTGGAAAAGTTATCTTTGCCAAACCACAGGGAAAAGAATCAGGGACCTCACCTCTAGAATTGTGCTTTCAAATGGCAGCTATAGCCTGTATTTCCACCAGCGCTCCTTTGGCTAAGGCAGCAACTCCAACCGTAGCTCTGGCAGGGAGATGCTCATCGAAATAGGATGCATACACTCCGTTCATCTTGTTAAAATCTTTCATATCAGTAAGATAGATCACAACCTGGACGATATTTTCCATTGACGTCCCAGCTGCTTCTACGACGGCTTGCAGGTTTTTCAAGGTTTGATGCGTCTGTTTCTCTATGCCGCCATCGACCAGCGTACCTGTTTCAGGGGCAATAGGCAACGCACCTGAGGTAAATACCATACCGTTGGCTGCTATGGCTTGAGAGAATGGCCCAAAAGCCGCCGGTGCTTTATCAGTCACTATTTGCTTCATAGTTTCGCTCCTACATGGTGCTCGGCAGCCAGGTTACGATCTGTGGAAAGATGATGAGAAATACCAGACCAACCGCAACGATACCGACGAAGGGAAGCATTCCGCGGATGATGTCCTTGGTCTCGATCCCAAGGGCAGGGTCGGCAGCACCTTTGAGGAAGAACATTGCATAGGCGAAAGGGGGTGTCAAAAAAGACATCTGCAGGTTAACGATGATCATCATCGCAAACCATAATGGATCGAATCCGAGCCTAGGGATGATCGGTGAAAGGATCGGGACAAGTACGAAAATAATCCCAACCCAGTCAATGAATGCTCCCAGGACAAAAGTTATGGCCATGATAGCAGCAAAGACCGCCCATTTTCCGCCAGGAAAATCGAGGATAAACGACTCGACTATTTGACCTCCGCCGCCGGCTAGAAAAACGCTGACAAAGGCGGTGGAACAGGCCGCGATAAGCAGCACCATACAGGTCAGCTTGATCGTACTTTGCGATACCTCCATAAGGTCTTTCCAGCTGAACTGTCCGTAACATGCCGTCAATATGATCGAAACTACCGCACCGACAGCTGCTGCTTCGGTTGGAGCGGCAATTCCTGAGTAAATTGCTCCCAGAACAGAGAGTATAAGAAGCAGGGTGGGAACCAATGAGATCACCACCATTTTGAGTTTCTGTAAGGCCGTGAAATTGCCCTGCTCTTCTGCGCTTACAGACGGGGCCACCGATGGCTGCAGAAAGGCTCTGACGGCGATATAAATCATATACAGAACCGACAGCATCAGTCCCGGTCCAAAAGCAGCCATGAACAGCTTACCAACCGAGATCCAGGCCGCAGGTCCATAGACGATAAGCATGATGCTCGGCGGAATCAGAATACCCAGTGTACCGCCTGCACAGATGCTCCCGGTGGCCAACCCTTTGTCATATCCGCGCTGTATCATTACCGGCAAGGCAACCAGGGTAAGCATTGAAATTGAAGCGGCGATCACCCCGATACAGGCAGCCATTATGGTGCCTATCAAAATGCTGACGATCGCCAGTCCACCTCGGAAGCTACCGAAACAGACGTACAAACTCTCGTACATTCTCTTGGCGATTCCGGAACGTTCGAGCATTCCGCCCATAAAAACAAAGAGCGGGACAGCCATAAAACCGGTGTTGGTCAACTGAGCGTAAACTCTGGCGTATACCATATCGAAGACGGTATCTCCGAACATCAGGAAACCAAAGATGACGCCGGCTCCTCCAATGGGAGCGGCCAGAGGAAAACCCGTCAACACACCAAAGAACAGGACCAGGAACATCCCTATCGTTACAAACTCCGGGGTCATCGAAATGTCCATGTCACACCAGCCCTTCCTTAATGTATTCCGATTGCGCCTCGATAAGGTCGTCACCATTCATAATGAAATAGATGTTTTTAGTGAGTTCTGAGAGGGTCTGAATAAAAAATAGGATGAATCCGACTGTTAAGACCAGACGAAACGGCCAGGAAGGTGGAAGCCAGCTGCTATCAACCATTTTTTCACCTGTTTTCAAGGCGAACAGCGTCCACTTTATCCCAGAGTGAATCAGAATATATTGGATCGGGAAAAGGAAAATAAAGGTCATGACAACGTCCACGATCGCTTTCTTCTTCTTGGAAAGCATCGTATAAAAGACATCGACTCGAACGTGGCCGCCGATTTTTAGTGTATATCCCCAGCAAAGGGCGCCAATTGATCCAAAAACCATCTGCGACGTTTCAAGAGCCCATATTGTCGGTTTATTAAAAATGTAGCGGGCAGCCACTTCGTAAATAAGAACGAAAATCAACACAAGGATCAGGTATTTAACGAAGTATGCAACAACGTCACTCATCCTGTCGATAGCTATGGTGATTTTCCTTAATGCCGATGAAAACATGGCGCTTCTCTCCTCAGTGATGGTGCCGCGACAAATTAGTTCGCCACGGCACCATAAGGATTAAAGATTACTGGATGTTGAATTGTTTGCAGATTACCTGCCATTTTTTCACGGAATCATATATTTCCTTGAAAGCAGGATCTGAGGCTGCCTGCTCTTCGTAATAAGCCAGGGCAGTCTCGTAGAGAAGTGCTTCAATATCCTCAGGTACGGCGGAAATCTTCGTGCCATATTCTTCAAACTTTTTCAGGGCCTCGGCATCACGGACAATCTCTTCCACATAGTATTGGTCAGCGACCATAAAAGTTGCCGTGGTGACGATTGCCTGAAGGTCAGCCGGAAGTTTGTCCCATTCCTTCTGATTTACGAAAAGCGCCTGGGCATCGGTGGGTGCGCGGGAGGTGGAAAGATACATATAAGGGGTAACTTCCTGAAATCCCATTCCCCAGTTAACCGAAGGAGTTACATACTCAAACCCATCGATAACACCTCGTTGCGTGGCCTCGTATACTTCCCCGCCCGGCATAAATACCGGAGCAGCACCCATTCGCGCAAAGATTTCGTTGAGCGCTGCTGAGCCCATCCGCACCTTGAAACCTTTGAGATCCTCAACGCTATTGAGTTCTTTGGTGCTGTGAGCAAATACCTCTGCATTATGCGGAGTCAACGGTCCGACATAAAAAGCGCCCAGTTTCGAGTAATTCTTCCGGGCAAGTTCAAGACCTTCGTACTCAAGCCACATTCTCTGCTGGTTGGCAGTGAGGCCGCCGACTGTGTTGTTATAAAATATAGCGGCTGGGAAATACCCAAGAGACCAACCCGGGGCTCCGTGAATAGCTTCAACCGAACCGGAGAGTACCGAGTCAAATTCTTTTCCGGCTGGGATAATCGCACCCGCATTAAAAGGAGTAATAATCAAACGGCCATCGGAGGCTTCTTTAATAAGTTTTGCAAAATTGACCGCTGCCTCATAGGTCGCATCACCTGCAGGCGCCCAAGATTGGAGTTTCCATTTGATAACCTTTTGATCGCTGGCTGTTTGACCTTCATTAGGCCCTGTCAAGAGCGCTACGCCAACCAACGTAATTAACAAGAATAACCCGAGTCTGTTCTTCATTTGCTCCTCCTGTGTAATTTATAATTTATAATATATACACTGCGCACGTATGATCACTAATTTCCGATACGATGTCAAGAGAAAATCATCTATGATTTTTGGGCGAGGTCAGAAAGTAAGGTTTCTTATATATTTTTTCCGGGATGTAACACGCAGAATCCGTCTAGAAAGTATAAACATCAGCTGTCTTGAGTATCGCACAGGCTGAGAGAAGGGAAATGCCTGGCTACAGGCTATAGGGGGTCTTATTCGACTGATAATCAATTAAAGTACTTATAGAAATTGAACTTAGAAGGATTAAATTTTCAACGTTATCTTTTGCCTGAACACCTATAGTTGAAGGGAAAGAAAAAATGATATACCTTCGATTTGGCAACGTTTGAATCAATGCTGAGTTTCTGAAATTACCTGGAAACACTTATAGTTTAAGTATCATACAACCTTGATTAGTATAGCCGTAGCAATGTTAAATCCAATCATCAGTTGCTGAGCCAGCCAAGCCTAAAGAACCGTGAGGGTGTTGCTCAGGTGAATGCGCATTGTCAGCACTTTCAACTCTATCACAGCACAGTCAGGACAATTACGCCGCTCACATTTCTTCATTCATGACGTACAGTCTCCTTCATGCTATCAAATTTTTATGACATCTTCTTGAAGGAGCTACCAACTTAAGCCAGGACAGTTTGCAGAATCACATGTTTTCGAATTTTTCCGATAACATACTTTGCCCCGCGTTAGACGATAGATCAATTTTACCTTTGGAATACCATCCTCTTTTTGCTGTAAAAAGTGAAGACAGCACGAGAGAAAATCCGGAAATAATCACCATAAGCCCGCTTCCCCTCGCTGATCCTGTGCCGATGGTGCTTCCAACGGTATCTGCAAGACGACCAGTATCGGTCAGGAGAGGGTTGAACAGATTGTCAGCCAACACTCCGGCACTACTCAAGGCCACAAGCATCCCTATCTGAGAGATCAATGAAATGAGAGACCAGATCCGTCCCTGCATCTCATTGGCAATATTTTGCCGAAATAAGACCTCCAGACTTGTATTCACAAAGGGCAGTGTCAAGAAAAAACAAAAAGCTGTCGCCGTAAACAGCAAAGTATTTGTGCATGTTCCGATGAGAAGGTAGAACAGACCGGCGGCACCCAGTGACCACGAAAGAATCTTGCCATGGTGATCTGATTTACTCAACATTCCAATAAATAGACTGCTGACCAGCATCCCGGAGGCTGCAATTGATTGGATAGTCCCGAGCATCGCCGTATCAGTAAAAGAGAGGACGATGGGTGTGAACAGCACCTGAAGAATGCCCGTAAAAAAGGTCACAACCGTTGTGAAATATAACAGATGGCAAACAATTTCGTTCCTGACAATATATCTTATGCCGTCGATGAAATCTTTCCGGAAGCTCTCTTTCTGGCCTTCGTGACAGTGTTGTATGGTCATGTTCTTGATCAAGATGACCGTCATCGCGCCAACAACGAAAGTCATCAGATCAATGAGCAGCACAACCGGAAGGCTGAAACGAGTAAGCAATAAACCGGCGATGACCGGCGACAGAAGGTAGCGGGATGCTTCGGCAAGTTGGATTAGTCCGCTGGCTTTTGAATACGCCTTTTCATCAAGCAGATCTGTAACAGAGGCTTTGAATGCCGGTGAATGAAGCGCGACACAAAGTGAACACATGGCGATACCAAGAAAAATAGGCCACTGTTTGTATGGGTAAAGCAGAAACATGACAATTATAAAAAGAATCCCAAACGAAGAGCCAAGGTCTCCTAGGACCATCATCAGTTTTCGGTCTTTTCTATCTGCAATAACGCCTCCTATAGGTGCGAGTACCACCGAGGGGAGGAAAGCGCAGAGCAGAAAGGAGGAATAAGTCGATGTGCTACCGGTCTGCTGGAACAGGTAGATTCCGAGTGCAAAGGCACTGATTCCGCTACCAACCCTGGATAGGAGTTGGCCTGTCCAGATAATTAAAAACAGAGAAAAGGTTTTTTGTGATTGAATCATGAGTTGCCCCTCTTGAAGTCTGTTCAATTCTGCAACTGAACGTCAAATTTTTTGAGAGCAGAAGGTTCAGCAGGGATGCTGGCGTTCCTGGAATCAAAAGGAGTGGCTTCCCTTATGTTGAGGTGTTCAGTCGAAAAAAACATCTTTTTATCGAGAACGATGATAGCAGCGGCAACACCAATTAGGACAACCGTTTCAATACACTTTGTGATCTGGGTGAGGTTCAGAATTTCCTGCGAGATATTGATGATGAAGTGAAAGAGAATCGCCGCCAGTATACTTTTTCTGTTTTTGATGCAAATCCAGCTGACAATTATGCCCATTGGGACAATGCTGATAAAAAAGTTTACAGCAAACCAGATGTTTTCGTGAAAAATCTCGTATTGATAGGAATCTTTGACAAAGAGAAGCGGAAGATGCCAGAGCGACCAGAGAATACTGAAGATTAGCGATGCCGTAAAGTAGGTGTACCGGCTCTGCAAACTGTCAAAGGCATATCCCCTCCATCCAAGTTCTTCGAAACTTGCGGCAAGCAACAGAATCAGCAGTACAGGTATGAATCCTGAAGAAAAGGAAAACCCTTCGGCAAATTGAAACTGCAACAGTGAGCCCCCAAAAGGAAGCGACAGCACAATAGAAAACAGCACAGAAAGGGGCATCAGGAACACAAACAACGGCAGTGTTTTGAGCTGAATAAGCCGAGGATTGATCAGCCGATTTAAAAAATCATTTTTGACATCCGTATTCTTCGATATCAGGATCATCACCAACGAGATCAAAAACGGCGCCATCAACCCGGGTAACATCAATAGCATATATAATCCGTTGTTCTCACCCTGAAAACTGAAGTATGCTCCAGCAAACCAGAGGGAAAATGTGGCAATAAACGTATTTAAAAAAAAGTAGTGTGGTTTATATGTATAATTAGAAATCATGATATTGCTCCAAATGGTAATGATGATAAGATTTCTCTTTAGCAAGAAATCTTAATGACCTTTTCATACGCTTTGATTGTGGTTCACAACCGGTATATTGACCGACCGTCGGTCAATATACCGGTATAAAAAAACATTCAAAAATGATAGTTCAACAACCCTCCTAAGGTCATAGCTTCAGTATCATAAAAGTTAATATTTGAATCCCCTCTGCTTATAGATAGCAGGCAGGTTGCCGACCACTTTTTCCAATTAAGAGGTGCCATGTAAGTGGTTATCAGGCTGGCTCCGTAGCTATCATTCTCTCTTGTTTTAGCGAAAATCGGGTTTGTCTCTTCAAAGTCACTATGGCTGTAGTATACACGAGGGACGATCATCCATTTACCAGTCATATATCGTGCCTCAAAATCGATTTTGTATTTCATGAATGAATTAGCTTCACCGTCGTAATCAGCATAGCGAATACTCACCCGCGGTCGCAGCTCCAGGTTTTTACCGATATAATGGGAATAGTTCAGGTTCAGAGAATACACCGTACCATCTCTTGACATTTCAGGTAGTAACCTGCCGATGACGTCATCGTCTACAGCATCGTTGAGATACACAAACTGTGCTCGAAACCCAGTACCATTGATTCGGTTCAGTCCTATTCTGAAACCATATTTAGTGGTATCAGTTTCTTCCCGGTCAACTCCTGTGATATAAGGATTTTTCCAGGCTTCTTCAAAAGGTGTGAAAAAAACTGCAGTATCTACAATTCCTGCCCGACCGATTCCATATGATACACCTATATTTAATGAAAAACCTCCCACTTCATCTATCGGCGGATCGGTTGTAAAGTAAAACTTTATCCCTTCTGGTTCACCCACATCCCATGTCACTTCGGGAAGAATTCCTGGCAGCAAGGTTGTTTTTCTATCAGGACCCGAATCGAGGGTATACAGACGATCATTTGATTCTGCAGGGTTTAGATTGTTCCCCGCATCAATTACAATTGCGCCAGTCGCTATTGCCCCGCTCACTGAGTCGGTTATCTCAGCTGAGGCTAAACCAGGTGCAGTCATTACTACTATTGTAACAGCGCTGATAAGTTTTTCTTTCATTGGATTTCTCCTTTTAGAAATTTGCATTAGGTAGATTTATTGATTTTCGGAGTTGATCTTTAGTAAAAACGAAAATGAATCGTCAGGGGCATTAAGCTGGTTTTCAATCAGTTTTGGAAATGCTTTCCACCTTCTCTCAATCTGATCCTGAGTCCAAGGGTATATTCCCATATCTGTCAAAAACTGGATGCCGGAAAGTAAGAACTCAGCGCATTCAAGCGGATGATCTGTTGTGAAAATGCCTTCTTTGCACCCCAGAATAAACTGCTCGGCATATAACGGTGCCTGCATTGTTACAATCTTGGCTAGTAGCCTGATATGCATACCAGCATTAGATGTCTTGTGCAGATGGTCTAACAAGTTATCGTGATCATCTGCAACATCTTGGTTCGAGCCATTCACGATCAAATACTCCAAGCGTTCTAGTGCAGTTCCTTCAATATTTTCGAGCAATTGTTTTAGTCGGAGCATTTCACCTTCAGCAACACTATCAATAACGGCTTCAAGCAGTTCTTCCTTTGAGCTGAAGTAATGGTATATTGTCCCCTTGGCGATCCCTAGATGGCGCATGACGTCTTGCATCGTTGTCCTGTCATACCCTTTAGAAAGAAACAACTGGCAGGCCGTAGCGACAATTTCACTTCTTCTTTCTTCCGGTTTTTTTACTATTCTGACCATACAACCTCCAAAAGTTGACCAATAGACCGACCGTCGGTCTATGAAATACGCGCATATTATTAACCGACGACCGACCGTTGGTCAATAGTTTTTTTATTATTTTCACGAAACCTTATAAGTGTACAGCAATTCTAACAAAGATCCCTAATCACACCCGGATGAAGCCGTTACGAGCAGGAGTTGTTATAGATCATCAAGTAGGTGCAGGCCAGTGGCAACAGACGTCTTCAGGCAATACTCATATAAAAGCGGCGCACGTATTTGGATCTTCTTCCTGAGCACCCAATTAAGATCAGAAAAGTGTTTTCAAGAAACAATCTAGGATTGCCAACGGAACTATCGATAAAACCGGTCGGTGTCTCAGTTTGGTGTTGGGTATTGCACATTTGCTGACTGAAGATCGCCTGCTGAGACTTACCTTCGGCTTGTATCCCTTAACCTTCTGGAGAAACTCATTCTCAGATGGATTGAAGTGTCAGGTTATATCCAAACTTCAGGCTTATATCTGTCAGGTCGAATCTGGATTTCTACAATTTATATAAGCAATATCAACGGTTGATATTGGCTAATTATTCGTTATTAATGTGTTATTTTTTAATGTCTTTTATGGTTTGTGCGCTCTCTGTATCCTGCGTGGCAGTTTGTGATGGTAGTTTTCTTCCAGGTATTTTTTGAAATCCACCAGACAATCACGTCTTCCCTGCTGATATTCTGATTTATCGGCGAGGGTATTGGCTGGTGATTTTTCACTATCAATCTGGTTAATACGTTCATCGAGAACGTGATAGAGATCAATGAGGTAGCTGTAGGACATGACAGGGTCGGTTATAAACGGTTAGATGATCAATTCATTTACGGGCTTAAAAATCATCATCAATAATAGCTGAATTCCTTCAGATCGATATTGTCAGCAAGATAACCTCGTATCCACTGCAGTTCATTCAATCTTCCCAAGCTGTAATGCTTGCCATTAGGATTGCTGCTGGAGGCAGATTCTTTTAGGTTCCGTTCATGAAGGCGAATCTGTTCACTGATGTAATTATGAATTTCTATTGAGTATTCGTTCGGCATGGCAGTAATTAGTTCATTTTTTACCGGGCAGCTTTGGGCAGTTGAGGTGCGGTGCAGCCGTTACCCGCCTGAATGTAATGCAGGCAGGTGATCTATTCGAGGTTTATTCCCGCACTGAGTGCTGCATCCTTGATGTGATCAACAAAAATAGCTGCAAATGAATCATTTGATCCCAGCCCTTTGAGAATCGCCTCTACTTCATATCCTTCTTGAGATAAGACAGATTTCCAAGAATCATCCTCGGGTCCGGCCATATCGTTGACTGCATGGTCACCGGCAACAATCATAAAGGGTTTGAGGATAATCTTTTTTGTTCCTTCCTGCTTCAAAAGAGTGATAACATCCTCTATCCCCGGATATCCTTCGACAACGCCGATAAAGGTTTTTATATCGGGATAGGCGGCCCGCATTTTTTTTTGGGTTTCGTTATATATTCCTGTTGACCAGTGTGCGTTGCCATGGCCCATATAGACAAGCATTGCTCCCATTTTTCTGGCCTCTTCAGCATCTCCCGAGAGTGTCTCTACCGCCCGCTCGATGTCACTGCGGTAGTCATAGCGGTCGCCTGGCATGCCGAGGGCCGGTCTTCCCATGACAACCTTCTTAAAGGGACGCCAGCGCTCTTTTGTGGTCCGGATAGAGGCAATGGCATTGACGTACTGCGCGAGATCGTGAGACTGCTCCATAAAAAACATATGGGTCGGTTGAACGATGATATTCTTGTATCCTTCCTCCTGAAGCCTGCCGATAGTGGTGATGATGTTTTCAACAAAGAGTACTTCTTCGGGTATTCCCTGGTCGATCCATTTCTGGGGCTCAGCCCTTCGTTTTCGCCAGATTGAACGGATGATGTTTGATGTGAAGGTGAGTCTGACCTCTGTTCCCGGGTATGCCTCCTTGACCTTGTCAAGGATATTGATAATTGACGTTACAGCACGTGGAACCGTTGTCCCGAAGCTGGCCAGAATAATGGCATTTTTGTCTCCCTGCTCAGAAGTGCTGCCACCTGCTGCAAAGGAAAATGAAACAGACAGAAAAAGTGTAATTACGGCGTAAGTAAAAACTATTATTGATAATTTTTTCATCTTTTCTCGCTCTCCGATGTGGAGGTTAGGCGTCAAGGCTAAAATTCCCGAACCACCCTTGGATGGTCCGGGAATTCTCGGCTTTATCCTTACTGCAGTGGTGCTGGTCCTTTCTCGAACCCTGGTGTCTGATCCCCCTGCTTATTCTGGGAGGATAATTGGTCGCAGCGGTGATTTGTCCGGGGTCAGACATGTCCTGACAATAACCTGGTAGGTGTCCCAGTCCCTGGTAGTAAGTGCACACTGTTTTGCCTGGGTGATTTCTTTTTCAATCATTTCAACCTCCTGCTGATTTAACTGAGAGGCTTAAGACATAAAAAATGCCCCGAAGCCAGTATCCTGACCTGGGGGCCCTGTCACCACAGATTCAGATAAACAATCCCTTTTCCGCGAGGATGTTCAACTATCACGTTCAAGGCAGGTCTTCTGACTTCCGGATCATTCTTCCGACTGCGCCTTCCCGACATCTGTCAGTGGCATCTGCAGCGGTTGTCCCCGGTTACAGCGGCGGGCCCGTTCCTGATTTTCACAGGATTCCCTATTATGTCCTGGTGACACCTTGATTGCCCAAAAGTAGACGACCACAGTCGCGATGTCAATATAAATTGCAGGGATAATCAGGGTCATAAGTGCTGCAGCAGAGACTGTTGTACGGGTTTGAAAAAATAGCTCCAGGTGATTCCGGGATTACCGGCAGTCCATAAAGCTTGTCGTCTTTTTTTATGGTATGATCATCACCGTGCAGATAATAATTATGAAATTTAAAACAGTTGATCTGAGGTTATGATGAATAAAAAAGTGATCATCGCGCTGGCCCCCACAGGGGGCTGGGGAGCTGGCAGGAACAATCCGGTTGCTCCCGAAGAAATCGCCTCAGATGTCATCGCTTGCGCGGCTGAAGGTGCATCAGTCCTCCATATTCATTGTCGAGATCGCAGCGGCCGCCTGACAGACGATATGAGGTTCTTCAATGAGACGCTCGGGCTGATAAAAAAACAGGCTGATATAATCCTTGAGGCTTCAACCGGAGGGTTGTCGGAGCTCAGTGCAGCTCAGCGGGTGCTGCCTGTCGCCAGCAGCTATGCTGAAATGGGTTCGCTGAATATTGGATCACTGAATTTTGGTGACTTTGTCTATGCAAACAGTCTGCCGGATGTCCGTTTCTGGGTGGAAGAAATGACGCGCCGGGGAGTGAAGCCATCGCTGGAGGTTTTTGATACCGGCCACCTGGAGACCGCGCTTAACCTGATACAATCCGGGCTGATCCCTGAACCGTGTAATTTCAGTTTTATCTTCAATGTGCAGTGGGGGATGATCTATGATCGGAGGCTGTTGTCATTTCTTGTCTCAAGGCTCCCTGCTGACAGTTGCTGGGGGGCAATATTTATCGGCAGCACCGATTTCTCCGCCCACCTTGAGGCTGCTGATATGGGGGCAGCAATTGTTCGTGTCGGTTTTGAGGATTCACTGGAATATAACGGCAAGACAGCGTCTTCCAACGCAGAACTTGTATCGGCCCTGCGTGAGGAGCTGGAACGGGATGGCTGCGAGGTTCTTGGTCCTGCAGAGGCCCGCTCAGAGCTCTTGCGCTGATCAACAGATAAATAAATCATCGTGCGGATAATGGTCCGTGTGCAGGGGCAATTGGTCAATAGCTGGAAGGTTATTAAGCCCGCCTGAGTTTGATGGTGGTCATTGCAATGCCCGCGAATATCAGCCCAACTCCCTGCAGGTGATATCCCTGTATGGTTTCACCGAGGAAGATAACCGCCAGTATCGTGCTGAAAACAGGCATAAGGTGAATGAATGGGCCTGCCCGATTTGCCCCAATTGTCCGTACCGCACGGTTCCAGAATATAAACGCCAGCACTGAAGCAAAAAGAGCGAGGTACAAGATCGTTGCCAGTGACGCGGTACTGACTCTAAACCCGCCGACGGTAGAGAGCTCTATAAGGTAGAATGGCGTCAGGATGATAAGGCCGCTGATGACAATTCCTGTCTGGTAAGCAAGCGGGTGCAGTTCTTTGGGATAGTTGCGAAGGTTTGCTGAATAAAGCGCCCATGTTAAAGCGGCTGCGAAAACGTATAGATCACCAGGATTAAAGCTTAGATTCAATAGATAATCGACCTGACCATGGGCAATTATCAGAACAACGCCGCCGAGTGAAATAACGACTCCTAAATATTGTCTTAGCGTCATGACCTCGCGGTACATGACCCAGGAACAGACTACTATTAATACAGGAATACAGGAGGTTATCAACACAGCATTGATGGCCGTTGTGGTCTGTATGGCCAGGTATATGAGAGTGTTAAAGCCGGCCACGCCCAACAGCCCCTGGATTATGATAAAACGCAAATGGTGCTGGGCAAGCAGCCGTTGGCTATAGAGATGTTTGACGGCAAACAGGCAGAGAATCCCAAGAGCAATAAGCCAGCGCCAGAAGGAAAGGGAAAACGGCGGTATTTCCGTATGCATTCCTCTGCCGAGAACGAAGTTGCCGGACCAGAAGAGTGTTGTCAGGATGAGGAGGATATAAGACATAAAATTATTACAGATTGGTTAGGAATCCATGGGACATCGTACAATTCATTTCAGCTTCGTTGGCGAAGATACACCGTCAGGGTGTTCAGAGCTCCGTCTTTATAACGAACATATCCGTTTCTTGCCAAGAGATTATTCAAGCCTGAATAAAGGTATCTATATCAACTTCATCAATCTGCTCAGGGTGCATATATTGCCTGGCATAGTCGAGATAGGCGCCACTGGTCAGGAACAGCCTGAAAAGGTTTGAGTCAATATGCTGATCTCTCTCCATAAAAGCCATTATTCTGAGGGCCTCGCTGAGCGTCTTTGATTTTTTATACGGTCGGTCTGAAGCCGTAAGTGCTTCAAAAATATCGGCAATTACCATCATTTTTGCCGGCAGCGACATCTGGTCACCGTTTAACTTGCGAGGGTAGCCGGTTCCGTCGATCTTTTCATGATGGCCTCCGGCGATGTCGGGCACGTTCTTTAGATGTTTAGGGTAGGGCAGCTTTTTCAACATGATGATTGTCTGGACGATATGATCATTGATCTGGTATCGTTCTTCTTCAGTGAGCGTGCCCCGTTCGACACTGAGATTGTGAAGTTCTCCCCGGTTGTATAGGTATGCGGGGACATCCAGGACAAAGCCGTAATCATCCTGAGCACTGAGATTCTCCTGTTCAGGCCGGATGAACAGGTGGTCATCACGGTCGGCAATAAGCGATTCCTCTACTGGTAATAAGGGCGCTGTTGTCCGCCCTTTGCGCTGGCTCTCTTCCCAGGAGATCCCCAGGCGGTCATCAATGGTTCTCGTCCAGGTGCGTCCTGCAATGTGCTGCAGACGTGCAATTTTGTCAGGAGCCATGTGCTCGCCGCCCAGATTGCATTCGGCAACGAAGGCAAATTCATCATCAAGCTGCTGCCGCACAGAGTCAAGCTCCTGCCGGGCTGCTTCCTCATCAATCCCCGTGCCCGCTGCTCCCAGTAACGTATCTGTGCGTCTCTTTTCAGCACTTCAAAACGCATCCTGATTTCATGAATGCGGTCGTAGATCGTCTCCAGTTTTGTTGCCTTGTCAACGACAAACTCAGGCGTTGTCACCTTGCCGCAGTCGTGCAGCCAGCTGGCGATATGCAGCGCTTCCCACTCCTCGTCTGAAATACTGAAATCAGCAAATTCATCATCCTGTGACTCGCAGGCCTTCTGGGCGATCAGCTTGGTGAGGACCGGTACGCGCTGACAATGTCCACCGGTATAGGGGGATTTTGAGTCAATAGCACCGGCCAGCAGTTTGATAAATGATTCCAGAAGATCTTTCTGCATTCTGAGCATCTGGCGGCTCTCAAGGGTGACGGCACCAAAACCGGAGAGCGCATCAATAAAGGCCAGGCGTCCTTCATGTTCTTCTGAGTCGATCTGCCGCTCATTGTTGAAAATCAGGCAGAGGACGCCGATCGCCTGCTTCTGGCGGTTTCTTTCCGGGATGACTATCACCTGTGCCGATTTGAGACCGGACTCTTTTACCAGTCTGTCATCGGTGATGATCGCCTCCAGTGGTTCAACCACCCGTTCACCCCTGTCAAGAATCTGTACAAGCGCATCACTGCCTCCAAGATCATAGGTCGGGAGAATTCCAGGATTGAGAGAACCTTTCACCCGGGTCTGGACCGCACCGGGGACAAGAGTGTTAGCGGCCTCATTAACCACATATGAAAAAGCACCGTCCGCTTCACTGATGGTCATAATCTCTTCATTGATTCGTCTAAGCAGTTTGTCAAAATCCTGCTCACTGGCAAGAGAGGTGATGAGTGAGATAAATTTACCGATGGTCAGTTCCATCATATCCATTGCCTGGCCGAGCTCTTCCACTTCCTTGATAACTGAATGACTTCTCTTCCGGCTGTTAAAGTCGAATCGGCATATCCGCCTGGTTTCCTCGGCGAGCATTTTGATAGGACTTGAGATTTTCCTGGCGAGGAACCAGGTGAAGGGAATCGCCAGCAGGATCATTATGATTGTATAGGTGAGTACCTTGTTCTGCAGCTTGCGCGCATCCTCGAGAATTTCTTCTTCCGGTGCCAGGCTGACAAGATAATAATTATCCCGTCCTTCCATAGTCAGTGTCCTGGTCGAACCGAGCCACTGTTCGTTATCGAAGGTAAAGCTGTAAAACGGATCGAGTATATTCGGCAGGGTGGCTGCATAATCCAATACGGGGTTGCCCAGGTCAGAAGCACGGGATCGTTCCTGGTTGCCGGGTGGTTTTGTCATCATTTTATCCGGGTCTTTATAGGCAGTTACCCAGTAGTCACTTCCAGATTTATCGAACATGATCAGCTCTGACCGGGGTGATTGCTGATGTTTCGCCAAGGTCTGTGAGAGATGATAGAGGGAAATATCTCCGGCAATAACTGCCTTTGCACCAGCAGGTCTATAGCCGATCGTAAGACCCGTTTGCTGCATAAATCTGAAAAAGTACGGTTCAGTTCCAGCGGGCTGAGCGCTGGTTAAGGCAATTTTGAACCAGGGCCTGGTGCGCGGGTCGTACGCCGTTGACTGTATTGGGGCATGACCGAGCAGAGCCATTGATTCGCTGTACCAGATTCGCTGCAGGACCCGTTTATTATCCGCGCCTGTCGAGATATTGTCGACGATAGCTTCTGCCTCGGGCGGTGCCTTAAACAGTTCACGCAGGCGCTTATCAAGTGCCCGAACGATGAAATAATCACCATTATCATACCCTACCTGCAGTGCTGAGAGGTGAGGGTCTGCAGCAATCGCTTCATAAAAGATCGGGACCGACTCCAGCCGCTGATCAAGGTTATCGGCCGCGATGATCTCGGTCATGCCCAGGATGCGAACGGTCTGATGAACTGTTTTTCTGGTCGAAAGAAAGTCCAGCAGGAGCTGATCCCTTACCTGAGAAAAATACCGATCTGATTCCTCAAGCAGCATTTCAGACGTCTGCCAGTAGGTGACCTGTCTGAAAAACAGACCGAAGGTGACGATCAGTATGGTGAAGAGTACACTGATGGTGATCAGGAGCCTGAATTGCCGGGGTGATTTTTCATTCATAACAGAGCACCATTTTGCAAGTGGTTAAAATAACTTATGGTTACTATAATGTGCGATCTTCCGGTGAACAAGCACTCTATGTGCTCCGGCAGTATTATCGGAAAAACAGCTGGCAAAAAACATATGAAAATCAGCCACTATTTATTGTGCATTTGCAAATAAGTGCTGAACTCATTTAGCGAATGGTGTAAAGAGCTTGTAATCAGGAGCTAAAAATGTAGTATATAAGCGTGCAGGGTAGATAAAATGAAAGAAGAAGCGGTCAGACAAGACAATTCATCATTCCAGAAAGGGCGTGTGCTGCTCCTCTCGGCCTGCCATTTTATTCATGATATCTATTCAAGTTTTCTTGCTCCTCTGCTTCCTTTCATCATTGAGAAATTTTCACTGAACCTGACCCAGGCAGGGCTGCTATCCACTATCATGCAGATTCCGGCACTGCTCAATCCGGTCATCGGGAAACTGGCTGACAGGACGAGCGTCAGGTATTTTATCATTCTGGCGCCTGCGATGACGGCAATTCCAATGTCCCTGCTGGCGATGGCACCCAACTATATTGTTCTTCTCGCTCTGCTCTTTGTCGCAGGGGTCAGTGTGTCACTGTTTCATGTGCCGGCTCCAGTTATGGTTTATCGGGTTTCCGGTGGAAAAACCGGCAGAGGAATGAGTTTCTTTATGACCGGCGGGGAACTGGCGCGGACCCTGGGGCCGCTTGCTATCATTGGAGCGGTTTCTGTGCTCGGCTTCGATGGTTATTACCCGGTTATGATCATCGGTATTCTTGCATCGCTGTTAATGTATTTTAAATTTAGAGATATACCGATTATTTCTTCGTCATCTGAAAAGCCTTCAATCCGCAGGACGATGAAGGAACTGAAGGGGATTCTGGTTCCGCTTGCCGGAATCGTGATCGTTCGGGGATTCATGCATGCCTCGCTTACCGCCTTTCTACCGCTCTACATCATGCAGGAGACCGCCGATGTCTGGCTGGCAGGAATTTCATTGTCTTTGTTTGAGGCTGCCGGAGTGGTGGGAATCCTGACCATCGGTACCCTCAGCGACCGGTTCGGCCGACGAAACATGCTGCTGTTTTCCCTTGTTATTGCACCAATCTCATTACTGGTCTTTATCAGCAGCCCCGCCTGGCTTCAATTCCCGGCCCTTATCCTTACCGGACTGACCCTGCTCTCTACGACTCCGGTAATGCTGGCAATGATTCAGGAGGCAACTGCAGAGGGTTCTTCATCTGCAAACGGACTCTTTATGATGATCAGCTTTCTGGCCCGATCTGCAGTTGTTGTTGTGGTGGGATTTACGGCTGACCATATAGGGCTTGAAAGAACATATATTCTCAGCGCGCTGTTAGGACTGCTTGGAATTCCAGCTATTTTGATGCTCCCTGGGAGAGCGGCAGAACTGAGAGACGTGGGATAACGGCATAAAAACGGTTTTTCGATGAAACGGGAGAATGTTATGGCAAAGAAGATAATTATAATTGGTGCTGTTGCGCTCGGTCCTAAAGTTGCCTGCCGGCTGAGACGTTTAGACCCCGAGGCTGATATCCTGCTGATCGACCGTGACGACCTCATTTCTTATGGCGGCTGCGGAATTCCTTACTATGTAGGCGGTGACATTAATGATCTCGAGGACTTGTACAGTACAACCTCGCATGCTGTCAGAGACGTTGCGTTTTTCAGGGACTGCAAGGGCATAAACGTGATGACCCGGGTTGAGGCAATTGAAATTGATCGCAGATCCCAGTCAATCAGGGTTCGACATCTGGCCACCGGTGAGATTGAGTCTCTCGTGTATGACAAGCTCGTCCTGGCAACCGGTGCCAAGGCATTTCTCCCACCCTTTCCCGGTGCTGAGCTGGAGCGGGTTTTTACCATGTCCGATCTGCATGACGCCGAGGACCTAAAATCCCTGATGACCGCGGGCAAGGTTGGCAGGGCAGTCGTTATTGGCGGCGGGGCAATCGGCCTTGAGATAACGGAAGCCCTGACAGATCTCTGGGGGATTGAAACGACGCTGATAGAAATGGAGGACCAGTTGCTGCCAACCCTGCTCGGAAAATGCATTGCCCGGGCAGTTGCCACAGAGCTGCGGGCGCATGACGTAGAGCTTCTGCTTTCTGAGCGGGTTATGGCGATAGAAAAAGATGAAAATTCCCCTGCGCTCAGGGTGCGGACTTCGCGCGATACAATTGAGGCCGATATCGTTGTCATTGCTGCCGGGGTAAGGCCGAACAGTGAACTGGCTGAATCGGCGGGAATTGCGGTCGGTCAATCTGGCGGCATCCTTGTTGATCGCCGGCTTCGGACCAACGACCCGAATATTTATGCCGGCGGTGACTGTATTGAAACAAGAAATCTTGTGAGCGGGGAAAACATGATGATGGCGCTTGGTTCTCTGGCCAATCGGCAGGGCCGCATTATTGCCAATAACATCAGCGGAGGAAACAGTCACTTCCAGGGTACTGTTGGAACATTCTGTGTAAAGGTCTTTGATCAGGGGGTCAGTAAAGCTGGTCTTACCTTCCGCCAGGCAAAGGAAACCGGTTTTGATCCGATCTACGCCGTCGTCTCTCAGGCCGATCACGCTCACTTTTATCCCAGCTCAGAGATGATTTACCTGTCCCTTCTGGCTGACCGCAAGAGCAGGCGAATATTGGGGGTGGAGGCAATCGGCAGACATGGAGACGCCGTGAAGGCCCGGGTCGACACCATTGCGGTTCTCCTGAAACACGGTGTCGATGTGGATGAAGTCTGCACGATGGAGACAGGCTATGCCCCTCCATTTGCCTCTGCGATGGATATAGTCAACAATGCAGGGAATGCCCTTGATAATGTTCTGGCAGGCTGCAATAGAACGATTGATGCCGCCGATTTTCTCGATATTTTCCATCATGGAGTAATAAAGGTTCTCGATATCAGAGGAGAACGCGAGGCTCAGCCATATATTGACCAGTATGGTGAGCAGTGGCTTAATATTCCTCAACCGGAAATGAGAAAGAGGTTCGCTGAAATTCCTGATGATGAGCCCCTATTCCTGTTCTGTGATACCGGAGCCCGCTCCTATGAGGCGCAGGTTTTCTTAACGTCGAAAGGGATTGTCAACACACGGCAGGTCCAGGGCGGCTATGCCATGGTTCGTATGACTGACCCGACATTTGGTCTTCCTTCTGGGAGGAGTTAGCATGGCGCTGCCTGTGGAACCGATTGGGGTTATCAGGAGTCCCTTTAAAACATTAACAAATATGCCCGTTCAGCCAAAAGGGGCGGCGGGTGCAGAGGGCGAGGTTCTTGTAGATTTGAAGTACATTGAAGGGTTGGCTGACCTGGACGGTTTCAGCCATATCTACCTGATTTACTGTTTTCATCGAGCCGCGCGAACCGAATTGAAGGTTATTCCCTTTATGGATGTCTGTTTACGAGGGGTATTCTCCACCCGCTCTCCGCTGAGACCGAACCATATCGGATTGTCTGTCGTTGAATTACTGCGCGTAAAAGAACACAGACTGATAGTGCGGGGTGTGGATGTCCTTGATGGTACACCGCTCCTTGATATCAAGCCATATATCGATACTTTTGACAGTGTGACTGAGAGCCGCTCAGGCTGGTTCACGGCAGGGGAACATGAGGTGGCACAAAAACGTTCTGATGATCGATTCACCTGAGTCGATAGATCGGCAGCCGACAAATAAACAAATACACTACCATAAAGGAATACAGAATGGATACGCACCTGCAGGAAATTGAACAGTTTATTGCCGTGTGGCCCGATTCCTCGTCACGCTGCCGTGACCTCTTCATACAACTGAAAACGCACCTTCAGAGCCTCGAGGGCATACGTATCCAGTTTGCCGCCCGGCCCGGTGTGACGTATTCACTCAGGGCCGGGCATGCAAATCAGGGCGATCGGACGCTTTTTGCATTGATTGATGTGATAGATGATGATCCCCGGTGGCTGTCGATCTGTTTCTACAGTGAAATGGTTAGTGATCCTGAGGAGCGGGGCGATTATGTTCCGGGAGGCCTGCTTGGTGAAGACGGTCTCTGTTTTGATCTTGAACCGGGGGACGAGGAACTCGTCTATTATGTAACTGCACGCATTGATGAGGCGCACCGCGCGGCTCGTTCAATTTAGTATGGTTTTTATTATTCACAGTGGTTTTACCATAAATCAATAAAACCGCCGGCTATGCCGGCGGATCGCACTGTTCATTAAAACTGGCCACGTACTGCGCACGTCTACCTCCCGGCTGTGCCGGGAAGCAAAGCCACGCGTTTTACGCGTGGTAGTTTACTCTGATGGGAAGCGTATGACACTGTTACATTTCACCATGCTGTTCCTCATCCTGCTGTTCTTTGTGGGAGGATGGGTTTTCTTTAGTTGCCTGTTTAATTCTGAGATGAAAAATCCTGACGGGTATGCACGGGTGACTGGAAATTGCGGCGATACCATGGAACTCAGTTTAAAAGTCGAGGATGGCAGGGTCACAGAAACACATCACTGGTCAAACGGCTGTTCCATCAGCTGTCAATGTATAGAATCCGCGGCTCGACTCGTTCTTGACAAAACATTACTTGATATCAGGAAGATAAATATGGTGCATATTATGGATGATGTCGGCAGGCTGCCCGAGAGCCACCTTCATTGTGCTCAGCTGGCTGAAACAACCTTGCAGAAAGCAGTCGATGATTATGAGCAGAAATCGAGGACAGGAGTCTGATACAATCAATCACTCGATCAACAGGGCAGCTTTCCAATATACAGGTAATTAACGTCTTCTCAGGATTGATCAAGCAGATTCTGGGGTTACACGGCTGATCGGCGCTAATGTCATTGTTGACGGCCTGCCCTTGCAAAATCATGGAGCCGTAGTTATTTTTTTTTGTCGGTCCGCTTGTTATTCATATTGTCCATGGGGAAGCGTCATGATTGGTGAAAAACGGTCACTGGGAGAGACGGGAATCAAGGTGGGACGAATCGGTATTTCCTCAAGCTTCGGTGCCGGCATCGATGTCTATGAAGAGGCCTTGACTCATGGATGCAATTATTTTACCTGGGGAACCTTTATAAAGGGCAGATCTGCTGATTTTATAACCTTTATCCGGCAGGTCGTCGCCTCCGGAAGACGCGAGGATGTTGTGATCGGCCTGCTCAGCTATACCCATACCGTCACCCTGGGCGAGATGTTCCTGAACAGGGCACTGCGTCAACTTGGAACAGACTATGTTGACTGCCTGATCCTGGGATACTATTCACGCAAACCTCCGGAGCGCATTCTTGAATGGGCCAATCGCCTCAAAGAGCGGGGCATTGTCAGGGCGATTGGTTTGACAACCCATAACAGAGACATGGTTGTATCGCTTGCTGAAGAACAGCTGCTTGATTTCATTCATTTTCGCTATAACGCGGTTCACCGGGGGGCAGAACGGGATATTTTCCCGTTCCTCCCCATCTCCCGTCCGGGCCTGATTTCATTCACTGCCACCTGCTGGGGAAAGCTACTCAGAGAAAAAAAGATGGCACCCGGCATGAAGCCGCTCTCTGCCGGAGATTGCTATCGTTTCGTGCTGGAACGTGACGAGGTGGATGTCTGCATGATGGGCGTTCGTGATCTTAAAATGTTTCAAGAAAATATGGCTGTACTGAAAAAAGGGTCCATGAGCTATGATGAGCTTGATGAAGCAATAGCCGTAGGCGACCATTTATACCGGAAGAGGCATTTTTTTTGAGAGTTGAGAGGCGTGAGTAGAGAAGCCGCGAATCAGTCGATGATCAGGTTGTGTAGCTCATCCTTGTCGTCTTCTGAATAGGGGAAGAATTCCTGCAAGATTGTCCCAATCCTGGTTATTGACTCGCAGATTGCCTCGGCTTGACGATTTTTCTTAATACCGTTGATGACTGTATCGACGATTTCCTGCCATTGCTCCTGCGGAATCTTCTCATTTATGCCTGCGTCTCCAAGAATCCATACACGGTGTTCGAATACTGATATATAGAGGAGGATGCCGTTTTGCGCCTTGGTTCGATAGAGCCGTTGTCTGAAAAATGCCTGTACAGCGCCGGCTTTTACCTCCTCATCTGCCCGTTTCGGTGAAAGAAATCTTCGTTTCAGCCAACTGACATTCTGCACCAATGGATGGAAGGCGATGTAGAGGGGGATGAAACAGGTAAGAAAGAGCCACATATTGTCCGGACCGATCCAGAAATGGCTGCCGAGCAGACGAGTTGCGAGCAGTGCTGTCGGCAGTGAAATAAACGTTGCTCCACTCACGGCTGCCAGAGGGTAACGGTGACTCTCTGAGACTATCATCGGTACAATTTCACCAGAGGTCTTTTTCTCAGCGTCTTGTACACACCGGGTGATTTTTTGCTGTTCTTCCAGAGTCAAAAATGATTGTGCCAGTGTTGTCATGATGAACTACCATCCTCCGGAGGCACCGCCTCCACCAAAACCTCCGCCTCCACCGCTGAACCCCCCAAAACCGCCGGATGACCGACCAAACCCGCCGCCCGATCCGATAGAGGCCCCTCCGGTTCTCCCCCCCCCGCTGCCCGTACCTGAAGAGGATGCCAGTATACTGGCGATCAGCCCGCCTATGATTCCAATAGGAATAAGAGCCAGAAGTGCAATTCCTGTAAGGCCGAAGAAAAGAAAACCGATGATCGGTGAAACGGCACCGCCGACAGCAGCGGCAAATAATTTGTTGGCCCTGAACATTGAACCGAAGAAAAACGAGATAAAAACAAGGGACATGATCAGTCCGCCCGTATCGTTATTTCCGGCAGAGCTTTGATCGGAACGTTCAGCAGCCTTGAATTCGCCCCTGACGACGGAAATCATTGCTCCAATACCGTCAATGACTCCCTGGTCGAAATTGCCTCTGCGAAACTGGGGAGTAATAACATTTCTGATAATCTGCCCGGACACCATGTCGGTCAGAGTTCCCTCAAGGCCGTAACCCACTTCAATCCTCAGTTTCCGGTCATCCCGGGCGATCAGCAGGAGCGCTCCGTTATCAAAGCCTTTTTGGCCTATCTGGTATTTCTCTGCGGTCTTGAGTGAAACCTCCTCAAGACTGGCTCCCTCCAGGGATGGTATGGTCAAAACAACAAGCTGGGTGGAATCAGTCGCCTCAAGATTGGTTAATATCGATTCGAGTTGATTGACCGTGGCGGGAGACAATATCCGGGCAAAATCATTCACCCGCCCCTTGAGGGCAGGAATCTCAAGTGCATGTGCCGTTAAAGAACAGACAATAACTGCGACAAGGACGGGCAGCGCACCCAGATAACGAGCTGGTATGGATAATACCATAATGATGAGCTAGTTAAAATTAACCTGAGGTACCGTTTGAGCACCCTCATCTGCCTTGTAGTATTCTTTGCGATCAAGCTTGAGGATAAAATTGTTAGTCAGACTTTGGGGAAATTTTCTGATTGAACCATTAAAATCTTCAACCGTCGCGTTGTAGCGCTGCCTGGCAACATTGATCCTGTTTTCCGTTCCCTCAAGCTGGTTCTGGAGGTCGAGAAAATTCTGGTTGGCCTTCAGGTCGGGATAACGCTCCACGACCAGCATCAGCTTCGAAAGAGCAGAGGTGAGACCCCCCTGGGCTGAGGCCATCTGCTGCATGGCTGCGGGATCTGCAAGATCCGCCGGCGAGATTTGCACCGAAGTCGCCTTGGCCCGGGCATTTATGACGGCTTCCAGTGTCTCTTTTTCATGAGCTGCATAACCTTTCACTGTGGCCACAAGATTCGGTATGAGATCAGCACGCCTCTGCAGGGTTGATTCAACGTCAGCCCATGCTTTGAAGACGGTCTCTTCTTTCATCTGCAGCGAGTTATAACCGCAGCTGCTCAGTATCAAGGTACAGAACGTTAACACTATCAAGCGGCCCGTTGTTCTCATATCTCCTCCTCTGGTGGTAATTGTATGGATCCTGCTGGTGCGGTAAAATGATTATTACAAGGGGACTTCAGCTCAGTCGTTAGGGCACAGGTTTGCGCTCTTGTCTAATCGGTGACGATGTAATCCTTGAGCTTTTTCACAAGATCGTCCGGGAGCTCTTCGCCATAGAGAAAGGCTCGTGCTTCCTCACCGGTCAACTGCTGTTTTATTTCAACAGGGAGTGAGCGTAGCACTTCCATTCTTGCTGGGATAATCTTCTCTTTGTCCAGGTCTGATTTCTTGTCCATAAGGTCCTCGCATTTTGCAGAAATATACAGAATTCGATTGGTGGTGTGGCTTATTTCCAGAGTGTTTTCAGCGGCCCATCCTTGCCTGCAACAGGATCTGCTGCCGGTATTGGCACCGTGCGTATCACCTGATCTACAGCGGGTCGCTCTCCATCCTTGCCGTATTTCATGTCCCAGTTCTGCCCCTGAGGGTAGGCTCCGACCACCCGAAAATCTGATGATTGGCCTTTATTACAGTGACTGACGCCTGCCGGAATAATTATAACATCTCCCGCTTCAGCCCGGAGGATCTGGCCGTCAGGCCCGCCAAAACAGGCTTCTACCCATCCTCGATAAACACCAAGCACCTCATGGGCCATGGAGTGGTAGTGATGGAATGAGTAGATCCCGTTTCTCCAGGCTGCAGGCCATAAATTCGAGGTAAACAGCTCTTCGAAGCGTTCCGGGCTGACCCGGTTGTTCTCGAAGATCTGTGTAAAGATCAGCAGCGGCAGCTTTCCATTGTTTGGAAAAGATCCGTTCTCCGCGAGGAGGTGGGAAGACACGTTTGGAGTAGCACCATTCATCTTGGAATTATCTACCGTTTCCAGTAATAACGAGCTTCCTGGCCGAGTTCCTGTTCAATTTCCAGCAGTCTGTTGTATTTGGCAACTCGATCACTGCGTGAAGCAGATCCTGTCTTTATCTGGCCGCCATCCATTGCCACGGCAAAATCGGCAATGAAGGTATCCTCGGTTTCCCCTGAACGATGAGAAATCACATATGACCAGCCGGCATCGCGGCAGAGGCGGATTGCTTCTATGGTCTCGGTAACGGTACCAATCTGGTTCAGTTTGATCAGCACAGAGTTTGCCGTCTTCCAATCGATACCGCGTTCGATATACCTTGTATTCGTAACAAAGATATCATCACCGACAATCTGGAGTTTATCACCAACAAGGCTGGTGAGCTGGGAGAATCCATCCCAGTCAGCCTCTGCAAGCGGATCTTCCCAGGAGACTATCGGATAATCTTTAAGCCATCTTTGAGCCAGCTCTATCATTTCCTTGCTTCCCATGGAACCGCCGCCGGACCATTTGAGATTGTATTCGGACTTTAGATCGCTTGAAAAAGAACTTGCGGCACTGTCCAGTGCCAGGGCGATATCAGATCCTGGCTGGTACCCGGCCTTGCGAATCGCCTCAATGATAACATCCATCGCCTCTTCATTGCTCCCGAGGTTCGGAGCAAAACCACCTTCATCACCGACACCGGTTGCAAGATTACGATCATTGAGAATTTTCTTCAAGGCATGAAAGGTTTCAGCCACCGCCCTCAGCCCGTCGCTAAATTGATCAAAACCGAGCGGTACAGCCATGAATTCCTGGAAATCTACACTGTTATCAGCATGTTCTCCGCCATTGAGTATGTTCATCATCGGCACCGGTAATCTGCAGGCGCCGCTACCGCCAAGATAGCGATAGAGAGGGACACCAAGGGATTGTGCAGCTGCACGTGCGACTGCCATGGAGACGCCGAGAATGGCATTGGCACCAAGGTTCGCCTTGTTTTCGGTACCGTCCAGATCAACCATCATACGGTCAATGGCGGCTTGGCTGTCAACCCTGGTGCCCACAAGTTCAGGGGCAATTATGTTGCGAACATTATCAACAGCGGTCCTGACACCTTTGCCGTTATACCTGGTGGCGTTATTGTCCCTGAGTTCAATCGCTTCATTTTCACCGGTACTTGCGCCGGAGGGAACTGAAGCTGCTGCTGTTGTACCATCAGTAAGATCGACAAACACCCGTACCGTTGGGTTTCCCCTGGAATCAAGGATTTCAAGTGCTCTTACTGCAGATATTCGGGGTGTCATTGGTTTGTTCCTCCCAGGAAATAACGTCATTGGTTAGAGAGTGTATTAACTCTTTGAAATAAATATATCTTAAATGTTTTTGCACTAGTGCAAAGATATGCACACCAGACCAGAGGTCAAGAGTTGATCAGCGTTAACTGAAATCTATAGACCACATTGATACAATGATACCTCAATTTATGCCTATGCTGCCGACCAACAATTGCGGGTGACGGGGAATCTCCCGGGACAATGTGAAATTTCAGGAACCAGCGCCGTTTTTCGGCATCTCATCAGAGAATGCGTGACCGAGGAGAAAGGAGAGTGACTCAAGCGGCGGCCTGGCACAGGGAGTACCGTTGAATCGGTAGAGGAGCAGTTTCGAAGCCTCTGCTGCGACAGGCGAAAAGTAGATTTGGGTATTGTCAGTATGCTCTTTGAGCCAGACGGTGAACCCCTCGAGGGCTCCTCGCGAGATCCAGATCTCTTCGATTTCGGCCCTTATTATGTCTGCAAAGCCAAATTCAGCCTGTTCCGGAGTCAGCACAAGTCGATACCAGGATGTGTCATTGTCGGTGGTTGTCATCGGCTGCGGGCTGCTCTTGTTTATCTCTGACATCTGGGACAAAAGAAAGAGGCACGGCCTCCCAGCTTAATTGTTTTAATCGCTGCCTGGCATTGCGGGCATTGTTGATCTTTTTTCCCGTACACGCAAAAGGCTATTTGAAAATAACCTTTCTTACCGCTCGCTCCAATAAAATCACTGATTGTTGAGCCACCGCAGGAGATCGCCCGGGTTAAAATACCTCTGATTTTCTCGATAAGATAGGCCCACTTCTTCCGACCTATCTTTCCGACTGGCCTGGTCGGGCGAATTCCGGCGGCAAATAAACTCTCATTTGCATAAATATTACCTATTCCGGCGACAACACTGTTGTTCATGATAAAATTTTTTACCGGCATGCTTCTCCCGGAGGCCTTTTTGTAAAGATAGGCTGCGTTAAAATCCGGGTCAAACGGCTCCGGCCCGGTTGTCTTGAAAAATGTATCCTCGAGTGAGGCCCTCTGCTCAGTCTTGATCAGTGAGATGGAACCAAATCTGCGAACATCATTAAATCTTAACTCCAGACCGTTGTCGAGTTGCCAGGCAACATGATCGTGGGCTGCCTCCGGAGTGGATTTCGGGAGGAGTCCAAGGTTACCCGTCATTCCGAGATGGATAATCAGCAGCACGCTGTTGCTCATTTCCAGGATGAGATACTTTGCCCTTCGCTTCAAGGCGACGATTTCAGCTCCCCTCAGATAGGTCTGCATATCGAGGTATGGAACCTCCGTCCGTAATTTTTTACCGTCATGACGGACGTCAATAATGGTTCTTCCCTGCAGATGCGGTTTAAGCCCTCTCCTGACAACTTCAACTTCAGGCAATTCTGGCATTAAACTACTCTTTTTCTGCCGTGCAGACTGCTATGGCGTAAGAATCGTCATGATGGGTGATTACTGACAAGGGGGTATCAGAAGATAAGGAGATTCCTGCCAGGTCGGTCTGGAATTGAAGGAGATAGTAACCGTCATTCTCGGCAGCATAAGACAGTTTCAGCTCCCGAAAACCGACAATCCTTGTGTCACTGAAACATTTTCTGACGGCTTCTTTAGCAACCCAGAGCAAACCCAACTGTACAAGCTCGTCAGCTGAAATCTGATCCAGTATTGCTGTCTCAACATCTGCACAGAACCGGTGCTTCACCTTGAACAGTGTCTCACTGAGTAGCTGGATATCAATGCCGCATCGGCAATGGCCGGCAAGGCCGACGGCCATATCGTGAGAATGCGATATGGAAATATCGATGTCGGCTGAGTTGAAGGGGAGACCGTTCATGTTTAAGAATGGACGTCCCGACAGATTGGAGCTAATAGAGAAGTCTCTGGCAGAGAATGCTTCAGAATGTCCGTTGGCTTTCAGCAGGTCTATGGTTGCCTGTTTGGCGCAGATACGGCCGGAAAGCCACTCTTCTTTTCTTTTGGCAAAGGTGTAATGACCGAGCTGAGTCTGTTCCTCATCTGTCAGCCATAAGTCGGCGATCTCTTTTTGAGCGCCATTAAGGCCCTGTGGTATGGTGAGTACCGAGGCTGCCAGCTTTTCTCCCGGAGCCCGGGATGAAATCAGTTTTTTCAGGCTGACGGGAAGTAACGGATGAACCGGGTTGTCTGATGATGATAACATATCTGAATAGTAAAAAATTATTGCAATTTCAAGCTGTCCTGCTAACTAGTGGGTATGGTTTACGGCCAGCAGACAAAGTATTACAGTTTTTTCTGTTCCGCAAGAGGACGATATGGAAAGTTTGCAATTGAGTGGTTATGACTTCGTAGTTCTTGGAGTTTTTTTATTGTTCATAGCCAGAGGCATGTGGCTTGGCCTCCTCAAACAGGTTGTACCGCTGCTGGCACTTTATCTCGGATATTTTGCCGCAAGCCGTTACCATAGTGAGTTACTGCCGTTTTTATCCGACTTTTCCGAAAATGGCAAGGTAGTCTTTGTTGGTGCCTACATTATTCTTTTTGTTGCAGCCTATGTGGTTTCGGCGCTGCTGGGAAAGTTAGTAGCAAAGCTTATCCAGATAACAATCACACCCTGGTTTGACCGGATGCTCGGTGTCGTGCTCGGCTTTGCCAAAGCATTGATACTCGTTGTCCTGGGGCATATGATTATCGGGGCGGTGGTTGCCCCTGAAAACAAAATGCTGCAATCCTGCGTGACATGTCCCACACTCAATGAATTCGCTGAAACGACCAGAGCGGTGATCAAGGACGAGGATATCAAAGAAGCACTTCAACAGCAGAAACCGGCAATTACCATGGACAGTGTTAAAGAGATGCTGAACCAGAAAAGCGGCAATAAGAAGAGCGCTGTGCAGCCCGGTGGATCAGGCGAGCAAAAGAGTCAAAGTCAGCCCGCTGAGCAGTGACCATTTTCTGAAACCTGCTGATACGCTCAAGGCCTTGATCCCGAACCATGAAAAATAAACCTCATCACACACGATCCCCCGAATCGTACAAAAACAGAACGTATCGGGGGGTGGCTGAGAAATCCGGTCTGTGCTCAACCTACATAAGGATACGGGAGACTGATCTTCATATTCTTGCCGAATCTGATGTCTCCGCAAAGGCGTATGAACTGGCAGCACAGTTTCGCCTTCAGGTAGAGCGCTATATTGATGTATTGCCGCAGTTTGGGACATCCCTGGTGCCATTACCGGAAGACAATCTGGCGCCGCCCATAATTCGGGCCATGCTGTCTGCCGGTCAGCGTGCATCGGTGGGACCAATGGCGGCCGTTGCCGGGGCCATTGCCGAGTTTGTCTGTAAAGGTTTAATTGACGAGGGCTATAACGAGGTTATTGTAGAGAATGGCGGTGATATTTATCTGCAGCGAAGCAGTGAATGCACCATAGCCGTCTTTGCTGGGCAGTCACCCCTCAGTAACCGGGTTGGCTTGCGATTGGCTGCAGATGAAATGCCGGCCGGGATCTGTACGTCATCCGGTACCGTCGGACATTCATTGAGTCTTGGTGCTGCAGACTCGGTTACGGTCCTTGCTGATTCGGCGGTTCTGGCAGATGCAGCGGCAACCAGCATCGGCAATAAAGTTGGCAAGGGCAAGGAGCCGCGAGACGGGGTCAACAGGGCTCTTCAGGCGGCTGCAGAGATAAACGGTATCCGGGGGGTTCTTGTAATATGTGCAGAGCTTCTGGGGGCCAGCGGCAGGGTGGAACTGGTTCCGCTTGATTGAGGTTAGGTATGACAGTATCGGAAAAGACTGACGCTCACGAAGAAAGAAGGAAAATTGCCCGCCGGCATCTCGTTTTTTACCTGCGCATATTTGACGGAATGAGCAGCCGCGTTCTCGGCCATCTTGTCGATATAACAACCCGGGGGGCGATGCTTGTCTGCGATGGCCCGATAGAGCCCAATCAGGAATTTCGCCTGAGAATGAGGCTGCCAAAAGAGCTGTCTGGACGCACAGAACTTGTGATCGATGCAAAGAGTATGTGGTGCAGGCCCGATACAAATCCGGATTTTTTTCTAGTAGGATTTCGACTGGCAGCCCTGGGGGCAGAGTACGAGGGCTATATCAAACGTCTGATCAAGGACTTCAGCATTGAAGAAACTCTGGCAGTCCGGGATTCAGAAAGTCCCGCCTGCAGCCTCAGCAGCCCGTCACCTGTTTAGAAATCGTTACCGGTTAATGAGTGTTTGTGCCTCAGCGACGAGGGCGTCTCTGAAGGTGCTGACAAACTGATCGACATCCTCCTGCCAGGAGTTAAAAACGGATATATTGTTTTCTTCCAGTACACTATTTTTGAGGATTGAATTGGCAGGACGGTGTGCAGGGGTCGGGTAGTCTTCAGTTGTACAGGGAGTAAATGAATGCGCTATCTGCATTTTCTCAAGAAAATAGCAGGCTGCCTGGTACCATGATGAATAGCCGGTCGAAGTCGTATGCACCACCCCTCGAAGCGGACTCTCTATTAATCTCTCAATCTGGCGGGCGAGGGTGTGAGACCAGGTCAGGGACCCGTACTGATCGTTAACGATGGTAAACGGGTGACCTGGGTCAGAGAGTGCGAGCCGCAGCATGGTCTTTAAGAAATTGGGGCCGTGTGCGGAGTAGAGCCATGCAGTCCTGAGAATGATCGAGTCTTCAGCATGTCTGCTGGTCGCCTGCTCTCCTGCCAGCTTGCTCCTGCCATATTCCGAAAGCGGATTCACCGGGTCATCCTCCAGGTAGGGCTCTGGAATCTCCCTGTTGCCATCGAAGACATAATCAGTTGAGATATGAATGACCCTGCACCCGGATGAGTTGGCAATTTCGGCAATATACTGCGGTCCGCTGCTGTTAATTTTCCAGGCGGTGTCCTGTTCCGTTTCACACTTGTCTACCGCTGTGTAGGCGGCACAATTGACCACACAGTCCGGGTTTGCCTGCTCAAAAACCTTCTCTATACTGCTTCGTTCCCCGATATCGATATGGGGATAGTCGACACCAGTAAGATCATAACGATTATTGAGAATTGTCATGCAGTCGGTGCCCAGCTGGCCACCGCTGCCGATAATAAGTATTTTCATGAAAAATTGTTCTCGAAAGGGGTCGTATCACGGATGATATCCATTATGTATTGGCCGTACTGGTTTTTAAGCGTATCCTGGGCAAGACCAGCCAGCTGGTCAATGGTGATATAGCCAAGCTGGTAGGCAATTTCCTCAATACAGGCGACCTTGAGTCCCTGTCGCTCCTGCACCGCCTGGACATAGCTTGATGCCTGCTGCAGCGATTCGTGAGTACCGGTGTCGAGCCAGCAGAAACCTCGGCCAAGCGGTTGAACTTTGAGATTACCCCTGCGCAGGTACTCGAGATTTATATCGGTGATCTCCAGTTCTCCCCGTTCTGAGGGCTCCACCTGCTCTGCAATGGCACAGACGTCGTTATCATAGAAATAAAGACCCGGTACCGCATATTTTGATCGCGGTATCTTTGGTTTCTCCTCAATACCGAGGACATTGAACTGTTCATCAAATTCCACCACACCATAACGCTTCGCATCGCGGACGAGATAGCCGAAGATCAGTCCGCCTGAGGTCAGACGTGAGCTTTGCTGGACAATGGAAGTAAACCCGGGGCCGAAAAAGATATTATCCCCGAGGATGAGGCAGACAGAATCGTTGGCGATAAAAGATTTTCCAATGAGAAATGCCTGGGCAAGACCGTCCGGGCTCGGCTGTATTTCATAGGAGATTGAGAGCCCCAGGTGAGAACCGTCTCCAAAAAGTTCCTGGAACGAGGGCAAATCGTGGGGGGTGGAAATAATCAGTATATCCCTGATTCCGGCAAGCATCAGAACCGAGAGCGGGTAGTAGATCATCGGTTTATCGTATACAGGGATGAGCTGCTTACTCAAGACCTTGGTTAACGGGTACAACCTGGTCCCCGATCCTCCGGCAAGTATTATTCCTTTCATAATTTCCCTAAAATTTTCAGTAAATCTTTACATTATCAGTGTGGTATGGGTACAGTAAAGAACAGCTGCGCACCAGAATATAACAACCTTGAAGAACTATTGATATTACGTAATTGTTTTGAGGGCAAGAACTAATTGCCTCGCAAAATGATATGAGTTCGGAAGATTTGCACAGGGTAACGGATAATGACAATGACAAGACCTGCCTGTTTTAAAGCGTATGACATTAGGGGACGGATTCCGGATCAGCTCAATGGTGAGCTGGCTCTGAAGATCGGCAGAGCATACGGCGCCATCTATAAGCCGTCCAAAGTGGTTCTTGGTCATGATATCAGGCTTTCAAGTCCCGAACTGACGGCAGCCGCAGCCAGGGGGCTCAATGAGATGGGGGTTGATGTCCTGCACCTTGGTCTGTGCGGAACTGAAGAAATCTATCATGCGGCTTTCAGTATGGTGGATCAGGGTGTTGACGGCGGTATCATGATAACCGCAAGCCACAACCCGTCTGATTATAATGGTATGAAGTTTGTAACCAGAAAGGCACGACCGGTTACCGGAGAAAACGGCCTCTTTCAGATGGCAGAGATGATCAGTTCAGACAGCCTGCCGGAGCTTGCTGCAAAAAGGGGCGGGCAGCAGACTGTATCTGATAAGTCCCGCTATATAGAACACCTGCTCGGTTATGTTGATACCTCGCGCCTGTCGCCGCTGAAGCTGGTCGTAAACAGCGGAAATGGCTGTGCCGGTGCGGTGGTTGATTTATTAGACAAGCAATTGCCCATGGAATTTGTCCGGCTGCACCATAATCCTGACGGTACCTTCCCCAATGGTGTCCCGAATCCATTGCTGCCCGACAATCGGGATGAGACCGCGCGAATGGTAATCAAGTCTGGCGCTGATCTGGGAATTGCCTGGGATGGTGACTTTGACCGCTGTTTTTTCTGGGACGAAAAAGGTAATTTTATTGAAGGCTACTATCTGGTCGGTCTGTTAGCTCTGGAGATGCTTAAAAAAGAGAAGGGCGGCAAAATCCTCCATGATCCGCGATTGATCTGGAATACCCAGGATCTGGTTGTCGCGGCGGGCGGCCGGCCGGTAATAACCAAGACAGGCCATGCCCTCATCAAGGAGAGGATGTGGCGGGAAAACAGTATCTATGGCGGTGAAATGTCTGCCCATCATTATTTTCGTGATTTTGGCAATTGTGATTCAGGGATGATCCCCTGGCTGCTGGTCTGTTCGATTATGAGCAGATCCGGATCCTCTCTGTCAGCGCTTGTCGAAGAGCGCATGGAGCGCTATCCGGTATCAGGAGAGATTAATTTGGTAGTTGAAGATGCGGATGCTGCGATAGCGCGGGTAGAGCAGCATTTTCAGGGCGGCGAAAAAGACGATATTGACGGGCTGAGTCTTGCCTTTGAGAAATTCCGTTTTAATATTAGGAAGTCAAACACTGAACCACTGCTGCGGCTCAACGTTGAGAGCCGGGGCGATAAGAGATTATTGAAAGAAAAAACCGACGAGCTCCTCGAGCTGATCCGCCGATAATTATTGTCGGGCTCAATAATATAATAAAAGACCTGAACAACTTTCCAGGAGAAATAGATGCAGACTATCCAACCGGTAATACTGGCCGGAGGCACCGGCTCACGACTATGGCCGCTGTCCCGGGAAATGTACCCTAAACAGCTGCTGTCCCTGACGGATCAGACCTCGCTTTTACAGACAACCGTCAGCAGAGTAAGCGCTGTTACCGGGATGTTGCCTCCAATCATTGTTGTCGGGGAAGAACATCGTTTTATAACCAAGTCCCAGATTGATGAGCTCGGGATAGGTGGCGACTATACGATTCTTCTCGAACCGGTTGGGCGAAACACCGCCCCGGCGATATCTGGAGCGGTCCAGTATATCGCCACTATGCAGGGCGCTAAAGATCAGGTAATCCTGGTGCTGCCGGCAGACCACCTGGTCAGGGATCTTGAAGCCTTTGAGGGTGCTGTTCGGGAAAGTGCTCAGCGTGCAGCCGAGGGAGCGGTTGTGACCTTTGGTATCGAGCCGGAGCGTCCCGAAACCGGCTACGGTTATATCGAATGTGGTGCTGGCGGCACGGTAAAATCGTTCAGGGAGAAACCGCCCTTAGAGGTCGCTGAAAAATATCTTGCCGAGGGAAATTACTACTGGAACAGTGGTATGTTTGCCTTTACTGCCGAAACATTTATCGAAGAGATGAAGCTCTATGCCCCGGCTATTCTGGACTGCATGAACGCAGCTGTGGCCGACGGGGAGCCGTGATGACCGTTTTTTCAGGTTTGGTCTGGAGGAGATGGCAGAACTGTTCAGAAGATTCCATTGACTATGCGCTGATGGAAAAGACTGCTCGGGCAGTTGTTGTGACCGCCGACCTTGGCTGGAGTGACATCGGATCATGGCAGGCACTCTACGAGGTTTTAGGAAAAGATGCACGACGGCAATGTCTGCCAGGGAGATGTTCTGCTTGAAGATACCAAGAAATTCCCTGATCCGCTCAGAGAATATGCTGGTGGCGGCGGTGGGACTTGAGGACACCCTGGTCATTGAAACATCGGACGCCTTATTGGTGGCACCGCTTTCACGGTCTCAGGATGTGAAGAAAATTGTCGCCACGCTTGAAGACGGATAAACGTGATGAATTCCGATTCCATAAGACTGTTTACCGTCCGTGGGGGAATTACACGGTCTTGATCGGTCGAACCCGCGCTATCAGATTAAAAGAATAACCGTCGATCCCGTCACAGATACTCTCCTTGCAGATGCATCATCACCGCCATGAGCACTGGGTCGTGGTAAAGGGGACGGCGAAGGTGACAAATGGAGACCAGGTAGATACTGCTGCATGAAGACCAGTCAACCTATATTCCCGCAGGCAATATGCACCGGCTGGAAAATCCGGGGGTTATACCTCTGGAGCTTATAGAAGTGCAGATCGGCAGCTATCTGGGAGAAGACGACATTGTCCGTTTCGAGGACGTCTACGGGCGAAAGCTCTAAAGGGTCTGGCTTAGGATACACCCGTCCGCAGGTTGGCCGGTTACTTGAGGGTGCGGGTTTTCTCCATCTGCTCATGAAAGGCGTCGATGTAACGTCTTAATATCCTGCGGCCTTCCGTTGACATCTTGACAAATTCCAGCCCGGACACAAAGCGGTCACCGGATTGTTCCGTATAGGTGATACGCGCCTGGAGATCAATGAGGTCCTCTTCCACTCCAACCGTAATCTCAAGGCTTTCAGCAGAAGATAACGAGTAAACAGTTTCCAGCTTCAGTCCGTTCAGGCTGACATCCAATGTTCTGCCCATGGAGTAGCGGCCGCTTTTCCCATCGCTGTGGGTAACAATATAGTCAAGCAGGTGAAGAGAATCCCATCTGATAAACTTTCGCTTCTCGCCGTGCGACATACAAATCTCCTTGAAATTTAACCCGTCGGAACAGGAGGTGCGTGTTCCGGGAACATTGAATAAATAGCTGTCTCTTCCGCCTTGACAATTCCTCGCTCTGTTATCAGCGAGCTGATAAGGCGGGCAGGTGTCACATCAAAACTGTAATTAACAGTCCGGGTGTCGGGGGCAACCAGGGTAACGCTTTCTATCATATCATTTTTTGTGATGCCTGTGATAGTGGTAATTTCACTCCCAGACCTTTTTTCTATAGGAATATCACTCCCCCTGTCAAGAGTCCAGTCAAAAGTTGATGAAGGCAGGGCTATATAAAATGGAACGTTATTGTCTCTGGCCGCAAGTGCTTTAAGGTAGGTACCTATTTTATTTGCCGCATCTCCCGTATGCGTCGCGCGGTCTGATCCTACAATAACCATATCCACATCGCCACGCTGCATGAGATGTCCTGCCGCATTGTCGGTGATCAGGGTGTTGGGAATACCTTCCTGCTGCAGTTCCCACGCGGTTAAGCGTGAGCCCTGGTTCCACGGGCGTGTCTCGCTGACCCAGACGTGAACATCAATTCCCGCATCCCGTGCTGCGTAAACAGGCGCGGTGGCGCTGCCGATATCGACAAAAGCGAGCCAGCCGGCATTGCAATGGGTGAGAATATTAACACGCTTTTTCCTCTTCCTTAACCAGGCATCATGAATGAGCTTCATTCCATGTCTGCCGATCTGCTCGCAGAACTGAACGTTTTCATCAGCGATGCAGCAGGCTTCGCGAAATATTGTGTGACGCATTGTCTCAAGCGACTCAGCAGCTTCTAGCGCTGCCATAACACGGTCAATTGCCCAGGCCAGGTCGCGAGCGGTTGGCCTGGCGGTCTTCAGGTAGTCTCCAGCCTCTGTAATTTCCTCCCGATAATGTGAGGCAGTTGCATTCGCCGCAGCCAGATGCATCCCGAAACCGGCGGTAGCCCCGATAAGACCGGCACCGCGGACAATCATCTCTTGAATGGCAGCATGGGCATCTTCAGTCCGGGTCAGCGTTTTCGTGATAAAACGATGGGGAAGCTCACGTTGATCGATGACCTTGACCTCCAGCGGGTTATCTGTGGAGGCCCAGATAGTTCGGTAATGCGTTCCGTTAACCTTCATAATTTTTCATCCAGAAAGGCGATTGCCATTGAATCCATTTGAGTAAAGCCCATAAGAATTAAAAGCATGTCCTGCCTCAAAGGTCAATATCGGAGACGAAATAGTGCTTCAAGAGGCCACCTTTAAAATGATAATGACTGAGTAACGAAAACAGAGCAAACGGACCCAGTAAAACGAAAATATGTACAAAACTGTTAAAAACGCATGCCCAGAACTGATTGTCTTTTGTAAATCACTATAATCGCTGCGTATCATGATCAATAAACTGGCCTCAGTCAGGTGGAGAGGACCGAAAAAATATTGAAATATGTTTCATTCATGTTATTCTCCCTTGTCAATAATGCAATTTTATAACAAATATGTAACAATTTGGTTTAAATCCTGCTCCATTCTGGTGATGGTTTGCAGACTGCAAAGGAGAAGAAAATGAACAAAGCTGACACCGCCTTTATCTTGGCTTCTGCTGGGCTTGTATTACTGATGACTCCAGGTTTGGCATTATTTTATGCCGGGATGGTCCGTGGCAAAAATGTCTTGGGTACCATCATGCAGAGCCTGTTTATGATTTCCATTATCTCCATAGAATGGGTTTATCTCGGCTATTCCATGTCTTTTGGACCGACCGTTGGCGGGGTGGTCGGAGATCTCTCCTGGTTTGGTCTGAATGGGGTGACGTCCGCACCAAGTGAGGTCTATGCCACAACCATCCCGCAGACCGTATTTATGGTGTACCAGTGTATGTTCGCAATCATCACCCCGGCCTTGATCACCGGAGCCTTTGCCGAGCGGGTTAAGTTCGTGCCGTTTATTGTTTTCTCAGTACTCTGGGCAGTTTTGGTCTACAACCCAGTCTGTCACTGGATCTGGGGCAGTGGCGGCTGGCTCGGGGCTATGGGTGTGCTTGATTTTGCCGGAGGCCTTGTTGTCCATGCGACCTGCGGAATGGCGGCTCTTGCCGGTGTGCTGGTGATCGGCCCTCGAAAGGGCTATGGCAGAACAAACTTTATGCCGCACAGTCTGCCGATGACAGTTATGGGCACCGGCCTGTTGTGGTTTGGATGGTTTGGGTTTAACGGGGGGTCCGCCTTGGCGGCTGATGAGATAGCGGCAACTGCGTTTGTGGCGACACACTTTGCAGGTATGGCAGGCATGACCATGTGGGTGGTCATGGAGTGGCTGACCCAGGGTAAGCCGACGATACTTGGTGCTGCCTCAGGAGCTATTGCCGGGCTTGCAACTATTACACCGACGGCAGGATTTGTCGGCCCGAACTCGGCCATTATTGTTGGACTTCTCGGAGGGGGGTTCTGCTTCTTGGCGGTGAATCTGAAAAGCCGTTTAAAGCTTGATGATTCACTTGATGTCGTCGGCATACATGGGGTCGGCGGCCTGCTGGGTACCCTCTGTCTTGGCATCTTTGCAAGTACTGCTGTTAATCCGGGCGGGGTCGACGGGCTTCTGGCAGGCAACCCGGGTCAGTTGTTTGTTCAACTCAAAGGTGCGGTTATCGTAAGTGTCTATGCTTTTGTGGTGAGTTGGGTTATCTTCAAAGTCATTAATGCACTCCTCGGATTACGGCTTTCTGAGGAAGATGAAGTAGCCGGGATGGATTCAACAGAACACTCCGAAACTGCTTACAACAACTAACCTGTATGCTTATCGTACTGGCTCCTGCTATGGGAAAGGCGTGGCATCTGAAAGAGGAATGCAATGAAGAAGATAGAGGCGATAATAAAACCGTTCAAACTCGATGACGTCAAGGCTGGGCTCAACGAGCTCGGTATTAAGGGGATGACCATCTCCGAGGTAAAAGGTTATGGTCGCCAGAAAGGGCACACCGAGATTTACCGGGGAGCCGAATATGTTATCGATTTTATCCCAAAGGTAAAGATTGAAATCGTTGTGCCTGCGGAACGGGTCGACCAGGTGGTCGAAAAGATTCGTGAGACTGCCAATACAGGCAAGATCGGCGACGGGAAAATTTTCGTACTTCCGATTGAGCGAATTGTCCGGGTCAGGACCGGTGAAGAGAACGGTGATGCAGTCTAATGGGTATGAGAGCTTCGCTTAAAACACAGAAACAGGCCCTTGATGATTTATGGTCCCGCGGTTTAAGCGGGACCATACTGTTGAAAGACCACAGCCTTCTTGCCGACAATTTTATCAGGGAATGTTTCTCGAAAATTGAAATTTCCGACCTGCAGTCGAAGGTCGCGGTAGTAGCTCTCGGCGGTTACGGCCGACAGGAGCTGTTTCCATTTTCAGATATCGACCTGATGATTCTTTTCCACCCCAGGCTGCGCAAGAAGGTGGGGCGCGTAGCGGACGGTCTTCTCTACCCACTCTGGGATACCGGCTATGAGGTTGGGCATGGTGTCAGGACTGTTAAGGAATCGATGGTCC
>CAVPYP010000028.1:0-21232 GCA_963710015.1 uncultured delta proteobacterium | reverse complement strand
CTCATCCCCGTGTTGTGATTCGAAACATCTGCATTACACCGAGATCATCAAACGGTTTGCTGAAACAGTAGAAAAGAGAGGTACGGTGTATGACATCTCATGTCAAGCTTACTTTACATTACAACTTCTTTTCCGTCAGTGCTGCATCCAATAATGAGGATAGCTCCTCTCAACCTGATTGATTGCAAGCAAAGCCCATTATATCGAAAATCTCTGCTGCCAGCAGCACCACTTGTATGGTGATTTTTGGTCCAGTGTGCTCTACCATTCCCAAAATATGCTGGGGCTATCTGCATGGGGTTCTTGATAGAATCTGTACCGTACAATCTATCACGTCTCAGCATCAGGTCCCAGGTCGGGAAGATAACCGCTGGCTGATTATCAATTGAACAGGATTCAGGAATATCTTTTACTGCTGAGCAATATGAATTAGACTGTGTACAATTGACCTGTATCTATGGAGACTCATGAATAAGATTATGATGGAGTATCTCAACGGATGCAGATGCCCCCTCATGCTTTCGGGAAGAACAGCACGCGTATTGCGCTGGAGAACCAGCCTTTCCCGTTCGTGATAACTCAACAATTCTATCCCCCAGTATCTAAGTGAATTTATGCGACAGATAGTATTGACCAGCATTGTCATCTCCGGCCTGTTCTTTGCAACATCATTCAGTGACGCAAAAGAGGTCAGGATTCCGATTTCACTGGACTATAAGCTGCTGACGGCGCTGATAACCCAGTCTTCATTTACAGGCTCAGGTGCGACCGCACAACTCATCAATGAGGGTGATGGCTGTATTGCCCTGATTTTATCAAAACCCAATTTTTCAGGAGCAGACAACGCTGTTAATTTTTCATCTGATGTCTATCTGCAGGCCGGGACGCCTGTCGGCGACAGCTGTCTCATGCCGTACCAATGGGAAGGATCAATTGAGGTTGCTCAAATTCCAAAGCTCAACAGTGAAACGTGGGAGCTCACATTTGAAACCGTTGACACAAAAATATATTCCTCTGACAAGCAACCGATAAAAAGCCTGAATCTGATCTGGGATCGGCTGCTGCCCCTGATTAATTCGTACACCCAGAATTTCTCGATCAAACTGACTCCCCCCGTGGAAGACCTGAAAAACTTCATCCTGCCGCTTTTCACGTCCGAGGCCCGGGCGGAAGCAGAGATGCTTCTGCACAGTATAAGGCCAGGCGGTATTGCCGTTGATGACAGTGGGCTGGTTGCCACCGTCATTGCCGATGCCCAAGAGGTCAATACTCTCGAGGAAACAGAACCTTTTGAAACTCTGACAGAAGCAGAACTGGAATCGTTTCTGGAGCTTTGGGAGACATGGGACTCCCTGCTGGTGTATCTCGTTTCGCTTCTCTCAGACCAACCACTCACCGAGGCTGAGAAAAGAATATTGATCGATCTCCTTTTGGATACTCGCCATGAGTTTGTGGCGCATATAAATGACCGCAGTGCCCGAAGAGACTTTGTCAGAGACCAGTTTCTTGAGGGATGGCAACAGCTGTCCCAGATATTTCGCAAATACTTTCTTCACAATCCAAAAGAGAATGGGCTTGGCTATTTATCGTTTATAACTGCAGCTGATGCCTTAATGATCCTCGATGAGTTAGGACCTACCTTTGGCATTGAGATGAGCCGCAATGGTCTCATTCGGCTTGCCAGAATTCTAGGCGGTGAAACGCTTGAGCTTTTCTATTCCCCGGAAATCAACAAAACATTGCAGTTGCTGTTTGAGTCTGATCCGGACCAGAAACCAGATACATCTTCGCGAGAAACTCCCCTGCCGGAGAAAGCGCGGCCTGACGGTGCCTCGCTGATGCGTTTTATCCAACAGCTGGAAGGGTATCTAATCGCCTCAGCATTCGCCGAAACGCTTCCCTCTTATGCAGAGATCAAAGCATGGCAGGTTCCCGAAGATGACCTGGCAGCATACCTCGACAGGGTAAGGGACCTGTTAAAATTTGCATACACATCCCTTATCATCAGAAAAGATCTGCCATCTAAGATGCAGGGTATCTATCGCACCCTGGTACCCGCGGTAGCCTGGCAGGAAAGCTGTTTCAGGCAGTTTGTGGTGGCAGACAAAAAGCTTACCTACCTGCTGTCCTCCAACAAAAGTTCGGTCGGGATAATGCAGGTCAACGAGCGTGTCTGGAGAGGAATATATGATACACAGCGGCTGAGGTGGGATATAAAATATAATGCACTTGCAGGATCCGAGATTATAAACCTGTATCTGGAGAAATACGCTCTGGCCAAGTCAGGGCCAGGTATCCTTTCTGATCAAGAAACGCTCGCTCAGCTTGTTTACGCCATGTATAACGGCGGCCCGAAGCAGTATGCCAAATTTCTCGATCGAAAAGCAAAGCGGGCCTTATACAAGAGTGACAGCCTTTTTAAACAAAAATATAGTTGGGTTAAAGCAGGATCCTGGAATAACATAGAAAAATGTCTTTAGTCCCTGTTCTGGATGACCGACCTCGCAAAGTCAGTCCTATTCGCCTGTTGAAAGACTATAATCAATCAAGGAATGTGGTGAAATCACTAATGTCAAGCCGTTCAGGCTGATAGGAATTGATTTCTGAGTCCTGATCTGCGTAACCGAGCGCCATTCCGCAAATGATAGTTTCGTCCTTGGAAATGGGCAGGTTGCGTCTAAGAACTGCGGGGTACTCAGCAATTGAAGCCTGGGGACAGGTATCAAGACCGAACTGCCGAGCCGTGAGCATAATGGTCTGTAAAAACATACCATAATCGAGCCAGCTTCCCGCTTCCAGCGTTTTATCTATGGTGAAAACAAGCCCAACCGGTGCGTTGTAAAAGACATACATTCTGCTCCTGAATTCCCGGCTTTTTTCCCTGTCTCCTTTGGTTATGCCTAAGAGCTTATAGAGTCCCCAGCCAGTGGCGCGCCGCCTGGAGAGAAACGGTTCTGTAAACGGAGAAGGATAATAGTTGTATTCCATCTGATTGGGTTCACCAGCGAGATAGGCTGCCTGCATCTTCTCAGACACTCTTGCAAGGGTCGCGCCGCTAAGAACATATACCTTCCAGGGCTGGATGTTCGATCCGCTTGGTGCCTTTCCGGCAATTTTGAGTATGTTCTCCACGATAGTGCGTGCGACCTGACGTGGCTGGTAGGCCCGGATAGATTTCCTCGATGCCGCAGCAGCTTCAACAGTTTCAGCAGGGTCACGCCCTGAAGAAAGCGGTTCATTGCCTGGCTCGGTAACCGAGGGGTGTTCTTTTTGTGTCATGCTATCCTCTCAATGAGCAACAAGAATAGATTGCTCAGGACGACGCTTCATCGTTAAACCAGAATACAAAATCCCACAAGTTCGATTCATAATTGCGTTGGTAACTGATGAATGCAATCATTTTAGATCTGTTCGGTTCTCGCCCCTATCATAAACGATGTCGTCAGGTTATCAAAGAGACTGAAGGTGACGTGAATCCTTTACGCTTTGCACAAACCAAACAATCCTGTATTTTGTCAGCGTTTGTTACCCTGCTCTATTATTTTTTCCAATTATTGGGTTGCGGAATAGTTAAGGGAAATGGTCTGTTAAATATAGTCTTGTATCGCTCGTTCAACAAGTTTAAGAGATCAGCTCTCTATGGAAATTGTTTCTATAATTCCATACAGTAAGAATTGACGGTTGGTTGTTTACATCTCTCTTTTCGGGTAGGTCAGATGATATGTTGCAACCCTGTGTAGCCACCTTAATACCAATAACAGTGATATTTATGAAACGAATCTTCGTCTTTTTTGTCTTGGTATCCACGTTCCTGCTTGTCTGTAATCGTGGGATAAGTTTTGCCTATGAGCCTATTAGTCTGATCGATGCAGAGATTCTTTTGAGTAAAATTAAGGCCGACCGTGAAACAGTTGTTCAAAGTAATTTTGAGCAGCTCTTGAAGCAGTACCGAGATCTTGAACCGCCAGAGGACCCCGCCATAACGGCCTACATGGCTGCCTGTGTTGCTGAGAAGACCATCGGAGAGCTGGAGGTTATGACGCCTCAGGAGCTTGTCGATTATAGCAATAATCCGGGGTTATCAAGACGTAATTCAAATCGGGTTGCAACAGAATGCTGGAACCAATTGCAGGCATTACGAGAAGAGCAGACTAAAGAAAAAGCCAGAAAAAAATAGCATCGTACTTTTATAAAATCTCCGGTCCCCTTTCTCAATCTTTTTGTCTTCTCTCAGGCAAAGGTACAACTGGAATTTTAATAACTGGCAACTGTCAGATCAAGTCAAAACCAGTTCAAATATGAAGGCTTACCGGCCCTCTGCAATATTAGCGACCGGTCAGTGCGAAAACGGCTTTTTTCATGACCGACTGCGTAATCTCCCTTCTTCCATAAATGTGACCAACTGCTTTTGGCCTACTCAAACACCCATCGTTTGTTTGACCCGTAAAACACTCTCTTTACTTGTCAGCGAATTTCTACAAAGCAAGCAATGACAAAGCGAATTCATTAATAAATGAACTCACCCTTGTCTTTTACAGTCTTTCTGATTTCATCAACCTGTCTTTTCATTCTTTTTGTGAAACTTTTTACTTTGATTAAAAAATCATCTTCTGCCAGCAGCATGGCACCAGCTTTCTCTGATAGATGGTCAAATTGCCCTTTACACTTATCAAACTCCTTCAATAATGATCTTCTCTTCTGATGCGTTTCAGCTAGTGAATCAATGTAAGAGGTGAGTCTTAACACAGATAGCTCTACAATAAAGTTCCTTGGCACCCTGTAGCTGCTCGAGACAGCCTCTAATTTATCCAAGGCTTTTTTGCTCAAAACAAATGTCTTAGAGCGGCAGCCGTTTTCATCACGAGAATAGGTTGCTCCGTCCTCGGCAAGCAAACCAAGCGCCTTCTCATTTTCAAGCAACTGGTCTAATAATGTCTTTTGTTTTATGCCCAGATGCTTGGCTGATACCTTCAGCAAATTGATGGTTTTTTCTCGGAGTTTAAACGTTGTCCTGACCGACTGCTTATTTTCGAGTTCAACTGCATCAAGCTGGAGTTCTCGTTCCCTTTTGGCTCCCTTTGCTCCTTTCTCCATATTATCCTCTCTGCGCCTGTATATTTGTTACTAATATAGTAACTATATAAATATATGATGTAAAGTCATTATCACACAATAAGTATAATTTTAATTTTATTGACAACTGCTAAAACATAACTAATTTCTTATTAAGAATACAAGTAACTTGCATAACGAAGGCTATAAAATAATGGAATATTAACAAATAATCTTGAATTATGGGGTACGCCCAATACAGCCAAAAAGTGTGTCTGAATGGAAGACATAAAAGACGTTGAGTACAACAGTCCATTTTCATCCCTGGCTGAGCAAAGGAGGCATAAGCACAGGGTGAAGTAATTATCCGATGTAAATACACCCGGAGTCAACAACAGGCTCAGGAAAACCCTGAATAGAACAATCAAGTACGGTCTGTTCAGAAAAATAACAAGACTAGAGGAAAAAAAGAGATGAATAAAAATTACAGTCTAATCGCTGCGGTGATCGGCGCTTCCATGCTGATCACGGGAATCGCTGCTTCCGTGCAGGCCGCTCAGAGCAAGGGAGATAGTGCACTGCAGCTTGGGGGAGGTTTTTTCCATGCCCAAGGTGCCGATGTGGGTACCCTGACTATTGATGTGGGATATGGCTATTATCTCACCGAAAATTGGGAACTCGGTATTCTTCAGACTTTGGGATACGCCTTTATCGATGATGGTGACGATCAGTGGAGCGCCTCGACAATTCCCTATGTCAACTACAATTTTCGAGCCAGCGAGCCCTTTCAGCCATTTATCGGCGCGTTCATCGGGGCGAGCTACAATGAAGATGATGCAACCGGAACCATCGGGCCCCAGCTCGGCTTCAAATCATTCGTCAGTGACAGCACCTTTATCGTGGTGAAATATCGCTATGAATGGTTCTTTAGTGAACTCAACTATGACGACATTGAAGACAATAGCAGTGATGGAAACCATGTCGTAACTCTTGGCGTGGGGTTTGTGTTCTAATTTGTCCATTGATTTGTTTGTAACAATGGAGAATTAGCACTGCGGTGGGAAGCAGCAATTTGCTTCCCACCCTTTTTGCGTGAGCGGGTGCTTATCAAACATCTCCTTCTTCATACTTTTGACAAATCAGTACGAAAAAGTTTAAAGCAAATTGAGGGTACGTCCTGACATCCGTTGCTACTCTAACGTATGTGTAAAACAGAAAATCAAATGATTTCAATCGGTAAAAACTATTAAAACTGGCAAAAGGGGCCAAAAATGCAAAAAACCATATCCTTGACCATTCCATTTCTAGTGCTACTTTCAGCATGTACCTGGGTTGAACCCACCTCAATGGGAAGTCAAATCAAACTTGTTGATCAACATGATGGAACTCTCGCAACATGTAAAAAACTGGGATCAGTCACCACCATGGTGAAACATAAAATAGGTTCCTATAATCGATCCGAGGAAAAGGTAAATACAGAGCTTGCCACAATCGCTCAAAATGAGGCTGTCGAGATGGGAGGTGACACTATTACTGCAGAGGGACCAACCGAGAACGGGCGCAGGAATTTTTCTGTGTATAAATGCTTGGAATAATATTTTTTGCCTAAACGAGGATGCACTCTCTTACCATTGTTGAACCACAAGAGGTTCATCCAGTGTCAACAATTCAGTGTCGGCAGCCGTACCGTTATCCCAGCGCAACATGATGAATGATCCAGACTCATGCAGGACGGTCCGAGGAGCATGCCAGATATTTGCGTTATAATTTACTGATTGTCCCCCCGTTGCTTCAAAGGCAAGGCACCCGCTAAAATTTGGTGAACCATCATCGTATGAGGGGCAAACCAGCACCAGATGGCGGGTTCCATTGAGTGGGACGAAAATCTGGTGAGAGAAAGGGTGCCTCTCCAGTTCCGTCACCTGTACGGGATAATGAACCGGGTCCAAGCTCATATAGGTAATGTTGGCTCGAGCATCCGGTCTCAGATTTTCAACCTGTGCTGCCCAGGCCTCTCGCTCAGGGACATGACCATTACCCATCAAGACCTGGCCATATGGAGCAAATGCCTCGGGAGTAAGACGTTCCAATTGTAAATTCATGACCTACTCTTTGTTGTCCGCCTGCGGCAGAGCTGTATTATTTTCTAACCATTGAGCAACCTGCAACAATGTTGAATCGTTTCCTCTTGCGCTCACAAGCTGAAGACCAAGCGGCATCCCGGAAGCACCTTTGAGTAAAGGCAAAGAAACGGCCGGTACTCCACAGAGGCTCCAGAGTGTACTAAATATTGGACTGCCCGTTGCTTCGAGCCCCATAGGTGCCTCTGCTGGTGTAGATGGTGTAAGAACTGCACTAAAATCTTTAAGAGCATGATCTACACTACCAGCGATCTCTGCTGAGAGGTTTTTAGCATCGAGGTACTCGGAGACTGATATCTCCAGTCCCTCAACCAGCATGCTTTGCAGCATAGGACTGATCTTGCTTCGGTGTTCGTTGTATAAAATTTTATAATTGTGAGCCATTTCGCAGAGCATTATCGTACGGTGACACATGACCGCCTGATCACAAATATCAGGGAAGTCCAATTCAACAATATCTGCATTGATACCATTGACATAGTTTAGAAAAACATCCTGTGCAGCTGATGTAGATTCTAACCATACTGGTGTCTTGGCAAAAGCCAGGCGGGGGGGTGAATTATATTTCCTCATCAAAAGGGTAAAATCAAGATTCGGCCACGGAAGTGTATCGCTGTAGCACTCCTGCCTGCCTGTTAACACAGAAACCAGTAAGGCACTGTCTGCAACATTTCTGGTAAACACGCCAACCTGGTCAAGACTTGGAGCCTGCCTAAGTATACCAGCCCGGGGTATCATTCCAAAGGTTGGTTTATAACCAACAACCCCACAATAAGAAGCAGGCCGAATCACAGACCCATTTGTCTGCGTGCCTAAAGCCATCGGAACCATCCCGGAGGCAACGGCTGCTGCTGAACCACTCGAAGATCCTCCCGGCGTTCTTGCAGGATCATGGGGGTTTGTCGTCTTTCCCGGTGTATATACCGCCAATTCAGCAGTAACTGTTTTCCCCATGATAATAGCCCCAGCGTTTCGAAGCCGCTCGATAACTGCCGCATCCTGTTCGGGGCGTCTTCCCAGGCAAGCAACAGTGCCGTTCTCTGTCGGCATGTCACTGGTGTCGAAGATATCCTTTATCCCGACAGGTACACCATTGAGAGACAAAGGTGATGCGTTGATATCTTTCATTCGCCTGTCTGCCTGACGCGCCTGATCGAGTGCAGCTTTTTCATCTAGAAACGTCCAGGCACCAACAACATCTTCCCGAGATTTTATCTGTTTGAGACAACTTGTAACCAGCTCTTCAGAAGAGCAAAAATTATCTCTCATCCGAGTGATGGCACTCCTGGCTGACATGTTATATAGATTCATAATTGCCACCGTTTTAATTCATGAAGCTGCGAGATATTCCATAGCCTCAGCTACACCACCTTTATTATGTTCAACACCTCCTCGCTCCAGGCCCATTTCCACGCCGGCAAGTGTCCCAATCAAAGTCAGATCGTTCATATCTCCGAGATGACCTATACGAAAAACCTTATCAGCAACCTTTCCCAGACCGTTGCCAAGTGACATGTTAAAACTCTCCAGGATAATTTTTCTTAACCTATCTGCGCCATTACCTTCAGGCATCATCACCGCAGTCAGCACGCTGCTGTACTCAAGAGGCTCCTCACAAAGTATTTCGAGGCCCCAGGCCCTGACTGCACGACGTGTTGCTTCCGCGAAACGATCATGTCTTGCAAAAACGTTGTCGAGTCCTTCCTCTTCCAACATTGCAACTGCCTCCTTCAAACCAAAGAGAAGGTTTGTACATGGAGTCGACGGATAAAGATAGTTCTCATTCGACTTGAGCATTTCATTCCAGTCCCAGAAGTGTCTTCTGAAACTATTAGTCTTTGATGCTTTGATTGCTTTTTCACTTATTGCGTTAAAACCAAGACCAGGTGGCAACATGAGCCCTTTTTGTGAGCAGCCAATGGTGACATCCACCTTCCATTCTTCATGCCGATAATCCATAGAACCCAGTGAAGATATGGTATCAACCATAAACAGTGCCGGATGAGCGGTCTGGTCGATTGCCTTTCTAATTTCGGCAATTCTACTTGCAACACCTGTAGATGTTTCGTTATGAACAACATTTACAGATTTGATCCGATGCTCCCGGTCCCCGCTGAGTTTTTCTGCGACGATCTCAGGGTCCACGCCATGACGCCAATTGGTCGGAACAAAGTCAATCTCCAAACCAAATTTCTTTGCCATATTATACCAGAGCGTTGCGAATTGGCCGGTTTCAAACATTAAAATCTTGTCGCCGGGATTCAGGCTGTTCATCAGAGCTGCTTCCCAAGCACCGGTCCCAGAGGTTGGAAAAACAAGAACCGGTCCTGATGTCTTGAAAATACGTCTGACCCCAGCAGGACTTCTTCGGATATCTTCTGAAACTGAGGGCCGCGATGGTCTATGGTTGGGTGAGCGATGGCATGCAAAATCCGGTCAGGAACATTGCTTGGACCGGGAATCTGCAGAAAATGGCGCCCAGATATAGATGTATTCATAATGTAACCTTAACAATAAATGTTTATGACTTATGAGTTTTTTCGGCGAACGCTTCAAGTGCTGCGGTAAAGCATTCCATAGGTGTAGCCGTCAGCCCCGCACCTATCTGTCCGATACCGGGACGTCTGCATGCAATGCCTGTATTAATCACGGGCGTAATTCCTGTTTCAACAACTTTTCGGATATCTATACCAAGGGGTGCTCCACGGAAATTTACCGGAGGAAGTTTGTAGTTTTCATGTTCTGAGACAGTAATCTCATACATTCTCAATGTGGTTTCCAGGGCAAACTGTGCTGTACCGCCAATATATTCAACTACGGCAGGTGCACCAGCCATCGAAAATGATCCAAGACCAATGGTTTCGGTAATTGCAGAATCACCCAGGTCAGGGTTGGCATCTTCAGGACCAAAACCTGGAAAATATACGCCATCTATCATCGGAGCAGGAGCGGTAAACCACCGTTCACCAAGACCGCTCACTCGAATCCCGGTTTCGTACCCATTTCTGGCAATTGCCGTAACAATGGTTGAATTTTCAATATTGGCACCGGCATCAAGCATACCCTTCGATCCTGCCATCACCGGGTTAAGAATAAAATGACCGGCCTTGTCGATAAAATCAATTGCTTTAAGCACTTCCTGCTTTTCCCCAACGCTGATGAGATGTTGCACAAGTGCAGTCAACAGGAGAGCATTACTGGCTTTATTCCGATTATGCAGCTCGTCACCCATTTGAAGGGCTTGGGCAACAATACTTTTTAAATCTATACCACCTGCATGGTGCAGGGCTGCTTTCAGCAGTGGGGCCAGTTCGAAATTCATCCATCTGAGTTTTTCCATAACCTCGTCATCGAAGGCACCGTGCCTGAGTACTTTCCCTATCCCCATATAGAGAGTGGCATAGGTCTCCCGATTATACGTATCGTTTCTTACAACACTCACCTCCATCGTCGGTGTTATGATTCCCGACATGGGACCGATCGCATTATGGTGGTGACTGGAATCAAACTCCAGTTCTCCACTTTCAGCGAGCCGTGCAACCCCCTCCTGGTCCGTCGCCCAGCCCTCAAATATGCAGGCCCCCGTTATTGCTCCACGCATTGGGCCACACATCTGCTTCCCAGGTAAGAGGTGGTCCCGCATGTAAAACAGTGCGTTCGCCCATACCGGGAACCACATCTTTGGCCTTTTTTATATCACTCCAGACAGCTGTACTTGCCTGTATCTTCTCAAGACACACTTTATTGGCTGCATCAATACTCATCAGATCCTCTTCTTTCCTTAAATCTTTGTTTTATCAATATGAACAAACCCGGTCACGCTTGTTCCTCGAGACTGTCAAGGAGAGCTATCCATTTTCTATCCCCGCCTGCAGGGGGTCTCCAGTCCATCTGAATAACGTCAACCTGAGCCTTTCGAAGATCTTCTGAGAAGCTTTCAATACCCATGTTTATGACCCGAACAGGTTTTTCAATCGGTGAAATATCGTCCTTCATTTTACCCCCTTCAAAGTTAGACCACGACAGTCTGCAGAAACAAGCATGGCAGCATAGCGTGCTGCCTCGCTGTTATTTCGAAATACTATAACACCCGCATCCTGAAGCGTTTTCACCTGGGCCACAAGATCCTGCGGATCCTTTTCCGTACCAATGACAGCCGCAATGACGTGAGCAGAAAATCCGTATTGATCTCTCAGTGTCTCAACACTCTTGGCCAATTCCAGGGCCGGGTCCAGGTGGGAGCCGTTCCCGAGAACCAGGTCAACCAGCAGGACACCGTATGATGCAAGACCATCTTTTGCTGCCAGATCGAGGAGGATCTCGGTTCGTGATTCCGGTGCGATCATCGGATGAGGCCGGCCAACGGTATAGTGGTCATCTCCAAGATCAACCACAACGTGCTGGGAGATAACATCCAGCCTGTTGGCAACACTGCCAAGTTCAGATGCGAGAATGGTTTGAGATTCCTTGGCTAATGTGCCACCGGTAAAGAGTCCTAAAACACACTTTCCTTGCGACGCTTTTCCTGAGCGCATCGAGTAACTGATCAACCCTCGCATTGTCCTCAAATCGGCACGGCTCAAACGGTTTACCGCTGAGCATACTTACGGCCAGGTTAGCCGCTTCATCAAGTGTGGCTGCCTGGCGAAAAGTGTTCCCCGGTATCTCAGTTCCTGAAAAACAGGTTACTACTGGGGTGAACATTTTCGAACAAATAGCTTCCAGTTCTGCAACCACGTGGAGATGAGGAGGTTTTGAAATAAGAATAATAATTTCAGTCTCCTGATCATTTTCCAGCAACTCGAGACTATATTTCGTCATCAAACCGCCAACTTCCCTGCTGAGATCCCTGCCCCCGACTCCAATACCATGTGAAACACCTTCTCCCAAACGATCAAGCTGGCAAACCACGGCCTGTAAACCAGTACCGGAAGCTGCAATACAACCGATACGGCCGCGATTTATTATATTGGAAAACCCGAGTGCAACCCCGTTTATATAGGCTGTCCCGCAATCAGGCCCCATAAACAGCAGGTTTTTATCAAGGGCTTTCTTTTTCAATGACTGTTCATCATCAATAGAAACGTTATCACTGAACAGAAAGACATTAAGGCCTCTGGCTATACACTTTGAGGCCTCCCTTGCTGCATATTCTCCAGGAATTGAAATTGCGGCCAAGGTGGCATCCGGTAAAAATCCAAGGGCAGTATCGAGGGTCCTCGGCCGGTAGTCCAGATCGCTCTCTGTTCTCGTGGATTTCTCGATCAACATTACCGCAGCTTCTTCAATAATTACTTCGGAGAGTTCGCCGGTTTTTGCTTCAACGATAATGATCAGATCCTGAGGTCCAGCTTCCCGACTTTCATCAGTGTTGAGACCAACCTGACGCAACAGATCGTGATTACCTTCGGTGCCCATGAACATTGCCACCTCAGAAACATCTTCACGTTTTTTTAGCTGGCTTGCGACGCGCATCAAAACAACCGAATCGTAATAGCTGGATCTCAGTATGCGTGTACTGCGAATCATATGTAATCCTTCCCTTCAATGTATAAATTTGAATCGACAGATACCGGGTTTGACAATCTGCCAATTCCGTCAATTTCTACTTCAACAGTGTCTCCCGGGCTCAGCGGACCAATACCTCCAGGAGTACCAGTGACAACAAGATCCCCCGGCATAAGTGTCATGAAGAAGGAGAGAAAACTGAGGACGCTTGAGACAGAAAAAACGGTATTGCCCGTATTGTCATTCTGGACGACTCTTCCATTGAGGTATGTCCTTATACTGGCATTTTCAGGGTCAATATCAGTGCTCATCCATGGCCCGCATGGCCCAAAGGTGTCACAACACTTGCTTACATCCTGATCAATAAGGCCGGCACTGCCGACATCACGTTCTGTCACATCATTGAAACATGTATAGCCAAAGATATAGTCAGTGGCAGATTGTTCTGGCACATATCTCATTTTCTTTCCGATAACAACGCCGAGTTCTCCTTCGTAATCAACACGAGTGGCCCAACCCGGTATCACAACAGCCTCCTGGGGTCCTATCACCGTTCTGCCCGGCTTAAAAAAGACAGCAGGTCTGTCCGGTGGATCCAACGCCATCTCTTTGATGTGGCCAAGGTAGTTGCGGCCAAGCCCAATCACCACCCCAGGATCAACCGGTGCAAGTAATCTGACATCTTCATATCCAGCTTGTTCACCGGTATAGTTAATTTCCTCAAAAATATGGTGGTCAAGCAGATGAAATGTTGTTCCCTTCAACACGCCGAAACGAATTTTATCTCTGAACAGAAACCGTGCTATCAGCATACGGCCTCCGCTAAATAGCCTTTGGATTTTTTCAATGACTGCTGAGCCGTATTAATACCGAAGACAATACCAGCAAGCGTATCCCAGCCTGAGGTAGCACCGAAATCAATTATTCGATCGAACAAATGATCTCTTTGGGCTTTCTTTTCCCGGCCCATCATTTCAAGAAATAGCAGATACGGCTCGGCAACTCGCCCATCGGCAAGCGCTCGATAAAACACAAGGCTGATTGTTGTTGTCTTCCCCTGTGCTTTATTATAGAAATGACGGGCCAATAGTGTCGCTTGCCGATGTTTCTGCATCTTGTGAAACCCCATGACAACACCTGCCAGAAAATCATCACCCGAAGGTGTTAAACCGTATCCAAGCCCGATAAGCTGTTCAAGCCCAAAGGCTCTTCCTGTCATAGCAAAGTCCTTCTCTATATTTTTCGTCACTTTGTTGACGCGCTCGTGCAGCAGAGATGACATTTTTTTATCCTTCTCTCGGACATCACGACCACAACCGAACAAATAACCCGGTATCAACCAACCCAAACTTTCCTGCGGTGCAGAGAGGGAGGCCCGATGCGCCAGCCAGGCCAGGTCATTTTCCATCCAATCGTGATGATCTTCTTTTAAATCAAGAAGTGATTGCTCCCAGGTTGAAGCATTATTCAGATCAATGATGAGGTCCGCTCCTTCGGCAACAAGCATATCACCAACCTTATTGAAATGTTTTATTGACTTCAGTATCTCTGCAGGTAACCTTTCATTTCCTGAGCAAAGAAGCGTAAACGGCCCTCTTCCAATTCCGTTGAGAGCAAAACAGATGATGTTTTCAGCATCGTCTATACAGTAAAAACTGCGCTCATAAACTGACAACAATTTCCATATCCGGGAAGAGACGAGAGCTCGCGCTAGCCATTATTCCAATCGATATGATCTGAATCTTTTTTTCGTTTGTTGTTTTCAGCATCACTTCCATTATAAAATTACCTGTGTGCCTGCAGTACCACAAAGAGCTTTATATGCATCTTCCAGATGAGCAATAACCATACGCCAGCCCCTGTTGGCGTCTTCTTTCATGATCCAGTTAAATTCTTCAGACAACGATTTTGCCACTTGATCACCTCATCTTGGCCGGCAACCACGTCACCAGCTCTGGAATGAAAATCAGTACTACGGTAAAGGCCAACATTATTGCTGCAAATGGCAAGGAACCCCAAATTACATCGGAGAGTGGCCCCTTGTCACTCCGTACACTCTGTATAACGAACAGATTCATACCCATCGGGGGGGTAATCATTGCAACTTCACTCATCAATACAATAAAGATACCGAACCAGATCGGATCAGCACCTGCTGCGGTCATAATTGGATATGCAATTGGGATAGTGGCAACCTGAATCGAGAGGACATCGAGAAACATCCCAAGCACGATGTAGAACAAGATCATTACAAAGGTTAACTGGGTCAGGCTCAACTTCAGAGACATCACATTCTGGGTCAACAATTCTGCAACTCCAAGTAAACTCAGGGTCAAGTTTAATATAAATGCCGCAGTAATGATGAGAATTATCATTCCCGTTAATTTTGCAGTATTAAGGAAGCATTTATGCAACATTTTGAAGGTAAGTTTCCCCGACCGCCAGGCAAAGAACAGTGAGGTCATAATCCCAAGGGCTGCCGATTCGGTCGGAGTGGCAAAACCAAAATAAATACTGCCCATAACTATAAAAAAGATGATAAATGGCGGGACCATATCAGGTAATGCCTTAAATCGCTCAGCCCATGGCACCTTGATGGTTCCCGTGTTGCCGAGATAAATACTCGCCACTATTAGATAGCAAATAAACCCGAGCGTCAGGATAATACCAGGTACAACACCTGCAACAAATAGCTGGCTGATAGAATTGTTGGTCAAGCTTCCGTAAATAATCAAGGCGATACTGGGTGGGATCAAGATACCCATCGTACCACCTGCCGCCAAAGAACCTAGAGAAAGTTTCTTGGAAAAACCCCTTTCCTCGAGTGCGGGCAAGGCAACTGTTCCAACCGTTGCAGCACATGCTACGGAGGAACCGGTGGTTGCTGAAAACAGAGCACAGCAGCCAATATTTGTATGCAGCAAATTCCCGGGCATCCAACCCATCCACTTTGCCAGAGATTCGTACATTTTATCAGCTACCCCTGATCGAAGAAGTAACTCCCCCATAAGGATAAAAAGTGGAACAGCGGTCAAAATAAAGGAGTTGTGCACGCCCCAGACAACGCTTCCAACAGAGTTCATAAATGGAAAGCCAAATGCAAGCATCCCACCAGCAACTCCAATTATCGCCATAACTGGTGATATTGGAATTCCAAGAAAAAGCAGTGACCAGGCCTGCAAGAAAAAATATAATAATATCTAAAATTGGCATGTTCTCGTCACCTAATGTTAACGTTGATTTAGATCTTCCAGTTCCTCATTAACCTCATCAGCGGATCCTTTCGGTTGAAAAAGAATCCTCAGATCATCCCAACGACCAGTGACGAGAAGGCGTGTTGCACTTAAGAAGTAAAAAACTGCCAGTAGAGAGAAGAGTCCAAGACCGACACACCAGAAAAATTGTGGGTATTTGAGAGGGGTTGCCCACGGCGTAGGGGCAGTACTGCCATAGCTGATTGTTTCCTGAAGCACCCCCAGTGAAGCGTACGCCAGCAAAAGCGCCAAAAACACGATGGAGAGCTTTGCTGCCCAGTTCAAGATAGCCTGCATCTTTTTGGGGAATTTGTAGTGGACAAGGTCAATTCTAATATGACTATTGCCAACGAGTGCCACACAAAATGCAATTGACGATGTAATTGCCAATACATAACCACCCAATTCATCTGCTCCCTGGAGTGAAGTTCCGAAAAGCTTACGCGACACCACCTCGATGCTGATAAAGATTGACAGGGAAATACAGAGATAACCAAAGACACAACTGCTGACATATGAGATTTTTTCTCGCTTTTGCATACTGAGCTCGCATCGAAAAGTATTAGAACGAACCGGCCAGAGCAGACACTGGCCGGTTCAACTATACTGGGGACTATTTAATTCCGGTTATTGGACCGAGAATCTCTTTCCACTTATCAGCACAACCTGGATACGTTTTTTCGCAGGTTTCTGACCAGGCCGGAAATGAGATTTTTTCTACAGCATCAGCGACAAGCGCTAAATCTGCCTCAGTTACCGGGACTGATTTCATGTTATACTTAGTGACTGTTGTACATGGCTCTTCACCTACGTTACAGCGAAGAGCATCCTCAAAAAGCTCTTCGGAGTATACCCAGATATCTTCCACGAGAACATCAAAGGCAGCCTGTACTTTTGCCTGCTCGTCAGCTGAGAGCTTGTTCCAGCTTTTCATGTTCATGGCATAACCGTTAAAGCCAACCTGGAAGCCAATCGGCATAAAATACTCGGTAACTTCCGGCCAGCCGGCGGAGTTGGCAGAGCTTGCGCCGGTAATTGCACACTCGGTGACACCTCGGGCAAGTGCTTGCTGAACTTCAGAAAAACCAATTGGTACAGGAGTGGCACCAAGACTTTCAACAAACTGGGCGAGGCTCTGGTCGTAAACTCGTACCTTTTTACCCTTGATATCTTTCAAACCTGATATCTCCGGTTTACAGAAAAGAACCTGAGGTCCAAAGGGCCAGAGTCCAAGAAGCTTGGCATCAAATTTCTCTTGGATTCGAGCTGCGAAATGAGGTTTGTATGCATCGTAAACTTGACGTGCTTTCTTATAGTCTGGATTCAGACCAACAAGATCCTGGCCGAGCAGAAAAACTTCGTCTCGTGCCGCTTGAGCCGTGCGGATAGAAACGATATCAAACAAACCATTTTTCAGAACTCGCAGCGTTTCCTCAGACTTCAAGCCTGTTACATCGATAGGCTTGTAATTTGCGGTAATGTCGAGACCTGTGTTTTTTGCAAAATTTTCAAAAAATGGCTGTTCCTTGTTCTTCTGGATAAGCCCGGTGGCAAGTGGCTGTCCAAGAACATTCAGTGATTTTTCTGCAGCCATTGCAAAACTTGATAGCAGCAACCAAGCTCGAGGCTACTAATGCTGCTGTTAATTTTTTCATCATCATTTCCTCCTTTATAAGGAATATTAGGAATAAGGGATTTAAAATGTGACGTTCCCTCTAATCCGTTTATTTTGAAGCAAGAGCCTTAGCAACCGCTTCACCGACATCACCTACATGTTTAGCTACTAATTTTTTTAGCCCTTCTTTGTCTCTTTTCCTGAGCAGGGCAATCATTAGTTTGTGCTCCTCCCAACCACGAGTTCTATGATTCTTGTCCTCTAGAGAAAAAGGGCGAAAGCGTAAAATTGGCAATCTGACTATTTCCAGAATTTTTGATAGATAACTACTTTGTGCGGCATCACAGACAATATCGTGAAAGGCAGTATTCAATCCCGAAAACTCCGCGACATCTATCTCCTTACCCTCGCGCTCCGCATCAATCATTGCCGCAGTTTTGCTCATTAAACCTTCTAACTTCTCAATTTCCTCATCTGATATCTTCTCGCAGGCAAGTTCAGCAGCGTACACCTCAAGAACAGTTCTAAGCGCAGAGACCTCTCTTAAATCATCAAGCGAGAGATCTGTTACCTGCACGCCACCCTGCGGAATACGCTCAACCAAGCCATCCTGCTGCAACAACCGGAAAGCCTCTCTGACCGGAGTGCGACTGACCTTCAGAGATTCACACAGAGCGATCTCCAGCAACCTCTCTCCTGGCATAATCTCGTGGTAGATAATTTTCTTCTTCAAGAGATCATAAACCTGTTCAGCAATTGTCTTTGGGGTTTTGACAGTTTCCTCAAACTGAGAATCATTCATGTTTGGACCTTGTTATTTGCTGTTTAGCTGGGTGCAGAGTGAGTAAATCAAAAATATCTTCTGACTTTAGAACAATAAATGTATTCTTGTATACAGGAATACAAGAATACATTTATTGAGGTAACACGTCAATACTTTATCCTTAGGCAGCCTCCAGGAAAGAAATCCTCTCAACCCTTGATCATGTTTCAGACAATATGCCAAACTCCTTAATAAACATGGATAATTTTACCTACCCTCCATCGACTTTCATGTTTGGAAAAACTCGTCAGAAAACATATCAAAGCCGCTGGGGATGCTATAGAAGAAAACTTGATAAATTGAGTGTCTTAATTAGTCCACCTGCAACACAGTCAGTCTTTTCATGGTCGGCTTCATAAGAACTTCTACCGTGTTCTCGGTTTAGCGGCATCTGATAGCTTGCAGGCGAGAAATTGTTCGTGACCGGCATCCGACCCCACAGCAATAGAGTCTTTCTTCGGCTAATTTCCAAATAACTTTGCAGGGCTTGTGGCGGTTACCTCAACAAATCGGTTAAGAGTGATTCGCTCTTTTCCTACCCCTTCTAGGAACAGACAGCGGTAAGCGGGTTTTAACCCTGGGATGCCGCGAGTGGGAGCACTCGACGATGATCACCCCCTCTGGTCATGCAAGATGGGGTTCTTTATATTGATACCTAGGTGGGTAGATTAGGGTAAATATATCGGAGAGAATAAAGCAAATAGAGTTGAACACTCATGGATTCCTCCTGCCAATCGCTTTACTATTGGCGTAGCTGCGTGTCCACCCTTTTATAGCAGGATCACATAATTCTTTGGCTATTGCCTTTCAGGCGATACAAACCTATTTTTGTTCTCGGGTGGAAGCTGCTCCCTTAGAAGATGCTTTGCGTCCTTGTTCCTGCTTCCAATAATAGCGGTGGGAATAAAAAATGGCGCCTGATAATTATCCAGTTTTAAAACAGTAAAGGAATTTTTATCTGCCAGTTGAAGCTGCTCGATCTTCCGAACTTCTGAGAGAAACTCTGTGGTTTCAGGAATACCCTTAACCCATCCTTTCTTTGGGTATCGGCTATTATCAAAGAAAATAAACAATGTCACCATAACAGCAAAAAGTCCCCCGGCAATATTTCCCCAGCCGAATTTAACGAAAAAATGATCAACTGAATACAACATCACTTTTCGTACGAGCAACCGTCAAATGATCATAGTAGTCCAGTCGATTCCTCTCAAAGTAATCAGAGAGATACAGGGCCGGTTTATGGAGCAGATTGAAGTTTGCTAAATAGAGAGAAATCAGGAGTCGCCCAAAAGCCGATTCGCATCATCGAGGAGAGTTATTAGCTCTGGCTCATCAACATGCCATGCATGATTTATTCGCTCCGGTAAATAACTTTTGTACTTATATTGTTGTTCATAGTAACGTCGCATAGCGACAATTGTAAACTTCTCTTCGCCTAAAGGCGAGGGGTTTCAACTATCCCCGATGGGGACACTAATAGGAGGAATACTGTCATGAGTGGCTACAACGCGTATTAGCAAGAAATACGGAAAATGCTCCAAAAAGCATAGGTCCGTATTCACAAACCGTAGCTTTTTCTCACTACAATCAATCTTTCAGCTCAATTACCCATAGATCCGAGATCTGGTGAAATGGTAGCCGGCGGTGTAAAAGAGCAGGCTGGAGCAGTGCTTAGAGAATATCAAGGCGATTGTAGAAAGCATCGACCATGTTATGGACGATGTTGTTAGAATCACTATATTCCTTAAGAATATTTCGGATATTGACGCTGTAGACGAAGTTTATACAACATTCTTCCCAAGCTATGTTCCTACACGGACGACAGTCGCAGTTGCAGCTTTACCCATGGATGCTTTAGTACAAATTGAAGCACTTGTTTCACACGGTGAAGGTACAATTCCTGACGCACCGCAGGCAGGCGACCTCATAAAGGTTGCAAGAAACACGAAAAATGCACCAAAGAGTTCTCTATTCTACACAAACTGTAGCTTTTTCTCATTACAATAATATTTCTGCCCAATTACCTATCGATCCAAAATCTGGTGAAATAGTGACTGGCGGTGTAAAAGAGCAGGCGAATCAGTGCCTGAAAAATATTAAGGCCATTTTAGAAAGTATCGACCATGTCATGGACGATGTTGTTAAAATCACTATATTCGCTTAAGAATATCTCGGATATCGAAGCCGCAATACGAAGTTTATACAACATTTTTCCCAACGCGGCTATCGCGCGCAGCCTATGTTCCTGCACTGACAACAGTTGCAGCTTCAGCTTTACCTATGGATGCTTTGGTACAAATTGAAGCAGTTGTGTCACACGGAGACGGTACACCACCACAAGCTCCTGAAGACACGCTGCAACTCGTCATAGAAGCAAGCAATACGGAAAATGCACCAAGAGGTCCGTACTCACAAACTGTAGCATTTTCTCATTACAACCATATTTCAGCTCAATTACCTTTGGACCCGAAAACTGGTGAAATGGTAGCTGGCGGTGTAAAAGAGCAAGCCGGACAATGCTTAAAAAATATCAAGGAAATTGTAGAAAGTGTCGACCATCTAATGGACGATGTAGTTAAAGTAAATATCGCCCTCAAAAATATCGCAGATATTGATGCTGTAGACGAAGTTTACACAACATTCTTCCCAGGCGGTGTTCCTGCACGAAGAACAATTGGCGTATCAGCTCTACCTAAAGGCGCTTTAGTTCAAATCGATGCAGTTGTATCAAACGCTGAAGGAACACCTCCGAAACCATGACAGGCATTTTTTTGCAAGTCCAGAAACTATCAAAATGACTTGTCAATACCGACGGTGAATGCGAAGTCGCACACCTGAT
>CAVPYP010000027.1:0-58727 GCA_963710015.1 uncultured delta proteobacterium | reverse complement strand
CATTGTGATCTGTGTAATTCCACTTCTCCTCCTGGCCGTTCTGGTATTGCTTCCATACAAGAAGTCAGCAGTTTTACCGGCTGGTCAATGGTTTGGAGGTGCAGGTGAATATTGGAAATTTATCGGTGGCCTGGGGGGAGGCGCCGGGATAACATTTCTCCTCGTTCTCCTGGATGATAAACTGCTTAAGGCGGCTGACCCGCAACAGGGGGCGACCGACATCTGGCTGAGGGGATTCATCCCTCTGCTGTTAATGATCCTTTCTTTAACTGCCGTGCACCAGTTTCTGTCGAGGAAATGGAAACGTGCCCAATCAGCTGCCGTGCTTGTTCTTGCAGGAATTGTTATTGGCGTGCTACTCAGCCTCACAATTACCGGCATCTGGTTTCGCGGCCCGGGAATGCGGCTTATTTTGCCTATTGGTTAAGGAAGAAGATATGCAGAGGGAAGAGCAGCATGAATCTGGTTTACAAGGTCGGCATCGAAGAACGTTTCTCAACCGTCTCTGGGCATTTTTAGGAGTTCTCGCCTGTGCTGAAGTTGGCTGGCTTGGCAGCTCTATTCTGCGATCAAGGAAAAGAAGAACCACATCTGAACACTCCAGAGAACCGGTGGAAGCAGGGTTGGTTGATGATTTCAAGCCGGGCAGTGTTACCCCGATTCCCGAAGGGCAGTTTTATCTTGCCTGCCTGGAAGACGGCAGTTTTCTCGCCCTGTCAAGGACATGTACCCATCTGGGGTGTTCAGTTCCCTGGGATGACAAGGAAGGCAAATTTATTTGTCCGTGTCATGGCTCTACCTTCAACATCAGAGGAGAGGCCTTGACTGCTCCGGCGTCAAGGCCGCTTGACTATTATCCGCTGCGGATCGAAAACAAAATGGTCAAGGTATTTACCGCAGCAGGTAAAAAACGCAGCTCCTTTGAACCGGAACAGGCGGTCAGGATCTAATATGAGCGATACGGACGCAAGTAAAAAGAGGACTCGCTCTTTAACCAAGGCCAGACTCTGGGAGAGAGCTGCGCTTATAGCTGTTTTGGTCATCCTGGCGTCGCCTTTTGTCTATCTTGCCCGTGAGAATCATGCAATTACCGCCGTTCGGCAGACAGAGGCCCGCTTTGTCGGCAGTAAGGGGTGTGTGGCCTGCCACCAGAGAGAATATGACAAATGGCAGGGCTCTCATCATGACCTGGCGATGGACGTGGCCAATGATGAAACCGTTCTCGGTGATTTTGAGAACAAATCCTTCACCGATCCGCACAATGGTGTGAGCAGCCGTTTTTTCAGAAATAACGGCAGTTTCATGGTTGAAACTGAAGGACCCGACGGTGAGATGGGCAGCTTTGAAATCACCCATGTCTTTGGGGTATACCCGCTTCAGCAATATCTGGTGCCGTTTCCTGGCGGACGCCTGCAGTGCCTCAATATTGCCTGGGATTCAAGGGATTCTCGCTGGTACAGACTTCCTCCATATGATGTCCGGGACAGCGGCGACTGGTTGCACTGGACAAAGGGCGGGCAGACCTGGAACGGCATGTGTGCCGAATGTCATTCAACTCGGCTCAGCAAGGGGTTTGATATCGAATCCAATCTGTACGCCACAAACTGGTTTGAAATTGATGTCGGCTGTGAAGCCTGCCATGGGCCGGGATCCAACCATGTCAGGTGGGCGGAGCAGCCAGCGCTTGCCCGGGCGACATTAGCCAATGACGGGCTGACCGTTGATTCCGGTAACAATGGAAACAGTGAGCAGATAAACATCTGCGCCCCCTGTCATTCCAGGCGTTTTCAATTGGCAGATAATGATCATGGTCCCGGGAAGTTGCTTGATAAGATGGTGCCGACCCTCCTTGATGAAGGACTTTACTATCCGGATGGCCAGATTCTCGACGAGGTCTATGTCTATGGCTCGTTTACTCAAAGCAAGATGTATATGAGGGGTGTCACCTGCAGCGACTGTCACGATCTGCATAGCCTTGAGATCCATCAGAAGGATAACAGCCTCTGTTTACAGTGTCATCGAGCTGAGGAGTATGATACGGAAAAACATCACTTCCACAAGCGTCAATATCAGGGAAAACCGAGCGACGGCCACCTCTGTGTGAAATGCCATATGCCGGGCCGCTATTATATGGGGGTGGATTATCGTCCTGATCACAGTTTGCGGATACCTCGGCCGGACCTGAGCCTGAAAATTGAAGCTCCGAACAGCTGCTCGACCAGTGGATGTCATGATAGCAAACCGATAGAGTGGTCAGCTGAGCATTACACCCGGTGGTATGGTGAGAAGCAAAAACCTCATTATGGAGAGATCTTTGCTCAAGCCAGGCAGCGGCATCCAGAATCAGGCGCAGAACTTATACGTCTGGCCGGTGACGGTTTGCTGCCGGTTATCGTAAGGGCGACAGCCTTGTCTCTGCTCAATAGATATCCCGGCGAAGAATCAATGACAGCCTTCCAGAGGGCGCTGCAGGACGGGGAAGGCCTGCTGCGCTACACTGCCATTCGGTATATGGATAATGTCAGCCGGGAGACGCTTCTCTCACTCGTCGCTCCCAAGCTTTACGACGAGCTGAAGGCTGTGAGGATAGAGGCAGCCGTGAGGCTTGCAGCCCTTCCTGAATCCTCGTTGCGGATAGATGATCGCGGAGCCTTTAAGGAGGCTTTAGCCGAGTATCGTCAGGCGATGCTTTATAACGCTGATTTTGCTGCTCAGCGCTATAATCTTGGAAATCTGGCAATAGCCCAGGGGGATAGTGAGGCGGCAATTGCCCTGTTTGAAGGTGCTCTGCGGATTGACGACCTGTTCTATCCGGCCAGGGTGAATCTGGCCATGGAGTTTAACCGCAGAGGCGAGAATGACAGAGCTGAAAAATTACTCAGGGAAGCGGTATCCCAAAACCCACAGCTCTATGAAATTGCCTATTCTCTTGGTTTGCTCCTGGCCGAGATGAATGATTATTCTGGTGCGGCTCGTTATCTCGGTCAGGCAGCAGACGGCATGCCGGGCTATTCACGTGCCAGATATAATCAAGCCCTGGCGCTGCTGAAAATGAAAAAATGGGGAGAGGGCGCCGCGGCTCTGGAAAAGGCTGTCATGGTGGAGCCAGCCAATGAGGAATACTTTGTAACGCTTGCTAATTTATATTTGAGTTCCGGGCAGGTTGAAAAGGCCAGGGGGCTTGCAGAACAGGTGCTCGAGATCATACCGGATCACAGACGCGCAGCTGAATTGCAGAATTCGATTCGCGGAAGATAAGAAGCTCTGGGGAGTTGATTACTGTGTCACCTGGCCCTGGGCTAAATCCAGGTGACACAGATTAGGATCTTACAGGCTCATTTCTATTCGGCTTACGTTCTGACGCGCTTTCAGGGCTGCAAGCGTTGTCAGGTTGAAGATATTGTCAGCCTTTGATCCTCGCTCAATAATGTGAGCCGATTTTTCAAGACCAACCAGAATCGGCCCGATCGCATCCACCTCGCCAAGTCGCATGAAAAGCTTGTAAGCAATGTTTGCCGCGTTGAGATCTGGAAAGATCAGGATGTTGGGCTCTCCTTTCAGGCTGGAGAAGGGAAAAATTTCTTCTCGCAGCTCGGTATTAAAGGCCAGGTTGGCCTGAATCTCACCCTCTATTTCAAGATCAGGTGACATTTCTTTGGCAAGGGCTGTTGCCCGTGCTACAGATACGGCGCTTGGGGTGTCTGATGAGCCGAAATTTGAATAGGAGAGCATCGCTACTTTCGGTGTGATGTCAAACTCCTTAACAAATTCAGCCACAGATATGGCGATTTCTGCAAGCTGCTGCTCGTTGGGTGAAATGTTTATCGCGGTATCTGCAAAAAAGAGGGTACGGTTTTTGAAAACCATCATGTAGACACTGGCCACCGTTTTCTTTTCCGTGCTTTTCCTGATACAGGAAAGTACCCGCCGCACCGCATACGGATAGGGAAGGGACTGTCCATAAATCATACAGTCTACGTCGCCACTGCTTAACATCATTGCTCCGAAATAACCGGCGTCACGCCGCATCATGTCAGAGGCATAGGGTAAGGTAATACCTTTGCGGTGTTTTCTTGAGTGATAATCAAAGGCGTATTTATTAACGAGATCCGGCTCGTTTGCCGGGTCGATTATCTCCATCGTGTGCTCACTGGCACCGTATTTTTTAAGCAGTCTCTCTATTTCATCTTTATTGCCCAGGAGAACAGGTGTTGCCAGATTCTCCTCCATCACGTGGATGGCCGCACGGATAATGTTCTTGTTGTTTCCTTCAGGATAAACAACACGGACCGGTTCTTTCTTTACACGGTTGGTTACATATCGCAGGATTGACTTTGAGATCCCAAGGGTTGACTCGAGATGATCAGTATACTTTTGAATGTCGTCAAAGGGTTTTCTGGCAATATTACTGTCGATTGCAGCCTGAGCAACTGCTGGAGCGATGCGCAGCAGGGCTCGCGGGTCAAACGGTGTGGGGATAAGATACTCCGGGCCAAACACGAAATTCTCGGCGCCGTAGGCTTTTAGGACCTGATCGGGAATCTCTTCTTTGGCAAGCGCCGCGATTGCCTTTACGGCGGCAATCTTCATTTCAGTGTTAATTGCCGTGGCGCGGACATCGAGTGCTCCCCTGAAAAGAAAAGGAAAACAGAGAACGTTGTTTACCTGGTTCGGGTAGTCACTGCGACCAGTCGCGATAATGCAGTCTGGCCGTGCCTTCAGGGCCTCGGGATATGAAATTTCAGGTTCCGGATTGGCAAGTGCGAAAATGACCGGTTTTTCTGCCATCGTTTTCAACATGTCAGGGGTGAGGGCGCCGGCGACGCTTACCCCGCAAAACAGATCAGCACCGTTTACCGCATCAGCCAGGGTTCGATTCGGCGTATCAGAGGCGAAGCGCTCCTTATAGGGGTTCATCGATGCTTCTCGGCCCTTGTAAATAACGCCTCTTGAATCGCAGAGCGTCAGGTTCTCTCTTTTCAGCCCAAGATCGACAAACATCTGGGCGCAGGCAAGTCCCGCGGCTCCGGCGCCATTAAAGACAGCCTTCACCTTTGAAATATCCTTGCCGGTAACTTCGAGGGCGTTGAGGAACGCAGCGGCGGTAATGATGGCGGTACCATGCTGATCGTCATGGAAGACAGGAATGTCAACCTTACCCTTCAATGTCTCCTCAATATAGAAGCATTCCGGCGCCTTGATATCTTCAAGATTGATGCCACCAAAGGTGGGAGCAATTAATTCGCATGTCCTGATAAATTCGTCGGGGTCTTCAGAGTCAACCTCAATGTCAAAGACGTCGATATCAGCAAATTTTTTAAACAGAGCGCCTTTACCTTCCATAACAGGTTTTCCTGCTACCGCTCCAATGTTTCCAAGTCCAAGCACGGCGGTACCGTTAGATATGACCGCTACCAGGTTGCCTTTTGCCGTATATTCATAGGCATCCTCCTTGTTTGCGGCAATCTCTTCACAGGGCCGTGCAACTCCGGGACTGTAGGCCAGAGATAGATCTTTCTGGGTGGAAAAAGGTTTTGTGACAATGACCTCGATTTTTCCTTTACGGCCTGACCGGTGGTACTCAAGCGATTCTGAATAAATATCTGTACTCATCAATTTATCTCCCTCTTACCTGCAGCTGATTTGGTTTGGGTTTTTCTTATAAGAAATAACTGGACATACCAGAAATATGGCAAAAAACATATTGAAACAGGATGTTAATCCTGGTAAGACCAGTTGTCAACAAGATCGACTCATTTATAATATATGCTTAATATCAAGTCTAGTCCTTTTTATGACTCACTCAAAAAGCCTATATCACAGATAATTATAGAAAATGTCGTTCTCTGCTAATTAATCATTGTTTGAACTGAAAATAAAATAATGGTACTTACTATCGGACGATACTATTAGACAGCTTAAATGCCTAAAAATGTATCGAATCCCGTTTACTGGAATTGGAAGCGATGCGTGCTCTCTTTGCAGCATTATTTTTCACCATAAATGATCAGGGGTTTGAGGAGAAGTCTGAACTCCCCGCTGTATTTAATTAAAAGGAGAAAGGAATGAGCATTTTTGAATTTGCCATGAAAATGGAGCAGGATGGCGAGAAATTCTATCGAGATCTTGCAGGAAAGACGACAAACACTGGGTTGAAGCAGATATTCACCTATCTTGCTGACGAAGAAGTAAAACACTTCAATCTCTTTAAAGGACTCCTGGAGCGTCAGCCGTCAGATTATGAATCGACTGATATCCTTGCAGATTCAAAAAATGTTTTTGCCCAGATGAAAGAGAGCGGGGCGATTGACGTGACAGATGATGCTTCGCAACTGGAAGCCTACAAGCAGGCGCTGGAGTGGGAGAAAAAGGCTTACGAATTTTTTGAAGAAAAAAGTGCGGAAGCAACTGACCCCAAGGAAAAGAAATTCCTGGAAACCATAGCCAAAGAAGAAAGACGTCATTACCGCCTCATAGACGGCATCATTGATTTTATCGGCCGACCCCAAAGCTGGGTTGAGAACGCTGAATTTAATCACCTGACTAAATATTAAGTAAGCCAGCCTCGCGAGAAGAGATTTTTAAAGCCGGTGAATTTTATTTCACCGGCTTTTTCTATTTTTATGCTGGCAGGATGGAGCAAATCATCTTCCCAGTACTCGGCTCAGCATGCAAAATATGGCCTTGAGCTGTGTCTCCATATTTGCTTTCGTGAGCCCTGCCTACCGATCAGGGTACGACCAGCACCGGGCAGTAAATGGTGTTGAGCACTTTATGGGTGACACTGCCAAGGAACAGACCTGCGATATCTGAATGACCATGGGATCCCATGATGATCAGGTCGAATCGCCCCGATTTGGCCAGATTTGTCAACATCGTGCCGGGAGCTCCGGAGAGGATCTCTGTGTCATGATCGATCCCGGCCCCGGCCAGGACACGTGAAGTTTGATTCAGGACCTCTGCGGCCTGTCGGGCAACGTTGTTTTTTAGTTCCTCAATGAGAGAATCGGGAACATCCGGCATATTATGGCCCAGCCATTCATAGCAGCAGACAGCGGTAACTTTAGCCCCAGTTTTCTGGGCGAGATAGACTGCGTATTCAGTTGCGTTGTTTGAGTAACTTGAGCCATCGACGGGAAGCAGGACTTGAGTGATTTGCATGAAAACCTCCTGTTAAAGGAATTAAAAGGAAATCGTAGAAACACCCATCACAAAATTCTGAACATATACAAAATATAAGTCTGAAGCCTGTCTAAGGCAATGGCAGATCTGCGTAAATCAAAAGCTAATTATCGGTTCTGACAGCAAATACCCTGTGGACGATACCTGACAGTTTTTCAAAACGTGAGTCAAAATTGATGATGCCATCTAAGAATATGGCGAAGAGGTGGCAGGCTCAACAGGGTTTCAAACCACTCAATGAGGCAAGATTATTCCAGTTTGTTTTTTACACTTTCAATTTTATCCAGCATTGATTGAGTTTTATCTGTTCTGGTACCAACTTTTATAGAGCTTGTAATGCGCGGTACGCCCATCTGGTGAAGGGTTTTATGACACTCCTTTACGGTTTCAAAAACGGTGTCCCAGTCGCCCTCAATATTTGTTCCGTAGGCGTGCAGGTTGGATCTCAGCCCCGCCTTGTCGATTATCTTGTGGCAGGCGGCGATATATTTTGAGACAGAAAGTCCCACACCGAAAGGTGATACGGTCAGATCTACAATAACATTCATTTGTTTTCTCCTTTCTCGTTGCCATGACGTGGTATCTGTTGAAACGACGGCCATGGTAAATTTAATAGCTAATATATCTTTTTCTGTTGGAAAATCCAGGATAATTGAGTAAGGTTTCTCGGGAAATTTGCTGTATTGCTTTATGGTTAGGCTGGTATGACCAGTTACATTAGGTTGGAATTACTATTATTATGCAGAAACGCTACACTTATCCGTTTGCAGCGCTGATCGGCCAGGAAAAAATGAAGTCCGGTCTCCTGCTCAATGCTGTTGACCCTTCCATTGGCGGGGTTCTGATCAGCGGCCATAAAGGTACCGGAAAATCAACGGCCGTGCGTGCCCTTGCCGAAATATTGCCGAAAATCGAGGTCGTCAAAGGTTGCGCCTATCATTGCCCGGTGGATGATATAACACTCATGTGCAGCAGCTGTGCCGAACGCTATCAAAAAGGTGAAACGCTGCCGGTGGAGCTGCGCTCAATGCCGCTCGTAGAGCTGCCATTGAGTGCCACCGAGGATCGGGTGGTCGGCACACTCCACATAGAGCAGACCCTGAAAACCGGGGAACGAAATTTTGAGCCCGGCCTTCTGGCAGCCGCCAACAGGGGGATTCTTTATGTGGATGAAGTTAATCTGCTCGATGACCATCTGGTTGATATTCTGCTCGATGCGGCAGCGTCCGGGATAAATGTGGTGGAAAGGGAAGGTATCTCCTTCTCTCATCCTGCCCGCTTCATGCTTGTTGGTACCATGAATCCGGAAGAGGGTGAGCTGCGACCCCAATTTCTCGATCGTTTTGGCCTCAGCCTGAGGGTCAATAGTGTCAATGATCCCAGACTGCGTGCCCAGATTGTTTCCCGAAGAATTGCCTTTGACAGTGACCCTGGATCATTTGTTTCTAAAAACTCGGCAGAAGAAACGATTCTTGCCAACCAGATTCTCAAGGCCCGTGACCTGGTTAATTCAGTATCAATACCCCAGGGGATGATCGAGCTTGCCGTGCAGTTGTCTGTAGAGGTCGAAGCGCAGGGACATCGAGCTGATATCGCCATAATCAAAACCGCTCGATCCCTGGCGGCCTTCCTTGAGAATGATGAAGTCAGGCAGGAACATATAGCTGAAGCAGCCCGTTTTGTCCTTCTTCATCGAATAACCAATATTCCGCTGGCAACCGCAGGACTGCTCGAAGAGAAGCTTGAAGAAATCCTCAATGGGATTCTTGATAAAGAAAGACCCGAGCAATCTGAGGCTTCGTTTGAGGATGAATATGAGCCCTGGGATGAAATATCGGAACAGGTTCCCGGTGCAACCGCAGCCTCAAATGTAGACATGCTGTTTTCCTTTCTCGAAGAAAAAAAAAAGCGGTTTTTGACGCAGATGAGCTGATCTGTGTTGAAGAGATCGAACTTGAAACCTTGCAGATTAACGGCAGCCGTATGGGGCGAAAACGAACGGCGCGAGCGCCTGCAGCCTCTGGAAGGTTTGTCAGGGCCGAACCCGTCCGGGACGGCGAGCGTGATTTTGATATTGCCCCGGATGCGACCTTGAGGGCGGCACTGATCAGGCAGGGTAATTCTGTGATGGATCAATCTTTCGTCATCAGCGAAAGCGACCTGAGGAAAAAGGTCTACCAGCGTCCCCAGAAAACATTGATTATCTTCGTTGTTGATTCTTCCGATTCAATGGGCGACGGTACCTACGCCCGCATCAAGTCAGCCAAGGGAGCAGTTCTCGCCATCCTGGCCAAAGCCTATCAAAAGAGGCATCGAGTCGGCATGGTGGCCTTTCGCGACGAAGCGGCAGAGGTTGTGCTGCAACCCACCTCGAGCCTGCCCCTTGCCCGGCAGCACTTGAGAACGCTACCGACCGGTGGGGCAACGCCGTTTAGCGATGGTCTGATGAAAGCCTGGAGAATGGTGAAGACAGAACGTTTGAAGCATCCAGGTATCAAACCGCTGCTGGTGATCTTGTCAGACGGGGAGGCAAATGTACCGTATGACCCAAACCGGCGATTGACCGAAGTAATGGAAGAACTGTTCCTGATAGCAGGAAGGATTGGCAGCGATGATATTTCTTCAATTGCCATTGATACAAGACCGCTGCACAAGCCAAAAGAGACCATGCGGAGACTGTCGCAGGCGCTTGGTGGAAGATATCACCATATCAGCCACCTGAAAACTGATGGAATGGTTCGCGTGGTAGCAGATTTCTAACAGATAAATGCATAATTACTTGTGATATAGAGGCAGTAGGGATGAAGCAGTATTCTTCAGCAGGGCTGGCGTGGTTGATGTGGGGTTTGGTGGCGACACTTTACCTGATTGGTTTTTTTCAGCGTATGGCTCCGGCGGTCATGGTGGATGAGCTGATGCGGGATTTCAGTATTGGCGGTGCGGTGCTCGGAAATCTGTCTGCTGCCTATTTCTATTCCTATGCGGTTATGCAAATTCCAAGCGGCCTGCTTGTTGACAGTGTGGGGCCGCGAAAAGTCGCGACCGTGGCCTGCTTTGTCGCCGCTCTCGGAATAGTGATATTTGCCTGGGGTCCGAACCTCTGGTTTGCCTATCTCGGCAGATTTCTTATTGGCTGCTCTGTCGCAGTGGCCTGGGTTTCCTGCATGAAGCTGGCAGGAAACTGGTTTCCGTCCAATCGATTTGCCACGGTCACCGGAGTCGCTCTTCTTGTGGGCAATGTCGGCGGTGTTCTCGCCGGTGTTCCGCTTTCCGAGGTTGTCTCATGGTTTGGCTGGCGTGCGGCAATGGCGGGGTCAGGAGTGGTTACTTTTGGTGCTGCAATTATCATCTGGTTTGTGGTTCGCGATGACCCTGGTGAATATGGTTATAAAAGTCATGCCCATGCATCCGTTCTTGAGAACGGCAGCCTGTCGGCTGCTGTCGCTTTGAAATCGGTGATTTTCAGGAAAGACACCTGGCTGCTTTTTTTTGCAGGCGGGCTTTCAGCAGCTCCGGTGCTGGTGTTTGCCGGTTTGTGGGGCGTCCCTTACCTGACCCAGGTTCATGGTCTTGATCGGACCCATGCTGCGACTATAACGTCCACCATGCTGATTGCCTGGGCTGCAGGAGGGCCGGTTCTCGGCGCTCTGTCGGATAGAATCGGCAGGCGCAAATCGCCCTACCTGGGGGCTACGGTCCTTTCAGCCATTTTCTGGGGAGTTTTTCTCTTTGCTGATCTACCTTACCTCTTTTTCTATCCGCTGCTGGCATTGATCGGTTTCATGTCCGGAGCCCTGATTATCGGCTTTGCCTTTGCCAGAGAGGTCAATCATCCCGGCGCTTCCGGAGCAGTTGGCGGTGTGGTGAATATGTCGGTTCTTGGTTTCGCAGCTATCATGCAGCCGGCTTTGGGAATAATCCTTGATAGAAGCTGGGACGGGGTTCTTGTGGATGGTGTACGAATATACAGTAGCAGTGCCTATTCATCTGCCTTCATCTGGCTTTTTGCATCGACCGTTCTGTCAGTGGTTATGGTGATGTTTACCAAGGAATCTTATTGCCGACTCGCAGAAATTTAAAGGTGCCAGGCTGGACTGGACAGCACAGGCACCTCTGACATTCAAGCGTTACTGACCTTTTTTTACCTCATTCAAAATCTTCATTGCCTTTGAGGTGTTGAACACCCCGCAGACGCAGAATTTGGCCATACAGCAGGCGGCAGCTTGTGGTGTTATTCTGCCTTCCTTGACCCGGTCCATCATCTTTCTGGCGAAATGAGAGGAGACCATGCCATGCCCGCACATGGTTGAAATGGACAGCGTTTCCTGGTCGGGAAGTTTGTTGGTGGCGCCGTGAAAGCCAAGCGTATATTCGACGGCATGAGGCGTGATTTCGACTTCGCCGCAGATATCCCTGGTGTCGTCCACAAGTGCGCTTATGTTGATTGAAAGTCCAAGATCTAGTTTTTTCACATCCCGTACAAATTTTGCTGCCTGGTCCCGACTGTCAAAGACAACGGCAGCAGAGCCTGGTCCGGGCATCTCGTCGATCAGATTTTCGTAGGTGGTCTTTTCCTGTCGGCCGATGAAATACAGTTTAATAAAGCTGAGATTCTTCTCCGGTCGGTACAGTGAGTTTACAAGGGCGTTCCCCATATTGATAGGCTTGTATTTGATTGCAGCCCGCAAAAAGGTTTGGGCCTTCTCAAGAGCGCCTTCCTCGTTGAATCCCTTTGCAGCCATAGCAAAAACGATAAAATCATCCCTGAGGTTCTCGTCCTTTCCGTATCTGTGCAGTGTATTTGTCATTATGCCACCTCCTGAGGGGCATGAGAACTGGCTGCCGTCCGCCCGAGTCCAAGATTGAGCTTCGCCCAGCCGATCTTGAAACCTTGTTCCTGCAGTAGTTCCTTGATGCCATCGTTACCGTTTTCATCACAAACCGTTGAAACGCCGATACTGATTACTGTCTCAACATCTTTACAGATCTCCTTTACCAGGGAGAGCAGGCGTGCGGTATCTTTGAGATCCACGGTCAGTTCAACGATACAGGACAGCACTTTTTCGTCGAGGACATCTTCTCTAATGTCCCCTGTTTCAGTGCTGGTCATCATCTGGGCGACAGGATTACCGAGCTCAAATGCTGCCCCTGAGGTTGCAAGAATGCGGGTAACCTTCTGGACTTCCCTGAAATATGCACCGATTCCGGGTCGACCAAATTCCACAACCAGGCCAACTTCTCCCTGTTTTATCCGATTGCTGACATCGTTGGTCTTGACCTCTTCGGTCCCTCGGCCGTGCACGCCGGTTGATTCATGAGTAACCATTGGGTCACTGAACGCTCTGCGAACAATTCGCGGCCACTCAAGGTCGTCCGGGGCGATGGCCTCGGTGGGGCAGACGTCAGGGTCCGGCTGGAATCTGAGGCTGATTGCTTTGAGTATTTTGCGGATCGCCCTGGTGAGACCTGGTGGCAGATGCTCACAACTGAGGCTCCGATAGCAGTTGTGGCATTCGACGCAGGTTTCCGTATTAATTTCGGATAAACCGTCATCAGCAATAAAGATTGCTCCGACCGGGCAGACTGGGACACAATTGGCACAGCCAACACATTTTTCTTTTAGGATTTTCATCGTTTTTGTCCTGTGATCAGTTTGTTTTCAAGCAACGTGCCTTTTACCGTGCCAAAATGTATCCAATTAATGAGGTAATTGCAACGATTCATCATTGCATATTAAAAATAATCAGTATAATTAATACGGTTAAATATGGCTGATAATGTTATGCTAATTGAATAAATATGTAAAATATTTGGTTCATTGACGATGCCTGCACGGAGGGCTTAAGAGAGAGTAACGAATTAATTATTGGATACAAAATGACAGTGCAAACGATCAAGCAAGCGAAACGGCTGCTGCCGGTCAGGGAGCAGACCTATCGTATACTGAAGGAAAAAATACTCAATGGTCATTTCAAGCCTAACAACAGATTGGTTGAAGAGTCCCTCGCCGATCTCCTTGGTGTAAGCCGAACACCGATACGTGAGGCGCTTCACAAACTGGAACTGGAAGGGCTTGTAAAAAAAGGGGGGCCCGGGGGTTCTGTGTCCCTGAAGAGACTGCAGAGGATATGTCTGAACTCTTCGAGATCCGGGCAGTTCTGGAAGGTCATGCCCTTTCATGTCTCTGCAAAAGCATATCGGAGGAAAATTTTCTTCTGCTGAGAGAACTAGTCAACAAGGCTGAGCGCGGGGTGTTGGCCGGCAGACTTGAGCTGGTGTTTGAATACAATACAAAATTTCACGATCTTCTCTACAGTCTGGTTCGGAGAAAAAGACCCCGTCTCTTTAATTTGATCGAAGATATGAGAGAATACATTCTGAGGTATCGCAAGGATAGTCTCGATAATCTTCAGGCCGCTGAAAGAAGTATTTCCGGGCATAAAAAAATATTAATGGCGCTGGAGCTTAAAGATCCCGTACTATGTGAGCATGTGATGCGTGCTCATGTATATGAAGCGGAAGCTGACGCAGCCTATTCACCAGAGGCAGGGTAAGATAGTCAGACTACCGCAAGCCATTTTTTTTAATGGACGAGTCAAGGTGAGCGCACTGTCTTGCCGACAGGTTATTGAGCCTTAGATAACGGGGAGGAACCAGCATGGACTTTAACTATTTAGGAACGACCGGTGTTCAGGTTTCCCAATTGTGCATGGGAACCATGACCTTTGGAAATGAGGCTGATAGAAATGAATCCGCTGCAATGTTCAAAAGATGCAGGGATGCGGGGATTAATTTTTTTGACTGTGCAAATGTTTACTCGCAGGGAAAGGCCGAGGAGATCCTGGGTGAGCTTAGCAAGGGTTCGCGTGATGAATTAATCATTACCACCAAGGTCTGGGGCAAGATGGGCGATGATATAAACAGCCAGGGAAGTTCCCGGAGAAATATAATTGCAGCTGCAGAGGCGAGTCTGAAACGGCTTAATACGTCCTATATAGACATCTATCTCCTGCACCGGTTCGACCCGCACACACCGCTTGAGGAAACACTCTCAGTCTTGGCCGACCTGGTGAGTCAGGGAAAGGTACGCTATATCGGAGCCAGTAATTTTGCTGCCTGGCAGATGGCAAAAGCCCAGGGGCTGTCGGCTCAACACGGCTGGCCGTCAATAAAGTGTATTCAACCGATGTACAATCTGGTCAAAAGACAGGCGGAGGTGGAAATCCTGCCGTTTGCAGAACATGAAAATATCGGTGTAATCAGCTTTAATCCCTTGGGCGGTGGGCTGCTGACCGGCAAATATGGTACGAATATCGAAAAATCGTCCAACCGTCTCGGCAGAGAGGCAAGTTACCTGAAGCGTTATGGCGATCAGTGGCGGCTGGAGGCCGCACTGAACTATGTAAGCTATGCCAAAGAGAAGGGTTACAACCCTGTCAGCCTTGCAGTTGCCTGGGCCGCATCGCATCCTGCTGTCAGCGCTCCGATTATTGGTGCCAGAAATGTTGCCCAGTTGGAGGACTCACTGCAGTCTACTGCAATCGACATGACAGCAGAACTCTATGACGATCTCTGCAGGATAGCGCCGACGCCGCCTCCTGCTACTGATCGCACTGAAGATCTCCATAAGGATTGATCCGGTAGCAGCACATACCACAGGAGAGAACAATGGCTGATTCGCTGAAAGAGCTGGAACGGAAAATAAAAGCTGATATTGAGGGAGAATGTTATTTCGATCGTTTTTCCAGAGGGCGCTATGCAACGGACGCCTCCCACTATCAGGTATTTCCTGCAGGTGTCCTTGTGCCGCGCTCTTTAAACGATGTGAGGGCGGCATTTGAGCATTGCCGGGCTGAGGGTGTGCCCATTTTATCACGCGGCGGCGGTTCGTCCCAGTGTGGCCAAACCGTTAACCATGCGCTGGTAATTGATTTTTCCAAATTTATAAACCGGCTGACAAGTCTCAATGTTGATGAAAAGAGTTGTACGGTGGAGCCGGGTATTGTCCTCGATGTCCTCAATGCACGTCTGCGAAGGGAAGGCCTCTGGTTTCCCGTTGACGTTTCTACCTCATCCCGGGCAACGATTGGCGGAATGGCCGGGAATAACTCGGCAGGAAGCCGCTCCATCAAATATGGTTTGATGCGGGATAACGTAATCTCAATCAAGGCCCTTCTTGCCGACGGATCTGACAGGGTTTTTTCGGCCTGTGCTGGAGGCTCCAATCAGCGTGACCATAAAGATCAGCTGATCGACAAGCTCATCTCTCTCGGGGAGCGGGAAGCGGCGGAAATCGTCAGCCGTTTTCCGAGCGTCCTGCGGCGAGTCGGGGGATACAACCTTGATTCCCTTGTCCCTGGCTCCCGCCCGATTAATATAGCGCATCTTCTCGTCGGATCTGAGGGAACCCTTGGCTGTTTTCATGAGATTGAACTGCAACTGTCTCCGTTGCCTCGAAACCGTGTTCTTGGCGTATGCCATTTTCCGAGCTTTTATGCCGCTATGGATTCTGCACAGCATTTGGTTAAGCTGCAGCCGACGGCGGTCGAGCTGATAGATCGAACGATGATTGAGCTGTCGCGAGATATCCCGATGTATCAGCCAATTGTCGACAGGTTCGTTCGCGGCAACCCGGAGGCTTTGCTCGTTGTTGAGTTTGCAGAAAAAGACCAGCAGGAAAATTTAAACCGGCTGGCCCGGCTCTCTGAGCTCATGGCTGATCTTGGCTACTCATGGTCAAAAAACGGTGTCAGCGTCGGCAGTGTTATCGAGGCCATTGAACCCTCTTTTCAGAAATCGATTCTCGAGGTACGCAAATCCGGTCTGAATATCATGATGTCGATGAAGGAGGCGAGGAAGCCCATCTCTTTTGTTGAGGATTGCGCGGTGGAACTTAAAGACCTGGCTGAGTACACTGCCCGGCTCACTGATATTTTTAACAAATATAATACCACGGGCACCTGGTATGCCCATGCCTCTGTGGGCTGCCTTCATGTTCGACCTGTGCTTAATCTGAAACAGGACCAGGATGTCAAAACCATGCGTGCAATTGTCGAGGAAACGCTTGACATGGTATTGGAATATAAGGGCTCTCACTCCGGCGAACATGGTGATGGAATCGTCAGATCAGAGTTTCACGAGAAAATGTTCGGTACCAGGATGGTGGATAATTTCAGGGAGGTAAAAAATATATTTGACCCTTCCGGTCTGCTCAACCCGGGTAAAATTGTTGATCCCCCCAAAATGGATGACCGCGGACTTTTCAGGTATGGTCCGTTTTATCAGGTCAATGAGCTGCCGACCGTTTTTGACTGGTCAAAATGGCAGGGAGCAGACGGCGGATTTCAAGGTGCAGTTGAGATGTGCAACAATAACGGAGCCTGTAGGAAAATGCTCGAAGGATCCATGTGCCCATCATTTCGGCTCACCCGTGACGAAAAGGATTCAACGCGAGGTCGAGCCAATACCATCAGGCTGGCTATTTCGGGCCAGCTTGGGGCGGGAGCGCTGGCTTGTGATGAAATGGCGGAGACCCTGAAACTCTGTGTGTCGTGCAAGGCATGCAAGCGAGAGTGTCCTACCGGCGTTGATATGGCCAAGATGAAAATCGAGGTTACTGCCGCCCGAAAAAAAGAAAAAGGATTTTCCCTGCATGACCACCTTATTGCCTGGATGCCGCTCTATGCCCCGGTTCTCTGTCGGGTTCCCTGGCTGGCAAATCTGCGGAACTCGATACCATTGCTTGCCAGGATGTTAGAGAGATTTGATGGCTTTACTTCCAGGAGACCGCTGCCGAAATGGCGTTCAGATATATATCGCCCCAAAGAGCAGGAAGGACCGGCTGATGGGCCGGAGGTTATATTATTTGGCGACACCTTTAACACCTATTTTGAGTCGGAGAATCTGCATGATGCCCGGGATATCCTGCTTGCTGCCGGATATCGGGTCCTGACGCCAAAACCAGGCAGCGGCGGCAGCAGGCCGCTGTGCTGCGGCAGAACATATCTGACGGCAGGAAAGATAGATCAGGCCCGCAAAGAGGCAGTCAGGCTGGTTGAAACCTACTATCCGTATGCCAGACGGGGCGTTTCCATCGTCGGTCTTGAGCCAAGCTGCCTGCTCTGTCTCAGGGATGAAGTGCCATCACTGATTCCCGGTGAAAAATCCGATGTTGTGGCGGAGAAGGCAATGCTCTTCGAAGAGTTCTGTCTGAGAGAAAAGCTCCATCTTAATTTGCAATCTGTCGGCCGAAAAGCGCTTGTTCACGGGCACTGCCACCAGAAAGCGTTTAATGTGGCCGGTTCGGTTGAGACTGTTCTGGGGATGATTCCGGAACTCGAGATTGAAGTTGTCAAGTCAAGCTGCTGCGGTATGGCCGGAGTTTTCGGTTATGGGGCCGAGACCTATGAAACCTCAATGCAGATGGGTGAAATGTCTATTTTCCCTGCAGTCAGGGAAACGACTGAAGATACATTGATCGTTGCGGACGGGGTGTCATGCCGGCACCAGATAGCGCACGGTACTCAACGAGAAGCACATCATGTGGTCAGGATTTTGAGGCAGGCCCTGGTGCGATCAGGAACCTATAAATGGTAATGAAAATGGTGTCATTGTCCTGTGAGAGCAAACGAATAAGCGTAAGCGGGTCTGCCTGAGGGAGAACGATGGGAGAAATACTATTCATCTCACCATATCTTGAGCTTGCTGAAATTGCGCTGAAAGTAATTGGCAATGAAGAAGACGTGGATGTCAGAGTTACCCGCATGGATGAAGCGGTAAAACTGGCCCTTGATGCTGAAAAAAACGGCTACCAGGTCGTCGTCAGCCGCGGGCTTACCGCTTCAAAAATAAAACAGTCCGAGATTGATCTTCCCGTCATCGATATCGGTATTGGCGGGTACGAAATCCTCAGGGCCTACAACGATGCAAAAAAACTCGGCACCAGGGTGGGTATCGTGGATGTCGAGGATGTCATTATGGGTTTGTCCAGCCTGGAGAAAATAATCGACGACAAGCTGATCAAATATACCTGTGAAAATGATCTCGATGATGTTGTTAAAGGCATAGAGCACCTGAAGACACGAGGGGCAGATGTGGTCATAGGCAAGATTGCCATGGCTCGTGAGGCCAGGTCGAGGGGGATGGAAGCAGTCATCATCACCTCAGATTACGAAGCTGTGAGAATGACACTCCTGGAAGCCAGAAGAGTTAATAAAGTCAGAAAGCAGGAAAGAAGGAAGGCTGAGCAGTTGAAAGCAATGCTCAACTTCACCTACGATGGCATAATTGCCCTGGATAACGAAGGTAAAATAACGTTGTTTAATAAGGTGGCGGAGGAATTGTCCGGCTGGACTGCAGAAGATGCCATACACATGAATGTCAAAGAAGTGATCCCTGATGCGGGCTGCCACCATCTTTTAAAAACAGGCAGGCCCGAACTGGGAGCAGTCTTTGAGATCGGCAACGTCAAGGTGGTTGGGAACCGGGTGCCGATCATCGTTGACGGAAAAATCGAGGGTGTCGTAACAACGTTTCAGAAGATTGATGTTCTGCAGAAGATCGAGAGCAACGTGAGGAGAAAGCTTTCGCATAAAGGGCTCAATGCACGACATAGCTTTGTGGACATTATAGGCAGGAGTAGTGCTCTTAAAAGTACAGTCAGTCTGGCAAGAGAATATGCAGCAATAGATTCCACAGTGATGATTTATGGCCGCACAGGCACGGGTAAGGAGATATTCGCTCAGTCTATTCACAATGCAAGCAGAAGGCACAATGAACCGTTTGTTGCCATTAATTGTGCAGCATTACCGGAAAGTATACTGGAGAGCGAGCTGTTCGGCTACGTGGAAGGGGCCTTTACCGGCGCCCGCAAGGGTGGTAAAGCAGGGGTGTTTGAGATGGCGCACGGCGGAACCCTTTTGCTTGATGAGGTTGGTGAAATGCCGCCGGTGCTGCAGTCCCGGTTTCTGCGGGTGATAGAACAAAGAGAGATAATGCGCCTGGGAGACAGCCGGATTCTGCCTGTCAATGTTCGGCTGATAGCCGCAACCCATCGGGACCTGAGGGATCTGGTCAGGAGAAAATTGTTTCGGGAAGATCTTTACTATCGAATAAATGTCTTGTCCCTTTCAATACCTGAATTGAAGGAGAGAGAGGATGATGTTCTCGGTATAGCCGATAAATTCTTAAGAGAATTTTATGACATGCAAGGCAAGTCCTACGGTGTATTCTCAACTGAGTCGGCCCAGCTGCTGCTTGCCCATGAATGGCCCGGGAACATCAGGCAGCTGCGCAATGTTATGGAGCGCTTGTCGGTGATGACCGCCGGTGGACTTATTGAAGTTGGTGATGTCAGGCGAGCGCTGCAGATCCAGGAATCCCCTCTGATCAATGACCAGGATGGTGCCGGCGGTAAGGAGCCTCCGCCCAGAAGTGTTGCCGGTCCTGAGATAAACAGGGAATATGATAATCCTGCCCATAAATTTCAGTTTCTGGTCGGCAAGGAAAAAGCGTTGTATGAGAAACAGCTCATCATGAAAACGCTGGAAGAATGCAACGGCAGCAGAACTCGTACGGCGCGCAAACTGGGAATCAGCAGGACAACACTCTGGAGGAAACTGCAGCAGGTTGTTGATAACTGAGGCAGAGTATTCTTCTGATACTGCTTAAAACGTTTCAATCAAGTCGATACCGTCAGGACCATTGTCCGGTATACCCCAAACGTGCGACCATTTTCCACCTGAGCGTGGCTTAAAGACCCGCCGCATACCTGAGAAGCGTTTTTCTCACTATACACAGTCCGCAAACGTGCTTATTGTTACATGTTGAAACACAGTGAACGGTTGTTGTTCAATTTATGAAACAATATTTGTTGTCAAAGTGAAACGTCTGCTCATTGCTGACGTTTCACTTACAAATTATTGTTCATGTTTTCAGCTTGATAGAGAGATTATCCGGCTGTTTTGAAAGAAAAGCAAGAGTAAATGCTTTTCGGCATATTCTTTGCTTTTCTATCTGGAGGTAAACAACCGACCCGGTTCATATTGACAAGCTCTGAGACTGTTCTGAAGCCTGATTTACTGGATTCCGGAGTGTTTACCCTGGTACTATCTGGACCTGCATTTAGCAAACATAACCCCAATTTTAGGACTGCGCCGTGCTCCTGTTCGTAGCAATGTCATCGACCGTATGACAGTCGTTCAGGTTTAACCCAGCGTATACAAAAGACGGGATTGGTATCTGCTCCGCCGTTGGAGTAGGCCCTTCAGTGAAATCTTTTACAAAAAGGAGAGCGTACCATGAAAAAACTGACAACATTCTTAATTCTATCAACTTTTATGACGTTCAGTATTTTGACCATGAACGGTGCCGTTCAAGCTAAGACCATAGAGCTGAAATTTGGGCATGTGGGAGCACCGGGATCGTTATTCCTGGCCTGTGCTGACGAATTTGCCAAGCGGGCAAATGCCAAGCTGGGCGACAAGGCCAAGGTTGTTACCTTTGGTTCCAGCCAATTGGGAAAAGATGCCGAGCTTTTGAAGAAACTGAGGCTTGGCACCATCGCTTTTGCCTCTGCCGTCAACGGTCATGTCATCGGTTGTCGACGAATTTGGTGTTTTCGAGATGCCGTATCTTGTCCTTGACCGCAATCATATGCGCAAGATCAGGGATGAAGTATTCTGGCCGATGATTGCCCCGAAGGTTGAAGCAGAAGGATACCATGTCGTTGCCGTATGGGAAAATGGTTTCAGGAATATCACCAACAATGTCAGGCCGATCGTAGGCCCTGAAGACCTCAAGGGAATCAAGCTTCGTACACCGAAAGGTGAGTGGCGGGTGAAGATGTTCAAGGGGTACGGCGCCAATCCGACACCGATGGCACTTTCCGAGGTCTTTGTTGCCCTGCAGACCGGTGTCATTGATGGTCAGGAGAATCCTTTTACCCAGATCTACAGCCAGAACTTCCACGAAGTTCAGAAATATCTCTCCCTGAGTGGTCATGTCTATACCCCGGCCTATCTGCTTACCGGGAAAAAAACCTGGGACAGCCTGCCGGAAGATGTACGTGAGATCCTCAAAAGCACCGCTGTCGATATGCAGGAATGGGTCTATGAAACTGCTGAAAAAATGGAAGTGGATCTCCTGGATAAAATGAAAGGGTCTGTCGAGATCAATGAAGTTGACAAGAAGGCGTTCGTTGAGGCAAGTGGTCCGATTTATGAAGAGTTCGGAACAAAAGTACCAGGCGGAAAGGAACTCATCGATAGCGTACAGAGTCTAGTTAAATAACACGGTCAATTATTAAATAATGCCCCGGTGCCAATCGCCGGGGCTGATTTTTTCTGTCTGTCTGGAGGGTATTGTCTTGCTTGCTAGATTCCAAAGCACATACAAGAAACTGATGGAGTCCATCGTCATCATCCTGATGATCACGATGTCCGTACTGGTTGTGGTTGCGGTGATATATCGTAAAAGCGGAATGTCGCTGAGCTGGTACGACGAGGTTGCCTCCGTTCTGCTGGCCTGGCTCACCTATTATGCCTCAGCTCTGGCTGCCCTGACCAGGGGGCATATCGGCTTTAACGGGTTGTTGAACGCCATGAAACCATCCCTCCGGGTACCGGTCTTACTTTTCGGGGAAGTGCTCGTCATTGGATTCTTTCTGCTGCTGGCCTGGGTCGGAGTAGAGGTTCTTGTTATTCTTGGAGGAGATTCCCTGACCAGCCTCACCTGGGTTCCCACCAGGCTTACCCAGTCGGTCATTCCCATCGGGGCGGTTCTGTTTGTCATCGGTCAGCTCCTCAGTTTTCCAGATATGTGGCGTCAGGCGAGGTCAGAGAGAGGTATCGCCGGGCATGATGATGTTGAGATCCCCCAGGAAGCTCCAGAAAACGTTTAAGAGGTACTACAGCCGTGACTATATTTTTAATGTTCATTGGTTTATTCATACTGATCCTGATCAATGTCCCGATCGCTATTGCCCTTGGACTCATTGCTCTTTTCACTATGCTAATCAGTCAGGGAGTATCTGCACTGCCTAATGTTGCTCTTATCATGTTTGACGGAGCCACAAAATTTCCGCTGCTGGCAATTCCTCTATTCATCTTCGCCGGTGCCATAATGAATACCGGGGGCATCTCCAAACGGCTGATTGCCTTTGCCTCTGCACTCGTCGGTTTCGTCAGGGGTGGCCTGGCCATGTCTGCTACGGCGACTTCGATGTTTTTTGCAGAAATGTCCGGCTCGGCAGTAGCTGATGTTGCCGCCCTGGGCTCAATTCTTATTCCGGCCATGAAGCGCAAGGGCTATCCCGCCCCGTTTGCGGCCGCGGTTATGTCGTCAGCAGCTACCATTGCGGTAATAATTCCGCCATCAATCCCGATGATTCTTTATGCGGTAATGGCAGGGAGTTCAGTGGTCAAGATTTTTGTGGCCGGTATTATTCCCGGCATCCTCTGCGGATTTGCAATGATGGGTCTCTCATATGGCTTTGCCGTTCGCAGAAATTATCCTGTTGAAGAAGTGTTTCAACTGAAGAAGGTCTGGTCGACGTTTAAAGAAGCCTCGTGGGCCTTCATTGTCCCCTTTATTATTCTCGGCGGTATTTTCGGAGGTTTTGTTACAGCCACGGAAGGCGCCGGTCTTGCTGTTGTCGCCTCGCTGTTTGTCGGCGGGGTGATTTATCGGGAAATAAACTGGCAGCATTTGAAAGAGGCAACCATTGAGGGAGGTATCTCAACTGGTGTTGTCATGCTCCTTGTTGCATCTTCAGCTCTGATGGGGGCTATCCTCACCGAGCTGCAGATCCCCCAGCAGCTGGCCCAGCAGATCACGGACATCACAACAAATAAATACGCGGTTCTGGGAATGCTGAATCTCTTTTTTCTGGTTGTCGGCTGTTTTCTGCATTCCGCTGCGGCGATCATTCTTGTGGTTCCAATTGTCATGCCGCTGGTACACGCCGTGGGTATTGATCCTGTTCATTTCGGCCTGGTAGTTACCCTCAATCTGGGTATTGGACAGCAGACTCCTCCGGTTGCAAGTGTGCTGATCACAGCCTGTTCTGTTGCCAAAGCTGATATCTGGGAAGTAAGCAAGGTAAATGTCTACTACGTTGGATGTATTTTTGTCATTCTCATGATGTGTACCTATATTCCCGCCATTCCCATGTCTCTCGTACATTTATTCTATGGTTAACAGGAAAGATCTTCGCTCTTTGCTGGAAATGTCCGGCAGAGGCCGGGGAGCAGCGTATTTATGATGAATCAAACAGAGTACAGCCTGGCTCGCAGCTTGACTGTCCAATAACGAAACGAGATAAAATGATTGTTAACAGCGCATGTTTGACCGGAGTAGGCGAGATTGAAGTCAGGGAGCGAGAGCTGAGAATTTCAGATGATGAAATTTTAGTGAAAACCCATGCTGCTGGAATCTGCGGACAGGATAAGAACTTATATAACGGTATTATTCCTCCTTCCGGAGGACTTAATACCGAAATGAAGAATGCGTTTGCTTACCCCTATTTTTTCGGTCATGAAGCGGGAGGCGTGGTTGTTGAGGTTGGCCGAAATATCCGCCGGTACAAGCCGGGTGATAAGGTGATCGCTTTTGCCTGGGTGGAGACCTACTCCGATTATTTCAAGGCCGGGGAGGAAGAGCTGGAACCGGCACCCGATGGGTTGGAGGCTGACCTTTTGTCACTGGGAGAACCAATCGGCTGTGCCGTTTTTTCCGGGCTCTGTTCAAAAGTACAGCTTGGTGACACAGTTGCGGTAATCGGCATGGGGTTTGCCGGTCAGGTAATCGCCCAGGTGGCTCGTAAAAAAGGTGCCCATCAAGTTATTGGAGTTGATGTTGTCGATGGTAAACTTCAGCTGGCAAAACGTCTTGGGCTTGACCACGCCGTAAACAGCTCCGAAACTGATCCTTTGGCGGCTATCCTTGAACTGACCAACGGTGAAGGCGCGGATGTCGTTGTGGAGGTCGCAGGAACAGGTGAGGCTGTCCAGCTGTGCAACGACGCGGTTAAGCATAACGGCGTCCTGGTTTTTTACAGTTGGATTACCCAGAACATTAATCTCAATATTTCCCGATGGCACAACAATTCGCTCCAGGTTGTTAATACCGGACTTGTCCATCATGGTGTGCAGCAGCGGCATATCTGGGTACCGCAGGCATTAAGGCCGGTATTATTGGGGCAGATTGATATTGAACCACTGATCACCCACACCTATCCGCTGGCTGAGATCGGTAAGGCTATGGAGACAGCCAACAATGATCCCTCAGCGATAAAGGTATTAATAAGGCCATAACTGACAGAAGAACGATGACCCATGTGAAAAAAACAGTGAGTACCTCAGCCGCCAATGCAGGTTTAATCTTGAGGTGACGGATGACCGGATTTTTTTATCGACAACTGGCGAAAGCATCTCTGCAGGAAAAGGTTATACCGGGTCAGGATATTGACCTGAAGGTAGACCTGGCATTGGCACATGACGGCAGCGGTCCTGAAATTTTAAGGCTCTTCAAGAAAAAGGAGTATAAAATTAATCACCGGTGCAGGGTTCTCATTACCCTGGATCACTCCTTTCCAGCTCCGACAGTGAAAGACCGGGAGTTTCAGCGTGAAATTTCTGAATTTGCCAGAAAATACGATGTCCATCTCTATAAGAATGGTGAAGGGGTCCTTCACCAGGTTGTTGCAGAAGAGGAGTCTCTCTGGCCGGGGATGATCATTGTCGGGGCTGATGGCCATGTGGCGACCGCCGGGGCATTTGGCGGGATTGCGTTTTCTGTCTCTGCGGCCGCATTTTTAACTGCAATGTGCAGTGGCTATCACACTATCTCGGTCCCCGAGCAAGTGGTTATCGCACTTGAGGGGAAACCCGGTCCAGCGGTGATGGCAAGAGATATCGGCATGCACCTGATGCAGCGCTATGCTGAACAGATCAGGAATAAGGCGGTACTGCTGACCGGCACAACCATTGAACAGCTGACGGTCAGCGAAAAAATGTCTATCTGTAACTTTCTGCCTGAAGCCGGGGTGGCCACCGCGCTCGTCCTGCCTCAGGGCGAAGAACGAAAGCCAGACATCATCATAGAGTCTGACACAATCAGCCCGCTGGTGGCTGTGCCTGGAATAAAATCTGCCTTTTGCAGTCCGGCCGAGCTGCCGGAGGAACAAATTACCGTAGCCATCGCCGGCGGATGTTCTGCCGGGAGGCTGGACGACATGCAGGTAATTGCTGATGTTCTGGCAAAAAAGGAGGTGCACCCCGATGTCACCTTTATAATTACCCCGGGGTCGAAAAATATCATGGAGTCGATGGATAAACTGAAGATTTCATCAACCCTCAGAAACGCCGGTGCGGTAATCATGCCGCCGGGGTGCGGTCCGTGTCCGGGGAAGCATCTCGGTGTTTTGTGTGACAGCGACATTGCCATAACCACAACCATACGGAACAGTCCCGGACGGATTGGCGCTGAGGGAGCCAGGATTTATCTGGCCTCGCCATTAACCGTTGCCTGTTCTGCTGTTAATGGAAAAATCACAGATCCTGCTTAGCGTGTTGAACAGTATAACCTGAATAAATGATTTGATTTTTGCTTTTATAAACAAGATACAAAGGAGTAATGAACGATGACTTACACAAGCGGCCGCCACTTTTTACAGATTCCGGGACCGAGCAATGTTCCAGACAGGATACTTCATGCCATCAGTCATCCAACGATTGATCACCGTGGACCCCAGTTTAAAGAACTGTCCGAGGAAGTATTAACCGGTTCAAGAAGAATTTTTAAAACCTCTGGGCCTGTCGTGGTTTTTCCGACTTCAGGAACAGGAGCCTGGGAAGCATCATTACTGAATACCCTCAGCCCGGGCGACAAGGTCCTGATGTTTGAGACCGGTCATTTTGCCACGCTATGGTATAATATGGCCAAAAAATTTGGTCTTGAGGTCGACTTTGTACCGACGAACTGGCGGCATGGTGTTGATCCGCAGATTGTTGAGCAAAAACTGGCTGAGGATAAGGAGCACAGGATTAAGTCGGTCAATATTGTCCACAACGAAACCTCAACCGGCGTAACCAGCAGGATCGCTGAGATTCGCAAGGCAATTGATGGTGCCAATCATCCCGCCCTGTTTATGGTTGATACTATCTCGTCCCTTGGTTCCATGGACTACCGTCACCAGGAATGGAAGGTGGATGTAACGGTCGGCTGTTCACAGAAGGGGTTAATGCTGCCCCCCGGTCTGGGATTCAATGCGATCAGCGATAAGGCCCTCGAGGCTTCAAAGACAAATAGTTTTACCCGACATTTTTGGGATTGGAATGACATGCTGAAAGCAAATGAAAGCTTTTTCTATCCCTCCACTCCATGCACCAATCTCCTGTTCGGCCTCAGGGAATCAATCAAGATGCTCGAAGAGGAAGGGCTGGAGAACGTATTTGCCCGGCATGACCGCTTTGCAGAGGCAACCCGTCGTGCGGTACGGGCGTGGGGACTTGAAGTGCTCTGTGAAAACCCTGAGGAGTACAGCAGTGTGCTCACCGCAGTGATGATGCCTGAAGGACATGGCGCCGATAATCTCAGAAAGGTTATTCTGGATAACTTTGATATGTCACTTGGGAACGGACTTGGTAAGGTAGCCGATAAGGTTTTTCGTATCGGACATCTCGGAGACCTCAATGATTTAAGCCTCCTGGGCACCCTTGCCGGTGTAGAGATGGGGTTGGAGTTAGGCAATATCAAGCATCAAAAAGGCGGTGTAGCTGAGGCGATGAAATACCTGGCCGAGGTGGCGGCGGCACGATAGGCTCAGTCCACCGGGTATAAATAGTGGTGAATAAAGAAAATATACTGTAAGTGCAGTATGCTGCCATGATTACAACGGTAATCATGGCAGTCTCTCTTTGGGGAGGCAAAGAACGATAAGAGCAGGTGAGCACTGCTCTGGTAATCGTCGAGCCGGGATATCCACTATGAAGGAAAGGAAAGCCGGAAGAATATATTTTGGTAATAGAGGTTTTTATGCAGGAAAACGACAAACTTTTTGAATCATTACAGGTCGAGCTTGATGGAGACGTACTTTACAGCGAATTGAGCCGCAGTTTATACAGCAGCGGGGCATCGCTGTTCAGGATAAAACCGCAGGCGATTGTCCAGGTCAAGTCAAAAGAGGATCTGGTCAAGACAATGAAATTTGCCCGGGAACATAAAATTCCGATTACTCCCCGTGGCGGCGGGACAAGTCGTGCCGGTAACGAACTTGGCCGTGGAATTTTGATCGATTTCAGCAAATACCTGACCCGGCTCATTGAGCTGAATGTCGAGGAAAAGTGGGTAACGGTTGAACCGGGTATTGTCCTGGCAGATCTCAACAAGATGCTCAAACCCCATAATCTTTACTTTCCGATAGATCCGTCAACAATAGACTCAGCAACCCTGGGCGGCATGATAGCCAACAATTCAAGTGGGCCCCATGCGGTCAAATACGGAACCACCAGGGGACATGTGAAAGGTCTCGAGCTGGTCCTGAGCAATGGCGAAATCTTGGCTACCGGCAACATGAGGGCAGCTGAAAAACCAGGATCAATTGGTTTTCTGTCTGCAAAGATTCGCAAGGAACTACCCGAAATACTGGAACGGTATGAGGACTACCTTGAAGAGGAACGACCGTTTACCAGCAAGAACTCATGCGGCTACCATGTCTGGGACCTGATGGAGGGCGGATCAGTTGATCTGACACCGCTTCTCGTTGGTTCAGAGGGCACGCTTGCCCTGGTCTCAGAGGCAAAACTGCAGTTATCTTCAATTCCGGAGAAGGTTTTAAGCGGCTTTGTCTATTTTAATGATCTAGGCAAGGTTGGCGAGGCGACTCAGGAAATACTTGCAGAGAATCCCTCAATGATCGAGATCATGGAGAAACATATTCTTGATCTTGCCCGTGAACAGCGACCAGAACTCGCTGAATATTTCCCTGAAAATACGGAAGCCTCACTATTTATTGAATTCCAGGAAGATAGTGACGAGGCGCTTATTGCCAAATTTGCCAGTATCCGAAAACGGTTGATGGATGACAAACAGCTCGCAGTTGACGTCCTGCAGGCCCGAAATGGTGAAGACATGAAAACCTTTACCAAGGTTCGGGGCATATCAGGTCCGATTCTCAATCGCATGAAAGGCCCGAAGCGTCCCATCGCTTTTATTGAGGATGCAGCTGTTCATGTGAGCAAGTTGCCCGAATATATCAGCGGCCTGAGAAAGCTCTTTGACACCTTTGATGTTAAGGCTGCAATTTACGGTCATGCCGGGGACGGCAATCTTCATACGATGGCCATTCTGGATCTTCGTCAGCAGGAAGATGTGGACAAGATGCTGAAGCTGTCGGAGGCAGTATGCGACCTGGTGCTTGACCTGAAGGGCACTGTCAGCGGTGAGCACGCGGACGGACGGCTGCGCACCCATTATGTTGAGCGCCAATATCCGCACCTCTACCACGCCATGAGAGAGATCAAGGGTGTCTTTGATCCGGATGGCATAATGAACCCGGGGGTAATCATATCTGATGAGGACAACTCCCTGGGCAGGGACCTTAAATATGGTCCGGATTTCCATATATCAGCCACAGGCAGTCCGTTCGACAGCCAGGTGCTCCAGGAACAGATCGAGAATTGTTCGGGGTGTGCCAAATGCCGATCGTATTGCCCGATAGCAAGCAGCAAGCTTGAAGAATGGACGAAGGGGAGAGGGAAGATAACGCTGTATCGTGAACTTATTTCCGGAAAACTCGATCCGCAGATCCTGGAGGATCCAGAGTTCAAAGAAATCGTCGATTCATGTATAAACTGTAAGCGCTGTCTGACGGAATGTCCGTCGGGTGTCGATGTGCCGTGGCTTGCAATCGTCGGCAGGCACGAATATGTCGAAAAGAAGGGGGAAAGTTTTACAAATCGCGTCTTGACCGATACCAGGACCCTGTGCAGCCAGGGAAGCATGTTAGCCCCGGTAGCCAACTTTGCCACCTCTCTTGCCCCAATTCGATGGGGGCTGCAAAAGGCCATTGGCATGGAAGCGAAAAGATACCTGCCGCAGTTTCGTAATCAGACCCTGCGCAAGATGCTGAAGGGCAGGAAACAATCTCCGTCCTCACGGGAGGTGGTCTTTTTCCTCGGCTGCTACGCAAATTATAACGATCCGGAGGGCGAAGGACTGGCCGTAGTCGACGTGCTTGAACACAATGGCCTCAAGGTCGTCATGCCGGAATTCAGGTGTTGCGGTATTGCCAGAATAAGTGCCGGAGCACAACACCAGATCATCGATGATATTCGTTTCAATATCAACCTCCTTCATGACTATGCATCCCGCGGCGTGCCAATTATTTTCAGTGAACCGAGCTGCGAACTGGCCGTGAAAAAAGAGTATCCCCGTATTGTCGACACTGAAGAAGCCAGGGTGGTTGCCGAGCACTGCTACGACATTCACGAATATCTGATGCAGCTCCACAAGGAGGGCGAACTGAATACCGAATTCAGCCGGCTTGATATGAGTGTCGGTTACCACGCACCCTGCCATCTAAAAAGTGTTGGCGTGACCCGTGAGCCCATTGAGCTCATGGAGCTTATACCAGGTGTCACGGTCAAACAGTTCTCGGATAAATGCTGCGGGATGGGCGGAACCTATGGTCTGAAAGCCAATAATTACGACCTTTCCATGAAAATCGGCAAACACCTCTTTGACGAGGTTCTCGCAGCAGACGTTGATCAGGTTGTTACCGGCTGCGGCGCCTGCGGCATGCAGATTTTTCAGGGGACGGCGCGGGAGTCCTGTCACCCTCTGAAATTACTGGCGAAGGCGTATGGTAAAGAGAGGATTGTCGCGTAATAAGGATCATCCGGATATCGCCTACCTTGAGAGGTATGCGCATGAAAGTGGTTGTACCCCATTCGTTGCCGCCGAGCACAGGCAATTTGAAGAACATCTGAGGGATGATTACAGAATTGAGGTACTCGTTTGCTGGAAGACCCCCTAATAAATTAGGATCAGGAGGCCGGGTTGGGAGCCTGATCGAAAATTCCGGGTTTTAAAAGGGCTGAACAGGTGCGCTGTTCAGCCCTTTTGCCGTCTTCCTGACAGTCTTATCATGGCAGGCCTGGGGATAATTAATATCTTTTCTCAAACCAGGCAAGCGCCCAGGTGTCAGCAGCGCCCCTGGCTAAATAATGTCTATGAGCATTTTGGTGCCGACAATTATCAGCAATAATGAAAATATTTTTTTCAGTTTCCCCACAGGCAGGCTGTGTGCCAGTTTGACACCAAGCGGCGCTGTCAGGACACTGATTGCCGCGATTCCTAGAAGTGCCGGCAAGTAGACGTACCCTATCGAATATTCTGGCAGGACCGCGTTGTTCCAGCCATTATACACAAAACCGATGGTCCCTGAAATTGCGATTGGCAGGCCAATCGCCGAGGATGTTCCGATGGCCCGATGAACGGCAACATTGCACCAGGTCATGTACGGAACTGATACTGCGCCTCCGCCGATACCTACGAGGCTTGAGATAAAGCCAATGGTGTTGCCCGCCAGGAACATACCGAAAATGCCGGGAAGTTCCCTGGATGCTTTTGGTTTCTTGTTGGTCAGGAACTGAAAGGCGACAAAGTAGATGAAACAGACAAAAAAGAGTTTGAGAATATTGGTGGAGAGAATCGCCACGAAACAGGATCCGATGAATGTACCGGTCAGTATGCCAATGACAATTCTTCTTACTGTCTGCCAGTCAACGGCACCGCGCTTATGGTGGGCCATGAAGCTTGAAATTGAGGTGAATATGATACTGGCCAGCGAGGTTCCGAGGGCGAGGTGCATCATGATTTCGTGAGGAATTCCCTGAATCTTAAAGGCAATGACAAGTATCGGCACGATTACCAGTCCACCTCCGACACCAAGTAAGCCGGCAAGGATACCGACGAAACCCCCGAGCAGACCGTATATGAGCAGTGTAGTAAGCATAATAATTATTAGGTATGTATTGATTAATTAAGAGAGTCCCCGACTTTGAGCCCGAATGTCTGAACAAATTCTGCAGCCGGAATTTTCCTGCCGCCAGCCGGCTGCAGGACGTGTGCAACAATGCTGCCCTCAGAAGCCGCAATCTCAATACCACTATCAGAGATATCGATCACGGTACCCGCTGAGCCTGAGCCGGCGCCCCTGGAGGTTTCAAATATCTTGCAGATTGTCTCATTAATGGTCGCTGTTGCTCCCGGGGCCGGATTCGAGCCACGGATGAGATTGTAGATCTGGGCTGCAGGTCTGTGCCAATCGATCACCGTATCTTTTGAGGTTATAACCGGTTGAAAAGATGCGCGGGTCTCGTCTTGCTGCACAGCTTTTGCCTGGCCTGTTCTTATTAATTCGACCGCCTGGGCAATCATTCTGATGCCCATGGGGTAGAGCTTTGCAAAGTAAACGGACTTGACGGTATCATCAGGCTCAACAACCACCTTCTCCTGCAGGAGGACTGGACCGGTATCGACACCTTCATCGATATAATGAATACTCACCCCGGTCTCTGTTTCTCCGTTAATAACCGCCCAGTTTATGGCAGACCCGCCTCTATATTTCGGCAGCAGTGAGGGGTGGTAATTAATACCGCCCAGAGGTGCAAGAGCAATCATTTCCTGCGGAACAAACGAGGTAACAAAGGCAAGAACCAGAAGATCAGGCGTACGCTGTGCGACCCAGGAGACCGCTTCACTGCTTTTGAGCAGCCGGGATTGCAGGACGGGAATAGCATGTTTCTCTGCACACTGTTTCACCGGGTTGGGATGTTTCTGGTTGGGGAGATCCGGTACGGTGAGTACACCGACGATCTCTTCTCCCTGAGCGATCAGTTTCTCAAGTGATTCGGCGCCAAACGGTGCCTGTCCGATAAAGATAATCCGCATCTCTGTTCTCTCCTGTGTAGATAGGTTTATGGGATTATTAGAAGCTCAATTTCAGTAGGGTGTATAAAGAAAAGCCCTGGCGTAATATACAGCCAGGGCTCAGGTATGTCATCTAAATGACGATCTGCAAATTTTCGGCACTGGAGCCGAGCCGCTCAGCTCTTACCCGTAAATCATATTCGGGAAGAAGGTGATGACTGCCGGGAACAATACACAGATTGCCAGACCAACACATTGCATGATCAGAAATACGATAGCTGCCTTGAAGATGGTTGCCATCTGGATATGCGGCGGAGTGACGCCACGGATATAAAACAAGGCATAGCCAAACGGTGGACTCAAGAACGACATCTGCATGTTGATAATATACAGAACGCCGAACCACAGAGCGACGTCACCAGGATCTGGTCCCGGTAATCCGAAGAGGCCGGGGAAGGTAAGCGACTTGACGATCGGTACAAATATCGGTACCGCAAGCAGCAGAATGCCGACCCAGTCCAGGAACATGCCGAGAAGAACCAGCAGGAACATCATCAGAAAGAGGATTCCGTACGGTCCAAGACCAAGTCCAAGCATGGTGTCGGTGATAAAAGCCTGCCCACCCTGCAGGATGTAAAAACCAACAAATACCGAGGCTCCGAACATGATCCAGAGAACCATCGTTGAGGCCCGCAGCGTTGTAAGGCTGGCTTCTTTGAGAACCAGCAGTGAGAACTTCCTCTGGATTATGGCGACGATAACTGAACCGCAGGAACCGATTCCGGCGGCTTCCACAGGAGTTGCGATACCGCCGAACAGCAATCCAAGTACCAGAAAAACCAGGAACAGGGGAGCGATCAGTCCCTTGAGCAGTTTAATCTTTTCCCACCAGCTGATCAGTTCCTCTTTCGGCAGTGCCGGGCATAGACTCGGGTTCAGATAGGAGCGAATCAGAACATAGGATACGTACATACCGGAAAGCATCAGGCCGGGAATAAAAGAACCCATATAGAGTTCACCGACAGACTGCTGGGCGACAACGGCATAAAGAATAGCCAGGATCGACGGCGGGATCAGGATACCGAGCGTTCCACCTGCCATGATCGATCCCAGGGCAATCTTTTCGTCATAATTACGGTTAAGCATTGCCGGCAGTGCCAGGATTCCCATGGTTACGACTGCTGCTCCGATAACCCCGACCATGGCGGCCAGGATCGTGGAGGCAACGATGGTTGCTGCCGCCAGGCCACCGCGCAGGCCACCCATCCATCTGTAGACAACCGAAAACATTTCTTCGATGATACCGGCCCGCTCAAGCATGGCTGCCATAAAAATAAACAGCGGGATGGCGGATAAATCGGAGTTGGTCATCATCGGAAAGATTCGGCTCGGCAGGATGTTGAGCATCGCCTGGTCTCCGACCAGGTAAATAAATACGCAGCCGAGTCCGCCGGTAACAAAGGCCAGGGGAAGGCCGGCCATCAGGAAAACGACGAGACTGCCGAACATGTACCAGGTCAGCGTTGAAATCTCATAACCCGCAAGTATCCCCGCTGTCCTGAACAGGAAGTAATCGTCCCCGTAGGGATCGTAGAAGAAAATATTAATCATCTCGACCAGCACACAGCCGGCCAGGGCAAGAGTTGCACCGTAGACAACGATGCTCCAGAACAGGCCGCCTGTCTTGTATGGCCTTTTTTCTGTATTGGTTTTAATTGCAGCATCCATGATTACGCACTCCTACCAAGTTGATTGAAACGTTTAATATCCTTGTACAGCTTTGATATGGCCGCAAGAGTAATCGTAATGCCACCCAGAAGCATCATTGCCTTGACTGGATAGTACTGGATCTGCCAGGTTTCCATGGTACGTTCTCTCATTCCGATAGAATCCATCATAAATCCATAGGAGGTGCCCATGAGAACGATAAAGAAAACGAAGGAAAAAACGGAAGTAAAGATATCCAGACCGTATTGCCCGCGCTTGGGGAACTTATTATAAATGATGTCCACCGCCACGTGAGAACCGTGCAAATAGGCATAGGCTCCTGCGATCAGGTATTGCATGCCGAAGAGCAGGAAGGATGATTCGTGGACCCAGATGGTCGGCTTGTTGAAGATATAGCGGGCGATAACCTCAAAGGCGTAAAAAACAACGGCGGTGATTGTCCAGAAGGCGACAAACTGGCCGGTATGTTCAGATATCCAGTCGAAAACTCTTATAATACCATTGCTAGAGACTTCTACAGCACCATTCTGCTCACTGCTGTCCGGTAGAGTACCGTCCTTTTCAAATTGTTTTCTTTCTAGATAATAACAAACTATAATCATGGCTATGGGCATGAGTGCCAGCCAACCCCAATAGAACCAGTGGGGCAGTACAAAACCAAAATCTATCTGTTCTCCATTCATTTCGCAAAAACTCCCTTCCCGATAATCAGGTATGAAAAACGGAGGCCCAAAGACCTCCGTTTTTATCAGAAAATGCTGTAGCTATCGTGCTGATAGACTACAGAGTATACCCCTTGATATCTTCAGGAGTAAGATATCCCATGAGGTCGTTCAGCATGAAGTCGATCTGCAGTTTGAGTACCTCTGCAGCTTCCGGGCTTTTCTTTGCCCAGTTGAACCAGATTGGAATCGCCTTCTTACGAAACTCATTCACATCATCAGCGCTCATGCGATTTACAACACTGCCGGCTTCCTTAAATTTAGCCAGTGCTTCAACATTACGTTTCTGGATTCCCAGGTAATGCTCTGAAGAGAAAACTTTAACCTGCTCTTCAACCAGTTTCTGCATTTCTGGAGACAGTCGCTTCCAAGCACCAATGTTACAGGTGATCTCCATGAGGTCAACCGGCTGATAGATTGACATCAGGCCTGGAGGGCCAAAGAGGATGTATTTGGTAACCTGAGCGAAACCAAGATCCCAGTTGACGGCAGGTCCCACATAATCAGCGGCGTCAATGGTTCCTTTCTCAAGGGCAGGGAAAATGTCCGAGCCTGGCAGGGAAACGGTGGAGGCGCCAAACGACTGGAACACCTCAGCGACCATGCCGCCTGGTACACGAAGTTTCATGCCTTTGAAGTCGGCAACAGAGTTAACCGGTTTTTTGGAATGAATGATGTTGGCATCGTGATGGACATGTCCCACATAAAACAGACCGTGCTTGGCGTAGATCTTACGAGCCAGCTCTTTCATGCCAAGAGCGTCAAACATGATGTCCCACTGGGCTGGCTGATCTGGCCCAACAGGGTATGATGAGAGGAAAACCGAGGCAGGAATTTTTCCGGCCCAGTAGAGCGTAAAGGCGTTCATTCCCTGGAGAACACCGGTTTTTACCGCTTCAAAAAGGGCGTTGTTGTCTGCTGCAACAGATTTTGCCGGGAACGGTTTAATTTCGAGCTCACCGCCGGATTTCTCTTTGAAACTATTACACCAGGTCTCAAACAGAGTATATCCGCTTGTTCCTGCATCCCAGGTGGACTGTATTTTCCATACAGTTGTTTTTGCTTTAGCTGTCTGGATAAATGGACCGACAGCGGTACTTGCTGCAACAGCGGCACCAGCGGCAGCGGCAGTCTTCAAAAACTTCCGGCGGCCATTGCTTTTGGTTTCAACTTTTACTTCGTCTTTCTTACGTCCTTGTTCCTGCATAATTTCACTCCTTTACTCAGGGTTGGTGATTTTCAACAACTCAATCCTTTGGTTATTCCAGATTGGGCTGTTTGTTGAAACTCTGGACAAGTTTGGATGCGGCATGGACCTTCACCACCATCCTTCTTCAAACAAACGTGCAACACCTCATACTCCAATACAACTTCAAAAATCCTTATCCTCGATAACCAGCACTCTTTTGCTCCCTGGACACATCAAACAGAGCAAGAACGGTTATCAGAGAGACAATAAAATGATCATCCAAGAGACTAATCATTCTGTTTATCTGGTCAAACCAGAGTGAGTTTAGTTAAAACTTTTAACGTGTACTGTCAATTGTTTTTCTCTATGATATGTGCCCTTGCCAAAATAAAAATGAAAAAACAACCTATTGAAATAAATAAAAAAACACAATTATTCTTTCTCCATTTCAGCAAAAAAGAGCGATCATTTCGGGCAGGGCATCCGTAACCCATAATAAACAGGTCAAAAATTAATAAAGTATGGTCGGTAAATCTGTAGAACAACCATTCTGTCGACGGTTGTTATTTTAGTAATAAGAATGTATTATCTATTCGATAATGCGGAAAAATAGATGAACTCTGAGTCAATAGTCAGGTGAAAAGAAGGCGGGTGGTGCCTGGGTGATTTACCTTGATGCCTGATGGCCTTTCGGTTCCGTAGTCTTGTCTGTCCTGTCCTGAATAGTGGATTGTCGCCACCTGTTGTCCGAAATATCAGACAGGAAAATCCCCCGTGGCGTTTATTGCTCGGAAAAATCAGATGGGGAACGGGTCATCAAAATAACCAATCTGGTTGTATTTCAGAGCAGTAGTTAGTTGTGCATATGTTTGATTGAAAAAAACGAAAAGATGAATTTGAAATTCCTTGACAATCCCCCTTTACCGTGACATTTTAAACTGGTCTTACCAGGAAGCATCTGGTCCGAAAGTAATAAATACCCATTAGATCCAACACTCATTGAGGTGAAGATGGTATGGGTCCAGACATTCTAATTACACATTATTGTTAACGGAGGAAAGATGGCAAAATTTCTAGAGTATCGCGGAAAAGAATTTTTTAAAGAAGCCGCCATCCCGGTTCCTGAGGGGGTTGTTGTAAAGACCCCGGAAGATGCTGAGGAGGCAGCCCGGAAGATTGGTAAACCGGTTGTTGTCAAGGCACAGGTTCTGGCAGGCGGTAGAGGAAAAGCAGGTGGAGTTAAACTGGCAGCAACCCCTGAAGAGGCCAAAGCAGGCTGCCTCGCAGATCCTTGGTATGGAAATCAAAGGACTGCTGGTAAAGCAGGTACTTGTCGAGGAGCAGCTGGCAATCAAGCAGGAGTTCTACGCCGGGTCTCATCATTAATTCGGCACAGGAAGTAAGGGGTCCTGTCTTGATGTTCAGCCCCGAGGGCGGAATGGATATCGAGTCGGTTCCCGAGGACAAAATTGCCACATTGAACGTCGATGTGATCAAGGGTCTGATGATGCACGATACCCTCGACATGGTTGTTTCCATGGGTGTTAAAGGTGCTGCTATCAGACCGCTTGCTGATGTGGTTCTGAAACTCTACAATGTTTTCAGGGCTAAGGATTGTCGTGCGCTTGAGATTAACCCGCTGGTACTGACAGAAGACGGCAAAGTATACGCCGCTGACTGCAGGATGGAAGCCGATGATCAGGCACGTGTTCAGGCATCCGGAATTTAATATCAAGATTGGTCGTGAATTCCTCAAAGAACCGACTGACCTTGATCTTATGGGCTGGTCGTTTGAGGCCAGTGATTTCAGGGGAACCAGCTACATTGCTGAAATGGCCTCTCCTGAAGAGGTAAGAGAAGGCGGCTATGTCGGATATCACGGTATTGGCGGCGGTGCTGCCATGCTTGGTATGGACGCCCTGAATAAAGTCGGTCTTAAAGTTGCTGATTATGCTGATACAAGCGGTAACCCAACAGCATCAAAGGTGTATCGAACCGTTAAGTTGATCATGTCTCAGCCGGGTATCGAAGGATATTTTCTTTCAGGCTTCATGATGGCCAACCAGGAACAGTGGCACCATGCCCACGGACTGGTCAAAGCACTCAGAGAAGAACTTCCGAAGCGACCCGGTTTCCCTGTTGTCCTGCTGCTCTGTGGTAACAAGGAAGAAGAGTCGCAGAAGATTTTGAAAGAAGGACTTGCTGAGTTTGGAAATAGGGTGGAAATATATGACCGGGAGCATGTTTACGACGCCAAGTTTATCGGTGGCAGAGTGAAGACACTGGTTGAAGAATACCGTAAAGATCAGGCTGCAGCATAGAGGGGAGATAGAGATGGAATTTTCTGAAAGAACGATAAAAATCATCATAGATGAAGAAAAATGTGAAGGCTGTGAAACCCACGCCTGTGTTGAGGCATGCAAGACATACAGCAGGGGGATCCTGGTTCTTAAGGACGGCAAACCGGCTGTTGAAGGAACGGACGAAGAGCTGGCCAGAAAGGGAACCGAGTGCCTCGCCTGTGAATATGCCTGCTGGTTCAGGGGTAATTCAGCAATTACAATTGAGGCCCCTATAGAGGGATTGGCGGAATATAGAGCAAAGCACGGTACAGACTGATAGGGGATGATATGTCAATTATAATAGATGAAAAAACAACAGTAGTTGTTCAGGGTATGACAGGGAGGGAAGGCTCTCTTCGCACCAAGTTCATGCAGGAATACGGCACCAAAGTGGTCGCCGGTGTTACTCCGGGTAAGGGCGGAACTGAGGTTCATGGTATTCCGGTCTATGACACGGTGAAACAAGCAATCAGGCATCATGGCCAGATTGATGCCTCTGTAACCTTTATTCCCGGACCCGCGCTCAAGGGTGCGGTGTACGAAGCAATCGACGCCGGTATCAAGTTTGTCTGTTCACCGGTTGAACGTATACCGGTTCATGATGTCATAGATATGGTTTCATACGCACGGAAAAATGGCGTTAAACTGCTCGGTCCGGGAAGTCTTGGCATGATCAGCCCCGGTAAGGCAGTTGTCGGCTGGCTTGGCGGCAGCGTTGACTGGGCGAGTATGCTGTTTGAACCGGGCCCAATTGGTGTTATATCAAGAAGCGGCGGCCAGTCTGGAACCGTGCCGTGGGCCTTGAAAGTTGCCGGTCTTGGCATCAGTACCGCACTGCATATCGGTACAGAGCCGGTTCTCGGGCTTACCATGGCCGATGTGCTTAAGAATTTTGAGAAAGACGAGCAGACCAAAGCAGTTGCCGTGTTTGGTGAAATTGGTGGAACACTTGAGGAAGAAGCAGCTGAATGTGTCGCCAACAAAGAGTTTACTAAACCGCTGGTTGTATTTATTGCAGGGGCCTGGGCACCTGAAGGTATGAGGTTTTCCCACGCCAGCAGTATTGTTGAGAAAGGACGAGGCACAGCCCAGGGGAAAATGAAGGCCTTAACAGAGGCCGGAGCCTATGTGGTTGACAGTCCGGAAGAAATAGCACCTAAGATTAAAGAACTTATTGAAATTTAATTAAATCAGGAGGATTCACCATGGCTGTAATGAGATCTGTATTCTATGTACCAAGCAATAATGACAAAATGGTTGGCAAGGCACCGACAATAGCCGCCGACGTCGTCACCCTTGACCTTGAAGATTCTGTCCCACCGGCGGAAAAAGAAACCGGCAGGAAGAACATCCAGAAATATCTGAAAACTGAGCGTGGTAATCAAGTAGCACCATATCTCTATGTAAGGATTAACAACTGGGAAACCGAGATGACCAATGACGATCTTGAAGCGATTGTTCATCCGGGACTTGATGGCGTATGTCTTGCCAAATGCGGAAGCGGCGAAAATGTCCAGCGCCTTGCCTGGAAGCTTGAAGAGCTTGAGCAGCGACGTGGAATGGAAGTTGGCTCTGTTGCCATTCAGTTACTTATCGAAACCGCAAAAGGTGTCATCAACGCCTACGAGGCAGCAACTGCCAGTCCGCGTGTAAACTCCCTTATTTTCGGTGCTGTCGACTATACCAAAGATATGAGGGTTACCCTTACCTCTGAAGGTGTTGAACAGCTTTATGCCCGTTACCACACCGCTGTTGCCGCGCGAGCTGCTGGTTGTGTTGCCATCGATTGTCCGTTTGTTGCGTTTAAAGATGAAGAAGGATACAAGAAGAGCACCATGGAAGGGCGACAGATGGGATATGAGGGAAGAATGCTCATCCATCCTGGTCAGATTGAACCTTCGCACGTGATTTACACACCATCAGCGGAGAGTGTTGAGTGGGCAGAAGGTGTAAAAAAAGTCTTTGAAGAAGAAGGAATCGCCAAGGGGACTGCTGCAGTAACCTACCTTGGTAAAATGGTAGATACCCCGGTCTATGAGAATGCGATGCAGATTCTCAGGACCATGGCAGAAATTCAGGCAGTAGAAGCTAAGAATAAGTAGAATGGCGCTATAAAACGGGATAGCCGGTAATATTGCCGGCTATCCCGTTTTGTGCATCCGTTTTTTGGAGAGATCATGATACTTGCACAATTGTCCATATATCCGGTCGGTGAGGGTGTCAGCCTTGGCCGTTACGTTAAAAAGGGTATTAAGATTATCGAGGAATCGGGCTATACGTACCAGGTTGGCGGTCTGTCAACTGCCATAGAGGTACCCGATCTTCAGGAATTATTCGATTTGGTTGCAAAAATACGACAGGCTCAGTTCGATGAAGGAGCACAGCGAGTGCTGATCGAGTTGAAAGTCGATGACAGAAGAGACAAGGATGCGACCCTTACAAGTAAAATCGATGCAGTAACCAGTCGTTAGCGGCGAGATGGTCTGTGATTCATGTTGGCAGCAGGCCAGCGGGAGTGTTTGCCAGGATTTCAGAGGAGCTCAGGATGACGAGTAAATTGAAAATCGGCAAAGAACTCTTCGATCAGTGGCCGGACCGCTATGACAGCTGGTTTAGGACACCGATCGGCTCGCTTGTAAAGAGGTACGAGACAGAACTGCTTCTCGAAATGCTTCAACCCGGAAAAGGAGATGTTATTCTTGATGTCGGCTGCGGAACAGGGGTTTTTACTCGAGATGTCCTGTCACGCGACTCGCGCGTTGTTGGCCTGGATATATCGTTTCCGATGCTGCTGCAGGCAGTAAAAAAAATATCTGAACAGCCGTTTGCAGCGATTGCCGGAGATATGACCTGCCTGCCGTTTCCAGCCTGTTCTTTTGATAAGGTTTATTCAATGACCGCCCTTGAGTTTGTAAAAGACGCCGCAAAGGCTGTAGACGAACTCAATCGTGTAGCGCGCAGTGGCGCAACCATAGTACTTACTACACTAAACAGCCTGAGCCCCTGGGCCGAGCAGAGAAAGAAAAAGGCAGAGAACGGCCACTCACTCTTTCAATCAATGACCTTTCGCTCGCCGCAAGAATTGCTCCGTATAACACCAGCCGGCTCAACGGTTAAGACCGCAATCCATTTTCTGAAAAATGACCACCCTGCTGAGGTTCCGCGCATTGAAGAGCAGGGAAAGAACGATGAGATAGATACCGGTGCGTTTCTTGCCGTCTCATGGATAAAACAATGAGGCAGAATAGTAACGTGTCGGTTTTAAAATAGTGTCAGAGGACGTTAAAATAACAAGGTGAAGGAACAACAGAGTCAACGAGTTGTTGGAGGAACCAGATGATTACAGAGAATTTTGTAAAGAAAATGGAAGAGATAGTAGGTGCTTCCTATGTAACAAAGACGGGTGCCGACATAGAGCTTTATTCTTATGATGCCTCGCTGGTGACCGGTCGGCCGGGTCTTATTGTCTTTCCGGCGAACACCGAAGAGGTTTCCCGAGTACTGAAGGCCGCCCATGAGGCTGGTGTGCCATCTGTGGCCCGTGGATTTGCCACTAATCTTTCCGGCGGTACGATCATGAGTGAGGGGCTGGTTGTCAGCCTTTCCCGTTTCGATGAAATTCTCGGAATTTATCCTGAGAGCCGATATGCGGTGGTCCAGACCGGTGTCACCAACCTTGAGTTGCAGGAAGCGCTGGCACCGCTTGGGGCCTTTTACGCACCGGATCCCGCCAGCCAGAAAGTTTCCACGATCGGCGGTAATGTCGGTGAAAACTCGGGCGGTCCCCGTTGCCTGAAGTACGGCGTAACATCCAACCATATACTCGGAATGAAGATGGTTATGGCTGACGGTGAGATTGTCCAGGTCGGAGGACCTGCCCTGGACCCGCCAGGTTATGATCTGCGCGGCCTCGTTGTCGGAAGTGAAGGATGTGTGGGCATCGTTACTGAAATTACGGTGCGTGTAACCCCGATGACCGAGTCTGTTATCACCATGTTGGCAATCTATGATGAAATTGCTAATGCTGCCAATACGGTGAAGGAAATCATCAGTACCGGTATCGTCCCCAACACCCTGGAAATGATGGATAACACCATTATCCAGGCGGTGGAAAAAGGGGGCTCGTGCGGTTACCCGATCGACGCTGCAGCGGTTTTGATCATTGAGGTGGAGGGCATGGTTCTCGGCCTCAAAGAACAGGCTGAAAAAATAGAAAAAATCTGCATGGAGACCGGCTGCCGTGAAGTACGGATTGCCAAAGACCAGGCTGAACGCGATCTCCTCTGGAAAGGACGCCGTGGAGCCTTCGGGGCCATATGCAACCTTTCACCGAACTATCTGGTAAACGACGGCTGTGTGCTGCGAACGAGACTTCCCGAAGCGCTCGAGAAAGTGAAAGCCATCTCGGAGAAATATGGCTGCCCGGTGGGAAATGTATTTCACGCCGGAGACGGCAACCTGCATCCGCTCCTGATGTTTGATTCACGCAATGAATCAGAAGTTGAGCAGGTGCATAAGGCCGGATGGGATATTATGGTGGTATGCGCTGAGCTCGGCGGAACGATCTCGGGTGAGCATGGCATTGGCCATGAAAAACAGGAAGCAATGTCCATGGTCTTTTCCGGGCATGATCTCAACACCCAGCAGGATGTCAAGCTGGCACTTGATCCGAAGAATTTGATGAATCCCGGAAAGATAATTCCGGTTCCACCAAAAGGTGAGACTCGTCTTCCCGACAATAACCAACGATTCTGCAGCGACCGGGTGGTGCGGCTGCAGCCGGTGTCAGCGAAGCAATTGAGGCGATAAAGAAGGCGGCTGAAGAAAAAATGGCGGTCAAGCCGTCAGGCAGCGGAACCTTCAACGGTGTCGGTAATCTAGAGAAAAGAGAAACCCGGGTTGTCGACAGCCTGAAAATGAACGAAGTTATCGAGTATGACCCGGATAACCAGTTTATTACCGCTGGCTCAGGGTTGAGTCTGGCAGCACTGCAGGAAAAACTTGCTGAAAACAATCAGTGGCTGCCGATCAGGCCCCCGTTTTTTAAAGAGAGTTCCACCACAGGAAGTCTCATTGCCATGGCTGCGGTCGGCCCTGAGCGCACTGCACTTGGTGCTCCCCGGGATTATCTGCTGGGACTCCAGTATATTGACAGCAACGGAAGTATGGTCACCACCGGCGGCAAGGTCGTCAAGAATGTGGCCGGTTATGATATGACCAGGCTGATGACTGGTTCTGCAGGTACACTCGGATTTATTACTGAAGCGAGTTGGAGAGTGGCAACCAGGCCTGAAGCCTGCAGGATGACATCTGCCAGCCGGCAGCCTTGCCAATTGTTCCACAGCAGCACTGGCGGTAATTAATTCGAACCTTCTGCCGGTATTCGTCACCGCAGTTCCACAGGATGGTTCATGGAAACTGATGGTTGGTTTCGAGGGTATCAGCGAGGTGGTTGATCACCAGATCGAGCGATGTGCCCAGAAGATGACAGAGAATGGACTTTCAGGCAACGACAAGGCTGACTACCCCGTTATAGAGGGACCATTCAAATCTGTATTTGAGGAGATGTGGAACGCGCTCTATGTCTGCCAGGCAGATGTCGTTATTGCCAATGTCAAGCAGATGTGTGAGGACGCCGCCAGGATTGCTGAACCCTCAAATATCCTGGTCGATTTTGCCTGTGGACGTATTTATGCCGGTTATGAAACCTTGTCCGATAGCCAGTGGGGTGAACTGGGTGCCGGGTTCAGTAAGAATCAGGGACATGGCAGACTGCTGAAGGCACCCGCGGAGTTCAGGAATAAGAATGATGTCTTTGGTTCGGGACGGGCAGAATGGAAGTACAGTCATAAGATTAAAGCTGCTCTTGATCCCAACGGGCTTTTCTCGCCAGGCGTTTTACCTGGCAGGGCCTAAGCTGAATGTTGGTGATCTGTTTAAATGAATACTGCTCCATGAGCGAAAATAAATAAGAGGTTTGATATTATGACTGTGTCAGCAAATTATGATGCGATAGCCAAATGCAATAAATGTGGATTCTGTCATGTGGCATGTCCTATTTTCAGGGCGACCGGGCATGAGTCCGGCGTGGCGCGCGGACGTCTTGCCCTGCTCAGGGGAATTATTGAAAAGCGGGTGGAGTGGAATGAGGAGCTGGAAGATCCGCTTTTCACCTGTCTGGGCTGCGGCGCATGTACGACGAACTGTTTTGGTTCCGTGCCGACGGCCGATCTGGTGTTAAACGCCAGGTCTGAATATTTTGAAAATGTTGGCAAGAAACCTGCTCATCGCCTTCTCTTTGAGCACCTGCTTCCCTATCCCAAACGGTTGCACCTTGCCGCCAGGGCGGCTGCGCTTGGTAAGAATTCCGGTGCTTCCAAGCTCGCCAATGCCCTCGGTCTGCTAAGGATTTTTGGCCGCGATTTGCCGAAAGCTGAAGGTATTGTCGAAAAACTGCCGACGGAATCCTTTCGAGGAACGATCAAGCCGGGAGTTTACCAGGGGCAGGGAGACAAACTGCGAATCGGCTATTTTGTCGGGTGCGGTGTTGACGTGATCCAGGTGAAAGCCGGCAAGGCGACTTTTGAAGAATTGAAAAAAGTCGGAAAATCAGTAACCGTTTTAAATAACTGCTGCTGCGGTTTGCCGCCATGGTCGTACGGGGATCTTGAAAACACTAAAAGACTGGCCCTCAAGAATCTCAAGACGTTCTCCGAAGCCGACGTCGATGTCATTGTCACCGATTGTTCCAGCTGTGCCTCCTTCCTGAAAGAGTACAAAAAGGTATTCAAGGATGATCCTCAAAACCTGGCAGTTGTCGAAAAAACCGTGTCACTGTTCCAGGATGTCGTCGAATTCCTGGCGACCAGAGGCGAGGCAAAAGCAAAGACAGAAGGTGAGAGCGAGGCCGTCGGCTCCTATTATGATCCCCATGGTGCCGGCACACCGGCAGGAGCATCTGCTGTCGGAACCGGTTCAGACAAAAAGGTTGTTATGACCTACCATGATCCCTGTCATGCGGTCCGCGGCCAGGGAATCAAGAATGAAGGTCGTGATATCCTGAAAAAACTGCCGAACGTTGAGTTCAAGGAAATGGAAGAGGCCGACTGGTGCTGCGGGGGGGCAGGATCGTATGCCCTGACCCATTATGAGCTGTCGCAGAAAGTGCTCGACAGGAAGATGAAAAACCTCAAAGATACGGACGCTGATATTCTTGTGACCTCCTGCCCTGCCTGCATGATCCAACTGGCATTTGGTATCAGGCGGCATGGCTTAAAAACCAAGGTATTTCATATATCAGAGATCATTGCGCATACAAAAGAAAAAGCCTGACCCGATTTCGATCGCATCATCGTGAACCGGACCAGGCAAAACAGGGACGGCTCACGATGATCTGGCAATGACTGATGCGAGTAAACCGCTAAGGTAACGGAATATCAGGTTTTCAAGTATGCCTGATACATATGATCAATTTTTTGCGTACTACATACGATCTAACGAACTTGAACAATTAACCATTATTTAATATACCTAGTGGTCGCATGGTCAGGCCAGGTGCTGGGCTGTGACTATGCTGCCGCAATTCAGTACAGAAAAGTGCTAGCCATCTTATCATTTAAATGATCTGATAGTATTGTAAAATATTGTCTTTCTGCAGAGTGGTATCTGGGGAGCAAGAGATTTTATATTCGTTTTTTTGGTGATAGCTACGTTGCATAGCCTGTGAAACAGGATGGGTTATTTAAAACGCTCTGCAGATTTTTCGGTTCATGAGAACTGAGAGTGTATGAAATCGACAAGCTTTTCGAATCGCCTGACCCGGGCTACGAAACACAACCACTTTTATTTGAGGTGAATTCATGAAGAGTACAATGCAGACGATTGATGGTAATACCGCTGCTACTCATGTCGCTTACGGCATGAGTGAAGTCGCGACCATCTACCCGATTACTCCGTCAAGCCCGCTGGGAGAGATTGCAGATTCCTGGGCGGTTGCCGGCAGGAAAAATATTCACGGCGAGCTCCTGAATATCAAACAGATGCAATCAGAGGCAGGGGCTGCCGGTGCAGTGCACGGTTCTCTTGTTGGCGGGGCGATTACTTCGACGTTTACAGCATCTCAGGGTCTGCTGCTGAAGATCCCGAACATGTATAAAATAGCCGGTGAGCTCTTACCATGTGTTTTCCATGTAACTGCTCGATCTCTTTCTGCTCATGCCCTGTCCATATTCGGTGACCAGGCTGATGTCATGGCCACCAGGCAGACCGGTTTTGCCCTTCTTGCCTCAAACTCGGTTCAGGAGACCATGGACCTGGCGCTTGTTGCCCATCTTTCGACTATTGAAGCACGGGTACCGTTCCTCCATTTTTATGACGGTTTCAGGACCTCCCATGAGATCCAGAAAATCGAAGTCATCAGCTATGACGATATGGCCTCGCTCTATAACTGGGATGCCTATCACGAGTTCAAGAAGCTGGCGATCAACCCGGAGAACCCAAACACCAGGGGTACCGCCCAAAACCCGGATATCTATTTCCAGTGCCGTGAAGCTGGTAACAAGTATTATCTCGCCACTCCCGGCGATTGTTGAAAACAACATGAAAAAAGTGGGTGAACTGACCGGACGTCACTACAACCTTTTTGATTATTTTGGTGATCCTGATGCAGAGAAGGTAATCGTGGCCATGGGTTCAGGTTGCGAGGCGATCGAAGAATCTGTTGAAGCGCTGAACGCCCAGGGCGAGAAAGTCGGTCTTATCAAGGTGAGACTCTATCGGCCATTTGCCACAGAGGCCTTTTTGGCAGCTGTTCCCAAGAGCACAAAATATCTGACCGTTCTTGACAGGACAAAAGAGCCGGGTTCAGTTGGTGAGCCGCTTTATACTGATGTGTGTGCGGCCTATATCGACAAGGGGATTGCCCCGCCGCGTATGCTTGGCGGACGCTATGGTTTAAGCTCCAAGGAATTTAATCCACCGATGGTCAAAGCTGTTTATGACAACATGACAGCCGCTGAGCCAAAGAATCATTTCACCGTGGGTATTACCGACGATGTCACCAATACCTCACTTGAGGTAAAACCTGGATTCAGCGCCGAGCCGAAGGGTAATGTGCGGGCTAAATTCTGGGGTCTTGGATCTGACGGTACTGTCGGAGCCAACCAGAGCGCCATTAAGATTATCGGTGATAATACAGAAAAGTACGCCCAGGGCTACTTTGCCTATGACTCAAAGAAATCAGGCGGAATTACCATTTCCCATCTGCGTTTTGGCGATGTTCCGATTAAATCCACCTACCTGATCACCGCGGCTGATTTTGTCGCCTGCCATAATCCGACCTATGTCGATATCTATGATGTTCTCGAAGGCATCAACGAAGGCGGAACCTTCCTGCTCAATTCACCGTGGACAGCTGAGCAGATGGACGAGATGCTGCCCGGCGACATGCGCAAGACAATCTATGACAAGAAACTGAAATTCTTCAACGTTGACGCCATCAAGATTGCTGCGAGCGTAGGTCTTGGCACCAGGATCAATATGATCATGCAGACCTGTTTCTTCAAACTTGCCAATGTTCTGCCGTTTGAGAAAGCAATAGAGCTGCTGAAGGCCGATATCAAGAAGACCTACGGCAAAAAAGGTGATCACATCGTTGATATGAATATCAATGCGGTGAATAACACCCTGGATAATCTCGTGGAAATTGAAGTTCCCGAGTCATGGGGACAGGCATCAGGTGGAATTTCTACAAAAAACAAAACCACTGACTATGTTGATAACGTCATGCGGCCCGTTCAGGCGCTCAAAGGTGACATGCTGCCGGTAAGTGCCTTCTCAGTGGATGGGTCCTTCCCAACTTCAACTGCCCGCTATGAAAAACGCGGTGTCGCGGTGAACGTTCCTGAATGGATCGCTTCCGAGTGTATCCAGTGTAATCAGTGTTCGTTTGTCTGTCCGCACTCAGCTATTATTCCAATACTGGCCACCGCCGAAGAGCTGGCAAGTGCGCCGGCGACCTTTGAGACCATCCCGGCCGTTGGCAAGGCCCTCAAAGGGTACCAGTTCAGGATGCAGGTCAACGCCCTTGACTGCCAGGGCTGCGGCAACTGTGAGGACATCTGTCCTTCCAAGAATAAAGCACTGGTCATGAAACCGACCGCTTCACAGACCGAGCGTGAGGTGCCGAATCATGAGTTCTCTCTCGACTATTCCCTTTAAAACAGGCCTCATGTCCCGTGAGTCAGTTAAAGGAAGCCAGCTCTACCAGCCGCTGCTTGAGTTCTCCGGTGCCTGTGCCGGTTGTGGTGAGACCCCCTACGTAAAGGTTCTGACCCAGCTTTTTGGTGAGAGAATGACCATTGCCAATGCCACCGGATGTAGTTCAATCTGGGGCGGTTCTGCTCCGTCTTCCCCATATTCTGCCAATGCAGATGGGCATGGACCCGGCTGGGCAAGCTCGCTTTTCGAAGATGCGGCCGAATATGGCTACGGCATGATGCTCGCCTATAACACCAGAAGAAACGCGCTTGCCTCTAAGGTTCAGAAAGCGCTGGATTCTGATATCTCTGCTGAGTTGAAAGAAAACTTTACCGCCTGGCTTGGCGGCATGAATGATGCAGATAAATCAAAAGAGGCCGGTGACAAAATCAAGGCACTGCTGAAAAATAGCGGCGACAATGAATTACTCAAGGACATTGGTCGCTGCACCGAGCTGTTCACCAAAAAATCCCATTGGATTGTCGGCGGTGACGGCTGGGCCTATGATATCGGCTACAGTGGTCTTGACCATGTTATGGCATCCGGTGATGACATAAATATTCTGGTAATGGATACAGAAGTTTACTCCAATACCGGCGGACAGTCCTCAAAAGCAACCCCGACCGGAGCGATTGCCAAGTATGCGGCGTCCGGCAAGAAGATTACCAAGAAAGATCTTGCCCGCATGATTATCACCTACGGCCATGCCTATGTTGCCTCGATCTCCATGGGTGCCAACAAGCAGCAGGTGCTCAAGGCTTTCACCGAAGCTGAGAAGTATCCCGGACCATCCCTGATAATCGCTTATGCACCGTGTATTGCTCATGGTATCCGCAAAGGAATGGGCAAAACCCAGCTTGAAGCAAAACTGGCCGTGGACAGTGGCTTCTGGTCAACATTCCGTTACAATCCTCAGCTGATAGCCGAGGGTAAGAATCCGTTTATCCTCGACAGCAAGGAACCGGACGGAAGTCTGCAGGAGTTCCTTTCTTCCGAGAACCGCTTTGCTTCTCTTGAGAAGAGTAACCCTGAAGAATCAAAGCGACTCAGGGCGAAAATTGATGAGGAAGTCAGTGATCGGTATCATTTACTGAAGAAGATGGCTGATCAAGGAATTGGTGTGTAACCTTTAAATTCCAGACTGGAAAACTCCAGTAAACCAATACTCTATCTGATACCAACCCGGCATATAGTGCCGGGTTGGTATCGTTCGTTAACATAAAGCCGGTGTGAGCCAATCAGTTTTGACTCACCGAATCATCTGAGCGTATTATCTACCAGGCTGAAATTTAACCTTATTTGGCACTTCATTATGGAAGATCACGTTTTTCGAGCGATTGAACAAAAAAAAGTATCATCCCAGATTGTTGATCAAGTTAAGACATTGATTGCCAGTGGAAAGCTCAAGCCCGGAGATACACTACCCCCTGAACGGGAGTTGATGAAAGTTTTTAACGTCAGCCGGCCGACACTCAGAGAAGCATTGAATATGCTCTCTATTATGGGATTTATCCAGGTCTCCCAGCGGCAGAGAACAAAAGTGAAATCCCTGGTTCCGAGCAATATTACAGAGCCGCTGCGTCATCTGCTCAAAGAAGATATCAAAACCTCTCTTGAACTCATTGATGCCCGGGCAATTATTGAAACCGCTAATGCGGCCCTTGCAGCAGAGCGTGCAGACGAAGAGGATATTGCCCGTTTGGAAGCGTGCATCGAAAAGATGCGTGTAAACCTTAATGAAGATGATACCTTAAACACCGAGGATGCCCATTTTCATCTGACGGTCGCTGAAGCGACTCATAACAAGATTCAAGCGCACCTGATGTTTTCCATCTATGATCTGCTTAAAGAAACCGTGAGCCTCTGCTACTACGATGATGAGGCTGAAAATATCTTCAAACAGCATTGCAAAATTGTTGAAGCCATAAAAGATAAGGACCCTCAGCAGTGCCAAGGAACGCATGGAAGAACACCTGTCATATATAAAATCACTGGTTAATAAATTGCTTGCCAGCAAGAATGAAGAAGAGAAGGAAGCGTAGTTCAGCACCACTTGCATCTCTAATCTGTTTGTTTTGTCTTCATTAAATCATTAAACAATTGAGTATATTATGAGTTTGACTGTTTACCTCTCCGGCGAAATACATACGAATTGGCGGGAAGAAATCAAAACCGGTGCCGAAAACCTGGGCCTTGATATCACCTTTACTTCTGCCGTTACCGATCATGACCAAAGTGATGCTGCAGGAGACAACCTCGGTACTGAGGATAAACAGTTCTGGCGAGACCATAAATCCGCCAAGGTTAACGCAATCCGAACCAAGAATCTGATAGAATTAAGTGATTTGGTTGTTATCCGCTTCGGCGATAAATATAAACAATGGAATGCGGCTTTTGACGCCGGTTACTGCGCTGCCCTTGGTAAACCATACATAACTCTTCATGCCGAAGACGTCATTCATCCCCTCAAAGAAGTTGACGCCACAGCGATGGCCTGGGCGACCAGCACTGACCAGGTTGTTGAAATATTAAAATATATCACGAAAGAGTAAGATGCAGTTCAACCATCATTGCGCGATTAAAGAAGTCAGTCCCTTCTTCTTTCCATCCAAAAGTGTAATTAACAAAGCATTATTGATACATTCTTAACGATCCGTATTGTATCAGAGACACATCAGATCCTTACGGTTTTCCATACACATTCCATCTAAATTTATGAGATTGTCTGCTTAATCGTTGACTATACTCATAGCTGAGTAAATTGTAGTCCGATCGAAGTACTGCTTTATGGTGTTAGGGAGTGTCGGGATGGCAGCCACCACCTAACATGTATCGTTTAAAAGAAAATCGTCATTGACCCCTTTCATTGGCACCATCTTTATGTGATGAGACAAAAAAAACAGACTTGGATGAGCAGTTTCTATAATGGGATTATCTGTATTTTTCTATTATTTATGTTGTCGGTATGTGCATACAAGTCTGAAACCGAACCTAAACAACTCTCTTACAACATTGTCAACATCTTCCCACATGATCCTTCTGCCTTTACCCAAGGGTTAACCTGGGACGATGGCTCAGTCTATGAAGGAACCGGTATCTACGGCGCCTCATCATTGCGTCTGGTGAATTACAAGACTGGAAAAACTGAGAAAAGTATTAACTATCCACTCAATATCTTTGCAGAAGGTATAACCGTTTTTCAGGGTAGGATTTACCAATTAACCTGGCAAAATAATATGGTTTATGTTTATGATAAACACGATTTTTCCTTGTTGCGGAGCCATAACTATCATCGTGAAGGGTGGGGGATTACACATGATGATCATCACCTGATTGTCAGTGATGGATCAGCAAAACTCTATTTTCTTGAACCGGAAACGCTTATTGAAAGAAAACAGATAAGTGTCCGGGATAATCATGGACCAGTCCTAAAACTCAATGAATTAGAATATATCAAAGGAAAGGTGTTTGCCAATGTACTGGGATCTGATCGGATAGCGGTAATTAATCCTGAGAGCGGTATTGTAGAGAGCTGGATTGATTTATCAGGCCTGAGAAAATATTTATCGGTCGATAGATGTCCGTGATCTTAACGGTATCATGTTTGATATTGAAAATGATCGATTATTTGTGACCGGCAAACTTTGGCCAAAGCTTTTTGAAATCAGTTTGAACTAGGAAGGATGATTGCTTTTTATTTTGTTGTGGACCAAATATTGCATTAATATACCTTGTATTTATTACCCCAAGTGGATATATATTAAAGATTATGATATAATTTAATGTAATAGTTTTTCATCGCGAAATTATATAGTTAGTGAGGAGAGATAATGAAGAAGACAATTTTTAGAGCAGTTGCATTAACAGCAGCGATCTCGTTAGCAACCATGAATATGGCGTTCGCTGGTGGCAGTATTGGCCATGGTAATATCTCAGTATACAAAGATGATACTCTAGTAAGCAAACTATCTGGCCAGAATCCGATAGAAGACGGCGCATTGCTCGTATGTGACGGAAAATGCATGCTGAAATCGGAGGGAATCTCTGTAATAGCAACAGACAAATCCAAGATTGCCGTTACTAACGAAGCTGATACTTTCAGGCTTTATGTAAAAGAAGGTACAGTTGATTACGTAATCAACAACAATACCCGCAAAATTGCGTTTTACACGCCTCAGGGAACCTATACTGTCGCAGAAGTCGTTTTCAACGCATCAAGTACCCCTGTCGTAAAAGGCAGAGTTGTTGTTGATAGCGATGGCAATACTGAGATCAGCGTTGTCTGAAGGTCGTATGGTCTTTGCTACCTCAGAGGGGATGAAGACTGTTGATGCAAATCATAAAATTGTTCTTGCTCAGGCACCGGCAACGGTTGGGTCTTCTGCTACTCCTTGCGTTGTCGCAGCAGTACTCGCTGGTGGCATCACAGCCGTAATTGTTGCCAATAATAATGATAGTAAGAAAACAGTTATAATTGATCCACCGCCAGTGGATAAAAAGCCTCCAATAAAGAAAAGACCAGCTAGCCCACACAAGTAATAGACTTCTCTTGCAGTGGATAAAAGGGTTATCTTGTATCATTCAGGATAACCCTTTCTGTTATTTTGAATTTACTCTAATTGTGCGATGTCTTATGGAAAGTAAGTATCTCTTCAACTCGGTTCTATATTACGGTTCTTCTAGCCTGTTCGTTTATCCTGACGGGCTGTGCTGAAGAAGAACGCTTTAAGCAGACCACTACTATTAAACAATTTCAGGAAACGCAATCGGAGAAAACGAGCAAAAAACTGAATCAAAAAACATATTCCCCAATGCCAACAATAAAAGAGATCGGGGTTGAGGGGAGTGATTACCTTCTGGGGTCGGGCGACCTGATAGTAGTCAAAGTATTTGAATCAGAAGATCTCCAGGCCGAGGTACGTGTTTCATCAAGGGGCAATATCAACCTTCCTCTCCTCGATGACATTAATGTCCTCAACCTGACTGCCGCGGAGGCCGAACAAAAAATAGAAGATCTGTACAAAAAAGATTTCCTCCATGATCCTCATGTATCTGTTTATATCAAGGAGCATATGAGTAAGCAGATAACAATCGTCGGTGCAGTTCAGGAACCGGGAACCTATGATTATATTTCCCGCCGGAGGTTGCTTGATGTCCTGGCCATGGGAGATGGCTTGGCCGATGATGCCGGCTCATTGGCTTATATAACCAGAAACGACCCGAAAACCGGGGAAATGGCCAACTATGTTGTCAACCTCGAAGATTTGGTAAAGAATGGAAATATGGCCTATAATCATCCAATCCTGGGGGGTGACGTAATATTCATTCCAGAATCCGGTTATTGTTTTGTGGATGGTGCGGTCAGGAAACCTGGGACCTACCCATTGACCGGCAACATGACAATTACAGAGGCCATCACCGTCGCTGGAGGATTGGCTGGCTGGGCAGATGATGATAAAATAAAACTTATTCGTTTTATGGGGCGTGGAGCAGAAAGGCAGGTGGTAAGCCTTAGTTACACCGACCTGCAGGCAGGTCTTGGTGACACTCTGGAACTGCAGGACCAGGATATTATCTTTGCCGAATCTAGCTCTTCAGGTAAGTTCTTTTCCGGCACTGGGTTTACCCTCGGTTTTATGGGTACCGGAATCAATTTTAGAAATCCCGGAGCAATAGTTCTGAATTCACCTAATCCAAGCGTCTAAGCATGTGGCAAATCCTACATTATTATATGCAAAAACCTGTGTCGTGGCTGATATATGGTATCGTTGTCTCTGTTCCTCTTGTTTTTGGAGCAGTGCATCCTATTGTGCTGGGTGGGTATGTCTTCATCATACTCATCTTCCTTGGTGGATGGCTGCTGCTAAATAACGATCTGTATTTTCAAAACTATTCCTACTGGCACTTTTTTCCTGTTTTATCTGATTGTTTATCTGTTTCTCCAGACAGTTCCATTGCCGCTTGGGTTGGTTGACCTGCTGTCACCCGTGCGAGCAGAGCGGGTTCGGATGGTTAATGAACTCGCTGGGACCGAGCAGCATTTTATATCTTTAAGTGAAAATGGAATAGCGGGTATGTTTCGGGCAATATTTATACTTGCATTGCTCATATACTACTACAGCCTGAAAAAAGCTTATCAGCACCGACAAGCGAGCATACTACATACTCTTCTACTGCATGATAGCGGTGGGTGCAATTGAAGCACTTTATGGACTTCTTCAATTCGTCAATCCAAGTATTGGTATTTTGTGGCTCAAGTTGACCGGTGGAAGAGCAGCGCATGGCACGATCATCTATAAAAACCAATACGCCTCACTTCTCAACATGATCTGGCCCCTTGCTGTTGGCGGGACGGTGATGTTTTTTGTTGGCAGACAAGATAAAAGACGTCAAGGTGAAGGGAGAAAAAAAACACAGGATCTGCTCCAGAAATTTATCATCAACCAGGCCGCAGGCCTTGCTCCTTGCTGCTCTATCGACTAGTGATCATCCTGGCAGTTCTGTTTTCTCTTTCACGAGGGGGAATCCTGTCGATGGTTTTCGTCGGTTTTTGTCTGATTATATTACTGCCCATTTTCTGTGAAGGCAAAGCTGATCGCTTTTATAGCTTTTCTCTTGTTGACAGGTGGTTATGGGGCAATGATGGGGCTGGATACAATTGTCTCGCGTTTCGATTCCATTGGTGCGTCAAAAGGTGTAAGGCTCGATATTTATCTCTCATCATTGCCGATGATAGTTGATCACTGGTTAACTGGCATCGGGCTTGGTTCCTATACTCTGTTGTCGCCGGTCTATCTTAAAGGGATTTCCTGCAAATATCCATTTCGACAGAGTACACAGCGAATATTTAGAATTATTGATAGAACTTGGAATTCCCATTGCATTACTTCTTTTCTGCTGGATAACAGTAGGTATGTACAAACTGCTTGCCCGTACTACTCGCTATACGATCAGTGAGGAAGCCTCAGATGGCGAAAATGATCATGGCTATAGCATCACTATGCGGTATCATTGGATTTCTTGGCTCATGGATTTATTGATTTTGGTTGGCGACTCCCTGCAAATGTCTTTTTTGCTATGACTCTGCTTGCGCTGTGCGTAACAAGTCTTGGAGTCCCTTGAGAAGTAGGGCCTCAATTCCTGACTCACCAGGTAGCAGAGCAAAATCATCAGGAGGCGGTGGAATAGGTATGTCAGCGCTATTATGTGATTTTATTGATATCCATACACATATCCTTCCAGGTATTGATGATGGACCAAGGGACATGGCAGGCAGTGTTAAACTTGCCCGGGCATATGAAGCGATCAGGTATCTCAACAGTTTTTGCCACGCCTCATTATATACCGGGCACAGCATGGTCTGCTGATAAAGAAACAGTATTGCAGTTAATTTCTGATTTGCAGGCAACACTTGATGCAGAGCAGATAAAACTGCAAATATTACCAGGTATGGAAATTGCTTATCACAAGAAGATGGTAGAGCGAATCTGCTCTGGACAGGTTTTAGCGCTTGGAGAGAGCAACTATTTTCTTATCGAGCCACCTCTTCATGATATGACAGATGATTTTTACAAGAGTCTGATGTACTTGCTAAAGCAAGAAGTCAAACTGATTATTGCGCATCCGGAACGGGTTGCAATTTTTCATAAAAGACCGAATTTACTAGAAGAATTAGTTTCATCTGGGCGCACGTACGCAGATGAATACTGGTAGTTTGCTTGGGCACTTCGGCGATGTCAGCAAACAGATAGCGCTTGATCTCTGGCAGAATAAACAACTGCATTATATCGCCAGTGATGCCCATAATTACAATACACGAGCTCCTTTGACTCTGGCGGATTGGGAGTCTATTCGTAAGTTGCCTGATGGAGAGCATCTTCTATGCTACTGTTCCCAAAACAGTAAAGAACTGGCCGGTCAAACATGAGCTTTTATATCAAACCGAATACCATTCAAAATAGATATAAAAGCATGAAACAGGAACAGGAAAAAATCAATCAGGACATGGATCAGCAGATGATGGTCAGCGGAGCCAGGAGAGCATTACCTGCCGAGCACCGAGGTTCGTGAGGTTGTACCGGAATTCAAAGATGAAATCGACCTGAAGGACCTGCTGGATACCCTTATTAGAAGGAAATCGGTTGTTCTGGCTTGTCTTCTTCTGTGCTTTTCTCTGGTGGCCATCTATACATTTACCATTACTCCTATGTTCAAGGCAAAAGGAGTTCTGCGTGTATCATCCCAGTCTAATAACCTGACAAAATTTGAAAATATAGAGACATCTGCGCTGAAGACTATGGAGTTCCAGCAGACCCAGGTGAAGCTGATGCAGAGTGAACAACTTGCATCAAGGGTAATTGATCAGGATGGATTTGACCAATAACCCAGATTTTAGCGGAAGCAGCAGAACCTCTTCAGGAGAAGCCCAGGCAAAGGGCCTTTTCGATACAATTAAATCCTTTATTCGCCCGGAGGAAAACAGTGACACCTTCAATATGCTTCCGGAAGATGCCCAAAGCCAGATTATTGTCGATCAGGCTCTGGGAAAATTCAGTAAACAATTTAGTGTCAGTCCGGTACGTAACAGTGAATTGATTGAGATCTCATTTATTGCAAGCTCTCCTGTACTCTCTGCAGAAGTCGCTAACACTGCTATGGATGAGTTCATTAATATGCTCATGGATACAAAGCTTAAAAGTTCCCAGGATGCTTCCAAATTTCTTCAGAAACAGATTGAGGCAGCCCAAATCAAACTGGAACAATCCGAGATGGGCCTTCAGGAATTTGCTCGCAAGATTGGCATTGTTTCTCTCAACCCCAAGCTTAACCTCACCATGCGTCAGCTTGAAGAATTAAATGATGCCTTGGCAAAAGCACGCTCGCACCGCATAGCTCAGGAAGCCAAATACCAGCAGACAGTGCTGAGTGATTCTGTAAATCTCAATCAGATGGTGGAGAACGAACTGATACAGAACCTGAAAAACCAGCATGCAACATTGTTGGCAGAGTATCAGGAAATGGGGAAAACCTTTAAACCTGCCTATCCCAAAATGCAGCAGCTCAAAGCTCGTATGGATAAGGTAGAAGAACGGATGATGGCCGAGCAGGCAGCAATTATCGACTCAGTAAAAAATGATTATGAAACAGCACTGAAAACAGAGGATTATCTGGCAACCCGCACCGAAGAGCAGAAATTACGGGCAATGGATCTCGAAGAAAAAGCAACCCAATACAAAATACTCGAACGAGAGGTGGCAACCAATAAAGCTATATACCAGAGTCTTCTCGAGCGCTCCAAAGAGATCGAAGCCACTGTCGGTGCTGCAGTTACGAATGTCCAGATTATCGACTATGCACGTCCACCATTGTACCCATTTAAACCACGCGTTCGTGCTAAACCTGGCGCTCGGGCTTGTAATCGGGTTGATCAGCGGTATTGGTATGGCCTTCCTCTTCGAATATTTTGATAATACCATCAAAAATCCTGACGAGATGATAGATCGCTTCGGAATTCCCGTTCTTGGTCTCATACCTTTTGATAAGGAAGCAGTTGATGATCGAAAAAACATGGCACTCAAATTCTTCGCAGAGCCGCGTTCCCCAGTTGCAGAGGCATTCCGGACAACGATGACATCGGTCAGGCTCTCTGTTGCAGATAATCCGCCCAAAACCATGCTTTTTACAAGTGTTCTGCCGGGGGCAGGGAAAAGCTCACTTTCCAGCAATTCATGTTTGTCATACCTTGCTGAGGAGGAGAGATGCCTGCTCATTGATGCCGATCTCAGAAAACCAAGTCTTCATCAAATTTTTAAGGATGGTATGAGAGGAAGGGGACTTTCTTCTGTTCTTAGCGGCATGGCAAAGCTTTCAGATGTTATTGTGAAGACTGAATATCCTGGCCTGGATTTTATCAGCAGCGGCCCCTTACCGCCAAATCCAGCTGAGCTGCTGTCCTCCAAGAGAATGCGTCAGCTGCTGCAGATTGCTTCACAAAACTATGACCGAGTCATTCTGGATGGGCCTCCATACCAGGGGTTTGCTGAGATTCTCGTACTTTCCAATATGGTGGACGGCGTGATTCTCATTTCAGTAGAAGGTGATACACCCCGAGAAGGCGTAAAACATTTCAGGCGCGCTGTCACCAATGTTGGCGGCCGGATTTTGGGAGCCATCATTAATAAGACAGGACGTAAGAAAGGGTACAGCTCATATAGTGGCTATAAATATTACTCGTATAATTACGATTACGGTAGTCAGACAGAAGCCTGACCTCTTTCTGGTTGATCGGATGATTATTAATAGAATCATAAGGATTATCTGTTTTCTGTTGCTTGTAATATTAGCATGCTGGCAGATGCACCTAGCGATACATTC
>CAVPYP010000026.1:0-19812 GCA_963710015.1 uncultured delta proteobacterium | reverse complement strand
CGCTGGGAGGTGACTCGGGAAGTCCAAGACAGATTTGCCGAAGAGTCCTACCGGCGCGCTGTTTCTTCTGTTAAATCGGGAATATTCAAAGATCAGATTGCACCCCTGTCTATCCCCCAGAGGCGAGGGGAAGCAAAAATTTTCGATACTGATGAATGTGTCACTGAGACACCCTATGAGAAACTGGCAGCCATGTCGACTGCCTTCAGAAAAGGCGGGATTGGCACTGCAGGTAATTCTTCAATTATCAGCGATGGTGCCGCGGCTGTTGTGGTCATGAGTGAAGAGAAAGCGAAACAGCTGGGTTGCACGGTCATGGCAGAGATTGGGGCCCAGGCGTCGCATGGGTTCGAGTTAAAGTATTGCCTGATGGCTCCGATTCTTGCAATTCCCAAGGTCCTGAAGAAAGAGGGCATTACGCTGGCAGATATTGACCTCATCGAGATTAATGAAGCGTTCAGCGGTACATCGGTTGCGATTAACAAAGTGCTCGATATTGATCATGCAAAACTCAACGTCAATGGCGGCAGTGTGGCCATCGGTCACCCGATAGGAGCCAGCGGTGCCCGGATATTGACTACCCTGCTCTACGAAATGCAGCAGCGTGATGTGAAAAGGGGGTTGGCATGCCTTTGTCTTGGCGGCGGTGAGGCTGTTGCCCTTGTTCTCAACAGATAATAACGGCGGGGATAATGCCGGGGAGATAGTATGGATATCAGAACTTTTGGGGTGATTGGTGCCGGGCAGATGGGCGGCGGTATTGCGCAGGTTGCTGCAGCCAGCGGGCTTGACGTCTTGATGAATGACATCAATGAAGAGTGTACCGCGAGGGGAAAGGCTGCTATTGAGAAGAACCTGAACCGTTCGGTCAGTAAAGGAAAACTCTCCAAAGATGAGTGCAGTGCAATAGTGGCACGAATCAGGACTTCCACCTCGCTTGCGGATATGGCCTCGGTTGATTTTGTCGTTGAGGCGGCCGTTGAAATGGAGGAGCTGAAATTCAAGGTCTTCCGGGAGCTCGATGCCGTGTGCCCTGAACATGTGATACTCTCAACAAACACCTCGTCGATTCCCATAGGTAGAATCGCCGCCCAGACAAACAGGCCGGATAAGGTAATCGGCATGCATTTCATGAATCCGGTGCCGGTAATGAAGCTGGTTGAGGTGATTCGTGGTTTGGCCACGTCCCAGGAAACATTTGATGTCACCTGGCAGCTTTGCAAAAAATTTGGAAAAACTGCCGCAGAAGCAAACGATTATCCTGGTTTTATTGCCAACAGGATTTTGATGCCGATGATCAATGAAGCAATCTTTTGCCTCTACCAGGGAGTGGGAAAGGCAGAGGACATAGACACGGTAATGAGGCTCGGAATGAATCACCCGATGGGACCGCTTGCCCTGGCAGACCTGATCGGACTTGATACCTGCCTGGCAATTATGGAGACCCTGTATGACGGATTTAAGGACTCCAAGTATCGACCCTGTCCGCTGTTAAGAAAATATGTGGAGGCAGGGTGGTTTGGCAGGAAGAGCGGTAAAGGCTTTTATGACTATTAGCTGTCGTTCGACTGGCTGGTGAACCGCAGATGGCTTGACTGAGCAGATACTTCAACCTGAGGGAGGAAAGACCGTGGACGGTTACAATGTATCTACACCTGCTGGCGAGCTGCAGGAACGCATTAACAAATTCCAGAAGATCCTGCAGGAGAAGGGGGTCGCCGGCAGCCTCATTATACAGAAAACAGATCTTTTTTATTTTTCAGGAACTTCACAGCAGGGGTGGCTCTATATACCGGCGGAAGGCACCCCCCTGTTGATGATCTTCAAGGAATTTGCCCGGGCCCGGGCAGAATCCTCACTGGACCAGGTACTCTCTATCGTCAGCCCCAAAAAAATTCCGGAAATGCTGGCTGAGGCGGGATACATGCTTCCCGACAACGCTTGGCATGGAGCTTGATGTATTGCCGGTAAATCTCTATTCCCTGTTTCAGACAATTTTCCCTCAGGCCGAGATTGTTGATATCTCTGTCGATATCCGGCTGGTCAGGGCGGTGAAATCCTCGTACGAACTTGATTTTATCAGGCAGGCGGCACGCTATTCTGACCAGGTGGCTGGCAAGGTTGTCGAATTTCTTGAGGTGGGCAAGAGTGAGGTAACGCTTGCCGGTGAGCTGGAAGGGTATGCCCGGAGCCTTGGACATCAGGGCATTGTCAGAATGCGATTATGGGGAAGTGAGCTGTTTTACGGCCATCTGCTTTCAGGCCCTGGAGCTGCCGTACCAAGTTACCTGGCATCGCCGACAGGTGGTGAAGGGGTCAGCCCGTTAATCGGCCAGGGTGCCGGTTTTAAAGCCATCGGCAGGAATGAGACAATTCTCTTTGACTATGTTTTTGGCTGGAAGGGATATCTTTCTGACCATACGCGTATCTTCTGTATCGGAAGTCTTCCTGATGAACTGCTTAAAGCCCACGATTTTATGTTGGAAATACAGGAAAAAACAAAAGCTCTCGGGGTTCCCGGAGCAGTCACAGGAGATATTTATGAACAGATGATCTCGCTGGCAGAAGACAGGGGGCTTGCCGAGAATTTTATGGGCGCCGGTGATCGTAAAATACGCTTTACCGGTCATGGGATCGGACTGGAACTCGATGAGTTTCCATTCCTGGCAAAAGGACAGAAGATGGTGCTTGAGAAAGGGATGGTAATTGCCCTTGAACCCAAGGCGATCCTGCCCGGCAAAGGAGTGGTCGGTATAGAAAACACACATGTGGTTACCGACCAGGGGTTTGAACCACTGACAAAAATGAGTGATAACATCACGTTTGTTTAATCGATGAAGGTCGTTTAAGCGGAGGAAGGGAATGATTGAAGATGCCAGGAGTGCAGGAGAGCTGAACCATGAAGATACGGCCAGATTTATCGTCGATTTATTTCATCGTATCATTATCCATCACGCCTTGTGGTTTAACGAAGTTAAACACCAGATGGGCATGGAAAAAGCGCTTGAAATCCTGCAGACAGCTTCCCGAAAAAGCTACGATATTCAGATGAAGCATCTGGGCAACCTTCTAGGATTTGAAATGAAAGACGGTATTCCCTCCAGTCTCCTGGCCATGAACGAGGATGATTTAATTGAGCCTGAAAGAACGGGTTGCCAAGAACTGGCTGGTTAATGACGGTGTCTGGTTCCAGGCGCTTGAATTTTCAGAGGGAATGAATGATGCCAAGCGCTGCAACGATTCATGCTGGGCGCATTTCTCTCCGTTTGAGGCACACTCGATAAAACAGCTGCTCGGTATTGCGGAGCATGGTGGGCTTGACGGCTTGAAGCGAGCGCTCGGCTTCCGGGTTTATGAAAGTATTAATATCCAGTCGATTAGCGATGAAACGGAAAACAGTTTCGTATTTCAAATGAACCAGTGCCGTGTCCAGGAGGCGCGGGAACGCAAGGGGTTGGAAGATTATCCATGCAAGTCAGCGGGGCTTGTTGAGTACACTTATTTTGCCAGGGCTGTCGACAGTCGTATTAAAACATCATGTCTGGGCTGTCCGCCCGATAAACATCCGAGCGAGTGGTATTGTGCCTGGAAGTTCACTATTGAGAAGTGAGGCTATTTCATTAACCGTATGGAGGGTACTATGCAATTTACCAATATCATCTGCGAGATAGAAAAATCTACGGCCACCGTTACCATTAACCGGCCCAAATCGCTCAACGCCCTCAACAGGGAGACACTTGAAGAGATCATTCGCTGCTTCAGTGAACTTGACAGGGACAGCAGCGTTCTGTCTGTAATTATAACAGGAGCTGGAGAAAAAGCCTTTATAGCCGGCGCTGATATTTCCTACATGCATCAGTTTGATGTACTTGCAGGCAGAGAATTCTCCAGGCTGGGACACAGGGCGATGGCCGCAATTGAAACATTCTCACGCCCGGTTATAGCTGCTGTAAATGGTTTTGCCCTGGGAGGCGGCTGTGAACTTTCTCTCGCCTGTGATATAAGGATCGCCAGTGAAAACGCTAAATTCGGGCAGCCTGAAGTAAATCTTGGGGTTCCCCCCGGGTTTGGTGGTTCCCAGCGTTTACCTCGTCTGGTGGGCAAAGGGCTGGCCAGCGAACTGCTCTACACCGGTGATATGATAGATGCCGAAGAGGCATGTCGTATCGGTCTGGTGAACCGTGTCGTGCCATTGTCCCAATTAATGGCTGAATGTTTCACCATTGCTGAAAAGATTGCTGCTAAAGGGCCGCTGGCGGTAAAACTTTGTAAAGATCTGGTCAATAGCGGCATGGAGATGGACCTGGCCAGGGCCTGCATGTATGAAGCAGATCTGTTCGCAATGTGTTTTGCCACCGGGGACCAGAAAGAGGGGATGAAAGCCTTTCTGGAAAAACGATCCCCGGAGTTTAAAGGACAATAAATTGAGCAGAGAAGGAAGATTATGAATTTTGACTTAAGCGAAGAGCAGAAACTGATACAGGATACGGCCCGCGATTTTGCCACGGCAGAACTTGAGCCTGTGGCGGCCGAGCTGGATAACGGCGGCGATAAGGAGGTCTTCTATGCAAACCTGAGAAAACTCGGGGAACTTGGTTTTATGGGGCTGAATATAAAAGATCAATATGGCGGCTCAGAAGCAGGTGTCGTCGCCTTCAGTCTTGCGATTACCGAACTTGCCCGGGCATGCGCCTCTACGGCAGTCACCGTGTCTGTGAATAACATGGTCTGCGAGGTGATCCAGGCGCTTGGCAGTGAAGCGCATAAAAACAAATACATCTCCAGGATATGCAGTGCTGAGTATCTTGCCGGCGCCTTTGCTCTTACTGAACCGGGAGCAGGTTCAGACCCGGCGGCAATGACGACGACAGCTCGGCGCGATGGAGACTCCTGGGTCTTGAACGGTTCGAAGATTTTTATTACCAGCGCCTCTTTTGCCGGTGTCTTTGTTGTCTGGGCAGTAACCGAGCCCAAGGCTCCGAAAGGTAAGGGCATAAGCACATTTCTGGTTGAGCCCGGGGTCAAAGGGTTGACCATCGGCAAGCCGGAAAAGAAAATGGGGCAGCATGCATCACCGACTAATGAGCTGCTGTTTCAGGATTGCCGGATACCCGCCGATGCCCTGATGGGAAATCTCCATGACGGCTTCCGTGTGGCGGTCACCGAACTTGCGGGAGGCAGGATTGGTATCGGTTCGCTCGGCCTGGGGCTCGGCTTGGCGGCCATGGACTGTGCAACAAAGTATGCCCTGGAACGATCCCAGTTTGGTAAGCCGATTGCTGAATTTCAGGCAACCCAATGGAAGATTGCCGATCGCTATACTGAACTTGAGGCCGCACGGCTGCTGCTTCTCAATGCTGCCTATAAAAAAGAGCAGGGACGTTCGTTTGCCAGGGAGGCCTCAATGGCCAAGGTGTTTTCTACAGAGGCTGCAAACAGAGCCTGTTACGATGCCATACAGATACTTGGCGGATATGGCTATACTCGTGACTATCCTGTTGAAAGGTATGCCCGCGATGCTCGAATAGCTACCATTTATGAAGGAACGAGCGAGATACAGCGGTTGATTATTTCCCGGTCAATCCTTCAGCAATTCTCTTGATGTAAGCCCGATCAAGCGCCTCAGCCGGCAGCCTCTTTCGAGTGACTCTGCCGGCTGCCCTTCTTTTTTATCCATAAGAGAAGAACTCCCACCGGACCTGCCTGTACATCCGTTTTTGGCGTTCCGCCAGCGGCGAGCACAGGCAATTTGAAGGACAACCGAAGAATGATTACAGCATTGAGGTACTCGTTTACCGGAAGACCCAAAAAAATCTCAAAATTACAAGGGAAAAGTGCCCTTAGCTGATAATTTGTGCTATCTTGACAGGAGAAAATTTTAATATGCCACCGTTGTCAAAAAAATAGTTTCAATTATTGACTAAGGATTGCCAGAGGAGTGTGTTATGCCGACGTCTCAATACTGGGCGGACAGTTATCTGCAGAAAAAGGTGAGTGCTGATAATGCAATCGCCAGGATAAGATCAGGTCAGCGGGTCTTTATTGGATCGGGCTGTGGGGAACCGCAGCACCTGGTTCAGGCTCTAACTGAGCGTGCCAATCGCTTCAGCGGGCTTGAAATAGTTCGCCTGCTCGGGCGAGAAACTGCTTCATTAACCGCGATTGCCGATCGCACGGAAGATACCAGCTTAAACATTCGATCCATCTATCTTGGCTCGGCGAAGTCACCGTCTATCGCCAAGCACAAGCGGTTCATTACACCGATGAACATGTCTGATGTGCCCGCTTTGTTTCTTACCCGGAAAATGCCGCTCAATGTCGCCTTAATCCAGGTTTCTCCTCCTGATGATTTTGGCTGGATGAGTCTCGGAATTTCGGTCGATGTCACCATGTCAGCAGCCAGGTCTGCAGATCTTGTAATTGCCCAGGTCAATCCTATGATGCCTCGGGTCATGGGGCAGAGCTTTCTGCACGTGAACTATGTTGACCTGTTTGTCGAGCACGAGGAGCAACTGCTGTCTGTGCCGCCGAAACAATCCCTGTCTGAGGCACCATCCCTGATTGGCAGCCATATTACCCACTTGATAGAGGATGGCTCAACGCTCCAGATTGGTCTGGATGCAGCCTCCCAGGCAACGGTCAAGGGGTTGTCAAATAAAAACGACTTAGGAATCCATTCACAGTTTTTAACCGATGACATTATGCACCTCTATGCCAGGGGCAATATAACCAATCGCAAAAAGGGCTATAATGACGGCAAGATGGTAGCCTCAATGGCCGTTGGTAGTCACAACCTGTATGAGTTCCTCAACGATAATCCGGCAATTGATTTTCATCCGTCCGACTATGTAAATGATCCGTTTGTTATCTCCCGGCACAACCGCATGGTCTCCCTTAATGTCGCAAATGCTATGGATCTTACCGGTCAGGTGTCTGCTGAAGCATCCGCGGCAACTCGTTTTGCAGGGGTATCCGGAATCCCCGATTTTGTGCGTGGATCGAGCCGTTCGCCGAGAGGCAAGTCGATCTTGATGCTCTGTTCAACAAAGGAAGGGCCTGACGGTGAGCAGCTGTCGAGCATCGTCCCGAGCCTTGGGGATACGGTAGTAGTCGTCCCCAGGGGTGATGTTCATTATGTGGTTTCAGAGTATGGAGCGGTCAATCTTTTTGGGAAAAGTTTGCAGGAGCGGGTTATGGCCATGATTACCATTGCCCACCCCGATTTCAGGGAAGAACTTTTCGCAGCCGCCAAGCAGCAGGGGTTGATCGGTTCCGAGCGGAGCCTTGGCGAAGCGGTTAAAGCAGTTTATCCGGTCCGGCTTGAAGAAAATATTGAAATCGATGGGCAGCAGGTAACCATCAGGCCGGCTAAGCCTGTTGATGAACGGCGAATCCAGGAACACTATTACAGTTTACCGAAGGAAGATGTGGTATCCCGTTTCTTTGGTCAGAAAACGATTTTTGCCAGAAAAGACGTGGAGGTCCGATCTCAAGGCGATTATGTGAACAGCCTGACTCTGGTGGCCGTGGTCGGGGAATTCGGTTTTGGCCGCATTGTTGCGGTTGCCGAGAGCATGAGACTGAAGACCTCCAATATGGCTGAAGTGGCGTTTTCGGTGAGCCCGGACTTTCAGGGAAAAGGGCTTGGCAAACTGTTTCTTCGAAAACTTGCAGACGCCACCCGGGAAAGCGGTATCGCCGGCCTGACAGCATATACCTTTCCGACAAACCAGGCGATGATCAACCTGTTCAAGACATTGCCCTACAAAGTGGAAAAACGGCTGGAAGACGGCGAACTGATTCTCAACTGCCGGTTTGATGAACTTGCCTGAGACTGGGGGCTTGTTGGTTGCGGTGGCAAAGATGAAGGCATCGATTCCACCGCAGCAAGAGATGGGGGATAATTATTATTCACAGCGGTTTTACCGAAATACTGTAAAACCGCAGGCTTTGCCTGCGGTTCACGCTGTTCATTGAAACTGGCCACGCGTTTTAGGCGTGGTCGTTTACTCGTGTTTAAATTTGAAGGAGACCTTGACCCGTGCCCGGTAGGAAACAACTTTTCCCTGGTCAACCTGCATATCTAGTTTTTTAACTTCAGCTATTCGCAGGTCCTTTAAAGACTTTCCTGCGGTTTCTACCGCATTTTTTGCTGCATCTTCCCATGACTTGGGGCTTTTTCCAACCAGCTCGATAATTTTGTAAACACTTTTTGCCATGACATCCTCCTTGTTTTTTTGACATCTGCTGAGATCGGCCCGGATAGTGATCGGGGACTTGAGTCAGTTACTACATTATGTCAGGATTTAATCGCTGTCAATTGTTGTGAAGCGGGGTTATTGAAAGCCTGCGGTGCACGTGGAAACGGTTTCGTCCTGGCTCTGAATTGAATAATTAAGGTCTGTTTTGGCTGTCTTCAGGAGATGCGTTTCATTTGCTCATAGGCTTCCACGAGATTTTGCTGCATTTTTTCTTTCATCCAGTCAAGGTGCAGCTCGAACTCACAGTGATCGCAGCCATAGACTGTTTTTTCACAGGTGATTTCTTCCCCTCGATATTCGACCTGGACCTGCTTTGTTCTAAGCTTCATCGGGCCATGGGCATAATTTTGGTGACACTCCCTCAAAATCTGACTCCTTAATTTCTTTTCCGGGCTTCTGTTTTTGATCCCTTCTTTGTTTTCTTCTTTTTCGTCACCGGTGCTGCTGCCAGCCTGTTTTGAGCCATGGTGATTAAAATTTCGTGAACACTTCTCGGGTCATCATCCTTGCCGGGCTGACGCTGAATATATGAGCCATCCGGCTGCATCTCCCAGACACTGCGTTTATTTTGAGTCTGTACATCGATAATTTCCCGTAATCTAACCTGCAGGTTTTTCTCCTCCACCGGTGTTACCACTTCGACGCGTGACTCGAGATTACGTTTCATAAGATCGGCTGAGCCAATAAAGTATTCCTCATCACCGCCATTCTTAAAATAAAATATTCTGGTGTGCTCGAGAAATCTGCCGACAATCGAAATCACAGAAATATTTTCCGACAGACCGACTATGCCGGGACGAAGACGACAGCTGTCCCGGATGATCAGGTCGACTTTGACGCCCGCCTGAGACGCACGGTAGAGTGCTCTGGTGATATCCTTGTCCTCAAGAGCGTTACTCTTGAACTGAATTAATCCCGGGTTCTCGGCACTGTGGAGGCATATTTCCCGATCAATTTTTTTCAGCAACGTCTGTTTCAGCATATTGGGAGACGGCAATATCTTCTGGTATTTACGTGCCGGTGCATAACCGGTGGTGAGGTAGTTGAAAAGCTCGGTGAGATCCTCACAGATAGTCGGATCATTGGTAAGCAACCCTATGTCGCTGTATTGCCGGGCAGTTCCCGCATGGTAATTTCCTGTTCCAATGTGCGCATAACGCTGCAGGCCGTTATAATCTCTCCTGACAACAAAAATAACCTTACTGTGGGTCTTGAGACCTACGACCCCGAACGTCACGTGGATACCCACTTCTTCAAGGGCTTCAGCCCATTTTATATTGGCAGACTCATCAAACCGGGCCATCAGCTCAACAACAACGGCAACCTGCTTGCCGTTCTGGGCGGCATGTATCAGGTACTCGATGATGCGTGAGTGAGCTCCGGTTCGGTACAGAGTCATCTTTATGACAAGCACTTTGGGGTCACTGCTCGCTTCTTTGAGGAATCGTTCCACGGATGAATCAAATGACTCGTATGGGTGCTGCAGGAGGATCGATTTCTGCTGCCTGATGATATGGAAAATATTCTGCTCATCAACGAGGAGCTGCGGATGGTCACACGGTTGATGAACAGGGTAGTGGAGATCCGGACGATCTATCCTGGCTATCTCCATCAGGTCCGATTTGGCGAGGATACCGGGTGCTTCGTAGACGTCTTGCTGCTCATTGATGCCTAGCTCTGCGGCCAGCATGCCTCGGTGGTGTGGAGTTAAAATCCCTGCTGATCTGCAGGCGAACGATATCTGCAAATTTCCGATCACGTAATGCCGACTCGATCATAACAAGCAGGTCATTGGCCTGTTCCCCCATCCTGTCGGTGACGGCATTTCTTGTCACCCTGAAATATTCACAGCTGTGAATATGCAATCCGGGAAACAGATCTTTGAGGTTATTGGCGACAAGTTCCTCAAAGGTGAGATAGAGGTGTTTCCTGCCGACCCTGAGGAAGCGGGGGACACCAACACCGTTCGGAATCTTGACCCTGTTGAGAAATACAGTACCGTTCTCTCCCTCACTGGTGGCAACGAGGAGATTCAGGGACATGTTTGATATAAAAGGAAAGGGATGGGCCGGATCTATACCCTGGGGCGTCAGGAGCGGGTAGATCTCTTTGTTGAAATAGAAGTCCATCTCTTTCTTCTGGGCGGCAGTCAGTTCTTCATAGGAACAGAATGAAATACCTTCATCTTTCAGTAATTTTCTCACCTCTTGCAAAACAATCCTCTGTTCCTCGAGAATCTCCTGGGCGATCACGTAGCTGGCATCAATCTGTTCCTGCGGCAGCATTCCATCTACCGTCTTCTTTTTTACCCCAGCCCCGACCTGTTGTTTGAGCCCCCCGATGCGCTTCATGTAAAACTCATCAAGATTGGATCCGACAACAGCTATATAGAAGACGCGCTCAAGCAGCGGCACCCGCTGGTCTTTGCCCTCAGCCAGAACTCTCTTGTTGAATGCGAGCCAGGTCAGTTCCCGGTTGAGGTACCATTCCGAACTGTCAAGATCAAATACTCGTGGTTGTTTCGTCTGTTTGCGTACCATTGATCCTCCAGCGTTTAGAGATGAGTTTTGATGACTTGTTTAAATGTAAGCGAAGTAAGAACTATTATCAAGGAGTGTACACTTTGGGAGCACGGATAAGGATGAGGAAAATACTCAATAGTTCGTGCCATCTTGTATCGTCATGCCGTCTGACAGCGGAAAAAGGCCAGGTGCCTCTAGATATTTGCTGGCATTATCTTTTGTGCATAGAGTATTCTTAGCGATCACATTATTTTAATCAGCTGAAAATTTTACCATTGGTCCTGGCGCAGGGATATGAAAGATTACTACCAGATACTGGGTGTTAAACAAACCGCTGATGAGAACGAGATTCGATCCCGATATCGGCAGCTTGCCATGGAATACCATCCGGATAGAAATCCAGATGACCCCCAGGCAGAAGAAAAGTTCAAAGAAATTGCAGAAGCTTACGGAGTCTTGACCGATCCGGTTAAGCGAAGGGAGTTCGATACCTGGAAAAAGATGGGAGGTGCTTACTCTCAAACCGGTACCGACGGTGGTTTTCAATACAGCCAGGAAGAAATCTTGAAAGATCTGTTCGGTGACCCAAGGTTTCAGCAGCTCTTTCAGGGATTGCTCAGGGAATTTCAGCGATCCGGTTTCAGGGCGAACCCGAACTTTATCAGGAAAAGCTTTTTTGGTGGCAGAGGCGGCATGATATTCGGCGGTCTTTTCCTTTTTGGTTCGCTTGCCGGTCCGCACCTGATGCGCACTGCAAAAAAATCCCTGCCGAAACAGAAATCAATTTTAAAAACAGTAGGAAGTACCCTGAGCAGTCTTCTTGGCGGTGCCTCTGCAAAATCTGCAACAGATAACGATCAGTCACCGTCAGCGGCTGGCAATGACATCACCTATATTACCCCTGTCAGCTCTGATGAGCTCAGAGACGGCAAGGTGATCCAGGTGGTAGCAATCGGACCGGGGGGTCAGGAACTGCTGAAAGTCAGGATTCCGCCAGGAAGTAAAAATGGGCAGAAATTACGAATTCGAGGCAAAGGTAAAGCTGGAGAGATGGGACGCGGCGATCTCTTCCTTGTCCTCCAGATGAAATAATCACGTTTTTTTAAAGGAAGCTGATGAAATACAGTGAAGCGAAACAGGGCAGGGTGTTTATTCTCCGTCTCGAAGATGGTGAGGTTGTTCATGAGGTTATTGAAAAATTTGCCGTGGATCACGATATCAGGGCAGCCTCGCTGGTCATTGTCGGTGGTGCTGATAACGGGAGCAGCCTCGTTGTCGGCCCGGAGGAAGACCGCGGCCAGGAGCTCAAACCGATGAAACGTGTCCTTGAAAATGCTCACGAGGTGTGCGGCGTCGGGACCTTGTTCTGGGATGATGAGCAGCCGCTTCTTCATATGCATATGGCCTGCGGCAGAGAGGAAGAGACTATTACCGGATGCATCCGCGGTGGAGTTGCGGTCTGGCATGTAATGGAAGTGATTATTTCAGAAATAGTTGATACCGGTGCCATGCGGGCAGCAGAAAAACCTTATGACCTGAAGCTGCTTCACCCCTGATTCTGCTCTGATCTTAAGCGGATATCAGATGGAAAGGCGTCAGGTGTCAGACTGGCTCCCGTTTCCACCCACTGAGTCCCCAGAGAAGTGATGCCAGCCCCAGCAGTGTTGCCGCTGCTGATATCCATGAAACTGCTGTAATTCCATAAACTTCCCCAGAGAAAGCCACCAACGAGTACACCGATCATGCGGCCGATGCCCGCCGTTGCATAAAAACCGGCCATCATCGTTGCCCTCCGTTCAGGCAGCAATTCCGTGCACAGAGAAAAACTGGTTACCATGGTAAATTCAAAGGCGATAAAGATGAAAAACATGCCGGACATAGCCAGAGGCAGGGTCCTGCCAATGAATGGAAGGAGAAGGTAGGCAGCTGTGGTGAAGATTAACCCTGCCACCACAGCCCTTTTAAGTCCAAGCCTGTCGGAAAAAAGTGCAGTCAGCGACTCGCCAAGCAATTCCGCACTGCCGATTGCAACGGTGCTGAAACCAAGAGTCATGATGGTTGCCAGAAAATCCTTCTCAAACCAGGCCCCGTAAACGACAAAGAGGCTATCGTTGGCCAGTGAAATCCAGAACCCGTAGGCAAGCATACCTGCGGCCGGACGACTGGCAAAGAGCTCTCTCAGGCTTGGTAAAATAGCCAGATTTTTGTTTTTAGAAGGGTTTATTGATTTGTCGGCAGGGATGATTCGAGCGATGCTCAGCCAGCCGGCGGCTCCCAGAAGCGCAAGAAAATAAAATGAAAACCGGAATCCAACCTGGTCTATAATGAGGGCGAAAGCGGGAATGCCAATCAGTGTGCTTCCGGCCCAGGACATCTCAAGAAAACCGATTATTCGGCCGCGTTTTGCATAGGGAACTGAATGGCCGATGAATGCTTGGATAGCAGGGTCAAAGACCGTCTTGCCAAAGCTCGCCAGGATCAGACCGAAAAAAAGTGGCCAGTATTCAGGAAGAAGACCGCAGGTGAGCATCCCCAGGGCGAGCATGGCAAGACCGGACTGCATCATAAGCCGGTAACCCATGCGGTCTGCAAGGGGACCGCTGAACAGTCCCAGCAATGAAATGGCCTGGCTGGAGGCGATTATTGACGTAACGGCGGCGAGCGGGACATCCAGGTCGCGGCTAAGGGCAGGTGCAAAAGGATAAATAAACCGACGTCCGGTATTGAGCAGCAGCTTGAGAAGCGTTGCTGCGATAACCTGGACAACAAGACGCCGTGATGTGAATGAGGCCATAAGAGCTCTATGACAGGACGATTAAACAGCTATGAAGAACCGATGATCAGATAAAAATTTTACCGGGGTTCATTAAATTCTTGGGATCAATCAACATTTTTATCTCTTTCATCAGATCATAACTGGTTCCGTGCTCAAGCTTCATGAATTTACGTTTGCCAATGCCGATACCATGCTCCCCGGTACAGGTTCCATCCAGAGCGAGGGCCTGTTCAACAATGGACTGATTTATGGCCTCAAGTTTCCGCCAGTCTTCGCTGTCGTCGGGATCGCCGACAAGCACTACATGCAGATTGCCGTCTCCTGCATGGCCGAAGACATACCCCGGCACCCCCTGTTTCAGGACGGCTTCTTTTGAAAAGAGAACCATTTCCGGATATTTTGAGATTGGTATGGCGGCATCGACAATCAGTGTCTTTTTGCCCGGGTGGGCACGATGAATGGTCTCCCAGGCATCATGGCGTGCCTGCCAGAGGTTTTTGCGCTGTCTTGTTTCAATTCCATGCTGGAACTCTATCGCTCCGCAGTCTTCACAGAGCTCTTTTACCATTTCTGTGGTTTCCATCAGGGCTGCGTCGCTGATACCGTGAAATTCACAGAAGAGCGAGGGCTTTTCAATCAGGTTCAGTCCTTTCTCCATGTTCATCAAATGGATCAGCTCCTCGGTGAGCAGTTCAAGGGCTGCCGGTTCCAGACCGGAGGCTATGATCATTGCGACTGCCTCTGAGGCAGATTCAAGGTCGTTAAAGACAACAGTTGTCGCAAGCTGGGAGGATGGAACACCGGAAAGCCTTAATGTTGCCTGCGTGACAATACCGAGCGTTCCTTCTGAACCGACAAAAAGGCGACTCAGATCGTAACCGGAAGATGACTTATGGGCCCGGCTCCCGGTTCTTATAACCCTGCCGCCGGGAAGTACGATGGTCATCATCATCACATAATCTTTGGTGGCACCATACTTAACGGTTTTAACGCCTGAGGCATTATTGGCGATCATGCCGCCTATGGTCGCATCTGCACCGGGATCAACCGGAAAGAATAAAGCGCTTGACGCCAGCCGCTTGTTCAGTTCCTTGCGAAAAACACCTGGCTGAACATCAACCTGGAGATCCTCTTCCCGGATTTCCAGAATAGAATTCATCTGCGTCATATTTACCACCAGCCCGCCCTCCGCAGGCACAGGATTACCTTCAGTGCTTGTTCCCGCGCCCCACGGTGTTACAGGCATGTTGTTGAGGTATGACCATTCAAGAATGTTAGAAACCTCTTCTGTACTTACAGGCCATAGTATTGCCGCAGGGATGACCCCCGTGTGTGGGGAAATATCATGAATATGAAGCTCGAGGCTGGATTTGCCGGTAGCCAGACGATCCTGTCCGACGATCTCCTCAAGCTGCTGCTGCTGTTCGGGAGTTAGGGTATACATGATGTCTTCCATTCTTAAAGGTTGTTAGCGGTTAGGTATTAAATAATGTTTTATAATCAGCTTGTTCCTTTCTATTTATACCCAGTGGCTAAAATTCTCACTCTTTTTTCAGGCCGGTGAGCCTGTCGGAACACTAAATTACAGCACGTTGTCTCCGCTCAAAGCAGATATCCCGGTGCTTCTTTTACACTGGTGACGACCGTTATGGGATAAAGCGTGCGGCCAGAGCTTAACAGGGTTACTGAAAATCAGGTTCACATTATTATACATTCTGTTATTTTGAACTGAGAAAAGGTCCTGCTTTAACTATTCACTGCGGTTTTACCATGAATCAGTAAAACCGCCGGCTATGCAGGGAAGCACAGCCGCGCGTTTTAGGCGTGGTCGTTTACTGATACAGCGACGCTATAGAATTATGAGATGCCCAGGGCTGTCTGATGAAAAATGTATTGTCTGGATATATTCATTATTTCCTGACTGGCTGTTTTCTGTTCCTTCTGCTTTCAGGCTGTGCCTCATTGCCGTCGAGGCCGGAGCTGCCGCATGAGGCTGCAAGAGCCCCAGCCGTTACAGGTTCGCTCGCAGAGCTGTCCGCCGAATTTTACCGTAAGAACGGAGTTGAAAAGTCAGGCTTCAGGCTGATTACCGATGGTCGGGAAGCCCTCGAGGCCAGACTGGCACTTGCAGATCTGGCAACAAGTTCTGTGGATCTTCAATATTTTATCTGGCAGGGCGATGAGGTGGGAACACTGCTGTTCGATCGTCTTTTAAGAGCTGCTGATCGGGGTGTAAAAGTTCGAATCCTGGTCGATGATATAGGCCTTGCCAGCAGTACCAGAAAACTCGTTGCGCTTAACTCCCATCCCAATCTTGAGATCAGGGTCTTCAATCCCAACCCGTCACGCGATTATATGATTGGCGGCCTCTTTCATTTTCTTGCGAGTATGGAGGAGCTCAACAGGCGGATGCATAATAAACTGATGATCGTTGATAATCACCTCTCCATTACCGGCGGGCGTAACATCGGGAACACCTATTTCGGTCTTGGCGGGGATTATAATTTTGTCGATATCGATGTCCTGTCTGTTGGGGCTGTCATTGAGGAAAGCTCCCATGCCTTCGATGACTACTGGAACAATCTGGCAGCATATCCGGCCAGTGGCTGGAAGGTCGTTCTCCCTGCCGGCAGTTACGATGACATGCGCCGGTCAATTCAGTCATATCTTGAAGAGAACAGGAAGCAACTGGTCTCTTACCCTCTGGAGCCTATTGACTGGCAGCCATGGCTTCAGGACCTCGAGAACAGCCTGGTTATCGGAGAGGCCCACTTTCTTCAAGATGACCCGGTAAAAATCCATGGACAGGAGTATCGCCTGATCGATATGATTGCGTATCTGTCAGATCCCGTCGAAGATGAATTACTATTGGCGAGCCCATACCTTATCCCTGTAGGAGACATGCTTGAGAATCTCAGAGAGCTGGATGAGAGCGGCATCACCATAAAAATCGTAACCAACTCGCTGGCGTCTACCAACCATACACTGGTCAGCAGTCATTATAAAAAATATAGACGACCGATTTTAGAAAGCGGTGCCGAGCTCTTTGAATTTAATCATCAGCCGTCGAGCAGCCTGCGGGATCAGGCCGATGTGGAACCGGTGAGAGCACCTTTTATTTCGCTGCATGCAAAAGTGCTTGTCTCCGACAGGAGCAGATGTTTTATCGGATCGTTAAACTTTGATCCCCGGGCGCTGGTGATTAATTCAGAAAATGGTCTGCTCATTGATTCACCAGAGCTGTCCTCAGTGCTGGCGGAATTCCTCGAAGAGATTATGAAGCCTGAAAATGCCTATCGCCTGTTTCGAACAGATGATAATAAGATCAACTGGCAGGCCAGAGACAAGGTTTTAACCGGTCAGCCTTCCCGGGGACTCATTCAGCGTCTTGGTGATTTTTTCGGTGCATTTTTACCGATCGAGGGTCAGCTCTAGACATAATCTTTGACAGTTGACACCGAGTATTCTGCAACTGTGGGGCATCTGGTTCGTCTCAACTCGTGAAATATTCAGGTTCGTTGTCAAGCAAACCTGCTGGCACAGCAATCTGCCTGCAAAAGCAGCTTGAAGGGGATTTTTTACAGATAATGCATAATGCTCCCGAATAGTACTGTTTTTGTTTATCTCTGGTTTTGCTGCAGAAGAGGTGGCGCTGCACTATCGTTTCATCCTGGTAAAATGACCCTGAGCGAACACAGGGAAAAGAACAGTGTCTGCAGAAAACTGATAGAGTATAGAGGTCTTCATTTGAATCAAATTCATACCCAGTTCTTTAAAACGCCATACGGAGAGTTGATTCTCGGTAGTATCGATGAAAGACTCTGCCTGTGCGATTGGCGTTACAGGAAAATGCGCTCGGCCATAGATCAGCGGCTGGCGCACTATCTGAAAGCAGTATTTGTCGCAAAAGATAACCGGCTGTTGAGAGATACCCGCCAGCAGTTAGAAGAATATTTTTCCTGCCGCAGAAAACAATTCGAGATACCGCTCGTAACGGCAGGAACCGATTTCCAGAAACGTGTCTGGCGCGAACTTCTCTCCATCAGCTATGGATCAACCTCCAGTTATCTCGAGCTCGCAGAAAAAATGGGCAATAGAAAAGCAGTACGTGCTGTCGCCAGTGCAAATGGCGCCAACAGTATCTCGATTCTGATTCCCTGTCACAGGATCATCGGCAGCAAGGGAGATCTTGTCGGTTATGCGGGAGGACTCAGTGCGAAGAAAAAACTGCTGATGCTGGAGCAGAATATCTTCAGTGAATAAAAAGTTTCAACCCTATAAACGGAGGATGCTGTGAATAAGCTTATCATCGGAAATAAAAACTACTCTTCATGGTCATTACGACCCTGGATTTTGCTGAAGGAAGTCGGTATTGCTTTTGAGGAAGTGAGAATTCCGCTGTTTCAAGCGGGGTATAAAAGTGAAATATTAAAACATTCACCCTCTGGCAAGGTCCCTGCTCTTCGTGCTGGCAGTGTAACGGTATGGGATTCCCTTGCTATCTGCGAATATATTGCCGAATTGTACCCTGAAAAAGGCTGCTGGCCTGATGACCGGGAGGCAAGAGCTCTGGCAAGGAGTGTGAGTCATGAGATGCACTCAGGTTTCTTTGAAATACGAAATGCGCTTCCGATGAACTGTAGAAAACAGACGGAAATGAGTAATATTTCCTCAGAGCTTCAGTCTGAAATTGATCGTATCTCTGAAATCTGGGGATCGTGCCGGCATCTATTTTCCAAAGAGGGAGACTTCCTCTTTGGACGATTCTCAACGGCTGATGCCATGTACGCTCCGGTTGTACTGCGTTTTAACAGCTATGGTATCAAGATTGGTGATAGCCAGCGTGCCTATATGGAAACAATAATGTCGCTCGGGTCCATGCAGGAGTGGCTTGCTGAAGCGGTTAGAGAAAAGGAATTCATACCTGAGTATGATGCTGACCTGTAATGTCAGATATTTTTCCAGCGACGGTCAATGATGCCGGCCATCTTGCCTTTGTTGTCAGTGAGGCTACGGTAAAAATATATGACATATAACTGGGAAATATTATTAGCAAAAATTCAAGTATGGTTATCTGCTTGTTGGGATTACCGGAGATAGAGGGCTCATTTGTATATTTAATGCTTATATTTTAGCATGTAGTGGAGTTGATATACCTGATACTCCGGAAAAAAACAGTATCATCGGTAGTTTTCAGCATGGGGCAGAAACGATGAGGTCATGCATCATATACGCAACTTTCGGTGCTATTGTGGGAACGGTTGGAATTCTGCTTTTACCTGCAAGCGTGTATATGGGATTATCACTTATAATCGCGGGAATGTATCTATTTCTTGTGGGTGGTCCCATTAACTATTTCTCACGAAAGTATTGATATCAGTGATCCGTTTTTCTTCTGAAGATCTTAGGATCTGGTCGCGACCCGAGGAGTATAAGCCTGTCGGGGTGGTGCTGGATCGAGATTATTCTAAAGGGACGGTAAACCTCCTGCAGTCAAAACAACGGCGGGAGTAGCGGTGATGTATTTATTTTTATCCACCCTTACGTCCCTGGTCAGATGTACCATTTGTCTGGTTTGTATTCTCTTTATTTCCTCATGTGCCCCCTTGCCAGACTACGCCAGACCAAAATTTTACACTCATCCAGAGACAGCAGAGGCCGGGGCGACAGGATTCACCTATCGGGATCTGGAGATCGGTGATTTCAAAGCACGAGCACTCCCGCCGGATTACCAGCAATACCATGATTCTATCAATGCCCGTTCGTGCCTCAGTATTCGTCCGTCTGGCATTACAAATGCTCAGATTTCAAGGGTTCCTTATTACGGGAACTTAATCTATGTGGGCAGCTTCACACATATCTCATTCGAGGCACTTTTTATTCCCTCATGCTCATGGTGGAATCACACTGTTTCTGAAAATAAGATGGATTATGTTCTTCAGCATGAACAAATTCATTTTGCTATCGCAGAACTGACTGCGCGTAAAGTTACCCGTGAGATTACGAAAAAAATGCAGGACTTTACTGCAGTGGGAGGAGCAGACGCAGAGGTCAAGGATGAGTTGATGAAGGTGCTTCTGGATTCCGCTCATGAACTTATTGCCTCAGATCTCAAGGTGCACACAGATTTCGATGAAGATACCTCAATGTTTTTCGATCAGGATGAACAAAATTCCTGGTTTAATCGGATAGGAAAACGACTTGCCCTTGAAACAGTGTCCCGTTGAATTTTAAAAAACCGATATCATAAAAC
>CAVPYP010000025.1:0-8835 GCA_963710015.1 uncultured delta proteobacterium | reverse complement strand
TATGGTTGTTTTCAGCCATTCCTCTTACGGCTGGGATCTGGCTCCCCGCATAGCCTTTGCTTTGAAAGCAGCCCAGATATCAGAGGTTGTGGATGTGGTTGACGGCCTTCCTGTGGTCCCCGTATGCAACAGTAAACTGCGGCGACAGGTTCAGTCCAGAACTGAAGTCACCGTCGTGACCCTGCAGGCAGGTGCCTTCGGAACGGCTGAAGAGCCGTCCGGTACCCCCACTGTTGAGACGGTGACAACTGACGCCGCCAGCAACTTCACCTTTGCAGGGTACGAAGAGGCAGAACAGGGCGGTGTGGACCTGAGCAAGTCTGATGTGATTGTCAGCGGCGGCCGAGGTATCGGACAGGCCGATAATATTGGCATGATCGCGGCACTTGCCAAATCACTTGGCGGAGAATATGGGGCAAGCCGCCCGGTTGTTGACGCCGAATGGGCCGAGCATAACCGCCAGGTCGGAACAACAGGACAAACCGTCTCCCCAAAACTTTACATTGCCTGCGGCATTTCAGGTGCCATCCAGCATCTCGCCGGCATGAAAAAGTCTGAATTTGTCGTGGCAATTAATACGGACAAGGATGCTCCGATTGGTGAGGTGGCTGATGTCCTGGTCGTCGCGGACCTGAAGCAGTTTGTACCCGTTTTGACCGAGAAAATTAACAACCTGTAGTCTCTGCGTTTCCCGTGACGTGTCGTTACAGAGCTGTCCGTCGCGGGAAAATAACAGCATTTTGCAACGTATCTTTTCTTATTTATAACGGTGAACGGGTGGTCGCACAATTTTACTCTGTTCTTGCTAATTTTGACCAGTCTTCTCATTGATATTTTTAATAGTTGAAATAAACCATTAAACCTCAGACACCAGAGCAGGATCAATGATCACATCAGAAACCAGAGAAGTCGCGACACAGATAAAAAACAAAGAACTGGTAATAGAGCGGAGACGGCAGATCGTAGATGCCGCCGTAAAACTGTTTATCCAGCATGGCTACCATAAAACGACAACCCGGGTCCTCGCCAAGGCGACAGGCTTATCCATCGGCTCCATGTATGAATACATCTCAACAAAAGACGACATTCTCTACCTGGTCTGTATGGCTATTCATGCAGAAGTTGAATTTGGCGTAAAGCAGGCGCTGGCCAAATCTCTAGAAGGACCGGATGCTCTTGCAGAGGTGATTCGGGAATACTTTCTTGTCTGCGACAGGATGAGCGACCACGTGCTGCTCATGTATCAGGCAACCCATTTTCTGCCGGTAAAATGGCAGAAAAAAGTCCTTGAAGCTGAGCTCAGGATTACCGAGATCTTTATCAAAGCCATCAACGAACTCAAAGACAGGGGCGCTCTTCCGGAACTGGACGAAGCGACCATCAACCTGATGGGCCATAACATATCAGTCCTCGGACACACCTGGACGTTTAGAAGATGGTATTTTGCAAAAAACTTTAGTGTAGATCAGTACATTGAACAGCAGACCAATTTCATCATGAGATCTCTGGCTGAGAAATCGCGCTGATTTTCTGTATTACTCCTTTTTTGTTTTTCTTTACCGCGGGGACATGAAAGGAACACAATTCAGCACCTTGTTTCTCCCTGATCCTCCGTCTGCAACAAGAATACACACTGGCTATACCAGGTAATTGGCAGATAAACCTGATTGCAAGAGGAATATGATCATGAACGCACCAATCGCTGTCTATAAGCCGCACCACAACGTCAGAATAATAACCGCAACATCCCTGTTTGACGGTCACGACGCCTCGACCAATATCATGCGAAGAATACTCCAGGACAGTGGTGTCGAGGTTATCCATCTGGCCCATAATCGATCGGTCCAGGAGCTGGTTAAAACCGCAATTGAAGAGGATGCCCAGGGTATTGCCATGTCGAGTTACCAGGGCGGGCACATGGAAGCATTCAAATACATGATAGATCTTCTCAGGGAAAATGGTGCTTCCCACATCAAGGTTTTCGGCGGCGGAGGAGGAGTAATTGTCGCAGATGAGATAAGAGAGCTCGAGGAATACGGGGTTACAAAAATCTACTCTCCTGAAGACGGAACCAAGATGGGTCTTCAGGGCATGGCCAACCACATGATCGAATGCATGGATTTTTCAACCCTTGCCTTTCACGAGCTTCAGGCGGAGAAGCTGAGCAAGGATAACAAGAAAGAACTTGCGGGTGTTATTACGGCGGTCCAGCATGCCAAGGCACATGATCAGGCAAAACTCTCAGAGCTTCTTGCCCTGATAAAACCAAGGGCTGAACAGTACAATCCTCCGGTTATCGGGATTACCGGAACAGGAGGTGCCGGTAAATCATCATTGACTGATGAAATCATTGTTCGCTTCCTCAACGACAACAGAGATATCTCCATTGCCGTTATCTGCTGCGACCCCTCACGAAGAAAAACTGGCGGTGCATTGCTTGGTGATCGTATCCGCATGAACTCTATTTCCAACTTTCCCTCCGTATACATGCGCAGTCTCGCCACCCGTGACTCTGCCAATGAAGTATCGGAGGCACTTCCTGAGGCTATTCAAGCAGCAAAAGCAGCGGGGTTTGACCTGATCATCGCCGAGACTGCAGGAATAGGCCAGGGTGACTCCAAAATCACTGATCTCGCCGACATCTCTATCTACGTGATGACCAGCGATTATGGCGCGCCCTCCCAACTTGAGAAAATTGATATGCTTGACTACGCTGATATCATTGTCGTCAACAAGTTTGAGAAAAAAGGCAGCGATGATGCAATCAGAGATATTCGCAAGCAGGTTCAGAGAAACAGAAAAGGATGGCAAACCTCTCCGGAAGATTTTCCGGTATTTGGTACCATCGCCTCCAAGTTTAATGACGACGGCGTCACCGCGCTCTACCATGGTATTCTTGATCAGTTGAATACGCGTACCGCCCTCACGCTCAGTTCAGAAAAGCCTCGCCCGCAACTGAAAGTCTCCTCGTCCAAAGATATCGTCATTCCGACAGATCGAATCAGGTACTTATCAGAAATTTCTGAAACCATACGAAGCTACCATGCCAAAACTGACGAGCAGACCGAAGCTCTTCGAACCGTCTGGCACCTGGCTGAGAGTATCAAGCTGCTGTCCCTGACCCAGGACAGCGACGCCCAAGACGTTGCGGCCAGGCTCGGCAGGGAAAAAGAGTCACGGGCGCTCGATGTTGAAAAAGAGACGGAAGAACTGGTCTCCAGCTGGAAAGCTCTCAGAGAGGCCTATTCACAGGACGAACTCATCTATGCAATACGGGGACGTGAAATACGAGTGCCCCTGCACACCGTCTCACTCTCGCACACGAAAGTACCGAAGATATCATTACCCCGGTTCACCGACCCTGGAGAAATATACCGATGGAGGCGCAGGGAGAATCTGCCCGGTTACTTCCCATACACCGGCGGAGTCTTTCCGCTCAAACGGACAGAGGAAGATCCCACCAGGATGTTCGCAGGAGAAGGCGGCCCGGGACAGACCAACCGGCGTTTCAAACTGCTCTCCGAGAATTACGAGGCAAAACGTCTCTCCACCGCTTTCGATTCTGTCACGCTCTACGGCTGGGATCCAGCGGAACGTCCTGATATCTATGGAAAAGTTGGGACATCAGGGGTAAGCATATGTACACTCGACGATGTAAAGATGCTCTATGACGGTTTTGATCTCTGCTCACCAACCACCTCTGTATCGATGACCATTAACGGTCCGGCTCCAATCATTCTGGCAATGTTCATGAATACCGTCATCGACCAGCAGGTTGACAAATTCACCGCTGACAAGGGACGGACACCTGATCAAAGCGAGGCGGCAGAGATTAAAAAACTCGTTCTCACCCATGTCAGAGGAACCGTGCAGGCCGATATTCTCAAAGAAGACCAGGGGCAGAATACCTGTATCTTCTCCATTGAATTTGCCTTGAAAATGATGGGGGATATTCAGGAATTTTTTATCGATAATGACGTCAGGAACTTTTATTCGGTCAGTGTCTCAGGCTACCATATAGCTGAGGCTGGAGCAAACCCTCTCACCCAGCTGGCCCTCACCCTCTCCAACGGCTTTACCTATGTTGAGTATTACCTGGCGCGGGGCATGGATATCGATCAGATTTCACCTAATCTTTCATTCTTCTTTTCCAATGGTATGGACCCGGAATTTACCGTCATCGGCCGCGTTGCAAGACGTATCTGGTCGATTGCAATGAGGGAACGATATGGTGCATCAACCACTTCCCAGCGACTGAAATATCATATACAGACCTCAGGCAGGTCGCTCCACAGCCAGGAAATCCAGTTTAATGACATACGGACGACCCTGCAGGCACTCTGCGCTATTTACGATAACTGCAACAGCCTGCATACCAACGCTTATGATGAGGCCATCACCACCCCCAGTTCAGAATCGGTTCGGCGGGCCCTGGCCATTCAACTCATTATCAACAGGGAATGGGGGCTGGCCAAAAACGAGAATATGAACCAGGGCAGTTTCATCGTTGAAGAGTTAACCGACCTGGTTGAAGAGGCGGTCCTCTCTGAGTTTGATCGGATCACCGATCGCGGCGGTGTTCTCGGAGCCATGGAAACCGGCTATCAACGCAGCAAAATTCAAGAAGAATCAATGTATTATGAAGGATTGAAACATTCGGGCGACTACCCGATCGTGGGGGTCAACACCTTCCGTAACCCGGCTGCCAATTTTGCTGAAGAAAATGCCACCCTTGAATTGGCCCGCGCCTCGGATGATGATAAAAATGAACAGTTACAGAGGCTTGAAACGTTCAAATCAGCTCACCGGGAGCAGGCACCAGCGGCACTCGAGGCCTTGAAGCAGGTCGCCCTGAAAGGCGACAATATTTTTGAAGAGCTGATGGAGACCGTTAAACACTGCAGCCTCGGACAGATCACCAATGCACTTTACGAGGTTGGGGGACAATACAGAAGAAACATGTAGCAATTCCTGTTGACAGCACAGAGGTGCCCAGATGACAATTACGCTTGGATTTGATGTATACGGAACACTGATCGATACCGCAGGTATCACTGAGGCCTTGAAAAAACATGCAGGTGAGAACGCCGCAGCGTTTTCCTCTCTCTGGCGGGACAAGCAGCTCGAGTATTCTTTCCGCAGAGGACTCATGCAAAACTACCAGCATTTTGCCGTCTGCACCAGAAATGGATTGGACTATGTCTGTGATCTTATGGGATATGACATTTCACCTGAAGACAGAGACAGCCTCATGGGTCAATACCGTATTCTGCCCGCCTTCCCGGACGTCAAGGATGCACTGCCCAGACTGCAGCAGGGTGACTTCAGACTGTTTGCCTTCTCCAACGGCAGAAAGGCTGATGTCTGCAGCCTGCTTGAACATAGCGGCATCAGCTCTTATTTTTCTGATGTCATAAGTACAGATGAGATAAAGAGCTTCAAGCCCAACCCGGCCGTCTACGCTCACTTTCTGCGGCGCAGCGGAGCCACCGGTAAAGAAGCATGGCTGATATCAGGCAACCCGTTCGATGTGATCGGAGCCATTTCGAGCGGCATGAGAGGTGCCTGGGTCAAGCGCTCTGAACATGCCTGCTTTGATCCATGGGAAATACAACCGACAACTACGGTCACAAATATCGATGAGCTTAAAGAGGCCGTTGAGGCACAGGAGCGTTAACAGAGAAGCGCAACCAGAAATTAAACTGCCGGGGATATATCCATGGTCCGACTCGAACAATACGGCAAAGAAGAGAGACAGCACCTCCTGAATCTGCCGTGCCCCACCTACGAGACATCACCCTTTGTCACAGGAGTAATCGTTAAAAAAAGCAGGGTGGCACTTGTCTCAACAGCAGGCCTGCATAAGTCTGCAGATCGTCCCTTTAATGTTGGGGAATCCGGTTATCGGCTCATACCAAAAGACAGTCAGGCAAATGACCTGGTCATGAGCCACATTTCAACAAATTTCGACCGTACCGGTTTTCAGCTTGATCTCAATACTGTCTTTCCACTGGATCGACTCAACGAGATGGCCGCAGCCGGGATAATAGGAAGTGTCGCCGAATACCATTACTCTTTTATGGGGGCCACAGATCCGGTCCGGATGGAACAGGAGGCGCGTAACCTTGCCTCAATTATGAAAAAAGACCATGTTGACGCGGTTCTGCTTGTCCCGGTTTGACCAAACTGTACGCGCGCTGTAGGCGGGCTTGCACATTACATCGAGTCAGAAGGTATCGCCACAACACAGATCAGCCTGATCCGGGAGCATACGCTGACCATACAGCCTCCCCGTGCCCTCTGGGTTACCTTTCCTCTCGGCCGTCCACTCGGAAATCCCTCAGACCCGAAGTTCCAGACAGAGGTTCTCAAAGAAACGCTGGCCCTTCTTGAGTATCCATCCGGCCCGGTCCTTGTGGATTATCCCCTTGACGCCGACCAGAGAGCCGACACCTCTGAAGCGCTGGCCTGTCCTGTCAATTTCCAGTCTCGTCGGGATTCGGGGTCGAGCGCAGACAATATGCTTGAGGAACTGCAGGCAGAGCTTGCCACCATGCACGTCTGGCACGACCTGGCGTGTGAACAATCAGCCCGAACACCAGGTGTAACCAGTGGGCTTTCTGTTCGCCAGATCAAGGATTTTTTTGCAGATTTCATTGCCGGAAAAATAGAGACCCAGGAAATTAATGATCAGAAGGTTGCCGATCTGCTCAGGCGTGCCTCCGAAGACCTGAAAGCCTTCTATTTCAAGGCTGTTTCTGTTCAGCCAGGGCAATCGACTGATGTAACAGTCCTGGCCGACTGGTTTTGGGGCGACACCTATGCTGCCGCCTGTATTAACGAGGTGAGAAAAATATGTTTGACCAAGAGCAGCAAGGATATGCAGCTCGCAGGGAAATTACTGCTCATTCCGCGAAGCCAAATGCACCGATTTGATCAGTGATTGCTGCAGCGCTATGAAACAGCGGGCCATTTCAGCTCCCAGCTAGTGAGGCGGACGTATCGGGTCAAACAGGTATTCAAGACCGTTTGTTTTGATTTCATAGACAATCCTGAGCATTTCACCGAGCTTTCCGCGGGGGAAGCCCTTTTGTGAAAACCAGACCACATATGGTTCAGGCAGATCGATCAGCAGCCGCCCGGCATACTTGCCAAACGGCATTTTCATCCGGGCAAGTTCCAGCAACTGCTCGGCTTCCACCATATCCATGTCGCTCATATCATCCCCTCGCGCCTACTGCTGCCGTGCCGCAATCTTTGCGTTAATCAGTTCCTTGTGAGTCAAGCGAAGCAGATTCGCAAGTTTATGGGCAAAATGATCCTCGTGCGCTTCAAGACGGCCATCGGTGTGGATTACCCGCCAGACTGACTCCATCACCGCAATTTTTTCCTCCTTGCTGTAATTGCTGTTCATATAGCGGGTAAAGCGGAAAAGATCGATTGCATCATCACGTTCTTTGTATCCAGCTTCAATCAGAGAATCGATATCCTGCCGTGCAGCACCAAACCTGTCGGTAAGCGTTGCAATAACATGTTCCATCTCCTCAGCTGAACACTCACCGTCACTGTGCGCAGCTTCAAGAAGAAGGACACAGAGCGCAACCTGGGCATCCTGACCATTTACCCCGGTTATTTTTTTATCACCCCTGTTGTCTTCCATCATTTTTTTAATCAGACCGAGCATTTTTGCCTCCAGACTCATTTCTTCCCACACAGCATGGAATAATCATATATTTTATATTTTAGTTCTTCTATTGACGATAACAAGACCGGCAGCAATCAACAGAACTGAGACGATCAGGTTATAGGTTAGCGGCTCATTGAGTATCAAAACACCCAGGACCACCCCCGAAACCGGCATAATGTAGACGAATGAGTGAACGGAGGTGGCACCATACTTTCTGATCATTGTATTCCAGGCAACCATGCCAAATGAAGCGGTAACAAATATCTGATAAAGCATTGCCTTGATAATGGTCGTGTCGATCTTACTCACCATCGAATCATCAAAAATGAATCCACAGCCCAGGAACAGCAGTGAAGACATCATCATCGGGTACAGGGTGATCTGAATGGGATCATAACCGGAAATTATGCGCTTTGTGTATACGGCATTGCAGCTCCAGACTCCGACAGCCAGCAGGATGAGTAAATCCCCGGTAACCATTTCAGATGTAAACCTGGCACTGTCAAGGAATAACAACAGTACGCCCAGAAAGCCGAGAATGAGCCCGAGAAATTTCTTTAGGACAATGACCTCCCCGGGAATAAAATAATGCGCCAGAAGCATCACGCCGAACGGGAGAACATTGGCAATCAGCGTTCCGTGAGAGGCGGTTGTTTTATTCTGGCCTGCATAGAATAACGAGAGCTGGATAAAAAATATCAGGGCCAGAAAAAGGAGCTGGCGAAATTGTGATTTTCTTATAGCAAGCGGTTTGCCGGCAAACCGTGCCCAGAGAAAAATGGTCAGGGCTGCAACGCAGAACCTCACACCTGCAGAGGTAAATATTCCCAGACCGGTAAAACTGATTTTAACAGCAACCGCGTTGGCCCCAAAGAGCACACACAAAAATATGGTGAATAGAGATGCGTTAACCGGCAGCCCGCTGTTATCTGCGTTTTGAGATGAATCTTCGCTCTTTTTATTCAACGGACTGTTTCATTCCTCATTGCACCTGCCGGTTGCCGAAAACGGATCACACCATAATCTGGTACTTAAAAAAAATATCTTGCCATCAGAGGTCTATTTCCTGGCCAAACGCCATGACCACAGCCTTCTTGCCGATTGCTTCAACCTTTGCTTTGAACTCCTGCGGGTCAGCTTCGATCACC
>CAVPYP010000024.1:0-33282 GCA_963710015.1 uncultured delta proteobacterium | reverse complement strand
TCATTTGTCTTAGTTTGACCAAATCCTTCATATTTCCCTAAATAGCCTCAAAAGACTCTCGAAATCTACTGTGGATCTACCAGAAGGAGGAGCCATGAGAAAAGAGATTATTACTGAGCAAATCTGTCGTAACTCCCCGTTAATGAGAGCATAAAAAACAGAAAAATGGGTAACCTTTAGTTACTCATGATTCCGTCGGTATCCTGGGCGAAAAAGAAGTAGGTTTTTCAGATAACCCTAAAAAGGTGATCATTTGTCACTTCACCGGGTGGCGAGACCCAAATACCACTTTTTATCTCATATGGTTCATCAACCGGAGCAATAATCCATGCACCATCAGGGTTCACTGAATTGACTAATTCATAAAATCCTCTCGATGGTTTTGGCGCCTTGGAAAGCTTGCACTCGAAAACATAGCGTTTGTTTCCTCGCTCAAGGAGCAAATCTATTTCGGCACCGTTGGATGTTCTGATAAATGAAGGTTTCCAGCGACTATGTTGGGCTGACAATAGTCTCTATTGCAAATCCCTCCCATGATGCTCCGGCAATTGGGTGTGCCAGAAGTGAATCATATTTCTCGATATCGAGAAGAGCATGGAGGATTCCGCTGTCACGCAAATAAACTTTTGGGGATTTTACCAATCGTTTTTTCAGGTTAGCACCTGCTGGGGGGAGCAGGCGAATCATGTAGGTTTGCTCCAGAATAGCTAAATATTTTTTTAATGTTGGTATAGAAATATCTACAGCCGCAGCCAACTTGCTGAAGTTAACTGTCTGACCATGATAATGTGCCAATAACAACCATAATCGCTCGATGACAGGAACCGGAATGGCAAACCCTAATGCGGGAATATCTCGCTCCATAAAGGTCCGAATAAAATCATATCGCCAATCAAAACTGTCGAGGTCACTGTTGGCCAAGGTGGAGTCTGGAAACCCACCTCTAAGCCAGAGATCGGACACGGTTACCGTATCGATCACCTCATTGAGTTGAAATGGTGTCAGGTTGATGTAAGCGATACGACCGGCAAGGGACTCGGTAGACTGTTTGATCAGATCACGAGAAGCCGAGCCTAAAATAAGAAACCTGCCGGGATGTCTGTCCTTGTCGACTTCTGAGCGAAGAATTGAAAAGAATTCAGGTAACAATTGAATTTCATCTAGGCAGATTAACTTGTCTCTATACCGATCAAAAAATAATTCTGGTTCCGTCAGTTTGTTCCGATCAACTCGATTCTGAAGATCCAGATAAATGGAAGCTTTCTCGTTCAGGAACATTTTTGCTGTGGTAGATTTTCCTGACTGCCTTGGACCGAGAATGGCCACAACTGGAGAACGGTGGAGGGCCCTGCGAAGATCCTTTTCTATAAATCTTGTTACGTATCCATGCATATTGCTAACATTAATTATTGTTTTACATGGATATTATGAGTTTTAAGCGAGTAAGTCAAGTTAATAATCAACAGCGATTCCTCATTCATTCACAGGTCATTCACAACTTTGAGATCAGATTAAGAAAAAAATGGGGTCTTCCGGTAAACATGTACCTCAATGCTGTAATCATCTTTCGGTTGTTCTTCAGAATTGGGTTTGCTCGCCGCCTGGCATACTTGTTTTGCTTGTCCAAAACAAGTATCAAGAAAAGGACACCCGACGATGCCTGCCCTGCGGGCTCCCCTGTGCTGCTCACTACTGGCGGGACGCCAAAAACTCGCTGACGCTCAGACAGGTTTGGCGTCTTGTCTCGCCACCAACTCCCGCTGCTCGGCGGCACCGAATGGGGAACAACATCCGGATAACGCATACCTCTCCAGGTACGCGTTATCCGGATGAACCACTTTGAAAGAGACAAGGTACTGATCGGCTTTGCAGTCAAAGTTAACCCATCTGGACGAGTAAAGTATATCTCTGAAATCTGAGACAGGACGGTCGTATTTTATACGAGCCACTTGCAAAACGCCCTTTCGCTCAACCTCTACGTTATGCTTAAATTTTAATCCTCGGAATATCAATTATATGCCTGCGGAAAAATTTTTCACATGCCTTGACGTTGAACGAAAATCATCATTTTGCAAAAGGCTCATAGGTTATGTGATTTAAAATATAAATTGACCTTTTATGCATAGTATCTTATTTATGTATGCATAAGGAGGTGGCCTATGAGAACAACATTAGATTTGCCAGAAGAGCTTCTTGCGGAAGCCATGAAAGTTACTGATATCAAGACCAAAACAAAAGTTATTGTTACAGCCCTTGAAGATCTTATTCGTAAATCAAAAGTTTCTAATATCAAGAAATATAAGGGAAAAGTTGATTTGGAGATTGACTTAAATGACCTCCGAGGTAGACAGTGTCGGTTTTAGTCGACACCTCGGTTTGGATTGAGTACCTCAGAAACGGTAATTATTCTGATCAAATAGAATTCCTTATAGACGAAAATCTTATAGTAACAAATGATCTGATACTATCAGAATTGATTCCATTCCTAAAAGTAAGAAACCAGAGAAAATTGGTTTCGCTTCTCAAGACATTAAAAAAATTTAATATCCAAATCAACTGGGATCAAATCATTGAATACCAGTATAAGTGTCTAAAAAATGGAATAAATGGAGTAGGAATTCCTGATTTAATAATCGCCCAAAATTCAATACAAAACCACGCTAGTATCTATAGCTTGGATAATCATTTCGTATTAATGAAAAACCTTTTTAAACTTGAGCTTTTTGATAAATAAATGCAAAAACCTGGGGTCAGGTCTTGAAATACAACATTTTATGAACTGACCCTGCTGACATCGACGGTGACATTCAGTTTATGCAATCCGCCGCCCATCACCACCCCTTTTACCGGGGCAACGTCGCCATAATCACGTCCCCAGGCAACGGTGATGTGTGATTCGCCTGTCAGCAGGTTGTTGGTCGGGTCCAGGTCAACCCAGCCGAAATCCGGAATGAAAAGAGAAAACCAGGCATGGGAAGCATCTGATCCTACCAGTTTCGGTTTTCCCGGCGGCGGAATTGTTTCCAGGTAGCCGCTGACGTATCGTGCGGCAAGCCCGAGCGATCTCAGACAGCTGATGGCCAGATGGGCAAAATCCTGGCAGACCCCCTTGCGATTCTGCAGGATCTGTTCAACGGTTGTGTCTACCGTACTTGCCGTCTTGTCATAGGTGAAGTCGGTATATATTCTTCTGACCAGATCAATGGCACCCTCCAGGAGCGGGGTGTCCGGTCCAAACGATTGTTGAGCGTACACTCTGGCTTCCGCGGGTATGGTGACCAGCGGGCTTGCAAAGATGAACTGGTAGGCATCAAGTTCGTTTGCCTGCTGGTGTGAGCGTATCTGCTGAACAGCACGTTCCCAGGGGAGTGCGGCAGCTGGTCCAGGGGGAGCCGGTTTTGATGTTCTGACAGTGCTGACAGCCGAGATCGCCAGTTGATCATGGGGATGCTGGACCATGAAGATGTGAACCGTATTGCCGAAATAGTCGGTCCGGCTGTGGCTGTACTGAGGGACTGGCTCAATTAAAAGGTTTGTCTCGATCACTTCCTGGGCGGGCGTCGGGCGAGGGGAGAGCAGCAGCTCGTTTTGAGACAGAGAGGCCGGAACTGAATAGTGGTAACCGGTATTGTGTGAGATACGGTACATCATTGTGCAAAATTACCTGAGATTGCCGAGTAATGGGGTGTTGCGGGCACCCTGCTTAAATAATGGGCGCTGACCTGCTGGGAAAACTCCTTGAGGAGGGATTCCATGGATTCAAGAAAAATGGTCAATGACTCATCCTCTGGAGTCTGGTCTTTCCGGAGTATCTCGGTAAGATCAAGCAAACGAATATTGGTGAGCATTTTCAGGGCGATTCGTTCCTCTGAGCGTGAAAATTTTCGCTCATTCTGCTGCGGCATGTTGGTTATATGATCGACAAGCTGGGCAAGCTGAAAGGCAAGAGATTTCGGATTGCTTTCATCGGCCAGCAACAGATCGAGGACCGGAGCCAGCTGAAATGTGGATCGATATCGGCTTCGATAGGTCATCAGACTGTCGGACACTTCCAGAAGTGCCTGGAGTCTTGTCGACGAGTTTTGGCGGATCCGGGGAAGCGCAGTACGTATCAGTGCTGCCTGACTAATCGCCCGTTCAACCCTGCGGCCCATATCCATAAAACGCCAGCCCAGGCCCCGGGTCATGCTTTCCATGGCAAGGCCGCTGAAGCCGCTTAAGGTGAAGAGGGTCTTGTCGAGCAGTTCCAGGGGATCACTTGTCGGCAGACCGGTAAAATCCTCGAGCCTGTTGATGATGCTGAAAGAGTCAACGGATAAACGATCCCGCACATTCTGGGCGGTTTCCTGAATCCGTTTGAGAATTGAAACGACGCTGTCGGTTTTATCTCTCTGATAGAGTGCTTCATGCAGGTGGTGAAACAGTTCCAGGTAGAGCGGCCCATCAGCCTGGCTTTCTGAGGAACCAGGGATGATTTCTCTTGTGGTCAGAATATCGAGCAGAAACTGCAGTTCAGGGATCTCTTCCGGCCGAGCTTCACCAGCCAAGCGACGATATACCGGTCTCAAGAGGCGAATCAGCCCTTCAGCCCGCTCGAGATAGCGACCCAGCCAGAGTAAATTATCCGCAACCCTGCTGGGCAGATCATTACTGCGCTTGAATTCAGGAATGGCAACGAGGCCGTCCATCATGCTGACCGGGTCCACCGGTTCATCTGAGAGAACCCAGAGATCTTTGCTGTGCTGCTGTTCAGGACTCCCGGTGAGAAGCGTACTGGTCTGAGTGGTGGTTACCGCCAGTCCTCCCGGCATGACCGTAAAGCCGTTTTCTGCGGCACAGGCAAATATTCTCAGCTTGACATAATGACTGGTAATTCCCTGATTTTTCCATGACGGGGCCACGGATGGAAATACCGGCGCAGATGCCATGTATTGCCAGGGTGATTTGCGAAAAGCGTCTGCCAGGTCATCGTTTTGGCTGAGCGTTTCATTTCTGTCCATGGCCGGCTCGACGGTCAAACTGCCCATATTCTCAAGCGCATGGCGAAGATTGTCTTCAATACCGCACCACCAGGCGGGTCGGTTTTCCAGTTTCAGTTCTTCACCAAGAAGCTGACGGCAGAGATCGGGAAGGAATAGTTTTAAAGCCGGAGTCTCAATAAACCCGCTGCCGATGGGGCTCACCACATCAACATTTTGTTCTCTACAGGCCTGGATGAGACCCGCCACTCCCTTAGCTGTTTCACGACGCAGGGCAAACGGGTCACTTTGGGAATCATCGATATGACGAAATATGGCCTCAACCCGCTCGAGCCCTGCAAGTTTCTTTAGAAATACCTGACCGTTGCGCACGGTGAGGTCCTGGCCCTCCACCAGCGGATAGCCAAGATAGCGGGAAAGCAGTGCCTGTTCGAAATAACACTTATTATCGGGGCCGGGAGAAAACAGCACGATTCCCGGATCGTTTTTACGAAGTGACGTCCGGTGAATCAGCGACTGGTGAAAACTCTTGAAAAATGGAGCCAGCCGGCGAATCTGTGTTCTGTGGTAGAGATCGCCAAAGATCCTGGACATGACAATCCGGTTCTCAAGTGCATAGCCGATTCCTGCCGGATTTGAGCCAAAATCGTTCAGTACCTTAAATCGACCGTCTGAATCGCGATAGATGTCTACTGCATAAAATGTCAGAAAACGGTTTCCCGATGGCTGAATTCCGTGGCAGGGGTGCAGGAAGTTGCGGTTGTCAAAAATCAGTTCGGGTGGAATTTTTCCACTTTTAACCAGCTCCTGTGGTCCGTAAATGTCTGCCAGGATTTTTTCAAGCAGCAGAGCCCGCTGTTCAACTGCGCTTTCAATCGCGCTCCATTCCTCTGCAGATATCGGAAAGGGGATCATGTCAAGCGCCCAGGACGTGCTCTGCTTGTCCAGGCTGTCAAACGGGTTGATCGTGGCACCGTCCTGGTGGCGCATCCGCCTTACCCGTTCAGCGTCACGTTCAAAGGAGGTGTCTTCCCTGTTGCCAAACGCTTCCAGGACCTGCTGCCAGTGCGGATTGATATCTCCGGAGGGGGAAAATGGTTCCAAGAAAGATCCTTCAGGATAGGGTGCGGTATGAAAAAGGGATGACGACATGGCCGCCGGTATAGCCGAACCCCTTGAATCGGTGTTGCTCATATGGGTGATTACTATCCTGTTTCCTTTGGGAGTGATGGGATCAATATTCCTGCCGCCTGTTTACCCCGATCAGGTGCGCAAATCAAGCGTATATGGAAAATATCGATTATTCTCTTCCGGAGGTATGGATTGCTGCTCCCCGGGAGTATGTCCGCCGGGAATAAAGCGTGAGTTCCGGCGTCCTTCAGCTTCGTAGCCATTTACCGGGAATATGTCATACCCGCGTCCGCCCGGGTGTCCGACGTGGTAGCTGCAGCCGCCGACGGAGCGGCTGGTCCAGGTATCAAACAAATCGATAACAAGCGGCGCATGGATACCTATGGTCGGATGCAGACAGGATGGCGGCTGCCAGGCCCGGTAGCGGACACCGGCAACGAAAACACCCTCTTCAAGTGTCGGTTTCAGCGGCACACGCCGGCCGTTGCAGGTTACAATATAACGCCCTTCAGTCATGCCGGACACTTTTACCTGGAGCCGTTCTACCGATGAATCAACATATCGGGCCGTTCCGCCGCCTCCGGCCTCTTCACCAAGGACATGCCAGGGCTCAAGGGCCTGGCGCAGCTCTATCTCAATCCCCTGGTAATTGACGGTGCCGTAAATCGGGAACCTGAATTCAAAGTGGGGATGAAAAAAATCCATGGAGACAGGATAACCGGCTCTCTTGAGTATCTCCAGAACATCGGTGAAATCATCACGCACCAGCTGCGGCAGCATGAAGCGGTCATGGAGACGGGTTGACCAGCGAACCAGTTCCTGCCTGTAGGGCGTCTCCCAGAACCAGCTGACAAAGATGCGGAGGAGCAGCTGCTGGGCAAGGCTCATGCGGGCATGGGGCGGCATCTCAAAGGCCCGGAATTCCAGGAGCCCCAGTCGTCCGCTTGAGCTGTCCGGTGAATAGAGCTTGTCGATGCAGAATTCGGCCCGGTGGGTATTACCTGAAACATCGACGAGCAGGTTGCGGTATAATCTGTCAACCAGCCACGGGGGGCACGGGTCTGTTGCTGTTGTCTGCCTGTCCTGTTCAGCAAAGGCGATTTCAAGCTCGTAGAGGCTGTCATGTCTGGCCTCGTCAATCCGTGGCTGCTGGCTTGTCGGGCCGATGAAGAGCCCGGAGAAGAGAAACGACAGGGAGGGGTGATTGTTCCAGAAGGTGACAAAGCTGCGCAGCAGATCAGGGCGTCGCAAGAACGGGCTGTCTGCAGGGGTCGCCCCGCCGATGACGATGTGATTGCCGCCGCCGGTACCGGTGTGGCGGCCATCGAGCATGAACTTTTCAGTACCGAGACGGCTCTCCCGGGCAAGGTCGTAGAGGGAGGTTGTGCTCTCCACCATCTCCCGCCAGTTGTGCATCGGTTGTATATTGACCTCGATGACGCCCGGGTCCGGTGTGACCTTCAGACTCTCCAAGCGATAATCGGACGGGGGTGCGTACCCTTCAATAACCACAGGAAGATTGGTTTCTTCAGCGGTCTTTTCAAGACAATGCACCAGCTCCAGATAGCCCTCCAGAGAGGTGATCGGCGGCATGAAGATATAGAGCCGTCCGTCACGGGGCTGCACGCAGAGAGCCGTGCGAACCAGCCAGGCAGCGGATTCACCCACTGACCGGTTCGGGTTCTGCTAGCGGACCTGGTTGGGACTGGATGGTGCCCCTGTTGTTTCGGCACTGATGGTTGTCGAAGCGGTTCTCTGGTCGTGGAGATCCGGTAGTTGTTCTCGTGCGGCCATCGGATCAAGCGCATAGTGTTTCGGCAAGTCCTCGGGAGCAACCCAGGGCAGAGAATCAAGCGGCAGGCGCAGACCGGCAGGAGAGTCGCCCGGTAGGAGATACAGATGGCTGCTCCTGAAGGTCCAGGGCCCGCTCTTCCAGGAGCCATACTGGAGTGGCAGGACATAACCGACGACCGAGCCAAGACCGCGCTGAAAAGCGCGAACCATTCGCCTTCCTTTCTTCTGGATCATCAAGTTTTGGGTCGGTTGGCGTTACGTTAACCGGCAACTGCTGTTCCTTGAGCAGATAATGGAGATATCCTCATAACTTTCGAGGATATAGTCTCTGCTCACGCCGAGGATATCGGCCAGTGTCCTGATAAAGGTTTCGGCCTCGCTGATACCAAACCCGTAGTCCTTAGAGACATCGGCCAGCAAATTCCATCGTTCCAGACCGGTATACCGTCCTTTCGCCAGTAACAGCCGAGTGCCCACCGGGGAAGTGATTCCCCCGGGTACCATTTTCCCTGGCCGTAATGGAGAAATCCGCCCGGCGCCCACTGCTTCCATAATTTTCTGATAAGGGTTTCAGAAAGAGCCAGTTTTTCCTCTCCAAGTGCTTCGGTGTTCCACTGGGCACCTTCCATGTCATCAATCGAGACAAAGGTCGGTTCTCCGCCCATGCTTAAGCGTACGTCTCTTTCCTGTCAGTTCCTCATCAACCCTGTCTCCCAGGGTCAGGATTTCCTGCCAGACATGTTCGGGGTATGGCCGGGTCGACCGGGGTGCCTCAAGAATACGGGTGACCGACATAATATGGCCGAACTCCACCTCACACTCGTCAAGCGCTCCGCTAATCGGTGCTGCACTCTGCGGTTCGGGAGAACAGGCAAGAGGGATATGGCCTTCGCCGGCAAAGAGTCCCGAGGTTGGGATCCATACCGATCCAGCCGGCTCCGGGAATATAGACCTCGGTCCAGGCGTGCAGATCGGTGAAATCCTCTTCGGTTCCCGAGGGTCCGTCGAGGGATTTTACATCCTGCTTCAACTGCACCAGGTAGCCGGATACAAATCGGGCCGCAAGGCCGAAGGAGCGCAGGATATTGACCAGCAGCCAGGCAGAATCCCTGCAGGAACCGCTTCCCAGCGTAAGTGTCCTGTCACAGCTCTGAACATTAGGTTCCAGACGGATGAGATAGCTGATATCCTGGCTCAATTTCCTGTTCAGTTCGACCAGAAAATCGATGGTGCGTCTGGGCCGGCAGTCAATTTCCTCAAGATAGCCGAGAAATCTCTTACCCACTTTGTGCCGTGTCCGGTAGGGGCGTAAATCGGTGTAGCAGGTTTTCCTCATACGTAAAAGGAAATGTTTCGGCGTCAGGCTCCAGAAAATAGTCGAAGGGGTTGATGATGATCATGTCTGCAACCAGGTCGATCTCGACATGAAGCTCTGTTGTTTTTTCATGAAAGACCAGGCGGCCCAGGTAGTTGCTGAACGGATCCTGCTGCCAGTTGATAAAATGATCCTTCGGTGTCACCTGCATGGAGTAACTCAGGATCGGTGTCCTGCAGTGCGGTGCCGGCCGCAGCCGGACGATCTGCGGAGCAAGGTTTATTAGACGATCGTAGCTGTAGGATGTCTTGTGATTTAAGGCTATATGGATTCCCATGGAAGATTCCTTAATTAAGTTGGACTTGTGGTCCCGTTAGACGGTTAAGCGACTGCTCGTTGCATATTATAGGCTCTTCGTGTAAACGAGTACCTGTTTGCTATAATCATCATTCAGTTGTTCATCAGATTCACTTTGCTCGCCGCCTGGCATACTTCTTTTGCTTGTCCAAAAGAAGTATCAAGAAAAAGACACCCTACGATGCCGGCCCTGCGGGCTCCCCTGTGCTGCTCGCCAGTGGCGGGACGCCAAAAAACTCGCTGGCGCTCAGACAGGTTTGGCGCCTTATTCCGCCATCAGCTCCGCTGCTCGGCGGCACCAAACGGGGGGACATCAAGTATGCGCATTCCTGTATCAGGTATGCGTTTTCCAGATGAACCTTATTATAACACAAAATCTCTACTGCTCACTGGTGGACAGTTCCGCCTGCGGCTTGATATTGAAAAAGGTGGTGCCAATGGTGGCGCCCACCTGGTTCACTCTGGTCTGCAGATCATCGAGAAATTCATGCAGACCGCCGGCGATAACCTCTTCAATATCGGTGTATTCAAGGTCCGCCATCAGACGGCCAAGCTTTCTTTTCAGCCGGGTTTACCGAGGTGCCGTTGGGTGAGCCGGAAATACGGTGCAGGCAGACCAGGGCCTTGTCGACGCAATGATATATGGAGCGCGGAAAGTGTCTGTTAAAGATAAGAAAATTTGCCACGTTGCGGGGTGTCACGTGATGCAGTTCCTTGCGAAACATTTCAAAGCCGCTGGCAGATCGAAGTACCGCGATCCACTGGATACTGTCAATCGGGGTGTTCACCAGATCTGCCTGGCGAAGCAGCATAAAGTATTTAACATCAAGAATCCGTGAAGTCTTGTCGGCCCGTTCCATCATCATGCCGATCCGGGCAAAATTCCAGGCTTCTCCATGACTCATGGTGCAATCCATTAATCCGGTAAAGAGGTGGCTGCGCATCTTGATAATTCTGTAAAAACGACTTGGGTCGTTGAGCGCCAGTTTGATGCTTTCTTCCTGGATCAGTTCCAGGTAAAAGGTATTGAGATGTTCCCACATCTCTGAGGAGATAATCTCCCGGATTGAGCGGGCATTCTCCCTGGCAGCAGAAAGGCAGCTGATGATCGAGTTGGGGTATTCCCTGTCGAAGGTGAGGAACCAGGTAACCTCTTCCTGATTGTATACCCTCTCCTTTTTCTCGTAGAGCTCCTGGTCGCCGGTTGTCATGATCAGCGGGGACCATTGCCGGTCTTCCTCGGCGGGCATGTCGAGCAGCAGATTGAGGTTGACATCAATAAATCGGGCCACATTTTCTGCCCGTTCAATGTAACGGCACATCCAGTATATTGAGTTGGCGACACGGCTCAGCATTGTATCTCTCTCCTATTGCTTGCTCGGTAAAAGTACCCAGGTATCCTTGCTCCCACCGCCCTGCGATGAATTGACGACCAGTGACCCCTTCTTCAAGGCGACACGGGTCAGTCCGCCGGGCTGCACGTAGATGTCCTTTCCATAGATCACATAGGGACGCAGATCAACATGACGGCCTTCAAGACGACTGCCGATAATCGTCGGCACCCGGGAGAGTGAAATCGTCGGCTGGGCAATATAGTTACGGGGGTCTTCCTTGATCTTTTCTGCAAAGAGCTGCTGCTCCTCCCTGGTTGAGTGAGGTCCTACCAGCATACCGTAGCCTCCCGATTCATTGGCGGCTTTGACCACCAGTTCGTCCAGATGCGACAGTACGTAGGCTCTGTCTTTGTCCTCCCGGCAGATATAGGTCGGGACATTGGGCAGGATGGCATCTTCACCGGTATAATATTTTATGATTTTTGGAACATAGGCATAGACCACCTTGTCATCGGCCACGCCTGTGCCCGGGGCGTTGGCCATGGCAATGCGCCCTGCCTTGTAGACATCGATGAGCCCCGGGACTCCGAGCATGGAGTCCGGCCTGAATACCTTGGGATCGATAAAGTCGTCATCGATACGCCGGTACAGTACATCGATTCGTTTGGGCCCTTTGGTGGTCAGCATATGGACCCAGCCGTCTGAGACCACCAGGTCCTGGCCTTCAACGAGCTCGACGCCCATCTGCTGGGACAGAAAGGAATGCTCAAAGTAGGCGCTGTTGTAAATGCCGGGGGTCAGTACACCGACCGTCGGCGACTGAACTCCTTCCGGGGTCAGATATTCGAGCATCTCCAGCAGCTTTCCGGGATATTCATCAACAGCGTGCACCCTCGACCGTTCAAAGACATGGGGAAAGGTACGTTTGAGCACCTGCCTGTTTTCAAGGACATAGGAGACCCCTGAAGGACAGCGCAGGTTGTCTTCCAGCACGTAAAAACAGCCATCACGATCACGGATCAGGTCGGTACCGGTGACGTGGCACCAGATCTTTCTGGGCGGGGTAAATCCTTCACACTCCTTGCGATAGGTCCTGCTGCTCAGGACCAGGTCCTGGGGAACGACCTTGTCTTTCAATATTTTCTTGTCGTTGTAGATGTCCTGGAGAAATTCATTGAGGGCAAAGATCCGCTGTTTCAGGCCGGATTCAATCTGCTGCCAGTCATCGCTGGGGATGATCCGGGGAATAATATCGAATGGGAAAATTTTTTCTGTCCCTTCATCCTGGCCATAGACATTGAAGGTGATACCCATCTTGAGCAGCAGGGCCTCGGCCTCCTTCTGCTTGAGGGTCAAATCACCCTTCGGCAGTGACTCAATCCTGTCCACCAGCAGCTGCACTCCCGGGCGGGGCGTACCATCTTTTTCGATCAGTTCATCGTAGAAATCTTCAGGATCGTAAGTATCAAAGGTTTCCATTACCGGTCTCTCCAGGGAAAATGTTCATCAGGACACGAGATAACTAGATAAGCATATAGTTTACTACTTTTCCAGCTGCAGCGCCAGCCGGATGTCGGAGAACGCAAAAAATGGGGTCAGGTACCAAAATATAACATTTTCGAAAAATGTTATATTTTGGTACCTGACCCCGTGATATTACTTCATGAGGGGGTAGCCCATTTCTTCACGCTGGGCGACGTAGTGTTCGGCGACTTTTCTGGCAATGTTGCGGATGCGGCCGATATATCTGGTTCGTTCTGCGACACTGATTGCCTTGCGGGCGTCGAGCAGGTTAAAGGTGTGCGAGCATTTAAGGCAGTAATCGTAGGCGGGGAGGATGAGGTTTTTTTCTACCAGTTTGAGTGCTTCAGACTCGTAGGAATCGAAGAAGTCGATCATCTTTTCGACGTTCGCCTCTTCAAAGTTGAAGGTGGAGAATTCTACCTCGGCCTGGTGAAAAATCTGGCCATAGGTGACCTCGTCATTCCATTTGATGTCGTAAACCGAGTTTACTCCCTGCAGGTACATGGCGATCCGCTCAAGGCCATAGGTTATCTCAGCGGTAACCGGGTGGAGATCGATGGAACCTGCCTGCTGGAAATAGGTGAACTGGGTAATCTCCATACCGTCCAGCCACACCTCCCAGCCCAGGCCCCAGGCACCCAGTGTCGGTGATTCCCAGTCGTCCTCAACGAACCTGATGTCATGTTCCATGAGATCAAGGCCAAAGCGCTTGAGGCTTTCAAGGTAGAGTTCCTGAACATCGAGCGGCGACGGTTTGATAACAACCTGGTACTGGTAATAGTGCTGCAGACGATTTGGATTGTCGCCGTATCTGCCGTCAGTCGGTCTGCGGGAGGGCTGCGGATAGGCAGATTTCCATGGTTCAGGACCGAGGGCTTTTAGCAGGGTCGCCGGGTGAAATGTGCCGGCGCCAACCTCCATGTCGTACGGCTGTTGAAGAACACATCCCTGTTCGGCCCAGTATCTGTTCAGCTCTAAGATGATATCTTGAAAATTCATTGCAGCGATCCTCTTTTATTGCAAAGCGGCCGAGGACGGTATCTCAGCCTTTTATTTTAGAAAAACGATATTCGAGCAGTTTATAATTGCTATCTTGACTTTTGTCCAGCCGATCAGCATTATATTTCGTTGGCACTCATATATCAGCAGGAAAAAAGCGTTAACCGGCTTTTTTCCTGCCTCTATCTCTCATCGACAGGGCTCATGGAACCACAGATGTTGCGTATTCGCGGAGCGCGGATGCATAATTTGAAAAATATTGATGTTGACCTGCCGAGAAATGCTCTGGTTGTATTTACCGGGCTTTCCGGATCAGGCAAATCGACCCTGGCATTCGATACCCTCTATGCCGAGGGGCAGCGTCGTTACGTAGAGTCGCTCTCCACCTATGCCCGCCAGTTTCTCGGCCAGATGAATAAGCCGGATGTCGATTCCCTGGAAGGGCTGTCTCCGGCGGTATCAATCGAGCAGAAAACCACCAGCAAGAACCCGCGCTCCACCGTCGGCACGGTTACCGAGATCTATGATCACCTGCGCCTGCTTTTTGCCCGCTGCGGGAGGCCATACTGTCCTGAGTGCGGAGAGGAAATACGCTCCCAGTCCGTGGAGGATATGGTCAACACGCTGATGGCAAAGGCGGAGGGCACCAAGGTCATCCTGCTTGCACCAATGGTCTCTGATCGCAAGGGCCGCCATGAACAGCTTATCGCCCGGATTCGCAAGGAAGGGTTTGTCCGGGCCCGCGTTGACGGCGACATCATGCATACCGATGATATCAAGAACCTGGACAAGAATAAAAAGCATACCATAGAAATCGTTGTTGACCGGCTGGTGTTAAAACCCTCGGTGCGCAGGAGGCTGGCCGATTCCGTTGCGACCTCGGTGAAGGTGACGGAAGGATTCCTGCTCGCTCTTTTTCCCGATGACAATAAAGAACAGCTTTTCAGTGAACTGGCCGCCTGCCATACCTGCGGGATCTCGATGCCGCCGCTCTCCACCCAGCTTTTTTCTTTCAATAACCCGCAGGGTGCCTGCAGCGAGTGCGGAGGACTTGGGGTAAAACAGTTTTTCGACGAGGGTTTGATTGTTCCGGACCGTAGTTTATCCATCACTAATGGAGCCATTGCCCCGTGGGGCTGGCGGAGCGAATCGACCTATACCGGCCAGATGCTTGCCGCGGTAGCAAAACACTATGGTTTTTCCCTGAAGACGCCTTTTACAAAACTTTCCGTTAAACACCAAAGGATTCTTCTTTACGGTTCCGGCACCGAAGAGATAGATTTCTACTATCGCAAGGGACGGCGCGAAATGAGCGCGGTGAAGCAGTATGAGGGGGTTATTCCTCAGCTTGACCGTCGATTTCACGAAACCCAGTCGCAGATGATCCGGGATGAACTGAGCCGCTATATGAACGAACAGATATGCCCGGTCTGTCACGGGGCCCGGCTGCAGCCGGAGCCGCTGGCGGTGCGGATCGGTTCTCATAATATCTTTGAGCTCACCACTATGTCGATAAATTTACTGCTCGACAGCCTGCCGCTGCTGCCGTTTAACGAGCGTGAGCGGACCATTGGTGAGTCGGTGCTCAAGGAGATTGTCGACCGCTTGTCATTTCTTACTGATGTCGGCCTTGGCTACTTAACGCTCGGCCGGACATCAGGTACGCTTTCCGGCGGTGAAGCCCAGCGTATCAGGCTGGCATCCCAGATCGGTTCACGGCTGGCCGGTGTACTCTACATCCTTGATGAACCGAGTATCGGCCTGCACCAGCGGGACAACCAGAAACTGATCAACACCCTGACGGAGCTGCGGGACCTGGGCAATACGGTCATTGTCGTTGAGCATGATACCGACACCATCCTTGCCGCTGACCATATCCTCGATATGGGCCCAGGGGCAGGAATCCATGGCGGTGACGTGGTGTACAGCGGCGATATCAAGGGACTGCTCGGCAGCGAGGAGTCGATCACCGGGGCCTACCTTTCCGACCGGGAACGTATCGAGGTTCCTGAGAAGAGAAGAAAAGTGGCCAGACGTTCGGCAAAGGCGCTAAAGATCAGCGGTGCCAATGCCAATAATCTCAAAAAGATAAATGTCACCTTTCCGCTCGGCGTAATGACGGCGGTGACCGGCGTCTCGGGGTCGGGTAAGAGCAGTCTGGTAATGGAAACATTGTTCAAACTGGCAAAAGCCGGAAAGGCCGGGAAAATGAAGACGGCCGAGCAGTCAGGGGTAAAACTGCGCGGCCTGGATAAAATAGATAAGATCATTGATATCGATCAAAGCCCGATCGGCAGGACACCGCGCTCAAATCCGGCAACCTATGCCGGCGTCTTTACTCCGGTGCGGGAGCTTTTTTCTAAACTTCCTGAATCACGGGCACGCGGCTACAAGCCCGGGCGCTTCAGTTTCAACGTCAAGGGCGGTCGCTGCGAGGCCTGTGACGGTGAGGGCGTTCTCCGTATCGCCATGCATTTTCTGCCGGATGTCTATGTGGTCTGTGAAACCTGTCAGGGCAAACGATATAACCAGGAAACACTGGATATACGGTACCGGGACAAGACGATTCACGAGGTGCTGGCAATGACCGTGGCAGAAGCACTTGAATTCTTCGCCAATATCCCGGCCATCAAGAACCGTCTGCAGACCCTGTACGACGTTGGGTTATCGTATATCAAGCTGGGGCAGTCTTCGGTCACCCTGTCAGGCGGCGAGGCCCAGCGCGTGAAGCTGGCCAAAGAGCTGTCGGGACGCAGTCTTGGCAGCACCCTCTATATCCTGGATGAACCGACCACCGGTCTCCATCCCGCCGACATCAAACATCTGCTCGCAGTGCTTGAACGACTGGTCGACCAGGGGAATTCTGTGGTGGTCATCGAGCATAACCTTGATGTTATCAAGACCGCCGACTGGATTATCGATATTGGCCCTGAAGGTGGCGAAGAGGGCGGGGAAATTGTCGGATCGGGAACGCCTGAGGAGATCATAGCGAACGGAAAGTCATATACCGGTATATTTCTCAAACAGATTCTTGAAAACGGAATAGCGCTGAGCTGAGAACTGGCAAGGCAATCCCATTTTCACGGCCGCTTGCCTTCGATAATGGGTCGATCTCCTAAATAACTTGCGGTCAGGTTCCATATACAGTTTAATGCCGACCAATTGAGACAGACCAATACATACAATTTTACAGAGGAATAACCATGACAGAAAAAAGTAATGGTACTGAGACCGCTGAGAAACCTGAATTTCGGATGCAGAAGATGTTCATCAAGGATTTCTCATTTGAGAACCCGAATGCTCCCCAGGTGTTTATAACCCCCCAGAAGAGCGAACCCAACGTTGAGCTCAACCTGCAGCTCAATAATAAAAAATTAGATGAGAATCATTGGGAAGTCTTCCTTGAGATCTCTGCCAAGGTTACCAGCAAGGAAGATGAACCGAAAGTGATGTTCATTCTTGAAATTGAGCATGGAGCAGTGTTCATGCTCAAAAACATTCCAGAGGAGCACATGGCGATGGTCCTTGGTGTGGATTGCCCGACCCTGCTGTTCCCGTTCACCAGGCAGCTGGTCAGCCAGATCTCGGTTGACGGCGGTTTTATGCCGTTTCAGATGGAGCCGATTAACTTCATGGCACTGTTTCAGAATGCCAGGAAGGAGCAGGGGAAGTCTAACTGAGACTGACGTCGTCGAAGAACATTCGTTAGGAACAAAAAGGCCGTTCACCTTTGCAGAGTGAACGGCCTTTTCCATTTGGCAGTGCAGTCTGTTATTCCAGACCGTAGGTGACGAAGTTGTCAATCAGGCTGGCTACACTCTTGTTGATGGCGCTGTCAAAAAGGGCATCATACTGCGAGTCCGCGTAGACGGATTCGGGTGATACGGCCACCTTGATGCGGTTGGTCCAGACGACGTTGCCTGTTGCTGCTTCCTGAACCCAGATTCGCATCTGGACAACGGCCTGGTCGATTCGACCGCTGTTGTACGCCATATCACCGAGGCCTGCACCGGCAGCACCCCAGAAAATAGCATTGGAGGTGGCACTGCTTGCACCGAACAGGGTTGAGCCGTCAAAGGGCCATACGGTCTGGTAGCCGACGAGGGCGCCCACTGCCGCTCCTGAGGCCATCTGGTTCCAGCGGTCATATTCGCTCGAACCGGCAAATCCCATGGCAATCTGGCTGGTTCCGCCAATTACGAAGGGCAGGATACCTTTTTTCCACGGTTCCCAGGATGGATCCTGGCGTGTTTTGTATTCGAGGATACGTCCGCGTACCACGTAGTCGGCATTAAAATGCCGGCCGATTTTCCGTACTGTTTTTTCTGTCAGACCGTGGGTGCCGGGACTCTTGAGTACCTTGTTGGTGCGGGCTACCTGCTGCTCGTTGATGTATCCCTGGATGATCCCTTTCATCCTGTCCGACCATTCATTGTTCATCTCATCGGTCAGCGAGGCAGAGGCGTTTTCTTCGTAGGCAACAATACTGATCAGCTCCTGATCGATCATGTACCTGAAGACATCTTCCTGGATCGGCTGGTTGAAGCCGTTTATCGCCAGTCGATCAGTGAGCGTTTCAGTGATCTGCAGATTTCGCCGATGCGCAGAAACAATGGAGTCCGCATAAGAGTAGTCAGCAAACGGTAGGATCACCACACGCTTCCCAGCACCGGGAGCATTCGGTCCGGCTCCTTCAGGAACGTTCAGTGTTTCTACAACTGTCTGGCCGCAACCGGCCATGATCAACGCTAAAATTCCGATGATCAGATATTTCAGCCTGTTCATAATAATCTCCCTGCCAAATGTAGTGATGAATGAGTACAACAACTTAACAATAGTGCGTCAGTATTATATAATCCGCGGCTTCAGCAGAATGATCAGCTCACGTTTTTCTTTCACTTTCTCTTCATATCCGAAGAGGTAACGTACCAGCGGTATCGAACCAAGAACCGGAGCAAACTCGCCCTGGGTACTCTCAACTTCACTGATGAGCCCGCCGATGACAAGCATCTCACCGTCTTTGACCCGAACAGTGGTGCTCATTTCCCGAACATTGACAATCGGCAGACCGACTTCACCACCGTCTCCGAACGTACGATATTCGATCGGTTCCTCGAGTTCCGAGGTTACCGGAACGAGGTTCATGATGATCTCTTCGTCGTCCAGGATCGTTGCGGTGAGTGCCAGGCCGACACCTGAGAGAATTCGTGCTGTTTCTACCGTATAGGTTCAGATAGAGTTAACCTCCCGAGCTCTCACGATCAACAGTCTACATTACTCAATATAGGTGACATTTCGGCCAACGGTTAACAATGATGGCTGACCATTCATGACCGAGATCTTCGGATTGGAGAGAATCTTGGTGTCGCCCTGCTCGTTCAGAGCATTGAGGAAGACATCAAAGTCCAGGGCATCCAGGGCCAGTTTTAGAGATAAAGCGGGTTGGATCGTATATGGGGCCATGATTGGTCCCGTCATTGAAGGAGTTGTTATTAGAGTGGACATAAGGCCAGATCTGGCCCTGGGTATAATTACCATTGGGATCATCTGCACCCGCACCAAAGGTTACGGTTCCGGTGACATTGAAGTTTCTCAGTACCTGGGACCAGTCCAAACCGAGGTAGGAATTATCGGTGAGTTGTACTTCAATGATCTTGGCCTCAATTGCAACCTGCTTATAGAGCTCATTGGTCAGACTGTCAAAATAGTTCTGGAGTTCATCAAGCAGAGGTCTTGGGGCGGTTACGGTAATGATACCGACCGGTTTATCGATAATATACGCTACTTCGCCAGATGATACACGGCGTGTCGCCTGCTGAGGGGTATCTGCTCGCCACTTCGGCAGCCTTCTGCTGCTTCGTCCGGTGCTGCTTCTGGCAGTTACCGCTTCCGTGTTCCAGAGCGCAATGATGGTATCCATGTTTGCCTGGATATTTTCCCAGATATCAAAACTGTTGTCTTCGCTTTTAAGCTCTATGGTACCGTCGATGTTGCTGGAGGCGTCATTGCTGCCGAGGACATTACCACCGGTTCCCGTTCTATAGTCAGACTTGACAAACGGCATGGCGATACGGAATTGTCGTACTTCCTTGTATTTGACGACAATGGTGTTGCCCTGCATTTCATGAAAATAGTCAACCTGACGAAGCAGGTTGTCAATGGCTGCATAAAAGTCATCATTTGCGCTTATATCAACGTCAACGAGAACATTCTGATCCACATCACTGGCCCAGGAGACGTTCATTTTTTTCAGTGAGGCGATGCGCTTGAGAATATCCCAGAGCGGCTGGGGGCCTCGGGTTGACTTGATGGTCGCACCCACTTTGAGAATTGAATCCGGCGTCGCCTGAGAAAAGCTCATCCTCGTCATCAGAATCAACCATATAGGCCGGATTCTGATACATGACAGGCAGCGTTGCCGGGGCCTTCTTAAAGTCCGGCATCTGTGCGGCTGCCTGCTGCTCAGCTGGCGGGGCGAGCGGCTCCTCGGTAACAGCCTGCTGCTGATTTCCACAGGATGTTAAAAAAACCAGGAACAGCAGGAATGCGAAATAGCGTAATAAACTGTTGGTTGACTTCATGTTTCAGAACCTCTTAGGCAAAGATGAAAGCTGATGTTTGAGCATTTAATTTGCCATTAGAACTATGGTTATAATTATTCAGCAGACACTCGATCCTTAACAAATTGTCGAAGATCCGGTCGCATTTGAAAACCAGATGTTAATAGCGCGCGATACTGGGCCGTAGCCTTGTCTTTTTCACCAATCCGATCATAAATACGGGCCTTGCTTACCATGGTATGCACGTTCTCACCATAGTTTGCTCCGTAGGTGTCCAGCAGTTTCAGTGCCACTTGCTGCTGATTGTTATTCTCGCTGAAAGCGGCAAAGGAGATAAGCGCCTCTTTCATCGGCGGGGTGTCACTGACACTTTGGCTGAAATATTCGGTAGCCTCTGCTGTTTTTTCCATGTTGGCAGAAGCGATGGCAGCATAGAGCGCTGCTTTGGTATCTGCGGGGTTCTTCTGAAGTGTTTTCTGGGCATAATGAAAGGCCTTGGCGTTCAGGCTCAGCCGGCCGAGATAGATGTTGGCGATCCTGTTCGATATCTTGGTGTTTTCGGGCCATAATTCGTAGGCCTGTTCATACAGTGCCACGGCATCTTCGAAATCCTCTTTCTTTTCCAGTCGCGCACCTTTGACCAGGAGTTCCTTGGCCTGCATGATCTCCGCCGGCTGGTTTGTTGACTGTTCAATGATCAGCGCCTCTTCCTGGACAACTTCAACATCGGCTTCAAAAGAGAGGTTGTCAACAGCACGCTGGGGCCAGAGAAATTCTTTGTTCTTCGGGTAGATGACGATGGTGTTGTAGCGTTCTTCTTTTTTCAGGTCTGCAAGGTTGAGGATGATATCAAGGGCAAAGTCCCAGGGAACATCGGTCAGTGCAAGGGTAATTGAACCGTTTACCGCCTCATCGACGATGATGTTAAGGTCGGTAATCTGCCGGAACAGCCTGAAGACGTTGTGGAGATCGATCTTGTAGAAATCCACACTGATTCTTTCGTTGTTGTATCCCGAGAAAGAGAAGCTGTCCTTGAGCTTCTGCATCTCTTCGGCTTCTTTCTGCTCCTCAGGATTTAACATGCTGATCTTTTGAGCCGGTTCTGAGAAGACCGATTCAGCAACCTTGTCCGCAGCTGCGGGCGCTGAGGCGCCAGCCGCTTCATTCTGGAGCTTGAAAGAGACTTTCAGGTCGTTGCTAAGACGTTTTACGTCGTAGGCGATATTTTCCGAGACAGTAAATTCAAAACGGCCGACTGGAGGCTGCTGAGAACTGAGATCGGAAATCATAAGTTTTGCAAAATTATTGGCGGGCAAAACCTTGTCGAGCTCTATCGATTTGCTGAATTGAACACCTGCAACATCAACGATTACCCGGAATGGATCAAATCGTTCGGTGACAGTATAAGCCGGTTCATCTTCGCCGGAGATCGTCATCACAAAGCCGTCTGATTGGATATCAGTATTTATAGCCGTAACCATATAGGTGCCTCCCGGAGCGGCAAGCACCGGCGACAGAGCAATGGTTAAGGTGAGACAGACGATGGAGAATATGGTCAAGAATGTAGTGGTAAGCCGAGTATACATTGTTTATTCTTCTCCCTCTTTCTTTAAAACCATGGCAATTTTGTTTATTAAGGTTTTTCCGCCACGGGTAAGTGCTTGTTCTTCTATGATGACTTTATTTTCAACAATACCAGAGACGACACCGCGCCTGCCGATTTTGGTTCCTTCTTCTATGACATATCCTTTCCCGGTGAAATCCTGCACCATGGCATATTTGCCGGTGCCGGAGACCATCAGGGCGACAAGCGTCAGCTGGCCGGGCTCAAATAGCTGCATGCCGGTCAGGTTCTGGTCCCGGTCAATAATTTCGTCGAGGTTTTCATTGCTGCTTGCCCGTTCGGTGAGAAACGGCATGAACGGGTCCGGGCGCCCCTCGATCTGATATTCAAAGGTGCTCGTGCTTTTTTTGATCTCAATTGGCGCCTGATTTACATCCGGAACCTCAGATGGCGTGTTCTGTGCAAGAGCTGCTGCAGCCGATCCGAAAAGAAAAACGAAACAGGCCGTATAGATACAGCGTCTGAATCTCTTATGCCTGGATGTCGTATACATATGTCTTGTCTCGGAATAAATGGTTTACTTTTTCTTCTTCTTATCGTCAGTCGGGAGCGGCTTATTGGTGAACCGATATGTCATGAGCTGGCAGTTTGAACTGAGCAGCATCTCTCCCTGCACCTTTGTCGGCGTGGTCATATTTGTGTTTGTTACTGAGACGATTCTGTCCAAGTTTACTCACCTGGTCAAAGAAAAATCCCATGGAATGATAGGGGCCCCGTATATTAATGTCTACCGGGATCTCATCATAAAAATCTTTTGGCGTAACCGGCCGCGGAACAAAGGTCAGAAAATCGAGTCCGGCGTTACGACCCAGGGCTGAAATGTCTTTGAGGAGCTTTGGTATTTCCTGATCTTTGGGAAGCATTTCCGAGGCTATGCGAAACTCCTCCTCGACCTCGGCAACCTGGGCCAGCAGTCTCGGTTTGTCGCGTTCCTTCTGTTTTAAGTCCTTAATCTCCTGCTGCAGCTTTGTCCGTGTGGCATCAAGGGTGGTGATTTTGTCGCTGTTGGGTTGGTAAAAGAGAAAAAAGAAGAGCGCCACGGGAGCGAGGATCAGGAGCACAAGGATGGCCCCCTTAACCTTTGGGCTCATCGGTAGGTATTTTTCGTCAATAAAGGCTGCAAACTTTGAATTACTCTTTTTCATGAGTCGACACTATTCAGGAGATGATGACTGCTTATCTGCTTCGGTTTCATCCTGTGCCCCTTTCGGCTGCGGAACTGAAACAACGCAGGAGAGGCCAAACTCTTTCAGATCTGTACCTGAGACCTGTTTTAACGATGAGTTATTGAGGCTCACCGAGGTAATATACGGGGAAACTTCCAGATCATCCATAAACTGGGCAACGGTCTGATTATCGAGGGCATAGCCGGTAAGCTTGAGGCTGCCGCCTCTCTGGTTCAGGGAGGTCAGCCACATTCTGTTATTATCGACAATATTTGAAACCTGGTCGAGTACATGTACCGTTAACGAAGAGTCGCTTTTCAGCTTATTGATAATCTGAATTTTGTTGTTCAGGTCCAGTCGTTTCTTTTCGAGGTCTGCAAGTTCTTTAACAACTTTATCGAAGGATTTCTTTTCCTTGGTTTTTGCGGCAATATCGTCATTGAGCGTTGTAATTCTGCCTGCCTGGAGTATTCCAACCAAACCGAGAAGAACAAGAACACTGATGAATATGACAATGCCGGCAGTAATCTGATTACGTGCTTTTGCACGTTTTTTAAGTTGCCTTATCGGAAGCAGGTTAATTTTTAGCATTGGGCACCTGGTTTCAGGGATTTCCTATATTGCTGACGGCCTGATGGCAATGCCTGATGCAATCGCCATTTCCGGTCCGACACTTTGCAGGTAATCACGATCAATTTTCCTATCGTTGGAAGTCATGTTGGCAAAAGGATTGAACAGTTCGACAGAGAGTCCCGTCTCATTTGCCAGAAAATCTGTAAGACCGGCAACCTTGGAACCACCGCCGCTGAGCACAAGCCTGGCCAGAGGGGATTCCGGGTAGTTGGAATGGTAGAGGTCGATTGCCTTTTTAATCTCGAGAACCCATTGCGTGCAGACGGTTGAGAAAATTTCTTCAATTTCCTGCTGCATCTCCCCGGCTGGCTGATGTCCAAGCTTGAGAGCCTCTGCCTCGTCAAATTCGAGATCAAACTGATTTTGGATGTGCTCGGTTAACTGCCGGCTGCCGACGACGATATCACGGGCGACCACTGACATGCCCGATGAGATGATGTTTATATTCATCTTGGAGGCGCCGATGTCCACCAGAGCAACATTCTCTGATTTAGGGGTATTGTATTCGTAGGTGTTTTCGAGGGCAAAACCGTCAACATCAACGATGGTTGCCTGCAGTCCGATATTCTCAAGCATCTCAAGATAATCGTCGACTATATCTTTCTTGGCGGCAACGAGCATGACGTCTGTGCGCTCGTTATCCTCTGTGTTGGTCTTGAGATCCTGAAAGTCGAGGTAGACGTCCTCGATGTCAAAGGGGATGTACTGTTCGGCTTCCGCCATGATGTGTTCTTCCAGGGTGGAGTCGTCCATCACGGCAAGGTTTACTTTCTTAACGATGACTGAGTAACCGGAAATTGAAAAGCCGACCTTTTTGTTCTTGATTTTCATGTTTCTGAACAGTTCGGCGATGGCTTCACCAACAACCTCGGGCTCATTCAGCGTACCGTCGTCAACGGCACCTTCCGGGAGGAGGGCGCTGCCGATATTGAGAACCGAATAAGCTTTATCTGTGCGCTTGAGCTGGCATACTTTGACAGCATGCGAACCGATGTCCACACCGACAACCAATTGCTCTGAAGATAAAAACGGCAGTTTCATCGTAACGACCAGTATTTGAGTATCATTTTTTGTACATTGAGCTGGAAGAGTCAGTAAATAATGAACTTTCCATGTTAAATTACATTTAGGACATAAAATAAAATAATTGTCAAGGAAAACGCGAAAAAAAGTCAAAAACTTTTCCTACTTTTAACAGGTATTTATTTCGCCCCAATAACCATTTCGAAACTGGATTACTACAATATATTGGTATTGTAAGTGGGGTCGGCTCAGCATCTGGTATGGCTATCTAAGGCCCCGAGGAATAAGAGGAAATAACACCTCTTTCCGGCCCGCACCTGATCTGGCTTGTAATATATGACGTTTTCAAGTAGCTTGGCCGTGACTGGAATATTTGGCATAAAACTACAGAAAGGTTTCTCGTGAGGATGTGCAGGTGAACACCGAAGAAAAGAAAAAATCAGTTTTCAGGGAGTATGCCGAGGCGATTATTATTGCCGTTTTGCTGGCCCTGTTTATCAGAACATTTGTCATCCAGGCATTTAAAATTCCATCCGGATCAATGTTGCCGACCCTGCAGATTGGAGATCACCTCCTGGTTAACAAATTTCTTTACGGTATCAAGGTACCGTTTACCGGCACCTTGCTGATCCCGATAAAAGATCCGAAACATGGTGATGTCGTGGTTTTTCGCTTTCCCGAGGATCGCAAGGTTGACTATATCAAACGGGTGATCGGGGTGCCCGGCGATAAAGTAGAGATCAGGAACAAATCACTGGTGATCAATGGTAAGAAAATAGAAGACCCGCATGGTCATTTTACCTCAACAGCAAGTTTGCCTGCGGGGGCGAGCCCCAAAGATAACTTCGGGCCGATAACGGTTCCTGAAGGAAAAATATTTGTCATGGGCGACAACCGGGATAACAGCTATGACAGCCGGTTCTGGGGCTATGTCGATCAGACGGATGTGCTCGGCAAAGCGATCATCATCTACTGGTCCTGGGACATCCAGAAACCGCTGTTGTCAGTTGATCGTCTGGCCTCCATACGGTGGGGGCGTTTAGCCAATATTATTCACTAATGCCTTGTCTGCCCGTTCAGGGCAGGGCAACAGGGCATCGTTCACTTTCAGGGATTTAAAATCCCGGGCAGGTCATAGGGCAGCGGCCTGGCAATCTCGATAGACTCGGGGCTGACGTCTGCCTGGTAGACGAGAATCATGACTCCCCTTAAATGGGCTTCAGCGAGGGTTCGGGCATAGAGAGGATCAATGGCTGCAGCCGGTTCGAAGCGGTCGGCATCTGCTCTTTGGACGAGATAGAAAATAACCCCCGTGTGTCCCTGCTCTACCAGCCGGATCAGTTCTTTCAGGTGCTTTGTGCCACGGCTGGTGACCGCATCCGGAAAGCGCGCACACCTATCTTCCACCAGTGAACAGTTCTTTATTTCAACATAGATCTCCTGATTACCTTTGACCAGCATCAGGTCGAGCCGGTTTCCCTCAGAGGTCTTGACCTCCTGCCTGAGGCTGTCAAATACCTGAAATTCATCAATAGCCCCGTTGTTGAAGGCCTCCGTGACAATATGATTGGTCAGCATTGTGTTGACACCGACCCAGTTCCCGTTAACCTGGACCATTTCAAGGGTGTTGGGAAATTTTCGTCTGGGATTGTCTGAGGTGGAATAGCAGACTGGACTGCCGGGCTCGGAACAAGAGCGCATGGAACCGGAATTAGGACAATGAATCGTAATTTCCCGGCCGTCTGGGCATCTCACATCGGCCAGGAATCTTTTATATCGGCGAATCAATGTCGCCTCGTTCAACTTCGCAGCAAATTGCATGATTATGGGCTGGAATTTTAGGGTAAGTGGTGCTATTAATGATGTGTAGAGGGCGTATTCATAAATATCTGAATTGCAGGACTAAACTGAGTAATAAGGTGACGACTTTTCTGTAATGATCATGATGAACAGCCGCCAGACATTTTAACCTACTCAAAAAGGAGCGACATTACCATGAAATTAGGCATTAACGGTCTCGGACGTATTGGCAAGCTTTCTTTATGGAGTCATGTATCGCGGAAATATTTTTCAGAAATCGTCGTGAATATCGGTCGTAATGTTGGAAATAGCCTTGAGGACCTGGTCGCTTCCATTGAGCGGGATTCGACCTATGGACGGCTTGGTTCGTATCTCCATGGACATCGCGGTGGACGCGTCATTGAGGAGCTTAACGAAGAGCGCGGTTCGATGCTTATCGATGGCGTGCCGGTAAAAATTTTAAGGCAATCCCGAAACCCGAAGGATATTGCCTGGCGGGATAATGGTGTCGGCCTGGTGGTGGACACCACCGGTGCCTTCAGCGATCCGACAACCGATCCCGGCAGTCCCGGGGGAGCGCTGAGAGGTCATCTGCAGGCCGGGGCGGTCAAGGTAATGCTTTCAGCCCCTTTCAAGATCAAGTCCAAGGGGCTGGAAATGCCGGAGGATGCGGTGACAACCGTTATGGGAATAAATGATGACGACTATATTCCTTCACGCCATCATATCATTTCTGCAGCCTCATGCACGACCACCTGCCTGTCCTACATGATCAAGCCGCTGCTGGAGTCCATCGGAGCTGAAAATCTGCTGAGTGCCTCCATGGTGACCGTTCATGCCGCAACAGGAAGTCAGCAGGTTCTCGACCGTCTGCCCGGCGCAGGTGCAATTGACCTGAGAAAAAATCGTTCTATCCTGAACAATATCATCCTCACCACAACAGGAGCCGCCAAAGCCTTGGGGCTTGTTATCCCCGAGATGAAAAATATCGGTTTTATAGCTGAATCCGTTCGTATTCCCACCTCGACAGGGTCCTTGATCGTGCTGGTCATCAATATCCAGGATGAGCCGGGAAACCCGACCCGGCGGGAATTTATAAATTCTCTGTATCGGGATTACGGGCAGAGCAACGAGTATCTGGTATTCACTGAAAAGCAGAACGTCTCCTCCGATATCATTGGGGTGCCAAAAGCAGCAGCAGTCATTGAGGGCAGTGAGACCCATACCCGGACCGCTTCAATTCGTGTAAATCTTGCCAGGACTGAGGCCTCGGCGCTTGCTGACGGTGAGAATCTGCTGGAAGTTCCGGTAACCCAGGCGGTTATCTACGGGTGGTATGACAATGAGCTTGGAAGTTATACCAATATGCTCGGCGATCTGACGGAAAAAGTTGCGGACAGCATGGTCTGAAGATATTTCAACCAGATCTATGGTTGCTGGTGATCTGGCTGCTGTTACCGCCATTGAACGGCCGGAGCTCTCCGCCTGGTCTGAAACCTCCATTGCAGGTGAGCTTTATCGACATGATTCCCTTGCGGTCGTTGTTTGTCGCGGTGACACTGTCGTCGGCTGGGGATGCTGCCGCCATAATGAATTTGAGGCAGAGCTGCTGAAAATTGGGGTTGCGCCGTCAATGAGGCGCCAGGGACTCGGCTCAATTCTTCTTGGTAATTTTATCAGTATTCTTCAACAGCTCGGAATTGGCGACCTCTTTCTGGAAGTTCGCTCCCTCAACCATCCTGCATTATGTTTTTATCTGAGCAGTGGCTTTACAGAAGTCGGCAGACGAATTAACTATTACAGACAGCCTTTAGATGATGCACTGGTTCTGAAAAAATCCATACGTCCGGCAAAGGAAGGAGAGTGACATGAGAAGTATTCGTGATATTGATATAAAAGGTAAGCGCGTGCTGATTCGGGTCGATTTTAACGTGCCGATGGATGATGAGCTGAAAATCACCGATGATATCCGCATGCAAATGGCCCTGCCGACGTTGGAATATATCAAAGATCAAGGCGGCAGATTAATTATCTGCTCGCACCTGGGCCGCCCAGGGGGGACGAGGGTTGAGTCTTTCAGCATGGCTCCGGTGGCGGAACATCTCGGCAGATTGATGAGCTGTGACGTCCAGTTTGCGCCTGATTGTATCGGAAAAGATGTTGAAGTACTGGCTGACAGCTTAGCGCCGGGAGAGGTTCTTCTTCTTGAAAACCTGAGGTTTCATCCAGAGGAAACCAAAGATGATGCCGATTTTTCCGCCCGGCTCGCCCGGCTTGGCGATGTTTATATCAACGATGCCTTTGCTGTCTCCCATCGTGCTCATGCATCGGTAAGCGGAGTGACAAAATATATCGAGCAGAAAGGTGCCGGATTTCTTCTGCAGAAGGAGATGGATTATTTTTCCAAGGCCATGGATGAGCCGGTCAGACCCCTTGTTGCCCTGATCGGCGGGGCCAAGGTGTCATCTAAACTCGGTGCCTTGCAGAATATGCTGGACCGGGTCGATAAAATGATTATCGGCGGTGCAATGGCCAACACCTTCCTGAAAAGCCAGGGTGTTGATATGGGTGGATCGCTGGTGGAAGAAGATCTTCTTGATACGGCTCGAGCATTTATTGAGGAGTCCGAGAAGAAAGGGGTTAAGCTCTATATGCCCTTTGATTTTGTTGTTGCCGACAGTTTCTCGGCCGAGGCCGTCAGTAAATGCGTGACCTTCAGGGATATCCCGGAGGGCTGGCTGGCCCTTGATATCGGACCGGCAACAACAACCTATTTCCAGGAGGCCTTGTCCGATGCCCGGACCATCGTCTGGAACGGCCCGATGGGAGCCTTTGAGATAGACCAGTTTGCCCGGGGCACCATGGCGCTTTGTCATGCCGTTGCCTCATCGCATGCCCTGTCAATCACCGGCGGGGGAGATTCAAATGCTGCAGTTAAGAAGGCCGGGGAAAGCGGCAATATCAGTTATATGTCAACCGGCGGCGGCGCCTTTCTGCAGCTGATGGAAGGGAAAAAACTGCCGGGTGTTGAAGCGTTACAATAATTTCAGATAGTGGAGAATATAATGCCAAGAAAAGCCCTTATCGCCGGAAACTGGAAAATGCACACAACCCTGGTTGATGGATGTGGACTTGCCAGCAGTGTCGCCGACTCATTTGACGGCGGGCCGGATCGTGAAGTGCTGATTGCCCCGCCCTTTACAATAGTCAGTGAGATATCTCATGTCATAAAAGATTCTGGCGTTATCATCGCGGGACAGAATGTCTGCTGGGAACCCTCCGGCGCTTTTACCGGAGAAATTTCACCAACAATGCTCCATGATGCCGGGGCAACGGCTGCCATCATCGGCCATTCAGAACGCCGCCAGATCTTTGGTGAGAGTGACGAGATCATTAATAAGCGGGTAAGAGGAGCGATTGCACATAAATTACTGGTTATCTTATGTGTCGGGGAGACACTGGAGGAGCGTGAAGGCGGTAACACCTTTACGGTTCTGGAGACCCAGGTTCGAAAAGGGCTCGATCAGGTTACCGCCGATGAGATGAAGCAAGTTGTCATCGCCTATGAACCGGTCTGGGCCATTGGTACCGGGAAAACTGCTTCAAAGGAGCAGGCCCAGGAAACGCATGCATTTATCAGAGGGTTGATAGAAAATCTTTTTGAAAAAGGTGTTGCCGAGGAGTTGAGAATATTGTATGGTGGCTCGGTCAAACCTGTCAACATCGATGAACTCATGGCCCAGCCCGACATCGATGGGGCATTGGTTGGCGGAGCCGCCCTTGACGCTGAGTCATTCGGGCGGATTATTAATTTTAAGTAGAAAAAAGTTAAGATGGAAACCTTACTGATCATCGTCCATGTAGTTGTGTGCTTGTTCCTGATAGGCATCGTGCTTCTTCAGCACGGAAAGGGAGCTGATATCGGTGCTACCTTCGGTGGCTCAAGCCAGTCTCTTTTCGGTACTGAGGGACCGCTGCCATTGTTGAACAAGATCACAACGTTTGCGGCGATTGTCTTTATGGTTACCTCAATATCTCTTGCCTATATATCCGCCAAGAGCGGTTCCGGTTCAGTAATGAGCGGCTTGTCCAGCGGTCAACCGGCAGTTGAGGAACCGGCAAAGCAAGAGGCGGAGCTGATCGTACCTGCAGAACAGGAGACTGTGAATACTGCAGAGCAGACTGCCCAACCGGTGCAGGAGGAAAAACCAGCTCAGTAAGTCAGAAATAGTGCCGAAGTGGTGGAACTGGTAGACACGCTATCTTGAGGGGGTAGTGGCCCACGGTCGTGCGAGTTCGAGTCTCGCCTTCGGCACCATTCAACATTCCGTTCTAGTCTTAGAACGTCTATATAGCCCGCAGCTCAAAAGAGTTTGCGGGCTTTTTGTTTCCATCCGTGTCCAATCCTTTCCGTTGACATCCAGTATAAAAAGCGGGTATAAATTCGGGTACAGAAAAACAGAGGCGAATACCCGCTACGGTTTGTACCCGCTTTTTGCTGGAGGTCTTGCAATGTCTAAACTCTCAGCAGTTCAAGTTCGCAACGCAAAACCCCAAAGTAAACCATATAAGCTGCCAGATGGACATGGTATGTACTTGCATATTGCCAAGTCTGGCAAGAGAACCTGGCGATATAGATTTAAAATAGCGGGTACAGAATCAACCTATGTTCTGGGAGAATACCCGCTTATGTCATTAGAGCAGGCCAGGGCTGCAAGGATCGAAGCAAGAGAACTGGTTAAGCAAGGTATTAATCCTGCGCAAGAACGAAAAGCAGAGAAGCAGATAACAATCCAGCAACATGAAGCAAAGAAGAAGGTATTAGAAAACACCTTTGAATTTATTGCCCTTGAGTGGATCGGCAGCAACGTGAACGATGGAGCAAACCTCATGCTGATGCTGTCCTGGCAACCTTGAAGGCTGATGCCTTTCCGTTAATTGGTGACAGGCCGATTGATTCGATAACTCCACCAATGATTCTTGATGTTGTAAAGAAGATCGAAAAACGAGGAGCATTAGAAATTGCGCACAAGGTGCTACAGCGTATTACTGCTATTTTTCGTTATGCAGTTCAGACCGGTAAAGCAACATTTAATCCCGCTTCAGATATGAAAGGGGTTTTAAAATCAAGGAAGGTTCAACATATGACCGCTTTGGGTCGGGAAGATCTCCTGAATTTCTCAGGACGCTATCAACTGGTGATATCCATACTACCACAAAACTTGCTCTGCAATTTACAATTTTGACTGCTGCGAGAAGCATAGAGGTGCGTGGTGCTACCTGGAACGAAATTGATATAGAGGAAAGGATATGGAAAATTCCGGCAGAACGGATGAAAATGGATAGCCCCCATAATGTCCCTTTGTCAACACAGGCGCTGGCAGTCTTGGAAAGGGTTGGTCGGTTTGTTGGAAAAGAAGAATTCATTTTTCCGGGTATTAGGCAGGGTAGCAGGCAACTTTCAGAAAACACAATGTTATATGCATTGTATCGTCTTGGCTATCATTCAAAGGCAACTGTACATGGTTTCAGGGCAACATTCAGTACCATTGCTAATGAGTCCGGATTTGAGGGTGATGTGATAGAGAAAGCTTTGGCACATGAGCAGCGGAATCGGGTACGAGCAGCCTACCACCGTAGTGAATATATTGAACAGAGACGTGAACTGATGCAGTGGTGGGCTGATTATCTACTGAAATTGGAAAATTGTAGGTGATTTTATACTATCAAATCTTCAAGCCGCCAAAGCTCTGTAGTCAAATTAAATATCAGGAACGGGGGAATTCTTTCAACTCCTTATTTGTAGAAAGTTGAGAAAATATCTGGCATAATCCGATGATAGATTTCTACCAAATCAGACAATAGCGAGTTTTGGGGTCATCGGGAAGATCATGTCGCTAAATATTAAAAAAAAACCTTGATAAGGGTAATTATCTACTTCATAAGCAGTTTACTCACCTCAAAGAGATACAGGAAACATATAAAGTTCTGTATTGCCTACAATTTAGGGATGTTCGTGTTGGCAATGTCAACTAATCATGGAATAGCAGGGGCAGCTTTGGTCAGGTAGGACTTGCAGCCATTGCAGCTACGCACCCACTGGTTCGCAATAACCAATTTCTATCCCGAACGGGATTCCCGAGGTTGTGGATTTATCTCGGCACGACAGGAATAAGGTGAAACTCTTTTATTTCTCTAAGCTCAACGTTTCCATATAATATCAATGTACAGAAATTGTAAGCCGTTGCCCCACAGCACTAACCACCATTGAAATTGAATAAATTAAACCTAGTCGCTACATCTTAAAAGTTATTGTCAATTTTATTTATGGATTGGTTTGGTCGGCCGGAAGGTGAAACAGGCAGCCTGTTCAGCGGTTAACTTCATTCGTGAATTAATACCCCATCCTGAGCCTTCCAGGATTGTACTCAAGTCTCTGCGCGACAGCTTGAAATAAGCTGCGATGCCAGCAGGAATTGCAATAATGGCAAGGACGATCAATAGCGCGAAAAACACCGTTTTCAAGGTAAGTCCTGATAACGTCTGGACCATAAACGCAAACGATGACCCAACTGCGGCGAGCGCCACGCCACCGCCAGCGAGAAGGCCGCCTGAGACATCATCCTTCTTTTTCTTGTCCTTTTTCTCCTCCTGGCGAAAGAGCCGCTCTTCAGCTTTCGAGGAAAATTGCTCGAGGCGAGAAAAAAATGATCGGTTGATGCGGATGAACGGGTCGACAATCGCTTCGCCAACACTGATGGGATTCTCTACGATATCGACTACCTTGGCGTGCAGTTCGTTACCCGTGATATCGTTAAATATTCCCCATTTGTTCAAGTGGATGGTCCCTCGATTTCCAGAAGTGACAGGAACGGCTATCTCATATTTCATTTCACCGTCTTTCCCGTAGAGCTCGCAGTATATCACGAAGATATTACTACTTCGGCAGGTCTCTATGTGATGTTCTCGGTCGTTAACTTTTATGGCCATGGTAAAATGCCGACCATCCATGATCAAGGTCCCTTCCTCAAAAAGGGCACGTT
>CAVPYP010000023.1:0-20667 GCA_963710015.1 uncultured delta proteobacterium | reverse complement strand
TGAATATTAAGTTCACCTTTCTGAAGGTCTAGATGGGAATTTCAACACCAGCCATATCATACAAAATTAAATATACGTTTCACTCTGATTAACCTCCAATATTTGGTTTTCACGATAGTTGTATTTCTTCTTCTTTCTTGCACAAGTCGAATGATTGAAAACATAACTCCCAGTAAAAATATATTAAATAATATTAATAACATAATATTGAGCAATGACCTGGATAGCGAATATGGCAGAGATGTAAATCTGAACGATAAAAATATTAATTCTATTTCAGATTATGTGAGCAAAGCTGAAATTGATAATGTTATAGAAATTCAAAATAGCTTAGAATCACAGAGCATTAAACCAAATGAAATGATGAGAATTATATCAGATACATATGCAAAAAATTCTGATTCAATAAAAAGGGCATATACTACTGCAATGCTATATATGCTATATCCTGAAATGCGAGCAGATTATTACCCATTATGTATGAATCATTTCATTATCGCAGTCCGCCATACTTATATATTATTTCGTATGATGATTTTAATAATTTCATAAAAAATCTTTATGAAAAAAATGAAGAGTTGAGCATTCAGTCAAAATTACTAATTGGATATTTTCTATCAAAAAGAACATCTTTAACATTTGTCAAATACAATAATGAACCTGTCTCGGCAGCAGTATTTCTTAGAAATTCTTTTTTAAATCTTATTTTTAAAGACTCAAATATTGATACAATGGATTTACTTGAAGAATTTCAAAAATATGAAGATTATATTGGTGACGATGAAGTTTATAAATTTGAGTATAACTTATTTAGCAATGATAATAAAAAACGACTTGAAGCTGAAAGCATAATATTCAGCATTAGAAATTCATACTTATCCTTTTGCACTTCAGATAATGATCCTGATTTCCCATATTGTCAGAGCTTTAAAGATTTAGACCAAAATGATTGTGTCAAGACTGTCAAAAGGTATTTGTTCCAAAGGAGAACATTTGGCAAACCACCAATTGAACATGCACTGGCAAAAGATTTCTTCTTACCCAAAAAATGGCAAGCGCAAGAGTTCAAGCAGTGGTTAGCTTGGCTATAATATCCCATAAGAATTTACAGCGACAATCGAATTAGCAGCCTATTGCTTCCGAAACAGACATCTGCAGTATGCCGATATCTTAAAATTATGTGATATTAAAAGTACGTTAATTGCCGACCATTAACGCTTAGCACTTTTGCCGTTCAATCTACTGATATCGCAATATAAAATGGTTTTACGATATTGCTTTATAATGTTCGATAAATGATGCACGCCTTAATGATTCCAGACAAACTCGGTGAAGCGTTGATGTCGACAACGTTGAGACGGTAATAGAGATCATCCCTGAAACAGCCCTCCGCGACCAGTTGTTTTCAGGTCCCGGTTAGTCGCTGCGATAACCCGGACATCAACTTTGATTGATTCGTTTGAGCCAAGCGGCTCATAGACCCGTTCTTCTAAGACCCGCAGCAGTTTAACCTGGAGAGAGTGGGGGATGTCGCCAATCTCATCGAGAAAAATTGTGCCGCCCTCTGCCGCTGCGAAACGACCCTCGCCGGTCTTTCTGGCATCGGTAAAAGCGCCGGAACGATATCCGAACAGTTCCGATTCCAGTAACGTTTCGGAATCGCACCGCAGTTCACCGGACAGAAACGGCTTATCCTTCCGTGCGGATGCACTGACGATTGCCTCGGCCATAATCCCCTTACCTGTACCGCTGTCGCCGAGAATTAAGACGGTGCTGTCGCTGGTGGCAATATCCGGCAGGATCTGGAAAAAACGCTGCATGAGCAGCACTTTTGCTAATAATTTCGTTAAAGGTGTAACGCTGCATCAGCTGTTTCCGCAAGGTTCTCCATCCACCGTCAGATCCCGAAATGTTTCAACGCCGCCGACGACATTGCCGACCACATCAACCAGTGGCGCTGCACTGATACTGATCGGTTTTTTCTTGCCCTCCTTGTCTCTATGATTATCGAACGATTGGCAACCGGTCTGCCCGGAGTAGAGACTCTCTGCTATGGCACAGTTCTTACCGCAGATGGAAGAGTGGAAAACATCACTGCAAAACTGCCGATCGCATCTTCTCGCTCCCAGCCGGTGATGACTTCTGCAGCCATATTGAAAGATGTAATTTGCCAGTTTCGTCAACCGTAAAAACACCGTCGGCAATTGAATCAAGGATCAATTTGATTCTTGCAGTGACTGGGTATTGTCCCTGAAGGTCTGGACACAGCCGATGGCACGATTTTTGTCATCAAGCATTGGTGTGATGGAGACCAGAATCGGGATGTTAAAACCGTCTTTATCGGTTACGAAACCTTCCTGGTCTATAATGTTGCACGGTTCACCAGCTTTTGATGCGGTGATGGGACAGGCCGATATTCCGTCAGCTGCAAAAAACAGGTCATCGCATGAGCGCCCGACGACATCATCTTCGAGCCAGCCGGTAATGCGTTCCGCACCGGCATTAAAAGATGTGATGAAACCTCTATCATCAAAGGTGACGACCCCGTCTGCAACGGCGTTGATTATAATATCACTCTTGACTGATTCGCTGATATCACGAAAGATTTCAACCCCGCCGATAACCCGTTCATTACTGTCAATAAGCGGTGCTGCACTCACGCTAACCGGAAAGGACTGACCGTTTTTCCGGTAAATATATACATCACGGTCATGATAAACATTGGTGTTGTTCATGATGCATGCGGAGATAGCGCATGATGAAAGACAGATATTTGACTGGAATATTATTTTACATGGTTTGCCAAGAACTTCCTCCTGTGTCCAGCCTGTCATTCTCTCGGCTGCCGAGTTGAATGAGGTGATTTTCATGTCACCATCGACGGTAAACACACCTTCCGCGATGGAGTCAAGGGCAAGAGCACGGGGTGTTACCACCTCTGAACGGTCAATGAGGCCGATATAAATTCCCAGAACAGTGCCATCCGAATCGGGAAGAACAACAATACGTACTGTCAGGGTGTCTATTGACTGCTGACGTGAACCGGCAAGGAAAAACTGTTCGTTCGCTATTGAATCAACCGGTTTCTTAAGCCGCTCGGCTAAAGGGGTAAAGCGTCTGTCATTTTCTATCAGCGTTGCCAGGTTTTTCCCCAGAATCTGCTCCTTGGTATGACCGAGCGTTTGTGCAGCCCTTCTGTTGCAGGATTTTATGATGCAGGAGCGATCTATGGTGATATAGCCGTTGTCGGGCTCGCGCAATCGCTTATTGGGGGCGTCCATACTGAACTCCAGGTAGATGTGGCCCATTTAACTACTCAAGATATTTCATTATAAGCTTAAATAGGGAACTCTGCAATAAGTATAAGCGCTCAGGAGATCGTTGGGCTCAAGCTCTTGGTTGAACTTAATAGAAACATCCAAGATATCCCTACATAAATGAAGTGAAACAGTTTTGAATAAATGCTAAACTGCAGATTATATTATACTACTCAGTAATAGGAACCGCTGCATCAGGGTAACCTTATCCATTTTAAAATTATAAAAACAGGGCATGAGTTCAAACGGAGAAAAAGAGCTGCAAGGTGATATCTTGACCACAAACGGTCACTCAGTTCATGCCGTTGCTGGAATTGAACTTTTTCACTCTATCCAGGATCCCGTCCTGATAGTGACACCTCCGGGAATAATTATTGATGCCAACAGGGCAACCCTGCAGGCAGCCGGCAAAACTCGGGATGAGATCATCGGCAGAGGTATCTGTGAAATCATACACGGCGGCCGCTGGCCTCATATCAAGTGTCCGCTGGAGGAGTTTCTCCTTACCTGCAATGGCAGAAATGAAGATACTCGACTCCCCGGTCTTGGCGGTGAATATAACCTGACCATCACACCGCTGGTTGATCCGGATGAGTCTGTCCAGTCAATTCTGCTACAGGCCCGTCGGCTGACCAGTGAGGAGTCAAGCAAAGTAGAGACCATCCGAACCGCTCAACTTGCCGCCATAGGGGAACTTGCAGCAGGTGTTGCACATGAGGTTAATAACCCGATCAACGGCATCATTAACTATGCCCAGTTGTTACTCGATGACGCTGAGGAGGACACGCTCCAGGCCGAATTGCTGGGAAAAATAGTCCAGGAGGGTGATCGGATTGCAACAATTATATACAGTCTGCTCTCTTTTGCTCGTGAGAACGAAAATGAACTCAAGGAGATCGAGCTTAAGGAGGTGATCCATTCCTGTATCAATCTGGTTGATCACCAGTTAAAAAGTGAAGGAATTCTGCTGGAACTTGAACTTTCAGAACGCAGCTGCACCATTGTCGGCAACTATATGCAGCTCCAGCAGGTTATCCTCAATACCATCAACAACAGCAGGTATGCCCTCAATGAACGATACCCGGAGCGTTCAGTCGATAAACGGCTTCGTATAAGTTGTGAACCGGTCCAGAGTGGAGAGGTGCGCGAGATCAAGGTCATAGTCCGGGATTTTGGTACTGGAATTCCCCAGGGAATCCTGGATAAGCTGTTTGAGCCTTTTTTCACCAGTAAACCTGCAGGGCAGGGGACCGGTCTTGGCCTGAGTATCAGCTACGGTATTATCAAGAATCATGGCGGGAAGCTGTCTGTGGATTCGATTCTAAATAAATACACCGATATGACAATTACCATACCGGAGGCTTAAAAAATTACTGTAAACATGCTCGATAGGAATATCCTGATAGTAGATGATGAGGAGAGTTTGAGGTTGACGTTTGAAATGTTTCTCAAGCGCGAGGGATATAGCAGCGTGCAGACCGCAGCCACCTTTGAAGAGGCTCTAACCGTAATTAATAAAGACCGGTTTGATCTCGTCATCAGTGATATCGTCCTGGGAGGAGAGAAAGGTACAGAACTTCTGCGCCATATACGTGAAACCGGTATTTCCTGTCCGGTCGTCATGGTGACCGGTTTTCCAAACCTGGAGACCGCTTCTGAAGCTGTGCGTCTGGGCGCTTTTGATTACATTTCAAAACCGGTCAACAAGGAAAAGCTTCTGAAGCTGGTTCGGCATGCCCTGGCCTTCTGGGAACTCGAGCTTGAGAAACGAGCGCTCATTCTGCAGAATGAAAAATATCAGCATTACCTGGAGGCTATTTTCAGTTCAGTTGAAGATGCGATTATTGCAGTCGATAATCAATGCAGCATTCTCAAACTGAACCGGACGGCAGAGCTGCTGCTCGATGAATTTCGTGATGAGAATAACCAGGGTGGAACAATCTTGCCGGGCGAGATTGGCAGCGCCTGTCTGAAAGATGCACTGCTGGTCATAGAGAAAGGCAGTATTGTCAGGGAGCATGTCATTGAATGTGTCAACCGTGACGGTGCCTCGAAAATGTTTTCGATAAATGCGGCGCCCCTGAATATCGATGATGAGGTTTCCAACGGTGCGGTAATCGTTGTGCGCGATGTGACCAGAGCGGAGGATCAGAACGTTGCCTTAATGGCAGAACAATTTCATGGCTTTGTCGGTGCCAGTAAAGTGATGCAGTCTATCTATCGACTCATTGAGAATGTGGGTAAGGTGGAAACCGCCGTATTGATAACAGGTGAATCCGGAACGGGCAAAGAATTGGCCGCAGAGGCGCTTCATGCAGAAAGCTCGAGAAGCACGATGCCTCTTGTAAAGGTAGACTGCGCAGCATTGCCCGAAGAGCTGCTGGAGAGTGAACTTTTCGGACACCGCAAGGGTGCCTTTACTGGTGCCGATCGCGACCGCCCCGGGAGATTGCTGCAGGCTGATAAGGGTACGCTGCTGCTCGACGAAATCGGTGATATAACACCGCGTTTGCAGTTACGGCTCCTCCGCTTTCTCCAGGAGATGACCTTTACGCCGGTTGGCATGGATACCCCGGTCAGCGTAGATGTACGTGTGATTGCTGCAACGAATGTCAACCTGAAGGAGAAGGTTCGTGATGGGGCTTTTCGGGAAGATCTCTACTATCGGCTCAAAGTCGTTGAAATTGTCCTGCCGCCGCTTCGTGACCGAAAGCGCTGTTTACCATTGCTCATAAACCATTTTCTTACCTTTTTCTCCCAGAAACATGACCGGCATGTTCATTCGGTCTCTGATCGGGCGATGGCTGCCATGGCTTCCTATTCATGGCCAGGAAACGTTAGAGAACTCAGACACATAATTGAGCGGGGGGTTGTACTCTGCCTGGGCAACAATTTGTTGCTGGAACATCTTCCAGCTGAAATATTGGAATATAATAGCCCTCAAGCAGATCTGCTGCAGGGACATCCCCAGAACGGCAGGCAGCCGCAGCACCTCAGCCGCGATCAGATCTACTCCACACAACAGCACGAACTTATTGAGGCCCTGAAGCAGGCCGGCGGCAACAAGTCAAAGGCTGCCCAACTGCTCGATATAGATCGGTCCACACTCTATCGCAGACTTCGTCGGCTTAAGATCACAACAGCCCCGTAGTGTTGCGTATATGTTGCGTTAGTGTCGCGCTATAGTGTTGCGCAGACACATTTTTGCAACACTTGTTCTTTTGGCTTAACGAATCCTTTCCTGTTTCATCCAGGCAGTAAAATACCTCCAGATAGTGTAACGAAAAAATATAATGTATTTATATTAATACCTTACGTCCCTCAGCAGTCTTTTTTGACGATTTTGCGACAATGTGGCACAGGTGATGCAATGTTGTAGATAAAGATACAACAATACTCCAATAACTAAAACTGAGGGCGACGATGAAAACAGCAATCCTTAAAAAGACAAGAACTGAGACGAGAACTGTCGGTAAAGTTGACGAGCAGGTGTACAAGGTCGGTATTGCTGTTGTTGGTGCATGCTCTCTGGCGATCGGCATCTGGGCAACCATAGCCCTGGTAAGCGGAATGGCTGCAAGCGGGGGGCCAGGCGCACTCATCAGTGACTGGTTCAGGGCGGTTATTGGCTCTTAATACGATAATAGACTAAAAGAGGCACTGTCATGATAGAAAGAACAAAGGTACAAGAGAATACAAAGGCGACCATATCCGCCCAGACCGATGCTGCCACCGAGGTCTCTAAAATTGGTGTGATAACAATAGCTGCATTTGGGGCTCTTGTTGGGCTCTGGTCAGTTGCCTGCATAATCGGCGGCATGGCTGCAAGCGGAGGCCCTCTGGCTTTCGTCGGTGCCTGGTTCAAAGCGGTGACCGGAATGTAGCGATCGCTTCAACAGGGTGATTGTCTGAAAAAGGACCACTGAGCTGATCAGCTCAGTGGTCCTTTTTTTTTGTAATTGTGGTGATATAGTTAAAAAACGTTTACTTTAAAATATGGTTAAATAGGTGTATAAAGAGGTTGTTGGGAGAGAATGAAGACGGAACTGATTCCGGCTAAATGGGGTGCGAATGGCAATTCTGGTCAGAAATTTACTGATCTATTTCATCATCTGTTTTGCTTTCTTTATTGCAGGCTTGATTTATCATCTCGAAACGAGACTGATGCAGAAGGATTACTCTGACCTGCTGAAGGATATCGATAAGGGAGTTGTCAGTGAGGTTGTCATCCTGCAGGATATCGTTGAGGTTACGTCAAGATCAGGAGACCGGTACACAACTGTCGTCCAGGAGCCGGCCTACCTTGCCACCAGCTGGCATGCAAGTGATATACGCATTTCATACAGAAAAGATTACAGCAAGTTTGTCTTCTTCGGAACGAGCCTCGTTTTTCTTACCTCTCTGTTCCTCGTTTCATGGCTTTCGCTGAAAGTAAAAGAGAACGAGTCCCAGCGTTCGGCTTTTGCTAATGACAAGCTTATTTCACCCGGATCAGAACTCCAGAAAATCACCTTCAATGATGTTGCAGGCATCCCTGAAGCAAAAGAGGAATTACGTGAAATTGTCGGTTTTCTGAAAAATCCTGAGCAATACAGAGAAATCGGTGCTTCGACCCCCAAAGGGGTATTGCTGCAGGGACCTCCTGGAACCGGAAAAACGCTGCTTGCCCGCGCCATTGCCGGAGAAGCTGAGGTCCCTTTTTATTCTTTCAGCGGCTCTGATTTTGTGGAGATGTTTGTGGGAGTAGGAGCTTCGCGGGTACGGGATCTTTTCAGCGAGGCAAAAAAAAATGCACCCTGCATTGTTTTCATTGATGAGATTGATGCTGTCGGTGCCAGTAGAAAGACCACTGCAACAGATGGTAATGATGAGAGAGGGCAAACCCTGAACGCTTTGTTGGTGGAAATGGATGGTTTCAGCCCATCGGATAATATTGTTGTTCTTGCCGCAACCAACAGACCAGATATTCTTGATCCGGCCCTGAAGCGCTCGGGTCGCTTTGATCGGCTGATAACGATCGTGCCGCCCGATGTGAAGGGGAGAAAGCAGATACTTGATGTTCATTGCCGGACCATTAAGATGAACCCAGGTGTCGATCTTGAAGAAATTGCCACAATGACCTCAGGGTTCACCGGTGCCGAGTTGGCAAGCCTGGTAAACGAAGCAGCGCTGCTTGCTGCGCGTCAGAAAAAAAACAGTGTTGAGCAGGATGATTTTGATCAGGCCCATGACCGAATTCTTCTGGGTGTGGAGCGTAAGGGAATGGTTATTCTGGAAAGAGATAAACGAGTCCTGGCGTTTCACGAGGCCGGTCATGCGATTGTTGCAAAGTTGCTGCCCGATTCCGATCCGGTTCATAAAATAACCATCATTCCGCGGGGCCGGGCTCTTGGGCAGACTCAGCAGCTGCCCATTAATGATCGACAGGCGTACAGCAGAGAGTACCTCAAGAACAGGATTACCACATTGATGGGAGGCCGTGCTGCAGAAGAGCTTGTTTTTGGACTGCAGACGACCGGCGGACAGTCTGATATACAGCAGGCGACGGCGATCGCAACGAACATGGTCTGCAAGTGGGGTATGAGCAAGGTTCTTGGACCCCAGGTTTATATTGTCGATGATGATGATTTCCTCGGCTCCTCCAGCAGCAGGCTTGCAATGGGTGCCCGAACAGAGGCCCAGATAGACCGGGAAATCACGGCCTTGCTTGATGATTGTTACAAGGAAGCGGTTGCCATCCTCGGCAACGAGCGGCTGTTTCTCTCAGTTCTTGCAGACATCCTTATGCAGGTGGAAACCATCGACAGTGAAGAGTTTGATATCATCTATTCCTGTTCGCTGAAGAAAAAATATGAATTCGAAATGGATGAATCACCTGAAGCCTGTAAAATCTCCTAGATTTTTACAATACAGATATGCTGAACTCTACTAAATCCATTATTTACATAAGCTTTTTTATTGTTGGAATATCCCTCTTTCTGGTCATTATTCTGGGGGCCCGGCAGTTCCAGATGAACAGAGAGTACTCAGAGATTACCGTGCTCAGCGAAAGAACGCTGTTTACCTTCGCAACATTACGGGAGCAGGTGACGGAATCACTGATCAGCAGGGATTATCAACTGCTCAAAGGAGTCATCCCCGAGATTGAAGAATTAAACAATACCATCACCAGATTTTTCGACAGCAGCATTATCCCCGGTCAGTATAAACTCGCCCTGACCGACAGGATCGATCTGGCAGGACTTGTTATCGATTTAAGAAAAGTTGGTTCGGATCAGGATGATCCGGATTCAGGTCTCAGGATTCAGCAGGATCTGCGGGTCATCGGGGACAATCTCTTTAAAATCGACAGAGTGATCACCGGTCAGATCAGGAATTCTGTTGTCAGTTTTCAGCTCGGCATTATCGGTGCCATGGGCCTGCTGATCAGCTGCACCAGTTTTATCCTTATCCTGTTATACAGAAAAACAATCGGTCCAATGTTTAATTTGTCCCGGCAGATCAGCAGCAATCCTGTGGAACCTGGCCAACTGGTCTGCAGCCATGACGTGGCAACCGAAATCATCGAGATAACCGATTCCTTGAACCGGATAATTGCTGAACAATCAAAGTCTAATGGAATTGATTTGTCCCAGCGGCATGAAGAGCAGGAAACAGTCTCAAGGACGATTAACGAGACCGCAAATAATCTTAACGGCATGATCAATTATGCCCAGTTGCTCCTGGAATCGGAATCACAACTCTCTGAAGATCAGAAACGAATGCTCGAGCAGATTATCGATAGCGGCGAGCGAATCGCAGATCAGTGGCAGAAGATAAGTCAGCGGTTCAGCGGGTAAGTTCAAATACCCGTCTTTTTTCAGCTTACCCTCTCTTAGCATTAATTATCCAAAACGACCGGTAATATAGTCTTCAGTGAGTTGATGTTTCGGGTTGGTAAAGACCTGGTCTGTTGCCCCGACTTCAATGAGGTCACCGAGGTGAAAATAGGCGGTACGTTGAGAAACTCTTGCTGCCTGCTGCATTGCATGGGTGACGATAACAATTGAAAACTGCTGCCGCAGTTCTCCGATCAGCTCTTCTATCTTTGCGGTGGCTATCGGATCCAGTGCAGAGCATGGTTCATCCATGAGGATTACCTCAGGACTGACAGCAATCGCCCGGGCAATACAGAGGCGCTGCTGCTGGCCTCCGGAGAGACCGGTACCCGGCTCAGAAAGACGATCCTTGACCTCGTCCCAGAAGCCCTGCCTTGACAAGAGAGGTCTCAACAATCTGGTCGAGTTCTCCCTTGTTTGCAGTAAGCCCATGGATTTTCGGACCATAGGCGACATTGTCATATATTGACTTGGGGAACGGATTGGGCTTTTGAAAAACCATTCCGACTCTGGCACGGAGCGGTACAACATCAACACTCGGGTGGTAAATGTCTTCACCGTCAAGGCATATTTCACCTTCAACCCTGCAGCCGGCAACGGTATCGTTCATACGGTTGAGACAACGCAGGAAGGTTGATTTTCCGCAGCCCGACGGACCGATCATGGCCAGGACCTCATTGCAACCAACATCTATGCTCACATTGTTTATGGCCATGGTAACACCATAAAAAACGGAGACGTCTCTGCATGTCATGCGCGGTTGTTCCACAAACGGGTTACCCACCGTTTCCCTACTGAGTTTGTCGGCTTTCACATCTGACATTGTCTGGTCCCTGTCTGCACGGTGAGAAAAATCTGATTCTAAAATATCAAGCCTAGCGCTCATCACATTCCTGTCTGGTAGTGCTGTTTGTTAAAATAAAGGCAGATCAACAGGCTATGAGAGCCTGTTGATCTGTTTAAAAAAAGTGAACAGTTGCTGTCTATCCGTTATCGGTTGGTAAATTATTTGGCAGCAAGTGGTTTCAACTCCTTAACGTTTTGAGAAAACATCTGACGCTCAGCATCCGGCATCGGAATCATACCCTTGTCGGCAAGATAACCTTCAGGTCCCCAGGCTTTTTCGCTGGTGAATTCAGCCAGGTACTCTACCATACCAGGAATTGTACCAACATGCGCTTTTTTCACGTAGAAAAACAGTGGTCTGGATACCGGGTATTTTCCGTCGGCAATATTTTCAAAGGTTGGTGCCTCACCATCAACGAGAGAACCCTGAACAACATCAGCGTTCTGGTCGAGGAATGAGAATCCGAAAATACCGAGGGCATTCGGATTGGCCTGAAGCTTCTGGACAATCAGGTTGTCGTTTTCACCCGCTTCAACATAGGCACCGTCTTCGCGAAGGGTGTGTGCAACCTTGACAAATGCTTTACCGTCAGATTTTTTCAGTGCTTGAAAGAGACTCAAACCCTTTAGCACCGCCTTCCATGGCCAGTTCAACGAAAGCGTCACGGGTTCCAGAGGTTGGCGGAGGACCGAGTACCTCAATTGCAACTGCCGGAAGATCAGGGTTGACATCTTTCCAGGTCTTATAGGGGTTAGCCATAAGCTTTCCGTCAGCACCGGGGACTTCCTTGGCAAGAGCCATGAAAATGTCCTTGGTGCTCAGTTTCATTTGAGCACTCTTCTTGGAGTTGGCCAGAACGATACCGTCGTAACCGATCTTTACCTCAATGATATCTTTGACGCCATTAGCCATGCACTTTTCTACCTCAGAGCTTTTAATGGCCCGCGAGGCATTGGTGATGTCAGGATGTTCCACTCCAACACCGCCGCAGAAAAGCTTGAAACCGCCGCCTGAACCGGTAGATTCAATCTTCGGTGTTTTGAATTTGGTGGTTTTTCCGTATTGCTCAGCGACAACAGTGGCAAAGGGGTACACGGTTGAAGAACCGACGATGGAAATATAATCGCGATTCGCATGAGCAGGTGATGATCGCAAGTGTTGCAGCCGTGAGTGCACAGGCTGCGATTAATCCTTTTACTTTCATTTTTTTCTCCTTGATTTTGTTTTTTCCAGATAATTCTGGTTGAATTGGCGTGTTACCATTTCATCTCAAATTTATTTCGCATATAAACAGCAGCAGCATTCATCGTTATCAGAAAACCGAGAAGGACAATGATAGCCGCAGAGTTTTTTTCGACAAATGCCCGTTCAGGGCTGTCTGCCCAGAGATAAATCTGAACCGGCAAGGCCGTTGCCGGATCAGTCAGGCTGCCGGGAACGTCGGCGATAAAGGCCACCATACCGATCATCAGCAATGGTGCGGTCTCGCCAAGAGCCCGGGCCATACCGATAATGGTACCGGTGAGCATGCCAGGCAGAGCAAGGGGGAGCACATGGTGAAAGACGGTCTGGATCTTTGAGGCACCGACACCAAGAGCGGCTTCCCGGATGGATGGCGGCACCGATTTGATTGAGGCGCGGGCGGCGATGATTATGGTCGGCAGGGTCATCAGGGTGAGTACCAGTCCGCCGACAATTGGTGTTGAACGGGGAATACCCCAGAAATTTATGAAGATTGCCAGCCCGAGAAGGCCGAAAATGATCGAGGGCACTGCGGCAAGATTATTGATGTTAACCTCAATAAATGCGGTAACAGCAGAGTCCGGTGCAAACTCCTCAAGATAGATGGCCGCAGCCACACCGATCGGAAAAGAGAGCAGCAGGGTGATCAGCAGGGTATAAAACGACCCTTTTGCAGCCCCGAGAATACCGGCAAGCTCAGGTTCCCGGGAGTCTCCAGAGGTAAAAAAGGTGGTGTTGAACCTCATCTTGACCAGGCCGCCGTTTTCAAGAATTTTAATCCATTCGTACTGCTTGTCTTTGATGCGCCGGTTACTTTCGGGCTCGCTGATGTCGATAGTAGCCTTTCATCAGCATATCGACATCATCATTTGCCGGCACCCAAACTTTGAACCGGGTGGATATAAGTTTCGGATCTGCCTCGACCATGTCCATAACCTTGAATGCGGCACCCTTGCTGACAAGATCGTAAAGCATCTTCTTGTCGCCCCTTGAGCTGACATCAGGGAACATAGTTCGAAGAGAGGCCTTGATGATTCCTCCATAATCGGCCTTGGACAGGTCGGGATTGGTGAAATATTTTTTATCCAGGTGAACCTCAACCTGGATAAAGGTCTGCTTAAAGGCGGTGTAGCCATTGCCGATAATGGTGATGAAGAGAAAAGCAAGAAACGCCAGGGCAATTGCGATTGCCGATACTCCGAGCCATTTAAAACGCTGTTCTGCCCTGTAGCGGCGTCTCAGCAGTTTGTTGTGGTTGCCTGAACGAAGTGATTTATTTTCAGTTTGCATGTGGTTTACACATTTAAAATGAGGTGATTGATCTATTCGTATTGCTCGCGATATTTTCTCACAACGCGAAGGGCTATAACATTTAGTATCAGGGTAAAAATGAATAAAACCAGGCCAAGCGCAAAGGCTGCCAGTGTCTTTGGGCTGTCAAATTCCTGGTCGCCGACAAGAAGGGTTACAATTTGCACGGTAACCGTTGTCACTGCCTGAAACGGATTGGCCGTGAGGTTTGCTGCAAGCCCTGCTGCCATGACGACAATCATCGTTTCCCCGACTGCACGGGAAATCGCCAGCAGAACACCGCCAACTATGCCAGGCAGGGCTGCAGGGAAAATCACATATTTTATGGTTTCATACCTGGTGGCACCAAGCCCGTAGGATCCATCGCGAAGTGCCTGGGGAACGGCATGGATGACATCATCAGAAAGGGATGAAACGAACGGAATGATCATGATTCCCATCACCAGTCCTGCAGCAAGAGCACTTTCAGAAGCGACAGACAGACCGAAGAATGAACCGGTATCACGAAGCAGCGGGGCAACGGTCAATGCAGCAAAAAAACCGTAGACAACCGTCGGAATTCCAGCCAGAATCTCGAGTAATGGTTTGGTGACCGCTCTGAATTTCTGGCTGGCATATTCTGATAAATAGATGGCAGCAAGCAGTCCAATTGGAATTGCCACTGCCATCGCAATACCGGCTATCATAAAGGTACCGGTAAAGATTGGTACTGCCCCGAACGCACCGGAGGAACCGGCCTGATCCTGCCTGATCGCCATCTGGGGACTCCAGGTAAGTCCGAAAAGAAATTCCTGGAGCGGGACAATCTGGAAGAAACGGATAGCTTCAAAAAGTACAGAAAGTACAATTCCGAGGGTTGTCAGAATGGCAACCCCTGAACAGAGCATCAAGACCAAATTTGATAACTGTCTCGACAATATTTCTGGCACGAAGAGCAGGTGCAATTATCCGATAGGTGAGAAATGTGAGAAGGATGATTGATACGGCTACGGCTCCCGTAATAAAGTTACGATATCTCTTCTGGATTGCAGTGTAACGGTTTGCAGCTTCTTTGATTGTCTCATTCTGGGAAACGGTGATATTCCCGTTAATGGTGTTTTTGATATCATTGAGAATCAGTGATTGTTTACTGCCCTGTTCACCCAAAATCGAGGCTGGCATTTCATTTATTATCTGCGTGTCAAGGAAGGAAGACTCAATTGACAGCCAGAGCCCGTAGATGAGAAGTGCCGGCAGAACCCCGGCCAATGCGGTCAGTGCGCCATAATGGCTAGGCAATGAATGAAGCATCCTGATACCGCCTTGATCAGTCGACAGCCTGATAGCCCGGCTTCTGCCAATCAGAAAGGCACCGACAGCGGAAAGGATAATAAATAGAAGAAGGTAATTATAAATCATATTTTTTTTCGAGGAGAGAACGGTTGTGAGTCATGAAATAGTCCTGGTCACAACACCCTCAACCAGGTAGATGACCTCCTCTGAAATATTTGTTGCCCGATCGGCGATTCTTTCCAGATGTCTTGCCAGCAGATAGGTGTTTATCAGACACCCCGGATGTTCAGGGTTGACCCGAATGATATCCTTGACCGTGACGTAGACATTATTCCTCAGAGAATCGACCTCATCGTCAAGCAGGAACACGTGGCGGGCCAGCGTTGCGTCACGGTTAATCAAGGCATCAAGGCTTTTCCTGAGCATGGTGATGACCTTGTCAGACATCTCAGAGAAGTCGATGTTCCTCACCAGCTCTTTGGCCTTTGACTGGGAGATTGCCCCGACACACATGGCAATGCTGACGGCCATATCTGCAATCCGCTCCATCTCTGCATTAATCTTGATAACTGCTATGATGAATCTCAAATCACTGGCTACCGGTTGATGGAGTGCCATTATTTTTAAACAGTCTTCCTCAATCTCCACCTCCATCTCATCAATCTCGTAGTCCGAGAGAATGATGGACTGCAGCTCAGCTTCATCGTGGGTCTCGATAACCGCTGCGGCCCGCCGGACACGGTCTTCGACCATAGCGGTGAGTATCAGCAGTTTTTTGTTGAGGTTCTGTAGTTCTATATGAAAGGTATAATGAGGCTCCATTTCCGGATATCCTGTTCTTGAGTTAATGTTTTATAAAAATTGATCTGTTTCTCTTTTGTTCATGGAAACGATTACGATCAACAAAGTAGGTGAGATATATTTTTTACTGATTAAGAGAATATTAGGATTACGTTAGCGAGAGAAAAGACCTTGCAGCGAGCTGTAAAATGCTGAACATTTAACTGCAGGTGATCAGGAGCAGCCTTCGATCATATTATTGTAGCGATTTTTTTTACTGATGTTCAGATGAAACCTTGTGGGCAGTTTAATTGAGAAGACTTCTGGAAATAGCGGAACTATGGGGAAAGTAAACATACTTGTCGTTGAGGATGAAATGGCCATTCAGCAGTTGGTCAGTTACAACCTTATCAAAGCCGGATTTCATGTTTCCTGCGCCGATACCGGGGAAGAAGCCCTTGAGGTTCTGGGCAGGGAGGAAATAGACTGCATACTCCTTGATTTGATGCTGCCCGGTATGAGCGGGCTTGAGGTGTGCAAGTCGATTAAAGATAAGGCCGGAAGAAGCGGTCCGCAGATTCCAATCATTATGCTGACAGCTAAAGGTGAGGAAGAAGATATTGTCATGGGACTGGAGTGTGGGGCAGACGATTATATAGCCAAGCCCTTCAGCCCCAAGGTTTTGATCGCACGGATCAAAGCGGTTTTGAGGAGAAGAGTTGAAGAGAGCAGGACTAAGCGTGACGAACAGCAGCCGGTTATTGTTATCGATGATCTTGAGATCAATAAAGGGCGCCATGAAGTAACCCTGAGAAATGAGAAGCTGCAGCTGACCATGACTGAATTTGGAATCCTTGAGCTGCTGGCCGGAAAACCAGGATGGGTTTTTACCAGGCAACAGATTATTGACTCAGTGAGGGGATATGATTTTCTCATTACTCCGCGTGCCATTGATGTACAGATCTTTGGTTTGAGAAAAAAAATGGGTACGTCCGGGAAGTTGATCGAAACCGTCAGGGGTATCGGCTACCGGTTTCAGTCAGCACAATAAAAAGGATCTTAGGATGATTTTTAAACAGAAGAAACTGTTCTGGCAGATATTTCCTGCCACACTTGTCATCATACTGTTCTCTATCCTTGCGGTTGGCTGGTACAGTTCCTACTCGGTTGATGATTTCTATATCAAAGAGTCTGCAGCAGACCTCGTTAATCGGGCCAATCTCGTTAAATCAACCGTTGTTGATCTGCTGGAAGCAGGTAATGAAGAGGAGTTACACCAGTTCACTATTGAATCAGGCCGGGCTTCAGAAACCAGGATTACGGTGATTGCAGGGGATGGAACCGTTCTGGCCGATACCAAGGAAAATCCGGCAAGTATGGACAATCACCGGCTGCGTCCGGAAATTGATGAGGCCTTTAATGGTGCTGCCGGGTATTTCTCTTCGTTTCAGCAATACCCTCGGGGAGCGTATGCTCTACTCGGCCATTCCGATAACGTTTAAACCCCATGAAGGCGACGAAAATAATAGTGTTTTAAGTACCGCCGTCCTGCGGCTGTCAATGCCAATAACTGCAATCGATGCAGCCCTGAGTGCGCTCAATATAAAATTAATTTTTGGGACAATTATTGCCGTCCTTATTGCTTTTTTAGTAACGCTTTTCGTGTCAAGGAATATCAGCCGCCCCCTGGAAGAGATGACCAAACGGGCAGAGCATTATTCAAAAGGAGATTTCAGCCAGCGAACGATGATGAAAAAGCTTACCGCCTCACGAGAGGTGGCAACGCTTGCAGCGGCGATGGACCGGATGGCGGATCAGCTTGATGATAAGATCAATACCATCGTTAATCAGCGTAATCAGCTCGAAACAGTCTTCTCCAGCATGGTTGAGGCGGTAGTCGCTGTCGACAGGGATGAAAAGATTGTGAGCATCAATACGGCCGCAGCAGAAATGTTCAAGGTGGAGCGGGGTGATGCCCAGGGGTGCCTGGTACAGGAAGTTATCAGAAATGCTGCTATCCATGAGCAGATCCAGCAGGTACTACTCACGGAAAAACCGTTGGAGGATGAGGTTGTTCTGACCAATGGCACCGGAGAACGATACCTGCAGACCAATGCTGTTGCTTTGCATAACAGGACTGACTCAGATTTCGGTGTTCTTGTTGTCTTGAATGATGTCACCCGACTGCGGAGATTGGAGAAAGTTCGAAGTGATTTTGTCGCCAATGTATCCCATGAACTCAGGACGCCGATAACATCAATTCGAGGTTATGTTGAGACCTTGCTTGAGGGTGCAATCGATGATAAGGAAAATGCAAAAAATTTTCTGGTGACGGTGCTGCGGCAATCAGAACAGCTCAGCGAAATTATAGATGACCTCCTTGCCCTGTCCAGGATCGAGGAAGGTGCCGGCAGCAGAGAGATGAGTTTCGAACGTCAGCCGCTGTTGCCGGTTCTGAAAGACGCCATTCAAACCTGTCTGCACAAAGCCCGGGAAAAAGAGGTCTTACTTGAGCTGGACTGTCCCGATGATATTCGACTTAAAGATTAACCGTACCCTCTTTGAGCAGGCGATTGTTAACCTGCTGATAAATGGCATTACCTATAGTGATCATGGCGGCCGTGTGATAATTGAGGCGAAACGTTTGCGAGAGGCGGAGCAGCAGCACGTAGAGATTCGCGTGATTGATAATGGTGTCGGTATTGCAAAGGAGCATTTGCCGCGCCTTTTTGAGCGATTTTACAGAAGCGACAAGGCGCGTAATCGTAAAATCGGCGGCACCGGTCTGGGATTGTCAATCGTCAAACATATTGCCCAGATCCATCAGGGCAGTGTTGACGTAAAAAGTAAACTTGGTGAGGGCAGTGAGTTTATTCTGAAAATCTCATCAGCTTGAACTTTCTAAAGAGGAAATTGAATCATATTCTGCACTGCTGAGTCACCATTTAAGCCAAAAACGATTTTCCTCAATTTCACGAGAGCAGGAAATCGCTAGGCAACAGCGGTTTCCGAACTATTTTTCAACGAAACCCGCCCTTTTAGTCAATTTCCCCCTGCTAAACCATATAAAAGAATTATTGTAGAGCCAGTAGGGTTGTTCAGCAGTTCTCTGCTTAGTCAAATAAGATGACTATTGACCACATCAAAGGAGAAATTCATGAAAACCGCTGTCACCATTATCTTCCTATTGCTCCCCGCCACCCTGTTGGCCCAGAACTATGGCACCATCAGCAAGGGTGATATGCAGAACATGATGCAGTCGATGCAGCAGGTCCAGGAATGTATGGCAAATATCGACCAGACGAAGCTGAACGAGCTCCAGAACCGCTCGCAAGCAGTCAAGCAAAAGATCGACACCCTGTGTGCCCAGGGAAAGCGGGATAAGGCCCAGAAAGAAGCTCTGGCTTTTGGCAAACAAATCGCCTCCGACCCAACCATGAAGCAGATGCGTACATGCGGAAAAATGGCCGAGGGAGCCCTGCCGATGACAGGTATGGTCGAAACCTACGATGAGAAGCAGTTCGCCAACCGACATGTCTGCGATGAGTGAATGAGACGCCGTTTCTCTGAAGCGGTTTCTGAGCGATGATTGCCATCGGCTTTCAGAGCATTGCGGACCAGGATCAAGAACAGTTTTTATTTTAGGGTCTTGCGGTAAACGAGTACCTCAATGCTCTAATCATCCTTCGGTTGTCCTTCAAATTGCCTTTGCTCGCCACTGGTGGGACGCCAAAAACTCGTTGAAGCTCAGACACGTTTGGCGTCTTGTTCCGTCACCAGCTCCACTGCTCGGCGGCACCGAACGGAGAACAGCATTCATACGCAGACCTCTCAAGGTAGGCGATATTCGGATGATCCGGATATTTCCTCAAGATACTGGCCTTGCTCTTACCGAACAATAGAGCTGCAAAATGATATTCCAAACGATTGCCATCCAATCATATTCCGGAAATCTGTAAGAAATTTTTCAAATTTCAGGAATATCCCAACATCCAAAACTGCTGCTGATAGGTGATCCAGAAAAAAGAGGATGTAATTTAGAGAGCCTTGGTAATTTGCCGTATGTCAAAAGCAATGGCATAAATTATGCATCCCTCTGGTCACCTTGGCTGTGTTCGGATTCAGGCAAAATCAGTAGACGGTGAAATCAACAGGGCAATCTTCCGCGAATCTCGTCTGTGCGACTACCTGGAACCCTGAGCGAAAAAGATCAACGAGCAGCAAAAAAAAGTCTTTCGTACCGACTTTGTAACACCAGCAGAATAGTGATTTAAGAGGAAAAAAACACGTCATTTGATACGGCATCTCAGAAGGAGAGCAGAGGCTGATTCAGAAAATACCACTGCCTTTTTTGACTATGACAGAACTCGGCAACACTGACTGAAAGCAATCCTTATATATAAAAACCCATGATAGATCCAACCTTATACTTTAAGTGTAATAGATGTAATCATGAAGGTATTTTGAGTGATGCGTTAACCGAAAAAATAGTGACCATTATAGCTGGAAAACCAATTCAGCCAGGACGATTTAATCTGAGTCAGAACCGGTACAGATTCAAATGCTCTGAATGCAGTAATATAGATATAGAACTCGCACTGGGGAAAGGAAAAAATGAAGAGATCAGTTCAATTCCCGACCTGAGAGAAGACGTTTATTGCGGCAGTTGCGGCGCTGATATTGAGGCGGGGAGGCTAAGAATAGTGCCTGACACCAATGTCTGTGGTGCATGTGCACGATCAGTAATAAATCGATTACCAGAAGAAGGCTCAGACCTCGACCCGGAAAGCTGCAGGCTCTGCAATGCTGTAATGGTTTTGATCTTGCCCCAGAGTGAACACTGAGTTAGTCCCCATTTCCTGATTTCTTCCTTGCCATTGAGAGTAATCACCTGTCAGGTGTCAGTCTGAGCAGACGACCACCCTGCTTATCCTCCAATACCCAGATGGCACCATCCTGGGCCCTGTTCGACTTCACGGATACGTTTTCCCATGTCAAAACGTTCAACCTCTTCTTAGCA
>CAVPYP010000022.1:0-377736 GCA_963710015.1 uncultured delta proteobacterium | reverse complement strand
CAAGACGCTGTTTGATGGCGTCTCTTCGCTGTTCGATTGCCTCGTTGTACTGCTCATTGAGTTCGGCAGACATACGTGCCACTTCTTCCTGGTACTGGGGATGCATCGCCGGATTTATAGACATTTCATCATCAATAGTTTGTCCTTGTTCCACTAGTCTCTGCTTTAACTGGTTCCGTATTGCCTCATCAAGCTGCTGCTTGACCTGCTCCCGGTGCTGACCATATTGGTTTAAAATCTGTTGCAGTTCGTTACAGATGGTGCTGATTTCTGCAGAATTTCCGCTGAGAGTCTGAATTGCTGCGAGACTGTTCAGAGAACTTTCTGAGATGGACTCTTCTCTGGGCAGCACAATGTTTCTCAAAAAAGTGCGGATCATGCCACTGCGAACGCCCATCTGTTCTGCGGAGGGCTGCTCTTTTAAATAACTCATCAAGTCTATTGTTTCACCGTTGAGAAGAGATGCGGCACTGCGCATGCCCCTGCGCTCCGCATCATCATTTTGAGGTGCGTCGGCTGCCTCGGCGGTCATTCGGGCCGCACGTTCCATTACCATTTCAAGAGTACTTTTTATTTCTGCCATTGCATACCTGCATTAATTAAAAATTTTTCCATCTGCGACTGTCCTGAGTTCAATTCGATTTTAATGTACCGCCTGGAAAAGAGTAAAGCAAAGATTAATCACTATCAGTGGCTGAAGTAAGCCGGGCGGCAAAGAAACCGTCTATCTCTTCAGCCGGTAGAGGAGCAAAGCAGTTTTCATGGATGAGGGGATGAGCCTCTGGTGGTAGATAACCAAAACAATCTGTCAGGGAAAAATTGTGCTGCTCCGCCAGGAAGCGCTCAATTACCTGGTAATTTTCTTCAGGTTCTATGGAGCAGGTGGCGTAGACTATCACCCCGCCCGGCACGAGCAGTTTTGCAGCCTGCTGCAAAAGTTGTAACTGCTGCTTTTGATATGACTCCAATTGCTGCTCTTCTCTGTTCCAGCGAATATCAGGATGCCTGCCGATGACTCCGGTACCCGAGCAGGGAGCATCCACCAGTATTCGCTCAAATGAATCTTTGCAGGCGGCAGAAAATTGTTCAAGTGTCTGGTTGTACGTATTCAAAATAGTGGATTGTGTTGTCCGGCTGATATTTTCTCTCAGTTGACTGAGACGGCCCGGACTTGGCTCGAGTGCTGTGAGAGTAGCAGTCTCCGGGCTGATCAGGGATAGAAGATGGGAGGTTTTCCCACCAACACCGGCGCAGCAGTCAAGAAAGCGTGCACCATGGTAAAATGGCCCCATCAGGAGCGTAGCCAGCTGGGCTGCCTGGTCCTGGACGTGGAAATAACCTTCGTAAAACCCTGGAAGTGCGGTGACAGATCCCTGGTAATTCTCAACGATAATGGCGTCAGGCGCATAGCGCCCGGGCCTGGTCGAAATTTTCTTCTGCTTGAAGAGAGCGACAAGCTCGGATTTTGTTGTTCGCGGAGTGACTCTTAAACAGAGGCGAGGTTCTTTGTTGTTGGCCTGACAGATCCGTTCCATGGTCTGCTGGCCGAAGTTCTTCTGCCAGCGCGCGGTCAGCCACTTCGGGTGATTGAGCAGGGGTGCGGTGTTCGGCTGCGGGAGGTCGGGGCGCTGACGAATCGATTGACGAAGGACTCCATTTACAAAGCCCTGTATTGATTTTGGTAGTCGAGCCGCTGCCACCGCTTTTACGGTCTCATTAACTGCGGCGGACTCAGGCACCCTGTCAAGAAAAAAAAGCTGGTACAGGCCGGTCTGGAGTGCATGGTACGCAAACGGTTTTATTCGGCTGACGGGTTGATTGCAGAGCTGGGATAATATCAGATCGAGATATTCTTTTTGGCGGAGAACCCCATAGCAGATTTTCATGGCAAGCTGCCGATCGGAGCTGGTGACCTTGCCTTCAGTAATAGTTCGTTCAAAAATCTGCGCGATTGGTGCTCTCGTCTGACTGAGTTTATACAGGGTTTCTATCGCAGCATATCGAGCTGTTTTCTTCTGGAAATCGTTTTTCATGTGTGACAAACCAAGGGCGTGGATAACGATATACGTTTCCCATGAATAATATGCAGATGCATGCATAAACTACCAGCTCAGCTTATCTCAAATCAGCATAAAAACCACACGTTTTATTGGGGAAGTGCTCCCTTGTCTTAATCTCTGAGCGGCTTCAAGGATATCTGCTGTTTATAGATGCAACACTGAGTTGAATAATTATCAATGCTCTTCAGAACAGATCGGCCATCGACAATTTTAATTGGACAGCAGAGCGCTTATCCTTATCGATCATATCAGGCAGTGGAATGTAGACAATAGTGCCGCCTGTTGTTACTATTGGGCATTGAAGGGGCGAGAGTCCTGGCGAAGCATCCACTTATGAGAAAGGGGAAAATAATGATTCGAGTGAAATACTCTTTGATCGCAGGGATCCTAACCATAATATTGTCGGCAATTGTCGCCCAGGCTGTAACGTTACAGGAAGTCCAGCGGCGGGGAGAGCTGATCTGCGGTGTTTCTACAGGTATACCGGGTTTTTCTAACCCTGATGAACAGGGAACCTGGGCCGGATTTGATGTTGACCTGTGCAAAGCTGTTGCAGCCGCTGCACTTGGGGATGCGTCAAGAATTAAATTGATTCCGCTGACAGCAAAAGAGCGTTTAACGGCTCTTCAAGCTGGTGAGGTCGATTTGCTGTCCAGTAATGCAACGTGGACATTGACCCGCGATACGGCCCTCGGACTTAATTTTGCCGGAATCAGCTATCACGATGGGCAGGGGTTTATGACCTTGAAGAATCTTGGCGTAAAAACTGCACTGGAATTGAATGGCGCAACAATATGTCTTCAGTCCGGTACAACCACGGCCTTGAACCTGGCTGACTATTTTAAAAAGAATAATTTGCAGTACAGGGCTATCGCTTTTGATACTTCAGACCAGACAGTGAGGGCGTTTAAAGCAGGGCGATGTGATGTTTTAACAAGTGATCAATCACAACTATATGCACTTCGCATCAAGCTGGAAAATCCGGAAGATGCTGTCGTCCTGCCGGAAGTGATTTCCAAGGAACCGCTCGGACCTGTTGTGAGGCAAGGAGATGACGCCTGGCTTAACATTGTCAAATGGACACTGTTTGCAATGATCAATGCAGAAGAAAACGGTGTGACCATGGCGAATGTGGATCAGAAACTGAAGAGTACGGCCCCTGATGTATTGAGACTCCTCGGTGTTGAGGGAATTAAGGGCAAAGGGCTGGGGCTCAGTGATGACTGGGCATATCAGATTGTTAAACAGGTTGGCAATTATGGTGAGGTGTTTGAGCGCAATGTCGGACAGGACTCGCCGCTAAAAATCGATCGAGGCTTGAACGCACTGTGGAACCAGGGCGGAATTCTTTATGCACCGCCTTTTCGTTAATCGACATTCTGCCAAGGCTCATTCCAAGCCATTGCCCCGCCTGGTGCTGTAATGGATATTTACTGGCTGCAGCATGTTCCTTTTGAAGGTCTCGGAACCATTCGCTGGTGGGCTGAAAAGAAGGGGCACACCCTCATCGCTGCCAGGCTCTGGGCGGGAGACCAGCTCCCCGATCCCGATGATGTCAGTATGCTGATCATCATGGGCGGACCTATGGGGGTGAACGATGATGACACGTTCCCCTGGCTCAAAGAAGAAAAGAAATTCATTTCTGGCGTGATCGACCGGGGGCGTCCAATTCTGGGGATCTGTTTAGGGGCGCAACTGCTCGCTGCGGTTCTTGGCGCGCGAGTCTGCAGGAATCGGGAAAAAGAGATCGGCTGGTTTCCTGTGAAGAGAGAAGAGACAGTGCCATCCCCTTTTAATGTTGTTTTGCCAAGTGAAATGAAGGTTTTTCACTGGCACGGCGATACCTTTGATCTCCCTGTCGGCGGCAGGCTTCTTGGTTCAAGTGAGGCCTGTCAAAACCAGGCGTTTATTGTCGGAGATCGAATTTTAGGTTTGCAGTATCACCTGGAAATGACATCGACAGGGCTCTCAAATATTATTGATAATTGCCGTGGCGAACTTGTTGGAGGCACGTGGATACAGAGCGAAGAAGAGATTATGCAGAATAGTGACTGCCTGAGACACACTCATGTGATAATGGAACGTATTCTGGATAAATTAGAGAACCTTATAGAGGATAGATGAGAAAAAAGCGGAGACCACTTCTCTAAACTTCACATTCGACGAACTATGCAAAAAGAAATACTCAAAGGTGTCCATATCTGACAAAGGAGCAGATGCGGGAGGTCATTGAATTATCGCACAAGCGTTCAGAATCCTACGGCATCGATCGAGTGGAACGAAATAACAAACATTTCAGGCTTTCTGCTGAGGAGCTTGCGGTCAGGAGAGAACGCAAGCGGGGAGATATTAGGGTACATAGCCGAAACCACTGAAGAGTTCTATGAGTTGATGTCGCCTGACGACTTTACTGTCGGGATTCGCCGACAGTGACGGCTATATTCTTGCCCTTGCCGGAGGAGATATCCCCAGACAGAATTCTGAGCAGAGGAATTTTTCTCCAGGCTACCGGTGGACCGAGAGAGATGTGGGTACCAGCGCCACCAGTCTGTGCTTAAAATACCAGGTGCCGATACAATTAAACGATAAGGACCATTATTGCGAAAGAGCACATGGCTTTATCAGCTCAGCTGCTCCAATTTTCGGTCACCAGGGAGTGCTTTTGGGGGTTATCTGTGTCGTTGGCGACTCAAGCCTTGTGCACCCTCATACCCTTATCATGATAACGTCCGCAGCACGATCCATCGAGAGACATATGAGACTTTTACGGCGCAATAAGGAGATGTCGCTCTATATCGGTTTTCTGGACAGTGTTATTGAGGCATCGGCTACCGGTTTAATGACACTTGATAATGAATTGCAAATTCGCAAAATAAACCATCAGGGGAAAAAGATTCTGCAGGCTGACGATCTTGAAGGGAAACCGGTGTCAATTCTCGGTGATCTTAAGCTTGATTTACAAAATATATATAAATACCCTGCTCTCTGGAAAAATAAGGAGTGCCATTTTCAGGACGGACATAAAGACATCCATTTTTTTTACTCTGCTCAGCCGGTTGTCTCTGATGAGAATAAACTGCTTGGAGCGGTAATTGATTTTGCAGAATTCAGTAATATAAGAAAATTGGCCGACAAAATTTCCGGAACGAAGCCTTTCTTCACCTTTGATTCGCTTATTGGTGCATCAGCTCGGTTTATTGAGGCGGTGGAGCTTGCAAAACGTGCCTCCCAGTCAAACGCAACCGTGCTGTTAATTGGCGAGACCGGAACCGGTAAAGAGCTTTTCGCGCAGGCAATTCACAACGGTTATGGACTCAAGGACCAGCCGTTTGTAGCGATTAACTGTGGTGCGATTCCGCGAGAATTGCTTGAAAGTGAACTGTTCGGATATGTTGAGGGAGCATTTACCGGTGCCCTGAAAGGGGGGCGGCCCGGTAAGTTTGCCCTGGCAAGCGGGGGAACAATCCTCCTCGATGAGATTGGGGATATGCCTCACGATATGCAGGTCAAACTGCTTCGTGTTCTTCAAACTGGCGAGATTCAGCCGATTGGGGGTCGTAAAGTCATTCAGACTGACGCGAGAATCATAGCCTCAACCCACGTTAATCTACCTGAAGCTGTGCGGAATAATCGATTTCGGCAGGATCTTTACTATCGCCTGAACATTATCCAGATCAAGATCCCTTCCCTACGGGAGAGGGGTGCTGATGATATAAAAACTCTGGCTGATTATTTTCTGGCAAAAGCCGGCCAGAATAAGAAATTTACCGCAAAGGCCTATGATGCTCTCTGTTCCTACCAGTGGCCTGGCAATGTTCGTGAACTGGAAAATACGATCCAGAGAGCCCTGCATGTATGCGACAGCACTGCTATTACAACCGATGATCTGGCACTCAGTGCATCGACCGCAGACACCCATAGGGTGTCCGGTACGCTTCAGGAGATGGAGCAGGAAATGATTTCAGCCATATTGGATGAAACAACATCAAATATGGCTGAATCAGCTCGGAGATTAGGTATTTCAAGAGCAACCTTGTATCGCAAAATAAAGCAGTATCGGTTGCAGAGAACCTAAGCTCAGGCCGCTGCCGCTGACAGGGGGGCTAGGGCTTTTTTACAAGTTCTGAGATAACTTCATCAAACGCTGGGCCTATTTCACGCGCAAGCTGAGGCCAGACCGTTGCCCGAATTTTTTTCTGTATTTTCAAAAGCTCTTCACTGCTGAGATCAATGACTTTCACACCCTGCTTTTCCAGAAGCCCAATGTTCTCTTTCTCCAGCTTTTCGGCGACCAGGTAGCGATCCTGCTCCATTCTGCCCACCGCTTCGAGAAAGAGCTCCTGTTGCTCATTTGAAAGTTTTTTCCAGGAATCCAGGTTCATATAGACAAACCAGTACTCAAAATGATCTCTCACCGGAATGTAATATTTCAGACTCTCACTGAAGCCGCTGTAACCCTCAGCCCCGCCACCGATAATGCCGTCGACCATACCGGTTTTCAGCCCCATCTTGGCATACGTCCAGGTGATCGGGTAGGCGGTGTATCCGAGCTCTCGGGCGGTGAGCTCAAAACTGCGAATCGGAGGTACTCTGATTATCATTTTTTTTGATACATCGGGGTTTCCAGGCTCAGTCGGCATTTTTCTGAGGCCAATACCCCCAAAGTAGACCGGCCAGCCTCCCAGCAGCTTGATATTCTGCTCTTCAAGGAGCGCTGCCACCCTTTCCAGGAGGTAGCTTCCCTGGTGATATACCTCCTTGGCCTCGGTCCAGTTGTTAACCAGATACGGTGTCGTCGCAATCAGCAGTCTTTTATCGATTGAGGTGGCGAGCGGCCCGACGTAGAGCTGTACCTCCCCGAAAGAGACGCGTTCCTGGACGGCAGAGTAATCCCCAAGCCTGTTGCCGGGGTAAACATCAAAGACAATCTGATTATCGGTTTTGCTGCTGATCACCTCAATCAGTTGGTGTATGTCTTTGTCGATGGCAGATCCGGATTGACGCAGATGACCTATTTTCAAGCGCTCCGAGGCGTCGGCATCTAGTACACCTGAGCAGGGCAGTGCAAAAACCAGGCACAAAATCAGTATGATACTCCTCTTATTCATGGCATCCACCTTCTGGTTGAATAGGGTATCTTCCCGGTCTGCTATAAACCGGGAAGATACAATCCGGCAGATTATTCGATGATGCCGTCAAGAACTTTCTGGCCCCATTCGACACCAACGTCTTCAAGAATCTGCGGCCACACAACAGACCTTACTTTGGCGGCAGTTTTGGCAATCTCTTCATCGCTTATCGGTACAATGCTGGCACCGTAATCGGCAAGGCGCTTTTCATTTGCCTTTTGATCATTTTCTGCTACTTCCCATCGCCGTTCTTCAAACTGATTGGCAACATCCTGTAATTGTGTCTGAACTTCAGGTGACAGTTTGTCGAAATTCTTCTTGCTGACGATCAGGTACCAGACTTCAAAGTGGGTGTTGGAAGGCAGGTAGTATTTTGTTACATCCCTGAAAGATGAATAGTAGCCTTCCGCTCCAGATCCGATTACGCCGTCAACAACACCGGTTTGTACCGCAGTGAATGCATCTGAAAATGGAATCGGCGTACCGAGGTATCCTGTGGTGTCGGCAAGCAGCTGGAATGTCTTCATCGGCGGGACACGAAGCTTGAGGCCCTTGCTAGCATCAGGATCACCGGCATTCTTGACCTCGGCGTTGAAGGCAATTCCGCCGAAATAGACCGGCCAGACTGCCAGGAGATGGATGTTCTGTTCTGCATAAAGTTCTGCAACAACGTTGCGCAGCGGAGCGCCGGCTGAATAATTTTTACGGGCCTGCTCCCAGTTTTCCATCATGTATGGGAAATAGACCAGCTGGAATCTCTTGTCTGCTGCCGAAGATGGCGGCTGGCAGGCCATATCCACAGCTCCGAGCCCGATTCGCTCCTGCACGATGGTATAGTCACCGAGTGCACTTGCCGGATAGAGCTTTGCCTTGAGCTCTCCGCCGGTAGATTTTTCCAGGGTCTCAGAAAACCAGCGTAAATCATTATCTATGGCAGTTCCCTGAGGCCTGACATGTGAAATTTTAAAGGTTTTTGCCTGGACAGCACCAGCAAGCAATGCGATGCCTGCGATCAGAACGAGAATGGTGGTAACGGTGTTTTTTTTCATTTCATGCTCCTGTTTGTGATTGATGATTAGTAGCCAAAAAGTCGCGGAAAAAACAGTGACAAGTCGGGCCAGAGGGACGTCAGAAAAACAACTGGTACATAACCGAAAAGAATGAGGATCATTGCCGGCTTAATGACTTCTGAAAACTGCACCTTACCGATTCTGATACCCAGGTAGAGAATCGAGGCATACGGCGGTGTTACCCCTCCCATGGCAGTGTTTACTCCCATAATTGCTGCAAACTGAATGGGAGAAACGCCGATTGCTTCCATCAGGGGCAGGAGAAGCGGGGCGATGAGAATAATCGCCGTTATGTCGTTGACGATCATGCCAACGAAGAACAGCAGAAAATTGATAAGAATGAGCAGCAGCACCTTGTTGCTGGTTATGGTGAAGATGCCTTCAACAAGTGCCTGGGGAACATCTTCCATTACAAAAATCTGGCTGAGCATCAGGCTGAAAATAATCATCACCATGATTGCCCCGACAGCGGTAGCAGAGCTTTTTGCCGCATTTAAGAAGGTCTCAAAGGTGAGGCCTTTATAGATAAGAAAACCGACCGGTATGGAGTAAATCACCGCAACTGCTGCGGCCTCAGTCGGGGTCATGATTCCGCCGTAAATTCCTCCCAGAATAATTACCGGCATGATCAGGGCAGGAATTGCTTTTGAGCTGCAGCTGATGCCTTCCTTTATGATCTCGGCCTTTGAAGCCGGCGGATCAAGCTTTAAGGGGAACTTTCGGGCCATCACCAGGTTGACAACCGAGAAGAGGAAGGTAATGAGCAGCCCGGGACCGAGTGTTGCAAGAAAACAGGCGAGAATAGAGGTGTCTGTCACCCAGCCGTAGATAATCATAGTCACACTGGGAGGAATCAGCAGGCCGAGGACAGATGAGTTTGCCACAAGTGCTGTCGCGTATCCGCGCGGGTAACCTTTTTCAGCCATCTCTGGAATCAGCAGGGGGCCTGTGGCCGCCACGCCGGTAAGACCGCTGCCTGATATTGCGCCGATGATAGCACAGCTGACAGCGGCGACAACGCCGAGTCCGCCTCTGATGCGGCCGACAAATACATTAACGAACTTCAATAAACTTGCCGCTATGCCGCTTTCGCTCATGATTGTGCCTGCGAAGACAAAAAGCGGAATACAGAGAAGAACCGGGTTTGCGAGCTGCGAATAGCCCCAGACCATCGTGCCTTCCATTGCCGCGCCACCCAGGTAATACATGGTCATCAGGGCGCCGCCAAAACAGAACGGTAACGCCACGCCAAAACTGAGCAGCAGAACCAGAACCCCCAGTGCGATAAGAGAAGCAGTTACAATTTCCATCTTAGGACTCCTTTGCCGGTGTTGGGGCAGTAAAGAGGTTTCTTGCATTTTTATAAAGGTACCAGCTGCTGTAGCATGTCATCAGAGCCATTCCGACAAACAGAGAACACTCGGCCCAGAATGTCGGGATGTAGAGTGTGGGACTCTCTTTCCATACCTTTTTTGCATAGAGGAAATAATCCCAGGCCCAGTAGGTGAGCCAGCAGGAAACAATTACAGAAAACGAATCGGCAATAACACGAACGGTCAGGCGTGACCTGTCGGTTTTTAAGAAGACATCGAGAACATTTGCCTTTATCTGTGTATCTTCTCTCGCTGCATTGACGCTGCCCAGGAGGTAGAGCCACAGTGTCGGATAGATAAGAAGTTCATCGAGTCCCATGACCGGGAGTTCAAAAACATATCTCATCAGGACCTGGTAAAATTCCATCACTGCAACGATACTGATGAGCAGTGGCAATATATATTTAAAGAATTTCTCCATACCTGTCTCCTCTCACTTCGATGAATTTATTGAGTACTATTATGAAGCCGTTATTCACGAAGGGATCGTAGTTGTTTTCCGGAATTTCATTTCTTGACAGCGGCAATCACGGATATCTCAACCAGCAGGTCCGGTCTTGCCATCCGTGCCTCCACACAGGCACGGGCAGGTGCCTGTCCCTCAGGTATCCAGCTGTCCCATACGGTGTTCATTTCGGCAAAATCCTTCATGTCACGTACATAGATGGTGGCGGAGAGTATGCATTCTCTTGCGCTGCCGGCGTTCTCGAGCAGGGAATCAACTTTGGCGAGCATATTCTCCGTCTGTCTGCTCATTGAAATGTGACCATCCTGACTGTCCCCGACCTGACCGCACAGATAAACGGTATCGTTGTGAATAACGATCTTACTCATTCTCTCTGAGGTCTCCATACGGACTATTTTACTCATTTTTTTCTCCTAGTGGCCTGTCTGTTTACTTTGATTTTTAAAGAGGTTTGCCGGGTCTACTCCATCTGCGGCAATATCCATGGCCGCCAGTTCCTCAAGGGGTATTTGTTTGAGTGGTGGACGAATGGTCAATAATCCTGCTCTTGGTACAGGACAGTTCAGCTCCGCGGCTACAATCTCGCCCAGAGCGGGTCCGCACATGCGCCCCTGACAGGGACCCATGCCACAGCGGGTAATTGCCTTTACCTCATTGAGATCCGTTACACCCTGCCTCACAATTGCACGCACATCGCCGATTGAGATGTTTTCACAACGACAGAGAACGGTCTCGTCATCAAAGGCAAAGTGTCTGGGGTTGAAGGCAAAGAAAGCGTCTATAAGTGGGCGCGGGTAGCCATCCTCTTTCAGCGCATCCCGGATCGGTGCAGCAAGGCGATTGCGCTCATAGCCGGGTATGATTCCAAGGCAATGAGCAACTTCTAATGCCGCCAACTCACCTTTGTACTCTGCGGCAAGGGCTCCCGTAACGGTTGTTCCGTCTCCCGCCGCAAATATTTTTTCGAAATTCGTGCGGCCCCACGCATCAGTTATCGGATACCAGTAGCGATGATCTTCATTCCATTCCATATGGCATTTAAGCAGCCGATAGATATGGGTCTCGGGGATTACTCCAAAATGCAGGAGGAGCATCTCTGCCGGAAAGTTGAGTTTCTTGGTGCCGCAATCAGCTTCAACTGAGGTCAGGGCAGTTTCGCCAAGCGCTTTTAAATTGGTAATCCCTTTGTAATGAGGTACTTTTGATTTTCTTATGTCCTGGAGCATTTTCACGCCTTTCAAGAGAAAAGCGGTACCGAGCAGAGCCTTGGGCAGGTGCGGAAGAATTGAGACGGGAGGAACCTTGGGGGTGGTTTCAAGAACAGCAGCAATTTTCACCTGCTTTTCTATTAACAGTGCTGCCTCGAGAAGCAGAAGCGGTCCGCTGCCGGCGAGAACAACAGGCCCGGAAGGACAGAGATCGGCTTCTTTGCCCAGGCCGTTCACCGCGCCTGCGCCCATTACCCCGGGAAGCGTCCATCCCGGTATTGGCACAGGACGTTCCATGGCGCCGGCAGCGATAATGACATAGTTGGAGGTTATTCGTTCAGAGACACCGTCCCGAGAATAGCAGATCCGACCTTCAGGTTCCACGTTCCAGACAGAGGCATTGCTTAAGTATCCAGCGCCGCTCTCTCTGAATCGTTTTCCCAGTTGCAGTCCTCTTCGGTATTCTTCTCCCATCTTCTTGAGGTTTTGCTCGGAGGCATGCTCTATATTTCGATAAATCTGCCCACCAATCCGATTCTGCTCGTCCAGGGTTAAAACCTTTAAACCCATCTCGGCCAGGCAAGAACTTGCTGTCAGCCCTGCAGGACCAGCGCCGACCACAATCACATCGAAATGACTGCTCATGACTGCCCTCCATCCGCTTCTTCCACATTGCGATTAATGACCATCCCTTCCCTGACTGCGGTCATGCAGGCCTGACGCCGCACACCGTCAATCTCCATCAAACATTCAAAACAGACCCCCATGAGGCAGTGGGGAGCGCAGGGCTTGCCGGATGCAGGAGATATCCGCGCTGTGATCTTACCGATCGCCAGCAGGGCGGCGGCAACACTCATTTCCCCTGGTATATTGGCAGGGTGTCCGTCCAGCATTATTCCGACTGTTGTCTCTGTTTCTATCTCGCGCTTAAACATTGAATCTTCCATTACTGAAATGAGAAATTTGAGATGCCACTTCTTTTTCAAGAATCCAGGATGCAATCTGCCTCTCCTTGACCGGTGCAAGGGTGACTGCTGAATGTCCTGTTATTACATAAATATTTGGGTGGTCAGCCAGTCGCTCATAGATCGGGGAACCGTCCGGGGTCATGACACGGATCGCACCCCACCCCCTTACCCAGTTCAATTTTGCCAACTCGGGGAAAAGTCTGATGGCTCCTTTTGCCTGGCTCTTCATGGCCTCAACTGTAACCTGAACATCGTGGGCAGTATCTTCTGTGGAAAGGCCTATCATGAAGGTTCCGTCCATCGTCTGGCGTACTGCCAGAATCGGGAAGTGCAATACTTTCCTGACGCGTTCAGTGACAATGAGCTGCCCCCGCTGAGCATAGATACGAAGGGGTTCTCCCAGCTCCGCCAGTAATCTCGTAGAACCATGGCCAGCGGCCACTACCAGTTTGGCACAGTGGTAGGTTTCATCAGCTGTAACAACCTCAACAGTGCCGTCACCTCTGGGCATTATGGAAGACACTGCGGCTCCGCCGCAGTATACACCGCCTCGGTTCTGGAAAGCGCAGCGCAGTGCGCCAAGCAGTTTGAGGGGGTTAACGTGTCCCTGCTCAGCGGAATACATCGCACCTGTAACTTCGTCGCCCAGTTTCATTTCAGGAATCATTGAGCCAAACTCGTCACGATCCAGCATTCTCACCGGGTAATCGAGTCCTTCATCACTGCAGACTCTGCTCAGGGTCTTGACGGAGTCTGCATAGGCATTGAACTGCTCTTCGCCTATGGCATGCATCGCTCCGCCGTTCCACTCAAGCTCCACGTCATAACCGCTTTCCTCCTGGAGTTTTGCCGCGAATTCAGGCCACATCATGGTTGCCATACGGCTCCATTTGGCATACACAGGATTATTTGCTCCTTTTGGCATAAACCAGGTCAGACCAAAGTTGCCGCGTGAAAGGCGTTGGGTCGGAAGCTGTTCATCGAGGATGATAACCTTCCCAGCTCCACTGCGGACGAGGCCTAAAGCAATTGCGGCTCCGGCAATGCCCCCACCAATTACGATAACATCTGTTTTTTTCACTTGATAATCCCCGTCAGCCTAGAGAAAGGATTGAGACAGCTCGCGCTCAATCAATAATGATGTGGTGATGTATCCAGTTTAGCGATAATCATGCCATTTTTCCGCCGATCCGTTATTTGACAAAAAACGCGCCGTATTCAGCATTTATCATTCTGTAATCATGGGATATATTGGTGATGCCCCAATTGCATCATGATGAGACAAGAACTATTATCTCCCTGGATTTAAGAGAGCTAATGAGTGAAGACTGTCTCGATTTGAGACAACAAATGGTTTTATAGGTGACTGTTTACTATACATGGGGAAGAATAAGGCCGTGTGTCAATGTGGTACATGTTTCAATGTGAGACAAAGCGGTGTTTATCTGTGGCTGAGTCCTTATCTGGTGCCAGGCTTGACCGGATTGTCGGTCTGGTAACCGTGCTCTATCCTCTCGTCAGAGTAAAGGATTGCTGGATAGAGCCGCGCCGGTATGTGAAACCTGTTGACAGCTTTAGGTGAGTGCCGCAGCTGGAAAGACTCCCGGGTCCATCACCTGCTTGTTGAAATGCCGGGGAAGCAATCCCGCCTGAAACCACTGAATAAAGCTGTAAATGGAATATACCGGTAGTCCGGTAACCTGCCTGACTGCTGCTGCATACGGTGCCATGTTAGTGCACTCAAGAATGATCGCACCAACCTCAGGGTGGTTTTCTTTCAGCATTAATCCTGACCGTACCAGGTCCTGGGTGGCAAGACGGGTGTTTAACTGACCCTCATCCCCGAGAACGGCGCGGGTAAATTCAACACCATGTTCAGTGCCGATGATGGGTGTGTCCGGGGGGACCCCGACTGCCCGCAGATGGTCCTGGGAAAGAGATTGCTGCTTGACGGTAATAACCCCCGCTCGTTTTCCCGCGCCGAGCATTTGGTTGACGAGAGATACCTGCAGCAAGGAAGAAGATGCCACGGGGACCGGCAGCAGATCTGCCAGTTCTCTCTGATATAAAGACATGAACCCGCAGCTTGTGGTAATTCCATCGGCCCCTTGGGCCACCAGTTCCAGACCTTCTCTGACGAAGGCTTCCAGCAGCCCTTCGGCTCGCCTGTTTACAACCAGGTCAAGCGAGGCACCCTTTACTACGCGAAGCATAACGGGAAAGGGCCAGGTGGCCGCGTTACCGATATCTCCATGGATCCTGGGAAATTTTGTCTCCAGCATCAGGATTCCAACCGAAGCTCCGTAAAAGTTCTTGCCGCCATAGGCAATGTCATTTTTCATAAATGTTCCCTCTCATAGTAGCTTGCAACTAATGTCAGAACGAGGGCACAGGAGATGTAACTCATAGCGAAGCCGTCTGCAGATTGTTTTTTTGTTGTTTGTCAGAGGACGAGAGCTCACCGTGCAAATAGTTGGCCAGTTCGGCACCGCGGCTTCGTTTTTAAGGTGTTTGGAATTACAGGACTGCCAAGGGATGAAGCGTGCAGAGTTGCAGTGACCCTGCACGCTTGAGTTGGTTTTGCTACTTGCTGAAATACTGTTTGGTTTCGGAGACCACGACCGGCGTCAGCATAAGCAGACCGATCAAGTTGGGGATTGCCATCAGGCCGTTGAGGGTGTCGGATATATTCCACACCAGGCTTAATTTTGCCACAGCTCCCACCCCGATCAGGATGATGAAAACGATCCGGTAAGGAAGTATACTTCTGATACCGAAAAGATATTCAATGGATTTTTCACCGTAATAACACCAGCCGAGCATCGTCGAGTAGGCGAAAAGAACAATACCCAGAGTAACAATGAGGGCTCCTCCCGGCATTGCCGACTGGAAAGCGATTGTGGTAAGTTCGGCACCTGTTTCACCGTTTGACCAGGCACCGGTCAGAATCAGCACCAGGCCTGTCATCGTACAGACGATAAGGGTATCGATAAATGTCTGGGTCATGGAAACCAGGGCCTGGGTGACAGGGTGTTTGGTTTGAGCAGCAGCGGCTGCTATGGGGGCTGATCCCAGTCCGGATTCGTTGGAGAAAACCCCTCGGGCAACGCCCATCCGTATGGCGAGCATTACAGTGGCACCTGCAAAACCTCCGGCTGCAGCGGTAGGGTTGAACGCCTGCTTGACAATAAAGACAAGCGCACCTGGTACGCCTGAAATATTAATCAGGATGATATACAGTGCGGCTGCCATATAGAAAACAATCATTATCGGCACGAGTATACTGGTAACCCGCCCGATACTTTTAATACCGCCAAGGACAACAGCAGCGGTACAGATCATCAAGGCTACACCGGTGATCCATGTGGGAATGTTGAAGGTGGCTTGAACAGCGTCCGCCACTGAATTTGATTGAACCATATTGCCGATGCCGAATGCGGCAACGGAGGCGAATACAGCAAAAACTGCCCCGAGCCAGGGCAGCTTCAATCCTTTGGAAATATAGTACATGGGGCCGCCGCTCATTTCACCGTTCTCATCGACCACTCGATATTTGACGGCCAGTACCGCTTCAGCGTACTTGGTTGCCATGCCGACCAGACCGGTTATCCACATCCAGAAAAGGGCGCCTGGACCACCCACTGCAATGGCAGTTGCCACGCCAGCGATATTACCGGTACCTACCGTCGCCGACAGGGCCGTCATCAGGGCCTGAAAATGGGTGATATCACCCGGTTCATCACCATCTTCCTTTCTTTTTATCAGGGCAAGGTAGAGGGCGTGACCCAGTTTGGTGAATTGAAGTCCGCGTAGAGAAAAGGTCAGCCAGAAACCTGTCCCGACAAGCAGAATTAGCATGGGAGGACCCCATGCAAAGGCACCAATTTTTCCGACAATTGCATCCAAAGTTTCCATATTACCTCCTGTTTAAGTGATAACTGAAAAGTCTGAGAGAAATCCCTGGCTCTGACCACTACGACCTGCATGCACTTTACTGTTCTGCGTCTGGTCTATACTGTTTTAGGTGGCAAGCCTCCTGCAATTTTGAAATTGAGTATTATCTTTTTCCCATGCGATCGTTATGGTCGGGCGGCAGGACTCGTGAGTTAAATGAAATCTCCTCTTTAGTTCTGCAGCGTCGGACGGTCATGAAGAGACTCAATGGGATCATGAACGGCGGACCTTTCAAGGCTGCAGAAATCAGCTTCATTGACCGAGCAGTTTCGATCCCAAGTATCGTCAATGTACGGTAGATGATCCTGTTCTGCAAGCACGAACTGGTGCATCATTTAGTTAGAAGTGTCCGAAATCCTTAGGTGAAACAGGAGCAGAAGGCGGGTTGTTCTGCTTAAAAGCTCAAAATAAATTAGATTAGTTGACAATGTCGTCATTATTTCGTATTTTTATTGCGAAATCGTCATTAAGGAGAGTGCGTTGGATATTGATGGAATTAATATGGCCATAATCAATCATCTGAAGGATGGACGGGTCTCGTTTAAGAAGATAGCAGATGAACTGGAGCTTGCTGAGGGAACGATACGCGCCAGGGTTAAAAAGCTTCGTGATGAAGGTGTACTTGAAATTGCAGGGCTTGTTGATCCGGAAGCTATTCCTGAGCGCTATGTGGTTATGGTCGGCATAAAACTCAAGAGCATGGACCTCGTTGGCAAAGGTGAAGAGTTCAGTACACTTCGCGGTGTCACCTCGGTTTGCGTGGTGACCGGTCGATTTGATCTTATCCTAATGGTCATGCTGACAAAGGAGTTCGGTATTCTCGAGTTTTATACTGATGAGGTTTCCAGGGTGGAGGATGTTCGTTCGGTGGAAACCTTTGTCGTATATAAAAGTTTCAACCTTAAGTTGCCTTTAGTGAACTGACACAGACGTCTTTTAAGATCATCCCGGGAGGTTAAGACGATGAGTGTGGAAAAATCAACCCTTCTACATGGCTGGCATGTGGAAAATGGTGCCAATATGGCCGCCTTCGGTGCTTACAACATGCCGCTCTGGTACCCGCAGGGTGCGAAAGGGGAGCATCTGGCGGTGATCAACTCGGCAGGACTCTTTGATACCAGTCATATGGCTGTGCTGACCGTCAAGGGAGGTGACTCGCGGGCACTGCTGCAGCGATGTTTCTCGAAAGATCTGGAGTATTGTATCGGGCTTAAGAAAGAGCCGCTCGTCAAAGGGCGGTCAGCCTACGGTCTATTCCTGACAGCAAAGGGACATGTTCTGGATGATGCCATTGTTTCCCAGGTTACAGATGATCTTTACATGGTGGTCGTCAATGCCGGCATGGGGCAGGGAGTCGCTGAGTGTTTGACAGATAATCGGCAGAGTCTCGAGGCGCAGGTAACAGACTTGACTGACAGAGTCGGTAAAATAGATATTCAGGGCAGAAACTCCGCAAAGATACTGTCCAGGCTTCTTGAAAATTTTGAAGCGGTTTTCAGCTCCTTTCCCTACTTTTCATTTAAAGGGTGGTATGACAATTCGCTTGCTATCCCTGAAGCGGTTTCTCTGAAAGACGGAACACCGATAATTCTGTCACGTACAGGGTACACCGGTGAATTTGGTTTTGAGATATTTGTCAGCCCTGAAAGGGTTGTCGCTGTCTGGAAGATGCTGCTGGATGCAGGCCAGGACTATTCTTTGCAGCCGTGCGGATTGGCTGCCCGGGACTCCTTGCGGGCAGGTGCAGTGCTGCCCCTTTCCCATCAGGATATCGGCGACTGGCCGTTTGTAAATACCCCATGGCCCTTTGCCGTGGCAGACAAAGCTGCTGGAGGTACGTTCACCAAGGAATTTGTCGGTTCTAAAGCGCTGTTAGCCCTTCATTCAAATGAGCATACCCTGCCGTTTGCCGGCTTCGACCCGAGGAAGATGGTGATTTCAGATAAATCATATGTAGAAGATGAAAGGGGAGTCGACATAGGGGTTATTCTGACCTGCACCACAGATATGGCCATTGGTCGTGTCGGTGAAGAAATTGTCAGTGTTGCCAGCGGTGACGATAAACCTGAAGGATTTGTCCCCCGTGGTCTCTCCTGTGGATTTGTCAGGGTTAATCGCAGATTTGATCCAGGGGATATTGTTGTACTCACAGATGGTAAACGAAAAATAAAAGTGGAAATTCGTCGAGATGTCCGGCCGGACAGAACTGCCCGTCGGCCCATCAAAGAAATGATTTAAAAAAGGGGAGAGAAAATGAAAGAGATTAATGAACTGAATTTACCCGAAGATGTCCGTTACACGGATGATCATGAGTGGGCCAAAGTCTCTGGAGATGTGGTACGGGTCGGAATCAGTGACTATGCCCAAGATCAGCTCGGTGATATCGTTTTTGTCGAATTACCAGACGTTGGTGAGACTTTTGAGGCCGGTGATGAATTTGGTACCCTTGAGTCCGTCAAGGCGGTCTCCGAACTGTATATTCCTGTCGGTGGTGAAATAACTGCCGTAAATACCGAACTTGAGGATACCCCGGAACTCGTGAACCAGGATCCCTACAGCGGCTGGATTATCGAAGTAAGGCCAGATGATAGCAATGATCTGGAATCACTTCTGGATCGTGCTGCCTACCTGGAAATCCTGAAAGGGGAATAGCCTTTCGGGTGGATGTAAACTTTAGACGTGAGGATAGCATGCGTTACTTGCCACATACCGAATCAGATATTCAAACGATGTTCGACGCCATCGGGGTAAAAAATTTCGAAGAGCTGTTCCAGACCGTTCCCGAATCGTGTCGCTATGATAAAAAAATGGATCTGCCGGAGCCGAAAACCGAGTGGAGTCTGAATAAGTATATGGGTGAAATCCGGTCGATGATGAAGGTAACTCCAGAGCACACCGTGCTTGTTGGCGCTGGTCGCTACCAGCACCACATCCCGACGACCATTCCCAATATTATGGGACGTTCTGAATTTTTGACGGCCTACACCCCCTATCAGCCGGAGATGGCTCAGGGAACCCTGCAGGGACTTTTCGAGTACCAGACCCTGACCGCACGGCTCCTTGGCGTGGACGTGGCCAATGCGTCAATGTATGATGGCGCTTCAGGTCTGGCAGAGGCGCTGCTGATGGGACTCAGAGTCGGCAGAAAGAAAAAACGAGTTGCCGTATCAACTGCTGTTCATCCTCATTTCCGTGAGGTTGTGACAACCTATTTTTTACCGACCGAGTATGAGATTGTCGAACTGCCGTTCCTTGAAGACGGGAGAACAGATCTGTCCTCTCTTGCTGATGAAGAAGACCTCGCCGCTGTCGCACTGCAGTCGCCCAATTTCTTCGGAGTGGTCGAAGATATGGAGGCTGCGGCAGCCGCTATTCATGATATCGGAGCACTTTGTGTGGCCTGCTTTTCAGAGCCGATGTCATTCGGCCTCTTAAAGAGTCCCGGTAGGTGCGGTGCCGACATTGTCTGCGGGGAGGGACAGAGTTTCGGCATGCCGGTTTCCTTCGGCGGTCCCGGTCTGGGGATGTTTGGCTGCAGTGAAAAATTTGTCCGCAGCATGCCCGGACGCCTGGTTGGAGAGACGAAAGATCTTGATGGCAAGCGTGGTTTTGTCTTAACCCTTTCAACACGGGAGCAACATATTCGCCGTGAAAAGGCGACCTCAAACATCTGTTCCAACCAGGGAATCTGTACACTCACCGCATCCATGTACATGGCATCCCTTGGCGGAACGGGCCTGCGGAAAATGGCCCGTCTCAATTATGACAAGTCAGAGTACCTGAAAGCGGGGCTGCAGGAGGCTGGAGCTAAACTCTGTTTTTCAGCACCAACATTCAACGAGTTCGTGGTCGAATTTCCGAGCGATTTCAGGCTGGTCCAGAATAAACTTATGGAGCAGGGAATCGTAGCCGGGCTCAATCTCGGCAGGTTCTATCCCGGCTTTGATAACCGTTATCTCTTTTGTGTCACCGAAACAGCACCAAAAGAAGTTCTGGATATCGTAATCAGCGAGGTGAAAAAATGAAAAATGCACCAGGAAAAAGCGGCTTGATTATGGATGAGCCTCTTCTCTGGGAGAGAGGGAAAAAGGGCAGAAACGGCATGAGTATTCCTGAGAGTGATGTGCCTGCCGCGCCGATAGACCAAAACATCTGTGGGGAAGGACCTGATTTCCCGGATCTCAGCGAGGTTGAGGTTGTCCGTCACTACACCAGATTGTCCCAATGGAATTTCGGCGTTGACACAGGGATGTATCCTCTGGGCTCATGTACCATGAAATATAATCCGAAAATAAATGAAAAACATGCCGCTGCAGCAGAGATTACTGCCGCCCACCCGATGCTCGAAGATAAATACTGCCAGGGAACGCTGAGGATTATTTATGAACTCCAGAATTACCTCGCTGAGATTACCGGGCTTGATTGCGTTTCAGTGCAGCCTGCGGCAGGAGCCCATGGAGAGCTCGCAGGGATGCTCATTTTTGAAGCCTTTCACCGGAGCAACGGGCAAAGGCGCACTAAAATCTTGATGCCCGATACGGCGCACGGCACCAATCCAGCCAGTGCGGCGCTCTGCGGTTATAAACCGGTACCGATTAAATCGGGGGCGCGCGGAATTCTCGATGTGGAACAGATTCGTGAGCTGATGGATGACCAGACAGCGGGAATCATGATAACCAACCCCAATACCCTTGGTCTCTTTGAAGAAAACATCAGGGAGATTGCCGAGATCGTTCATGAAAAAGGGGGGCTTGTCTATGGTGACGGGGCGAATATGAACGCCGTCATGGGCATTGCCGATATGAAGAAATGCGGGGTGGATGTTCTCCACCTCAATCTCCATAAAACTTTTTCTACTCCTCATGGCGGCGGCGGTCCCGGCGCCGGTCCGGTTTGTGTGGTCGAGAACCTGGCCAAATTTCTGCCTGCTCCGCGAGTCGAGTTTGATGGAGAAACATACACACTGGAAGCTGAGCGTCCCGAATCTGTCGGCCGCCTGCACTGTTTTCACGGTAATTACGGAGTGCTGGTCAGGGCATTCTGCTATATCCTTACCATGGGAGCGGAAAACCTGAAGAAGGCTACGCAGTATGCTGTACTCAACGCCAGCTATCTCAAGGTGAAGCTCAAAGGACACCTGCACCTGGCCTATGACAGACCATGCATGCACGAGGTGGTGTTCTCCGACAAGAAACAGCAGGAGTTTAAGGTTACGACCCTGGACATTGCAAAACGGCTGATGGACAGCGGCTATCATCCGCCCACGATCTACTTTCCACTTGTTGTGCCGGGAGCGATTATGATTGAGCCCACAGAGACGGAGAGTCTTGAAGAGCTCGATACCTTTGTCGAGGTGGTCAAGCAGATTGTCAGGGAAGCTGAGACAGAGCCTGACCTGCTGAGAAATGCTCCCCAGCGTTTCAAGGTCAAGCGGCTTGATGAAACCCAGGCGGCACGCAAGCCATGTCTCTGCGGATAAGAGCGGATACGTCGTCATGAATGCCCACCTCTTTGATCTCGGAAAGATGGAATATCATGATGCTCACCGCTTTCAGCTTGATTGTGTTAATTACCGTCTTTTCGAAGAGGGCCGGCCCGACATCTTCATCGTCACCGAGCACCCCCCTGTTTTTACCCTTGGAAAACGGGGCGGCCTGAATAGTCTTACGGTGAGCCGGGAATACATAACAAACCGGGGTGTGGGGATCGTCCAGACTGAAAGAGGGGGCGATATAACCTATCATGGCCCCGGTCAGGTCGTGGTGTACCCGATTATCCACCTGCGGGCGGCCGGATTGTCCATAAAGGACTATGTTGACCTGCTCGAAGATGTAATGATATCCAGTGCTGGAGATTTTGGTGTTAGAGCCGTTCGAGACTCGAGAAACAGGGGAATATGGGTTGGTGACAACAAGATTGGCTCCATCGGCATTCGGGTAAGGCATGGCGTTACTTTTCACGGCCTTGCCTTCAACGTGACCCTCGATTTCGAGCATTTTGGCTGGATTCAGCCATGCGGTCTATCCGGAGTTGGTGTAACCTCTCTGGCTGAAGAGGCAGCTGGACCTGTTGTCTTTGGCGAGGTGAAGGGGGCTGTTATACATCACCTTGAAAGACTTTTCAAAAGAACGCTGGTCTCGGCGCCTTCCAATTTTATTAGCGGTGAAGCCGTATGAAAATTGTAGATAAACAGAATATCAAAGTTCGCAAGCCAGCATGGTTGAAACGCAGTCTTCCCAGCGGACCGGAATATGGACGCATGAAAAACCTTATTAAAAACAGTAACCTGGCCACGGTCTGCCAGGAGGCTCAGTGTCCAAACCAGTTTGAGTGCTTTTCAAAGGGTACGGCAACGTTTATGATTCTTGGTGATCGGTGTACCAGGAATTGTGGATTTTGTGCGGTTTCACATAAGCCGCTGACTCTGCCTGATGCCGGTGAACCGCTCAGGGTCGCTGAGGCTGTTGCCTTGCTGAAATTGAAGTTTGCCGTGATCACCTCGGTGACAAGAGATGACCTCGCTGACGGGGGTGCGTCTCATTTTGCGGAAACCATCAGGGAAATTCGCCGCCAGTCGCCAGCCACTCGTATTGAAATCCTTATACCGGATCTGCAAGGTAACTGGCAGGCGCTGGCAGAAATCCTTGCCGCCGAACCTGACGTCCTCAATCATAACCTGGAGACAGTACCGCGCTTATATGCGAAGGTCCGACCCGAAGCTGTTTACGAACGCTCTCTTCTGCTGCTGAAAAAAGCCAAAGAGATAGAGCCGGAAATCCCAACGAAGAGCGGTCTTATGGTTGGCCTGGGTGAAACAGCTGATGAGCTGCGTTCGACAATGGCCGATTTACTGAAACACAGCTGTGACATAATCACCATCGGCCAATATCTTCAACCGTCAAAAAGTCACCTGGCCGTGGAGCGCTTTGTTACTCCTGAGGAATTTGAACAATTTAGAGAAGATGCCCTGAAAATGGGATTTAAAGGGGTGGCGAGCAGCCCGACGGTGCGCAGTTCTTTTGAAGCAGGCAACCTGTACCGGGAAGTTCTGCATGCGATACAGTTCGGAGAAAAATTATCAGAGTAAAATCAGAGTGTTTTAAAGGAGCATCATGTCTAAAAAATTTCTATTAACGGCATTCAGCAAAGACAGGCCTGGTATTGTGGCAGATATTTCCCAGGTCATTTTTGAAAACGGCTATAACATGGAGGACTCCTCAATGACCTATCTCGCCGGGGAGTTTGCTATATTGCTGTTGTTGTCAGCGCCTCCCTCTGCGGGTGAAAAAGAGGTGGTGGAAAAACTTTCAATCGAATGCCGCAGGCTCGAACGGGAGAAGGATATAACCGCCTACATCCGTCCCCTGCAGGCTGAGGCTGTTGAACTTCAGTCAGATGTTGTTGTTAAAACCATCTCGGTTGAAGGGCTGGACCAGGCAGGTATTGTCTATAAGGTGAGCAGGTTTCTGGCAGATTCCAATATTAACATCAGGACCTTGAGCTCAGAGATGAAGCTGTCACCACAAAGTGGAGCGCTGCTTTATGAGATGACAATCAAGGCGGAAATCCCTGTCGATTGCCCGCTCCATGAACTGGAGGATGGCCTGGGCAGGATAGGAGACCAGTTAAAGGTGGATGTGACTTTGAGCTGAGCGGTATTGACTGATTTATTTATCATCTCTGCCTGTTCAGTATCTTAACTATTATCGTCGGCATGGAAAATAGTTATAAAGCCGGTTCCCGTCTATGATTTATCGATATTTATTCCAAAGCCCCTGCCGTTCATTTACTGGCTGTGCTGACAAGGGGACTTGTGGGGCTGGCTCTTCTTTTCTGTTCATCATCAGCAAAATTTCCCATTACATTTCAGGTTATCGGCTGGGCCTCACTGGCCAAGCGCACTGGCAATACTGTTTGCTAGCTTTCTTCTCTATGGTGTGGTTTAATCTCCGTGCCCGAACGATGTGGATGGACCGTTAGAACCTTCAATCATATCCTATTAAAGTCGTGTGACTACCTGATGATAAAAACATTTCAGATCACTATACCGCTCTCGTTCAAGGAGAGCTTTGAACTCGTTCGTAAAAGTGGAGAGCAGATCGACAGCTGGAGCAAAAACAGCGCTGACCCAGCCAACGGCTATATAGACTGGAAACAGAGTTTCTGGGCTTTGACCGGAAACACCTTAATCTCAGCCCAGCTGAAAGAGGAAGAAGAAGAGCTGACGTCTGTTACGTATCAGTACATAAACCTCTGCAGATCTTTGATCCAGTAGGGATTTGCCCGCGGGTATTTAATAAGCTTCTAAAGTCTCTGGAAAACAACGTACGCAGCTCAGGCAAATACAAAAATTGCACAATCCGGGTTGTCTGACCAGCATTCGGGCTCATCAGAAGGCCCTAAAGAGCGATCGAACAGGGGAGGTGAGAAACAGAGGGATGAGTAACGATTCTAAGGCGGTAGAAAAATTTCTTGAAGGCAATGCCTGTTCCCAGGCAGTTCTTGGTCAATATTGTCAATTATTTGATCTTGATCGAACGACTGCGATAAAACTGTCAGCCGGATTTGGTGCCGGGATGCAAATGGCCAAAACCTGTGGAGCAGTTACCGGGGCCTATATGGTCCTCGGTTTAAAATTCGGTAGCGAAGAGAGTGGCACATCAGAAGGACGCCGGGAGGTATATAGAGCTGTTGTCGAGTTTACCAAAAAATTTGAGCAGAGAAACGGAACAACAGACTGCCGGGACCTGCTTGGCTGTGATCTCTCTACGGCTGAAGGAAGCCGGTTGGCCAAAGAGCAGAAACTCTTTACAACAGTCTGCCCTCGGTTTGTCAAGGATGCGTCAGAACTGCTCAACGAGATTATTGCTCGAGACTAGATGGTCTTCGCTGCCGCTGAGCCTGTATCGTTTTGCCATTAACTATCGCGGAAACCGATGGATAAAATGGTATACGTGTTGCGGTTTTGTTTGCTGATTGAGGTGGTTTGTCCGCCAATTCCATACCCATAATACGGAGATGCTGTCATGAATTTTTATACCATGCTTAAAAAGCGGGCCCAGGAGAATAATCCGGTAAAGGTAGGCGTTATTGGCGCCGGAAAATTCAGCTCGATGTTTCTTTCGCAAGCTCGCTTAACGCCAGGTATGCAGGTGGTCGGGATCGCAGAACTTGATGTGCAGAGAGCCTTTGACGCACTGGATATTACCGGCTGGGGGCAGGGAAGTGCCAGGCTCGCCCAATCTGCTGGCAATATCAATGATACTGCTGCCAGTGGCAAGATTGCTATTACCGAAGATGCAATGGAACTCATCAAGTCTGACTGTGATGTGATCATGGAAATCACCGGAAATCCAGAGGTCGGAACCCACCATGCGGTCCAGGCAATTGAAGCAGGAAAGCACGTGGTGATGGTCAACGTTGAGGCAGACTGTCTGCTGGGGCCTGTCCTGAGTCAAAAAGCGGAGAAGCAGGGAGTTGTCTATTCCATGGCCTATGGCGACCAGCCGGCTCTCATCGCGGAACAGCTGGACTGGGCTCAAACGGTCGGTTTTGAGGTGGTTTGCGCCGGTAAAGGCACGAGATATCAGCCTGAATATCACTACTCCACTCCCGATACCGTCTGGGGATATTATGGCTTCAGCGAAGAACGTGTGGCCAGCGGTGACTACAATGCCCAGATGTTCAACTCATTTCTTGACGGAAGTAAATCCGCAATAGAAATGTGTGCAGTATCAAATGGTTCCGGACTCATTCCTCAGAAATGCGGTCTGCAGTTCCCGGCCGTTGATATCGAAGACCTTGCCGAAATTTTGAAACCGGCGGCTGACGGCGGAATCCTGGAGCATTCCGGTACGGTTGAGGTTATTGCCAGTGAAAACCGTGACGGCTCTCCACTCTTAAGGGATCTGAGATGGGGTGTTTATGTTGTTTTCAAGGCATCTCATGCCTATGCCGAGCGGTGTTTCCAGGAGTATGGCATGAAAACCGATAAAAGTGGAAAATACTCAGCTCTTTATAGACCGTATCACTATATCGGCATGGAGCTTGGCATCAGTGCAGCGAGTGCAGTTTTGCGCCATGAGCCAACAGGGAGAAGCAGTGCATTTGTTGCCGATGTCGCGGCCCATGCCAAAAAGAATCTGCAGCCGGGTGATAGGCTCGATGGCGAGGGAGGCTTTACCGTTTTTGGAAAACTCATGCGCTCAGAGGAAAGCATTGAGAAAAACACCCTGCCGCTTGGCCTCACCGGTCAGGCCAGAATCGTTAAACCGGTGGCAAAAGGTTTGCCCCTTACCTATGACTGTGTAGAACTGGATACCTCGTCACTTGCCTATGGTCTGCGAAAAGAACTGGAGGCACAGTTGAAGAGTAAATGACCCCAAAGGCGTCTGCTGAACATCTGTTTCCCGGAGAGCAGCGCGGGTATTTTGATTATTCTTTGAGCTGAATTGTTAAAAACCCCTCCACCACACTGATGGAATCGACACCGTCTGCAAAGCTCTTCCAGAACCCCTGGTCCATACCGAATTCCTTGATGAGATCGATATTTTTTATACCACCCAGCCAGGCATTGGGCACGGGCACACCCATCAGGCTGACACCCTTTAACTTTACCACGGGGCGACTCTGCCGATAGGCGAGCTCTGCCCCAGCTTTTATTTTCAGGGTTTTACCCCCGAGAACTGGAAAATCCGGATCGACGGGTATGAGTAGTTTAATGCTGACCATATTCTCTGAAAGATCAACTGCAAGCTTGTCTGCCAGGTCAGTATTTTTAGCCATCAGGGCATTGAGTTCACGCTCTGTGAAGCTGATTGACCGTGAATTGTCCTCTTCACTGTATTTTTCAGGTTTTAAAGTTCCGTCGGCAGCATGCTCTTCCGCCCTGGGCGGCGGTGGGCTGCTAAATCCCTCGAACATTTCAAGTTTGGCCGCGAGCTGCTGCTCTTCCCTATCACTGAGGACAACTGGCTTAAAAGGTGAGGGAAACATGTACACTTTTAGAAAAATGGCCGTGATAATGATGGCAATGGTCATTGACGCAATCACGATGCCGAACACCTGCATCCCGCTAAAGCTTTTGCCTGTTTTCTCTTTTACCGGAGTTGTCAGTTCATTTGTCATGCCTTAGTCCTGCTGCACATTATTGGTGCGCTGAAATTGAAACACTGAGTTGCCTCTATTTTTATTTATCAAAGATACCACATTTCTGGTATTATTTCCCAAGTCATTCGTGCGATAGGCGACAGGGAAGGGGAGAGGAGCACCTTATCCTGGAGATGTCGATTGCTGCTGATTGTCCGGGCAGCTCTCAGCTTAATACACATCAGAGAGGTGAGATACAATGGGAAAAAGAATTCTTGTGCCGCTTGCTGACGGTTTTGAGATGGTCGAAGCTCTCAGTGTCGTGGATATCTTTCGGCGGGGAGGCGTGCATGTCGATTTGGCTGCCGTTGGTGAGGACCTGCAGGTTATTTCGTCTCATAATGTACCAGTGATTGCGGACCGATTACTTGTTGACTGTACGAAAGAAAATTATGACATCATCGTCCTCCCCGGCGGTATTCCGGGAGCGGAAAACCTGCAAAAATCTGAGATCTTAGCCCAACTCCTGAAAAAACAGAACAATGAAGATAAACTCTACGGGGCGATCTGTGCAGCACCTGCGCTGGTGCTTGAATATCATGGCCTGCTCGAAGGCAAGAAGGCCACCTGCCACCCACTCTTTATCGACAAGCTGGCGACCCAGGATCGCTCCGGAGAAAATGTTGTCTTTGATAAGAATTGTGTGACAAGCAGGGGAGCGGGTACTTCAATCGAGTTTGGCCTCGAACTGCTCGGCATTCTTCTGGGAGAAGAGAAAAAAAAGGAAGTTGCCAGAGGTATGGCTCTTGAGCTCTAGAAATCCAGATATCAGCTCTAAACAGGCCGAGGATCTGGAGGACATCTTCAGCTGAAATCCCGGGAGCCGGAGATGGCCATCATTATTGCTGACTGCAGGCAGAAATGATCGGCGATCCCGGAGCCTTATAAAATCTGGCTGAGGAAGAGCTGGGTTCTTTCGTGCTGGGGGTTGTCGAAGAATTCGTGGGGGTTGTTTTCTTCGACAATCTCTCCGAAATCCATGAATATGACGCGATCGGCAACGGTCTTGGCAAAGCCCATTTCGTGGCTGACCACAATCATTGTCATACCTTCCCGGGCAAGATCGACCATGACGTCGAGAACTTCCTTGATCATTTCCGGGTCAAGGGCTGAGGTTGGCTCGTCAAAGAGCATGATTTTGGGCTTCATGCAGAGGCTGCGGGCAATGGCCACACGCTGCTGCTGTCCGCCCGAAATCTGACCGGGATATTTATTGGCCTGTTCGGGAATACGGACAATTTCAAGATAGTGCATGGCCAGTTCTTCGGCCTCTTTTTTTGGCGTTTTCCGGACCCAGATAGGACCGACGGTCAAATTTTCGAGAATAGTGAGGTGGGGGAACAGGTTGAAGTGCTGAAAGACCATGCCGACCTCGGTACGCACCCGCTCGATATCTTTGAGGTCTCTGGTCAGTTCGGTTCCGTTGACTATAATTTTTCCACGCTGGTGCTCTTCGAGCCGATTGATACAGCGGATCATCGTCGACTTCCCGGAACCGGAAGGTCCGCAGACAACGATCTTCTCCTTGGGCCTGACCTCCAGGTTGATATCTTTGAGAACGTGGAAATCATCATACCATTTATGCATGTTGATAATTTCGATGATCGGTTTATCGTTTGATTCCGACTTATTTTTACTGACCTGTTCTGAACTCATGCTGACTCTCTATGGGTAGGTTCATGAAGATTGCGATGTATTTGACTTGTACTCCAGTTCTTTTTCTATCTTACGGCTGTATTGGGACATGGAGAAACAGCAGACGTAATAGATCATTGCTACAAAGATATAGGCTTCTGTACTGAAGCCGGTCCACTCCGGCTCAGTCAGAATCGACTTGGTTGTGTTGAGAATGTCGTACAGGGCAATAATGACCACGAGTGAGGTATCCTTGAAAGCCGATATCAGAATCCCGACAGTCGGTGGTATGACAATTTTCAGGGCCTGGGGCAGAATGATCAGGCGCATCATTTGAAAATAGTTTAGGCCGAGAGACTCTGCCGCTTCATACTGTCCCTTGTCCATTGCCTGGAGGCCACCGCGTACAACTTCAGCGATATAGGCGGCGGTAAAGAGAATAATTGCCGCCTGGGCGCGTAAAACCTTATCGATGGTGACCCCTTCGGGCAGAAAGAGAGGAAACATCACCGAGGACATGAACAGCATGGTGATCAGCGGAACCCCCCTGATCATCTCGATATAGACAACACAGAGTGATTTGATGATCGGCATATTGGACTGGCGGCCAAGGGCCAGAACCACACCCAGCGGGTATGAGGCCAGGATACCGAAAAAGGAGAGAAGCAGGGTGAGCGGGAGGCCACTCCATTTTGTGCTTTCAACCGGCACCAGACCCAGGAGACCGCCTTTCATCAGGAGTCCCATGACGAACAGAGCGAAGAGCCAGACATAGCCAAGTTTTTTGTTCCATTTGTTCCAGTCCCGGCTGTAGATCAGCATGCCGATCAGAATGATCATGGCAATGAGTGGGCGCCACTGCTCTTCGTAGGGATAATAACCGAAGATATTGAAACGGATATTCTGTGTAATCACAGACCAGCAGGCTCCTGCAGCCTCATGGCACTCCTGACCGGAGGTGAACCAGACGCTGTCGATAAAGGCCCACTGGATGAACTGCGGAAGAACCCTGATCAGGCCGGCCAGGATCAAAATTGTTGCAATGGAACTGAAAAAACCATTAAACAGGTTCTGCCTGATCCAGCCGATAATTCCGACGTTGGTTACCGGCGGCTTAATTTCTTCAATGTGTGTCGTTGTGCTCATAGATCGCTAGCGCTCAATGATTGCTATTTTCTTGTTGTACCAGTTCATGTAGGCCGAGGTGAGCAGACTAAATGTCAGGTAGACCAGCATCATCAATGCCACTCCTTCAACGGCCTGCCCGGTCTGATTGATGGTGGTTCCTGCGACCTGCACAAAATCCGGGTAGCCGATGGCAACGGCAAGAGAGCTGTTCTTGGTCAGGTTCAGCAGCTGACTGGTCAAAGGTGGTACAATAACCCGAAGTGCCTGCGGAAAAATCACCAGCTTGAGAACATGAACCGGTTTCAAACCGACGGACAGTGCTGCTTCAGTCTGGCCGTGACTGATAGATTGAATTCCGGCACGGACAATCTGGGCAATAAAAGAGGCGGTATAGAGTACAAGACCGATAAGCAGGGCTGAAAATTCTGGACTGATATTTCGTGCCGCCCTGAAATTAAAGCCCTTGAGTACCGGAATATCCATTTGCTTGGTGCACCGTTGATTACCCAGATCATCAGAGGAAGTCCGCAAGAATAGCAAGTCCGGCCCAGAACATGGGAAACTGTCTGCCCCGTGTGCTTCCTGGCGTCTTCTGACCAACGGTTGATGAGAAAGGTGATCACGCAGGCAGCAATAAATGCCAGGCCCATGTAGAACCAGGCGGGTGAGCTGCGGGGACGGCAAAATCGATACCCCGGTTGGTAAAAAAACAGCCCGGTAATCGGATTCAGATGCCTGACGGGGACCGGGAAACGCTTCATAAAAAAGGGCATAAAAGAAAAAGAGCTGCAGCAGAACCGGAATATTCTGGAAAATCTCAACATAGATGAAGCCCAGCCTGGAAACAAGCCAGATTTTTAGAGAGGGTGGCAGACACCGACGATGGTTCCCAGAATAGTCGTGAGGATCATACCGACAGGGATACCTTCAGGGTATTGAGCACACCAACCACGAGTGCACGGCCATAACTATCGGCAGCGGAATATTCGATAAGTGTTTCACCGATCTCAAAGGCCGCCTCTTTGTCAATAAAGTCAAATCCACTGGCAATGGACTGCTTGGCCATATTGTCCTGGACATTTGAAATCAGGTAGTAACCAATGAAGGCGACAGCCGCAGCAGTGAAGATCTGGTAGAGAATGGCCCGGGTCTTCTGGTCATTCCAGAAGTAGGTTTTTCCTGAATTGCTGTTTGCTGAGGCCATAAACAGTGTTCAGAATTAGTCAATAATTATCCAATCACGTTCACCTTGCTGCATTGTTGGGACAATGACAACCACCAGCCTGGTGATCCCGGTATCCTGCACAAGGGTGGATCGGAAGATCACCAGGATGCATGCTGAAAATACTGCGGAGTTATTCTATTTAAATGGAGGTGAATACAGTAACCACCATTGGTCCACAGGGCGTTCAGTCCCCGCTCGATTCCCAGAGGCGTGTTGACGCCAACATTGCGCTCAAAGATTTCACCGTAGTTCCCTACCTGCTTGATAATGTTGTAGGCAAATTTTTCGTCGACTCCAAGGGCTGCACCATTACCCGGTGAAACTCCGAGGAATCGCTGGATTTTCGGATCATTAGACTTGAGCATTTCGTCTACGTTCTCAGAGGTAATGCCAAATTCTTCGGCATTGATCATGGCAAGAACCGCATAGTTGACGATATCTTTCCACTGGTTGTCCCCATGGCGAACGGCAGGAGCAAGCGGCTCTTTGGAGATAATTTCAGGAAGGATCATGTAAGCATCCGGTTTCGGGGCACTGGCACGAAGCCCGGCAAGCTGCGAGGCATCGGAGGTCATAACATCACAGCGACCCGCATAGAATGCCTGGGCGAGTTCAGCGGTACTCTCAATCGTTACCGTTTTCCAGTCCATTGAATTTGAGCGGAAGAAATCGGCTGCATTTTGTTCTGTGGTGGTCCCGGGCAGAACACAGACGGTGGCTCCACTGAGTTCTTTAGCACTCTTGACGCCGAGTTCCTTGGGAACCATGAAACCCTGACCGTCATAGTAGTTGACCTGGACAAAGTCAAGACCCAGAGAGGTGTCACGGCCGAGCGTCATGGTGGCGTTTCTGGCCAACAGATCTATTTCTTTGGACTGCAGCGCCGTAAACCGGGTTTTGGCGGTCAACGGGGTAAAACGAAGGCGGTCCTCGTACTCTCCAAAAACGGCGACAGCAACTGCGCGGGCGGTGTCGACGTCGAGTCCTTTCCAGACACCTTTCTGATCAGCTTTACCAAATCCAAAGAGATCGCCGTTCACGCCTACCTGGATATACCCTTTGTCCTTGACGGCCTTCAGGGTGTCACCATTGTCCGCCTGAACCAGTCCCACAGAAACCATTACCAGTGTGCATCCGATAAAAAGACTTTTCAACATTTTCATTAAATCCTCCAGATAATTGTAAATATTGCCGAGAAGGTAATCCCGGAGCTACAAGTTGACACAACGGGAACAAGATAAAATCGTTCCCCCTTCACCTGCTCCACTGCTGCAATTATTTAATCAATGCGGTATTTGTTACTATCCCGAAATGATTTAAAAAAGTACTCTTAGCATTTGGCTGTTGCTCTATGACCACGTGAACTATGGACATGTTGTCACCTCAAAAGAGATGGCCCAGTGGTATAATGAATGCGTGATCGTCTAGGAATACCATATATATGCTATTGTTGGCAACACGTTAGGTGCGCCTGAATAATCTTTTGAAAAAGAGAAACCATGGGAACACCGTAAATAATCAGATTCTGGGTAGGACCTTCAGCTGACCGTCAGGTGTGGCACAGCGGTTCAAGCTGCTTCTTAGGCATTGATGAGGTGATCGAAAATTACCGAAGGCGGGGGATATAGTATCAGTTTATCAGCCTTTCTTTCCATGCAGTTAACTGCTCGATTGAAACACCAGCGCCGCCGCAGACTATAATGAGTATATTTTTTTTATCTGCGAGGAAATCGATCGGTTTGAGGAGTACTGAAAGTGATGCCCCGCAAGCCGGTTCGACCATGATCCGGTGGTCGGCCAGGAAGTGCAGAGATGCGTCAACAGCATCCAGATCAGACACCACATGGCTGATTACTTCGTGGGTGAAACAGCTCTCATAAGCTTGCCGGGCAACTTGTTTGGCCCCCAGTGATGTTGCAATGCTTGTTATTTCACCAAGCGAGCTCAGCTGACCATTTTGCCTGGATAAGGAAAGGGAAGCTGCCCCCCTGGTTTCAACAGCAAGAACCGGAACAGCATCCATACCGTTTCGGTGCAGTCCTTCGATAACGCCGCATAACAAACCTCCGCCGCCAACGGACAGGACGATTACATCGGGAACCATGTTTGTTCTGGCGACCTCATCTATCATCGTGGCGTGACCAGACCAGAGCAGCGGGTCGTCAAAGGGATGAATAAGGATCCTTTCAGGATTTGTCATCTGACGTGCGAACTGATGGGATTCCTGCCAGCTTTCTCCTCTGATTATAACGCTGGCGCCCTGCTGTTCCATGGCCTCAACAGCCCGTCTGGGTGTAGATTCTGGTACAACAACGGTTACCGGGAAACCAAGCTGCCTGCCTGAGTAGGCAACGGCAATCCCGGCATTTCCCCCTGATGAACTGATAAAGTGCTTTGCCCCCTGCGACCGATAGCACTGGCAGGCGTGGCCGATTCCTCTGAGCTTAAAGGAGCCGGAAGGCTGCAGGGCCTCCATTTTCAGCCATACCCTTCCTGCACTCTTTGTCGACAGGGGCAATGATTCGATGAGCGGTGTTTCAATATGTAATTTATTCACTTATGAGCCTTATGCAAAACTGTCCTTTTGCCCGATCTTTGCGTTATGCTCAAAATTTTATCCTCGGAATATCATACATATGCCTGTGGTAAAATTTTTTCTCATGCCTTGATCTCGAACAAAATGCCTAGTTTTGCAAAAGGCTCTTATGGCAGACCATTTGAGGAGGAGCAACATGAGGCCGGCTAAATTAAAACCAGCATCCTGCTATAATTCTGATATTGTATCAAAAAGAGCTTTGTCTGCCTCAATTTTTGAGCGGTTTCCAATTATGGCGCGGTGACAGTTCTTGTTCATCTGCTCAAAGCATTCTGCAAAATCTTTCAGTTTTTCGGGCGTTGTTGCGGTGATCTCTATCAATCGCTGCTTTTTGCGCTTTTTGTCTATGCCGCTGAGGTACTCATTTCTGGCACTTGCTCCCAGTGCAGCAGCGCTCTGGTGAGGGTCAAAAGAGCCGTAGGTGCCAATAATGAGCTGATCCAGAACCTGGCTGGAGATATCAATTTCAGAAACGACAGCCGGAATCCGGTTGTAGGCTTCATATGTTTTTCTGACCTGCGGGTCCCGGTAACTGACAAAGGCAATATTTCCGGAAATATGGCTGAACTGGATAAAGCAGCCATAGGCCCCACCCATCTGTCGCACACTGTTCCAGAGATAATCTCGGGAAAGATAGGTTTTTAATACTTCGAATGAGCCATTATAGCCTGTACCGCCGGGAAAGAGGACACCGCCCTGCACGGCAAAAACCACCTCCGCGGCGGTGACAAAGGCCTGGTGCCGGGGAAGGTTCTGCGGGGTGAGCAGCGGCTGGGGTTGAACGGCTTTCGCAGCTAAGGATTGGGTAATCCTGGCCCCTATCTCAGAGAATTTTTCAAGTTCCCGGGCCTCAGCAGTGATTGATATTGTCAGCTTGCTGCGATTTAAAAGAATTGCCGCCATCTCCTGCAGATCAGAGGTGAGCTGCTCTTCGTGCTGGTCATATCCGGCAATAAGATCTTTTATGGTCTGATATGCCGTGACACCGTTGTACTGCTCCTGGTATCTTCCCGCGATACTTAGATGTGAAAAAACACGGGTTGCCGGAAGACTGTATCCTTCACTCTGGGCAGCATGCTCCGCCCAGGCAAATTCACGTCGAACAATTTCTTTTATCCTCGTTCGATCCTTGAAGGATACTTCTGAAAACAGCGCGGATAGAAGGTCCACAGCACGTTCAAGGTAGTCAGGCAGGGCCCGGAGGCTTACCCACAGTATAAGCTGAACCTTGTCCGGTTCCGCCCGTCTTGCATAGGTGTTGATAGAATGACTGAGGCCGCCGGTAGAAATTCCTGCTTCTTTGGCAAATTGCATGTAATTGAGTTTTTCGGTACCGATTTCAGTGACTATGGCGCCAAAGAGATCGAGAAGCGGCAGGTAACGATGCGGCAGAGAGGAGAAGTCAAAACCGATATCAAGGTAGGTAATTCGGTTTGTCGGCAACTCGCTGACAAGAACCTGGTGCTCGAACATAGCCGTTGGCGCTACCGCGTGAAACCGTACATCGGGCGGCAAATCCTGCAGTGACAGATTCGGCAGCAGTGCCAGTGTCTTCATATCATTGGGGGCTTGCTGGAGCTCCATCAATTCCCGGGTTCGGTCAACCAGCTGCTGTTTCTGACGATCATCAAGCGTCGTTTCATACGCTTCCAACTCCCCCTGTTCCCGGGCAGCTCCCGCCTGGAGCTTTTCAGGGTCAGGCTCCAGGGAAACGGTCACCGTAGCCGGGTTATCGATAAGGTGTTTATTTATAAGCTGTTCAAAATAGCTTTCGTTCAGGGCCTTTTGGCGGATTGTCCCAAGGAGTTCATCTGTCTTCAGTGATTCAAACGGGTCGGTTGAATACTTGAAAGCGGCCAGGGCTTTGGATATCAGGTCAAGGCCGCGCTGTGCCTTACTGGCATCCTCCCTGACCCCGAACTCGTATTTATTGAGCTCAGAGATAACCAGATCCCGGTCCAGACCGTCAGTAACCATTTCCTTGAGGGCTTCACGGTAGATTGATTGAAAGGCTTCCAGATTTTCCGCTTCACTTCCCACCAGATAGGTAAGCATGATGGTGTTGAAACATGAAGAAGAAAGATAAATTCCCCCGAAATCTTTACAGATCCCTGCAGAGATGATTCTGTTTTTAAGTGGTGAGCCGTCAGAGTTATAGAGAATGTTGGCGATAATTTGAAAAGCTCCGTTCTGTATGCGATCCGACACAGAGCCAACGTGAGTTCCCACTGCCAGGAATGTTTTTTCAGCAGTGTCCGATGACTCAACACTGTATTTATCTTTGACCATCAACGGTTCTTTGATGGGTGTTCCCAGGTTTACCGTACATCGCTCTTTTGGGTGATCGAATACTTTCAAAAAATTTGTCTGCAGATAGTGCAGCTCGTCCTCAAGTGGAGCATCCCCATAGAGAAACAGGCTACAGTTGCTTGGATGGTAGTGCTGGCGGTGGAAGCTGCAAAACTGCTCATAGGAGAGACGGGGAATCTCCTGGGGATCTCCTCCAGACTCATGGGCATAGGTTGAGCCAGGCATGAGCCCACCGAATATATGATGAAAAATGAGCCGTATCGGATCAGAAAATGCACCTTTCATTTCATTGAAGACAACACCCTGATACCGGAGGGGCTGATCAGGATCTTCCTTGTGGTAGTGCCAGCCCTCCTGCTCAAATGTTTCTGGGGCAATAAGCGGATTAAAGACGACATCACAATAGACATCCATCAGGTTGAAGTATTCCTTGAGGTTTCTCGTGGCGAATGGGTAGTAGGTTATATCTGAACCGGTCATGGCATTGAGAAAGGTCATCAGGCCGCCCTTGTTCACCTCTCCAAAGACGTCTTTAACAGGATATTTTTGTGACCCCATCAGTACCGAATGTTCAAGAATATGGGCGACGCCTGTTGAATCTGTGGGGATCGTGTTAAACGCTACGGAAAATGTTTTGTTATTGTCTTTGTTCTTTATGGCGAAAAGAGGGCAGCCGAGCAGGGTGTGTTCAAAAAGAAACACATCTGATTGAATTTCTTCGTTAAATTCATGCTTTTTTAAGGTGAAGCCGCTTAGTTCGGTTCCTGGGGTGGTTTGCATAGTTGGTCCGTATTTGTTGTTGATATATCTGCTGGATAGAACGTATTTAAAAATTCTTTTCTGAGTCTAGTAACAGGGTGACTGGTCCGTCGTTTACGAGTGTGACAGCCATCATCGCCTGAAATCTTCCCGTTGCTGCATTTATTCCCTTTTTTCTTACCTGGTCAACGAACCGGTTATAAATTTGTTCAGCGATTTCAGGCACTGCAGCTTCCGAATAACCTGGCCGTCTTCCCTTACGGCAATCCCCGTAAAGAGTAAACTGCGAAACAATAAGCATCTCTGCGTTTATATCAGCCAGGGATATGTTCATTTTACCGTCTGGGTCAGGAAATATTCGAAGATTAATGATTTTTTCGACCATCCAGCCAATTTCTTTTGCTCCATCATTACGATGTATACCAAGAAAGGTGACAATTCCTGTTGAAATGATGCCTGTTTTGATACCGTCGACATCAACAGAGGCCTGTTTGACTCGTTGTATAACTGCGCGCATGTCTGGATTCTGGTGCGTGTTGGGTTTGGAGTGGAAAATTTACTTAAAAACGATTACCGGACAAGAACATACCTGGGTCAGAATCAATATGTCAATCGATTCTCTTCTGAGTGGGCACAGAAGAATCTTTATTCTTCGGGACAGACTGCTTCTTTTTCCAGCCTGAACTGTTGGCCAGCATAACCCCGCCAAGTACCAGCAGACCACCGGTGATAACAGACGGTTTGAATGTTTCTGCAAGAATCAGCCAGGAGAGAAGGACGCCGAAAACAGGAACCATATTGATAAAAATGCCCGCCCTGCTTGCTCCAATGGCAGTGATTCCTCGATAATACCAGGTAAAGCCCAGGGCCGTGCCGAATATTCCAAGATAGGAGAGGGCTGCCCAGCTTTTGTAACTAATTTCAAACAGCAACCCGGGGAGACCCTCAAAGAGAGCTGGAATCAAAAGCATCGCCGACCCGGCGATGGAGGAGTAGAGAACAGAACTGAGCGGGGACATGCCTGTCAACACAGAGCGGCCAAAAATCGTATAGGCCGTCCAGCTCAGCACGCATCCGGCTTATCGCCAATTCTCCCTGACCAAATCCTCCAGAAAATAGAAGGGATAGATTGCCGTTACTGATTACAAATACCGCACCCGTCAGTGACAATAGAATACCGGCCGTTGCGACAATCGTCAGTTTTTCCTTGTACAGCAGGGCTGATGTCAGGGTGATGATCAGCGGTGTTGTCGCTATGATCAGGGCAGCCCTTCCGGCAGAAATCTGTTCCAGACCAGTAAAAAACAGGATGTTATAGGAAAAGACACCCGTGAAGCCCAGCAACAGTAATTTCAGCCAATATTGTCTCGGGGGAAGGGGCGGCAAACTCCTGTTAAGGATCAGAATCATGGCAAGGGCAATTGTGGCAATAAAAAAACGCAGGAAGGAGCTGCTCACCGGCGGCACCTGGCCGGCCAGTAATTTTCCGGCAATAAAGGTACCTCCCCAGAAAAAAGCGGTGAGAGTGAGAAGTGAATAGATCATGATCTTTTTATTGAGATAATTGCTGGACAGTGCACGGAGGGCCGATGAACATTTTACTGTCCTGGTTGTGCATTGCCATTGTATATATCACCTAAAATGAACTGCTATATAGACCTTAATCATCATCCCTGTCAATTAACATCGCCGGTAGTGGCTGTAAAAACCCTTGGGATGAAGGTATAGTATGGACTATTTCTTTTCTTTCCAGCCTTAACACTCTATAGTAGCCAGACATGGAGGCCGGGCTTTATTAAGACCTGGCAAGACAGGGATGCGATGAGAGCGAGGTGCGTTTCTCAAGGCTTGTACCGCAGCGCTTTTCTGGATTTGAGTAACATTGGGGACCTGGGTAGATAGCGTATGTTCGTGATAAAACATCTGAAACTAAGATGGAAACTGCTCATCATGATCGTTCCGCTTGTCCTACTGCCAATGGTGTTATCAACAATTATCATTGGCTCCGTTGCGATAAAACAGATCTATCAGGAAGTTATCAAGGCCAACAAGGCAGACCTTGAACACATGAGTGTTTTCACCCTTGACCTGCTGAAAGGATATCATCAACAGATTGAATTCCAGGCACTTGAAACTCAGACTGAGCGTCGCCGCAAACTCAGCGATTTGACAGAACTGGCATCGCAGCTGGTTGAGAGTCATTATCGTCATTTTTCTGATGGTATTATGTCTGAGGAGCAGGCGAAAAAGTATGCATATGAGAGCCTCAAAGCTCTTGGCGTTGGCCAAATTGGCTCTTTATATGTGGTGAACTCGTCAGCAGATCTTATTGTTCACGTGGATCCAGAAGGTGACAATTTCATCGATGCTGCCGATGAGCGTGGGCGCACATTCATCAGGGAAATACGTCAGAATGGTGTACAGTCTAAAACAGGGGAGACTCTGTTTATCACTTATCCATGGTCAAACAGGGGTGATGGATACCAATTACGGGAAAAAGAGGTCGCTTATCGATATTTTAAGATGTGGGACTGGATCATTGCTGCAGGAACAAATGTCGAAGACGATAAGCCTCAGAAGCCGCTGTCAGACGAATCGTTCGATGATCTGCGGTTGCGGGTGACTGGTAAACCGGTGGATCGACCTGGCCAGATTTATGCCATGGACTGCTCTTCAAACTTGATTCTTCACGCCGGACGTGAAGGCGAAAATATCTATCAGCATTTTGATGATTCAGGGAGAAATTTGATTTCGCAGCTCTGTCGCGGAGAGGTGGATACCGGATGGCTTTATTATCAGCCTCAGTTTGACAGTGAAATAAGGGAGGACAGGCGATTCGCCCGGCTCACCTATTTTTTACCGTACCACTGGATTATGGTGGTGGATATGGCTGAAGAAGAGCTGGTGAAACCCGCCAAGGCAATTGCCGGACGGATTTTACTGGCCATGTTTTTCATGATGGTGGTGGTCGGCACCATCGGCGGCATGCTTGCGTTCCTGGTAGCAAAGCTTTCTACTGATCGGATCCAGACCATGACCACAGCAATGCGCAGGGTGAAAAGCGGTCACCTGGAGGAACGCCTTGAAGTGACGACTGATGACGAACTGGGTGAGATGGCAGCCGCCTTTAACCAGATGTCTGAAATGTTGAGAAGGGATTTTGCCCTCGAAAAGAAACTGACCAACCAGCAAAAAATGGCCTCGCTGGGCGTTTTCTCTGCTGAAGTTGCCCATGAAATCAACAATCCGATGGGAATCATCCTGGGATATGCCTGTCACCTTGAATCGAAAATGGATCCCGACGATCCCCGTTATCATTATGTCCAGGAAATCAGGCGGGAGAGTAAGCGATGTGTTGGCATCCTGAGGGATCTTCTTAATTATGCCAGACCGCCGGAGCCAACTTTTCAGGCAACCGATCTGGGCCATTTCCTTGATCAGATTCTCGATTTTGCCGGTGGTCACGAAGAGCTTCGAAACGTGGTCATAAAAAAGATAAGTGACGAGCAACTGCCCGAAATTATGATTGACAGGGACCAGATCAGGCAGGTGGTTATGAATCTTGTCCTCAACGGAGCTGCAGCGATGGATGATGGCGGCGAGATAACCATACGGCTGTCCATGCATGGTGCCAACACAATTTTGATGTGCTTTATAGACAGCGGCGAGGGGATCAGCCAGGAAAACAAGCAGAAGGTCTTCGAACCTTTTTTCTCGACGAGAAAGCACGGTACCGGACTGGGGCTGGCCATCAGCAAACAGCTGGTCGAAGCTCATCTTGGCTCGATAGAAATCACCAGCATACCTGGTAAAGGTACGAAAATTTATGTCTCTTTACCAATAAAACAGGATGGATATGAAGGGCATGTATAAAGCACATATTTTAGTGATTGATGATGAAAAAGGGCTTTGTAATATGCTTGTTGCGATACTTGGTGACCTCGGATATCAGGTGACGGCGTATACGGACCCGGTATCGGCGATTAAGATGTTCGAGCCGCATCAGTATTCGATGGTCATTACTGATATCAAAATGCCGGGGATGAGCGGTATTGAGGTTTTGCAGAAAATCAAAGAACGGGATGCGGATGTCCCGGTATTGGTAATTACCGGTTACGCGACCGTAGAGTTGTCTATTCAGGCCCTGCGTAGCGGTGCGTTTGATATCCTGACAAAACCGTTTGAGCCGGAGGAAATACTTAACCGGGTAAAAAACGTTTTGAGACACAATGAGCTTGAGGAGGAGAATCGTCGCCTCCGTCTTGAGCTCACAGAGCATGAGCAATTTGGAGATGTTGTCGGTAATTCGCCCGAGCTCCTGAAGGTAATTGATACCGCCCAGAAAATATCCGGGCGTGATATTCCCGTAACCATCTCTGGAGAATCAGGGACAGGAAAGGAGTTGGTCGCACGTGCTATTCATCAATACTCTCTGAGAAAGGATCGGCCGTTTATTGCCATAAATTGCGGTGCAGTGCCTGAGACACTGCTAGAAAGTGAGCTCTTCGGTCACCGGAAAGGAGCGTTCACCGGTGCCGATCATGATAAGAAGGGGTTATTTGAAGAAGCTGATCAGGGAACGCTGCTTCTCGATGAGGTTGGCAACCTGCCGATGAATGTCCAGAAGGCGCTGCTGCGTTTTTTACAGGAGCAGGAATTTTATCGTTTAGGAGAGACGATACCGACGAAGGTCGATGTCCGTATCATTGCGGCAACCAATGCGGACCTGAAACATGAGATGGAAAAAGGGCGTTTTCGCGAAGATCTCTATTATCGATTGGCGGTGGTAAAGCTTAATCTGCCGCCATTGAGAAACCGACGTACCGATATTCCGCTCCTGGCAATACACTTTGTGGACCTGTTTAATAAGGAGTATTCAACGAAGATCAAAGGGATTTCCCCCCAGGCAATGGAATTGCTCGTTCAGAATCAGTGGCCTGGCAATGTCCGTGAATTGAGAAATGTCATTGAGGCGACATTGGCAATCGAAGGGGAGGGGGAGCAGATTGGTGCCGATGCCCTTTCCCGCCTGATGGATGTTTCGGCGGGACCGGATACTTCTGAATATGATGAATGTTTTAACGGCAGTTATAGTGATGGCCTGGCATATTTTGAGCATCGATATTTCGTTAAACTGTTGTCTCGCGCGGCTGGCAACGTCGATCAGGCAGCTCGGCTGGCAGAGCTCAATATTGCCACATTGTATCGGAAAATAAAGAAATATCACCTCCGTTAGATCATTGATTCCTTTGTTTTCGCATTTGTGCGAAAATGAGAAAACCGCTTTAAATCGGTAAATATCGTTTAATGTCATATCGTTGTCTGTTTTTTCCCGTTGTTTTTTTCACTGTTCCCGTTAATTTTCATTTGCTTTATTGCGAATTATTCTCATGTGTGAATTTTTCTCTGTTGGGGATTCCAGTTAAGCTTTTGAATTGATTTGTTTTTAATAAAAAACAGCGTGTGGATTAAATCTTGCATTACCTCATTTAACCGGAAACCCGTATCCGGTGTCTTGGAGCAATGTCTGACCAACGTTCTCCATCGCAGTAATAAGGTAGATGCCTGGCCTGTCGTTTGGGAATTTGCGTACTCTCCTCCACGATTGTTCCGATGTTCCTTGTCGGTTTATGCAAAGCAGGTAACGGCACCAGGCATAACCTTATGTCTCTGTATCCTCCTTCCGTAATACTCCTGACCATATTCTGTCGATCTCAACCATATGGGATTCAGTTGCTATTTAGTTTCACAATAGAGAGTTTCGGTGGTATAAATGAATAAGGTTGATCAATTAATGTGCCATGACACTTGTCTGAGACAGGAACCCATTTGGAAGAGCTAATGATTAATAAAGTACAAAATTTAATGAAGGCGATGGTCAATGAGATGCCGGGTGTTTTGGCTGCGGCAGTTGTAACGGTAGATGACGGCCTGTCCATTGCCGAAGTGACAAAAAAAGAAGGAGTGGAAACGGCAGCAGCTTCGGCCTATTTAGCTTCGATTGTTAAATCAAACGGCAAGGCTATCGGGCTGCTGGCTGATGATGAAGTCACCGATGACATTCTGATTACCACCAGTCACTATCATTTTATTATCAGGCACATGCCTGATCAGCCATTCTTTATTTTTATGATGACATCCAAAGATGAGTGGCTCGGCAAGGCACGTTTGCTGATAAAAAAATTTGAGGTGGAGTTAACGCGCTTTTCAGACGAAATTATCGATCAGTTTCGACAGGCAGGAATATAGCGAGCCGTCGCCAGAAGAGATCTCTTAACAGCCACAACCGTCGTTAAAACCCTGCTTTTTTTATAGATCGGCAGCCTGCTCAATAACTTTTGAGTTTTTCTTGATCGTCAGCCTGATCCAGCCGAGATTTGTGTCTTTGTCTGCGACAATTACCAGAAACGCTTCACTTCCAACAGGAGCAAACATTACCGGTCCATCGGTATATTCGAGCATGGTCAGGTTCAGGTCACCCTGGCCGAGCTGGTTCCCCATGGATTCTGCGGAACCGAATCCAGAGGAGGCAATGGCCCCGATCATTTCTGCGTCAATACCTGATCTGGCAATATTATCAAGCAGGAAGCCGTCGCGACCAACCAGGCAGGCAGTGTGAACACCCTCGATATTGGTGAATTCAGCAAGAATTTTTTGAATGTCTGTCATTTCCATATCCTCAGTTGTATTTGGTTCTTCTCTATCTCTGCCGGTCAGTTTCCGGTCTAACCCGGAATTAGTATCTATCGTCGGTTTATTATCTGGTGTTGGTTCTTCCGGTTCAGGCTCACCACGAGCAAAAATATCAAGAAACGATGATTGCAATTTAGAACTTTTTGACGCACTCTTACTCGTTTCTTCGTCATTTCGAACGGCAGATTCAAATAATAGTGATTCGATATTTTTTTGAATGCTCACTATCGGGGGCTCAACCCCTCGAATATTTTGAAGGGTGCCGCCCTGGAATTCAAGGATTTTGAAAAAGGCCTGTTCACCGCTGGTGTTATCACACATGGCATGAACAACTTCACCTTTCTTGAAAAAAATCATTCCTTCCTGGTCGGCCGTGGTCACCTTGAGTGCAGAGGTTGCCTTTGAGAGACCATTAAACTGGACGATGTCTATCAGGTCAATGCCGTCAAGAGTACCTTGAAAGCCGTCGTTTGTTTTCAGCACCTCTCCGACTATTTTACGCATGTCCTTGATGTCAAAAGGTTTTTCAACAAACCTGAGGCTCCCTCCCAGCATCGCTTCACGTTCGAAGCTGTTTGACGGGTAGGCGGTCATGATGATAACACCGGTTTCCGGGTAGCGGTTGTTCACTTCGATCAGCAGATCAAGCCCGTTCATTCCGGGCATATTAATATCGGTGATTACCAGATTGATATCTTTATCACTGAGGACGGCAAGGGCTTCTTCGCCTGAACTTGCCGCCAGAACCTCAACCTCAGACATGCCCTTGTTGAGGTTTCTCTGGAGCATCCAGAGCATGTCCTCTTCGTCATCAACAACCAGTACTCTCTTCATAACGTTCCTCAATTAATTATCTCAGTAGAAACAGCAGCAGAACACTGAGGACTAGAAAAAGTCTATCACTTCCTGCAGGCTGATTTCCAATTATTTTTTAGAATAGGACGGTTACCACCGAAATAGTTAATGCGCTGCTCAAGTTCAGAGGGCGAGGAATACTTCGTTCTGATTGCCACGGTTTTGACATGGAAAATGTTTGAAAAAACGTGGAAGGCGGTGAAGCGTGAGCATCGTTCCTGTTAAAATTGAGGAAATGAGGTCTCTGAGCCGGCTTTAAAAAACATGGTGAATGTCGTTCCTTTGCCTTCAGTGCTGTCAACATATATCGAGGCGTCATTTTCCTTTAATGTTCGATAAACAATAGACATTCCAAGCCCTGATCCATGACTTTTTGTGGTGTAAAATGGTTCAAAAACCTGATCTTTGCCGGTAGGGCTCATACCGGCACCATTATCCTTGAAATGCACTATTACATAGCGCACGCCCCTCTGCAGCAGGTGATTTGATTTTCGATAGATTGAGAACTCATGTCTCTCCAGTCTGCGGGCTGCAATTTCTATGGTGCCTTCCTGTCTGATTGCATCGATTGCATTGAGAAAAAGGTTAAGAAAAACCTGCTGGAGTTGGTTTGGGTCAGCAATAACAGCAGGAAGATCATCGCTGAAGTTTTCAAACAGCTGTATTCGATGCTGTTCAAGCTTACTGAAGATCAGCGGTTTGGTCTCTGAAATAATATGAGACAGGGAGGTGTCGCATTTTTTCGGCGTGACGGGGCGGGCATATGAAAAAAAATCTGTGAGCAATTCGTTGAGTCGATCTACCTGTCTGATAATTCGTCGCGAACACTCAATTTGCTCATCCTCAGTACCGGAATTTTCCTCTATCGACTGGGCCATGATTTTAATGCCGGCCAGTGGGTTCCTGACCTCGTGAGCGACAGCAGAGGCTATTTCGGCTACCGTAGAGAGCCTGTTCATTTTTTCCATCTCTTTTCTGACCTGGCGCCATTCGGAAATATCAGTAAAAGAGATAATCAGGGCGATCTCTCCAGTCTCTGAAACAGATCGAACGATGGATGAATAGCGGAGTATTAGCTGATTTCCGGCTTCTGTTGTGCATGACAGCTCAGCTTCCTCCGGCTTTGTCCTGCTTGATCTGTGGGTAAGGATGCGCTGGCAGTTATCCTTCCCGATGAGAGTGATCAGGCTTTTTCCCTCCAGTTCATCGGGGAGCCAGTTAAATATTGATCTTGCGACATCATTGCATTTTTGGATAGTTCCAGATTGATCGGTGATGATGAGACCGTGCTGAAGCCCTTGGATGATCGCTTCTGAAAATTTCTTTTCTTCCTGCAGGGCGCGTACCGATGTTCTTAAATCATTTACAAGGCTGACAAGCTGCAGGTCCATTTTCTGACTGTCAATCAATGCTGCCAGCGCCTGCCCTGAAAGATTGAGGGTTTCCTCGGTCAGTGCCGAATGGTGGTGATGTTCTGGTGTATAGAAGTTCATCACACCGATGACAGTATCGTTTATTGTCATCGGGACACAATAGTGCCCGTGAGAATCTGAATGGTCATTCTCTTCAAAGGCGATGTACTGTAGTTTTTTTGTTTGTGCGGCTTTACCGCAATAGCAGTGACCGAAAATCACCTGCTCACAGCAGGAGGGATGGCTGTCAGAAAAGCCGTAATTAATGCGTCGTACCAGTTTGTTGGTATCCTGCTCGACAAGAAAAAGAGAAGCCATCGGGCTGAGGTCAAATTCTTTAACGGTTGTCAGGTAGCAGAGAATTGCCGCCAGCCGCTCCTTGAGCAGCGTCGGTCCAAGGGACATTCTCAAAACAGTATTGACAATTTCAAGTTTGAATGATTTTAAGGAATCTTCCGGGAGTACCCGCATTCTTTTGCCGCTATTTTGTATGAAAATTGAAAAACATTGGTTTCCGGGAAGTTGAGAGATGAAAAGCTCAACCGGGAACCGTGAGCCGTTCCGGTGAAATGCGTCATCTTCGGTTCTCAGTGTAATGGCTTCTTTTTCCTGATATTTGGAGAATAATGAACGCAGCTGTCCCTGCGTTTTCTCTTCGCCGTTTTGCGGAAAAATCAGCGGGAAGATTCTTTTTCCTACTGCCTGGCTGTGGTTCCAGCCGAAGAGTGTTTGGGCATTGGTGTCCCATGAAATTATGGTGTCTTTTGAATCACAGCAGATGGCAGCGAATTCTGGTCTATTGTTCATAAGTAATCTGCGTTAATCCTTAAGTTGCCTGCAGGTGGCTATGCGCCGATATGTTCCAGATTCATACCTGCAGTGTTTTGGCAATGATTGGAAAACATCTGCAAAGAGGGACCTGAAACTCTTAATCTCTCTCTATTTTTATCAAAACGACAAGGAACTGACAAGGAAGAGCTGGATCTGCCAATCAATCTCGGCGTCAATTGCTCAATGGTTCACCCCTGGTTGACAAGGAATAGAGGAATTAAAATAGTGGAAGAACCACTTGCAAAACGCCCTTTTCGCTCAACCTCTACGTTATGCTTAAATTTTTATCCTCGTAATATCAATTATATGCCTGCGGTAAAAATTTTTCACATGCCTTGACATTGAACGAAATCATCATTTTGTAAAAGGTTCGGAAGAAGATTCTGATTCTCAACTTGACACCCTTTCACGGGAACATGGAGGTTAATGAATGAAACGTTCGCTTATTATTTATGGATCAACAACGGGCAATACCGAATACGTTGCAAAATACATTGCAGCGTTCCTGCTTGGCAAAGGGGTTGATGCTGAGGCACGTGATGTTGCACAGACTCAGGTTTCAGATGTGAGCTCTGCTGACGGTCTGGTCATTATGGGGTGCTCCACCTGGGGGGAAGATGAAATTGGTTTGCAGGAGGATTTTGATCCATTTCATGCCCGGCTGAAAGATATTGACATGTCTGGAAAACAGTTCGCGCTGTTCGGCTGCGGGGACTCAGGATACAGATATTTTTGTGGTGCTGTTGATCGGATAGAACAAACATTGAAAGACAACGGAGCACGGCTTGTTCATCCTTCCCTGAAAATTGATGGTGAGCCGGATGCGTCCCTCGCCCAGATCGACAACTGGCTCAATGAGCTTGTTTCAACGCTCTGATCGGCTGAATTTTCAAGATACCATTTTTTTGCCAGGACTTTTTACTACTGTAAACCGTCCATTTTGAGGATATCGGTTCCTCAGGGCAGAGAAAATACATTCTTGCCTGGAATCGATTTCTTTTAGAAACGAAACCCCGCCACTCATTTCTTTTTACTTACTCTTGTTAATATTGGTAATAAATGGTTGTCTTTGTCTTTTGTTTTTCCGTTAATTGACAAAAAATACCGTTGTGGTACCAAGGATTTGCAAAATATGTATGGAGCGTTCTCATGGTTGCAGGAAAACAATATCTGAATACAAAAGAAGTAGCCCAGCTGCTGCATGTAAATGAGAAGGTTGTTTACAGTCTGGTCAGTGATAAGGGGCTGCCGGCGACGAAGGTGACAGGAAAGTGGCTGTTTCCCCGTAATCTCGTCGAGGAATGGCTTGATCTTTACATTGTTAACCTGCCGGTGTCCGGAAATCTTTCCCTTGAAAGCGGGCGACTCTTCCTGGCAGGCAGTGATGATCTACTGATCCAGAGAGCGCTGGCTCTTTACAACAGTCAGAGCCCGGATTCAGTTGCATTTTTCGCAAATATTGGCAGCATGGGCGGCCTGAAGGCGCTGCGGCAGGGGACCTGTCATATCGCAGCCTGTCATCTGCTGCAGGACGACAATGAGGAATATAACTTTCAATTTGCGGATAATGAACTTGACCGTTCACCAGTTTTTGTCAACTTCAGCAAACGGCAGCAGGGACTGCTTGTGGCGAAAGGAAATCCCAAATCGATAGGTTCCGTCACTGATCTTGCCAGAGCGGATGTGAAAATTGTCAACCGACCGCTGAATACCGGGACCCGGCTGCTGCTTGACTACGAAATAAGTCGCTCAGAAATCAGTGCAGCCAGTATCGCAGGTTACCATGAGGAGGTTTCCAGGCACATTGATGCAGGATTTGCGGTACTCAATAACAACGCTGATGCCGCTCCGGCAATCAGGCCGGTCGCTGAACTGCTTGGGCTTGACTTCCTGCCGCTGCGCTGGGAGCGTTTTGATTTGCTGATTAGCCGGGATCGTTTTTTTGAGCCGGCCATACAGAGATTTGTAAACCTGCTTCATGACCCCTTGTTCAAGGCTGAAGCAGAAAAATTCAACGGGTATGACATGTCCCTGTCCGGGAAAATGATCTACCCTGACAACGCACAATTATAGGAGAGTTTGTTATGAGAGGGATGAGTGTCCTGTCAGTGATTCTGCTGCTGACAATTACAGTCGGCGAGACGGTCTTCGGCTAGTGACAAAGTGTTGTCAATTTCAACGACGACCTCAACTCAGGCCTCAGGTCTGCTTGATATCCTCTTGCCTGAGTTTAAAAAGGATACAGGGATTGACGTCAAGGTTATTGCCAAGGGGACCGGGGCAGCAATCAGAGACGGTATGGACGGCAATGTCGACCTGATATTCGTCCACGCAAAAGCCCGGGAGGAAAAATTTGTAGCCGACGGCTACGGTACCAAACGATACGCGGTGATGCACAATGATTTTATAATTATCGGGCCGCAGGAGGATCCCGCTGGTGTCGCTAAAACCTCAAATGTCAATGAAGCACTGAAGGCGATTGCCGAGAAGGGGGCTGAATTTATATCCCGCGGTGATGATTCAGGCACTCATACCAAGGAACAGTCGCTCTGGAAGATGTCAGGCGTACCGGTAAAGGAGCAGAAACGGGCTATCGTCAAGAAAGGTGAAACGGTTGAAGTCGCTTTTACCGAGCCGGCAGAGGCGGATAATTGGTATCGTTCAATAGGCCAGGGCATGGGTAAAACATTAACCTATGCTGACGAAAAAAGAGCCTATACCATGACTGATCGCGGCACCTACATAAAATACAAATATGGTAAGACCCCGCCCCTTGACTTAACCATAGTCAGCGAAGGTTCAACGGAACTGGCCAATCCGTACGGAGTAATACCGGTTAATCCGGAAAAATTTCCGGAGATTAAAAATGACCTTGCTCAGCAATTTGCCGAATGGATTGTTTCAGAAAGAGGACAAAAACTCATCGGTAATTATCGTCTGATCGGCAAGCAGCTGTTTTATCCTGATGCAATCCCGCAATAAATAGGATAAAGGTAGCTTAATCATTTCGGCTATCGGGTTGTGTGCACTCACAACCCGATAGCTGTTTTAACCGCTTTTGCTGGACCTATGCTTCTAGACAGTCTGAAATCAGCTATTCTTCTGCTCATATCCCTTGATCCTGAACTTTTTGAGATTGTAGGGGTCTCATTAAATGTCAGTTTCTTTTCTACCCTGACAGCCGCTGCATTTGGCTTGCCGCTTGGGTTTGTTATCGCCTTCAACAGCTTTCCCGGGAAACGTCTGACCCTTACCTGTCTGAACACATTGCTGGCACTTCCCACCGTCGTTATCGGGCTGCTGGTGTATTCAATGATTTCGCGCAGGGGCATTCTTGGGCCGCTGGAACTTCTTTATACGCAGCGGGCAATTATTATTGGTCAGGTAATTTTAATCATTCCCCTGATAACAACCCTCACCATCGCAGCCATAAGCAAGATTGACAAGCGCTATCGAAATACCGCCTTGACCCTGGGAGCAAACCCGCACCAGATGGCCTGGGTGATCTTTCGGGAGGCTCGTTTCGGGATCTTCGCGGCCATAATTGCGGCATTTGGCCGAGTTATCGCCGAGGTTGGCATCTCGATGATGCTCGGCGGAAACGCCAAGGGATTCACCCGCACAATGACGACAGCCATGGCCCTGGAGTATGACAAGGGTGAGTTTGTCCTGGCGGTGGCACTTGGTATAATCTTGATGAGCTGTGCCTTTGCTATCAACATGGTATTCCATTTTTTTCAGGGGCGGTTAAAATCAGATGTTGTATGAGCTTGCCAACCTGAAGAAACAATACGGTGACAGGACCGTTCTTGATATCAGCTCTTTATCCCTGAGCGCTCGAAAGGTGTACGCCTTGATTGGCCCAAATGGAGCCGGCAAGACGACATTGCTCAATCACCTTGCCTTTCTTGACCTGCCAACCTCCGGTGTTTTAAAATTTCGTAACAGGGTTGTTCATTCTGACAAGAGACATCTGGTCCAACTCAGGCGCCGTGTTGTTCTGGTTGACCAGAGCCCAATCTTGTTTTCCGGCACGGTATGGAAAAATGTTGAGTTTGGTCTCAAGGTGAGGGGTGTTTCTCAAAAAGAGTGTGCGATTAAAATCCCGGCAGCTCTTGAGCGAGTTGGCATGTTACCTTTTGCCAAGACTGATGTTCATGGTTTGTCCGGTGGGGAAGTAAAAAGGGTCGCATTGGCAAGGGCATTAGTGGTGGAGCCCGAGGTTCTGCTCTGCGATGAGCCCACCGCCAACGTAGATCAGGAAAATCAGGAAGTGATTCTGAAGATACTCGAACATGCCAACAGCATGCAGAACAGGTCGGTCATCTTTTCCACTCATTACCTGTCGCAGAGCAGACGACTCGCTCACCAGACAATCCTGCTGCAGAACGGCCAGATATCATTTGAGAATAATGAGAACACCTTTGAGGTCAGCATCAGGGAAGAACGGGCGGGATGGAAGCGGTTGTACCTGGGCATGAAGGATAACCTGCTGCTCGGAGAAATTCAGTCATCACGTTTGAGTGAGGGAAGGTATCGAATTCATATCAGACCACATAAGGTTATCCTCCACACGCCGGTGTCTTCTCGGGATGAAAAATCACCATATCAGACAGGAATCATAAAAAAAATTGCGATTGAAAACAACACCGTCCGCCTGGTTATTGATATGGGGGTCGACCTGGCCATATCGATGAGTATTTCACGTTATCGGGAGAAACCGCCTCTGGTTGGTCAACGTGTAGGGCTTGAATTACCTGAGAAAGCGATTGTCGTTCAATGATGTTTGCCACCTGCCAAAGAGCTTGGCTATAATAATCCTGAAGACAGAGTAGGGCGGAAAAAGGTACAGCCGCTGCAAAACAAATCAAGCCCTTACGATTGATGGTGATCGTCATAGTCTGAGGGAGCAGATTGTTGCCTAACAATATATTGGCATGGATTTAAGGGGTCATTTTCCTTGGACTTATGAAAGGTGTCATTCGGCACGCCTCGAGATTGAATCGCAACCGTCAAATTAGCCTTCTTTCTGACTCCGCCTAACAAAATTCCAACTACCTCCCGCTTCTCATATGCTTTGACTCCACTCTCCATTGATGATAGTTATGGTTATTTCTTTTGATCACGGAGGTATGAAAAGCATGAACAAGACTGAAAAGTGTTCCGGGCCAGCTGTCTTGTACATTTCTCATGGCGGAGGTCCGCTTCCCCTGCTGGGTGATGAAGGACACAAAGAAATGATTGAAGTATTGCGAAATATTGCCTCTATGATCGAAAAGCCTTCAGCAATTCTGGTGATCAGCGCACACTGGGAGGAAAGATATCCAACCATTACTCACGGTACTAAGCCCTCTCTGATCTATGATTATTATGGATTTCCTGCGCAATCGTATGAAATTCAGTATCCAGCCCCCGGAAACCCTGTATTGGCAGGAAAACTATGTTCACTCCTCAGGGCCAACGGTATTGACGCTGCTCTTGATGATCAGAGAGGCTTTGACCATGGACTATTCGTTCCTTTACAAATAATGTATCCAGAGGCGGATATACCCTGTGTCCAGCTCTCGCTTGACAGCAGCCTGGATCCGAACAGACATATCAACATGGGTGCGGCGCTGAATGGAATAGAGTAGCAGGGTTTGCTCGTTATTGGCTCAGGGTTTTCGTTCCACAATATGAGCGCTTTTTATACACCTGCCAGCACTGAAACGAGTTCAATGAACGAGTCATTTGAAGAATGGTTGATTGATACCTGTGCCAATCATGGCATAACTGAAGGTGATCGTTCGCGGCGACTCGAAAACTGGGAAGAAGCCCCGTCAGCGAGGTTTTGTCACCCAAGAGAAGAGCACCTATTGCCATTGCATGTCTGTTATGGGATTATGAAACGCGCCTGCAGCGAAATTTTTGAGCTCAGGATAATAGGTAAAAAGGCCAGCATGTACCTTTGGTAAAACCGTGCGCTGATACGGCCAAACATTACGTTAATCTGCTATGAATTTAACCTTTTATTGTCTAATAATATGAACAGAAAACCACCCCCCAAAAGGGGGTATGCACGGATATGGGCAGCCTTTTTTTATTCTCTAAATGGCCTGAGATCTGCTTTTTGCCATGAGGCTGCGTTCCGACAGGAGCTTGGTTTATTTTTTATCCTCCTGGTAATCTTATTTTTTCTGCCCATCTCGACTCCCTTTAAGGCCATGCTGTTTTTCGCCAATACCCTAGTCCTTATCGTCGAACTGTTGAACTCAGCGATTGAAGCTGTTGTGGACTTGTCATCCCCGGAATATCATGTTCTCGCTCAACGGGCAAAGGATATGGGCAGTGCTGCTGTCCTGGTCAGTCTTGCCCTGGCGATCGTACTCTGGCTCACTGCAGTTTTTCAAATTATATAAGATCCTGGTGGATAGACAAATATCTTATAAAATCAACCCAATAATTAGCTGGCAGTTTGATCAGAAACTCGTTAATTTCAAAACCATAACTGGCAAAGAAACGGTCATACATTAATACGATAAGCATAAGCCGTGCCGTCAAATGTTACGAGGGCTGCGACTTTTTCCGCAATACCTGACCTTATGAAAGCAAATATTCCGGTATTTAACCGTAAAGAGAGATCGCTCTATTGCTTTGCCGACTCATTACCGCTCTGCCGAGCCCTTCTAGACGGAGGTGCACGAATAATTCAGCTGCGAGCAAAGGGTTTACCTGACAGCAGCTTTCGTGAACTGGCAGAAGAGATGCAGGCAATGATACGCTCATACCCTGAACCAGCGACTTTAATTATCAACGACCGGGCAGATATCGCTGTGGATATATGCGCCGACGGGCTTCACCTGGGGCAGGGCGACTCAGATTATCGAAGGGTCATTAAAAGGGCCCCCTCAGGCATGATCGTCGGGGTATCGGTACATAGTGCTGCTCAAGCGCTCGAAGCGCAGAACGCAGGGGCGGCATATGTGGGAGCTGGAGCGATCTTTTCCACCATTACCAAGTCCGATGCCCAGCTGATAGGGCTGGAAGAGTTGGAACGAATTGTCGCGGCAACTGAAATTCCCGTGGTCGCCATCGGTGGCATCGGTTATGAGAATATTGATCAGGTAGTAACGGCCGGTGCACACTATTTTGCTATTATTTCAGATATAAACCAATCAACAGATATACCGTCCCGGATGAGGGCTATAAACCAAAAAATCAGTGAGTCTGCCGCCTCCTGAGAATAGTGCCAAGATAGTATGCCTGATCATTCGCTACCAGTGGAATTGATGTAAATGTCGATAAGGGTTGATATGTTTCAGCGATTTAAAGAGTATCTCAAGAAGATGGGACCGGCCTGGATTATCAGTGCAGTGGCCTGCGGTCCGGCGACCCTTGCCAGTGTTTCAACCGCCGGGGCGCGCTATTCATATCACCTCCTGTGGGTTGTGATATTGAGTGCGGTGTTTGGCACCACGGCGCAATACCTGGCGGCCAAAATTGGAGTTGTAAGCGGCAAGGGTATTATTCGCACCACCGAAGAGCATTTGGGGAAAACGTGGGCCTGGATATTGACCATCGACGCCCTGATAGCAACCTGGCTGGCTGCCATGGTGCTGATGAGTGCGCTCTCCGGTATTACTTCCATACTGACGGGAATTGATACACCATTTTGGGGAGTGTTGTTTGGCGTGCTGATCGGCGGACTCCTGGTGGGCGGCGGCTACAAGTGGTTTGAATCGTTGTGTAAGCTGCTGGTGGGGTGTGTCGTTCTCTGTTTTGTCATTGTCCTGTTCATCTCCAGTTTGGATAGTGCCGAGGTTATGCATGGCCTTATTCCCCGGTTTCCCGGAGGGATGGAGTCGGCGATGCTGTCTGCAGCGATCATGGGCGGTGCGGTGCATGTCACCATTATTGGCATGCACACCTATAACGTTAATGCCCGCAGCTGGAAGATAAACGATCTTGGTCTGGCCCGATTTGACACCATGCTCTCCATGGGGCTTGCCTTCGGACTCTACAGTGTGGCTATTTTTTTGGTCTCGGCAGCGGTCCTGCACCCCAACCAGGTGAGCGTTAAAAGCGCAACCGATGCGGCCCTGGCCCTGGCACCGCTGCTTGGCAACAATGCCATGACGGTTTTTATGATCGGTCTTTTTACGGCTGCATTCTCAACCATATCACCGACCTTTCTCGCGGGCGCTTTTTTCCTGGCGGATAAGATGCACTGGCCCTTAACGGTAAAAGACAGGCGATTTAGCGGGGTGATTTTGTTTGGCTGTATTTTGAGTATGCTCGGCCCGTTTATTAAGACAGGTTTCTATCTGTTATTACCCTTGATGCTTGCTCTCGGTTTAACCGGAACCCCGGTCATTATCGCGATCATCCTATACCTGCTGAATAAGACAGAATTGAGGAAGTGTGCGCCAAACAGTTTTTTCATCAACGGTATGGGGCTGCTGACTCTCTTGGTAACAACATTTCTGGCCTTTCGTTTTGTGATCACCAAATTATCAGGATAACAGTGATTAATTTATTCACTGTGGTTTTACCATGAATCGATCAAACAGCCGGCTATGGAGGTGGATCACACTGCTCATTGAAACTGGCCAGGCATTTTAGGCGTGATCGCCTACTCGGTAAAAGGCCACGAGCGAACATTGTCCAGGCCCCCGTCTTGGTCAGTCCGCACCTCAATAAGGTGCAAAGCCAATGACGTTTACTGTCCAGTACTTTTCAGTACAAAAGAGGCTCAAACAATATCGTTATTTTGTTGGTCATCTTTGCAACAAAAATGTAAATTACTCCATGGCGGTCTGCGGAACAATTAACGACAATGTCTCTGTGTCACTATATTACACCGCTATAACAGAACGATACTATATATGTGCTTTATTGACGAAGAAGTGGCATCGATCTTGATAGGAAGGGGTGTGTGCAGACCTCTTCCCGGAGTTTACATCAGTTATGTCAGCTATCCGAGTTGCGGACGGAGGTTGATCTGGACCGGCCCGGTCAGAGTGAATCTGTTAGCAGAAAAGAACCTGGTAACGAACAGACCGGTCTTACCCAAAAAACACCAAGCTGGATGAAATCAGCGGTATTGGAGGATAAAATGGGCACGATATTGATTGAAAATGGAGAACTATTCACACCGTACGACCGTCTGCAGCAGGACATCTTTATAAAGGAAGGGTTGATCGCAGCGATAGGCAAAGACCTCAATATTGGCGCTGACCGGGTTATCGATGCCACCGGACAATACATTCTACCGGGCGGCATTGATGTTCACACCCACCTGGACATGCCGTTTATGGGTGAGGTTTCGGCTGACGATTTTGAGTCAGGAACTGCCGCGGCCCTTGCCGGCGGAACAACCTCCATTATAGACTATGTGGTTCCCGCTAAAAACCAGTCACTCCTGGACGCCCTGAACTCCTGGAAGGTCAAGGCAAAATCGGCGGTGGCCGATTACGGCTTTCATATGGCGGTTACTTGGTATAGCGACCAGGTTGCTGATGAGATGAGAGTCTGTGTGGAGGAAGAGGGGATACCCAGTTTTAAAGCATTCCTCGCCTATAAAGGCGCAATCATGGTCGATGACGAAGAGCTCTACAGCATGCTCAAGTGTTCGCGTGACCTCAATGCGCTCATTATGGCTCATTGTGAAAATGGTGAAATTATCGCCGAACTTCAGGAGCAATACTTTTCCGAGGGCGGCGTTGAGCCTCGCTATCATGCCCTGTCAAGGCCATCATATGCTGAAGGAGAGTCTGCATCACGGCTGGTTGCCCTGGCCCGGTCACTTGGAGTACCCGCATATTTTGTCCACATGAGCTGTAAAGAATCAACCGACGTCCTTATTGCCTCACGGGCTCAGGGGCTGGACATCTATGGCGAGACCTGTCCGCAATATCTTCTTCTTGACGATTCTGTCTATGATAAACCGGATTTTCAAGGTGCTGCATATGTGATGAGTCCACCCATTCGTCCCAAAGGTCATGCGGAAAAACTATGGGGAGCAATACGAGCCGGACAGATCCAGGTTGTCGGTACCGACCACTGTCCGTTTAACCTGAAGGGCCAGAAAGAACTTGGCCGTGATGATTTCAGGAAAATACCAAATGGTGCAGCAGGCGTGGAAGATAGAATGAAGCTACTGTACACCTATGGTGTTTTGCAAAACAGAATCAGTCTCAACCAGATGGTTGCGGTGACGAGCACCAATCCAGCCAAAATTTTCGGTATGTATCCAAGGAAAGGGGCCATCGCTGTCGGATCCGATGCAGATCTCGTCATCTGGCAGCCCGACGGGGAAGGGACAATTTCTGCAAAGACTCACCACCACCGGGTGGATACCAGCATTTTTGAAGGATTCACGACGATCGGTGGGCCTCGCCAGGTGATCGCCTCAGGCAGGGTACAGTACGAAGATGGAAACCTTGATGTTGAACCGGGTAACGGGCGATTTATTCCCCGGTCACTCACTGGTTGAAAAAAGAGCTATCCGTCACTCAATAATTTTCTCGATGGAGCACGGTAAGGAGCTGGACATGGTTGATCTTAAAATAGAATTTTGCACTATCAAGAGCCCAAATCCCTTTTGGCTTGCATCCGGTCCGCCGACCAACAGTGGTGATCAGATTATGCGGGCCTTTGACAGCGGCTGGGGCGGAGCTGTCTGGAAAACACTTGGCAACCCGGCAGTTAATGTCAACAGTCGGTATGCAGCCATCAATCATGGTCGCAACAAGATCATCGGTCTGAACAATATTGAACTGATCACCGATCGCGGCCTCAGTGTTAACCTCAGAGAAATGGCGGAAGTGAAGAAGAAATACCCCAACCATGCAGTTATCGCTTCGGTGATGGTGGGCTCAAAGGCGGAGTGGCTGGAAATTATCAGAAGAGTTGAAGATACCGGGGCTGATGCGCTTGAATTGAATTTCAGTTGTCCCCACGGCATGTGTGAAAGGGGGATGGGTTCTGCTGTCGGACAGGAACCCGACATTGCAGAGGAAATTACCCGATGGGCAGGCGAGAGTGCGTCAATCCCTGTAATCGTCAAGCTTACCCCCAATGTTGCTGATATCCGAGATCAGGGCCGGGCGGCGGTTGCGGGGGGAGCCCATGGAGTAGCATTGATCAATTCAATTAAATCAATAATCGGAGTCGATCTCGATGATTTTATCCCATTTCCGAAGTTACGGAACGGCTCAACAAATGGTGGCTACTGCGGCCCGGCAGTGAAGCCCATTGCGCTTCATATGGTTGCATCACTGGGACGGGATCCGGATTTTAATCTGCCCATATCCGGGATTGGAGGAATTAACAGCTGGAGAGATGCTGCCGAGTTTATTGCCCTGGGGTGCAGCTCTGTTCAGGTGTGTACCGCCGTCATGCACCACGGTTTTGCTATCGTAGAAAAAATGATTGATGGACTGACAGGCTATCTTGCTGAGAAGGGAATGAAATCTGTCACGGACTTGCAGGGGCGAGCACTCGAGAATTATAAGGACTGGGGAGAACTCGACATGAATTACAAAGTCCTTGCAGCCATTAATGATGATATCTGCACCGGTTGTAAAAAATGTTATATCGCCTGCCGGGATGGTGCGTATCAAGCGATTGAGTTGTCAGATAAATTGACAAAGGCAGGTAAAAGGATTCCGGCAATTATCCCAGATCAGTGCTCAGGCTGCAATCTCTGCTCTCTTGTGTGCCCTGTCGACTGTATCAGCATGGTTGATATATCCAGAACGGACAAAGTTGAAACCTGGCAGGAGATTGTCGACAGAGGCGGCTACGTCATTACCGACGGTCTTTCTTCAACTAACGACTGAATTTTTGAACCAGGAAGGAATAGCTCATGGATTTAAAGAATGTAAGAATAAATGGAAAACGACTTCGGGAGTCACTGGAGACAATGGCACGAATCGGAGCAACCCCGGGCGGTGGTGTCCAGCGCCTGGCCCTTTCTGATGAGGACAAGGAGGCGCGTGACCTGTTTGTCAGCTGGTTAAATGCAATTGAATGTGAAGTAACCATTGACGAGATGGGAAATATCTTTGGTCGACGACCGGGCAAGAATCGTTCACGTGCCGCTGTGATGAGTGGCTCACATATTGATTCGCAACCCAAAGGCGGCCGCTTTGACGGCATTCTCGGGGTCATGGGGTCGCTGGAAGTTTTAAGAACACTGCATGAACAGGATATTGAGACGGAGCGTGATATTGTGATAGTGGACTGGACCAATGAAGAAGGATCTCGCTTCGCTCCGGCAATGGTTGCTTCAGGTGTCTGGGTCGGACAGCTTGATCTTGACTGGGCATATCAGAGAACCGATATCAACGGCAAGAAACAAGGTGAAGAACTTGAACGAATTGGCTATAAAGGTGGTGCCCCGGCCACCTCATTTCCACTTCACGCATACTACGAATATCACATAGAACAGGGGCCCGTGCTGGAGCGTGTTGGAAAAACCATCGGTGCCCCAAAGGGCGTACTCTGCCTGCACTGGTATGATATTTATCTGAGCGGTACGGCAAACCAGGTTGGGCCAACCCCCATGGCAGGCAGAAATGACTGTTTGCTTTCCGCAGCGGAAATGATCCAGGTGGTCAATAAGGTCACGAACATCATGGGCAATATGGTCGGAACTGTTGGCGAGCTGCATAATTACCCGAATTCTAGAAATATTATTCCCGATGGTGTTCATTTTACCGTAGATATCCGCTCGTGGAATGATGAGCACGCCCTGAAAGCCTGGGCGCTAATGGAAAAAGAGTTCCAGGTCATCGCCGACAGACACGGTACTCCGATACGGATGGAAACAACCTGGCGCGTGGAGCATGCACCATTTGATCAAGGACTTGTCAATAACGTCCTGGAGGCATCCGAGGAACTTGGTTATTCATCTCACTACATGGTAAGCGGTGCCGGCCATGACTGCTCGTACATCAACCAGATCGCTCCTGCTGCCATGATCTTTGTGCCGTCAAAAGGCGGAAGAAGTCATGTGGAGGTCGAGGAGTCGAGTTGGGAGGATTGCAGTAAAGGAGCAGATGTCCTGCTTCAGTGTATACTCAAGTCGGCAAACGAAATGTAAAATAACAGTGCCTATTTGGATTACTAAAAAAACATACAAAGGAGAATGGATCATGAAAAGAAGGTTAGGTTATCTCGGCATCGCCATCGTGATTGCAGCACTCTGCTTACCGGGGGCAGTTCTTGCAGAGAAAATAAAGGTTGCTGGGATATATACGCAGCCAATCCAGCAGAAGTGGGACGCAACTCTGCATAAGGCCCTCGTTTCACTGTCAGAGAAAGGCGACGTGGAATATGTGTTCTCGGAAAAAGTTTCAAACACCGATTATATCCGTGTCCTGCGCGAATATGCCGAATCAGGAGTTGCGCTCGTCGTCGGCGAGGCGTTCGGTATTTCCCGGGAGGTGCGCAAGGTAGCTGACGATTATCCCAAAGTAGCTTTTTTGATGGGCGATTCGTTTGGACCGTACGGCTCCAACATGGCTGTGTTCGATAACTACATCCATGAACCCTGTTACCTTATGGGCATGATAGCCGGGACGATGACCAAGAGTAATAAAATTGGCATGGTTGGCGGTTACCCGATAGGAGAGGTAAACCGACTTTTCAACGCCTTTATGGCAGGCGCCAGGTCAGTAAATCCGGCGGCCGAGTTCAAGGTGTCTTTTATCGGTTCATGGTATGACCCTCCAAAGGCAAAAGAGTTTGCCTACGCCCAGGTTGAAGCCGGTGTTGATGTTCTCTATGCAGAGCGTGCAGGCGTTGTTGATGCAGCCAGGGATAAAGGACTGATCGCATTTGGTAATGTTAATGATATGAATAAGGAAGAAAACGGCACCGACGTTGTTGTTGCCTCAGCTCTCTGGCACATGGAGTCAGCCATCGGTCATGCTGTTGAGTTGGTAAAGGCAGGGAAATTCAAAGCCGACGACTACAAAGAATGGACTATGATGGCAAAGGGAGGTGCATCCCTTTCCCCGTACTATGAGTTTGAAGATAAGCTTGCAGCAGAGATCAAAGACAAAGTCGCAAAAACTGCAGCGGCTATAAAAGATGGATCGTTCGTGGTTGAAATCAACGACGATGAACCAAAATCAACCTTCTAATTCTTCATATTTAACAGCAGCGGGCCAGTAAGCCCGCTGCTGTAATTATCGACCAGTATGAACAACGAACCTCTTTTACGCCTCAAAGGTATTACAAAAACATTTGGTTCGCTGGTTGCCAATGACGGGATAGACCTTGATCTGTACAAGGGTGAAATCCTGGCCCTGCTCGGAGAAAATGGTGCCGGCAAGACAACCCTGATGAATATACTGTTCGGTCACTATGTCGCAGATAAAGGAGTCGTTGAAATAAACGGCAATCCCCTGTTGCCAGGTTCTCCCAAAGAGGCCTTGAGAGAGGGGCTGGGAATGGTGCATCAGCACTTTACGCTGGCAGATAACATGACGGTTCTCGACAATATTATGCTGGGAACCGAGTCACTCCTGTCTCTGAGCCGGAAAAACACTCAGGCAATTGAGAAAATCAAAAATCTTACACGACAATACGAAATAGACGTTAACCCCAATTCGTTAGTCAAAAATCTCTCAGTTGGCCAGCGTCAGCGGGTTGAAATATTAAAGGCACTCTACAGGGACGTCCGAATTCTCATCCTGGACGAACCGACAGCTGTTCTTACACCCCAGGAAAGTGATCATTTGTTTGCCACCCTGCGACTTCTTGTTGAAGAAGGTCTTGCAATCATCTTCATAACCCACAAGTTGCGCGAGGTGATGGCGTCAAGTGACAGATGTCTTGTGCTGCGGCACGGTAAAAATATCTATGAGTGTAAAACCTCTGAGACAAGCATCGACAAGCTCGCCCAGGAGATGGTCGGCGGTGAGCTGCCGCGTGTCGAGCGCATCCCTGCGAAACCGGGTGAGACAATGCTGTCGCTTGAGGAGGTTGGGATAACAGACAACAGGGGCTATCGCCTTCTTGACAATATCTCCCTTACCGTCAAGAGCAGGGAGATTGTCGGGATCGCCGGGGTCTCAGGAAATGGTCAAAGTCAGCTTGCAGATCTTATCTCCGGTTTACTCAAACCCTCATCGGGAACGATCATCCTGCATGGCAAACCGATATCAGACCTCAGCCCTCTTTTCATGATCAAGCAAGGGGTTGGCAGAATTCCTGAAGACCGCACTTCTACCGGTATTGTTGGTGATATGTCTGTACTTGAAAACATGGCTCTTGAGTCATATTGGAAAGATGAGTTTAATCGATATGGCCTCATTGATTTCAAAGCGCTGCTTGAACATACAGAAGCACTTTCCAAACAATTTGATGTTCGCAGTGGCGGGCCGAACGCCAGCGCCCGAACCATGTCGGGAGGAAACATACAAAAACTGATACTGGCCCGGGTACTCTCTGAAAAACCATCTGTGATTATAGCAAATCAACCGACCTGGGGCCTTGATGTTGGGGCAACGGCCTTTGTCCACCGACAGTTGATCGAGGCAAGCAGGAATGGGGCAGGGGTCGTGTTGATATCGGAAGATCTTGATGAGTTGTTTGGCGTAGCCGATACCATCCAGGTCATGTATCAGGGCACCATTTCAAAACCGATAGATCCTGCCAAAACGACCGCCTCGGAGTTGGGTCTTGCCATGAGCGGGCAGCGCGACATTGAGCACTCTTCTCTGTTGAGGGAGGCTGCGGCGTGAGGTTAGAACTGCGAGAAGACAGCTCATTGTTGCTTAAGGCTGTCGTTCCTTTCAGTGCTGCTCTGGCAGCGCTTCTCTGTTGTTCGATACTTATTGTCTGGGCCGGGGCATCTCCCTTTGAGGCGCTCGCCCTCCTGGTAAAAGGGGCCGTTGGTTCAAAATTTGCCATTTCAGAAACCCTGACAAGAGCGACACCGCTAATCTTCACAGGGCTTGCCGCTGCGGTAGCTTTCAGGGCAAAACTCTGGAATATCGGTGCCGAAGGGCAGTTTTATGCCGGGGCCTGTATGGCCACCTGGCTCGGTACCGGAATTGTTGATCTCTCCCCCTGGCTGATGGTCCCTTTTTTATTTGCGGCAGGAGCTATTGCCGGCGGCCTGCTCCTGCTCGGCCCGACGCTGCTCAAAAGCAAACTGGCGGTTGACGAGGTTGTAACAACACTGCTGCTGAACTTTATCGTATTGCTTTTTGTCAACTGGCTTGTCTTTGGTCCCTGGAAAGACCCTCTGGCCATGGGGTGGCCGCAGGCAGAACCTGTCATCGATTCAGCGCTGCTTGGTTTGATAATCCCAAAAACCAGATTGCATTGGGGACTCATCATCGCTGTCTGCACATCGTTTGCGGTCTGGTTCCTGATGCGTTTTACCACCTGGGGGTATGAGATCAGATCAGTGGGGCATAGCCAGAAAGCGAGCTGTTTTGCCGGGATACCGGTCAATAAGGTGGTGATCAGGACGGCACTGATTTCCGGAGGTCTTGCCGGTTTTGCCGGTGTATCCGAGCTCTGCGGCCTCAAAGGCTATCTGACGCTTGATCTGTCGCCGGGCTTCGGCTACTCGGGTATCGTGGTCGCAATGCTTGCCTCACTGCATCCGCTTGGAGTCATCCTGTCTTCGATCTTCATCGCCATCTTGTCCATTGGTGCCGATTCCATGAGCCGCTCGCTGAATATTTCCAACTACATCGCAGATGTGGCGACCTCGATTTCGCTGCTTGCGGTATTGGTCAGCATGCTGTTCACGAAATACAGGATTCGGTGGAGATAACATGGAACTACTGCAATTGATAGTTGAGGCCGGTTTCTGGGCAGCAACGGTGCGAATGGCAACTCCGCTGATATTCGGTACCTTGGGTGAGCTTATTTGTGAGCGCGCAGGTGTGCTCAATCTGGGCATCGAAGGGATCATGGCCGCGGGCTGCATGACCGGCTGGACATGGGTCTATTTCGGAGGGGATCTCTGGACCGGTGTGCTCTTTGCCGCCTTCATCGGTGCACTTTTTGGCCTCCTTCATGCGCTGTTTACCGTACATCTTGGCCTCTCACAGCATGTAACCGGGCTCGGAATCACGATGCTGGCAACAGCTCTATCTGCATTTGTCTTCAGAATGTTGCTGCCGAATGCGACAACACCTCCCAAAATTATTCCGTTTGAGTCCATCCATATTCCGGTATTAAGTCGGTTCCGTTTATCGGCGAAGTCCTGTTTAGGCAATCTCCCATGACGATTTTCGCGCTGGTATCTGTTGTTGTGGTGGCCTATTTTCTCAACAGGACACCAGCTGGACTGGCCCTGTGCATGACCGGGGAAAATCCAATGGCCGTGGAATCACAGGGACTTTCTGTTTTTGCCATCAGAACGGCCGCGGTGATGATTGGGAGCGCGTTCATGGCCGTAGGCGGTGCTTTTCTGACCATGTCCGCTTTTGATGCCTTCTATATCGGTATGGTCAATGGTCGAGGCTGGATTTGTATTGCCCTGGTAGTGTTTTCATCGTGGAAACCAGGTAAAGCCCTGCTTGGAACGCTTATTTTTGCGGCCTTTGACGCGCTGCAGATGCGTGTACAGCAACAGTCAAGCATGGTGGTTCCATACCAGTTTTATCTCATGATGCCCTATGTCTTTTCCATCGTGGCTCTCATCGTCATGTCGCGCCGGTCAGCCTACCCAAAAGCATTATTAATTCCGTTCCGTAAGGGGGAGAGATAAGGCGGGGAATTTTGTACTGCAAAGCACGGAGAAAAAAGCTGATATGCCCGCTTTCTGTTGATCGATCCAACGGCCCGATAACTGCCGCTGTGCCACTGCGAGAGAAAAATCAATGGGGTCCTTTAAGGCCTGATGAATAATTTTGATTGTGAAACGAGTTTAAGAGAGTTCAGTGGAACAGCTGTGTGGTCAGTCAATAGATGAATTTCTTTTTTCAAGCCACCTTCTTGCCCATTTAACAAAAGTCTGTCCAAGTGAAGTCTTGCTGCCTCGGATATACAGTGTGGCCGGTTGTCCCTCTTGCACTTTTTCTGTCACTTTCTGGGGAAGCCCAACGTCGATTTTGAACCGCGGTGCAAACAGTTCAAATCGATAATTCTGTTCCATTTCTCTGTCAGCCCCGTCAATAGCCTGCTGCCGGACATCCAGTGGGCCACCATATACTGCACCCAGGGCGGGATGAAGTAATTCTGTTGTTGCGGTGGGCGATACCCTTGTTACGGTGCCAGAGAATAAACCGAGTCCGGCTGAGCGCATGTCAATATCTATAGGTTTGTTAAGCAGTTCCTGGAAATGGTCAACATCATCCTGAGAAGCACTGGCGATAATATGTTTTTGTTCTTTGCTGACTATCCAGAAAAGTTCTTTTCCCTGCAGGACATAGGTTCCCTGTAATGTTTCGAGACCCGATCCGATAACAACACCGCCATTGTGAGCATGAATATGGAGTGCAGATAGATCGCGCTGCAGATCCATCAACTCCTTGGCGCTGACTTGTTGTTGTTCTTTTAATATCTGCAGTTGGGTGAGCTGATTGGTACTCTGAGCAATGCGGCTTTCCAGTTCGAGCTGTTGAGTTTCAAGTTCCAGTAAGGTTGCGGTGTAAACCAGTTCAATATTTTCGAGCGTAATCAGCAATTCTCCCTGCTGAACGTATTGTCCTTCAGTGACATGAACGGCAGCCACAAAACCATCTATTTCAGGCCTGACGCTAAACTGGTGTTGATATTCAATAACCGCAGGAGCCTCGATCCTCTGTTCCCACCTGATAATACTCACGGTAAGACCAATACCTACCACTGTTATTATAAATCGCAGGAAGAGATGGGTTACAACTGAGGGGTTGTGCTGCTTGAACAGAGGCAGTTTCTTGTAAAAAAGGTAGAGCGGCAGACCGAGCCAGACAATTGCGGCGCCGAAAGTTGCCATAATCCCGAAACCGCCAGCCATGGTACTGGCAATATAGCCAAGAGAAAGGAGTATAAACAGACGCCATACATAGATACCGACCCCATACAATCGAATGAACCATTTCCTGCCCCGGCTTTGCTTCGAAGGTACTGGTGAAATCCCCAGGAACCATTTTGCAGCTGCCGTTCTGATAAACTGCAAACCATGGCTGTAGAGATTGGGTATGCCGGTAAGATCCGAGAGGACATAGTAGCCGTCAAAGCGCATTAACGGGTTGGCGTTGAAGATCAGGGAGCTGATTCCGGCAATGATAACGGTGTTATGAGCGATTAGGCCCAGTGCTGTATCTGGCTGCCCGGCCCAGACAAGAAGAGCAATCGAGGCTATGCCAAGCTCTATGAATATTCCGGCCAGTGCGACATGAATTCGCTGCCATTTTGAAGGAAAATTCCATGAGGAAGTGGCATTAACATAGGTAAGTGGAATGAAGAGGATAAAGAGAAATCCGGCATCGTATACCCTGCCGCCATAGCGCCAGCACACCAGAGCATGGAACAATTCATGAAAAAGTTTGAGTGAAAACCAGATAAGCCAGATTATCAGCAGGTTGCCCGCTGAAAAAAAACTGACGGACTGGGTGCTGAATTCCTGCCACCGGGAAAAAATAATACCAAGAGCTGATATCATCAATGCCAGCCAGATGAAAGCGAATAGTTTGCCGGTCAACCAGGAGAGTTTCGGGCTCAGAATTTTCAATAGCGGATCGGGGTTAAACAGGGAAATTCTGATAGTGATAATGTTGAGTCGGCTCAAACGCTGCCAATGCTTGCTCGTGTGTTCTTGCTTCAACGCTTCTATGAGGGGGCTTGCGTTGTCAATCTGCAGGAGTTGCCGGACGGCGAGCCAGTTGATGATAGCTTCTGCCTGCTCAAGGCTCAATTGTGTTTCAGCGGTCTGGGTCACACTCTGAAGGAGCTGCTCAATCGATGATGCCTGGTTCATTCGACTGATGAACAAGTACTCTTCGAGGCCAAGACGGTAGAATTTGTTTCGAACAGGATCTTCAAGAATATAGTGCGGATTACCCTTCTCCGTTAACGGTGTAAAGCGAAGGTCCACGCGTAGTTTCGGTAAGGTGAATTCAGCTGAATCCATAATAAATTAAAAAAGAAAATCCTTTAGCCACAACAAGGTATACCACGGTTTACGAAACAGAATCCAACCGAGTGGTTTCGTGCCGGCATTAATTTTTGCTTTTCCCTGCATTCCCGGCCTGAGCCTGCCGTCTGGATTATTAAATTCCAGCTCAGCGATGAAGACATTGCGATTGTCGCGGGTCATCGATTTGGGACGTATTTTTTCAATCGTACCATGCCATGTTGTGTTCGGGAATGCATCAAACCGAACCGTTACCTCCATGCCGGGATCCACAAAGGAGATGTGACCTTCCCTGACGGCAAGCTCAACGATCATTGCCTTGAGTGGTGATACCTCAAAAAGTGTCTGCCCTCTTCCAACGGGGCTTCCTTCAATCCGTTTCATGTCACCGGTGAGAATGATACCGTCGACTGGACTTGAGAGGGTCAGGTGGTTCTGTTTTTCCCGGAGCAGACTGAGCTGTTGTTCAAGGCGCTGTTCTTCAAGTCCAGCAATTTGAGCCGCAGCTGTATTCCCGGAAGCCAGATGGTGATCACGTGTTTTACGTGCCTTGTTGCGTTCAGCAGCAAGTGCAGCACGGGCAAACTCATTATCGCGCCCGTCAAGCCTGGCAAGCACATCACCATTACGGACTTCATCGCCAGGCTGCACAAGGACCTCCTGCATGATGCCATCAAATCTGGAAACGATGAACCTGATAGAGGTGGGCTGGGCAAGACAATCTGTGCTCAAACGAAAGGAAACTGGAGTAAAACTGATCGCAACAAGGAGCAGGACAATTCCAATACTCAGAAGCGACGTTCTCAGCTTGCTGCGCCTGTGATGTCCCTGGTTACTTATAGCGCTGGTAATCCGAAATGAAGACTTGTCCTGCAGAGCGGTAAGACAGGCTGCCATTAGATGCTTACCGGTTTCGAGACTCTTTAAAATGTTCGTTCTATTTGCTGTCTTGGTCCAGAGGAATAGTGCGGCACCAATGATGTTCCCCTTGGTGTCAGGAAAGGGAACAGCGACAACCTGATTGTTTTCGCTGAAATTAAGAAGATCTTTTAAAACCGGTGAGCTGTTGATAGTAGAATCCTCTGCTGCAGGATAACAGAGCATTTCTTTTTGAATAGTGCACTCAGTGAGTGCTTTTGTAAAGGCACGCGATTGCTCAGTGCGCTGGTCAACCGAAGTCACATGCGATAGTGAACTCAAAACAATGCGACCCGAGGCGGTAGCAATGCCGATCGCAAGCTCATCAGAACCGGCCCAGTTTCGCAATTGCGTATTCAGTTGTACAAGCGCCTCTTGTTGATTACCTGTTTCCAGCACATGGGCGGTAATAGCAGAAAGAAGCAGAAACGTCCTGTGCTGCTGAGAATCTGCAGGTTTGTCCTCTTTGAGAAGAAGGCTGAGCAGGGCGGTGAGCAGCTGGGAAATCGCCAGGAACGAGTCAATTGGCTGTTCCACTGTCAGAACCACCAGAGAAAGGCAACCTGAGAGGCGACCAGGCTCTCCTGTCGGACAAGAAATAATCTGGGCAGCGGGGTATTCCGCCAGCCGGCTGTGCTGAGCACGACCATGGCTCAGGGCATGTTTTGCACTATCTTCCAGCAGGGACGGCAGGTTTGCTGACCATGACAGGGCCTGACGTGAGAGCAGCTCACATTCAGCCACAGGTGCTTCGCCATCATTTCGATAAAAGATTGCACCTGCTGCATTGATAAGACCGATGGAGAGCTGCAAAAAATCAAGGAGCAACTGCTTACGATCTTCTGATTGTTCCGCCAGCCGTATGAGCTGACCGGAGAGCCTTTGAATGTCCGGCTTCAGGATTACAGAACCTTCCTGTGCAGGTCGGTTAGGAGACGTCTCGTTCAATCGTATTTACTGTTTAATGTCAGGCACCTTTGCCTGAGCGGCTGCAGGGATATCTGCTGCGCCTGCTGCCTGTTTGCTGAGGATGTTTCCCAGCACATCATACAATCTGCGAGCGCCGGCCCTGGTCATCGCCAACCGGGTATGGACAGGGAGAATGGTTTCATTGTTTGCAGGATCGGTAATCGGGCCGGAAGAGAAGTTAATTGTCAGGTCTTCTCCACTGGTATTAATAATAAATTGTGAGGCATACAATGCTGATGTCTCGGTGTATCGTACTTTGATTTGCTGTGTTTTCCTTTCTTCTGGCATGGCTGAAATCTCCCGAAAATTATGGTGTAGTTAACGTACATCGGCTACCACTGATCAGGCTGTGATCCGAGTTCGGAATAATAATAGAAACCTCTATTGTGCCGCTCTGGGCATTTATTACTGGTGAAATAAAATCAATCTTCCCTGTTACCGTTCTGTTGCCGGCGTCAATGTTTATTGGCTCACCGGGCTGTATCTCGCTTGTTGCATCTTGAGGTACATGAAAAACAGCCTTCAGCGGGTCGAGTTGTACAATGGTGATAAAACCCTGCTGGTCGTTACCACCAATCAGCTCTGCCTGTTGTTGGTGGATTTTGACAACGATGCCATCAATCGGGCTGCGAAGTTTTTTTTCATCAATTTGGGCACGGATGATATCTGCCTCTAATTTTTTCAGATTTTTATCGTCCAGCGCGCTTTGAAGTTGAGCTTGTGCCATGGCCAGGTCGGTTTCGGCTCGCTTGATTTCCTCTGGCCTTGCGTTGCCGCTTTTATTAAGCTCCTGCAGTAGGGTGTATCTGTTTTCACGCATGGTGGCAAGCGCCCTGGCCGCATCGATCCGACCGCGAAAGGAGGCGGCTACCTCAGCAGAGGCAAGATTGGCTTCTAAGACGTGAGTATCAAGTTCTGCCAACAATTGACCAACCATAACCTGATCTCCGTTTTTGACATGAATTGCGCTGATTCTGCCGCGAAATGGCGAGGAGATGTCAACAATCTGATTTGGCTCCAGAAAGGTATCGTATGTCTCCGCCCAGCAATATGCTGCGCTGAGCAGAATCAAAACCTGAGAAAGGAGCAAACAATTAATACGAAAGAAGAGGCCATGTTCCGATTGAAATCGGGACATGGCCCATGGACTTTTATTGATTGCGAACGAAAATAACCGGCAGCTCATCACCGTCCTCTGGTGTTTCTTGTTTAAAGATTATGTTATTGTTGCTGACCAGTATCCCCATTGCTCTATAAAGATTATAAAGTGCATAATTGTAGGTCAGTTCACTTTTAGCAAACAACTCTTCAGAATCGGTGAGCCTTTCGCTTGCATCCATTAGTCTGTAGAGGACATCGCCGTACGGCTCATTGTCCGCCAGAAGGTAGTCAATCCGTGCCAGAAGGGCGTTAACCTCTTCCTGATCTGAGAGCATGATCTGATACCCCTGTACCATGGAGCGGTAGTTTTTTTCAAGCTCTCGATAGGAAACCTGTGTTTCAAGCATAACATTTTCTACGGTTGTATCCAGTTGGCGCAGAAGTTGACGTATTTCTATTTTTTTCCGTAGGTTACGTGCCCTGGCCCCATTATTACCCAGGGGGTATTCAAAACGCAAGCCGCCAACAAAGCTGGGATCGCCTTCATCAAATTGATTTGAGTAGGCAGTACCGTACTCATAGTCACCCTCAAGTCCCTTAACATATGCCTGAAAAAAGAAATCCAGGTCCGGACGCAGCTCGTTTCTTGATCGCTCAAGTCTCAGGTAGGCCGACTGGATATGTTTTATTGCCTGGGCAACTTCCGGACGATTTTCCAGGGTGCTTTGCAGGGCCTGGTCAAAACTGACTTCAAACAACTGGTTGTTAGGCGTCTGGCTGGTGGTCATTTCTAAACCGGCACTGTTGAGGAGCTCCGGGTCATTGACCAGGGCGCGGATCCGGGCCTGGGCGTTGAGCATGGCAAATTCGGCCTGCATGGCAGCAAGTTCATGGGTGTTAACCAACGACCTGGCGCGTGCCAGCAGACTGGGTTCAACATCCATAGCGGAGCGTTGTTGCATTTGTTTGTATATATCAAGGCTTCTTTTTGCAAGCTGCTCCTTTTGCAGCAATAACGAGCGCTCCATATAAAGGCCCCAGTAGGCGCGGGTAACTTCAAGGAGATGGCTTTCCACATTTCGCCGCAATTCTTCCTGGGCAACGGTGTGATCGATGTTTGCCAGATCAAGCGGAGCACGGTTATAGGCAATACCAAATCGTTTAAGCAGTGGCTGTCTGATCGTCAGGTAGGTCCCGGTGCGAGCCTGCTCCACTGGATTAAAATAGATTGAGTTGGTGTCCATGCCGCCAATATTCTGCTTTAGTTCAACTTCGGTCCCGGCCAGGAATTTTTTTCGCACACCGTATTCAAGATTACTGGCATCCTCTTCATAGCGCAGGGGGCCACCTGTTTGCAGGTCGTCGCCCACAGGCTCATCAAGATCGGACAAGCGGCCTTCGGCAAAGATCCTGAAATCATAAGGTCCCTGAGCTTCCTGGATGGTTGTTTGACGGATGAGCGGTAAGTCGCTGAAGACTTTGATTTGTGAAGAATGTGCCAGTGCCCGGGTAAATAATGATGCTATGTCCGTAGAGAGATGTGGGAACGGCCTCGTTGATGCGACCATTGGCCCGGGCCTGCCACCAGGGCTTATAACCTTTTGGAATAGAACCAGAGCCGGTTGTCGACGTTCCTATAAGGGAACCGGAAAAAATAGTGGTGTAGCTGCTCTCCGCCGCCTCCATCTGCTCTATAGCCGGGCTATATCTTTGCAGCAGTTTTGTTTTCAGCTTATCATAATCAAGATCACTCTGTTCAGTGGCATTTACCACGAGTTTAAAGTCTGACGGCATGGTCTCTTCAGCAGAGATGGATCCGATGCTGAAAAGACTTCCAACGGCTGCTAATGTCACTATTGCGAGTCGAGTTTTCATTCTTCTACCTTTTCCTCTTTTTATCAGTGGCTGTCCTGAGCCGGGTTTGTTGAGGGCGCGACAAATTCATAGCCATTAAAATCATTCCAGCTGACATTGAATGGCGCAAGATTGCTGTGATGCACAGACTCCATGACCGTGGATGGCATATAGGCAAAAACCGCATCAACGTCAAGACGGGTTTGTGAATAGATCATGCTGCTGAAGCTGGGGACAAAATATGTCCGCATGTTGAAGAAACCGGCACTGCTGGCATTGTAACTCGATATTGTTTGTACAATTTCCATGCGGTGGGGCAGTTCATACAAAATCGTCTCAGGAAAATCAGCCATCCAGTTGCCGGCGGTATCCGCCATGACACTTTCATAGCCAACCTGGTTGCCGAGGGCATCATAGAGGACAAACTGAATCGTGGTGCCTGGCTCCGTATGCCCTGTATACATTGGCGAAACTGGTAGAATCGGCGGTTGCCAGGGGAGCATCTCCTCCTGGTTAAAAATTTCAGTGCCGATTTGCTCGCCAAACTGCCTATACATGAAAAAGGCATCCGCCACGAACCCCTGATCGGGGGGCGCAATCTGAACCGGCGAGGGTGGTGGAGATGCTGGTGCCGCCGGGACTACAGGTATTTCAGGTTGTGGCGACACTGGGGGTGGGAACGGAGAAGGTCCACTGTAACCGAAATCCTGTGCGAGATTAGTTTCACCGTTCGACAATGATACCGTCGATTGGTTGTCCAGTGTTGCATCAGGGTCTGCCGTCTGGGTCAAACCGCCTGGAAGTGTTGTGGTATCAATATAGACGGTATAAACCCCAGCGGTCAGGTTTTCAAACAGGTAGGAGCCATTGCCATCTGTCGTGGTTGTCACTGCCTCAATGGTTCCGTCATTATCAACATCCCCCTGCAGGGTGACCGTTACACCCCCGAGTCCCCGTTCGCCCGGACTCTGAAAGCCATTGCCATCGGCGTCATAAAAGACCGTGTCGCCGATTGAAGCGGTGCCGGTGTAACCAAAGTCCTGATCGTTATTAGTTTCACTTGGACCGAGGACAACAGTGCTTGTGTTGTCAAGCGTTGAATCCGGATCTCCGCTTGGCCTGACATCTCCAGGGAGGCTCGCGGTGTCGACGCTGAGCGTATAATTACCGGCGGGCAGATTGCTGAAGCTGTAGTTGCCGCTGCTATCAGTGGTTGCCGTTGCCGTATAATCCGGGTTACCATCACCATCGAAATCAACACTGATGGAGATATCTATGCCTGGCAGACCGTTTTCAGAGCTGTCCTGAATACCATTGCCATTGGTATCAAAATAGATGGTGTCACCGAGGATGCTGCTGCCGGTGTAACCGAAATCCTGAAGGTCATTATCAACTCCAGCACCAAGATTTACATTAGAGCTGTTGTCATCAACACCATCAGGGTCATCAGTCTGGTTCATGCCGGCCGGCAGGCTGGCAGGATTCACCGTGACCGTATAAGCTCCCGCCGGAAGATTATCGAATAAATAAATGCCGCTTGAGTCGGTAACTGTCGATACGCTGTCGGTCGAGCCGTTGCCATCTATATCACCGACCAGCGTGACCGTTACCCCGGGCAGGCCGACATCAGTGCCGTCCTGGGTGCCATTGTTGTTTTCATCGAAATAGATGGTGTCGCCAATCGAACCCGTGGGGCTTCCAGAATCTGAGTAGCCGAAATCCTGATCCAGGTTATTCTCCCCGGCTGCAAGCGCCAGGTCAGCTGAAGAATCAGGATTTCCATCCGGGTCTCCTGTCAGGACGTATCCGGCTGGAATATCACTGGTGTCAACGGAAACGCTATAGTCGCCTGCAGGCAGGTTGTCGAAGAGATAATTACCTGATCCGTCAGTGGTCGCAGTCTCTGAATAATCCACTGTTCCATTGCCGTCAAAGTCGACAGACAAGGTGACATCAACACCCGACAAGCCTCCTGCGCCGTCATTCTGGGTACCATCGCCATCCGCATCATTCCAGATAGTATCGCCAATGGAGCCGGTGCCCTGGTAGCCGAAATCCTGGTCAAGATTATCCTCGTCGGCAGCAAGTGTGACATCAGAAGTGTTGTTGAATACCCCATCAGGATCCGCCGTCTGGGTCATGCCGTCAGGCAGTGTCGCAGGGTTAACAGTGATTGTAAAGTCACCGGCCGGCAGGCCGTCAAATAGGTAGGTACCGTTGCTGTCAGTAGTGGTGATGAGGGTGTCTGGGGTTCCATCGTTATCAACATCGCCTGTAAGAGATACCGTGACCCCAGGCAGCCCGGATTCCGAGCCATCCTGTGAGCCATTTCCATTGACATCAAAGAAAATGGTATCACCAATTGATCCGGTTCCGCTGTTATAGCCGAAATCCTGGTCCAGATTATCTTCTCCAGCCGTCAGGTTAATAGTTGAACTGTTGTCCATATTTCCATCCGGATCTATACCGTTCGGATCAAAACCTGCGGGCAGGGTATCCGGATCCACGGTAATGGTGTATGTCCCTTCGGGAAGGTTTGCAAAAATATAGTTGCCATTGCCATCTGTTGCGACAGTTTCCTCGTAATCCGCTATGCCATCAGAATCGATATCGGCTGAGACAGTGACCTCTACAGCGACGAGACCGGTCTCACCAGCACTCTGGGTGCCGTTTCCATCTCTATCGTTCCAGATGGTGTCACCTATGGAACCTGTTCCGGTGTAACCAAAATCCTGGTTGAGATTGTTTTCTCCTCCCCCCAGATTATAGGTTGTCATATCATCAAGGGAACCATCAGGATCACTGCTTTGAATCGTACCGGCCGGTAAAGTTGAGGTGTCAACAGCAAGCGTATATTCTCCAGCGGCAGTTCTTCGAAAAGATAGTTTCCATCGGAACCGGTGGTAATAGTCTCTGTATAATCTGAGATACCATCTCCATTTAAGTCAAGATTGAGCTCAACCTGAACGTTGGCGATACCGCCTTCATTGCTCTCCTGGATGCCGTTATTGTTGCCGTCAAAAAAGATGGTGTCGCCGATAGAACCGGTACCGTTGTAACCGAAATCCTGATCAAGGATATCGGCATCGACAAGGGTAACCAAGGATGCATTATCAGTAACGCTGTCCGGGTCCGCGGTCTGGTTCATCCCGGCCGGCAGGGTTGAAGGATTAACGGTGATTGTATAGCCGCCTGCCAGGAGATTATCGAATAGATAATTGCCGTTGGCATCGGTCGTTGTGTTGACAGTATCTGGTGTTCCGTCACCGTCAATATCGCCGGTTAAAGTAACGGAGACTCCGGAGATACCGGGTTCATCACCAGCCTGTGTACCATCGCCGTCAGCATCAAAGTAAATGGTGTCGCCGATGGCACCCGTGAAGCCGCCGATATTCCGGTAGCCGAAATCCTGCTCCAGGTTTGTTCCTCCGGCAGGAAGGTTGACCACTGAAATAGAATCCGGGTTGGAGTCAGGATCACCGGTCAGGACGTAACCGTCAGGAATATCATCGGTTTCAACTGCAATGGTGTACGTTCCTTCAGGCAGGTTATCAAAACTGTAGTTGCCGTTTCCATCTGTTGTGACGGTTCCTGTGTAATCTGCGATACCATCACCGTCAAAATCTACGGACAGGGTAACATCCACTCCACTCAGGCCGGCTTCAGTGCCAGTCTGAGTGGAGTCACCGTCGCTATCCTCCCAGATGGTATCACCAATCGAACCTGCGCCGGTATAACCAAAATCCTGGTCAAGCACGTCGACACCACCTACAACAGCAGCAATAGATGTATTGTCGCCACCACCATCAGGATCAGCAGTCGGGTTCATCCCCGCAGGCAAACCTCCAGGATTAACGACAATGGTGTAGGCGCCGTCGGGCAGGTTTTCGAAGAGATAGGTGCCGTTCTCGTCGGTTACGGTTGTCAGTGAGTCCTCGACTCCGTCGTTATTCACATCACCAGTCAGGGTTACCGTGACTCCCGGAATTCCTGGATCGTCAGGATCCTCAGAGCCGGAATTATCGGCATCAAAATAGATGGTATCACCAATGGAGGCCGCACCGGTATAACCGAAATCGACGTTATTATTGTTTTCCCCATCGGCGAGCGGGATGCTGGCGGTATCAGGGGTTACCAGGCCGTCAAGGTCAAAGGTCTGCTCCATACCGGCAGGTGTGGAATCAACCGTTACCGTATAATTACCGGGCAGCAGGCCAGCGAAGGTATAGTTCCCGTTTTCATCAGTTGTTGTGGTCAGAGAAAGATCGCTAAGACTGTCGCCGGTAATATCACCGGTAAGCGTCAGCTGGACACCGGCAAGTCCCTGTTCGCCTGCATCCAGCACACCGTCACTGTCAGCATCATACCAGACAGTATCACCAATGGAACCGCTACCGCTGTTGAAATAACCGAAATCCACATCTACTCTATCTTCGGCAACTCCAAGACCGATTCCGCTGACAACATGCTCAGAGTCAGTCCCATCGAGGTCATAGGTTGCCTGCGTGCCATCCGGCAGGTTGACTGGATCCACGGTAACCGTGTAGTTGTCAAAGGCGGGAAGGTTTTCAAACAGGTACTGGCCATCGGCATCGGTCACATCCGTCCAGGTGAAGTCCGGTGCGCCGTCGCCGTCGATGTCAGCGGTTAATGTAACCAGGATGTCGGTTATGCCGGTATCACCCAAGGTTTGGCTGCCGGATTGATCGGTGTCAAAGAACACCGTGTCGCCGATGCTGCTCGTCGTGATGACGGAGAAAACAGCGTTGCTGGCATCCAGATCACCATCTACCGGTGAGGTTCCCGTGTCATCATACTGTCGTTCATTTGGATCAACACCGTCCTGACTGGACCAGTCGGCATCCACAATGTTTTCATGGGGAGGGGCAAGAAATACAGCTCCCAATACGGTTACCGTATATTCGATCTCGACATATTCACCAACCGGAATATCCCAATTTCCAACGATGGAAACCGTACCGTCGCCGTTGTCAGTCATGGTCGGATCAGCTACAGCTCCAAAACTGCTGGAGGTACTTGATAAAGCGTCAAACTGGGTGCCCGGAGCCAGGGTATCTAGTGCATTAACTTCGTAGGCAATGGAATTACCACTATTGGTAAAGCGTGCTGTATAGGTAAGAGTTTCATTCCATTGAACGTCCGTGCCAGCATCGCCTGAGTCTACAACACTCTTGACCGTTAGTGACCGGGTCCATGGCAAGGAAGCCGTGGCTTCGTCCAGATCTGCGTCGACATCATATCCCGGCGTATCGTCATAGGTCCTTTCATTGGCATCACTGCCGTTGCGGCTCGACCAGTCGGCGTCAACGGTGTTGGGATGGCTGCCGTCTACGAAGGCGGTGCTGGTGACCAGAACGGTATAGTGCACCTCGATCCAGTTCTATCCTCGATATCCCAGGAGTCGCCGTCAGTGCTGCTGAACCCGACCTCACCGGCAACCGATATGTCTGCCTGGCTTAACCCGGTAATGTTAGTGTCTGTTCCGGCGGTACTGTCGTGATAGGTGACGCCTGTCAGGGCGGTGAATTCAGTACCCTGGGCGAGCAGGTCAAGTCCGGAACTCTCGTAGGCAGTTGAATTACCGCTATTGGTAAAACGTACGGTGTAGGTAAGACTGTCTCCCGCTTCAACGGCCGAAGCCGGGGTGACCGTCTTTGTCGTGGTGAGATACTTGCGGTTCAATAACGGTGAAGTCTTCAGTATCGGAATCAGTGAGCGGATCGCCGGCTACGTTATTGTAACTCAGCGTTGCAGTGTTCGTCGGCATATCTCCCAGGTCAAGCCCGGTGAGGTTGGCAACCGTGGCACTGTAGGTAATAGTTGTCGTTCCGGTGACTACAGCATTGCCGAAGTCCCAGGTTACGGTGACCGCTGAGGTGCCGTCATTGTCGCCCACAACGGTCGGGACAACACCGGTAATGCCGGTAAACACTGAGTTATTGTTGAAGATCATTCCGGCTGGCAGCTCGTCGGAGACGACCAGATTAGCAATGGTACCGTCCGGGGCGTTGATGGTCAGGGTGTAGGGGATCGTGTCGCCAATGGTGGCTGAGTCGTCGGTCGCTCCGTCACTCTTATCGATAGTGACCGGGTCCATGGCGAAGGAAGCCGTGGCTTCGTCCAGATCTGCGTCGACATCATATCCCGGCGTATCGTCATAGGTCCTTTCATTGGCATCACTGCCGTTGCGGCTCGACCAGTCGGCGTCAACGGTGTTGGGATGGCTGCCGTCTACGAAGGCGGTGCTGGTGACCAGAACGGTATAGTGTACCTCGATCCAGTCTCCGACCCCGATATCCCAGGAGTCGCCGTCAGTGCTGCTGAACCCGACCTCACCGGCAACCGATATGTCTGCCTGGCTTGATCCGGTAATGTCAGTGTCTGTTCCGGCGGTACTGTCGTGATAGGTGACGCCTGTCAGGGCCGTGAATTCAGTACCCTGGGCGAGCAGGTCAAGTCCGGAACTCTCGTAGGCAGTTGAATTACCGCTATTGGTAAAACGCACGGTGAGGTAACACTGTCTCCCGCCTCAATCCCTGTGGTTTGATCAACGGCTTTTGTGGTCACAATCCAGGGTTCGATAACTGATACTTCAGGATCCGTGGGATCATCAATTGTTATCGTACTGCCGGGACTAGCCGGGTCTTGATAGCTCATAGAGGCATGATTTAACAGCGAGGTCGCCTCTATTCCCCCGACCCATCGGGATCATCATGGTTGCCGGGAATATTGGTAACCAGAGCATCGAAAGTAATGGTGAAGGTGTTGTCGTCGTCGACAGTATCGTCGGCTGACACATCTCCAAAGGAAAAGGTGATATCGCCTCCATCTCCTGGGGCCGAAACGACGGTCGGACTCGTAATATCAGAGCCATTAAAGGACCCCATGGAACCAGTGGCCGAGCCGGTTACATATATCATTCCGTCCGGCAGCGCATCGGTTACCACAAGATTATTTGTGGTACCGTCTGGGACCGTTACGTTAATCGTGTATGTCACCGTGTCGCCAATAGTATAGCTGCCTGGAGCCGGATCAATCTTGTCGATGCCACCTGCAACGACAATAAAAGCCGGGTCTGAATCTGTGTAGTTATTAACGGCTCCGCCGGGATCTGTGAGCTCACCGGTACGTTCATACGAGATAGTGCTGTAGTCTGAGAGCGGAGAGGAAAGGTCCGAATCCAGGCTTTCCCAGGTTACCCTGCCGGTATTGGAAATTTCCTGTCCTGCTGTTGTTGCCGGCAGCGTGCCGGTGACCAGAAAGACAGAGCTTTGATTGACATCAAAGTCATCCCAGGTAGCTGTAATATCGCCAGTTGCATTATTGTAGGTAAAAGTTGTCGGAGAAAGGCCGCTATCATGGGTTACGAAAGCGGCAGCTATATCAAGAATACCGGGAAGCGTATCGGTGAAAACTACATCAAAGGCGTTCTACTACTATGGCTGTCGGCGCTGTCAATTGTGATCCGGTACATGACCGTGTCGCCCTGGTCATACTGAATAGCAGAGGCGGCATTATTTGCGTCCACATAGTCAGCCGCGACCGGATCCCAGACCTCTTTATTGATGTGCAGGTCAGCTTCCTGGACTATGACATCGGGTGAATTAACACTTGTGGAACTCGCTGAATTCCCAGGACTATTGGGGTCGTCCCAACTCACATGAGCTACATTGTGCAGAGGAGTATCCTGTTGGTTTTCGTTTACATTGAGCACAACTGCGGTATAGATAATGGTGATTTGCTCTTCAGCACCGTTGTTGATGGCCGCGATATTTGTAACGTTACCGAAATCAACAGTGAAATGTCCCGGAGAAGCAAGTGAAGCCTGAGCATCTGCCAGTACGCCGCTCCAATCTCCTGCATTATCAGTGATTAAGCCCGCATCAACACTGATTGAATCCAGGCCTACAATGGCAAGGCCGCTGTCAAGGGTGTCAGTGAGTATGGAATCATGTACTTCTCCTTCAGGAACGGTGATGGTAACCGTGTATTCCACGGTTTCGCCAACGACCGACATTCACGAGTCCAGGAGTCGATGCTTCACTGGTGTCGGTGACCCCCTTTACCACAGCTGGCTGTGCAGAGATAACGGTGGCATCATCTGTACATATCCTGCGTCGTACGGTCGATTGTACCCTCTGCTCCGCACAGTCCGTTATCGTCGCAATGTTGGTCATGGACTGTGCTGGGCTGGATAGTATCCGATGCCACCAGCGGTATACGAAATTATGATGGATTCGTTTGCATCTAGCGCTCCGTTTCCACCTACATCCACGAGCTCCATACCGCCGGGATTGCCGTCGATCCGCATTGCCGTAAACACCGTGCTGCAATCCGGGATCGGCAAAAAGAAGTTATCATTGGTTCGTAGAGCACATCACCGTCAATACCGCCTCCAGACCAGATGTAGTCGGTTCCGGCAACCAAAGTTGTCCTCCCCTGGCGACGGTAAATGTCGCAGCAGCGATAAGCGGATCAAAACCATCCGGAAGGGGTATCTTTGATAATGGTATCAAACGATGAGGCAGCTGCCTGTGCTTCCACCTCCACGGTAAAAGCTACAGTGTCTCCTGCATCATCGCCTGCCACCGTGGACTGCTGTCTTGGCCGATTTCCAGCACCGGCTTGCATCAAGCATCATCTGACAACGACAGCGTCACTGTCGCTGGAATTCTCCAGTGGCGTACCCTGTTCGGTGGCCCGAACCTGGTTGGTCAGAAGCAACACCGATCGGTACAGGGCTCATCGGAAGACAGTCAGCGTAAGAGACTATGATCACATGACATGCAGCCCTGTCTAGTAGCGTCGATGGTAGTTCGCCATAATCAAAAATGAGTGTGTTACCTCGCTGCAGCTAGCTGAAACAGCAGGATGCAGGCGTTAAGTCCAACGGCGAATTCAGCATGCGATAGCTGATCGGAAGATGTCATATCCCCACTCTCCAGCAGGTCCTTGGAGTATTTGTACCATCATAAGGGGTTGAATTAAAATGTCCAGCCGCTTGGGGTTCCATCCTGATCAGGGTCGCTTACGTCAAAAACGGGCAGTGGCAGATAGTCGGTTAGAATAAAGTCTTCAGTACTTGACAGGGGCATGTCGTAGTGGAGTCGATAGGTTACCGTGTCCCCCGGGGAGAGATGCGGGTTTAGTCCTGGAGCGTAGGTGGTAACACCATTGTGGCTGATGGCATAAATATCTTTTGTTACCGAGCCGGTGACGATATCAATAGAGTCGCATGATTCATCCGCTTCCGAGTTACCCGTGGCAACACCGGAATCATCATAGAGATCGCCGGATATCGTTACGCCACCGGACAAATTATCACCCTGGTCAACATTAAACTCACCGCCTTCCGGGGTTTCATAAGATTGCTGAATTTCAGCCCAATAAGTTATGGTTCCATAGGTCGGCACCGTCCGAGTTTCCGTGGGTATACCCTCCCTCAAGAAGCCCATCACCTCCTATGACCTGAGAGATATCAAACCGCAAGGTTTCTTCATCGGTTACGGTTGTACCCGTAGTCAGCTCCGCTCCGGTAAGGGCACGGTCAAGAAGCGACGTGCCTCCTTCAAAAATCTGAGTTTCCGGCGCATTGACAATTGACCCTACAGGAACAAGATTCATGCCATCGGCAAGCAGGTCATCAACTACAATATTTCCAAATGAGAAATAATCGGAAATCTGAAAATCAAGGGTGAATTTAACCAGATCTCCGGGAGTATAGCCTAGATAGCCGAGATCGGTCTCAAGCTCATCGTCTTCTGAATAGCAATTGCCTGGGCGTGGGAAATGTCATCTACATCAGCATTGGATGAAAAATGGCCATCTGTGTCGACCTCCGGATCAATTGTTGCGTTGGTTATGTTCTCCCCGGCATTATCAGGTGAAGTCCAGGAGTATCCCACCTCTCCATCATTAATTACGTGTTCATCATCGCCGGTGTCAGGATCAATAATGTCAGCACTACCGGAAGTTTGCTCAGGTACATAGAAATCATAGCTTATAACCACGTCATCAGAGGCGCCAGAACCGTTTACCGCATTAGTCAGGGTAATGGTGAGATCGCTGCCGCTCAGGCTGGCGGTAAATGCTACGGGCACACCACCTGCCTCGACCATGACATTACCTGAATAAACAATATTATCAGGCAAATGATCGACCAGACTGAGGCCGCTGACAGTCTGGCCGTCAGCTATATCAATTGCTGCCACATAGGTGGCTGGGAAGTTTGGTCCGGTGGGAATCTCCTGGTGATTGACTTCGAAAGTCTGGCCGCTGTCATCGGCCCACTGCCTGGTATCATCAAAAGTCGGGTCATGCTGCTCCTGGCAGTCGGCTGCAACATTTTGTACCACAATATCTTTATTGTAGGCGATAACTTCGGCCTTGTAGGCACGTGAACTCGTGGCGATATCCCGTAGGGGGTTATCGGTACCCGGATGATTCAGGGCATCTTGTCCAAACATGGCGCCCGTGGTGGTATGTACACCAAGGTCTGTATCCACATCGGCATTGACCCCCATATGTGCCGTAACCTGAACCTCAGCCACCGGCTGATCAGGTGTAAAAGAACCAAACGGCATTAATAAAGAGACGAACTGATCTCCTTCCTGGAAGGTCTGGCCATTGACCCCGGTAAGCTGCAATGGGGTGCCATCGGTATCTGTTGCGTAAGGATGATCGATTATTTGGCCGTCAGCGGTAATGTCGACAATCGTTGCGTCAACATTGGCTCCAAGATAGCTGGCGCTCTGAAAGGTAATTCCATCCTCTCCAGTTCCGCCGGTATCATTTCCATCCTCGCCACCATCGAGCAACAGGTCAATATATGGACCATATACAATCGAGCTTGTTGTATTCTCAAAACTCACCGTAAAATCAAAATCCTCTCCAATCATTGGATCAATTGCAGTTACTGGGGTTATTTCTGCCGTGTTATCGAGGCCGATCGCGTCGTTGGCTTCAGCCGTAATTTGCACTGGCGATGAGCTCTCCTCTGCTGTTTCAGCTCCAGTCAGTTGTATATCAAGACCTTGCTCAATGGTTTCAGGGGTTGGTTCTGGTTCCCCTGCTCCTGAATCCTGGGGCTCAACCTGTGGAGGGTTGATTGGGATGAGCACAACGGTCGGATCAGCAGTCGATTCTACCGAGTCAACTGCTGCTATGGGGTTAGCATCAAGAAAGATACGTTCTTCGAGTTGTTCGAGGAGGAGGTGTTTTTTGATGTTTTTTTGCATAATGTTACACCCAAACGAAATTTTACAGGACAACTAAGCTATAGATAAAACAGAATAAAGATCCTCGGAACAGAGCTGTTTTCAATTGTCTTCTGTCATCAATCCATCCTGTCAATGTGTATATAAATACAGGCCAGCACTAGACATTATGATACTCTTTATTATCGGCAACTATAGACCATTAATTTATAATACCCAATCATTTAGAGCTTAGTTTGATAAATATTCTCAAATATAATCGGAGAGGTTGATATTCTAATAGTAGATGTCAAGATGTAGTTATTCTTTTGTCGGTTGTAAACGTTATTTTCAATTAAACGTCTACGATATAATTACCTTGATTACGTTCGATCTTTGGGTTTTGCCACCTTAAACGAGAATCAGGGAGGAAAAGAAATTTAGCTGACGTTCCATGGGCTTCCGTCATTAACTGACGGGCGGGTTTGATTCAAATACAATATGTGCCTGGTCTGATGAGTTATTAACGATCTCAGAAATTGAATAAGCAGTGTGATCCGCTTGAGTTTTTGATGGATTATGGCATCATTATGAGAATAATCTTTAAAAAAGGTAAAATCTCTAACCATTATAAGGTTTTGTGATGAATATTTTGAAGAGTGGCGGTATAAATTCGTGAATAGGTATATAAAGCCTCGCTCATGCGGGCTGGTAATGAACGATACTAGCTCATTGATTCATCGTATACCCCAGGTGTTTTCCATGTTGGCACTCACAGCAATGCCGCGTCGGTCCGCCTACCCTAAAACGTTATTAATCCCGTTCCACAAGGGAGAGAGATGAGGAGGAACCATGCTTGATTACATTATTAGGAACGTAAAACTTCCAGGTAAAGATGGTGCTTTCGACCTGGGAATTAATGACGGCCTGTTTGTTGAAATTAACGAATCGCTTCAAGAGAAAGGGCAGCGGGAATTTGACGGGAAGGGCTATCTTGCCACCCCGCCATTTGTTGACAGCCACTTCCATATGGACGCCACGCTTTCCCTTGGCCTGCCTCGACTGAATCAAAGCGGCACCCTTCTTGAGGGTATTCAGATCTGGGGAGAACTAAAACTTGAATTGACCGCAGAGGCTCTAAAACGAAGAGCGCTTGAATTGCTTAACTGGTCAGTTGCCAAGGGCACACTTGCGATTCGCACTCACGTTGATGTCACCGATCCCTCCCTGCTCGCTGTTGATGTACTGCTTGAAGTCAAAGAGGAGATGAAAGACTGGCTGGATATCCAGCTTGTCGCCTTCCCGCAGGATGGGGTATTGCGCACGGATGGCGCTAAGGACCTCCTGGTTAAGGCGCTCGATAAAGGGGTCGATGTTGTCGGGGGAATTCCGCATTTTGAGAGAACCATGGCAGAGGGCAGCACAGCAATCTCCTGGCTTTGCGGGGTGGCAGAATCTCGCGGCCTGCTGGTTGACATGCATTGTGATGAAAGTGACGATCCTCTTTCGAGACACATAGAACATCTGGTTTATGAAACCCATCGTCTGGGGCTGGGTAACCGGGTTACGGCCTCACATCTGACCAGTATGCACTCAATGGACAATTATTATGTCTCAAAATTACTTCCATTAATGGCAGAATCAGGTATTCAGGCAATATGTAATCCGTTGATAAATATATATATTCAGGGACTTCACGACAGTTATCCGAAGAGACGGGGGCTTACCAGGGTTCCTGAGTTGCTGGAAAGCGGCATAAATGTCGCTTTTGGTCACGACTGTGTTATGGATCCCTGGTATCCAATGGGCAGTCACGACATGCTTGAAGTAGCCCATATGGGTGCTCACTGCCTTCAGATGATGGGGGCATCACAACAGGATACCCTGTTCGAAATGATCACAAGCAGAGGGGCAGCGGTGATGAAGCTTGAGAAATATGGGATCAAAAAAGGCAATCCAGCCGACTGTGTGATCCTGCAGGCCGGAGGTGTGATGGAATCCCTGAGGTTACGACCGAATCGCCTGGCTGTGTTCCGCAGAGGGCATATCATCGCTTCTTCGCCGGAGACGGTCAGCAAGGTTCAGCTCGGCAGCCGAGAGACGGATGTATCGTTTATGCGAGCAGAATAGAGTGTCCCGCTGGTTCAATATCGTGATTTAACTTTCTCGAGCACAAAAGAGCTGGGCGCTGCGTTTACACCAACACTATTGAACACGTCTTTCAGGACCACCTGTGAATAATGGTGCATGTCCTGTGCGACTATCTCAAGCAACAGGTCAACGTCTCCGGATACAGCGAAGATACTTACTACCCCTTCAATCCCGGATAGCTTGTGGGCGAGCTCATCCCAGCCGGTGCCGGCGCCACTGATTATACCGCAAAAAGGGCCTGCAGAAGGTCCAGGCTCGTGTTCGGACGTTCTGAATGATTCGGAGAAATTGATTGGAGCTGGAATCCTGACTGGCTGGCTGCATTGCCGATTTTCTGCTCCTTCTTGAATGGCTGCGGCGGGCAGATCATGTCTCTGGCGATTGTTTGACAGCAGACCGGCTTTTGTCTAGAATAAGCCCTGCCCCTCAGACATTTACAGACGTGCAGACCAGGCGTTTCCTCCATTTTATAGATGTCATGCTTAAAACAATACGAGCAAAACGAGTAACCGAGGAGATCATCTCCCCGATTCATGATCAGATTGCCCGAGGTGAACTCACGGCAGCTGACCGCCTGCCGTCTGAGCGGGAAATGGCCCAGCAGCTTGGGGTCAGCCGTCCAACGCTGCGAGAGGCTATGCAGGTACTGGAACATACAGGATTTGTGGAGATTGTTCAGGGCAGCGGCATCTATATAAAAGATATAGGTAAAGAGGACCTGGCCACTTGGCCAATAAATCAACTTTTAGAGGAAACATCATGACCGACTGTACATTATCTGAAGGTGGCAGCATCTTTTATCTATACCAGGAGGCCTCTTCGCCAGGAATGCCGACCGTGATCTTTTTTAACCCGCTTACTGGAGACACGGGCAACTGGGAGGGGATTGTTGCACCCCGACTCAGGGAGAAGGGCCTGGGCACCTTGAGCTTTGATTATCGGGGCCAGACGAACAGTCCGCTGGATTTGAAAACCCTTTTGAGCTCCTCCGTCATTATTGCTGATGCCTTGGAATTGTTGAACAAAATTGGTCCCGCAAAACCGGTTTTGGTTGGCCTATCCATTGGCGGGCTTTATGCTGCCCAGACCTGGCTTGCCGGAGCAGCAGCTGAAAAGCTTGTACTGATTAATACGCTGCGCCACAACGGGCCGCGCCTCAAGTGGATAGGAGACGCGCTGGTCCGGGCAGCAGCGTTAGGTGGGCTCCAGTTGTTCCGCGATCTTTACCTGCCGCTGCTTATGAACGAGGAGTGGTTGAAGGAGAATCGCCAGGCGTTTTTAAAGAGTCCGGACTGCTATGAAGCCCTTTCACCCGAGAGTGGGCACTACCGGCTGCTTGCCGAGGCCGGGCCAAGTGCCGACTGGGATATTCCTTATGAAAAGCTGGACCTTCCAACCCTGGTTGTCACCGGTCTCCAGGACCACGTTTTTCTCGAAAAAGGTGTTGTTGATGAACTTTTTGCCAGGCTTCCGCAGGGGAGTCGGCTGGATATGCCCAATGCCGGACACCTGATTGCCGGTGAGAAACCGGAGGCACTTGCTGAGTGCATTGCTGAATTTGCCTGCAGTCAGGGGAGAAAGTCATGAAAAAAGGATTATGGCATCAATCTTCCACGCTGGCCTATCTGGCCGTGTTGATAGGAGTTTTCGGCCATGCTTCGAGCGAATTCGTGGCTGTTCTTAGCCATATCAAGGGTCCGGAGTTGTCGGTATGGCGTTTTTTGCTTGGCGGAGCCGGCCTGGTGGGACTTGCGCTGATCTTCCCTTCCAGTCGAAATCTCCTGGAGCCGTTTCGAACCGCTGGTTTCCGACTCGTCTGGCTCTCCATTCTCGGAGTTACCATCGGCTATCTGCTCTTCCACTGGTCACTTGATTTCGCTACTGTCCCTCAAGTGGCGACCCTGGTGACCACCATTCCGATATTTGTCGGCCTGGTCAACATGTTTCTGACCAAACAGCCTTTTTCCCGAACAAAGCTGGCGACCGGTTTTTGTGCGATTCTAGGCGTGGCTTTGTTGTTAACTGACGGTTATCTGGCTCAACTCAGCGGTTCCGGAAGGAGCATGATCGGCGTGCTGATGGCTCTTGGCTGTGCCGCTGCAGTGGCTTCTTATTCAGTGGCAATTCGCCCGCTAATCGTTCAGTTCGGTGCCTTGCGCATCACTGCCATCACTATGTTCATGGGCGCTATGGGGCTCTGGTTTGTCGTGGGCCTGGTCTGGCAGACCTGGGTCAATCCTCTGACCTTGTTGGACAGGCCGTCTGGACAGATTATTTCCCTGCTCGTCCTGGCAGGATGGAACACAACAATCACCCAGTTTCTCTGGATTGGAGGGCTTGCCGCTGTTCCTGACATTACGCGCGGAAGCTACCTGTTTTTTCTCAAACCGGTAATTGCTGCGCTGCTGGCCATTGTATTTCTGAACCAGTCGATCTCCACCTGGCAGACCATGGCTATCGGGGTAATTTGTCTCTCGGTTCTGGTCGAGGCAGTTATTGCCCTGAGAAAGAGTTCCGGCTGAAATACTCCTCTTTCGGGGCCTGGTTTACGGACTGGTAAAACCCTGAGCTGCATGGCTTCCTGGGCTTCTTACGACTAATGAACAGGGCCGGGCGGAGAGGGTGCCGTTTTCCACTCGGCCTGTGACGGGGACGACTTGAGAAGCCGTTATTAAAATTTGAATGATTTTAATGAGAAAGGTGAAGGTTCTTTTTCTCCATCCATCATTCTGCGGAGTTGGTTGAGTTCTGCTTCTGCCCCTTTGAGTTCATAACGCAGCTGTTCTTTTGCACCAAGTGATGCTTCTTCAAGTCTGTCCTGCAGATGGTGGACCTTCTTCTGGGCTTTGTAAAGCTCGATGGCAAGGGCCTTGATGGACATGGAAATTCTCCTGTGTTGCAGGTTATAAATTAATGCAGGAATCTGGGCAGAGTCTGGCCTGCGGTATTGTCTTCCTCAACTATTGTTTGCGAGCCAGCAGGGAGGTGTAGGCCCCGCTTAACTCAATAAACCGGTCGTGATTGCCGCCGCTGTCAGGGTGAAGTTCCTTGGCCCGCTGCCTGAAGAGTCGGGTTAAATCTTTTTTGTTCATTTGTTGAAGATCCTTCCAGCTTGTATCAAAAATTTTTGCAGCAGCGTCGGTGCTGACCGTGGGTTTTCTATCCGGCCATCTGAAGGAGCGGTGCCTGCCCATGAATTCCCTGACAAAATCATCAAAGAGTGAGCGGCGGCCGTAGCCGTAATCAAAGAACATGATGAGGTAACGGACCAGATGGTGATGGAGTGATGAGTTCATCTGCTGCCCGGACCAGAATCTACTGTCAGCGTTCAGTTTACAGATGTCCCTGGTAAAATGATCGGCAATATCAAACTGGTTGAGCGCTTCCGGCATTGTTGCCGAGATTGATTCGCTGAAATGGCGCTGGAGATCGAATACCGCGAAGACATAGGTTTTCATTTCGTTGGGCTTAAGCACCTTCTCAAGGTTCATAAAGTAATATTCACGTTCGTCTCGTGATTGGTGGAGCAGCGGGCGGTATAGTTTGGGGTTCAGTCTGAAAATTCTTGACTGGTCAACCGCACCGTAGCGCAGATAGTAAAGCCGCCTGCGGTCAAAAAGATGGACCTCTTTTTCAATTGCCGCTCGATCCTCGTTTGAAAGCGGCCGGACTCTGACTGTACCCCGATGCCTAAAGAGACTGAGGCGGTACTGCTCTTCCTCTGGGAGAAAATCCCAGAGAAGTTCCTCCAGCACCCGGGTCGGGTCCTTGTCAGTCATTTTTTCAAGACGATTCTCAAGATCTGGGGAAAAATAACAGATGTCTTCGGAGAGCTGTTCAAGATAGTGTGCCGGGTCATGACCGAGGTCAAAAACGTTTCGGTACCGGTAGGTTCCGTCTTTTTCATGAAGGTATGATTGACGTATTACATACCTTGTAATGCCGGCTCGGGTGATTGGTGCAAGGTACATTGACAGAGTTTGGGTTAAGGTTCTCGGCTGCAGACAGGAGCAATTTAATATGGTAAAAACCACACCATAAAGAAAACCATAAGTATAATTCAACATCAGTACCAGCGACAATAGTTAAACGCTACAGACAAGGTGAAATCAATGTCTTTATTAATTCCGGTTTCCGCAGGTGAACTGCTCGACAAGCTGACGATCCTGCTGATCAAGAAAGAGCGGATTGCCGATACGGCAAAGCTTGAAAATATTATCATGGAGCTGGGTCAACTCCAGGCTGTCTATAATCAGCGGATTAAGCAGAGTGCTGACCTCGATGCGCTCATATCGGAACTCAGGCTGGTTAATGAAGCATTATGGGATATCGAAGATAAAATCCGCGGCTGCGAGAGGGACAGGGACTTTGGCACTGTCTTCATCGAGCTTGCCCGTTCTGTTTATAGAACAAATGATCGCCGGGCTGAACTAAAATATCAGATCAATGGACTGCTTGGTTCGGAACTGGTTGAAGAAAAGTCCTACGAAGCGTATTAATGGCTGCCGTACTTGTCATTAAACTCAGCGCACTTGGAGACCTCGTTCAGGCCGATGGCGCGCTTCGCGACATTCGTGAAAACCATCCGGATGATCACCTGACAGTCATGACGACGCCATCGTACCGGCGTTATATGGAACGCTGCCCCTGGGTGGATGAGATCTTTGTCGACCCGCGGGCCTCGCGCTTCAGTTTAGCACAGATGCTGAAACTGCGTAAACGGCTGCAAAACAGAAGATTTGATCGTGTTTATGACCTGCAGCAGGTCGGCAGGACCCGATTTTATTATCGCTGGCTGTTTCCGCCGACCTGGTGGATGGGGGACGTTCCGGGCTGTGCCGCCTACCTGAAGCGGGACGAAGATCGCATCTGTGCCGCTGATCATTTCGCTCTTCACCTTGGTCTGGCCGGCCTGAACGTTCGTTATACACTAAAGGGTGATGTTTCATGGATGGCTGAAGATGTTGACCAGCTGCTCTCTGCTGCAGGGATTGCGCCCGGGTTCGTTCTGCTCATTCCCGGTGCTTCAAAATCTCACGATAATAAGAGGTGGCCCTATTTCCGGGAGTTGGCTCTGCAACTGCAGGAGTCCGGCATAGATACGGTAACGGTTCCCGGGCCTGATGAATTAGAATTGTGTCAAAACCTTCCCGGCAAAATGCTGGTTCCCGCTGACGGCTGCTATGATATTTTTGCACTGGCGGGATTTGCCAAGAAGGCATCTTTTGTGATCGGTAACGATACTGGGCCGACCCATATCGCAGCACATCTTGGTGTTTCAGGAATTGCCCTCTATGGTGCCCACACATCTCCGCTCACCACAGGTATTCAGCACACCAGATTTGAGGCGATGGAACGGGACAATCTAATGGAATTATCATTTGCTGAAGTTTGGCAGCGTGTTGAAGCAGCCATGGCGACGCAGGCTAAGTGAGCGGATATGCCCGTCTGGTCAATATATGTGCTCAGAGATGAGACGAACAGCCTCTACACCGGCATCTCCACAGATGTTGAGCGGCGTTTAAGGCAGCATCGGCAGAGCGAGGGGTATGGAGCCAAATACACCAGGTCGAAGAAGCATGTGGATCTGGTCTATTCCTGTGAGCTGGGCAGTCGGTCGCTGGCCTCGCGCGCTGAATACAGGCTGAAACGACTGGTCAAGGATGAAAAAGAGAGAATTGTCAGTATTGGTTTTGATCGGCCGGGTCTGCTTGCCCGTCTCGGACTGCCGGTTGAATAAATGCTGGGGAAATGACCTGAGCCCTTTTCACACTATTCAGGAAAGGGACTCAAGGTCAGGGGAATAACCGGCATCGATAGGTATCGATACCGGTTAGATGGAGAATATTGAATTGCTGTTCTAATAAGCTGCTTCCGGAAAATAAAAGGCTTCAGCATTTTCCTTGACGACCAGATCAGCTGCGATGATTACCCGTGAGGGTGTGTGGTAGAGGCCGCCAACGGTCTTGCCTCGGGCTCCCTCTACACCAAAAACGATGCCTGATGCGATCATCGATGGGTTATAGGTAACAGTTGCCCGTACCTGTGGGTCGTCATCCATGATCATTTTTATAATATCTTTGGATCCGGCACCACCAAGAACGGTCTTGATTTCTGATCGTCCAGCCTCTTTGATTGCCTGCATGACGCCTTTGAGCATATCATCATCCTGGCACCAGACCGCATCGATATGGTTGTGTTTCTGCAGATAATTTTCCATCAGGCGCAGTGCTTTCTGGGTTGACCAGTCTGCAGGCTGTGAGTCAAGGATCTCGATGTCGGGATAGTTTTTCATCACTTCGTTAAAGGCGTCTACCCGCTGCTTGTTTATCGGTATGGACATGCCTTCAAGTACTACTATTTTACCTTTTCCACCCATTTCTTCTGCCAGCCACTGGGCACCAACCATACCGAGGCCCGGGTTGTCGCCAGCCATGAAAACGTGCTGGGCTGGTGTGGGTAATTCCCGGTCAACGACAACGGTGTAAATACCGGAAGCATAGGCTTCCTCAACAACCTTCTGGAGGGTAGCGGGGTTATGCGGAAGTATAACCAGCGCATCGATTCCCTTGACCATGAGATCTTCAACGTCACCTACCTGTTTACTTCCTGAGCTGGCAGCAACGACATAAAAGGTCACATCCTTATCATTTGCCTCAATGTCCGCTACCGCTTTCTTTGCCCACCAGAGCAGTCCTGCAGTCCAACCATGATCCGCAGAAGGAACGGAGACACCGACCTTGATTTTTTCAGCGGCAAAGGCGGCGGCTCCAGAAAAAAGAAATAGACCGGCGAGTAGTGTAATCAGTAACGCTCTCACATTTTTTTTCATAACTTCCCCTCTTTTTTGCTCTTTGATGTTATCTGTTAAATTACCAGAACGAGTTCTGATAACCTGTGGTTCCGGGACTTTAATTATTCTTATACTGGGCAAAAACAGCGATAAGAATAATGAGCCCCTTAACGGTGCCCTGCAAGTAGGGTGAAACTCCAAGCATATTGAGCATGTTATTGATAATACCTAATATTATTGCACCAATGACGGTTCCCCAGATGGTGCCCTTACCGCCTGCAAGCGGGGTTCCGCCGATAACGACAGCTGCAATGGCGTCCAGTTCATAGAAAATACCTGCATCTCCAGGGCTGACAGAATTAAGCCGTGAAGACAGGAGAATCGCTGTAACACCGACGGTAAAGCCGGTGATAACAAAGGTCATGAAGGTGATCCACTTGACTTTGATGGCAGAATAGACAGCGACCTGCTGATTGGCCCCAACAGCGCAGACATGTCTGCCGAAGGCCGTATTGTTCAGTAAGATATGGAATAACAGGGCCAGTCCCAGGAAGATGATTACCGGATAGGGTATATTCATGAAATACCCCCCGCCAATCTCAGGATAGAGGTCATTATCAGAAATGACCTCACCTGCTTCGCTGATATACAGTGTCATTGATCTGAAAATAGACATGGTGGCAAGTGTTGCAATGAACGATGTAATTCGTCCCTTGGTAACAATAAGCCCGTTCAGTGCTCCGCATAGTGAGCCTGCTGCCAGGGCGGTGAATACAGCGATGCAGACAGCAAACCCGTCTCCTCCCAGGTAGTTCATCAGATAGATTGTTAAAACACCAATGAAGGCGACCATGGAACCAACAGAAAGATCTATGCCTGCCGCCACAATAACAAAGGTCATCCCCAAAGCAATTGTACCAGTGTAGGAGACCTGCCTGAGAATGTTGGTAATATTTCTGAATTTGAGGAAATGCTCACTTGCAGCAGCGGAGAGCAGTACGAGCACAATCAAGGCAAAGAGCGGCGCATATTTCGTATAGTCTATTCGCTTTAAATACTCAAAACGGAGCTTTTTTGTTTCCATATTTCTTGTAATCAGGACCAGATTTTATCTTACGCCAGCTGCGCAAAACATGATTTCTTCTTCATTTATGTGATCGCCTTCCATTTCACCGGTGATTTCTCCCTCCCGCATGACCAGTACCCGGCTGCAGAGTCCAATGATTTCCTCAAGTTCTGAGGAAATCAAAATGCAGGAAACGCCCTGGCTGACAAGAGCGTTAATGAAATAATAGGTCTCTTTTTTTGCATTTACGTCAATACCGCGCGTCGGTTCATCGAGAATCAAAATAAACGGGTCGGTGTCCATCCATTTTGACAGGTATACTTTTTGCTGGTTGCCACCGCTCAGATATTCAAGCTCTGCATGTAACGATGCCGCCTTAATATTGAATTGCTCAATGAATGTCTCGGAACGCATTCTCTCCTTTTTCTTGTTGATAAACAGGTTGGTGTACTTGGACAGTGAAATCAGAGATATGTTCTCGGGTATGCCGAAATTCAGGATAAGCCCCTTACCTTTGCGATCTTCAGAGAGGTAGCCGAGTCTATGTTTGATGGCCTCAGCAGCGGAGCGGATACGGGTTTTCCTGCCATTGACATAGACATCACCAGATATTTTGGCTCGAAGCCCCATAACACATTCAGCGATTTCAGTTCTGCCGGCACCAACAAGCCCTGAAAAACCGAGAATTTCCCCTTTTCTCAATTGAAAGCTGATGTTTTTGAGCAGTGTGCCATCACTGAGATTGTCGACCTGGAAGACAACCTCATCGCCAGGACATGTTTTTGTTGGGAAAACCTGATTCAACTCACGGCCGACCATCTTTTTTGCCATGTCGTGCTCGTCCACATCCTTGACGTCATTGATGCAGATTTGATCACCATCTCTGAGCACCAGAATACGGTCACAAACACGTTTAACCTCATTGAGCTTATGAGAGATGAACAGGATAGTGACATTTCTTCGCTTCAGCCTGTTAATGAGCTCAAAAAGAATTTCAACTTCAAGGTTGGTCAGCACAGTGGTCGGTTCATCCATGATCAGAATATCCGACTCATGAACGAGGGCTTTGGCGATCTCAACCATCTGTTTCTCAGCAACGCTTAAATGAGCGATGAGTGCGTCGGGTGAAAGATCAGTCTTTAACTCGTCCAGAAGTGACCGGGTCTTCAGTCGCATCTCTTTTTTGTTGAGCAGCGGTCCGCTTTTAAGCTCTGAACCGAGAAATATATTCTCAAAGACCGAGAGGGTCGGTATCAGGTTGAACTCCTGGGGAATCATACTGATACCAATTTTTTTTGCCTGTGCCGGTGTGTTTATTGAAACCCTGTTGCCCTTTAGATATATGGTTCCGCTTGTCGGGGTATAGATGCCACATATTATTTTCAGCAGGGTTGATTTACCCGCTCCGTTTTCGCCAAGAATACCAAATACCTCTCCACCCTGGATCTCAAGGTTGATATCATTGAGAACTTTTACCCCAGAAAAGGCCTTATTGATATCCTTGATGGTTAAAACCGGATTGGTAGTATGTTGCATGATTTGGGAGAAAATCTATAAAATGATTATTTTTTCATATCTCCGTCAAACGAGATATCAGAGGGTGCAAAATTGATCGAATTAACGAACTCAACAGACTCTGCAGCCCCGAATTCTCTGTCCATGCCGTTGTCTTCCCACTCCACAGAGAGCGGTCCGCCATAACCAATTGCATTCAGGTGACGAATTATTTCTTCGAAGTTTACGTCGCCATGTCCGAGGGAACGGAAGTTCCACCCTCTCCTGAGATCGCCAAACGGCAGGTGGGAGCCAATAATGCCTGATCTGCCGTCAAGCGTCAGCGCAGCATCTTTCATATGGACATGATAGATTCTGTCGGGAAAATCGCTGATAAAGACATGGGGCTCCATACCCTGCCAGACCAGGTGGCTTGGGTCAAAGTTAATACCAAGGGTTGGACGTCTGTCAAACACTTCAAACAACTTGACGGTCGAATAATAATCGTAGGCAATTTCCGTCGGATGAACTTCCAGCGCGAATTTTATGTTACACCGGTCAAATTCATCGAAAACCGGAGTCCAGAGGTCAACAATCTTCTGATAACCGTTTTCTATCATTTCTTCAGTGGTTGGGGGAAACGAATAGAGGTATTTCCAGATGGGAGAGCCGAGGAATCCGGTAACAACATAGCAGCCCATCTCTTTTGCCGCTCTTGCTGTAGAGATCATCTCGGCCACAGCCCACTTCCTGACTTTTTCAGGCTGTCCCTTTACCCCATCAGGGGCAAATGCATCCAGCCTTTCATCCCAGTCATCTCCAACACACTGACCGGCAAGATGAGCTCCAAGGGCAAAGCATTGTAAATTGTATTTTTTCAGGATTGCCAGTTTGTTTTTGACATAGTCCGGATTTTTGGAGGCCTCAACGGGATCCATATGATCCCCCCAGCAGGCGATTTCGAGGCCATCGTAGCCCCAGGATGCTGCTTTTTTACAGATCTCCTCAAAACTCAGATCTGCCCATTGTCCTGTGAATAGTGTTACTGGTCTTGTCATGTTTTCCTCCACTCAGTGATCCATATCGACCCATGCTGAATTCTTTTCAGAGCTTTCAACACATTTTTCAATAAATGTAACTCCTTGTTCCCCTTCCGCTGCCTTGGGGAAATCATAATCTTCAGGGAGAATTTCAGTACCGCTCTTCTTTTTCATGCTGAAACTGATAAACGCCTTGTAGATATTGGCAAAGGCCTCGAAATATCCTTCAGGGTGGCCCGACGGAATCCTTGAATAGGCGTCTGCCCCCGGGTGAAGCGCATCTCTGCCACGGGAAATGATCTCTGTTGGTTTATCCAGGTAGGAAATTTTCAGGTAATTCGGGTTTTCCTGTGCCCATTCGATGGAGGCTTTTGAGCCGAATATTCGAACTCTGAGACCATTGTCATTGCCGACAGCGATCTGGGAGCACCAATAGACTCCTTTAGCCCCGCCTGCATAATCCACCATTATCGTTGCATTGTCATCAAGTGTTCTGCCTGGAATCATGGTGTCAAGACGTGCTGATAACCGTGTTATTTTCAGCTTTGTCATATAGGAGACCATATTTTCGATATGGCTGCCGATATCGCCGACACAGTTCGACGCTCCCGATTGATCGGGGTCTGAACGCCAGCCCGCCTGTTTCTGGCCTGTTTCTTCAAGCAGGGTGCTCAGCCAGTCCTGCGGGTATTCGGCATTAACAAACCTGATTTCACCAAGCTCTCCATTTTCAATCATCAAGCGAACGTGCTTGGCAATGGGATATCCGGTGTACGTATAGGTGACGCAGAGAGAGAGGGAGTTCCTGGCGGCAAGCGCTTTAAGCTCCGTGGCCTGAGTTGAGGTGACGGTAAACGGTTTATCACAGACAACGTTGATCTTGTTTTCCAGGAAGGCCTTGGCAATTGGGTAGTGGGTGTTATTTGGTGTTACAATGACAACAAAATCGATTTTGTTGTCTTTTTTGCCCTCTTCAACAGCCATTTCCTGGTAGGTGGCATAAAGTCTCTGCTGATCAAGGCCCAGGCTTATGCCCGTTCTCAGTGTATTCTGAGGATCTGTTGAAAAACAACCACAGACAAGTTTCGCTTTTCCATCCAGAGCGATGGCTTTCCTGTGAACATCTCCAATAAATGCGCCCTCACCGCCACCTACCATACCGTACCTTAAGGGTGCTTGTGCTGCTGTCATCTGGCTGCTTTCTATCATGGTGGGCCTCTCGATCTATAGTTTTCAAGACTTCATCGCCAAACAAAAATGGACCATGGACAATAAATGAAATTAGGCTCCGCATCGTCAGATCGGATGTTAATATTTTAAAACATGAAATAATGTCTATAGGCCAACGAATTGCCATATAAGTTTTTAGGTGTCAAGTAGTTTCTCCCAAATGTTTTATGATCAGTGATCTTTTGGCCCTCGTAGATTCTTCTTTGTTTAAGGGGAGCGTGAAAAATGAGTTGACAATTGTAATTGTGGTTATTTAATTTAAAATGTGAATTAATGTATGAAATGTGAGGTTTTGAGTTTATGGCTTTAAAGCAGCAGTCCACCTCTTTGCCCCCCAGACGGTTCCAGCGGGCAATGCATCGTTCCAATATACTGGCGCTGATCAGAACTGCGGGGCTGATTTCCCGGACAGATCTGGCTCGGGAAACGGGACTGAGCCAGGCATCGGTAACAGGGGTTACTGCCGATTTGATCCAGGAGGGGCTCATAGAAGAAAAACAGGCTGGTGCCTATGAGGGCGGTAGACGGCCAACCCTGCTGGCCATCAGGCCAGATGGCGTGCATGTTGTCGGGGTGAACATGGCAATCGATCAAATCAGGGTTGTCATCGTTAACTTTCAGGCTGAATTGAAAGCGGCGCATACGATCTTACTGGATAAGGACTACTACTCACCGGAAGATATTGTTGAAATGATGGCCCAGGCAATACAGGCATGCATCTGGGAGGCAAATTTTTCAAAAGATCAGATCGCCGGTGTCGGTGTCGGTATTCCGGGTCCGGTAGATTCAAAGAGGGGGGTTGTCAAATTCCTGCCAAACTATGGATGGGAAGAAATTTCCTTGAAAGAAATGCTTCAGCAGCGGATAAATCACCCGGTCTTTATTGATAACAGCTCAAATAATCTTGCTATCGCAGAGTATTGGTACGGCAGCGCCAAGGGAATGGATAATTTCATTGTCGTGACGCTGGAAAATGGTGTTGGTGCCGGTATGGTCGTCAATGGTCAGCTGGTGCGCGGTAATAGCGGCATCGCCAGTGAATTTGGACACATGTGTGCTGAAATTGATGGTCCGGCCTGCCGGTGCGGCCGTAACGGTTGCATCGAAGCGTTTGCCGGCAACTATGCACTTTTAAGGGATGCCAGAAATCTGATTGGAAGTGGCAGCTGGTATTCATCCGATAAGTCTCGGGAAGAGATTGTTTTTGAGGATGTGCTTGATGAGCTTGAAAACGGTAATGAAGCCCTCGAGATCATCTACAGGAAGGCGGGAATAATCCTCGGGGTGGGTATCTATAACCTGATGACTTTACTCAATCCCCAGTTGGTGATTATTACAGGAAAAGGGGTGCAGGCGGGAAAGGCGCTATTCAGTCATATGTTCGATTCAATCGAACGGTTGAAGGCGGCCAGGTTTGGGTTTGACCAGACAGAGATTGTCATCAAGAGCTGGACCGACAAAGACTGGGCCAGGGAATCTGGCTCACTGGTGTTGCGTGAGATCTATAAATCTCCATTTTATAAATAAAGTGTTGAGATAAGAAGGCCTTGATCAGGGAATATAATATGGCATGGTAAATTGGGGATTACGAGCAAGGAGCTGAAATTATGAGTGCATATTTTCCGGAAGTGACTGATAAGATAGGGTTTGAAGGGCAACAGTCAAAAAATCCCTTGTCATTCAAGTGGTATAACGGACAGCAGGATATCATGGGGAAACCCATGGCGGATCATTTACGGTTTGCCGTGGCCTACTGGCATACCTTTAAGAATGAAGGAAGTGACCCTTTTGGCGCGCCAACAATGACTCGTGAATGGAATGAATGTAGCGACCCCCTGGACCGGGCTCGCGCAACCTGCGATGCCTCCTTCGAGTTCTTCAGCAAATTAGGTGTACCATATTACTGTTTTCATGACCGGGACCTGGCCCCTGAAGGTAGCAATTTTTCGGAATCGTGCCGGAACCTGGAGAAAATGATCAGCCATGCCGCGGCATTGCAGAAATCGACGGGAATCAAATTGCTGTGGGGAACGGCGAACCTGTTCAGTAATCCGCGCTATGCACATGGTGCCGGTACAAATCCCGATTTTCATGTTTTTGCCTATGCTGCAGCTCAGGTAAAACAGGCGATCAGCGCCACAAGGGAGCTGGGAGGAGAAAACTACGTATTCTGGGGCGGACGCGAAGGCTATGAAACATTGCTGAACACCCGGCTCAAGCAGGAGCAGGATCAGGCAGCAGCATTTTTTCAGATGTGTGTTGACTACGCAAAAGAAATCGGTTTTACCGGTCAGTTTTTGATTGAACCGAAGCCGAAAGAGCCGAGCAAGCACCAGTACGATTTTGACACTGCTGCAGTTCTTAATTTCTTGCAGTCCTATGATCTTATTGATCATTTTAAAATAAATGTCGAAGCCAATCATGCCACGCTGGCCGGGCATACCTTTGAACATGAGCTGGCAGTGGCCGCTGCAGCCGGAAAGCTCGGCAGTATCGATGTCAACCGCGGCGACCTGATGCTGGGCTGGGATACCGACCAGTTTCCCACTGATCTCTACTCAACCACATACGCCATGCTCGAGGTTCTGGCAGCCGGGGGTATTGGTTCAGGGGGGTTGAATTTTGATGCAAAGGTTCGCAGAGGGTCCCAGGATACTGTTGATCTGTTCCATGGTCATATCGGGGGCATGGATGCTTTTGCCCGCGGACTTGTCATTGCGGCAAAAATTATGGAGGATGGGTTTCTTGAGGATTTACGGATAGATCGTTATAACTCCTGGCAGATGCCGGCTGCCCAGTCTGTACTCGCCGGAAAATCAGGGCTTGCTGATTGTCAGGCGTTTGTCGAGGAGCATGGAGAGCCGGAGCCCCGGAGCGGCCGACAGGAGTATCTTGAGAATATGATCAATACCTTTATCTGAGAGATTCAATCAGGTGTTCTTGGGGAGGAAACGGCATGGATGATCAGTTGTACATCGGTATTGACAGCGGAACCCAGGGAACCAAAGCAGTGGTGCTAAGTGGGCGAACGGGACAGATAATTGCTGAAAGCTATCACGGCTATGAGTTAATTGAGAATGACCGCGGAGGACGGGAACAGTCACCGCAATGCTGGATTGAGGCCTGCCGGAACGTTTTGGAAGGAGTGCTGGCCTCACCGGCAGTAGACGGCAGAATGGTCAGGGGCATTGGCGTCTCAGGCCAGCAGCACGGCATGGTTGCCCTCGATCGGTATGGGCAGGTTATACGACCTGCGAAACTGTGGTGTGATACTGAAACGGTGCCGCAGTGTCGAACCATTACCGCAAGAGCTGGAGGTGAGGAGGCAGTGTTAAAAAAAATCGGTAACCAGGTGGCTGCCGGTTTTACCGCCTCAAAGATACTTTGGCTGAAAGAGCATGAGCCTGAAAATTATTCTCGCCTTTCAACGGTGCTGCTCCCCCATGATTATATCAATTTCTGGCTTACCGGTGAGAAAAAAACTGAATGCGGGGACGCCTCGGGGACGGCATATTTTGACGTGGAAAACCGTTGCTGGTCAAATGAAATGCTGGAAACCATCGATCCCTCAGGAAAGCTCGAGCGCTGCCTTCCCGAACTGATAGCCTCAGACGAGCCGACAGGACTCTTAAAAAAAGAGCTGGCACATGAATTTGGCCTGCCGACGGACGTACTTGTGTCATCGGGCGGCGGGGACAATATGATGGCGGCGATTGGTACAGGGAACGTTAAAGAGGGAGTTGTCACTGCCAGTCTGGGAACCTCTGGAACCATTTACGCCTATTCAGATAGACCGATTATCGACCATAACGGAGAGCTGGCCGCCTTCTGCTCATCGACCGGCGGCTGGCTGCCGCTCGTCTGCACAATGAATGTGACGGTTGCAACAGAACTGGCACGGGAGCTGTTCAACCTGGGATTATCTGAGTTTAATGAGCTGTCTGCTGCTGTCGAGCCCGGAGCTGGGGGGTTGCTGCTGCTGCCATATTTTAATGGTGAACGGACACCGGCCCTGCCTCTGGCAAAAGCGACCTTAACCGGGTTGAGCAGCCTGAATATGCGCGCCGGGATGATAAGCAGGGCGGCGCTGGAAGGTGCCACCTTCGGACTGCGTTACGGACTTGATATCATCAGGCAGAACGGTATTGAGCCAAAAGAAGTGAGGCTGGCAGGAGGCGGTGCCAAAAGCGGTCTGTGGAGGCAGATTGTTGCCGACATTTTCAATTGTGAGGTTGTCTGTCTGGAGCAGGAGGAAGCAGGTGCTGCCGGTGCTGCGATGCAGGCTCTGTGGTGTGACGAAACAGCGAAAGGCGAAAAGACAGCCATTGATGACATAACAGCCCGCGTTGTACGGCTTGATGAATCAAGCCGGTGTCAGCCTCAGCCGTCGGTCGTGACGGTCTACGATACTATCTACCGCAGATACCTGGAGCTCAATGATTTGATGGTCTCTTTTTATGATGATGTTGGCCATCCTTGACGGAAGCTCTCAGCAATCCAGGGTATAACCCAACTCGGTCAGTATGTCTGCTGAGACTTCGCGAACCTGGGATTGTTTGTCCCGGAGCATCGTTTTGATGGCCTCGCAGGCGGCTTTTGAGCCGATGATCCCCAGGATACTGACTGCTTCACCGCGAATGTGAGGCTTTTCTGATCTCAACAGGGGCAGCAGGGATGGTCTTGCTCGGTCAAGCTCTTCCGGCTCCCGTTTCCTGAGTTCTTCAAAGAGCACGGAGACACCGAGGCGAACATTAAATCGCTCGTCATCAAGAATGGCTCCTGTCCAGCTGTAATACTCATGATTACGGTGAAACATTGCGACAATATTGTCCACGTGGCCCATTTCCAGGAAATCCTTGATGACACTCAGCAGTTCCTCATCCATCTTTTTGGTTGTCTCCGGGAAAAAAGTCATTAGGCGAGCCGGCGTTCTCAGCCTTGCGCTCAAAGATCTTGTCTGCTCAAGTCCGAGCCCTTCAGGATTAGAGCCTTCAGGATTAAAGATCAAGCAGGGACACGCCGCCTATTATATCACCTTTTTATCATTTCGGCGCCGGGGAAGTTCTGTCGGCGTGGGTGACTGATTGCAAAACGCCTTCCAGATTGTCGCTTTGTCAGCGCTGATCAGCTCTCTAGTGCTGGCGTATGAAAGAGTGCTGTTAATTTTAGCACCCCTTGCCAATCCCTGTCATGACTGTCATGAGGCTTGAATCGACGCCGAAATAGCTGGAGGAAAGCAGGAGGTTTTCGGTTGAGATAAAAGGGCCCTCAAAGAGAGAAGATTTTTAGGATTTGCTCTTAAAAGTACCACAATTATCTAGAATACTATTTGACGACAGTCCTCTTTTTGACATATACCAAAGTATACGATATCAATATTAATCAAATCATTACCGCATGAGTGAAAGAAACTCCAAATCTGCTCAATTAACCGGCAAGATGGCAGGCTGCCGGATTAAGAGGCTTGCCTTACTCTGCCACGTTTGCCTGGCCAGCGCTGTTTTTCTCCTGATTTTCCTCTACCCTGCCGCTAATATTTATGGGGAAGAAGTCCTCAGGGTCGGTGTTTACAATAATAAACCGACCATCTTTGAAGATACTGATGGAGAAGCAAAGGGATTGTTCATTGATATTCTGGAAGAAATTGCTGTCAACGAGGGCTGGAAGCTTGAATATGTATACGGTCACTTCTCAGAGCTATTTGATGAACTCAAAGCCGGCACCATCGATCTGCTGCCAGCGATTGCCTATGTGGAAGAGCGAGAGCAATTTGTCGACTATACCTATGAAACGGTGATGGCAAACTGGGCTGAGCTCTACGTCCCTGATGGCGGGAACCTTGCCTCCATGATAGAGCTTGAAGGCAAAAAAATCGGAGTAAAGCAGGGAGATATCCATTTTCAGGTCCTCAAGGACATGACCCAGAATTTCAACATTTCCTGCAGGTTTTTAGAGGTTGATGAATATGAAACCGTGTTTGAAATGCTTCATGCTAATTTTGTCGATGTTGGTGTTGTCAACCGTCTGTACGGTAATAGAAACCGGGCCAGTTATCGTATTCAGGCAACACCGGTTATCTATAATCCGATTGAAATGCGTTATGCAGTCCCTGAGGGAAAAAATGAGCAAATCATCGCCAAGATTGACGGCTACTTGACCGCCTTCAAGATGGATGAGAATTCGATATATTATCGCTCTGTTAATCGCTGGTTCGTGGTCAGCGGGCAGGATTCTCTTCCGCAATGGATCTTTTATCTGCTCTATGGCGTGGTTGGCACCGTTTCCTTTCTCCTTGGAGCTATGGTGCTTTTCAGGTATCAGGTAAAAAAAAGAACAATGGAATTGACGAAGAGCAACGCACAGCTTGAAGCCCAGGTGGAGGAACGGCTCAAAGCTGAGGAGGAGCTCCGCAAGTATGCCCGCATTGTCGAGGCCTCCAGTGATGCAATGGCCCTCATTGACCTGGATCATCGTCATGTCCTCTATAACAGTGAGTACCGCAACATCGTAACCGTCTCCGGAGTCAGGATCGAGGGCATGTCTGTTAAGGACGTTTTCGGCGAGGAGTTTTTCAAAGATGAGCTGGAGAGCTCTGTCGCTACCTGTTTAGGGGGGCACATCGTCCATCTCCAAGTCAAGCCCCAGCCGAACCCTGTTCTGAATCGATACCTCAATATTACCTTGAGCCCCTATCACACTGAGAGCGGTGAGATAAATGGTTATGTGGTCGATATACGCGATGTATCATCGCAGGTTGAATTGCAGAACCGTTTGAAAAATGCCCAGAAGATGGAGGCCATCGGCCTTCTGGCGGGCGGTGTGGCACATGATTTAAACAATATCCTCTCAGGTATTGTCAGTTACCCCGATATGCTGTTGATTGATCGTTCTCCTGATGATCCGATGACCACCCCACTTAACATCATTAAAAAATCGGGTGAACGGGCGGCTGCAATTGTCCAGGATCTTCTGACATTGGCCAGACGCGGGTTTGGTAATGTTTCCGTCCTTAACCTCAATACTGTTATCAGGGATTTCTGGGTCAGCCCCGAACAAGGCGAGATAATTCGCCAGGCAGAAGGGGTTACCTTTAAGCTCGATCTTGATGATAACCTCCAAAATGTTAACGGATCCACGGTACATCTCTCGAAGGTTCTGATGAATATATTTGTAAATGGGGTTGAAGCAATGCCCGCTGGCGGGGTACTGACGATCAGGACAGAAAATCAATTTCTTGATATTGATTACTCTGGATTTGAAATGATTCCCCGGGGAGAATACAGCGTCTTGAAGATATCCGATACCGGGGTCGGCATGTCAGTATCCGAGATCAATCGGATTTTTGAACCTTTTTACACCAGCAAGATCATGGGGCGCAGCGGGACGGGCCTGGGCATGGCCGTTGTCTGGGGGACCATCAAGGATCTCAATGGTTATATTGATATATCGAGTGCTCCCGGCAAAGGGACAGAATTTGCCTTGTATTTTCCGACGACCCGGGAGGAAATTCCTGAATCTGACATTATTGAACTGCAGAATTTCAAGGGAAATGGGCAGAGTGTTCTGGTTATTGACGATATGGAAGAGCAGCGGGAACTTGCCTCTCGAATTCTGATCCTGCTCGGCTACAATGTGAAAGCCGTTTCGTCAGGCGAAAAGGCAATTGCGACCTGCAGCAGCGAGCAGTTTGACCTCCTTATTCTCGATATGATTATGCCGGGCGGGATGGATGGCTGTGCGACCTATGAGAAGATAGCTGCACATCGACCGGGCCAGAAGGCCATAATAGCCAGTGGCTTTTCAGATAATACAAGCGTTCGAAAAGCCCAGGAGCTTGGAGCCGGTTCGTATATCAAAAAACCATATACGGTTGAATCACTTGCACGAGCGATCCACCAGGAATTAGCCAGCGTCTGACCGCACACCCGCCGGCAATAGAATGGTCTCTAGAGCCCTTGGCAGCCAGCCGCCACCTGTTCTTTGTAATCCAACTCATTTAATTTTCTCTTTAATCGTTTTTTACAGACACCGTTATCCTGCTGGTGATCATGATGCAGTCGATGTTTCGTATTGTTGACAAGAGTTGAACTTTTCTTTAATGGTACATCTGAAATTAACAGGGGAGTCAGGTCGCATGGCTGTGGCTGATATCCCCACTTCCATGGAACTGCAAGATTGCCGCAAGCCTGTTAAGGATTTTGCCGATATCCCGGTCCTGCAGAAGAGGGTCTGCTCGTTGACGGGTCGGCTTCGAAAACAGAATATGTTTGTTTGACGGGAGCATTTGTCGTGATTCAGAATTACATATGAAGGTAATGTTGCCCTGAGCCGGAGCCTGATAGGAGGGTGTGATGAAAGAGATAGATGAATTGATTTTACCGGGGAAGATTTCTTACACCAGTGATCACGAATGGGTGTATGAAGAAGATAACACTGTCAAGGTCGGTATCAGCGATTACGCTCAGGACCAGCTTGGAGACATCGTCTTTGTGGATATGCCCGAGGTTGGTGAAATTTTTGAGAAAGGGGACGAATTTGGAACCCTCGAATCGGTGAAAGCTGTATCAGAGATATATCTCCCCATAAGCGGAGAAATTGTGGCGGTTAATGCAGCGCTTGAGGACTGTCCAGAGCTCATCAATGAAGATCCTTATGAAAACTGGATTGTAGAGGTTCGGCCGTCACGTGAAAATGATCTTGATGATTTGCTGAATCGTGATGATTATCTGTCGCTGCTCAGAGGGTAGTCCCAAAGGGTTACCAAGGCTGTCTGTGGTATCTTCGTTTTCAGCCTGGAAGCGAGCAGTTTTGTTAAACGTGCGGCATGACGAGCCTGATCGGCGACCGGCATGGCGGCGTTAGGCAGACAATCTGTTAATTTGGCAGAAAACCACTATACCTAGAGAGAGTCATGTATAATATTCTTGTTTTCGGTTTGAACGAAACATACCAGAGCCTGGTCAATAGTTTCGAGCCCCTGCCATGCCGTTTTATTCATATTAATTCTGCCTCAGAATTTTACTCCACAGCGTTCTCACGTATTTTCGATGTCTGGTTTATTGAAACTGAACATCATGACACACCTGAAATTGATTTTTCTCAGCTAGCGGCTGCACACCACATTCCGCATGTCTTTTTTTGTTATAAACCTCCGGATAACGTGCTGCTTGAACGCTCAACTGTCATTGAAAATAATGATTTCAGTGAAAGCTGTAAGCTTTTTTCTCAGCTCATGCGCCACCGGCAAGAACAAAATCAGGAAAAATATCTGGCCGGCTATGTTCAGGATCAGCCTGGTATAGAGGCAATAATCACCAAGAGCCGGCTGATGGAAAATTTGCTGGATCTGGTGAAAGATATAGCTCCAACAGATTCTCCGATTTTTTTATTGGGAGAAACGGGCACAGGGAAGGAACTCCTTGCAAACATAATCCACAATGAGTCACGTCGTAGATCCGGTCCGTTTATGGCTGTAAACTGCGGAGCACTGCCCGACAGCCTCTTGGAATCTGAACTCTTTGGATATGAGAAAGGAGCCTTTACAGGAGCAGGCAGCCGACATATCGGCAAGATTGAACACGCTTCAGGGGGAACCCTTTTCCTGGATGAAATTGAATCAATGTCCCCGGCCATGCAGGTCAGGCTGCTGCGCGTCCTGCAGGAAAAATCACTTCAGAGACTGGGCGGAAACACAGAAATAAATACCGATTTCAGGGTCGTTGGGGCGACAAATACCGACCCCCTTGTGCTGTTAAATACCGGCCAGTTGCGTTCAGACCTCTATTACCGGCTCTCAGTCTTTCAGCTCCATATTCCTCCCCTCCGTGACAGGGTGGAAGATATCCCCCTGCTCGTACAACATATTGTAAACCGGAAGCGAAGAAATGGCCGGGAGTATGTCAAAGGGGTGGATAAGCAGGCGATGCAAATCCTTCTATCTGTCCCTTGGTTTGGCAATATCCGGGAGCTGCAGAATGTTATAGAAAGAGCGGTAATGCTCGCGAATCGTGAAATAATAACCGCAGATCTCATCCATATCCCTAACAATCCTTTTGCTGAATCATCAAGCAATACGGCACATCTGGTCGACCATGCTTTCAGTCCGGGTACTTCATTAAAATCTTACAAGAATCTCTTAAATCAGGCAGCTGAACGGAAATATCTTGTCGAATTGTTGGAATATACCGGTGGGCGTATCGGTGAATCTGCTCAGCTTGCAGGATTAACACCGCGAGCGCTCTATAACAAGATGAAAATCCATGGAATAAAAAAAGAAGACTTTAAAAAATCGGAATAAATAGGGTAAATCGGAAATCGTAGTATAAAATAGTAAAAACATATAATTAGGGCCATATTGTGCCATTCTGCTGTCTCCGTTCGGAATTATCTCGTGACAGTCTGAAATTGTCAAAAAGCGAAAAATTTATTTAATATTAGTACCTTGACGGGTAGTTGTGTATGAAAACCAAACTGGCATGTTTATTGGATTAAAGTCTCTGAATTGCTTCCATCTAATACAAATTCAGGAGGTTGACATGGGCAAATTCAATAAGCATCAGAGTGACAGAGAACGGTTTGGCAAATGTGAAATCTGCCTGGAATATATACCGGTGGAATATTATTTCAGCAAGGGAGATACCATCGTCTGCTATGAGTGTGGAACAGAATATGTCCTCACATCCAAAAGCCCTGTAAAATTAGCAATTAATGAGAGAAGCTACAGCTCAGATGACTACTCTGGTGATCTCATGTTTGATGATTAAAGGCAGGGCCGCATAACGCAGATGCTGTCGCCGGAATACACCGAAGAGGCGAAAATGTTTTTTGCGTCTCAGTAGACGACAGCAGGCACAGATAACAGTATTGAGGGCTGGATTTGGTGCAAATCCAGCCCTTTTATAATTTTCAAGGTTGATACCTATTTTTATGATCGAATTGCTACCAAATATACAAAACACTGATTGGGTATACGGGGCCTTTGTCTTCGCAGCCCGTGTTACAGATGTTTCGCTGGGAACCCTGCGGACCATCGCAATCGTTCATGGCAGAACGCTGATGTCTTTCTGGCTTGGTTTTTTTGAGTCTGCCATCTGGCTGGTGGTGGTTTCAACTATTGTTCAGTCCGTATCAGAGCAGCCGGCCCTGGGCATTATTTATGCTCTGGGGTTTGCGACCGGAAATCTGGTCGGGATCAAGGTTGAGAAATTTATTGCCATGGGGCACCTCATCCTGAGGGTAATAAGCCGGAAAAACTCAAACTTGATCTCTGAAATTATAAGAAAAAAGGGGTTCCGGGTTACCTCATTCAAAGGTGAAGGGCAGTCAGGTCAGGTTACCGAGCTTTATATTGTCTGCAGGAGAAAAGATTTAAAAAAACTGCTAACGATCGCACTGACGCATGACCCGGAAGCATTTTATGTAACTGAGCAGGCGAGCGCGGTCAGTAATCTGTGCCGACCGATAATGCAGCCGGCAACGGGATGGAGAGCTATTCTCAAGAAAAAATGAAGCGCCTCATGGGACCCTGTTTTGCAGCTCAATAAAACGGCAGCGACTGGTTTTAAGAAAGAGGTCTGAAAACCATTATTTTCAGAACAGAGGCTACAGAAAAACAAATAGCCGCTCCCAAAATATCTGTAGTATGATCAAATACCGGCCCCACACTATACTTCCCTAGAGAAACCAGAGCGTACGAACGCTCCATCCCCATGTGCAGGTAGCACAGAGGGTTGCAGCGATTGGTCCTCTGGTGGGATGCTGTTTTGACTCAAACCCGAATACTGGATAACCTTCGAGATGCAAATTTTACCTGAAAAAGATATCGTCAACCTCATAAAGCAGCATGAACCATTCTCAGCAGTCATCAAGAATGGGGCTTTCAGCATTAAGGTAGATCGCTACATTCCGGCGATATGCACAGCGGTGCATAGCGGCACTGCTTTTAGTGATCAGCTCGCAGACAAGGTGCAGGTAGATGAACAGACTCGAAGGCAGGAAGAAGCGCCTTATACTGGTGATTTATTACATTCCCTGCCGATTGTGCTGCGCGGCCTTGAGTCCCGCTTCCAATATGACCTGAACTGTCCTCCTCAGGAAAGTAGCAAATCGGTACTACAGGAAAAAAAGATCTGGCAGCGGGCGCTCTCCGCCAAGGAAATATCGCAAAACATCGAGAAGCACAAAAGCTATTATAGAGTTCTGCACGCTCTATTGACGGTTCTGGAGGCGAAATTCTCGTGCTGTATCATCTATGATCTAAGCTCCCCTCCGTCTGGCAATACTATTACCGCAGAAGGACTCTTTCAGATTGGTACACACTATATCGAACAAGGCCGCTATCAGCCGGTTTTAAACCATCTAAAACAGCGTCTGCTGAAAACGCAACTCACCAATATCAGCAATAGTGTTTCATTTGATGGAGGCGACTCCGGGAAAGGATATCAGGCGACATTTATAAATAAAAAGCACCCGGACAGCTTGTGTATCCCGCTCAGTATCAGGAAGGTGTATATGGATGAAAAGACGGGTGAGCCCTATCCACTGATTATCGATGAGTTTACCCAGAATCTAAAGCAGGCGATCAGCTATAACGCATCATATTTCACAAGGAAATTCAGCCGACAGAATATTCGAAGGTCTCTGTTCTTTGCAGAAGAAAGCAATCGTGTTCTCGAGAAGATTGATGCTGCACTCTACCTGACAGGTAAGGCGTTGATACTTTGCGATATATTAATCCCCTTAATTTAGCGAGAGAACGTAAACGTTTCTTTGCAAAAGAATGCAATTACACGCCTCAGTTTTATTATCGTCAACTGAAGATAGATCCTTTCGCCTTTCGCAAGAGACTGTACGCTATTCCCGTTGCACATACAGGACGTCAGCATCAGGCATTTTTACCGCAGCACAATTGACATGCTTGCTGAAAAAATTGATTTGCTGACGACCATCGGGACAGAAAAGTTTCTCTATAATTCTCTGCGATTTCATGGTGAGCCAAGAGAACAGGATATTAAACTCGCCCGGTTTTTAATAGCCGCTCCTCCTGTTGATGAAGAAAAAGAGGATCTGCTGGGTGCAAAGGACTGTGCTCCTGAGACAGGCTTTGAGAATGTTCCAGTCTGGTATAAACATGCAACCGCTTTTTGTGGGCAAGACCTCTTTCGCCTATCTCGAGATTCTGAAAGAGATGATTGACAGAGAGATCATCGCTGCCCCGGCCCATCTGCCACAGGCATGGACTGCGCCGGCTGAGAACAATTCAATCCTGAGCTATCTGCTCAAATCCATTGCCTCATGATCTGTCATACAACAGGCGAAATTCCTGGAAGATCAGGCCCTGATGCGATCCTTTAGATAGTAAAACGGGCTCGCCGACAGGGCCCTTGGGTGATTATTTTTTCAGGGGGGTCTCTCACCTTTGCCAGGTCATCAACAGTGTCAATAACGTTTCTCAATTGCCCGGCATCGTTGGTGGTTTTTTCCCTGATAGTTGTTTTCGACAAACAAAAGACGTATGCCAGACGGCGAGTAAAGATACGTTGATCGACAATTGGATAATGATTATAGCATTGAGGTGCCCGTTCACCGGTAGAGCAAATGAAATAAAGTTTCCCACTGCTGTCCCAACGTTCATTAAGAGCAGAGGTTATAACTTATTAATTTATTAAAACATTAACGACAAAACGCCTGTTCTCGACTTGAAATTAGATTATCCTCAAAATTTACCAAATTTTGAGCGAGGAGATCTAACTTATGTATACAGGCAGACTCATTTTCTCTCAGGTTATGGATTACTTGCCAAAGCATATCTTCAGGCAATGTGTAAACCGTTACCATGGAAACCGAAAAATCAAAAACTTCACATGTCTCGACCAGTTCCTATGCATGGCATTTGCGCAACTTACATACAGGGAAAGCCTGCGAGATATCGAAGTCTGTCTAAGGGCACAGCACAACAAGCTCTACCATATGGGCATTCGCGGTGGAATAGCTCGCAATACTTTAGCAAATGCCAACAAAACTCGAGACTGGCGGATATATGCCGACCTTGCTCAATCGTTGATTACAACTGCTCGCGATCTGTATATCAACGAGGATCTTGGCCTCGAACTGGACAATACCGTATACGCACTCGACGCATCAACCATAGATCTGTGTTTGTCAGTGTTCCCGTGGGCCACTTTTCGACGAACAAAAGCAGCAGTAAAATTGCATACACTGCTCGATTTACGAGGCAACATACCAACGTTTATTCATATAACAGATGGCAAAGTGCACGACGTCAATGTTCTCGATATCCTTATTCCAGAACCAGGAGCCTTCTACATAATGGACCGAGGGTATGTAGATTTCAAACGCCTTTATACAATGCACAACACGGGAGCATTTTTTCTGATTCGTGCAAAATCCAACACTCTGTTACAAGCGGCGATACTCTCACAATGCAGACACATCAGGCGGTGTGATCTGCGACCAGGCAATAGTACTGACAGGGCTGAAAACTTCTGTGGATTACCCTCAAGCATTACGTCGAGTGAAATACCACGATACAGCTACCGGAAAAACTTTCAATTTTTTAACCAACAATTTTACAATCTCAGCACAAACCGTAGCAGATCTCTACAAACAGCGCTGGCAGGTAGAATTATTTTTCAAATGGATAAAGCAGCATCTCCGAATAAAATCATTTTACGGAACATCGGAGAATGCGGTCAAATCACAAATATGGATCGCTGTTTCCGTTTATGTACTCATCGCGATCATAAAAAAACGGCTTGGAATTAAGGAAAATCTCTACACAATCCTACAGGTTCTGAGTATTACAGTATTTGAAAAAACGCCATTAGTTCAAGCTGTTACTGGATCAGATTACAAAAACGAAAAACCTTCCAACGCTATCCAGTTGAAATTGTTTAATTAAACGTTGGGACACTAGTGAAAAGTTTCCTAAAAAACGAACAGTACCAGGCGGTAAAAAAACTTCGTCATTAGTGCGGATTAAAGACAGGAAGGGGTATCGTGACTATCGTAGATCAGTAGAAAAATTGCTCCGCCACAGGAAGATTAATCCATTTTTGCCGACAGGGACAGATTCACACAGAGGTCGTAAACCAGATGAAAGATGACAGACGTCGCAGCCATTCCACCAAAGAAAAGGGTGAATCCTCCCTCGTCATTTACGATCCAGAACGATGATTTACTTCTTCCGAGCCTTATCAGTAACTTGCCGCATAAAACCCGTAAAATCATAAAAGCTGTTCTCAGAGACAGGCAGGTTTTGGTAGATGGTGAGCCGATTACACAATTTGACCACGCCGTCAAAACGGGTCAGTGCGTGGAAGTTAGATGGTCCAGGGAAGAGAAGGATGAGCATCCCGGAACAGTGGATATTGTCCATATAGATCAGGATATTATTGTTATCAACAAACCAGCCGGGCTTCTGACAATAGCTACAGATAAGGAAAAACGCAAGACAGCCTATTCATTGCTGAGCAGCCTGGTTAAAAGTGAACATCCTGATAATAAGATATTCATTGTTCACCGGATTGACCGGGAAACCTCAGGACTTCTCATGTTTGCCAGGAGTGAAGAGGTTAAGCAGCAGATTCAAAGCACCTGGAACGCAACCATCGCTCAGCGCACCTATGTCGGTGTCGTGGAAGGAGAGGTAACGCCGTCAACTGGAAAAATAACGTCCTGGCTGACCGAGAGTAAAGCGTTCATCGTTTATTCTTCGCAGAGGAAAGGACATGGAAAGAGGGCGGTGACCCGTTACCGGAAAATTCAGGGAGACGGTACGCTCTCCCTGTTGCAGATTAATCTGGAGACCGGGAGAAAACACCAGATTCGGGTCCATATGCAGGAGATACATCATCCTATCATCGGCGATAAGAAGTATGGTTCAAATCTTAATCCCCTCAGGCGAATGGGGCTGCACGCCCAGGTCCTGGCCTTTAAGCACCCGACAACGGGCAAATCTTGCCGCTTTGATACCGGCATCCCTAAAAATTTCCTGAGACTTTTCCGTACTGAAACTAAACAACAGGCAGTCAAATCCCGATAGGTTTCACCTGAAAACAATTATTTGCCATCGACATCAAGGGGTTCGATGATCCTGAAGCCAACCAGCATCGGTTGTGGAGGGATCCAAGTGGGAAAATCTCTGTACAGCCGTGAGCATCTTATAGACGAATAGACAGGAATGGTTATTGTAGGCCAACTAAATAAAATCATAATCGGCACCCAGATTCTCAGTGTTAACAGTTAAGAAAAAAAGAATCGTTATCCCATATCGTTCGGTCGTCAAATGGCTTGTCAAGCTGAGGCGATCACCTCAAGCTATAGCGGGGGGCTTTGCTCTTGGTACCTTTGTTGCCTTCACTCCAACCATGGGCATACAGTTTTTCATTGCCATGATCCTGGCGACACTATTGAACATGAATCGGCCTGCTGCCTTTGTGATGATCTGGATAACCAACATTGCAACTGTTGCACCGATTTATACCTTTAATTACTGGGTGGGCAGCATCTTCTGGGAGGGACCGTCGGTGAATGAGGTGTACAGAACCTTCATGGACCTGACGGCAAAACTGGCCCGTATTGGATCTCTGGGATATCATCGATCAGTTCAGAGTGGTGATGAGTCTGGGGCAGGATATCATTATTCCACTAATAATCGGCAGTACTATCGTTGGGATTATTGCCGCTATTCTGGTCTATCTTGCGTCCTTAGCCCTGATCAGGTATCTCACCATCAGACGCAATCGGAAAAGGGTTCTGAGCTGATATGAATAAGAACGTACGACAACCAGAAGAGCTTCTATCGCCACTACCATTCCGGCAAAACTGGCTTGAATTTTTGCAGCACAATGGCCTCTGTCCCCAGTCTTTCAGAAGATTCCGATCAATTATTTTTCACTACTACTTAGGGCACCGCCGAGAATTTTCATGGAGAGAGGAGATCTCCCCCTACCGGGTGTTTGTTTCCGAGGTTATGCTTCAACAGACACAAACAAGCCGTGTTATCCCGAAATTTGATGAATTTATCAAAAAATTTCCCGATTTTGAAATCCTTGCCCAGGCAGACTTCAGCGAAGTTCTCAGGTCCTGGAAGGGATTGGGATACAACCGTCGAGCCAGATATCTGCAGGAGGCGGCCGAGATTGTCGCTGAGCGCTTCGCTGGAAAGCTGCCTGATGATCCAGACCTGCTCATCACCCTTCCTGGAATAGGACCTGCGACGGCGGCCTCAATTTGTACCTTTGCCTTCAACAGGCCTCTTGCTTTCATTGAGACGAATATCCGGACGGTCTATCTTCACTTTTTTTTCAGGGAAGAAGAAAACGTAGACGACCGCCAGATCATGAGGCTGGTAGGTGCTACCGTCGACAAGGAGCGGCCAAGGGAATGGTATTATGCCTTAATGGATTACGGGGTGATGCTGAAAAAGACGATCGGCAATCTCAACACCAGAAGCAGACATTACAGCAAGCAGTCTCGCTTTGAGGGCTCGGATCGGCAGATACGAGGTAAAATTCTCCAGCTGCTCCTGGACAACGCCACCCTTATGATCGAGAGCCTTGCTGATCTGCTCAATGAAAGCCCTGAACGGATCGAGCGTATCGTGCTGTCCCTTTGCAATGATAATCTTGTCGTGAAGGAAAAAAACAAACTGACACTGCAGTAATCGGCAATTGATGCTTACTGGTCCCGCAGGTCTGCCAAGGTGCTTTCCCTGAAGAAAAAGTGGAGAAAAAGACAGAAGAAGACAGATGCGGTGACAGCGAGCACGATGTCCGTCTTTCCAAGCGGAGCGAGTATGGCAATCACCAGCCAGTGAAAGGTTATAACCCACCATGAGTTCAGTTTCAGTGGGAAATCGTTCCAGCGTACAAGAATCAGCAGGCCGCTCATGCTCCAGCCATAGAGTGACAGGTAGGCATGGCAGGTGAGCAGAAGTTTTCCCCATTGTCTATAAATTTCCGGAAAATCTGCCAGGATGATATAGAAAACGCCGGTGATACCGGTAAATACCAGAAAAATCATCCCGGAAAGCAGGAAATGTTTTTGCTGAACATTAATACCCAGAAGCAGAAAAAATGAGAAAATCATTGTTACGGTGAAGAACAGAATGGTGGCGATGATGAACTTTTCAAGATCCATCTCAAAAATGATAAAAAGGAAGAAGATAATCACCCCGAGATTTACCGTCCAGAAAAAAACCTGTTTGACAAGTCGCAGGAACGGGCTGATATCGCGCCTGATAAACGAAAACATAACCGACATGGTAATCAGTGAGACCGGAAAAGAGAAACCGAGAAAGAAGACGTTTAAGGTAAGGTTCTTATAGGGAAGCCAGTGAAAGGCGTTATTGTTTATCAAGACAAAGGTGGCGATAAACAGGGCCAGAGACAGGCAGAGAACTGAGGCATGGTGAAATTTATCAACCACCGATATACGAAAGTTAAAGAGGTCGGTTGGCACAAAGGGAAATGATCGAACCCGTATTACCTCGACAAGAAGACCGAGTATAAAGGAGAGCAGGGCTGCAAGCGTATAGAACTGCAGAAAAGCTGAAACTGCATAGACGAGACTGAGCGCCAGAAAGGTGTAACACCTCCCTGATGGGCTGCCTTCATTTTCAGTGTGACAGAGGATGATAAATCCACCGGCACAGAGGTTGAAAAGAAAGATATGAAGCCGCTCAAAATTCTTATCCCAGACCTGGTCGGCAAAACCAAACATAAATGCCAGAACCATCAGGCCCAGAACGAAGATGCGCAGATTCCTGTTAAGAAAGAACCGCCCATGTATGATTTGCTTGGTACGCATATAAGTGCAAAGTATAGGTTTCTCTACTTGTATGTTTCTTGGGACAAACGAGTATTGACCAATTTAGTGATAATTGCAAGCGGTACTCGCCTGGAAGATCGGTGTGAAGCTGGAAAAATGATATTCTGCCGGATATGTGCCAGTGCTGTAGGCACCAGAAGGTCGAATTCGGGGCAGCGGAGATATGTCTTGGCGGGTACCTGGGAGTAAGCGAGCGATTTTCGCAAGTCTTTTGCTTCTGCCTGTTTCTTTCTAAAATGCTACTCTGTTTCTGCCCTCATGTTTTGCCTTGTAGAGGGCCTGATCACTTTTTGATATGATCTCGGTTCTGCTCATTTTATTGTCCTCAGCCATCTCCGTGCATGCCAGTCCGATACTCACTGTTATGGGAATTGCCTTCTTCTTGTAGCTGATCTTTAACTGTTCAATGCCCCTGCGGACGCGCTGGGCCAGGACCTTCGCACTTGCCGCTGCTGTTTCCGGCAAAATGATGGCAAATTCCTCTCCTCCATAACGGGCGACAGTATCGCTTTGGCGAACCAGCTTGAGGAGGGTGCTCCCTGTTTCCCTCAGTACATGATCTCCGGCCGGATGCCCATAGGTGTCATTAACTTTTTTAAAGAAATCAAGGTCGAGTAAAAGCAGTGATAGCGGGCGCTTATATCGTGTAACCCTGGCAATCTCATTTTCCAGTTGATCCTGAAAATATCGATGATTATAGAGTCCAGTCAGTTCGTCACGGATGGCAAGTTCCCGGAGTTTGTCATTTGCCTCTTTTAAGCCGACCGCCAGGGTCTCGGCGTTTCGTTTTGCCTGTCTAAGCTCGAGTACCACCTGTTCATATGAGAGGTTCAGACGCTGCAGTTCCTCGTTTGCTTCCTGGATTATCAGTGAAAAAGGTTTGATGTTGCCGGGGTCAATTGAAAAAAGGTCCATCACCTCGCATGATTTTTCACCGACTAAGTCAATGAGTTTATCGATATCTTCACTGGACAGTTGAAAGTTGTCCTTAAGTCCATCATGGACTTCTGCTGATTTTTCATTGCATTTGGTGCCGTGATAGATGGAGGAAATTTTGTCTGCAAAAAATAAGACCTGAGCCGTTTCCTTGTATGTATCCTCCGGCTTTGTGTTGTGATGCCAGTAAATTGGACCATAAATTGACGATGAAAGGTTCCAGGATTCGAGCAGGTGGCTACTGATCTCAGGATGGGAGAAGCCAAATCGTTCTCCTTCGGCTGTACAGGTATCTTTGCCGTTTATGCGCTTGTTATCAATAACTTCAATGTATCCTGCAGGGTCGGATAAAAAAAGGATAAGGACGCCGATGTCCTTCAGCAGTGCGGTGACGAAAATATCAGTATCTTTGCAGCCGACTTTATTGGAGATAATCTCAGCTGCGACTGCAGCTGAGATAGAACGTCTCCAGAAGAGATTAAGATCAAATCCGCTGACATCTACTTCCTGAAACTTCTTTACGAAAACAAAGGATAACGCTATGTTTTTGAGGGTTTGAGTGCCGATAAGAGCTGTCGCCTGGGAGAGAGAATCAACCTGTTTTGATAATCCATACAGAGAAGAGTTGGCAATTTTTAGGATGCGGGCCGTGAGTGCAGGGTCCGCCATTATGATATTTGCCAGTTCGTCAAAACAATTATCATCGCTTTGAACCGCGTTCAGAATTTTCAGGGCGACTGCCGGTGGTGAGGGTAGTCTTACTTTTTCTTTAAAGAATTCTTGTATAGCTTCCATCAACAAACTCCATCGGGAAATGACCAGTGATTGTTTCAGTACTCTTAGGAAGGATTCTTACTTGTAACATAATGAAATAAAAAAAAACAAATAAAATTATGATAATACTGTGAATTAACGGGAATTGGCTGTTCTTGGGCACCTTTTTCCACTCATACTGTTGGTGCCAAACAGCATCTGGCGCTGAAGGAAGGCGTTATGAAATTGTTGTAAAAAAAAAGACTTGAGGCAATGAATTGCTTTGTCAGGTGGTTGAAACGGCCATTCTGCTCTGCAGAATCTTTGCTGTCAGCTGGCGCCCTGCCTGTTGGCGAGGGAAACACCATTTCTTATCAGTTAGGCCCGTTATCGGCCCGATACAATTGTGCGTTATTCCTTCAGATGATGCCTCCTGTGTTATTTTGAGCGGGTATTTGGATGAAGACGTCTGTGGTTATCTTTTGAGGTGGTGCAGAAGCTGTGAAGCAGCAGCTGCCGGTGAAATTTTCTGGTTTTTTATATCCCTGGTGAGGTCCGGCAGTTCCCTGGCTATCTCTGGATGGCTGTAGAACCAGTTTTTAAGCCCTTCACTGAGGAGAAAATGCATCCAGTCGAGCGCCTGCTGTTTTCGGCGCTGTTCGTGTTCACCGTTGGTCAGCATGATCGAGCGATGCTGTCCGATCATTTCCCAGATTTCTTCAAGCCCTGTCTGTTTTAATGCGCTGCAGGTGAGGACAGGCGGGCTCCAGTCTCTGCTGCCGGGGGTCAGGAGGTGGAGTGCCGTTTCATATTCTCTGCGTGCAAGTTCTGCACGGCGCTTATTGTCACCATCGGCCTTGTTGATGACAATGGCATCAGCAACTTCCAACACACCTTTTTTTATGCCCTGCAGCTCATCCCCGGCTCCAGCGATCATCAGCACCAGGAAGAAATCGACCATTGAGGAAACGGTAGTCTCCGACTGGCCGACACCGACCGTTTCAATAATGATCACGTCAAAGCCGGCAGCCTCGCAGACAAGCATGGTCTCCCTGGTTTTCCTGGCAACACCGCCCAGTGTCCCTCCGGAGGGTGAGGGCCTGATAAAAGCCCTGTCATTTACCGAGAGATTGAGCATCCTGGTTTTATCGCCGAGGATAGAACCACCGCTTCTGGTGCTGCTGGGATCGATTGCCAGGACTGCCACCCGGTGTCCGAGTCCGGTCAGAAGAGAGCCGAAGCTATCTATATAGGTACTCTTTCCTGCCCCCGGAACACCGGTAATGCCAAGCCTGATCGCCTTACCGGTGTAGGGGAGAAGCCGGTCAATGATGGGTCTGACCATCTCCTGATGTGCGGGCAGGGAACTTTCTATCAGGGTAATGGTCCTTGACAGCATCAGGCGGTTTGAGTCAAGGACACCCTGGATATAATATTCTGGATCTTTGTGCATTTTTTACTGTTTAATCAGCCGGCACTTGCTTCAATCAAATCAAGCGTCCTGGTGGCAGAATCGATAACCGATGTTCCTGGACCGAATACCGCTTTTACTCCTCTCTCGTAGAGATAATCATAATCTCCGGGTGGGATAATGCCGCCAGCGACAACCTGGATATCCTCCCCGCCCTGTTTTTTTAACTCTTCCACAAGAGCGGGCACAAGCGTTTTATGTCCAGCTGTCAGGCTGGAGGCCCCGACGATATGAACGTCGTTTTCTATGGCCATTTTTGCTGCTTCTTCAGGGGTTTGGAACAGCGGCCCGATATCAACATCAAAACCGATATCGGCATAGGCGCTGGCAATGACCTTGATTCCGCGGTCATGACCATCCTGTCCCATCTTGGAGACCAGAATTCGTGGTCTTCTACCATTTCTTTGGAGGAAATCCTCGGTCCGTTTTCTCAGGGTCTCCAGTATTTCTGGATTTGCGGTAAATTCAGAGGCGTAGGCACCGGAGATACAGCGGGTGGTGGCCACATAGCGGTCAAATATTTTTTCCATGGCCTGGGTAACCTCGCCGATTGTCGCCCGGGCGCGAATCGCAGGAAGTGCAAGTTCCAGGAGGTTTCCGCTGCCATTCCGTGCCGCTTCGGTAATATCGTCAAGAGCTCTCTGGACGGCCTCGCTGTTGCGTGATGCTTTAATTTCATTTAATCTCGCCACCTGCTCATCGCGAACGGTTGCTGGAACTTCCCTGATTTCGAAGTCAATTTTTTCGTCTTTTAATTTGTACTTGTTGACACCGACGATTACATCGAGCCCCTGGTCAATACGGGCCTGCTTGCGGGCTGCTGATTCTTCAATGCGCATCTTCGGCATGCCGGATTCGATGGCCTTGGCCATGCCGCCCAATTCTTCGACCTCATCGATGATTTTCTGCGCTTCTTCAACAATCGAGTTGGTCAGTGACTCAACATAATAGGAGCCGCCGAGCGGATCGATAACATGACAGATTTCTGACTCCTCCTGGAGGATGATCTGGGTATTTCTGGCAATGCGTGCGGAGAAATCTGTCGGCAGCCCGATTGCTTCATCAAATGAGTTGGTGTGCAGGGACTGGGTGCCCCCGAGTACTGAGGTGAGAGCCTCAAGCGTGGTTCTTATGACATTGTTATACGGGTCCTGTTCGGTAAGGCTCCAGCCGGAGGTCTGGCAATGGGTTCTGAGCATTGAGGACTTCGGGTTCTTCGGATTGAACTGGCTCATCAACCGGTGCCAGAGGAAACGGGCCGCCCTGAGCATGGCAATATCCATGAAGAAGTTCATGCCGATTCCGAAGAAGAACGACAGCCTCGGGGCAAACTCGTCAATGTCGAGTCCGGCGTTCATAGCTGTTCTGACGTATTCAAGCCCGTCGGCCATGGTAAATGCCGTTTGCAGTACACTGTTTGCACCGGCTTCCATCATGTGATAACCGCTGATACTGATGGTGTTGTATCGGGGCATGGTCTTTGAGCAGAAACCGATAATGTCAGAGACAATGCGCATTGAAGGGACCGGCGGATAAATAAAGGTGTTTCTGGTCAGGTATTCCTTGAGGATGTCATTCTGGATGGTTCCGGTGAGCTGGGCATGTTCGACTCCCTGTTCTTCCGCGGCAACAATATAGCTTGCCAGGATCGGGATAACAGCCCCATTCATGGTCATTGAAACAGACATCTGGTCAAGCGGTATGCCGTCGAACAGGATCTTCATGTCCTCAACGGAATCGATGGCAACGCCAGCTTTACCGACATCACCCGTTACGCGGGGGTGGTCAGAGTCATAACCGCGGTGGGTGGCAAGGTCAAAAGCAACGGATAATCCCTTCTGACCGGCATCGAGGGCCTTGCGGTAGAATTCATTTGATTCTTTGGCTGTTGAAAAACCTGCATATTGACGAATAGTCCAGGGTCGGCCTGCATACATTGTTGCCATCGGTCCCCGCACGTATGGGGCCAGGCCGGGCAGGGTGTTTACTGATTCAAGTCCTTCAATATCCTCTGCCGTGTAGAGCGGTTTAACGCCAATACCTTCAGGTGTCTGCCAGTTAAGAGAGTCCAGCGTTTTGCCTTTCATCAGTTTTTCGGCAAGGGCTTCCCATTTTTGAAAATCAGGGTGTCGTGACATGGTGTACTCCTTAGAGCATGGGGTAATTAAACCCATATTTTTAAGGTGAGGAGGGTTATGATCTCTCACATAATTCCACCAGGATGCCCCCGGTCGCTTTTGGATGCAGGAAGGCAATTCTGGCTCCGCCTGCACCGACTCTGGGCTGCTGGTCAATGAGCTGTATGTTTTTTTCTTTCAATTCTTCCAAGGCTTCGTCAATGTTTGCAACACGGAAGGCAATATGCTGGAAACCCTGACCTCTTTTTTCAATGAATTTAGCCACAGGGCCGTCCGGTGCCGTTGATTCGAGCAGCTCGACCTCACTCTCGCCAACCGGAAAAAATGCGGTATTAACTTTCTGCTCTTCTACCGTTTCAGCTCCTTCAAATTCAAGCCCCAGTACCTCTGACCAGAAATTTTTTCCTTCCTCAATGCTATTAACGGCAACACCAAGATGGTCGATTTTCAGTATCTGCATGTGGTTCCTCCATGTCTGCGTATGACGATAAATGTATCTGATTTTCTATGGTTGATGAGATGATTGATTTCCGTTTCCCTCATGGTCGGGGTCAGTCATTCCCCTCCAGACCATCTCAAACATCAGGTTTGCCTGAGCAGAGAGACTCTCTTGTTGTCCCCGAAGGATCCACATGAAGAAACTGCGCTGTACAAACCCCATAAAAAAATCAAGCAGGGTTCCCGCCCTGACCTTGGAGTTGAGTACTCCTTCCTTCTGGCCCTCTCTGAGAACATCTATCATCAGTCCCATCATTCTGGGCTGGGCAAAGGTTTTATCGCCCATCCAGGTGTTCATGGGTAAGGTCATAAAGACAATGCGGCCCAATCCCACATGGCGCTCGTAGTAGTCGAGCTGGAGCCAGAAAACCTTGCGCAATTTTTCTTTGAGATCTTCAATGCCCTGAAGGTGGTCAACAATACGATCGGTCAACTTGCCCATCCATATATCAACAAAGGCAAAGACCAGACGCTCTTTGCTGCCGTAATGTTTGTAAATGGTGGTAAAGCTGACCCCGGCTCTGTCGGCTACATCACGGATGGATGCCTTGTGAAAATCAGAATTGGAAAAGATTTCCCATACCGCTTTTTCCAGCCGCTGGTGGACATCGGGGTGAAATTTATCTGCCATTTCTTCTCATTATTTATTTGATTTATAACCCGGGTCATGCAGCTCCGTACATCCCAGATGCCCAGTATTTACCAGCGATCAGTGTAGCCTCGGAGCCAGGGCTGAGGCATCGAATCGAGGTTTTACTCACGTGCAACTCAGGCCGGTCTGCACCCCGAGTTCGCGACAGGGTGCAGACAGCTGTGGTCCTGGTCAGTTGATCACACAGAGCACTGCCCCTTTGGTGATACTGTCTCCGCTCTCAAAATCGATTGCTGAGATGGTGCCGTCACACGGAGCCGGAAGCGCATTTTCCATCTTCATAGCCTCCAGGACAACCACTGTATCGCCTTGAGCCACTTTATCTCCGACCTTTTTTTCATATTTGACAATCATACCGGGCATTGGCGCGAGCAATAGCGTACCGGCATGTGAAGCAGGTGAAGGCTCCTGTTTTACTGGCGGAGCAGGTGCAGCCGGCGCTGCCGGTGCAGGAGCAGCCGGGGCGGCGACCTGAGACTGGGTAGCCTGCGGAGCAATGGCAATTGGCGTACCGCCGACAGGATCGACATCAACACTGAAGAACTCATTGTCGACAAATACGTTGAAGGTACGCACCGCTTCTGTTTTGGCAGGCGTGTTCTGTTTTTTCTCAACCAGTTCTCCGGCTTTGGCTTTTTTGATGATTTCGTCTCGTTTTTTTACATCTTCAAGGGATATCGCTTTGACACTCTCAGGAGCTGGAGTGACACCATATTTCCATTCAAGAAATTTCTTGCCGGTTACCGGGAACTGGGCATAGAGGATTACGTCATCAATGTCTTTTGCAAGACTTCCGACTTCTTCTTTGGCCTTGTCGAGTTCTGGTTCCAGTACCTCTGCTGGTCGACAGGTAATCGGTTCTTCACCTCGCGGGTATCCTTTAAGGGCCTTTTTCTGTACTTCAGGGTTGATCGGTACTGCCGTTTTACCGTACAGCCCGTAACAGAGGTCTTTAACCTGGCCGGTGATCATTTTATATCGTTCATCCGGGGTATCATGGAGCACGTTATTCACTGTCTGCACCCCGACAATCTGGCTTGTCGGCGTAACCAGCGGGATTTGCCCCAGGTCTTTACGGACACGAGGCAGCTCTTTATATACCTCACCAATTTTATCAAGGGCATCCATCTCCCGCAGCTGGTTGACCAGGTTGGAGAGCATGCCTCCCGGTGTCTGGTGCAGCAGCACGTTAATATCGATGAGCGATACCTTTGAATCATCAAGGAGGTGCTTGTATTTCGGTAGAACCTCTTTCTCCAGGATCTCGTTAATGTTGGCAAGTTTTTTTATATCAAATCCGGTGTCCCTGTTGGTGCCGAGCAGTGTCATCACCAGCGGTTCGACGGCTGCATGGGACGTTCGGTAGGCGTATGGGGTCATGACAGTATCAATTATGTCAACTCCGGCTTCAATTGCCTTGAGGTGGGTCATCGGTGACATGCCCGAGGTGAAGTGACTGTGAAGGTGGATTGGTATCTTGACGGTCTCTTTCATTGCCTTGATTACCTGATAGGCATCATAGGGGGCCAGCAGGCCCGCCATATCTTTAATACAGATTGAGTCGGCTCCCATATCTTCAAGGTCTGCGGCTTTTTTCAGATAATATTCGAGATTGTATACTTCGCCCGCGAGTCTTGGCTCTGTCAGGGTGTAACAGATGCAGCCCTGGAAATGCTTACCACACTCTTTTATCTGTTTAACGACTGTTTCAAAATTGCGATAATCGTTGAGTGCATCAAAGGTACGGAAAATATCCATACCGTTCTCAGCCGCTCTTTCCACAAAGGCATAGGCCAGATCATCGGCATAATTACGGTACCCGACCAGATTCTGAGCCCGGAGCAACATTGAGAATGGTGTTTTCTTGATGTAACGCTTAAGCGTTCTCAACCGTTCCCATGGATCTTCGTTCAGAAAACGATGCATGGTATCAAAGGTAGCCCCGCCCCAGGTCTCGACTGCCCAGAAGCCAACCTCGTCCATCAGCTCAGCCACCGGTATCATATCTTCTGTACGCCCCCTGGTGGCAAACAGTGACTGGTGTCCGTCCCGAAGGGTTAAGTCCATTATTTTAACGGGATTCTCAGCGGCGGGTCGGTCGCTGTCGTAATTCAATGACGTCATTTTAACTTGGTCACTCATCGTCTATATCTCCTCTTGCCTGATCCTTAAATTGTCAAGTTAACGACAGCGTTGAAACGCTCTCATCTGGATAAGCCTGCGCATATTCATCATTTCCTGGCGGCCGCTCTGCCCCCAGAGACTCTGCTGCTGGGGGCCGGTGGGCGCGGCTCCTGCCTGCTGGGCGGCGGCCATGGCCTCCTCGTCCTGCAGGTATGCACTCACTGCGGCAAGTGCGGCGCCCATTTTTTTTTGCATATCTGCCATCGTCTTATCACCTTTTGGAGTTTAGTAAGACCGGTTTGCAGCCGGATTCTTCTGCATCCCTGTTATTCGTAAATGGAATATTCTGTTTCCTGGCCGAGTAACTGATCAATCTCATCCTGTATGGCGATTCGCTTACTGTTTTTAATCCAGTTATTCCAGTCTTCTATTGATCTCCAGCTGCTGATGACCATACACTCGTTGATCTTGTCGAGCCTCTTGAGCGTCTGACCTGAAATGTAGCCCGGCTGCATAAGGGTGACACTCCGTAATCTCTTGAGCAGAATGGTCAGCTCGGGAATGCTGGTTTCTGGTACTCTTCTCTTGATAAATATTTTAACAGCCATTTCTCTTCTCCGTTGTTGATTGCCTGGTTACAGTGGAATATTTCCGTGTTTTTTCATAGGGTTTGTGTCCCGCTTGTTTTGCAGAATATCAAGGGCTCGAGTTATCCTGATACGGGTTCGTGCGGGCTCGATGATATCATCAATATAACCGCGCTGAGCTGCCACATAAGGGTTGACAACGGTATCATGGTATTCTTTCTCTTTTTCATCTAAAAATGCGCCAGGGTCTTCTTCTTTTTTTGCCTGCCTGCCGTAGAGGACGCCGACTGCGCCTTTTGCACCCATTACCGCGATTTCAGCACTCGGCCAGGCGTAGTTGATGTCACCGCGCAGGTGCTTGGAAGACATAACACAATAGGCGCCGCCGTATGCCTTTCTGGTGATAACGGTAACCTTGGGAACGGTCGCCTCTGCATAGGCGTATAGTATCTTTGCCCCGTTTCGAATGACTCCGCCATATTCCTGGGCGGTGCCCGGGAGAAATCCCGGAACATCAACGAAGGTGACGATTGGAATGTTAAAACAGTCGCAGAAGCGCACGAAGCGGGCCCCCTTGATAGAGGAATCGATGTCCAGGACACCGGAATAGTGGGCCGGCTGGTTTGCAACAATACCGACGCTCATGCCGTTGTATCTGGCAAAGCCTACTATAATGTTTGGGGCGAAATCCCTCTTGACTTCAAAAAAGTCGGCGTTGTCGACGGTTTGAAGAATTACTTCCTTCATGTCGTATGCTTCATTGGCATTTTCGGGTGCAATATCATTGAGCGCAGGCGACACTCGTTCTACCGGATCAGAACAGTCAATTGTTGGCGGGTTTTCTATGTTGTTCTGGGGCAGGTAGGAGATGAGTTTTTTGATATAGGCGATTGCGTCAGCGCCTGATTCAGCGGCATAATCAGAGACACCGCTGCGAGAGGCATGCATGTCTGCACCTCCAAGTTCCTCGACGGTAACATCTTCGTGGGTAACAGACTTGACGACTTTGGGGCCGGTAAGGAACATATAAGAGTTACTCTTGACCATGACGACAAAATCTGTCAGCGCCGGAGAGTAAACAGCTCCGCCCGCACACGGGCCGAACACTGCGGAGATCTGGGGGATTACCCCTGAAGACATGACATTACGGAGAAAAATATCAGAATAGCCGGCCAGGCTTTCGATACCTTCCTGGATGCGGGCACCACCGGAGTCGTTCAGGCCGATGACAGGAGCACCGTTTTTCAGGGCCAGATCCATAATCTTGCAGATTTTTTCAGCAAATGTTTCTGACAGTGAGCCACCGAGTACTGTAAAGTCCTGGGCAAAGACGTAGACAATCCTGCCATTGATTGTTCCGTGACCGGTTACCACACCATCTCCTGGAATTTTTTGGTTTTCCATGCCAAAATCGGTACAACGATGGGTCTTGAACATGTCAAATTCCTCGAATGTACCGGGATCCAGCAGCAGGTCAATGCGCTCTCTGGCAGTCATTCTGCCAAGCGAGTGCAATTTGTCTATTCGCTTCTGGCCGCCGCCTAATTTGGCTTGTGCTCTGAGTTTCTTTAAATGATCCAAGCTTTCTAATGTGTTCATGATCTCTCCTTATGCAGAACAAGCAGTGAGAAAAGGTTCCTGTCCTGATTTCGGGGGGTTGATTCTGGTGTCGAATTCACCGTCTGTTTCCCCTCTGGTTAGCCGCGGCTGAGAGTTGAATAAAGAGGCAACGCGGGCGGCTTGACGGGAGCTTATAGGCGACCCGAAGCTGCAGGAATACACTCTTTACGGGTAATGGAAAAATAGCAGTGATGCAGACCTCCTCATTGTTGCAGTATTGAAGAAATAGTAAATAAACGGCGGTGCAGATCTTGAGCACTCTCTGGAGCCCAAAAAGTAACATCGTTATCTATCTTTGTTTTAGTCGTCCATATGGCCCGGTTTTGCCTGGCCAAAAAGCTGAATGAACAACCTGCAAAAGAACGATGTTACACTTCCATATTTATGAAAAGTTCGGGCACTTGTCAAGGGAAAAATATCTGCCGACCTGCGGATAATGATTTTACGGATTTAATTATAGTTAAAACATGTATTTGTGTGTTGACTGTTTTGCGCTTTTATTTCGTCCTTTTCGGCAGGTTTTGCTGCCTGTACGATTGAAAAGAAAGCAGTTCTGAACGGATTGATCGGAGGAGTGGATAAGAACGTTGTTCTTGTTGTGGTTCGTCGCAGGACTTGGTTTGGGTGCAAAAAAGAGGCGGGATTGTTTCTATAGGTGATCTTATCCCGCCTGGAGGTCGAAGTACTATGCACATACAATAACGATTAAAAGGTTACCCATACACTTCCTTGCAGAGCTTTCCAAGTGTGCCAAGGTTCTGGCAGACGTGAATACCGCTTTTTTCCATGGCCTCCATTTTTGCCGAGGCGGTTCCTGACCCGCCACTGACAATAGCTCCGGCATGTCCCATGCGTCGGCCGGGTGGAGCCGTGATGCCGGCAATGAAACCGATGACTGGCTTGCTCATGTGCTCTGCGATCCAGGCTGATGCCGCTTCTTCGGCGCTGCCGCCGATTTCACCAACCATGACAACGGCCTCTGTCTTGGGATCAGCTTGAAATGCTCTGAGGCAGTCAATAAATCCCGTGCCATTTACCGGGTCGCCGCCAATTCCAACGCAGGTGGTCTGGCCGAAACCTTCCTGTGTCAGCTGGTGGACAACTTCATAGGTAAGGGTTCCTGATCGTGAGACAACACCAAACGGCCCCCCCTCCTTATGGATACTGGCCGGCATGATGCCAATCTTGCAGGACCCGGGTGAAATGATGCCGGGGCAGTTCGGACCGATGAGGCGGGACGTCTTGCCGGCAAGATAACTTTTAACCTTCAGCATATCCATAACCGGTATACCCTCGGTGATACAGACGATCATTTCTATCTTCGCATCGATTGCTTCAAGAATTGCCTCGGCAGCAAATGGGGGAGGGACAAAAATCATTGAAGCGTTGGCAGCGGTTTTGTTTCGTGCTTCCAGAACAGAATTGAATACCGGAACCTCATCCATCTTCTGACCGCCTTTGCCGGGTGTCACTCCGCCAACGACGTTGGTACCATAAGTGACGCACTGGCGTGTATGAAACTGGCCTTCCTGGCCGGTAATTCCCTGTACGATCAGGCGCGTATTATTGTCGACGAAAATAGCCATAATTTACATTCTCTCGTGTGGTATTATTGGTTTTGCTGCTGCCTTTTTACATTTTCCAGTAAAAGCTCTATCGTTGTTTTATTTTTATTCCCCTGACTGCCCTCAGCTGATCGCTTCTTGAGGAATTCACGTATAGAGTGCTCTTTTTCGCTGATCACCCCATCGGCTCCAGCGGTGAAGAGGCAGAACTCAAGAAAGGACTCAAAGCTCTCAGTGAATGCCGGCGGCGATTCTGCCAGGTGATCAACGGGGTCAATAATAATTTTGAGGCCGAGGATGTGGGCGTCTTCGATATATTCCTGGTGGAGAAGATCTCCGGACTCGCTCACCAGAAAATCAGGTTTGAGACTGATCATATCGGCGTAGGCGGATACAGCCTTGAGACCAAATTTGGTGTAGAGCCAGTCATAATTATAGTGCAGCCATCTGCCCCGCTCAAAACGCTGGGTTTGCTCACCTGAGTTATCTTCGATCAGCTGAAAAAGGTTCAGCTCCACTGCCGATTGGGCAAAAAGCTCATCGTGGATTCTCTGCAGTTCCTCCGGATCGTAGGATGCCAGCGTGAGCCCGCTGTCCTGAGTTGTATAACCGTGCTGACTGCAGATAGCAATTACCGCCCTGCTGATGTCCCTGTTCTCGTGTTTATACTGCCAGCTCTTCTTTATCTCGGCAATTATCTCGACTCTGCGACCCAGGTTGTGCTGCATAACTTTGATTAGGTTGAAGGCATCGTCGAGCGTAGAAATACCAATGTGGGGAAGAGGGACGAGGTCTGAACGATCTGTGCCAGGCGTCAGCGGCGCGTTCGCAAGCGAAAGCCGCTGCAGCTCTTCAAGGGTAAAATCCATCACCTGGTATGAGCCGTCCTTTCGAATCCTGTCCGGAAACAGCTCGGCTGCATTGGTTATCTCGTTAAGGGCAGTGTCGCCGAGAATGATTATTTGATTGTCTGCCGACATGGCAAGGTTGAGGTGAACAATTTCGGCACCCTGGGCAATGGTAATTGCCAGTGCCGGAAGGCTCGCGCCTGGTAGGAAATGGTCACTGCTGCGTGCGATAACCAGCTGAGCCCAGCAGTGGCCGGCAGCAAGAAAAACGATAATAACAGATGCTGCTGCTGCCGTTATGAAGGAAACGCTTCTCGCCATAACAGCCTTTAGCCCCGCCCTATCTCGGCAATCTTTGCCGCGGCATCTGAGAGATCAACTGCGCTGATAAGATCCAGTCCTGATTCTGCCAGAATTCTTCTGCCCTCTTCGACATTTGTTCCTTCCATCCTGACAACAACTGGAACTTTCAGGTCAAGCGACTGGGCCGCCTGGACAACTCCCTGGGCAAGAATATCACAGCGCAAGATGCCGCCAAATATATTGATCAGGATACCCTTGACGTTGGGATCGCTGAGGATAATCCTGAATCCGTTTTCGACGCGTTCTGCACTTGCCCCGCCGCCGACGTCTAAAAAGTTTGCCGGTTCTGCTCCCGCCTGTTTAATGATGTCCATGGTTGCCATGGCAAGCCCTGCGCCGTTGACCATATTACCGATGGTACCGTCGAGCTTGATGTAGTTAAGGTCATACTTGGCTGCTTCAAGTTCATTCGGATCCTCTTCCAGCGGGTCTCGCATTTCTTCAATATCAGCGTGTCGAAAGAGAGCATTGGAGTCAACGTCAATTTTTGCATCAAGCGCAACAAGCTGGTCCTCTTGGGTAATGATCAGCGGATTGATTTCGAGCAGAGAGCAGTCGTAGTTGACAAAGAGTTTGTAGAGGTTTCTGAGCAGCTGGCCGCATTGTTTTGCAACTGCAGGGGGCAGTTCCAGGCCGAGGATGACCTGCCTGATATGATACCCCTGAATACCGAGCAATGTGCTGATGCCAACCTTGATAATTCGCTCAGGCGTGGCTGCGGCAACTTCTTCAATATCCATACCGCCATCCTGGCTGGCCATAATGGTGACGGTGGCGTCATCTCGGTTAACAATGAAGGACAGGTAGAGTTCATTTTTGATGTTCACACCCTGTTCGACGAGAACTTTATTTACCGTTCTACCACCGGCACCGGTCTGCTGAGTAACCAGAGACATTCCAAGAATGGCAGCTGCCGCCTCGAGCGCTTCATCGATGCTCCTGGCCACTCTTACGCCACCGCCTTTGCCCCTGCCTCCCGCATGAACCTGAGCTTTTACTGCAACGGGCAGGCCAAATTTTTCAGCTGCTCTCCGAGCTTCTTCCGGCTGGTGACAGAGTTCTCCGTCCGGTACCGGGATGTTGTGGGATCTGAAAAGTTCTTTGGCCTGGTATTCGTGAATTTTCATAGCTGTTCCTGGTAGTAATAGTAGGTGTCTTCGAAACTATAGTAGTGAGATGTTGGCGTGTAGGTTGATTCGTTTTCAGTTTCTCTCTTTAAGCAGCAGGCAGGGGCTGTTGAGCGCCTGCCTGCTGCTCGGGTATGAACGATTCTCGGTTATTTGGGCGGATATCCCATCTGCTTGAGAGTGTCGGTAATTTCGTCAAGAATGGTTGGGTCGTCAATTGTTGAAGGCATGCGGTACTCTTTGCCGCTTGCGATAGAACGCATGGTTCCCCTGAGAATTTTGCCTGATCTGGTTTTTGGCAGTCTCCCCACATTGGTGGATTCGCGAAAACAGGCAATGGCGCCGATCTGTTCTCTGACCATTTTGACCAGTTCGGTTTTTACCTCTTCAACATCTCTGTTAACGCCTGATTTCAACACAAATAATCCGACAGGCAGCTGCCCCTTGAGTTGGTCGTCGGTTCCAATGACGGCACATTCGGCAATATCCGGATGATTTGCAATGACTTCTTCCATGGACCCTGTGGATAAGCGGTGACCGGCGATGTTGATGACATCGTCCATGCGGCCCATGACATAAATATAGCCGTCTTCATCGATATATCCGCCGTCACTGGTTTCATAGTATCCTGGAAAGGTTGTCATGTAGGATTCCACGAATCGTTTCTCATTGCGCCAGAGTGTGGCAAGAGTTCCGGGCGGCAGCGGCAGCTTGACGACGATATTGCCTTCGGTATTGGCACCGACTTCATTGCCCTCATGATCAAGAATCATGACATTGTATCCCGGTGCCGCCTTGGTGGGAGATCCCGGCTTGATCGGCAGCTCTTCTATGCCGCGGCAGTTGGCAACGATGGCCCACCCCGTTTCTGTCTGCCACCAATGATCAACAACCGGTACCTTGAGAAGATTGGTTGCCCAGTGGTAGGTATCCGGGTCGAGCCGTTCTCCGGCAAGGTAGAGGCATTCGAAGCAGGACAGATCATATTTACTGACAAAGACCCCGTTGGGATCTTCTTTCTTGATGGCTCTGAACGCCGTAGGCGCGGTAAAAAGTGCCTTCACCCTGTGTTCGGAGATAACACGCCAGAAAGCTCCAGCGTCTGGGGTGCCGATCGGCTTCCCTTCGTAGAAAACGGTAGTGGCACCTTTGAGGAGCGGTCCATAAACGATGTAGGAGTGTCCGACGACCCAGCCCACATCCGATGCTGACCAGAACACATCTCCGGCATCGATATCATAGATAGCTTTCATCGTCCAGTCCAGAGCGACAGCGTGGCCGCCATTGTCCCGCATCACACCCTTTGGCATTCCGGTTGTTCCCGAAGTGTATAAAATGTACAGGGGATCAGTGGCTGCCACTGGCACACAGTCAGTAAGCGGTGCGTCTGCGACGAGATCATTCCAGTCAATGTCCATCTCGTTCTGCATCTCGGCAGTGAGAAACGGGCGCTGGAAAAGTACGCATTTTTCAACTTTATGTTCAGCGATCTTAATGGCTTCATCAACAATGGGTTTGTAGGCAAGGGTTTTCTTGCCCTCGATGGCGCCTGAAGCGGTCAGGATTATCTTGGGTTGAGCGTGGTTGATTCTGATGGCCAGTTCGTTGGCCGCAAATCCACCAAAAACGACAGAGTGTATGGCGCCGATTCTGGCGCAGGCCAGCATGGAGTAGGCAGCTTCAAGAATCATCGGCATGTAGATGATTACCGTGTCGCCTTTGGTGATGCCAAGCTTCTGGAGGCCCCCGGCCAGTCTTGAGACTTTTTCCTGGAGTTCTTTGTATGTTACCTTGATTTGGGTATCGGTAACAGGGCTGTCGTAGATTATTGCAACCTGATCTGCTCTGCCGTTTTCAACATGGCGATCTACCGCATTGTAGCAGGTATTCATCATGCCGCCGGAAAACCAGCGATAAAAGGGTGGGTTTGAGCTGTCCAGTACCTTGTCACATTTCTTGTACCAGTCGATGCCTTCTGCAGCCTTTGCCCAGAATACCTCGGGTTGCTCAATGCTTTCTGTGAATACTTTTGCATAGTCAGCCATGTGTCTACCTCTCTTGAAATTATCAGGTTGTGGGGAATTTCTACGCTTGTTACATGCTTGTTATTGTCTCCTCCGTAATTAAGATAATGTACCAGCCTTCCAACATATACTAAATATTTACAGTAACTTCAAGTCCTGAATAAGGGGAATAAATGGTGATTGCTGATGACGAAAATAATGTGTAATAAAAGTAATATATCTAAAAAAAAAGAACATTGTTCTGTTGCTGGTCCAAAAAAAAATCGCCCACCGGCCAACAGTTTTTTGAAGATTAACAGAGTTTTTGATGAAAAGAAGCCAAAAAACGAATATTCCTTCTTTTCAGACCCCGGTGTGATGTGAGAATGAACTGCAGATGCTACGCTAAAACTTATTGTTTACCCGGGCCGAGCTGGCAGTTGAGAAGCACTGCCTGGGCCGTGACCTCTGTGTCAAAGGCCGGTTGGTTACCTGAGAGTCGGTTAGAACCGTAGTCAACGAGAGGACCCGCATTGTTCCAGTCATGAAAACCGAACTTCCACCCTTGCCACCTGGACTTGAATGAATAAGGAGTTTGCGGTCCATACGATCTGAAATAAATATCCTCAACCTCTTCGTCGCTCTCTCGTGTCATACCGACAAGAATATAATCGGCCCCGCTTTCCATGGCAAACTGCTCAACCCTGTTTTTTATCGCCGATTCGCTCATGGTCGGTGGAATAGAAACCAGCAGGTGGGAGAAAACACGGCATTGTCCGGGAATCTCCTGTTCATTAAAGGTGATATTCACCTGAGAGGTAGCCGGAAACGTCTGGCTCAGAGATACGGTTCGAGGTGTATCTTTGGAGCAGGATAGCGGCAGAAAACAGAGAAGACCTGTCCAAACTGCATGGCGAAATAACGTTGATTTGAACATAGGCTTTATTGATAAGTGAGAGAAAGATGAATAAATTTCCTCCTTATTACAGTATAACGATTGTGAAGGCAAAGCTTTTTCGAGCCGCTGACGTAAAATCTGACCAGGAATATCGAATGAATCCGCTAACAACGGAAGGGAAAAGCAGTCTCGTTAAGCTGGCATCGCTGGTGATCATTGTCGCCGGTATGAAGGCTGCCAGTTCTCTGATTGTCCCGTTTCTACTGGCGGTATTCCTGGCAATCATCTGCGCGCCTTTACTTTTCTGGCTGCAGAAAAGAGGGATCCCGGAGCTGCTTGGCCTGTTGATGATCCTTGCTGTGGTTGTCGGTCTCTGGCTGATGCTGGCAATGCTCGTATCTGCGGCGCTCAGTGAGTTTTCCAGAAACGTTCCTTATTATCAGGATCGCCTCAATTTAATCCTACGGTCCATGCTGACCTGGTTGGCAGGATATGGTCTTTCCATTGACAGCGCACTTGTGGTGGAAATTTTGAATCCAGGAAAGATCATGAAACTCATCGGAGGCACACTCAATGGTCTCGGGGGAATGCTTACCAATGCCTTTCTTATCCTGCTTACCTTTGTTTTCCTGCTTCTGGAAGCAGCTGCAATACCTGACAAGATCAGAGCAATTCGGGGTAATTCAGAAAATTCTCTGAACGAATATGTTGAGATAACCAACGGAGTGAACCGCTATCTCGCCATGAAGACCCTGACCAGTCTTGCAACCGCTCTGGTAGTATACCTTTTTCTTTTTTTTCAGAATGTTGATTTTGCCATTTTATGGGCTGTTTTTGCCTTCATGCTGAACTTTGTGCCCAATATTGGTTCTATTATTGCTGCTGTCCCGGCAGTTCTCCTTGCGCTCATTCAGCTGGGTCCATTAAATGCGCTGATTACCGCGATCGGCTATCTGCTGATCAATATAATCATTGGCTCAATCATAGAGCCACGGATCATGGGGCGGAGTGTGGGACTATCGACACTGGTTGTTTTTCTTTCCCTGACCTTCTGGGGATGGGTCCTTGGACCGGTGGGGATGCTGCTCTCGGTGCCATTGACGATGACGGTGAAAATTGCTTTGTCCGGCAGTGAGTCGACCCGGTGGATAGGACTTCTGCTTGGCTCCACGAAGGATGTGTCTCTCTACCTGAAGCAGAAGAGATAAGCTCCATCAAAAAATAAGTTCATTAAAGCGCGCGATGGACGGAAAGTGTGAAGAGTATTCCAGCGGTTTTTGGGAACTTGGTTTGGCGATGTGAACCAGCTCTTTGATACCATGGTGCCGGGCTGAATGAAGAACTTTGGTTGTATCATCTGCCAGGATTGTCCGCTTTCTGTTAAAACCGAGCATTTCCTCAAGCAGTTTCCAGAACCGGGTATCTTCCTTTGCCGTTCCGACTTCCTCGGCGCAGATGATACGCTCAAAAAATGGCTCAATTCCGGTCTTATCAATCTTGATTTTCAGTGTTTTACGGTGAGCTGCGGTAACAAGAATGAGTCTTTTTCCCTGGGCCCTGATAAATTCCAAAAACTCAACGACAAAGGGATGAACTGTTATCATGTGGTCTATTTTCATCTTCAGCCCGGGTATATCCAGCTCCAGCTGCTCAGTCCAGTAATCAAGGTCGGTCCACTGCAGTGTGCTTTCCACCGAACGGTATCGTTCGAGCAGCTCATTTCGGGCCGATTCAAGGGTGAGTTTTTTGCGCTGAGCATATTGCCGGGGGACGTACTGTTCCCAGAAATAATCATCGAAATATTTGTCGAGCAGGGTTCCATCCATATCGAGCAGAACTGTGTCGAGATCATTCCAGCGAAAATTCGGTTTTATTTGTGGGTTAATGTATGGCTCTTTCATGGCTGAGTTGGTTAAGGTCACTCACCGCAGCGGTGACCGCTGTATTGATATCCGGCATCGATTGTGCGGCCGTTTTTATCACCAGTCTGCCGTCAGGGGTCAGGCGGGGTGCATTGCCGGCTTTTTGCAGGTAGTGCGTAAGATGGGCTGGATCGACAGGGGTGTCGGGGAGAAACGAGAACACCAGGCTGTCAGGTCCGCGTTCAAGTTTGCTGACCCTGAGCGGGATGAGTTCTTTTTTTATTGCCACAACAGAGAAGAGATTATTAAGCTCCTCAGGCAGGGTGCCGTAGCGATCAGAAAGCTCATCGATCAGGTCCTGGAATGATGACTCATTGCTTTTGCTCAAGGATGCGATTCTCCGATACATTACATATCGCTGACTGATGTCAGCTATGTATGATTCCGGGATATATGCAGAGATGCGGAGGTTAATTTCGGGATCCACCTCTTCAGCCTGGAGAATATGACCAGGATCAGCTGATCGATTTTTCAGGTCGGCGACAGTCTTCTGCAGGAGATCAAGGTAGAGATCATAGCCAATTGCAGCGATATGACCACTCTGGGATACCCCGAGCAGGTTTCCCCCTCCCCTGATCTGCAGGTCACTCATCGCCAGTTTAAACCCGCCGCCAAGTTCGTTATATTCCATCAAGGCACGCAGTCGTTCCCTGGAGTCTTTTGACAGGTGATCAATTGAAGGGACAAGCAGGTAGGCAAATGACTGGGTGGACGAACGGCCAACCCGGCCGCGGAGCTGATAAATCTCTGCAAGACCAAGTCGGTCTGCCCGGTTTATTATGATTGTGTTTGCTGCCGGGATATCGAGGCCCGATTCTATAATGGTGGTACTGACCAGGACGTCAAGATCATGATTAACAAAGGAGACCATTATTTTTTCCAGCTCTCTTCCGGCCATCTGCCCGTGGGCAACGGCGATTCGCGCAGCAGGGCAAAGCTCCTGGATGGCTGCCGCCATGCGATGAATTGATTTGACCCGGTTATGGACGATAAAGACCTGACCGCCCCGGACGATTTCACGGCTGATTGCCTCCTTGATTACCAGTTCATCATATCGGGAGACGAAGGTTTTTACCGGTCTGCGGTGCTCGGGCGGGCTTGAGATAACAGAAAGATCACGAATTCCCAGAAGAGACATCTGCAGGGTTCGGGGGATTGGTGTGGCAGTCAGGGTCAGTATGTCAACTTCAGCCTTGAGTCGTTTTATCTTTTCTTTATGGGTCACGCCAAATCGGTGCTCTTCATCAACAATAAGCAGTCCAAGCCGTTTGAACGAGATATCTTTTGAAAGCAGACGATGGGTGCCGATGATGATGTCAAGCGAACCGTCTGCAAGATCGGAGACCAGCCGTTTCTGTTCTGCCGGTGTTTTGAAACGGTTGATCGATTCGACTCGTACCGGGAAGCCCTGTAAGCGCTCTTTAATTGTCTGGGCATGCTGTTCGGCAAGGACGGTGGTCGGGACGAGGAGTGCCACTTGAAAACCATCTTCAATAACTTTGAATGCCGCCCTGATGGCCACTTCTGTTTTACCATAACCGACATCGCCGCAAATCAGGCGATCCATCGGTCGATTCGAGGTCAGATCATCAATTGTCTCTGTGATTGCCCGATACTGGCCAGGGGTTTCATCGTAGGGGAATGACTCTTCAAGTTCCAGATAAAGTTCAGATGGGGGAGAAAATGAATGCCCGGTCCGCAGTTCCCGATGGGCATAAATGTCCAGGAGGTCCTGGGCTACTTTCCAGACCTCCTCGGAAACTTTCTCTTTGGTTGTCTTCCAGGATTGTGCGCCCAATTTGTCAATCTTAGGCTGTTTATCAGACAGTCCCTCGTAACGGCTGACCAGATTAAGACGGTCAACGGGCAGGTAAAGCTTGTCTCCGTCCCGGTATTCGATCAGCATAAAGTCGTTCGCAATCCCCTGCAGTGCAATGGTCTCCAGACCACGATAGAAACCGAGGCCGTGTTCACGATGGACAACAACATCTCCGCTGGTGAGCTCCGTGAAATTGACTGGCGTTCCTTCCGATCGTCGTGCTCTTTTATTTCTCCCGCCAAGACGCATTTCTCCAAACAGTTCATTTTCAGAGAGCAGGTGCAGCCGATGAAGAGGCAGGCTGAAGCCTGAACTTAAGGGAGCGTCACTGAGAAAAAGAGGTCGTTGCTCACTGAACGGTGGAAGCTTATCGAGGTTGATGGGTGCGTCCAGCAGGACAAGAGGAATCTTGAAGCGTCCGAGCAGTTCGGCGAGTGTTTTCTGGCGCCGCTCAGATCTGCAACAGATAATAACGTTGTCACCGTTGGCAAGCCATTTAGAGACCTGGCTTGCCAACGGTGAGAGCAGCCCTTCCTTTTTCCTGAGCATTGAGATTTCCTGCTTGAGCAGCTGGTGGTTTTTCGATGGTAAATTCTGATGATCTGCTTGCTCATCAACGAAATCTGTTATCTCAACACGGTTAAAAAAGAGTAATGACTCGGCTAACTCTTGTTCTTCGACAAAGAGCTGTTCTGCAGGAACGGCAGGTTTTCCTGTCAGCAGAGCACTCTGGTAATTGGCTTTTATGCGCTCCCAGCTCAACTGGCTCTGCTGGTTGATGGCCTGGGTATCCTGGAGAACGAACAGGGTATCTTCCGGGAGGTAATCGAAGATGGTGGCACTGCAGTTCTCATCATTTACAGAAAGCAGGGGCAGAAAAAACTCGATACCGGCAAACCGCCGGCCACTTTTAACCCGTTCCGTTAACTCTGCCGTTATCTCAGCAGACCAGTTGAATCGCTCGCCATACTGGTGGAACCTGTCCCGAGCCTTTCTCAGGTATGAAGACGTCGTCGGTGGGCAAATAGATGTCGCTCACCGGCAGTAATATTGCCTCGGAAAGATGAGATGATGAGCGCTGGGTAAACGGGTCAAAAGAACGAATCGATTCGACGGTGTCACCAAAAAAGTCAAGGCGGATTGGACCGTCATGGAGGAGGGAGTCCGGCAGAATAAAGTTTGGTGGGAAAATATCGACAATACCGCCGCGGACAGAAAAATCACCGATATTCTTCACCAGGGAGACATGTTCGTAGCCCATATTGATGAGGTTTGTTTTCAGGCCCTGCAGGTCGCACTCTTCACCTTCCATCAAAAGTTCCGCGTATTTTAACAGGGCGGATCGCTCCATTACCCGGCGCAGAAGTGCTTCAATTGAAATAGCCAGGATGAACGGTTCCCGACTGTCGGTCAATCGGTACAACGCCGACAGGCGTGTAGCAGTGGTGCGCTGGTCGGGTGAGAGCGGGGTGTACGGTGGAATCTCGTAACCAGGATAGCCAATAACCGGGCGGCTGGTAAATAGCTGCAGATCCTGCTCGAAGTCCTGGACCATCTGCTCACTTGGCAAGACGCAGCACAATGACTGAGTTTCCGCAAGTGTCGAGCAATACCAGGCTGGACTCGCTCCTCGAAGTCCAGATATCTGACGGCTGCTTTTCTTTTGATCAAAAGAACGGTTCTTCATAAAAAAAAGTGCCGGCTCCATGTTTGATGAAGCCGGCAGAAACCATATATCGTCAACTGAAAGGGGGCTTAAAATTGTCCGCCAATACTGAAATCCCAGACGGATTGAGGTTCGTCAAACAGCGGGTCGAGATTGTATCCCCAGACGACACGCAACGGTCCCATCGGCGACAGCCAGCGTATTTCAAGGCCGACCGCCTTGGCGATTTCGTTGAAGGTCCAGTCCTGATCGTCCGCGAGCGAATCACCGGCATCAAAGAAGACTACACCAAAAACGCCCTGCTCTTTGAGCATCGGGACAACGATTTCGACGTTGGTATACCACATGCGGTCACCGCCGATCCTGTCGCCTGTCTGCGGGTCGATCGGGCTGACCTTGCCATATTCATACCCCCTGATACTGCTCATGCCGCCGAGGTAGAATCGCTCGTATACCGGGAGCTTGTCTGTTTCGTTCTCCCACACCTGTCCAGCGGCACCGAGCACATGAAAGACAGTGCTGAACGGCAGGGGAAAATACCAGCTGGTAGACCCTTCCGCCTTGGTAAACTGTGAATCTCCGCCAAGGATACCGCCGGCATATTTAACACTGAGCGAATTTCTTGAACCGCGCGATGCGCCGTACAGCTTATCCCGGGTGTCGCGAACAAATGAGGCCTTGACCGCACTGGTGATCGGTATCTCCTGCGATTCCTTGATTATAAACGAAGCATTCGGCGATACGTTGGACAGTTGTGTGTCAGTGTAGCTATAGCTTTCGTACATACGCCATTTTTCCCAGAGCGGGTGCCCGAAGCGCAGCGCACCTCCCTTGGAGTCTTTTGTATAATCATCATAATCCCGTTCCCAGTTGAACAGATCAGCCCCAAGGGATATATTTGAGTCATTCAGCCGGGGATTGGTCCAGGAGAGATTGTATCTGCTGCTGCTGCCGCCAATATTAGCGCTGAGCGCCAGCCGGTGACCGAGACCGAAAAGGTTGTTCTCAGATATCTCTCCCATCAGGATAAGATTGTCGACCGACGAGTAGCCTGCCCCGACGCTGAACTGCCCGGTGGACTTTTCTTTGACATCGATCAGGATGTTCATTTTTGATGGGTCGAGTGCCGGCTCCGGAGTCACGTTCACCTCCTCGAAGAAATCCAGACGCTGCAGCTTCTGGCTGCTGGTTCTCAATCCTTTTGCGTCAAAGACACCGCCTTCTGAAATTTCAAGTTCACGACGGATTACATTATCCCGGGTCCTGCTGTTGCCTCTGAGGGCGACTCGATTGATGTAGACCAGTTCGCCTTTGTCGATGGACAGGTCGATATCAACCCTGGAGCCCGATTGTGATTTGTTCATGTTCGGACGAATATCGGCAAAGGCGTATCCCTGCTCCGCATAGAAGTCGGTAATTTTGAGGATATCTTCTCTGAGTACCTGCCTGCTGAGAAATTCTTCATTTCGTATGGACAGCATATCCAGAATGATCTGCTTGTCTGCGATGAGATCTCCGCCAATCTCAACGGTACCAACTTTGAAACGAGGCCCCTCATCAATGATGAATTTAATATAGAGCCATTCCTCTTCCTGTGTCACCACAGGCTCGCCGACCCGGGTTTCAAGATATCCGTTATTGTTGTAGAAGGCAACGACACGGGACGCATCCTGATTAAGAAGATCTTTGTCCAGCAGCCCTGAGTCGGTTAACCAGGAAAGCCAGCCTTTTTCTCTTGTTTCAATAACATCCTCCAGGTCATCACTGTCGAACGTGGTGTTTCCTTCGAAACTGATTTTCTTGATATAGATCTTTTCACCCTCATCAACAACAAAACGTACCGCAGCTGTCTCCGGGGTGGGGTAGCTGATGTTGGCGTCAACTTCAGTGTTATAATACCCTTTCGACCGGTACAGCGTTTTGATTGCCTCAGCAGCTGCGCTGACCCCCGCAGGATTGAGAATTGAATTCTCCTTTACTGTTATCACCTCGACAAGGTCTTTCTTCTCCAGCTCATCAAGGCCTGAGAAGGTAATAGAGCTGATTGCCGGTTTCTCAATAACTCTAAAAATGACCTGTTTACCCTGGTCTGTATCGACCACATCAATCTGGACATCGTTAAAGTAACCCATTTTAAAAATGGCCTTGAGATCTTCCCGGAGTACATCAGGGTCATAAAAATCTCCAGCCTTGGTCTTTATCTTTCTCAATATTGCGCCGGAGTCGATCCTTCTGTTGCCTTCAGGGGCTATGTCAGCGATGTACTGATCTCTTCGCACATATTCGTTTACCTGCTCAAGTACATCAGAGAGAACGACATCCAGCGAGGCGATAGAAGATGACTCCTGGTAAAAATATTTTGGGCGTGACGGGTCAAGAAGATCGAACACCTTGAAATCAACACTGAACTGGCTGCCAATAATGGTAAGCGTTCCTGCGGCTACGTTGTCGTGACCAGTCACAGTGGCTATTTTCTCAAGCGCGTCAAGCGTTGGTGGCCATTGTTTTTGCGCACCCATGAACTCAGCAGAGGAGCGGTCCACCATGACGAGTTCATTTCTGGCAAGAACGGACTCCATCGCCGAGTCCACCTGAGTAAGAAAAGAGTTATCCTCCTGAGGGGCGATTACATGGAGCGGCAGATATGTGGTATTTTGTTCCGCACCATAAACAGGTTGGCCAATGATTACGGTCAGGCTGATCATCATCACCAGGCAGATCGACTTTGTAAGCTGGTATGATGGTTTTGGATATTGTCTGTTTCCGTTACTTGTCATGGATGATACCTTTGGATAAGTGATCTCACGAAGGAAAATGTCTTATTTTATATTTCTTTTAAAATCAAACAGCTATATTTATAATTAATAATTGAGTGGCGAAAACCCAGTCCATTATGCCATGTTTGGCTAAAAATGCAAAGCACACAGATGCGGGACGCAGCAATATTTGAATCCTGCCTTTCAGCCATCATCCTGAAGGCGGGTCACCGTTTGCAATGAAGCGCTCTGACGGCACTGTGTTCCAGTCAGCGCTGCATGTATTATAATTGCCTGAACAATCGCCAGACCAGATAAAACAGAGACAATGCCGGTAGCATGGTTGACAATCAGGGCGCTTACAAAATAAAAAGCAGTATTGCCTGGATAACTCAGAGTTTTCTTGAGCTGATATTTCCGCCCTGCTGCCATATCTGCAATGCTCAGGTGACGCTGCTGAACCAGTCGTGCATCTGCGCTGATTGTTTTGCTCAATTGGTTTATGTAAAATCGCCTCTTTGTACCCGGTGCGGCTGCCAGTTTGAGCACTCCCCAATAGATAATGATCATTACTGCAGCGATTGTTTGAAAGTGGTGCCCTGGTTTGATACGGCTCGTTCACTGCTCAAGTATCAATCACCGGTGCCGGATCTCCTGCACCGTCTTAAATATCGGGCGGACAGCTCTGTTGTCAGGGTTATTGAGGCAATCCTTGTGGAGAATAGTAAAATCTGGGAGCAGGAAAAATGCGAACTGATTATTCCCGTGCCGCTCCATGCCAAGAGGCTGAGGCAGAGGGGGCTCAATCAATCTCAGCTTCTGGCAGGCTTGGCCTTTTCCGGTTATCAGGAAAAAATAGCGATAAATCTTCTAGTACGAGCTAAAAACACAACTTCTCAGACCGGGTTAAGCGGTGTTGAGCGTCGTCGAAATCTAAAGGATGCATTCCAGGTAACGAACCAAAAATTGATAGATGGCAAGTCTGTCTGGCTCGTTGATGATGTCTTTACGACAGGAACAACTGTTTCTGAGTGCTCGAAAATATTGAAGAAAAATGGCGCATCGCAAGTCCATGTGTGGACATTTGCCCGTGTTTAAGTGATTTTGGGTTGTTATCAAAGTAATAATTTTTTTTTAGAAAAAAATTAACAAAGCAAAATTAATGAATGGCCCGGATTTAATACAATGACGCCATTTTTATGGTAATAAGTAAAGTTATTTTTATATTTTTGCAGAAAATAATAGTAATATTGAGTTAAATATTATGATTAAATTGTTGATAAGTTCGGTGCTTCCAGACTAAAATGTCAGGATAACGTTGAAAAACAGTGCTGGGCTGAAAGTCGCTTCTGACAAGGGGATCGCCCCGCCGTTCACTGCGAGCCCAACAGCCATGGGTGCTGGTGGCCAATGTTGATAACGGGTCCCCGGTAAAAAAAAATCTCTTAAAATCGTCTTTGACCAAATATCCAAAATGATGTTTATCTCCACTCATGCTTTGTACCCCTGGATTTTCTTTCTGGAGAGAAGATGATCCGCCGGTTGCCTCTGTTTTTGTTGTACAGCCCCATATAGTTTTTGGATGATTCGGTCTGAAGGTAGGTTGCTGTTGTCTTTGGCTGAGAGTTTCTGAAATTGTTCTTAATCGATTTATTCTGAGAGTTTGTGGATGATGATCTGGAGAAAGGCAAAGGAAAGGTTGCAGGAAAAACTAACCGAAAGTGTCTATGAATTGTGGATAGAGCCGTTAACCGTTCAGAGTCAAAATGAATCCTGTCTCTATCTCTGCTGTCCTGATCGCTACTTCGGGGCATACGTGAGCCAGAATTTCCTTGAGGTCATCACAGAAAAAGTGAACGAGATTGATGCTTCAATCCAACGAGTCAAGATAAGTGATGAACATCATGCATCTGCTGCCAGGAATAATAAGCCGAAACAGCTGCGCTTACCGGCCCTGCCGACCGGGGGATCTCATGTCAGGTCGCTTCACCCCCGCTATACCTTTGATAATTTTATGGTGGGTGAAAGCAATATCCTGGCAGAATCAGCGTGCCGCTCAATTTCATTGTCAGATGACGCCATCGGGCCGTGTCTCTATATAAACAGTTCTACCGGACTGGGGAAAAGTCACCTGGCTCATGCCATCGCCCACCAGGTTCTCGATACCTCACCGATGACCCGTCTTCACTATTTAACGGCACAGCAATTTGCCTCAGAAATGGTACAGAATATCAAGTCCAATGATATGGATATTTTTAAACGAAAATACCATGACCATTGTGATATTCTACTCGTAGAGGATATTCAAAGCCTGACCGGTAAAAAGAAAACGCAGGAAGAACTCAACGAACTTCTTGACTCTCTCATTAAGCTTGGTAAACGTGTTGTCCTGACCGCAAACAGCACCCCTCGGGAGTTGATTGGCATTAATGACGAGTTTAAATCCAGAATGACCTCGGGGCTGGTAACCTCTATCCGGGAGCCTGATCTCGACACACGCCTGCGAATTGTGCGAGGCAAGGCCTCCCAGCATAAGCTGAATCTAAACGATGAATATTCACGCTACCTTGCCCAACACATAAAGGGAGACGTTCGCAGGATCGAATCCGCTGTTGTGGCCATCAGAGCCCGAGCTGCTCTGCAAGGGGGGCAGGTCGACGAGACGCTCATTGAAGATGTGGTGCGTTCAATTGTCGGTACCCCGAAGAGTCTTAATGCCCTGTTGATCAGCGAACTGGTCGGCAGCCAGTTCAAGATTTCAATTCAGGAAATGCAGTCCAAGTCGCGCAAGAAGAAATTTTCTTTCCCGCGGCAGGTGGCCATGTACCTGAGCCGAAAACATACGGAGGAGACGCTTACCGATATCGGCAGAGTGTTTAATCGTGACCATTCTACGGTCATGCACTCGATCAAGGTTATAGCAGGACTGAATCGCCGTGACAATTCAGTTTCGGCTCAGATCGATCTTTTGAGTGATAAGGTGAGCAAGCTCTGAGGGGGTCGTTTTCGGTTAACGGTGGCAGCAAGCATGCTGGAACTATCACTGTCGCCGCTGGGACCGACCGAGCCTAGAAATATACCTTTTTGAATTCGGTTTTGGTGCCGTCCTGGTTACTTCCTGTCTTGATCCTGTCGGCGGTTAATGCGGCAGTCTTGACCATGTCGTTTATACCGATCCCGTCCCAGCCGAATCCGCAGATGAACAAACCTTCCCTCTGTTGAACAAGATTATTGCGCCAGTTGAGAAGATCCGGATAGCCGGCTTCCAGTTGGGGAATACCGCCGTGGGGTCTTAGTACGCTGGTGAAGGCAGGGGCTGCGGGAAGTTCAAGCAGCCCCATTACGTCTGCAAGACTGCGTTTGATCAGCTCCCGGTCATCAAGCTGCAAACGCTCCGGGTGCCTTCTCCCACCAATGAGGGTCTCAAAGACGATATTGCCGGCAGGTGCTCTGTTGGGAAACATATTTGAGGAGAAAAGGGTTCCAAGGGTAAATCGTTTTTCCATTTCAGGAATAAGAAATCCGAACCCTGGCGGCAGCGTTGCACCTTCAAAGCCGAACACCACGGTGGCAATCCATGCTTCTGGAACCTGCCTCAGTGGTAGTGAAGAATCGATTCCTGAAAGCAGATCAAGGGCCTGGTTGACCGGCAGGGCAACTACCAGGTTTTCTCCGTGAAAGGTGGTATCAGGTGCGTCAACAGACCAGCCCCGCTGTGTTTTGCGCAGGCGGGCGGCAGGACAGTTGAGAAATAAATCCTCACCGGGTACCAGTAATTCGGAGAGCTTCTGGGGGAGTCGCTGCATTCCTTCAGGAAAGCTGGTCATTGCCGGCATCGCCAGTTTTTTCCCGGATCTGTTCTTTTTCTTTGCGGCCCGTGCCCTGGCAATTACTCCCCTGATCACTGAGCCGTATTCTTTTTCAAGCGCCCTGACCCCAGGCATCACGGCATCAATTTTGAGTTCATTGTAATCACCGGCATAGGTTCCGGTAAAGACTGCATCAATATAGGGCAGGAGGGCCTTGCCAAAGCGGTAATCAGCCCATTTTGCCACGGTTGGTTCTCCCTCAAGCGGCTCTCTGAATATATCACCGAGGACTCTGAGCTTGTCTTTCCAGGGGATCAGTGGTGCCTTGATAATTTTCATCGGAGACTGGGGGATCATCATCAGTCGGCCGTTCATGCAGACATAGCGGACGAAGGTTGACAGCGGCGCCTTGACGCTCTCCCGGTCAAGTCCTGTTTCTGCCAGCAGTTCCCTGCTTTCCTGACAATTGTCAAGAAAACCGTGAGGACCAACCTCAGCGAGGTAGCCGTCTTGCTGAAATGAGCGAATGACACCACCGGTAGCCGAGGATTTCTCCAGGATGACAAAACTATTTTGGGGGCTGTTCAACTTCAGTTTGTGGGCAATTATGAGTCCTGACAACCCGCCCCCAACGATGATGGTATTTCTATGAATGCTCATACAGTATTGTCTATATTTTCGATTTGTTAAGATGAATCTCAAGCCAGCAGCCATCTCGGAACATGGCCGGGATTATAGATGGTTGCTTTTTCTATCCGGTCGACGCCTTATGCCTCATGTATATGGCCGACTATGCACAGATCAGTCTGCTGCTCCTCATTAAACCGGCATATCGCTGTCGAGCCAACTGGTTTTCCGCTGCACAGTCGACCGGTCCTTGTTCTGAATGGCGGTGTGTGACTGACCAAAATAAGCGGTAATTTGATTTTTTCAATAGGCTCCTCCAATTGTCGGTAAATTGTGGCCTGCCCATAACCGCCTGTAGAAAAAGATGCCAGTTGCTGTTCTGAGAACTCAATTGGCGAATTTAAAGCGGGCATTTTTAATACCGGTAGCCTGTTGGAGCCATGCCATTCTCTTTCATCTGCTATAATGATAGTCAGAAAAGATAGGAAAATGAAGTGGATTATTTGCCTAGCAAAATGAAATCTGAACTGGCAATCATCGTCGAATGGATTTCCTCCTGATATACAGCAGTTGCACCATAAAAAGATAACGATCGGCAATTATCACGGTAATGCAATAATACCAGCTTGATGCTTTCCCTGTGTATACGGAAGAGATATCTTCGGACCATTATCGAATCAGCACCCCATGTGTTGGCTGTCAATTCCACATGAAACCTGAATTCAAACGGCTCAGATCGAGTCTGGATTTCTAGCGTGTAAGCTCTTTCAGGCTTAACCCCTGTTCCTGCTTTTACGCCTAAAGCTCTGCCCGGTCGAGCTCTTCCCTGACAGCCAAGCCGATTTTCTCAAGGCTATATGGTTTTTTAACATAAGCGCCGGCGCCAAGATTTTGAGTCTTTTTGACGCGATCATTCTCTGCAAAACCGCTGGCAATACCAGCAGTATAATGGGTTTTGCTGCAAGATTGCAAACCGACACGCTCCTAGCCCCAATACAGAACGCTTGCAGCCAATGCATCAGATACAGAGGAGGGAGTATCAGCATGTTGTGTGAAACAATCCGCCTGCCGGCTCACCATTTTCGACAAGTTCATTATACCTCGCAATTGCTTTATTGGTGTCAAGAACATAGGTCTTGATACCCAACTGCTCTAGTTTTTTCAATGTGATTTCTGGGATATGCACTCTTTTCAGGGAATTACAGTGTATTGTATTCTACCCGCTCAATTGACCCACCGAAGGTATCGACAAGATAACTTGCAACGTCAAAGCCGGGGTAACCTTCATCTGTGCTGCATCCGGTTATCTTGACCGCTTCGCCTGCCAGCTCGTCGAGCTCCTCAATGCCCGTCCTGCAGTTCTCGACCTTCACATTACCATAGCCACCATCAAGCCATATATAAATCTTGGCGGTCCCTGCTGGCAGTTCTTCATTCAATGACCATTTGAGTGACTGCTTCAGGGGTGCCCAGCCACTGGGCTGGGACGTGTCAAAACCTTCTTCAAGAGAAACGAGGGTTACATTTTTCATCTGAAGACTCTCTATCGTTTTGAATAGTCGCCTGATACTGGAACTCAATCTATCAAGCCGCCACACAACGAGAATGTCACTCGGTTTTATATGTCCCAATAAACGATCAAGTTCGGGCTGCTCTTCGTTTTTCTCGACACTTATGTCGGCATAAAATCTCTGGCACCCATAGGATGCAAGTGCGTCATGCTGAATCTTTGCACGTTGACTGACCGTTGATACTCTGCTGTATCCAATTTTCATGAACCCACCTTCTCTCGTGATTCCTTTTTCTCAAATAGACGCACGTCACTGCTGGAGTAGCGCTGGCTAATGGATGTTGTTCAATTGTTCAATTTTGTGGAGCGTCTCTTTGATGATAATACAAATTTTGCAGAAATCTCAATTAAAGGTAAGCACGTTATGAGGATTTGCTTTTGCAGCGGTGAGTGAATTTTCTTTCTGAATCGTTCTGGAAAGACAACAAGAACCGTGTCGCTTCTTGACACCAATACTTCTGTGGTTAAAATTTTCGCCGACTTTATAGAAAAATTCAAGAGAGCGATCTTCTGGTCGCTGATCAGGTTCATTATTCAGAAACGAGCGAGGAAAAAAGAATGACAGAAACTAAAACAACATTTGAATTTCAGGCAGAAACAAAAAAACTTCTTGATATCGTTATTAATTCTCTCTACACCGAGCGCGATGTTTTTATCAGGGAGTTGATATCAAACAGTGCAGATGCTCTGGAAAAATACCGTCATGAGAGTCTGACCGCGGAGAATCTCTTTGATGAGCATGTGCCCCTTGAGATAGCAATCGATCTGAACGAGGATAAAAAACAACTGACCATTACCGATACCGGCATTGGTATGAGGCGCGATGAACTGAGCTCAAACCTTGGGACTATAGCACATTCCGGATCCACTACCTTTCTGGCCGAACTTGCAGAGGCGGCCCGTAAAGATGTGAGCCTGATCGGTCAGTTCGGAGTTGGTTTTTACTCCGCCTTTATGGCAGGCGCAACGGTGCGTGTACAGAGCAGGTCCTGGGATGGCAGCGAAGGAAACGAATGGCTCTCCGACGGTACTGGGTCTTATACGATATCTGAATGCCCGGGACTGCACCGGGGGACAAAAATCATTATTGAGCTAAAAGAAGACGCCCATGATTATGCACAGAAATGGAAAGTTGAAGCGATCATTAAGCAGTATTCGGCGTTTGTGCCCTTTCCCATAAAGCTTGACGGTGAGGTCGTTAACACGGTGCAGGCCCTTTGGACCCGCAGTCGGTCGGAAATAACGGATGAAGAATACACCGAGTTTTATAAGTTTATCGGCAACGCAACGGACGATCCGATGTTTCGCCTGCACTTCTCGGCAGATGCTCCGCTTGCCATAAATGCACTTCTTTTTGTTCCCCAGGAAAATTTTGAACTTATGGGGTTTGGCAGAGTCCTGCCCGGAGTAAATCTCTATTGTCAGCGTATCCTCATCGACCAGCACTCTGAAAATATCCTGCCCGAATGGCTGCGGTTTTTGAAAGGTGTTGTGGACAGTGAGGATCTACCCCTCAATATCTCACGTCAGGCCCTGCAGGACAATGCGCTTGTGGCAAAACTTCGAAAGGTGATAACCAAGCGCTTCCTGAAATTTCTTGATGAAGAAGCGAAAAAGGATGAAGACGCCTACCTTGGCTTCTGGAAAACGTTCGGCATCTACCTTAAGGAAGGCTTGACAAGCGACTATGAATTCCAGAAGGAGCTCGGAAAACTGGTACGCTTTGAATCGTCAAAGTCAGAAAACGGCACCCCGATTGGCCTGGCCGACTATGTTCTGCGAATGAGCCCTGACCAGGATGAGATCTATTACATAAATGGTCCGAACAGAGCGGCAATTGAAGCCGGTCCATATACTGAAATGTTCAGGAAAAAGGATGTGGAGATTCTCTATACCATGGAGCCCATTGACGATTTTGTCCTCAGTCACCTGGGAGAATTTGACGGCAAAAAACTGGTTTCTGCTGACCGGGCCGACCTCTCTCTGACAGAGGAACAATCGTCTGCCGATCAGGACCCAGAAGTCAAGAGTGAGAAACTTGATGAAAAAACGGTCGAAAACCTGATCTCCTGGATGAAGAAAATACTTGAGCATAAAGTGGCTGACGTCAGTGTCTCGAAACGCCTGGTCGATGCTCCAGCGATGATTGTAAATCCTGATGGCTACATGACCTCCTCAATGGAACGGGTGATGGCCGCCAGCAGGTTCGAGAAAGGCGCAATGGGCGAGGTCAGCAAGAAGAACCTTGAGATCAACAGCTCCAGTGAGCTGATAGGCAAGCTGGCTGGTCTGATGGTCTCTGATGAGTCATTTGCCACCGAGGTTGCTCTACAGATTTATGATAATGCCATGATCCAGGCCGGATTGAATGTCGATCCTCTTGAAATGGTTGAGCGCAATTATCGAATTCTCGGCAAGGTGACGAGCTGATACCTCATGACTCTGCACTTAACACCAGAACCCTAAAGGAGTCCGGAACAGCAGACTGGCTCATATTTAGAGAGGGTGATGACAATAGAGTTGAAAAATCATCCTCTACAGGCTATAGCTCTTGTAATCTCGATGTCATCAGTGCGGTTACATGAAATTGCTGTCATTATGGTTACAGCCGTATCGATGACAAGGCGCAATCGTCATGGGATTATGCTATGAACAGGTTTTTTTCTGAATGGGCCGAGTTATTCCGGAGAATATAATGTCATCAATAACTAAATTAGTAATCTTTCTTGCCGCATTGCTGGTGCTTGCCTCCTGTGCTGACAGGCCTGTCAGGCATCTGGCATCAGATGCCAGCCTGATCAAGCCGGGTACAACAACGAGGGAAGAAGTCCTGACCTATCTTGGTGATCCTGACGCTCAACAAATGACGTCTGCGACGACAGAGCGCTGGATCTACTATGAAGAACGGCAGTCTACAATGCAGAAGACCCCATATCTCGGTGGTTTCTTTAACGCCAGGGGCTACAGCAGGATAGTGGTGACATTTGAGGGTGATACTGTTGTCGACTGCACGTTTAGTTCACATGACTCAGATGAGTTTGACTGGGCAGACGATTATTCCTGGCAAGAGAAGCGAGAGTAATGCCTCGTTATACCACGATCAGGGAACGCATGGTCATCGAACAGCTTGTTCCCCGAGGTGTCAAGGACGACAGGGTTCTTGCGGCCATGCGGGAAGTACCGCGTCATTATTTCGTTGATGATGCCTTGCGGTCCCGCGCCTATGGAGATTTCCCCCTGCCCATAGCCTCCGGCCAGACTATCAGCCAGCCGTATATTGTCGCCTGCATGACGGAGGCTCTGGACCTGAAAGGGCATGAAACGGTCCTTGAGATAGGAACCGGTTCAGGTTATCAGGCGGCAATATTATCCAGACTCTGTGCAAAGGTCTATACGATCGAGCGCATCAATGTCCTGCTGGCCGGTGCCCGAAGAGTTTTCGATCAGCTCAACTATTTCAATATCATTTCAAAAATGGATGACGGTACCATGGGGTGGCCCGAATATGGGCCCTTTGACGGAATTATAGTAACAGCAGGCGGCCCTGGAGTACCCAAACCGTTGATTGAACAGCTGGCAGAAGGTGGAAAGTTGATTATACCGGTCGGTGACCAGCATCTTCAGGACCTTCAGCTGGTCGAAAAAATTGATGGTGAAATTAAAATTAGCCATCGTGAAAAGGTCAGATTTGTTGACCTGGTTGGTGAATATGGCTGGTAGCGCTAGTTCTCACCAGGCGCGCGGTCCATTAAAACGAATCTATGATCGCTGCATGGCCTGGATTGCCGGGCCATACGGAATCTGGGTTCTTTTCATTATCGCCTTTGTAGAATCATCTTTCTTCCCCATTCCACCGGATGTCTTTTTAATCGCCATGTGTATCGCTGCGCCGACCAGGGCATTCAAGTATGCTGCAGTATGCGCAGTGGGTTCTGTCGCCGGCGGGGCACTCGGCTACGGTCTTGGTTTCTGGTTCATGGACTCTGTCGGACAGCAGATTATCGCCTGGTACGGCCTGGATGATAAATATCTTCGCGTGCAGGAACTCTACAGGGCCTATGATATCTGGGCTGTCGGCGCTGCCGGCTTTACACCGCTGCCTTATAAATTGTTCACTATTACCGCTGGAGCATTTCAGCTTAATTTCCCGACGTTCGTTGTCGTCTCCCTTCTTTCGAGATCCGCTCGTTTTTTTCTCGTTGCCGCGTTTATCTGGAAATTCGGGAAACCGGTACAGCGCTACATTGACAAGTATTTCAATATTATTTCCGTCATTTTCATGGTTTTGCTTGTCGGTGGCTTTCTCCTGATCAAAGTGTTATTGTAGAAGAAAGTATCTTCTCTCTGGTATTATCCCGGTGACCACTGGAGTCTTGCAACCGTGTAAGGCTCCGGTTCTGCCCGGTCCTGCATGGAGTAAAAAGCATGGTCTGTAGCAGAGTACTCTGCCCGCTTTTATGTGTGCTCCTGATGGTGCCATCTGTTCTTGCTGCTCATGAAGTGCATCTGAAGAATGGTTCCGTTATCAAGACGGATCAAGTGCGCCGTGAGCAGGCCCAGCTCACCTATCGTCAATTCGGCGGTGATGTTTCCCTGCCTCTCTCTGAGGTAGAAAAAGTCATCTATACTGAAGAGAGTTCAAAAGCAGTTTCCCCTGCCAATAAGACTGCCGGTACCGATAGCGATCGTAATCTGAAGACCATCCTCGAGTCAAAGATGACACCGAACGGACCGATCGAACATGCTAATCTTGCGGTTATCTCCATTCTAACTTCAGCCGGCTCGGGTTCGGGTTTCTTTATTAACGGTGATGGCTTAATTGTGACGAATCGACATGTGATCAGGGGCAGTGACGTCAATAATCAGAAAGCTGAGCAGTTAATGACCAAGGCTTCAGAGCGTCTTGATGAATGGGAGATGAATTTAAAACGTGAAAAATCACATATCGATCAGTATGGCAGAAACTTACAACAGAACTGGGCATCGTTTAAAAGAACGGTCAAAGCGCAGGGTGACCGGATAGCCAATGATCGCCGTTTAGCGGTTGAAAACTCGTTGAAAGAGAAATCACGATACCTGGAGAAATGGCTCCGTGATTACAACGGCAGGAAGAATGAGTACCTGGCCAAAAAACGTGAAATAGATAATGAAATAAAATCCTTCCAGCAGAAAAAGAAAGAGCTCTCCTACCAGTCCAGGTTCACCATCACGCTCGCGGACGGAGAGGACAAATCAGCTATCCTCTATCGGGTAAGCGATGATCATGACCTGGCACTTTTAAAACTTAACGGCTATCAGACACCGTATCTGGAAGTGGCTGACAGCGACTCGATCACCCTTGGACAGCCGGTATTTGCTATCGGATCACCACTTCAACTTAAAAACTCAGTGACCTCAGGGGTCATCTCAAGTTTTCGAGGAGAATATATCCAGACTAACTCTGAAATCTATCCGGGTAACTCCGGAGGACCGCTTGTGACAGAGGATGGACGGGTTATTGGGGTAAACAGTATGAAACTGATCACAGAGAAATTTGAGGGGATCGGTTTTGCCATTAATATCAGCGAAGTTGTTGCTGAATTCCCAGATTTTTTCACAGAATAGTCAGTCGCGCTCATACTTTTCCATATGTTTCTTGGGAGTAAAGGGCTTTTGTGATACGATATTGTAATCGACTGACATAATTGCGCCAAGATAGGCTTGGGCGTTACCCGTAATCTCCCGTATGTGACTGTTAATAATATGAAATAATGTAAAATATTTCTAAGACGATCAGCAGTGTGTCGGGTGGGGAAATATGATATCGGAGGATAGCACGGTGGAAAACATCCATGAGATCCGTAAAAAAAGACGGACACTCCAGGAAACCATGAATTTTATGGCCGCACTCTCTGCAGGGATTGAGCCGATCCTGGGAAGGGGGGCAAACAGTATGACCATGTCGGCTGGCCGTAATCTTGGACGTAAATTTTCGCAGGATGCCAACAAGACGGATGATCTGCTTGCCGCCATCGCTGAAGTTGGCCGGGTCCTCGAAAACAACCACTGTCTCTGGGGTTTTGAGCCGTTTAAGTCTGCCAGTCAGGAGGATCTGATTAGCGTAAATGAGAATGGTGAGCGGCAGATGCTCCTGGTCTTCAGGGATTGCATGATTCGCCAGTCACTCTTCAGGTTCGGGCATCCTCAGCAGGGGTCACTCTGCAACATGATGTATGGATTTTTTGCAGGGGCCCTTGAAAACATTATGGGGAAGACGGCAAAACTGGAAATCAAGCATGCCGGGGAAAATGCCTGCCTTAAACTATTAACCGTGGCAGCATGATAAAAAATGACAAAGAGGATTCACTAATGAGCAGTGGAAAAATACGGTTGAATACTGACTGGCTCTGTGATTGCGGCGGCTGCCATGTGGCGCTGGTTGATCTGCATGAAAAAATACTCAATGTTCTTGAATCAGTTGAGATCCTTCATTGTCCGGTAATGACCGATATAAAGGATTACCCGGAGGCAGACTTAGGAATTCTTACCGGTTCAATCCGCACCGAACATGATCGGCATGCCGCGGAGGAAATGCGGAGAAAATGTAAAACAATAATCGCCTTTGGTACGTGTGCAGTTTATGGGGGCTTACATGGAGCCGGCCTTGCCCATACCCGTGAGGAGATCCTGGATCATGTGTATCGGAAAAGTCCGACCACACGCACCGATACCATTCCAGACACAGAGGTCAGTGAACTTGCAAAAATGGTGACACCGGTAGATGAGGTCATCGATGTGGATCTCTATTTACCGGGCTGTCCTCCCCATGCTCATTTTATCTTTGAGAGCCTGATATCATTAATTGAAAATCGACTGCCGCGAGTTACCCAGGATTCAGTGTGCGGCCGCTGCACCAGACAAATGATCAGGGGCGACGCTACAGAGATAAAGAACAGCCTGGACGGCGTACCTGATGAGAACCTCTGTTTCCTCAGTCAGGGCTATATCTGCCTGGGGTCTGCAACGCTCGATCGCTGTATGTCTCCCTGTCCAAATCACGGGATCGCCTGCACCGGCTGTGCCGGGCCGACAATGCAAATTCTCGCCGAACCTTATCTTGATATACGTTCGGAGGTGAGTGACAGAATGTCGAGGCTCACCGTAATCGAGTCGGAGACAATCAAGACGCATATGGAAAAAACCGCAAAAACTCAATACGCCTATGCGATGGCAACGAAGATGATTGGCAACAAACCGACATTTTTGATTAAAAAATGGATTGCAGATGTGGAGGCAGGCTGAGATGGCTAAAACAATCAATATAGATCCCGTTACCAGAATAGAGGGACATGCCCGTATTCTGCTTGAATGTGATGACAGCGGCACTGTGGAAGAGGCCTATTTTATTGTCAACGAACTTCGCGGTTTTGAGCGTATCCTGGTTGGTATGGAAGCCCATACGCTGCCCCAGATTACCGCTCGAATTTGCGGGGTCTGTCCAACAGCCCACCATCTTGCCGCCGCCAAAGCGCTCGACAATGCAGCTGGCGTTGAGCCGCCTCCTGCCGGTAAGTTGATGCGTGAACTGATGTATATGGGGCACTACATTCACTCGCATGCCTTATCACTCTATATCCTCGCCGGGCCGGACCTGGTCTTTGGTCTCAATGGCGACACCGCAACCCAGAATGTGGTCGGGATGGTGGAGAAGAATCCCGACCTCACCAAGAAAGGCCTGAGAATGCGCTCGCTGGGACAGAAGATTAACGAGGTGGTCGGGGGCCGCGGCATCCATCCCGTTACTGCAATTGCCGGGGGTATTGCCGCACAATTAAGTGATGCACAGTATTCCAGGCTTCAGGAACTCACCGGCGAGGCAGTTGATCTTGCCGCTGAACTGGTTCCGGTCACCAAGGAGCTGCTTTTGAGACTGCTCGACGAGAACCCGGTCCTGCTAGACAAACTCAATGTCCCGAGCTGGTATCTCGGAACCGTGAAAAACGGCAAACTTAATGTCTATGACGGCAATTTCCGGGCAATGGATGAGCGTGGGGAGATCAGGGCTGAGTTTGCCACCGCGGCCTATGCTGATTATCTGGTGGAGCGTACCGTATCACGTTCTTATGCCAAGGAAGTGTATCTCGATGTGGATAACAGTGAGCACATGTATCGGGTCGGTACAATGGCCCGGATGAATGTTGCCGATGGTATGGAAACAGAACGTGCCCAGAAAGAATTTGAAGAGTTTCGCAGTCGCTTTGGCCGGCCCTGTCATAACGCTGTGCTGCAGATGTACTGTAAACTGGTGGAACTTGTCTATGCCTGTGAAAAGGCAGATGAGATCATGAACAACCCAGAACTTCGCGGTGAATCAAGGGTTGCCGCCCGCTTTGGGGGGGGCCGCGGTGTCGGACATGTTGAGGCTCCGCGTGGGGTCCTGGTTCATGACTACCAGATTGACGAGGGCGGCATTGTTCGTGGTGCCAACATGATTATTGCAACCCAGCAGAATACGGCTGCGATCAACAAATCTTTAAAGGAAGGTGCGATCAATCTCCTGGACGGCGGCGACGATGAGAAGATGCTCAATGGCCTGGAATTTGTCGTTCGCTGCTATGATCCTTGTCTTGCCTGCTCGACTCACGCTATTGGCAAAATGGAGTTTGAGGTGGAAGTGGCAAGGGGTGGGGAGACAATTCGCAGAATAAGGAGGAACTAGGATGCTTGAAATGGAAATCCGGGAGAAGGGGTGCCGTGGCTGCCGGTTCTGTGCAGATATCTGTCCTACCGACGCAATTGTCTTTGATGATACAACTCAGAAAGCGGTGGTTAAATCAGCCGATGACTGCATCGGCTGCCTGAGTTGTGCATTTATCTGTCCATCCGGGGCAATCAGCCATAAAGGGCATCACGTGGTGAAAAACTTTTATCGAAACCTCTATTTCAGTCGCCGAATGGAGAAATTCTTATGATTGACTGTATCGAACTGAAACAAACCATGGAAGATCATGACAAGGCGTTTATTGAGGTATCGTTTCTGCTGGATATGTTTGTCGATACCATCGAAACCTTTGTTGGTAAGTCAACCCCGGCACTGGCGGTTGCCTCGGGCAGGAAGATGGCACAAAATATGCCGATCTACCTTGAAGAACGGAATGGAACGGTTGCTCTTGAAGAGATGATCAGGGTTTTTTCAGAGGGTTTTGACATCGCCGGGAAATTAGATGGAAAAGAAGCGACAATCGATATTGATCACTGTCCCATTTATGCTGTCTGCCAGGAGAGAAAGCTGGAAATCAATGGGCCTGTCTGCCAGATGTTTCACTATTATATAGCTGGAATTATGGCAGAACTAACAGGAAGCCCGGCTCGACCGAAGACCATTGAAGCAGGAGAGAAGTGCAGCTTCAAGTTAATGTTCAGCGGATTGAGGGGATAAGTGGGCAGGGGGCTGATTGTCTGTATCGGTAATGATCTGGTTGCCGACGATGCGGTCGGGCACGCACTTTACCACCTTTTAACCGAAGCCGGGCTGAATAAGGATGTGCGTCTCCGCCTGCTGGGCGTTGGCGGCCTGGCTGTGATTGATGAGTTGGCAGGGGAAGAGCTGCTGATCGTTGTCGATGCCGTACAGCTTGGAGCCAGTCCGGGGACGGTTCATGTGCTCGGCTGGGATCAGATCCCGGCCAATGAAATGCGTCCGGTCAGCGGCCACGGTATCGGGGTCAGGGAGGCCCTTCAGGTCTGTCAGCGTCTCTACCCGGAGAAGGCGCCGGCGGTGATTTACCTGGTTGGTGTTGAGGGTGTATGCTTCAACAGGGTTGGAGCAGGATTGAGCCTGGAGGTGAAAAAGGCGCTGCCTATTGCAGTTGAAGAGATTGTCCGGCTGACCGCTTAAAGGGTATCGCTTCCATGCAAAGAGTGGCCGCCAGTTCGGTGTAAGTCCGCTGGCGGCCTCCTCCTGCAGATTATTTTGGCAGCGGAATGACGTACGGACCTTCGGGTATGATGGCAATATCGCTGCTGTCCTGCTCTTTAACGCTTGTCAATATTGCCTCTTCGATGGAATCGATATGCTGCACGCAGGTCTGTTTTCTTTCAGACTCAGATAAATTGGTGGTATAGAGCTTTACAGATCCATGCCTGAGCGGTTTGAGAAGCATTTCAGTCTGCCATTCGTCGATCAAAGCCGCCTCACGGCCGTAGAGCATTGTCATGAAGTCATCGATACCCTTTTTACAGAGCTGCTTTTGAGCAGAGACAAATTCCGGGCTGCCCATTCCTTCTGAACATTCACTGGCAATAATCAGGGTGCCGCCTTTTTCCAGGATACCGAGCGGGCCGACCATTCCCTTAACCGTCTGGTAATAGGTTTTGTCGAGCGGGTAGCCTCCGGCCGAGGTGACGATTGTCCTGAATTTTCGGTCAATGCCAATTTCGGCGTATTTTTTCATGAAGGCAACCGCTTCAAGATGGCTTGGTTCTATGGCGCCGAAGGTGACCTTGCCAAGTCGTCGCTTTTCGTCAATCACTGTATTGACCGCATAGATCTCGCCGATGGTCCTTATTATTTCAAGCTGAGCCTGGTGCAGCGGGTTTCCTTCAAGGATACAATTGTCCGAATTTTTATGTTCAAGGACATGGGCCGTATGGAACTTGAGAATGGTATCCTGGTAGGCAACTCCCGGGGCGACAACTTTCCTGCCGCCGGAGTAGCCCGCCATAAAGTGGGGCTCAACAAGGCCCGTTGCAATTTTCAGATCAGCATCATAAAAACGTCTGTCTATTCCGATCGGAATGTTGCTTGAGGTGAAGCCGAGATCAATATGGCCAGCCTTGTCCCTGGCAAAATGATTCTCGATCCGAATGGTGTTATAAATTTCATCTGAACCTATCAGCTCGCGGAGTTCCTCACCCTCATTCGGTCGGTGAAGCCCGGTTGCCACCAGAATCAGAATGTCTTCCTTTTTTATCCCCGCCTCAACCAGCATCTCGACCAGAGGCGGCAGGACCAGGCCGTTTGGTACCGGTCTGGTGATATCACAGATCAGGATGCATACCGTTTTTTTATCCCGAGCCAGTTCTGGAAGGGGTGGGCTCTGGATCGGATTTAATAATGCTTCACAAATGGATTCTGAACTGTCCGCAAGAACAGGCATCGGGTATTTGATTATCGGTGTTGCCTTGATATATTCTGGAAGTGTTACGGTAAGTTCCTTTTTCCCGTAAAGCAGCTGATGGTTCATTTAAAAATTCCTCCGGGGTTCCCATGGAGACTGAATAATTGCAGAAGTTCTACTTTTATCAAAAAAAACGATACTATTCATTTTTGTTTTCGAGAATTGAGGCCACAAGTTTACTGCCGGCTGATTGAAGGTGAGCCTTGAGGGCATCTTCTGCCAGTGCGCCATTGCCCGCCTCAATTGCCTTAAATATTGTTTCATGCTGTTCGAACACCTTGTCGTATCCCCAGTCAAATTTGGCTTTCTGTTCCATCCAGTGGCGGGTCGGCTGCCTCATTTCCGAGAGAAATTTTATTAATACACTATTGTGGCACGCTTTTGCGACCGCCATATGAAAATCAAGATCAGATTCTATCAGTTCTTCCTTTTTTTTAAGCGACTTTTTAAGAACCAGATGTTTTTTCCTGATTTCAGCCAGGTCATCTGCTGTTGCGCGTGTGGCGGCGAGCCGTATAATAACGGTTTCAAGCTCTATCCTCGCCTCAACAAGCTCGCGGACTTTTTCCCGGCCGATACCAAGAAGCCCAAAGGATTTCAGGCGACTGTCCGGGGAGAAATTGGCTACATGGGTTCCCTGTCCCGGACGAACCGTTAAGAGGCCGACAAGGGAAAGTGCGCCGATCGCTTCTCTGATAGAACTTCTGCCCACATTGAACTGTTTCATTAATTCCGGTTCTGACGGCAGCCGGTCACCCGGATTGAATGTGCCGTTTCCAATCATCTTGATCAACGTATCAGCTACCTGATCTGCCAATCGTTTCCGTTCTACCTGGAACCCTTCAATGTGCATTATATCCTCACCTAAAAAGAATAAGCGCTGGTCGTCCTGATTACCGATGGGTGATTTTGGTCATTCTTTTTCCTCGGTTTATGGAACACGAGAAGCAGCGCGGCTTTACCGCACGCGAGTTTTTTTATTGACACAAACCGAAAAAAGCAATAGTAAAAATCATATCATCTGATGTTATGCTTATCTGATGGTTTTCTGAATGTCAAACAATAAGATTCATCATGCAATTCATTTTAATCTGTGATTGCAATTACCGGAAAGGAAAACGATATGCCAAAATTTAATGCCAACTTGACCATGCTGTTTACTGAATTTGATTTCTATGATCGTTTTGATCGAGCGGCCAAAGCCGGTTTTTCCGGTGTTGAGTATCTGTTTCCGTATGACTGGCCGGCTGCAGAACTTGCAGAGAAGCTTCAGGAGAATAATCTGGAGCAGGTTTTACACAATTTCCCGGCCGGCGACTGGGCTGGTGGTGAGCGAGGTATTGCCTGCCTGCCGGGTCGCGAGGGGGAGTTTCAGGACGGGGTTGGACGGGCAATCGAGTATGCAAAGGCCCTGGGATGCCCGAGACTGAATTGTCTGGCCGGTCTAACTCCCGATAATGTGCCTGCTGATACGGTGAAGGAGGTTTTGATAAATAATCTCCGTTTTGCAGCGGAGGCACTTGCCAAAGAAGATATAACCCTGCTGGTGGAGCCGATAAACTGTGTTGATATTCCCAGCTTCCATCTCTTCACCTCCAGTGCAACCATGGCTCTGCTTGATGAGGTTGGTCATGACAATATTCTCCTGCAGTATGATATCTATCACATGCAGCGAATGGAAGGAGACCTGATCAATACCATCACCAGGCTGATTGACAGGATTGGCCATATGCAGCTCGCAGATAATCCCGGCAGGCATGAACCGGGAACAGGTGAGATCAATTTTGTAAATCTCTTTAAAGCAATTGACGATATTGGCTACCAGGGGTGGATTGGCTGTGAATATATACCTGCCGGCGATACCGAAGCCGGTCTCGGCTGGCTGAAGCGCTATTAGGCTCGCAGCCGGGGAGCTGGGTAATGAAAATCGGATTTCTAGGAACAGGTATCATGGGTGGGCCGATGGCGGGACACCTGGTAGACAATGGTCATGATGTCTACGTTGATGGATCCCATAAGGTACATGACAGTCTCAGGGAACGAGTCTATCTGTGCAATTCGGCCAAAGAGGTAGCAGAACAGGTAGAACTGATTATTCTGATGGTCCCCGACACTGCCCGATGTTGAAGCGGTCCTGTTTGCCGAAGCAGGTGTGGCAGAGGGCTTGAGCCGCGGCAAGATAGTTGCCGACATGAGTTCAATATCACCCCTGGAAACGAAAAAATTTGCGAATAAATCAATGATTTTGGCCCTGTAAATGTCTGGATGCCCCAGTATCAGGAGGACAGCTTGGTGCCGAAAATGCTACCCTGACCATCATGGCCGGAGGCGATCAGGATATCGCTCGAATATGTCCTCCCGTTTTCAAAGTGATGGGACAGAATCGTACCCTGGTCGGTGGTAATGGTGACGGGCTGACCTGTTAGGTCGCCGACCAGATTAGGTGGTGGAATCAAATTGAAGCTGTTGCTGAAGCGCTGCTTTTTGGCGTCCCGCAACGGGGCGAGCAGCGCAGGTGAGAGCGGCGCTGAGGGCGGTTTCGCCTCCTCCAAGATTCTTGAGGTACACGGTGAACGGATGATCAACAGGACAGTTGCGGCGGGATTCAGATTAATCTTTATCAGCCAATGATGCTTACAGCATCAGGCTGCTGTCAAACCGCGACAGCCCCAGATTTCTCTGCCAAATCACTCAACCGTCCAAGCGAAACTGTTCAATGCGGTTGCTGCCAGGGTAAAAGTAACCTGATCATTCTGCCCTGATCTTAGTCCTCGCCTCTTCCTCATTGACGGAGCGTATCCCGGTAATTCCTCCGGAACGAGGGTGTCTGCAGGCCGGTGCCGGCTCAATCGAGGCAGGTTATAAATATCAGCTCGCTGCTGGTGGAGAGGTTTGCAGCAAATGTATAACCGCCCGCCCTGAATCCCTGGAGCTGATCAATGTCGCTGATGCGCTTTTTTATCAGGTAGTCAACAAACATCCCCCGTGCCCGTTTTGCATGAATTGCGATACTTTTCAGGGCCTTGTTTTTCTGCTGTTTGAAGGTAATGGTAATCATCGGCCCGATGAGTTGTTTTTCTTTAATAACCCGTGAATATTCTTTCGAGGCACAGTTAACAACAACCTGTTGTCGCATTTTTCCTAATTCTCCATTGAGCGCTTCGGTAATTGCAGATCCCCAGAATTCATAAAGATTTTTGCCCCTGTCCGAGAGCAGCCTGGTTCCCATTTCAAGACGATAGGGCTGCATCAGGTCCAGTGGCCGCAGGAAACCGTAAAGACCCGAGAGAATACGCAGGTGGGCCTGGGCAAAAAGAAAATCATCAGGGCTTGTATGAATCTGTACCCATTGCCGAAAAGGCATCACCCTGGAAGGTGGTAAGGGCGGTTCCTGCGGTTTCAGCACGATGGGGTGCGGTAAATTCATGAATCCGATCATAGGTGAGCCCTGCCAGTTTTTCACTGATGTTCATCAGTTCTGCCAGATCATTTCTGTCAAGTGGTTTCAACAGCCTGATAAGTGCCTTGCTGTCTTCCATAAAACTGGGTTGATAGTGATGGTTTTCCGGGCTGAGGACAACACGCTGGGTTTTGGATGGTGAAATAATGATGATCATATCAACCTTATTCTGTGATAGTGGACGAGGTGAAATAACCAGGCTTCGGGAGCCGGATTCACCTCAGGATAATTGCCTGCAGACGCTTCGAGTGCTCCGTCCATCTTCCTGGCCGGCCAAAGCCTTTTGATATTTTAATGTTTCTGTGAGATAATGACAGTTAAATAAGCTATTTCATCATATGGTTGAAGACAGCACTTTGCCGGGAGAACAGCGATGATATCTGAGAACAGCAGTCCTAATGCAAAACCAGCTGATACTGATGTCACTGATCTGGAGACACTGACTGAGCGGATCAAGGACCTGGCCCGCAACGGCTCCTTTCGCGAGGCTGAGCTCCTGCGTGAGCAGCTCATGGAGACCAGCCCCATGGCACTTGACAGCATCGTCTCCTCGGCAGAGGTTATTGAGGAAGAAAAAACCAAACGGCTTGACCCCAATCATATTTCCACCTGGAGCGAACTCTATGATCAATTGAGCGGTGAGCAGACCAATTGTCTGTTTTACAGCTTGAAGCGGGTAAAGGTCGAGTCTGGGAAACTTTTATTTGCCCAGGGAAGACCGAACAATCGGCTCTTTTTTGCTGGAAAGCGGTAAAGTGACCCTCTACTATAGAAAAGGTGAAAAGAATTATTCCGTCAACCAGTTCACCACAGGTGATATTTTAGGTGAAGATTCATTTTTCGGTATCTCACTCTGCCCGTTTTCTGCAGCAACCCAGTCTGAAGTACATGTCTGCTATCTGAACCGGACGACGGCAGATGACTGGCATGACAGCCAGCCAAGTCTATACGGAAAACTTGCCGATTTCTGCCGCAAGTATGGTATCGGTGAAAGGACGGCAGAACAGAAGAGCAGCGACCGTAGAGATCATCGGCGATACCCGCTGAAGGGCAGCGTGGCTGCGTACCTTCTGGATGATCAGGGAAAAAGAACCGCTACCTATTTCAAGGGGGAGCTCTCCGATATGTCACGATCCGGAGCCTGTTTTTCGATTCGCTGTTCAAGGCAGCAGACAGCACGGTCACTCCTGTCGAAAGATATCGATATCTCAATCACCTTTGATGACCAGGATGAAAAAACTGTTGAACTGAGTGGCACGATCGTCAAACTGTCTTATCATCTACACAGCGATTACACTGTACACCTGAAATTTTCAGAGATTCTCACGATTGATCTCTTTAAGACATTTCCCTGTGACTGGTCGGCTGAAGAAAAGTTCTAATCGCGCGGAGATCAAATACCATTCATGGGGCGCAGTCAAGGCCGATGATCAGCATTGAACGTTATCTGCTCCTCATTATTCTCTGGTTAGCATGGTGCGCACTGCACAGTGTTCTGATCTCTCTACCGGTGACAAACGCTCTTGAAAGGCTGCTCGGAGTAAATTTTCGCTTTTATCGATTGGCATATAACCTGATTTCAATCGTGACGCTGGTCGCTCCGGTGTCTGTCAGTCTCTCTGTTCAAAGCTCTGAAACTGCTCTTTTTGCCTGGTCGGGGATGTTTGAGATGGTTCGCTATTTCCTCATTGGAACAGCTCTTTTTCTCTTCGTATCAGGCGGAAAACACTATGACCTCAGGCATTTTCTGGGAATTTCTCAGGTTTGCACCAGGCGTACGAGTCATCTGCTCAATGATCACAATGTTTTTAACGTCTCCGGCATCTCTGAAATTGTCAGACACCCATGGTATCTGGGCGGTATTCTGATGATCTGGTCGCTGCCGGAAGAATTTTTTACATCAACAGTGATAACCGCCGCGATTCTTTCTGGTTATTTCCTTGTGGGCACTATTCTCGAGGAACGTAAACTTGTGAAACATTTTGGCGAAACCTATCGAGCCTATCAGCAGGATGTCTCGATGCTGTTTCCGGTGAAATGGTATAAGCGCCTGTTTTTTCATAATAATAAATGAGGTAATTGAATGGCAATAGAAGTAACTGCCCTGGTGAAACAGGTATCTGATTCCATGTCTGAAGGGAGTGTCCGAAGCCACAGCGTGAAGTGTGACCGCCCTGAGGCAAAAGGGGGAAGCGACGGCGGACCGATGGGAGGAGAACTTTTTCTTATCGGTCTGGGAGGCTGCTTTATGAGTAATCTCCTGGCGGCAATACAGGGACGTGAGGCTGCTGTAAGTGAGCTGGAAGTTGCGCTGAGCGCTCAGCTTGAAGGCACACCGCCCCGTTTTACTACCATAGAAATGCAGGTGTCCGGTGCCTGTCAGGATAAAGAAGAGCTGGAAAAACTGGTCATCATAGCTGAACGGGGATGTATCGTTGCCAATACCATAAAGGAAGCGGTAGCCCTGAAAACAACGGTGAAACAAACCTGATAAATGAGACAGTAACCCGGTTGTGAACTGCCGTTCCTGCTTACAGCCAAGGAGCACCTGGTGTTACTGGTTGACACCTTCCCCGCTGTCCCCCGTTATCCTGAAGAGAACAAAACCGCCCTGGCGGTCTATTTCATGAACAGCAATTGAATGGCTCAACAGGCGGCTGTAGTAGTAGTTTGTGGTAATGCCGACCGAGATATCCTCCTGCTCGAAACGGGTCGGCAGCTGCTGGAGATGTCTGTCGCTGTGGTAGACAGTGCGGCGATTGGAAGCAAACATCACGCTTGGGCGGTCACTGACGTTGTATAAGACAATACGCCCGTCGGCCTGGGTGTGTTCGGCAGCCTCGGTGGCCAGACGCGCAAGGGGCAGGTTCATCAGCCGGTCATATGACGGCATGATGATAAAAAAAATGGTGGCGCTGACAATAAAAGATGACCGCAGCAGTGTCTGGAAAATCTGATCAACCTGCTGCTTCCTGACCGATCGAATGATCATGACGGCACGTGATGACAAAAAGCAGTGCCGCCAGCCAGGTACCGTATCCGAGTTCAACAGGTTCCGCCAGTATTGGTGCCTTTCGACTGTTTTCACCGAGCAGGTCCGGGAGGTAGGAGATGATAAAGGGAGCTGCGGCAAGTATCACGCCAAGCAGCCCGATCAGGCACGCTGACAGCCACCCCGCAGTCAGCCAGATTATCGGATACTTTATCCGTTCCCTGTTGAACAAGGTGGCGGTTATCAAGGCGAGGCCGGGAAGCACCGGCAGGATATAGTTCGGGAGCTTGGTTGCGGCTATTGAAAAGAAAATAAAGACTGTTAAAGAAAAAATAACAAAAAGCCGCACAAACCTTGAACTCGGGGCCTGACTGGAGAAGATTGGAGCATGGATTGCTGCCACCGGCAGGTAGCTGAACCAGGGAAGAAAGCCGATTGCCAGGACGATGAGGTAATAGTAGAAGGGGCCGGAATGTCCTTCCATCGCGCTTGAAAATCTGCCCAGATGATGTTTCATAAATAAATCTTTCATGAATCCAAACCCCTCGGGATGAAGAAAGCCGAGCAGCAGGTACCAGGAAAATCCAACCATAATGAGAATGAAGGCGCCGGGCAGCAGCCAGTCTTTCCTGAACAGCAGCCCGATGCGCTTGATCGATATCAGGTATATGACAGCCGTAATTGCCGGGAATAATGCACCGACTGCCCCTTTACTGAGCATGGCACAGCCAGCGGCAAGACAGCCGATCCAGAAAAGAAATGCCCCGCCCTGGTTCTTTATTGCCCGTTCAACACCATACCAGGAAGTGACCAGACAGATCGTCAGAAACATGGTGAGCAGCATATCGGTCATTGCCACCCGTGACAGATAGACAAAAAGAATCGAGCTGCCGAGAATGACTGCGGCGTTAAAAGCAGTCCGGCTGCCAAGCGGAGCCCTGGCACTGAAAAACAGGGTCAATATCGTCACCAGGCCGCAGAGTCCGTTGACCGCTCTTGCTCCCAGGGAGTTAATGCCGAACAGCTTATATCCGAGGATCTGGGCCCAATAGAGCATTGGCGGTTTTTCAAAAAAATCTTCACCGTTCAGTGTCGGAATTACCGGTTCGCCGGCGACATACATTTCGCGGGAGACCTCAGCATAAACGCCCTCATCATAATCTATCACTGTGGTGCTGCCTAATTGGAAGAACAGCAGCAGCGAGAATACTGTCAGCAGGATAAGCGGGTAGAGGAGTTCAATGATTTTTGACATGATAGTACCTGTTTAACGTTGGTGCCTGGTCCTGGTATGGCGGTACATTCGGTAAATTTTAAGAAGTTCATACGGGACTTTGGGCAGATAGCTCAGCGAAATTTTTGAGTCGCCAATATCAGTCCAGCTTTCAAGCGGCAGCTCCAGGATTTTTTTCTCTGCCTCCTGTCTGCCAAACGTTTGGACAATTCCGGCAATCAGCTCAACATCAAAGAGCCATGGCGATATAAACGGTTTCGTACATATCTGTTCTGCCAGTGTACGTTCCATGATTTTGGCGCCACACTGGGTATCATAAAATGGTAAATCCAGTATCATGCTGATGATGGTAGCGATGACGCGTCCCGGATAGTGGCGATACCAGTGCCTGCTGATCTGGGCTCCCATCCTTTTTACGCGGGCTCCACAAACGAGCTTTCTTTCAGGGTCCTGTGCAAAGCATTTCATGAACTGCGGGATGGCAGAAAGAGGAGTGGCCAGATCCGCGTCCCAATAGCCGATATATTCACAAGGCCTCTCAAGTGCCTGCAGAACACCATGCCGAACTGCTTCTGCTTTGCCCTGGTTTTTCTTAAGATGAAGAGAAAAAATCTGTTTGGGGGCCTTGTCCTCAGCCGCTTTGATTAGGTCAGCGGTGTTATCGGTGGAGCCATCGTTAATAAAGAGCAGTTTCACCTCCCGGGACTCTTCAGCAAAGGCTAGAAACGGATCAACCTTGAGTCGCTCAGCTTCATTGAAACAGGGGATGATGATTATCATCAACGACAGTCCTCTAAAATGATTGGCAATAACGGATAAATGAGTGTTTCATTGTACTACTGGATCTGACAATATATAAATCCTTGGTTAATGGCAAGAAGTTGCCGCCTGGGCAGGCTATTTTAAAAGGGCAATTACCATCTCCGGCAGATGGGGCTCATCTTGAGCGAGCCTGCTGGCAGATGCCTGGTTGTCGAATCGTCAAGCGGTCTTGCCACTGCAGAGCGCGTGCCGCGGCTTAAGACGGTTATCTGAATGGCTGCGCGTAAGAGAATCATCACAGGAGTGGCTGCTGAAACGGCCAGCCTTTTCGGACTATTTGAGGCGTCATCGCCTGCAGCTTGAATTTCTGGTTGTCTCTTCCTTCTGTTCTTCCACCTTGATGGTAAAAACCCTTAAATGGGTAATGGCCCGTCCGCGTCCAAAAAAAATTCTCAGGGGTACCAGAGACTTTTATGAATGGTATGATGTCGGTCCGTACTTCCTTGATGAAGGTACCTACCGTGCCAGCTTCCCAAGCGGACATACGGCATCAGCAATTACCCTTGTCGGGCTAGCCTATGTGCTGATCTATACCGGATCAAGTGCTCGATGGAGGACATTCGGCAGGATTCTCATGGCTGCTGTGCTCTGTTTTGCCATGGCGATGGCAGCAGCGCGAGTGATGTCAACAGCGCATTGGCCAACCGACGTGATCTTTTCAATATTTGGCGGCTGGCTGATCATTCACCTTCTGTTTTTCTACGGATATGGATTTGTGCCGGCTGACGGCAGATATCCGATCAGAAGCTCAGAATTGAGAACAGCGCCGCCATTCAGAGGGCTCCGGGTCTGCTGGTATCTTTCCTGGATTTGTCTGTGCGTTGTCGCAATGGTGCTTGGTTTCAGGCATTATTTTAACGATCGCTGGCCCTGGCTCATTCTCATCTGTATTCCGGCACTGCCCCTGTCTTTATATTGCCTGCACAAAATTGCCCAGGAGAAGGAGCGAATCTGCTAGTTCTTGAAACTGTGGACGGGGGCAGGAATTCTCCCTCCCCAGCCGATAAACCGTTTTGATTTACCCACATTCCTGATCTCCATAATCGGGCTCGCCCCGAATAACCCGCCAAAGCTCACTTTGTCCCCGACTTCTTTGCCCGGTACCGGAATAATTCGCGCGGCCGTTGTCTTGTTGTTGATCATGCCGAGTGCCATCTCGTCGGCAATAATTGCTGAAATGGTGTCGGCGTCCACTGATCCCGGGATCGGGATCATGTCAAGCCCAACCGAGCAGACGCAGGTCATCGCTTCAAGTTTTTCCAGACAGAGCGCTCCGGACCCTACCGCCTCGGCAAGGAGGGCATCCTCCATGACCGGTATGAATGCTCCGCTCAAGCCGCCGACAGTCTTCGAGGCAAAAATGCCGCCTTTCTTGACCGCGTCGTTGAGCATGGCCAGTATGGCTGTTGACCCGGGAGCACCGATTGCATCGACACCAAGAATGTGAAGGATTTCACCGACACTGTCTCCGATTGTCGGCGTGGGGGCCAGTGAAAGGTCAACAACCCCGAAATCAACGCCCAGTATTTCAGAAACCTGTCGGCCAACAAGCTCACCGCACCGGGTAACTCGAAAGGTTGTCTGCTTTATCTCTTCGGCTATTTCGTCAAGTCTCAGACCATCATTGCGCGATGATATCAGGCGCTCCAGGGAGCGGGCGATGACCCCGGGACCTGATACGCCTATGTTGAGAACGGTATCAGCTTCTTCAACACCATGTATCGCCCCGGCCATGAAGGGGTTATCCCCCGGCTGATTGCAGAAGACCACAAATTTAGCTGCTCCGAAGCCACTCTGCTCCCTGGTCGCTTCAGCAATATCCTTCACAGATTGGCCAAGCATGGTAACGGCATCCATGTTTATACCTTTCTGCGAAGAGGCGACATTAATTGAGGCACAGATCTTATCAGTGACTGAGAGCGCCACTGGCAGGGACATGATGTATTGTCGGTCGGTTTCTGTCATCCCCTTTTCCACCTGCGCCGAAAATCCGCCCAGAATGTCCACACCGACACGCGCTGCAGCTCGATCAAGGGCGCAGGCCAGCTCGACAAACCCGTCTTGATTAAAACCGGCCCCGACAAAGGCAATCGGGGTGATTGAAATTCTCTTGTTTACCACGGGGATGCCGAGTTTGCGGGAGACAAAATTACAGGTTTCGACAAAATTTCCGGCCTTTTCCAGAATCCGGTCTTCTATGTGCCGACAGGTCGCGGTCACCGATTTTTCCCGGCAGTCGAGAAGATTGATACCCATTGTAACGGTACGAACATCAAGATTCTCTTTCTGGATCATCTCAACGGTTGCGAGGATCTGGTCTGAACGTAACATTATAAAAACTCCTTATTCGATGCGTGCGTGCTGGTGCGTTTTGGGTTGTTAGAAGTTGATCTCATTGGTGACCTCAAACAGTTGATGATGCTGCATAACGACATGCAGGCCGCTTTCTTCTCCGTATTCCTGCAGTCTTTCACGGACCTCGATAATGGAGGCTACCCTGCTCAGGTCAAGCTGGAGGATCATTGTGTAACGGTTGTCTGTTCTGGTGGTGGCCAGATCCAGGATATTGATATTATGGCGGTAACAAAATGAGCTGATTCCATGAACGAGGCCGCTCTTGTTTTCGCCCTGGGCAGTTACAATGTAGGTCTTTTCCGGAAGCCCTGGATGGTTTGTGTCCAGCGGGGTGCTCATTTCTCTGACCATGACGTCAAGTTCTGTCGGGCTTTGGATTGCGGAAATTCTGGCCAGGATGTCCTCTCGTGTTATGTGTCCGTCAAAGGTGGCTATGAGAATCATGGTCAGGTAGCCGAAGAGTACTGATTGATTGAGATCGGCCAGGTCCCCGTTAAGTTCGTAAATTGCTCCGGTAATATCAGCTATTATGCCCGGTCGATCCTGCGACATGACTGATATAATGATCTGTTTTTCCATCAGACCCTCCGTGGTGTGAAATCGTATGTTGATATAATAGCGTGTTTTTAGGGTAAAAGAATCTGCATATACTACATTACCAGACGGAACTCACGGTTTTTATGTCCGAACCATGGTGCGTCCTCATGATAAGAATATTGACTCCGTCCGGAAGGGTAAATATTGTCTCTGCTGAGGTACGTGCTGGTGAAATAGTAAATAATAATTGTTGTAAAAGACAGGATGAGACTTGGAAAAACATTAATTCCTCTGGGTGTTGTTCTCTTTCTGCTGAGCGGGTGTGCGCCCTGCAGCGATTGCGGTGCTCTCCGGAAGAGACATGAGGTTACGACGATATTTACCTCCTATACTGTCGTGCCCGGGTATAATTATTTCTATAACGGTGAGATCCTTTATCCAAAAGCGATAATGGGTGTGGATAAAGGGTTCACCCTTGAAGGAACCTTCTGGACCCCGATAGAATTGACTCAGGAGCAGCTTACCCGCTGGGTGACAGAGATTAACAGCAGGCCTGGAAATAATTCGGCAGCAGGGGTGAATGGGCGCTTTGAAGGGTTTGAGATCCTCGATCCCCAAGGCCGACGCGTCGGAGTCTGGTACTCCAATTTTGACTGGGGTGTTTTCAAGTTCCCGGAAGAGAATAAGATCGTCGCGTATTCCCCGTCTTTCAAGCCCGTTTCCGGATCATTTTCTTACAATATCCGGAATTAACCCTTGGGGAGAGCTCCCCTGCCGAAGCCTGCATTATCAGGAGCGAAGCTTTCTTTTGTTGACCTCATGGAGGACCTCCTCGAGATCAAAGGAGAGAATCTGCCGTCCCCGCATCACAACCTCTCCATCGATGATGACGGTATCAACATCACTGCCGGAGGCTGCATATACCAGGAGATCCTGGCTGTACAACGGGCACAGGTGGGCAGCTCGAGTATTAATGATGATCAGGTCGGCAGACGAGCCTGGCGTGATGGTACCGCAGTCTGTCAGGCCGATTGCCCGGCCTCCTGAAGATGTGGCACAGGCCAGCACCTGCCGCGCTCCCATGACGGTCGGTGAACCGGTGCTGGCTTTCTGTATTTTTGCCAGCATGTCCATTTCCCGAAACATATCGAGGCTGTTGTTCGAGGCACAGCCGTCAGTGCCGATGCCGACACAGATATGGCGATCGAGCATGCTCTGAACCGGTGCTATGCCTGAGGCAAGTTTGAGGTTGCTCTGCGGGCAGGTGACTATTTTAGCTTTACTGGCCGCAAGGATATCGAGATCGTCGTTTTCGAGCCACACAGCATGAACGCAAGTTGTCAGAGGATCAAGAACGTCAAGATTGAAAAGATGCTTTAGCGGTGTGGCGCCCTGTGGTTCTACTATTTTCTGATGTTCAGTTCTGCTCTCCGCAAGGTGGGTGAAAAAACGAAGATTATGTCTGTCGGCAAGCAGCTTCGCCTGCTGAAGTGTCTTCGGAGCGCAGGTATAGGGTGCATGGGCAAAAACAGCAGGGGTTATGCGCGGCGAGTGATCGAGCCACTTCTTGATGAAGATTGTGACCGCCTCGATATTTTTCTCGGGGTCAGGTACGCTTGGTGTCGGAAAATCGATGACTCCGTGGGCGACAACTCCTCGCATTCCCGAATCGTTCAGGGCGCCTGCAGCCTGCTCGGAAAAAAGATAACAGTCAGCAACACTGGTTGTTCCCGATAAAATCATCTCAGCTGCCGCAAGTTTCGTGCACCAGTATACCATCTCGGGGTCGACATGGGCAGTTTCGGCAGGAAATATATGGTCATAGAGCCAGGAGTCGAGATGAAGGTCATCTGCCATTCCGCGAAAGAGCGTCATGCCGCAATGGTTGTGGCCGTTGATTAATCCCGGCATGGCCAGGTTTCCGTGGGCGTCAAGCACTTGGCCGGGGGAATAATCATGTTCAGGACTCATCTTTCCGGTTTCTGCAATTCGACCGTTTTTTATGGAAATAAACTGATTGGGCAGCAGATCTGAATATGGTTCGGACAAGAGTGTGCAGTTGGTAATCAGAAGTTCTTTTTCCATAACGGTATACGGTTTAAAAATGGTGGACGTTTCTGGCTGGAGCCGGTTATTATGGGCAATCGCAGATTTTCGCATTATAATCTGCCTGAAACCGGTAACTATATGCACAATGAATTTAAATATAAAGGTGAAAAGCACCGGGGCCCGGATCATCGATCACCTTACCCGGTCAGCCGCCAGTCGCCGTCAATTGATCTGGTGGAGCTGGCAAAAGAAGTTGCCGAGGCTGATGATCTGCTGACAATCCAGGCAGTCGGGAAGCTTCGCATACTGGCCGAGCAGATTGATCAGCTGAGAAAAAAGGCTCAGGAAATACTGGCTGAAACAAAACGAGATCAGCGATTGCACCATGTGCGATGCGGTTTTAAAAAGCGGCCGGGAGGAATCTACTATCTCTATTCCAGGAAGGATAATTCACTGCTTTTTTCAATAATTTCTCCTGATGAGTGGAACCGTTCACTGACAGCTGCCGGGTTGACGTTTCAAGGCTCATACCGGCTGGAAGGTGACAGGAGCTGGACTCCTCTTGATAGCGGCGACAATGGCACAGCAGGGTTATAACTCCGATAAGGAATGGATGATAAGACGGTCATGGGAAAGGTTAGATTTATTGAAGATCTTGCAGTAGGAGAGCCATTCAACGATCTGTTGATGGTCAAAAGTGCTCGAATGGGAGAAACCAGGGCGGGCAAACCCTATCTGGTCCTGAACCTTGGCGACAGGAGTGGTGAGATCAGCGGGCCGGTCTGGGAAAATGCCGAAGCCTACCAGCAAATCTGTGTGAGCGGAGCGGTGGTAAAGGTCAAGGGACAGGTGCAGATCTATAACGAAAAGCTCCAGTTGAAAATTGATACTGTCTCGGCTGCTGATGAACAGTCCTATGAAATGGAAGCTTTTATTGCCTCGTCTCATCGCGGAGCTGAGACCATGCAGGATGAATTGAGAGAACTGATCAGCAGCGTTCAGAACAGTTTTCTGCGGAAGCTGCTGGAGCGCCTGTTTGTTCAGGGCGATACCGGAAAAATCTACCGCCAGTCTCCGGCTGCCAAGGGCATTCATCATGCCTACATGGGCGGCCTGCTGGAACACTCCTTGTCAATGGCCAAGGTCTCTTTAATGCTCGCCGGACATTATGAAGGGATTGACAGCGATTTGCTGGTTGCCGGCGCACTGCTGCATGATATCGGCAAAACGGTGGAGCTGCAGAATGTAACCGGAGTAATTGATTATACTGATACGGGCAGGTTGAAGGGGCACCTGGTGATCGGCTGCGAGATGATTGGCAGAGAAGCAGAGTCTGTCAAGGGGTTTCCCGGTGAGCTGCTTGCCCAGCTTCAGCATCTTGTTTTGAGCCACCATGGGCGACAGGAGTTTGGCTCACCGGTCGTTCCGATGACCGCTGAAGCACTGCTGTTGAGTTTCATTGATGATATGGATGCCAAGATGAACCTGGTTGAACAGCTGAGACGAAAAGTTAAATCAGACGGCATGCAGTGGAGTGAATACCAGCGCAGCCTTGAGCGCTATCTCTTGCTAAAGCCCCTGGCTGATGAGCAGGAAGAGAGCCCCTCCAGGTCTGAAGGGCGTGCGCCGAATAAACAGCGCAGCCTGTTCTGATGGGGTATAGATCATGATGGAACAGACAGTGCCATTGTCCTTCTCAGCAATTCTCGGCCAGGAGAAAGCAAAGAGGTTTCTCGAGCGTTCGCTGAACTCGGGAAGACTTGCCCATGCCTATCTTTTCCGCGGCCCTGACGGGGTTGGCAAGCAGCTCTGTGCGAGGGCTGCAGCTGCTCGTATCAACTGTACCGGGGGCCAGGGTCTGGAGTCTTGCGGAAGATGTTCATCCTGCAAAAAATATTTTTCAGGAAACCACCCCGACATTACCGTTGTCAGTCCTGAAGGAGGTACCATCAGGATTGATCGGGTGCGGGAATTGTGCCGGTCTCTTTCATATCCGCCGTATGAGTCGGCAATGCGCGTGGTGATCATTGAAGATGTTCATACCATGCGACCTGAGGCTGCCAACAGCCTGCTGAAGACGCTTGAGGAGCCGCCTGAAAATAATCTGCTGATATTGACGGCGGCGGCCAGCAAGGAAGTCCTGCCGACAATCGTCTCCAGGTGCCAGACAGTTCCGTTTTATGGGTTGTCCATCGACCAGACAATAACCATTCTCAGGACATTACGACCAACCCTTCAGATGCCAGATGCGGCGTTACTCAGCAGGCTTGCAGAAGGCAGCCCCGGACAGGCACTGTTATTTGAAGAGCAGGGGCTTGTTGAAATATGGGAAAAAGTCGTCAGCGCTGTTCAGCGAAAGGCCGGTGGTCGCGCGGAGTCCATTTCGCCGATACTGCATCTGGCGGATACGCTTCCGACACTCAAAGAGAATCTTATCCCGTTACTTGGACTTCTGCGAATATGGGTCAGGGATCAAATGGTAGGCGTTTCAGCAGACCAGTCCTCCCCGACAGTACTGCATCAGGCGAGGCTTGCGGCGCTCGATAACGCAGAACGTCAGCTGGCAAGAAATTGTAATCGGGCACTGGTTTGTGAAGTACTCCTTTTTAATTTACAATCACCCGTCCCTGGAGTATCGTTTTAGATTCCGCTTTGTAAACATTCATGCAGAAAAAGCCAGTGATGAACAGATGAGCCAAGAAGAACCAGCAACAGAAAAGAACAGCAGAACGGTGGATGGTGATAAAACCTTTTACCGCATCAGGTTCCGTGATGATGCCCAGGAATTTACCGCCGCTTCAAAACTTGTGGAATTGCAAAAAGGCGACAGTGCTATGGTAAAAACTGACCATGGACTTGAGCCTGCCCGGATATTTGGTCCGGCACCTGCCTGTATGGGCGAAAATGTTCAAAGAAAAGGGAGTTACGAGGTTTCTCGACGCCCAACAGCTGAAGAAGAAAGCCGTTATGAAAACCTTGCGGGCCATGAAAAGAGAGCCTTTGATATCTGTTCTGAGCTGATTGTAAAACATGAATTGGTGATGAGACTGGTACGGGTGGAGAAATTTTTCAACGGCAGCAAGATGATTTTTTATTTTACCGCCGACAGCAGGGTAGACTTTCGGGCGCTGGTTAAAGACCTGGTCCAGGAATTTCGTACCCGGGTTGAAATGCGTCAGGTTGGCGTTCGGCATGAAACGAAAATGCTGGGAGGGCTCGGCACCTGCGGAAGAGAACTGTGCTGCTCGTCATTTTTAAAGAAATTTGACTCTGTTTCTATAAAGATGGCAAAAGAACAGGATCTCCCCCTGAATCCAACGAAGATTTCAGGAGTATGCAACCGGCTGCTCTGTTGTCTGACCTATGAGTTTGATACCTATCGTAAGCAGCGCAAAGGATTGCCAAAAGTGGGGCGGAAATTAAGGCTGGATAAGGAAATAGTTCGCGTAAAGAGGCAGAATCCGCTGCAGCAGACCATTCTGGTTGGCGGCAGTGACGGCGAAGAACGTCTTCTGCACAAGGAAGAGTGGGCCGGTGCAGAGTTAATAAAGGGGGAAAAAAGCCCCCGAAAAGAGAAAAAAAAGGTGGATGATAGCGCCGCTGAAAAACCGTCCCAGGAAGATAAATAAGGGATACCGTAAAAACGTTTATGATTACCTATATTACCACCCCGATCTATTATGTGAATGCCCAGCCTCATCTTGGTCACGCCTACACAACGATTGTGGCAGATGCATATAATCGTTACTGCGCATTGCGTGGAGACCAGGTTCGCTTTCAAACCGGAACCGATGAGCATGGTGATAAAATTGTTGAGGCAGCTGCAAAGGAGAATATTGCCCCGAAGGAATACGTCGACAAGATTTCCGGGATGTTCAGAGAGACCTGGCCGCTGCTCCATATTGAATATGACCGGTTTATCAGAACCACTGATCCTGACCATATTGCCGTTGTTCAGTCTATTTTGCTGAAGGTCTATGACGGCGGCGATATATATTTTGATGAATATACCGGCCTCTACTGCACAGGCTGTGAGAGGTTTCTCATTGAACGGGAGTTGGTAGACGGGAAGTGTCCCGACCATCAGGTTGAACCGAAAGAGATCACCGAGCAGAATTACTTCTTCCGGATGTCCAAATACCAGCAGCGGCTCATCGACCATATTAATGAGAATCCCGAATTCATTACCCCGGAACGCTACCGCAATGAGGTCCTGTCGTTTTTGAGTGAACCGCTTGAAGATCTTTGCATATCGCGCCCGGCCAGCCGTCTTGACTGGGGTATCGTACTGCCGTTCGATGATAAATTTGTCACCTATGTCTGGTTTGATGCCCTGATCAACTATCTTACCGGCATCGGCTATCCGGACGGCCCTGATTTCAGCAGGTTCTGGTCGGGGGCTGAACATCTGATTGCCAAAGATATCCTCAAGCCGCATGCGATCTACTGGCCGACAATGCTGATGGCCGCAGACGTCCCGTTGTATCGGAAACTGCATGTCCACGGCTACTGGAATGTTGATGAAACAAAAATGTCTAAAAGCATCGGTAATGTGATCAGGCCTGCGGAACTTGTCCAGGAATACGGTATCGATACGGTACGATATTTTCTGCTTCGGGAAATGTCTTTTGGGCTGGATGCCTCTTTCAGCAGTGAGGCCATCGTTTCGAGGAAAAACGCCGATCTTGCCAACGATCTGGGCAACCTGTTCAGTCGATCGGTCTCAATGATCGAAAAATATTGTCACGGGATTGTTCCGGCCGCCCATGAAGCCTCGGAGGCGGACCGTGAATTAAAAGATGCAGCAGCCTCTATGATTGCTGAGTACCAGCGGACCATGGGTGATTTCCAGTTCCACCGCGGGCTCAAGGCGGTGTGGGACCTGGTTGGTCTGGCAAATCGTTACATTGTTCAGAATGAGCCATGGGCGCTGGTCAAAGAGCCGAAGCTGCATGAGCGTTTGCACACGGTATTGTATAATCTTGCTGAAAGTTTACGGATAATCTGTCTGGTTTTAAAGCCGGTGATGCCTGAAACTGCAGCAAAAATGCAGCATGGACTTGGCCTTGAGCCGGGGAATCCTGAGATGCAGACAATTACGAGCGGAGCCTGCTGGGGGACAATGAGAGGGGGAACAAAACTGAACCCGATAGATAACCTCTTTCCGCGCGTTGAGATCAAGAAGAAACCTGCAGACCCCGTTGACAAGCCGAAGAAGCAGAAGCATCAAGCAAAGAAGAACAGGGGACAGGAACCGTCGGCCGACCAGATAACCTTCGAGCAGTTCCAGACCGTTGAGCTGAAGGTTGCCAGAGTGGTCGATGCAGAAAAGATACCAAAGTCTGATCGGCTGCTTAAATTGCGCCTTGAAGCTCCTGAAGAGCGCACTATTGTCGCCGGTATTGGTGAATTTTATGGGCCCTCAGATGTGCAGGATAAACATGTAATTATTGTGGCCAATATGAAACCGGCAAAGCTGATGGGTATCGTCTCGCAGGGTATGGTGCTGACGGCTCAGTCAAAAAATAGTGATGGAGAAAAAATTCTTGATCTGCTAACGGTAAGCAGCGATGTTGCGCCGGGAAGCAGAATTGCCTGACAGGATAAAGAACATGTTCGTTTTAAATAATTTCATGATGGCTGTTGCCGGGATCATTGATTTCCTGCTCACTGTTTATACCTGGGTTATTATCGGCAGGGCTGTCGTATCCTGGGTAAATGCAGATCCTTATAACCCAATTGTCCGGTTTTTGTATGAAGTGACGGAACCGCTGCTTGGAAAGATCAGGAGAATGCTTCCTTTCAGTACCGGAGGGATTGACTTCTCGCCGGTGATCCTGATTCTTGCAATTATGTTCTTACAGAGTTTTCTGGTACCGACACTGAAACATATGGCTCAGAGTTTTGGATAAACAATCCTTTTACAATAACGTTCATTGAACCAGAGGGGCTTTATTATGGCAATTACTCCGCAGGCAATTAAAGACCAGGAATTCCAGACGAAATTCAGAGGATACGACCCCATTGAAGTAAAAGGGTATCTAGAACTTGTTGCTGAAGAGTTTTTTGAACTCCTGGAGAAAGTTCGCCAGCAGGAGGAGGAACTTGAGGTGCTCTCTCAGGAAAAAGGCTTGCTCGAAGAGATGAATGCAAAGCTCGAAGATGACATTGAAACCGCTCTCAAGACGACAGATGATGTGCGCAGGGAGGGGGAGGGAAAAGATACTGCCCGGGCTGAGCTTGAAAAAGAGATAGAAGAACTGCAGACCGCCCAGGCCGACCTGGAAGAAGAGCAGAAGGAGTGGGAGGAAGAGGTGATCGCGGCAGAAGGGCGGGTCGCAGAGTTCGAGGAAAAGCTGCGCAAGATCGAATCGGAAAAAGATACTCTGCACAATAAGCTGGAAATGTTTGAAGAGCAGATCAAGGAACTAAAAGGTGAGGAGATCGATTTCAAAAGAACGATCGGGGCTGCTCAGCGATTTGTTGATGACTTGAAAGCCAGCGCCGAGACAGAGGCTTCAGAGCTCCTCCAGTCCAGCGAAGAAAAGGCCGCGGCGGCCCTGCAGGCGGCAAGAAATGAGATAGAACGACTGCGCCAGGATGCCTTCGCTGAATTATCACGGCTGCCGGAGGAAATTGCTCTGCTCAATCAGCAGAAGCGTCAGGTTCGGGAGGATCTGCGGGAAACACTCAACAGTTACCTGGAGCAGATCGATTCTTTTTCAGAGGTGGACGAAACGGTCAAAGAGTATGAATTCGATGAACTGTTCCAGAAAATAGAACTTACAGATGAATTGACAGCTGCTCTGGATGAAGAAGATTCCGATCATAAATCCTCTGAGGAACTGTTTGAAGTAGGCGAAGACCTGGACCTTGAAATTCCGGAGGACAGCGAAGATGATGACGACGAAGACGATGAGAAAGACGACCTGAGGAAAAAACTGGAGGAAGGAGGCATCGCCTATCTCAGTGATGACTCGTGAACGGTGTTTGATAAGGTTGTTGATCAGACGAAACAGGGACAGGGACTGCTCCGTGTGTATGTTCAGCCGCGCTCTTCAAGAACCGGGATCTGCGGGATTCACGGCGATTGGTTAAAGGTGGCGATAACAGCGCCAGCTCTGGAAGGCAGAGCAAATAAGGCTGTTATCCTGTTGTTCTCAAAGCTTTTTTCGATACGGAGAAAAGACCTTGCTCTGGTTGCCGGTGAGCAGTCGCGCTTTAAGACAGTACTGTTTTCCAAGTTGAGTGCGGCAGATATCAAAGAGCTGCTGCTGCCGCATCTTGAATCCTCGTGAGAAACGGCTGCAGGCTGCTGTTTCGTGGACCGAACAAATGGCAAAAGAACAAACCCCTCTCTCACGCTACCTGATTGGTAACTGGAAGTGCAACAAGACACTGCCTCAGGCCCTCAGCTGGTTTGAGGACTTTGCCGGGATGTATCAGCCGGCGCCGGATGTGCAGGTGATAATTGCCCCCCCTCTTGTTATCCTGGCCCAGCTTGCTGAACACCTGAAAGGCTTTGCTCTGCCGGGGATTTCTCTTGCTGCCCAGGATCTCTCGCCGTTTCCTCCTGGTAGCTATACCGGCGCAGTTGCCGCTGACATGCTCAATGGCATTGCTGATTATGCCATTGTCGGTCATTCTGAGCGACGCCGCTATTTTCATGAAACCTCTCTGGATGTCACCAATAAAGTAAGTGAGGCGGCAGATTCACGGATCAAACCAATCGTCTGTGTTGATAAATCATACGCCATGTCCCAGCTGACCTCACTGCTCGATATTGACTGTGAACAGCTGATTATTGCCTACAGTCCAGTTGATGCGCTGAGTTATCGAGACCCTGAACCGGTGGAGATGGTGGCTGAAGCGGCCCGATTTATCGGCACGATCTATCCCGGTCAGCCAATCGTCTATGGCGGGGCGATCAATCCCAAAAATGCGGCTCAGTACGCCGCTATTAAAGAAATAACAGGTCTGTTTGTGGGCTCGGCAAGTCTTGCTCCAGACTCCTTTAATGAGGTGCATCGGGCACTGTCAACCCCTGTAGGCGCTTAACTTTTCTAGCAGGCTCTCTTTCTTAGGATCATCCAAATATCGCCTACCTGGTATGCCCATAACACAGGGCGAGCGAAGATAAACAGAGGGAAAACCAGACAATAGAAAAAAACACCTGCACTCGTTTGCCTGAGGGACCTATTCTTTTTTCTTTTTCGGAAGAAGGAAGGACGCAACGAGTCCTGCCGAGTAGATACCGGAGAGGACCAGGCCGATAATGCCGATCACTCCGATCACTCCTTGTTCTGTGGCAAGACTGTCGGCAAGGATGAGGATTGATGAGCCAACGATCAGGGCGGAGATGACCATGGCCATCCCCATCATTCTGCTTGAAAGATCCAGTTTCTCAGCAAGATGCTCAATGCGCATGAGCTCAAGATTGAGGGTAAAACGATTATGGCGGGCGTGATCCAGAAACCGCTGAACTTCACCGGGAATATCCTCCAGCAGCAGCAGGTAGCTGGCAACGGTTTTCTGCATCCGTTTCCTGATGGCACTGATGCCGTATCGATTGGTCACCACTTCCTCGATTTCCGGTTCGACATGGGCAAGTACATCAAAAGACGGATCCAATTCAGCGGCCATCCCTTCTATGGTTGTCATCGCTTTAACCAGCAGCATAAGATCGCCGGGGCAGCGGATTTTATAGCGCTGCAGCATTTTGAAAAAATCACTCAGCAGAGTGGTAATATCAATATGCTCAAGCGGGGTTGACTGAACCTGGTTGATCATGTGCTGCAGCTCCAGGCGAAAATCTCTTCTTTCAGTGACGGACGGATCGACGTCGGTCAGTTCGATAACGACCCTGCAAAGGCGCTGGACATCACCTTTAATAACCCCTGCAATAAGGTCTACAAGCTGCTCTGCGGTTTTCTTGTCAAGGTGCCCGGTCATCCCGCAATCAATGAAACAGAGTTTGCCTTTTTCGAGCAGAAAAATATTTCCCGGATGCGGGTCTGCATGAAAAAAACCAAATCTCAGACATTGTTTAAAAACCGCCTTGGTGGCGTTCGCAACAATCTTCCTGCGGGTTTCAAACGTCAAATCATCCGGGTTAACTTCGGAGAGCGGTTTTCCTTTAATTTCCTCAAGCGTCAGGACATTTCTTGTGGTTGACTGCCAGTATACTTTCGGAAAGAAGACTTCGGTATCATCCTCGAAATAACGCCTGAGCCGGTCAGTAGCCTGGCCTTCCTGGATCAGGTTTACTTCCCGCATCAGCTCTCTGGAAAATTCATTTGCCACTTCGATAGGGCTGTAACCGAGATTTGAGAAATACTGTTCGACTATCTGGGAAATAACCTCCAAAAGAGAGACATCCTCTTCAACGCGCTGTCTGTTTCCCGGGCGAATCACTTTTAAAACGACCATTTCTCCGGAAGCCAGACGTGCCCGGTGAACCTGGGCCATTGAGGCGGCGGCGAGCGGTTCCTCCTCTATAAAACTGAATAGGCTGTCAAGCCGGCCTGGGAACTCTGCTTCCAGCAGCTGATGAATCTCCTGGTAGTCTACAGGGGAAACATTGCCCTGAAGGTTGGTGAATTCTTCGGCCCATTCAGGCGGAATGAGGTCGGGGCGGGTGGAAAGTATCTGGCCAATTTTGATGAATGTGGGGCCAAGGGTCTCAAGGACCATACGGGCTCGTACAGGCCTGGTAAGGTCCTGGTATTGGGGCGCGTGGTCGGTCTCGATATCCTCCCGGGTCTTGCCAAGCAGACGATGGAGACCGGTGTCAGTGATCATTTCACGGAAACCAAACTTGGAGAGGACCTTGAGTATCTCTGCCAGCCGTTTGGTATTTTGAAACGTCTTTTTTATGGAGGAAATTTTCATGATCAGAAGCGAGAAACCTACGTGGTGATAATTGTTAATATCGCACGGTCACGATCACTGCTCACGAGTAGCTCCTGCTGCCACCGTGCAAAAAGACGAGCGTTCCACTCGAGATCATAATCATTCCAAACCGTTTTTACATCTGGAATATGAATGTCGAAAAAGGATGCGAGCTCTGAGGTGTCAAGGTCATCATCACTGTGGTGCAGATGTGACATCGCGTCTGCGAGCTCGATGACAGCAGGAAAAAGAGAATCACCGGCCGAATCGAGCGGTTTATGATGGTATCCAGTTGTATCCAGCAGTGATTTCGGGAAGAGCCAGCGCTTCAGAAGGCGGTATCCAACCTCATCGTGGCCGATCAATAACCGTTCCTGCTCCTCAAGGTAGGCGTTGACAGGGTCAGAGAACGACGATTCAAAAACAGCAGAGTAGTCGCCATTAAGACTGACCAGCATTGCCAGCTTGCCAATATCATGGATCAGCCCGGCTATGAAGGCTTCACTCGGAGAAATCTTGATATCCTCAGCAATGATTTTTGCTGCAAGGCCCGTTAAAAAGGAATGTTCCCAGAAAATGTTTATCTGCTCCCGGTTGTCTCGATAGGCCTCTTGAAAGGAGTTGAAAACAGCTTTGCCGAGGACGATATTCCTGATTTCATTGAACCCCAGCACCATGACTGCCTTGTCTATCGTATTCACCGTGCGAGGCAGGCCGAAAAAAGCGGAGTTTGCAATTTTCAGGATGGTAAGGCACATGGCTTGATCAGGAAGCACTGCTTGCATCAGGTCCTGTGCTGAACTCTCAGGATTTCCGGTAATAGTGATCACATTTGACACGGTAGCTGGAAGAGCCGGAAACCCGTCAACCTGGTTAAGGATCGTTCTGCTCAGTTCGTTTGTCATAGTTATTGGCTGGCGAGTGAAGCATTGATTTTGTTAATCGAGCTATCGAGGATCTCGTCAGGCACATCCATGAGACGGTTACCCTTGATGAGTTCCAATATCTGAATAACCAGCAGCGGATCAAATTGTCTGCCGGCTCCATTGGCCAGCTCGCTGATGATCTGTTCTGGTTCGAGTTTGTTGCGATGGGGTCTGTCTTCATTCATTGCAGTCAGCGCATCAACAAGAGCAAAAATACGAGCTCCCAGCGGTATTTCATCACCCTTCAACCCCTCGGGGTAACCGCTTCCATCATAGCGCTCACCATGATAGAGCAGAATTGCCCGTTCATTTGAAAAATAATCAAACATTTCTGTAAGTTCTGCAATTTTATAGGGGAAATCAGCCATTATCTCACGGTCATCGTCGGTAAAGCGTTCCTGCTTGTTTATCATCTCATTGTGGAGCAGAAATCGTACGGAGGTATGGAGGGTAATGGCATTCCTGAAGGTCTCAATAATTGAATCCGGTAAATTCATCTGCCTGCCAAGCAGTTCGACGTAGGTTCGGACATTTTCAATATGGCCGCGATTTTTGCTGCCGCCGATATCCTGGGCGAGAAGCTGGAGAGAATCAAGTGCTGAGGTTCTGGTTTTGGTGAGAATCCGTGAGAGTGTCTCCTTGAGGAAATTAAGGTTGTGCTGAGTCGTTTCGGAAGAATCAAACGTTTGCCGGTTAAAGACAGCGATACGGTCGCGTCCCTCAGATTTGGCAGTAAAAAGAGCCCTTTCCGCCATTGAAATAAACTCATCCGGATTATCCGGCCGGTGGTCAACCAGTGAAACAATGCCGGTGGAAACGGTTATGGTCCGCTCTTTGCTGTTTCTGATAAAGGGGTGCTGGCGCAGTTCATCTCGAAAAGATTCTGCCAGCGCTATCGCTTCAGGAAGGCTGGTGCTGCTCAGGAGTGCTATAAAAATTTCACCACTGAAGCGAAAGCAGATTCCATCAGGCTGGGTTGCAGCGGTCAGGCGGGCTGCAAAATCGTTGAGAACAAAGTCGCAAAATGAGGTTCCTGCAGATTTGTTCAGTTCATAGAAATAGTCGATATCTATGATCAGCATGGTCAACTCTGAATAGTTGACTATGCATTTTTCGAATTCTTTGGGCAGCAATGTGTTGAGGTGTCTTCTGTTGTATAAGCCGGTCAGTCCATCACGCAGGGCAACTATGTCAAGGAATTCACCGTGCAGTTCCATCGATTGCTGCTGCTGTTCCAGTTTGTCCGCAAGCTCCTTTATGTGGATATCTTTTTGCTTAATATTTTCCTTAATAGGCTTGATTTTCAGTAAAAAGGCTATCTGGCTTATAAGATTGGCGCCGACCAGGGAGTGGGGAAAACAGCTGACAATACCCGGAAAGTGAGCGCTGCCTGAACTGTCCATCCCGAGTCCCAGTATCGGGATATTTTCAGGCAGGTCGGGACGTGAGAAGAAGGCAGCTATTTCATTTTCAGGTGGACCGGTAATGATGAGATCAATTTTATGTCGGACACACAACGACTGAATATTTGCTGAAGCGGCAGCAAGCACCAGTTGGTATCCCCTATCTGTCAGGGCCTGGCGGTCGCGGTCAAGGAGCTCCTGGGCTGATTCGATGAGGAGGATCTTTATATTTGTTTCCATCATGGGCGGTGATCGGCTGGTGCGCAGAAAAATGGCTTGTTTTAAATTCCTTTCAGGTACATCAAAAGTATATAAGCTCAGGAAATAAAATACAAATTTTCGGGTGAAAAAGCGGCGTTCGGGGCAAAATTAGATTGTCTTCAGGTGGCTGTCCCGGGGGGAGACCATGGAAAGCTGGCTATAGAGACCGCATTGAAGATATTTATCGAACAATTAGGTCCTTGATATTGTGATTATTTTGTTTTGGTGTGGCTGAATGTCTAGGCGATTTTCGGTGGTTTGCAAAAGAGTATGTAGCAGTTCACTGAGACCCGGATTACAATGAGTCAAAACATCGTTCCTCTACCGGTACAGATTTGGCATGGCACTTTATACGGATTCACGAGAAGAGATCACCGCAGAAATAAAAGAGCGGGCTGATATTGTTCAGATTATCGGAGAACATGTAAACCTGAAACGCAGTGGAGTCAGGTACCTCGGAATCTGCCCGTTTCACCACGAGAAGACCCCTTCTTTTTCTGTACATTCAGGTCAGCAGTTTTACCACTGCTTCGGGTGCAAGGAATCAGGAGACGTTTTCTCGTTCATGATGAAATACCATAACCTTGATTTTCAAGGAGCACTGAAGGCGCTGGCCCAGCGTTTCCAGATCGAGCTGCCGGAGAGAAAGAAGAGCAGGCGGCAGCAGGAACTGGATCAGCGGCGGGAACTGATGTTTGCGGTCAATAAAAAAGCGGCCGACTGTTTCAGGCAGTGCCTCGTGGAGTCGGCGGGAAGTAAAAATGCCCGACATTATCTTGAAAAACGTGGCATTGGACCGGAACTGCAGGAACGCTATCAGCTTGGATTTGCACCGTCGCCTGACGATGTTGGCTGGAATTTTCTCGGCTCACAGTTCGATAACCGGGAACGTGACCTGGCCATAGAGGTGGGGCTGCTCGCCAAGAAACAGCAAAACGGTACCTATGATCGGTTCAGGGACCGGATTATTTTTCCCATATTTGATTCCCGGGGGCGTGTCGCCGGTTTCGGAGGGCGTATCGTTGGCAATGGCAACCCGAAATATCTTAATTCTCCGGAAAGTGTCATTTATAACAAAAGTAGGTTACTGTTCGGTTTGTTCCATCAACGTGACGCCATTCGGATTGCGCGGAGGGCGGTAGTGGTGGAAGGCAATTTTGACCTGCTGTCCCTGATATCACATGGGCTTGACCCGGTTGTAGCCCCCCTTGGGACCGCCCTGACACGGGAGCAGGTGCGAACGCTGAAACCTCTGGCCGATGAGGTTATTCTGCTCTTTGACGGTGATGAGGCGGGCATAAAAGCAGTGGAGCGTTCTGCAAGTCTTTTTCTTGCCGAGCAGGTCAGCGGACGGGTGGTTGTCCTACCTCCGCAGCATGATCCTGATACCTTTGTCAGGGAACACGGTATAGAGGCCTTGAATAAGCTCATTGAACAGGCTGAAACATTACCGGAGTTTGTACTTGACAGACTGGTCGCCAGGCATGGTCTCACGCTTGACGGCAAGGGGAGGATCATCGAAGAATTAAAGCCTTTGATGTCTGCTGCAGCATCAGCGCTGCAAAAATCTGTGTGGGCGGCACATTTTGCCAAGATACTCGGAGTTGAGCCGGATGTGCTTCTGGGGCCGTCGGCCGTCAAAAGGGCTGAGCCGCATCCGGCAGACGTGCAGCCTCACTCGTCTGCAGGGTCATCAGTTTCCAGGCCGGTCAGCGGGCCGCTCAAAGCTATTGTCACATATATGGTGCTGCATCCGGAGCACCTTTCCCTGCTTGAGCAAGACGGTCTTGCCGACGTACTGTCCGGCTCAATCGGTGAGGTCATCCTTCTACAGCTCAACATTTTGCGCGGCCAGAAGCAGCATGAAATGCACCCTGAGGATTTACTGACCGTTCTGCCGGAAGGGGAGGAACGTTCCCTGGTGGCATCCCTGCTGCTTCAGGCGACTGAATATGAGAACTCCGGTCAACCGGATGAAAATGATATGGACGAACTCGAAGAAATTCGCCAGTGGCTGAGGCTGGCTGGTTTGCGAAGACGATCAGATCAATTGATTGTAGATATAAGTGAAGCACAAAAAAATAATGATTTTAATATTATAAGTGATCTTATGCAGGAAAAAATGAAGGTTGACAGTGAACTGAAAAGACGAACATGAACCTTTTTATTTTCTGCTAAAGACCATGAAAGAAGACGGAAAAATGGAGAAAAATCACACTCGTTGTTGATTTTAACGTATTTTTACTCTAATAAAGGTTATATCCTGCAGTGACGGGACGTATTATGTTCCTGGTTTTACATTGAAACGGAAGGTGGAGTGAAGGTCAAGGGGGTAGGATGACAGCGGACGAATTTGATGCCAAGGACGGTGAGGAATACGAGATGGTGGACGGTGAAGAAGAGACTGATGAAGATGATTCATCGGACTGGGACCTGACCGGAATATACAGCTCAGAGGAAGAGCCGGTGCCCATCATGCTTCCTGAGGACGTTCCTGAAGACAGGCGGGCGACGAGTGGTGATCGGCGCAGTGGCCCCTTCAGTGATCGCCGGCGGGGTGACCGGAGACGATTGTCCCGTTCACCATCAAAGGCAGGCAAACATTCAGCAGATCCGATGAATATTTATCTGCGGGAAATGGGAAGCTTGACCCTGCTCAGCCATAAAGAAGAGCTCAAGCTTGCCCAGCTGGTCGAGGAAGGGAAGTTCCGGGTGCAGAATGCTGTGCTCTCGACCCCTCTGGCTCAGCCTGTCCTGCGTGAAATTGCGGCAGACCTGGAGAGTGGAAGCCGAAAGATATTTCAGACAATTCATGGCGTGCCGGATAACGAACCGAAAATTATCAAGCGGGAACTTAAATCCTTTTATGGACTGGTTGAAAGGGCTGCAGAGCTGGACACAGAACGGGAAGCCCTGCTTGAGGAACTCCGCCGGACTGACTTCAATAGTCCTGAATATCACCGCCTGAGGGCTTCGGTGTTTGAGAAAGGTACTGAAATATCAACCCTTTTTAAGGACAAGCAGATCTGCCAGGAGTGTGTGAACTCAATTGCCAACGGCCTCGATGAACTGTTCAAGCGGTTTCGACAGGTTCTTGTTGAAATGGTCAAAAATCAGACCCTGACTGCCTCTTCTGACCATGCCGCTGACACTGCTGTCCTTAATGCCGTAGAGAATCAGGTGAACTGGCAGTTTATGGGAGAGTCGGGCCTTGATTCCGATGCCTTGAAGCAGCTGCAGTCTGAAATTGAGTCCGGACGCGATATTACCAAACATGCCAAGGAGTCGTTAGTACGTGCCAATCTGCGGTTGGTGATATCTGTTTCCAAAAAATTTGTTAACCGCGGGCTTCAGTTTTCCGACCTGATACAGGAAGGCAATATCGGTTTAATGAAGGCTGTTGAAAAATTCGACTATCACCGGGGCTATAAATTCAGTACCTATGCCACCTGGTGGATAAGACAGGCGATCACCAGGGGGATAGCAGATCAGGGAAGAACAATTCGGCTGCCGGTTCATATGATTGAAACAATAAACCGACTGCTCAGGGTTTCAAAAGACTTCCTGCTCGAAGAACATCGCGAGCCGACGCCGGAAGAGATGGCCGAGCAGCTGGGAACGGAGGTCGATAAGGTGAAGTCAGCCCTTAAAATTGCCAAAGATGCCATTTCTCTGGATACCCCGGTTGGTGACGACGGGGAGACGCAGCTTGGTGATTTTATTGAGGATAGTGGCAAGCCGGGGCCGCATGATATTTCCATGACAGCCAGTCTGCGGGAGTGCTTGAATCTGGTCATGTCATCGCTGACTCCGCGCGAAGCCAAAGTTCTCAGGATGAGATATGGTATAGATGTCGATTGCGATCATACCCTTGAAGAGGTCGGCAAGTGTTTCGCGGTCACCCGTGAGAGAATTCGGCAGATTGAGGCGCAGGCAATTCAGAAGCTCAAGCATCCTTCAAGAATTGACGAGTTGAGGGTTTTCATGACCGATTAAAAACAAGCTTTGAATATTCAACCTGTCTCTGATGAATAAAAAGCTGCCCAGCTCGGTTGAGGGCAGCTTTTTTTTTGAGGAAAGAGCTGTATCGATGCAACAGTATGACAGATCAACGGATACTCTAAGAGACTGGATAGGTCTCAGTATGGCATCAGGGCTTGGTCCATCCGGGTTCTGGCAGCTTGTCAATGCCGTTGGCTCACCCACCTCTGTGCTTGATATGATGTTCTGCGATATCAGGCGGATATCAGGTCTCAGGGACGGACAGTTGAACGGCTTGAAAGATGCGGGTAAACTACGAGAGGCTGCCCTTCGCCAACTGGAAATGCTCAACAATGGGCACGGCCAGGCAGTTATCCCTGAGCATCCGTACTACCCTGAACTGCTTAAAAAATGCCTTAATCCCCCGCCAGTTCTCTATGTAAAGGGCAATAGAGCCTGTTTGAACAGCCCGACGGTGGCCGTTGTCGGTTCCCGGGCTGCCACAGCGTATGGCCGCAGGACTGCCTTTAACCTGGGCAGGGATCTGGCAGGCAGCGGAATCGCAGTTGTGTCCGGCCTGGCGACGGGAATCGATGCAGAGGCTCATGCCGGCTGCCTGGACGGCAGAGGAGAGACAATCGCTGTTCTGGGATGCGGCCTTGATGTGGTCTACCCCAGGACAAATAAAAGTCTCTATGGCCAGGTCGCAGAGCGCGGGGCTTTGGTGACAGAATATAGCCTTGGCACCAAGCCTGAGGGGTTCAGGTTTCCAGCCCGAAACAGGATTATAGCCGGGATGAGCCATGGGGTGGTTGTGGTTGAAGCAGCAAGGAGATCGGGCTCTTTGATCACTGTCGGGCATGCCCTGGATGAGGGACGGGAGGTTTTTGCTGTACCCGGCCAGGTGGACTCGGTAAAATCCAGCGGCACTCACTGGCTGCTCCAGCAGGGGGCGGCGCTTGCTGTTTCAGCAGCAGATATCGTCGACAGCCTGGGTATCGGCAAGAGAAGATCGGCAGCTCTGAGGACGGAGCAGGAGGCTGCGGTTGAACTTGATTCAGAGACTGCCGCCCTTTTTGCGATAATTGAAGCGTACCCGAAGCAGAGAAATGAACTGATAGAAGGCTCAGGTATGACTCCTGCCAAGATCAGCGAACATCTCCTGCTCCTTGAACTGGAGGGAATGATCGAGATATTACCGGGTGATCAGGTTCGCAGAACCGGTAATTAGTGTAAAAAGCGTTGCGACAAAACCTCACAATCTGCAGGTTTAATCAGGATAAAATAATGAAAAATATAATCATCGCCCCGTCAATTCTTTCCGCCGATTTTACAGAACTTGGCCTTGAGATCAAATCGGTCGTTGAGGCCGGTGCTGACGTCATTCACATAGATGTCATGGATGGTCATTTTGTCCCCAATATTACCATTGGGCCGCTTGTTGTTGAAGCGGCCGGCCGCGCTACCGATAAACCGCTCGATGTACATCTGATGATCAGTAATCCTGACGACTATATCGATAATTTTGCGGCTGCAGGTGCAGATTGGATCACGGTCCACGTTGAAGCCTGCACACATCTCCAGAGATCCGTTTCAAGGATCCGGGAACATGGCTTGAAAGCAGGTGTCGTACTCAATCCTGCAACTTCATTGCAGACCCTTGAGTATATTCTGGAAGATGTTGATCTGGTAATGATCATGAGTGTCAATCCGGGCTTTGGGGGACAGTCCTTTATTCCATCGACACTTGACAAGATAAGAAAATTGAAGTCGATGATCGACGAGCGCGGCCTGGATGTGGATATTGAAGTGGATGGCGGCGTCAGCCCGGAGACGATCGGTGTCATTGCCCGAGCCGGGGCCAATATTTTTGTCGCCGGTTCAGCCATTTATGGCCGTGATGACTATGGCTCGGTAATTGCGGAGCTGCGGCGGGAAGCAGCGCAAGGCAGGGCTTCCTGATTACAGAAACCATCAAGCGCCATTGAGAGGGTGAGATGAGTGAAGATATCATTAACAGTGTTTCCTGGCAGAAATTAAAAGATCTGGCACAAGATCCGTATGATCTCAACTCAGAAGATGCACTCCGTGCTGATGACAGGATCGGTTCGATGATCTGTCACGCCGCAGGGTTGAAGCTGATGTATTCAACACAGCGGGTTACCGGGCAGGTAGTTGACGCTTTCCAGGAGTTTGCCGATGAACATCACCTCGTTGAGAGGTTTAAAAAAATGAAATCAGGTGAGGTGATTAATCGGATTATTGATTGGCATAGTGAGAACAGGCAGGTCCTGCATACTTCATGCAGGGACTTATTTACAGAGCATCCCGCTGAACCGGAATCAGCAGGCCAGGCGCGGCATGAGAGGGACAAGCTGAAGGCTTTCCTTGGCCAGATAGCTGACGGATCGTTAACCGGCAGTACCGGTAAGCCGTTTACCACAATGATCAATATTGGTATCGGCGGCTCCGACCTTGGCCCCCGATCTGTGTATGAGGCTCTGAAAGCGTTTCGTCTGCCGGGGCGGGAGGTGAAGTTCATTGCCAATGTGGACCCCGATGATGCAGCTGAGGTCCTGGGCCTGACAGATCTCGAGCAGACATTGGTAAATGTTGTTTCCAAAAGCGGCTCAACCCTGGAAACGCTGACCAATGAGGAGATTGTCAGGCAGGTGTTTCTTGACCAGGATCTCGATCCCCGTCAGCATTTTGTCGCGGTTACCGGGATGGGCAGTCCGATGGACAATCCCGAACGTTATCTGCGTTCGTTCTACATGTTTGATTATATCGGCGGACGCTACAGCGTCACTTCAATGGTGGGATGCGTAATGCTCGGCTTTGCTGTCGGCTTTGAAAACCTGACCGATTTTCTTGGCGGCGCCCATGAGATGGATTGCGTTGCTGAAGCAGCAGAGGTTCGTGACAATATGCCCCTGCTGCTGGCAATGCTCGGTATCTGGAACCATAATTTTCTCGGTTATCCGACGCTTGCAGTGTTGCCCTATAGCCAGGCGCTGCATCGTTTTCCCGCTCATCTCCAGCAATGTGACATGGAGAGCAACGGTAAATCGATCAGTATTTACGGAAGAGCCGTCCAGGTAAAAACTGGTCCGGTTGTCTGGGGTGAGCCCGGAACAAATGGTCAGCATGCCTTTTATCAGCTGCTCCACCAGGGAACCGAAATCGTACCCGCCGAATTTATCGGTTTTCAGCGCTGTCAGTATGAACGTGACATAGTTGTCGAGGGGACTACATCCCAACAGAAGCTGATGGCTAACATGCTTGCTCAGGCAGTTGCTCTGGCAGCAGGCAGGGATCATGAGAACCCCAATAAACGATTTGCCGGTAACAGGCCGAGTTCAGTGATTGTCGGCAGAGAAACTGGATCCGGTCACCATGGGAAGATTGCTGGCGCTCTATGAAGCAAAGATTGTCTTCCAGGGCTTTGCCTGGAATATTAACTCATTTGACCAGGAGGGCGTACAGCTTGGCAAGATTCTGGCAACCAGGTTCCTGACGGTGATGTCAGGTGATAAAAATGACGCCTTCCCGCTGGAAGCTGAGCTGCTCAGGGCTCTTGAAAAATAAAGGCTGGAAACAAAAATGAGTTGGTGAATCACTATTCATTTTAGTTCATTTTTTGTTGACAAAAAAATCGTTCAGATATATCCTCAACTGCTACACGATTATTCGTCGGTTTAGTGTTTCATCCCTTCGTTCTCAAACCGCATGCGAGTTGAAGGAGCTGCAGAAAGTGGTAGAAGGTCCTGTAAAGGAGTGGTCTCGCTTTTCTGTTGAGATACTTGATCTGCAATAAGAATTTTAATTGGTTAGGGTAGAAGTACAAACTGTAATTCAAAGGAGGAAATCATGGCAAAACATGAGACACCCTTGTTGGACCAACTGGAGAGTGGCCCCTGGCCAAGCTTCGTGACCGACTTAAAGCGGCAAGCAGAAACCAAACCTGAGTGTTTTGATATTCTCGGTCAGCTTGAATTGTCCTACAAAGACAGGATCACCCATTGGAAGCATGGCGGCATCGTCGGTGTTTTCGGTTATGGCGGTGGTATTGTCGGACGTTATTCAGATATGCCCAAGGACTTTCCGGGAGTTGAGCATTTTCATACGGTTCGTGTTGCTCAGCCGGCATCGAAATATTATTCCTCAGCTAACCTTCGTCAGATGATGGCTCTCTGGGAGAAGCACGGTTCCGGTATGACCAACTTTCATGGTTCAACTGGCGATATCATCCTGCTTGGTACCAGGACAGAAAACCTGGAGCCGTTCTTCTGGGATCTGACCCATGACATGGGCCAGGACCTCGGCGGATCCGGATCCAACCTGCGAACACCTGCCAACTGTGTTGGCCAGTCACGCTGTGAATGGTCTTGTTACGATACTGAAGAGTGTTGTCACCATCTGACCATACATTATCAGGATGAAATTCATCGTCCGGCCTTCCCTTATAAGTTCAAGTTCAAGTTTTCCGGATGTCCTAACGACTGTGTGGCCGCAATTGCCCGTTCAGATATTGCTGTTATCGGTACCTGGAGAGATGAGATTCGCATCGACCAGGCTGCCGTCAAGGAATATGTTGCTGGAAACTATCCGTCAAACGGTGGTTCTCATAGCGGCCGAGATTGGGGTCCATTTGATATCAAGGCTGAGGTTATCGACCTGTGTCCGACAGAGTGCATGTGGATGGAAGGCGATGAGCTGAAGATTGACGATACAGAGTGTACCAGATGTATGCATTGTATCAATGTTATGCCTCGTGCGCTTCGTCCTGGTGTTGATCAGGGAGCCTCTGTCCTTGTTGGCGCTAAAGCGCCGATTCTCGATGGTGCTCAATTCTCCACTCTGATCGTACCCTTCATGAAAATATCCAAGGATAACGATTTCGAGGAACTGATCGAGTTCATCGAAGGTGTCTGGGACTGGTGGATGGAAGTTGGAAAGAACCGTGAGCGTGTTGGCGAAACCATGCAGCGTATCGGTCTGCCGACATTTATCAAGGTCATGGGTATTGATCCGATCCCACAGATGGTTAAAGAGCCTCGTTCCAATCCTTACGTCTTCTGGGCTGAAGAAGAGGTTGAAGGTGGTTTCGAACGTGATGTTGAAGAATTCCGTGCACGTCACGCCGCATAATGTCGGGTTTTTATTTTAAACACATATTTATTTTACCAATTACTATATAAGGAGACGAATCATGGGATATAATCCGGAAAAGCCGATGGAAGGACGTATAACAGACCTCGGCCCACCACACTATGAGCAGTTCTTTCCACCTGTCATCAAGGCTAACAAAGGCAAGTGGCTGTGGCATGAGATTACCCAGCCTGGCGTACTGATGCACAAATCAGAGACCGGAGACGAGGTTTATACTGTTCGTGTCGGCTGTGCCCGTCTGGTATCTGTTGAATACATCCGTGAAGTGTGCGACATCGCAGATGCCCATTGTGATGGTTTCATGCGCTGGACAACCCGAAATAATATCGAGTTCATGGTTGACTCAAAAGATAAGGTTCAACCACTGCTCGATGATCTGGCAAGCCGCGGCAACAAGTTCCCGGTAGGTGGAACCGGAGCCGGTGTAACCAATATCGTTCATACCCAGGGCTGGGTACATTGTCATACACCAGCAACCGATGCTTCAGGTCCGGTCAAAGCGGTAATGGATGACCTGTTTGAGTATTTTACCTCCATGACACTGCCGGCTCAGGTACGTATTGCACTTGCCTGCTGTCTGAACATGTGTGGAGCGGTACATGCATCTGATATCGCAATTCTGGGTATCCATCGCAAGCCGCCGATGATCGACCACAAGCGTATTACCGGTGTCTGTGAGCTTCCTCTGGCGATCGCTTCCTGTCCGCTGGGAGCTGTTAAGCCCGCAAAAGCTGAGGTTGACGGTCAGGAAATCAAAACTGTCAAGGTAACTGTTGAACGCTGTATGTTCTGCGGTAACTGCTACACCATGTGTCCTGCCATGCCGCTTGCCGATCCTGAAGGTGACGGTATTGCAATCCTGGTCGGCGGTAAGGTTTCAAACGCCCGGTCTGCACCAAAGTTTTCAAAATTAGTCATTCCGTTCCTCCCCAACACCACACCACGTTGGCCGGAGACTGTTGAAGCGGTAAGAAAAATTCTTGAGGCCTATGCCAAAGACGCCAAGAAGTACGAGCGTGTCGGTGAGTGGGCAGAGAGAATCGGTTGGGAGCGTTTCTTTGAAAAGTGCGATATCCCGTTCACTGAAAAGAGCATCGATGATTATCGCCTGGCTTATGACACCTGGCGTACGACCACTCAATTCAAGTTCACCAGCCACATCAGCTAGTTAACAGGTGATTATTGAGCGAGCGGCCCATGCCGGAGTACCGGTGTGGGCCTTGGTGCTTTCTTCTTCCATATTTTACAAGGAGAAAAGTTATGCCATTGAGTGATGAAGAACTAAAAGCTGCAATAATCGAGAAGGCAACGAAATCACCAAAACCACAATTGTATATTAAGGATTTCTACAAATGTGATCCTGATTCAAAACCACGCAAGATCAAAAACGTTGCCAACGAGCTGGTTCGTGAAGGTGAATTGATGTTCTGGTCATCCGGATCAACAACCATGTATGCCCGTCCTGATCGTATTCAGAACGAGGAAAGGTAAGCCGGCATCGCAAGATTATTTATTGCAGGGTTGCTGTTCGACGTGCAGAATGCAAAGACATTCTGCACGTTTTTTTTGCTGCTGCCCCCAGCTCGCACACCTAGCTCAAAGGTTGAAGCGGTAACCGCGGCTCCCCCATCCTGATTTATTCTCGTGCGGAGAAAGGTCTTTTCCATTCATCGAGGAGAAAGGGGATAAGCCGCAGTCGACATCTTGCTCCTAGGCCTTCTCTCAATAGCGGTAATAGTCAGGTTTATACGGACCTTCCACTTTAACCCCTATATACTCAGCCTGCTCTTTTGTGAGGGTTGTCAGCTGGGCACCGATTTTTTTCAAGTGCAGCCGTGCCACCATTTCATCGAGTTCCTTGGGCAGAAAGTACACCTTTTTCTCGTATTTTTCGGAGTTTTTCCAAAGTTCGATCTGGGCCAGAACCTGATTGGTAAATGAATTACTCATGACAAAACTGGGATGACCGGTTGCACAGCCGAGGTTTACCAGCCTGCCCTCGGCAAGAACGATGATCCTTTTGCCGTCAGGGAAGGTCACGTGGTCCACCTGCGGTTTTATATTTTCCCAGGGCAACGCACGGATACCGGCAATATCTATCTCAGAGTCGAAGTGTCCGATATTACAGACAATCGCCTCGTTTGGCATCTGCTCCATATGGGCTTTGCTGATAACATTCAAATTTCCCGTACAGGTAACGAAAATATTGCCGACTGAAGCCGCCTCTTCCATGGTTACAACACGATAACCTTCCATGGCGGCCTGCAGCGCACATATGGGATCAATTTCTGTAACGTAAACGACAGCACCCATTCCAGCCAACGCCTGGGCGCAGCCTTTTCCCACATCGCCAAAGCCGACAACCACGGCAATTTTACCGGCTATCATAACATCGGTTGCCCGTTTGATACCATCGATCAGCGATTCTCGGCAGCCATAGAGATTGTCGAATTTTGACTTGGTGACGCTGTCGTTGACATTGATGGCAGGACATTTAAGCGTTCCGGCGACCGCCATCTCATTGAGGCGATGTACACCGGTGGTGGTTTCTTCACTGATACCGCGAATGTCGATCATTTCGTCGCCATATTTCTGGTGCATGACAAGGGTGAGATCACCGCCGTCATCAAGGATCATGTTGGGACGCCAGTTATCGGGACCGAAAATTGTCTGATCGATACACCACCAGAATTCTTCCTCTGACTCACCCTTCCAGGCAAATGTTGGTATTCCTGCTGCAGCCATTGCCGCTGCGGCGTGATCCTGGGTGGAAAAGATGTTGCACGAGGACCAGCGTATCTCAGCCCCGAGTTTTACCAGGGTCTCCATGAGCACTGCCGTCTGGATTGTCATATGCAGGCAGCCGGCAATGTGTGCGCCTTTCAGCGGCTGTGCGTCCGCATATTGCTCTCTGAGGCTCATGAGCCCGGGCATCTCGGTTTCAGCAATAGCAATTTCTTTTCTTCCCCAGTCAGCCAGACTCAGGTCTGCCACTTTAAAATCATTTGTGTCTTCACTCATCATGTGTACCTTCGACAATTATTCCCTGATCCGCGCGGGACAGGTAACATTGTTATGTTTAATTAGATTTTTGCATCAGCCTTCAGTTCTTCCGCTTTGTCAATTCGTTCCCAGGTGAAGTTTTCACGACGGCGTCCGAAATGACCATAGGCTGCTGTTTCACGATAAATAGGTCTGAGAAGATCCAGGTGCTGGATGATCGCTTTCGGCCTGAGGTCGAAATGGGCGTTGACCAGCTCCTTTATCCTCTCGTTACTGATTTTTCCGGTTCCAAAGCTGTTAATATTAATTGACACTGGTTGAGAAATGCCAATTGCATAGGCAATCTGAACCTCAAGCTCTGAGGCAATGCCGGCGGCAACCAGATTTTTGGCTATATAACGTCCCATATAAGAAGAAGAGCGGTCAACCTTGGAGGGATCCTTACCTGAAAACGCACCGCCTCCATGCGATCCCTTTCCACCATAGGTATCAACAATAATTTTACGGCCGGTAACACCGCAGTCGCCAACCGGGCCGCCAATGACAAAACGGCCGGTGGGATTAATGTAAAATTTGGTGTTCTTGTCAATCATGTTTTCAGGAAGAATCGGTTTAATTATTTCTTCCATCACCCCTTCTTTCAGATCGTCGTAATCGACCACGGCGTCATGCTGGGTGGAGAGCACAACGGTGTCAATCCGTTTTGGAATATCGTCAACATATTCAATGGTTACCTGGCTTTTGGCATCGGGGCGCAGCCACGGCAGCAGACCTGTTTTTCGCACCTCAGCCTGCCGTTTTGTCAAGCGGTGCGCATAATAGATTGGCATCGGCATAAAAACAGCAGTATCATTGCAGGCATAACCAAACATCAGTCCCTGGTCTCCAGCCCCCTGATCCAGGTCAAGTCCGGCACCCTCATTGACGCCTTGAGCGATATCGGGGGATTGTTTGTCAATTGAGGTAAGGATTGCACATGACTGCCAGTCAAAGCCCATATCAGAGGAATTGTAGCCGATTTCTTTAATGGTCTGCCTGACAACTTCAGGCATGTCCACCCAGGCCGATGTGGTTATCTCGCCGGCTATCAGCGCCATTCCGGTCGTTACCATGGTTTCACAGGCCACTCGCGCCAGTTTATCCTGGTCAAGAATGGCATCGAGGATGGCGTCAGAAATCTGATCGGCCACCTTGTCGGGGTGTCCTTCTGAAACGGATTCAGAAGTAAATAGATATTGAGACATGAAAGCTCCCTTTGAATAAAATAGTGGAAAAAATATCCGATTAAAGTAGTTATTAATAGCGCTATGGCAAGAAAAATCATACCACAAAAGCGTCTAATATGACGACCTTTGTTCCCCTTTGTCAAGGACAAAAGATGACGGGCTTTGCAGGCAGCTAGTGGGCGGGCGATAAACAGGAAACATAATGGTGCTCTGATTTATCTTGACCCGGTTGATTAAATGAGTAGGATGGCGGCTCAGCCACTGCAGGCGATTGTCCCAGGAGCGCTGCTGAGGTTTCTAATCTTGACCGGGAACACTACACAGGAATGAATATGTCCATTGAAGATGCACGTGAAGTAATTTTAATAGAAGAACAGGGGCTTGCCGCTGTAAGAGAACGGATTGGCCAGGAATTTCTTGATGCTGTCGAGATCATTCTTGGCTGCCCCAGCCGATTGATCATAACAGGTATCGGTAAGTCCGGGATAATCGGTCAGAAGATATCGGCAACGCTGAACAGTACCGGAACCGCTTCATTCTTCATGCATCCCGTCGAGGCCATGCATGGTGACCTTGGCATGGTACAGCCGACTGATGTGGTTATCGCTATTTCCTACTCGGGCGAAACGACGGAACTCAATACGCTTCTTGGCAGTCTGAAGCGGAGGTGCGCCTCTATTATCGCCATGACCGGCAACCCTTCCTCCACACTTGGCTCATGTGCTGATATTATCCTCGATATCTCTATTCCCAAAGAGGCCTGTTCACTGGGGCTTGCTCCAACCACGAGTACAACGGCAACCCTGGCGCTGGGTGATGCGCTCGCTGTTGTGCTGATAAATCGTAAAAAGTTTCGGGCGGCCGATTTTCGCCAGAATCATCCAGCCGGCAGTCTTGGTGAGCGCTTAAAGGTGAAGGTTAATGAAGTCATGCTTACCGGTACCAGGGTCCCCCAGGTCACAAAAGGTGCGACCGTCGCAGAGGCAGTAAGAGAGCTCAACGAAAAAAATCTGGGCGCGGTCCTGGTTGTGGATGAAGAGCGCACGATAGATGGTATTGTTACCGATGGTGATGTAAGACGATTTGTTGCCGATGGTGTAAACTTTCAACAGGTAAAAGCAAAAGAGCTGATGACCCCGGATCCGGTTACAATTGTTTCAGACAAGCAGGCGGTTGATGCACTGAGCATCATGCAGCGCCATGAAATTACCGTTCTTCCCGTCACCGATAAAGACGGCAGAATGGAGGGTATCCTGCATCTTCATGATCTTCTCGGTAAAGGAGAGTTCAGGTTTCTGCTGTAGGGTAAACTCGGCGCGATCATTTCGATATTCTGCTGTTTACGTTGCGCTTAGCAGCAGATCACCAAGGATGAAGGATTTTATAATCTGCAGGTTATGGCAAAGTGTTCTGCCGGCGGAAGCTCAGTTGCTGCTGCTGTAGAAACTCCAGGTCCCGCGATCTAGATCATGGGCGTATTTCATTACCAGCTTTAGGGGCCGCCCCCTGCCAACCTCAATACACTGCAGTTTGAAAATAAGTTTCTGGCCAAGCTGTTTTTCAAAGATGACCTCAGGCTCAACCAGTGATTCGGGAGAGGAGATGGTATAGTGTGCCGTAAACAGTTCCTTAAAATTGTCTTGAAGATAGATGATTTTGTCAGTGAGCAGGATGTCAGTTTCTGTCTGTTTAATTAAATTCCTGGTGTCATCAACGACAGCTGCAAATTCTTCTTCCTTGCTGAATGCGCTCCTGGTAATCGAGTCTATGACTGATTGCAGTTTATTGATAGCTTCTTCATATTCCTTGTCTTTGAGGAATCGTGCAGCATCCTGTTTATCGCGGATGACTGAAGCCTGGAGCATGACACGGGCAAGTTTTTCACGGTTTTCATCTGTAGAGGCCTGTCTGAGAATTGTCCGATTGCTTTCCAGAATTTCAATGGCTTTTCCATAGTTGTCGATGGCCTCGTCCCAGTTGGCATTGGTAAAAGCTTTCTTGCCTTCATTAACGGTGTAGTACAATTGCGCTTTGATGACGAGCTGATTGAGTTCTTCTATTGTCGGGTCGTCTGGGGCGTAGGATTTTTTTACGACATTGAGTGCTTTTTTATAGTGGCCAAGCGCCTCTGCCCATTTTCCCTGGGAGAAGGAGAGATCACCCTCTTCTTTTGAGGTGGCGAGCGAAATCTGGGCCAGTTTTGCTGAAATTTCATCGATCATTTCAGCCTTGTTCTCTATGTTGAGGGTGTTCACATGAGCCAGAGCTTTATTGAGGTCCTGGGCTGCCAGGACCCATTGCTCACGTTCAATGAGTTCTAGAGCCAGACCTCAGCAGCACGTTGAATTCTGCCATCTTCAGGTTTTCTGACACGGTAAAAATGAGCTGGGGATCGACACCTTCATTTTGGGATGTAAGGTCAAGGGCCTGTCTGTAGCTTGAGGCTGCCTGCTGCCATGCTTCCTGTTTGAAATGTTTATCACCTTCAGCGGTGAAATATCTGAAAGCCCTGATGGTCTTTACCACCTGTTTAGGCAGGTACTTGCCGTCGAGCAGCAGGTTCCCTGCCAGCCCTTCAGTCAGGCTCTGAGAATTCTGAACAACTTTGATCTCCTCAATGAGGCGATCACGCTCACCGGCGTTGAAGTATTGAACCTGGTTGGCAATATCGATAGCAAGCTGACACTGCCGTTCTGCCTCGGAGAACCTGTTCTGGTCGAGAACACTTTTGCATTCTGCGAACTTTTCCTTGGCATCATCCAGGGTCGAAGTGCTGATGAAATAATAAACGCCAATTGTTGCCGCACAGAGGAAAATTGCAATGGTGACAGCAAGCGGCACTGCCTTGGATGTTTTTCGGGCGGTCTGCTCGAAAAACGTCCGGCTCCCCTCTTTAAGGGAGCTGAGCCTGTCACCTGCGTCGGGGAAAAGCTCTTCCTCCTGGTCCATATCCTCTTCTGGAGCATCTGAGAATTCATTATTAAACTGACTGTCGGGCTCTGTCCAGTCACCAAGGAGTTCCTTTGCCTGTTTTGTGCGCTCAATATCTTCATGTATCCCGGGATAATCCGAACAGACAGCCTCTACCTGCTGGAACGCAGCAAGTGCCTTGCTGGGGTTACCCTGATGTTCGAAATCTGTGCCCTGGTTGTAAATTTCTCTGGCCTGCTTCAGTGCCTGCGCTGCCTGTGTTGCAAGGTTTCCACGACCATCGAACTGTTGCTGGTCGGTAAGACTGCTGAGCTCCATCTCCAGTTCATAGTGTCGTTTTTGCCTGGCCATCAGCCGGTAACGATCAGCATCAACGCCAAAATCCTGGTCAACAGCTGTGGGCTCGTCCTCCTGCTTGTCTCCACCTTCAGCTCCGAGGTAATCAAAATCTGTGTCAAGGAAACTGTCATCCAGGGTGTCGACAGGATTATCAGAATGATCTAGTTCATCGTCACCTGATTCCAGTGAAGCTGGAGCGCCCTGTGGAGGAGGTATCAAGACTGATATCGTCGATAATGTCATCGATCACCAGGTCATCGTCATCAAGCTCTAAAGTGATTTCATCGTCGGGCTCCGGTTCCAGGGTGACATCGTCGATGATATCGTCAAGCGGTTTATCATCTGTCTCAGCCGGCTGAGCAGGGGTTGCAAACGGCAGTTTCGAGCGATTATCCTGGTACCACTTTGCTGCTTCTTCATTAAACGCATTGCTGGTGGAATAGACATTTCCTGAAATCATCTGGCCGAGATGGCTGATTAACTCAGAGATGGAACGGTCTTTTTCCCAGAATTCACCAATGCAGATTGCTGCAGGATCAAAGTCGGGGTGAAAGATGGAACTTTTTGGTTTGCAGCTCGGCGGAAAGTGGGGGAATCCGAAGGGAATGCTGATGGTGATGGTATGACTGTCCCGCTCCTGTACAGTGCCGGAGTCATCTTTGTAAAGACCGGTGGTTTTATATGTTATTTCGTACTTCTCCGGAGGGTCACCGTCCAGTGGAGTAACTGAAATAACAGGATCTCCAGAGAACCGTTCACTGATTTCCTGGTGAATGGCTTCTAGTTGCTTTGTTGCGGTTGCCATACATTTTACCGGTAGATTATTTAAATGGAGGTTATCACCAATTGAAATATTATATCAACTTCTGGAAACAACTCAAAAAAAAAAATGCAAGAAACGGAAAAAGCCTCGATCTTTGTTATGATTTTACTCTCCGAACAAAAGGTCGACCAGTTACCTTGAAATTGAAAAAGATAAAAGAGTATAATAATCTGATCCTTAATTACGCAGACACTAACGTAGTGTTTCGGCGTGCAGTCCCAGAAAAGCTGATTACGACCAGACAATTAGTATACATCACTTAATGAAGACATTTACCTTTTTTTTCGAAATCATCGAAGATAATAACTGTCCCCTTTATAATCTTGGTGAATGTTTTCGACTCACAGACAAATCATTTTCTGCTCCGGAGAATAAAGAGGTCTGTCTGATTCTTGTTCGAGAAATGACAGAGCTGCTTTTTGTCTTAATGGGCCAAGATGGAACGGCAGATCTTCAAAAAAACAGGAAAATCTATAGCTGCAGCGGTTGCAGCGGGCTAATCAAGTTTCGCCTCGGCCGGGACCTCTCCGCCCTGAAATCGGCTAAGCAGGAGCGCTCTTTAGATGCAAAAATGCAAACCTTGCTCAGCCAGGTCCTGGGGTGTTCCCTGTTTCGGGCAGTACCTCCACGTTATCTGACCGATATCCTTGACAACTTCAGCCAAGAAGTGGTTAGGGAGGGCTCTACGCTGATCAGGAAGGGCGAGCCAAACCTGAAGCTCTATATTGTCCTCGCCGGCGGCCTGAGTGTGGATGACGGCCCGGTAAATGTATCGACGCTGGGGCCAAATGATATTTGTGGAGAGATGAGCTATCTCGCTGGAAATATAGCAAGTACAACGGTATCGGCCATTTCTGAGACGATCCTCATCTCTCTTGACGGAGAATACTTCAAGAAGATAATCGATCAATCACCGACGGTCCAATTGTTCATGGCGCAGCTGCTGGCAGCGCGTCTTGATCAGGCGAACCGGGCCCGGGCCCGTGACTTTGATTCGTGTATGCAGGGCAGACTGAAAGACATGGCTCCGGCAGAACTGTTTCAGATTCTCAACATGCACCAGAAAACCGGTGTTCTGTCACTGACGTTTTCTGGCAGGGAAGCTCAGGTCTCGTTCAGGGAAGGGTGCATTATCAATGCAATTTACGGTAATCTGGAGAACCAGGAGGCAATATTTGAAATCCTGGGTGAGAAGGAAGGGGTCTATTCCTTTACGATTGGTTTATCTCCCCAGCAGATGAAAGCCGCTGAAATCGGAGATTTCATGATGCTGCTGATGGAAGGGGTGAAACGGGTGGATGAAGAATATGAGAATTTGTAAACAGCTTCTGTTCGCCTCTCAGGCGAGGACTCGCTCGTCTGAAAAGGGGGGCAGACTGCAGATCTCCATAAAGCTGCTGACATGGTAGTCCGCTTTGAGCTCGATATTTTTAAAGGCGATAAGTGGGATGCCGACCGATTGAGCGTGCAGCTCGTCGATGCGTGAGTCACCGATAAAGATTGTTTCGGCGGCGCTGCAGGTAAAATAGTCAAGGATCTTGTGAAGCGCATCAGGAGCAGGTTTGGGATTTTTTACATCACCGGCGGTCACCACCAGTTCGAAATATTCCGTCAGTCCGTATTGCTGCAGCAGTGGGTGCATGGTGGTTGTACGGTTGGTGGATATGGCAAGCCGGAAACGCTCCTGAGCGTAGCGCAGAAATTCTATAAGGTCTGGTTCCATCTTCATATACTGCAGGTATTTTGAGTAGTCTGTCTGCAGCCTGAAACGGTGAACCCCGTTCATATCCTGACGTGGATAATGCCTGAAGATGTGACTGACCGAGTCTGTAACATTGTGCATGTGAACGAAAGACAGCTCCTCGTCGGTCATTGCCGGATAATCAAAGGCGGCGAGCAGGTCATTATAGTAGATCCGGTTTGCCTCCTTGGAGTCAAACATTACACCGTCACAGTCAAAGACAATCAGTTTGAGCATTTATACCTGTCCACCGGGAGAATTGCAGGAAGGTTCTGAGCTTTTGGGCCCGAATAATTTATTTTTAAGCCAGCTGAAAGCGAAGATGAGTAAAGCTTCATCATCCAGTGCTGCAATGGTTCTGCCGCCACCTCCCTCATTTTCAGTCATTTTTTTCCTGAATGTATCAATATCATAAAGAGCGAGCCTGTAATCAGAAAGCTGGGACGCATTGAGTCTCATACCGTTTCTGATTTTCTGATGCTGCTGAATCTCTGTGAGCATATCGTTAAAGCGATTATATCGTTCAAGATCCTGGGATTTATTATAGCTGTCGATAGTCTGAACGGTTTTTTCGGTAAAACCGAGGCAGTGAGGCTCACGCAGCAAAACGAAAAATTCGTTAACAGTACTGTGCCCTCGTCTGACACCCCTGCCCAGTGGGTACGTTCTGCAGGCACCGGGGCGGTGTTGATAGACTGTACAGCCGTCATCTCCAACAAATACACAGCTGGCCTGACCGTCATCCACCATGGTCAGGTAATAACGGGGAAATATATCTGTGCCATCCTGTTCAATAATAATATATTTGCTCAGCAGCTCTGCTGAGCGAAAGCCGGTCGCCTGCCGTAATCTCAAAATATCATACGGTGTTAATGCCAGCTCCAGCTGACGGCAACAGTGCGTGAAGCATTGAACAGCGGGGTGACAGAGAAACGAAAAAGGCTCGCCCGGATTGACCCGGGCGACATTTTCAGGAAGTTCTGGCAATTTCATATCCTGCTAAACGGCTTTGCTTTTCCAGAATGTCAGCAGTGGGCTGGCGATAAAAATCGAGGAATAGGTTCCTACCAGGACACCGCCGAGCAATGCAAAGGAAAAATCGTGAATGACCGAACCGCCGAAGATGAACAGAGCGAGAAGTACCATCGCAGACGTCAGTGACGTGACTATGGTTCGGCCAATAACCTGGTTGACACTCGTATTTATGATAGAGGTGGTTAATTTGAAACGCTCGGTTTTCCTCATGTTCTCGCGGATACGATCGAAGACGACCACTGAGTCGTTGAGTGAATAACCGGCCAGGGTCAGTAATGCGGTAACAATAAGCAGGGTGATCTCGATATTCAGGAGCCAGCAGATGCCGAGCACGACCATAACATCATGAAAGGTTGCTATGGCTGCAGACACACCAAAACTGATGTCGAATCGAAATGCCAGGTAAATAATAACACCTGCAAGCGATATCAAAATTGCCTGAATGGCCTTGTTTCTGAGAACTGCGCTGACGCTGGAGCCTATTTCTGACTGGCTTTCAAGGACAAACCCCTTATCGCCAAGTTCCCTGCCAAGAATTTCATCGACCTGTTCACTCAAATTTGCGACAACCGCTTCAGATTTTTTAACCTTTACGATAAGACGGTTTTCATCCTCAACTTCCTGGAGATTTATGCCTTCCATATCGTTGTTATGGAAGGCATCACGGACTTCAGCCATGGTAAATGACTGCTGAGCCTGGTATTGCAGGAGTGAGCCGCCGGAGAAGTCTACCCCGAGATTGGCACTGCCGCGAGCTATCTGGAAAAAAGCAATAAGTCCCATCAGAACCAGAACCCCGGAGATCGAGAAGGTTATGGTTTTAACTTTCATGAAATCGATATTGGGCTGTTTGGTAAACTGCAGAAAAGAAAGCTTTTTGATCATCTGTTTTGCCGTCAGTGTGTCAAATAACAGACGAGAGCAGAACAGCGCTGTAAAGAGGTTGAAAATTATACCCAGGGAAAGTGTTACCGCAAACCCTTTAATTGGTCCGGTTCCGAAGAGAAAGAGAGCCATGGCCGTAATAAGCGTGGTCACCTGGGAGTCGACAATGGTCCAGAGTGCCTTGCCGAACCCGCCGTCAATACTTGAGCGGACCGATTTTCCTATCTTGTATTCTTCCCGCATCCTCTCAAAAATCAAGACATTGGCATCAACCGCCATACCGATGGATAAGACAATACCGGCAATTCCCGGCAGGGTAAGGGTGGCATTTAAAATGGCCAGCCCGGAGAACAGGAATAAAATGTTCAGGGTCAGGGCAACGTTGGCAATAATGCCTGAGAGACGGTAGTAGATAATCATAAAGCCAAGCACCATCAGGGCACCGAAGATGCCGGAGGTGAGCCCCTTGTTGATGGAGTCCTGGCCAAGACTCGAACCAACCGTCAGGTTCTGGATAACATCTACCGGGGCGGGCAGGGCGCCAACTCTGAGAACAATTGCCAGGTCGGAGGCGTCTTCATGGGTGAAACTGCCGGAGATCTGGGCTGCTCCACCTAAAATCTTCTCCCTGATAACCGGGGCCGACTTAACCACCCCATCCAGGACGATCGCCATGCGTCTGCCAACATTGTTCTCCGTCAGTGTCGCAAAGGTCTTTCCCCCCCTGGAGGTCAAGTCAATACTGACATACGGCTCATTAAAACTGCCGCCAATCCGGACCTGGGCATTTTTCACCATATCGCCGGTCATCAGTACCTTGTTTTCCAGAAGGATCGGCCGTGAGCTTTCAATACCGGTCTGTTTGTCTGTGATCTTTTCGAAATAGATTGAGGTATTGGCGGGCAGTGAATTGCTCAGAAGCCGGTTGAGCTTGGCAATTTCGTCACGCTCAGCCCAGTTTCCTGACCATTGCCCGGCTTCTGTGGCCTGGGCAATGAGCCCATCTATATTCACTCCTTCTGTTTCTGCAACCAGCTTAAATTCCAGCTGAGCAGTGTCGCCAAGAAGTTTGAGCGCCCGTTCAGGGTCTTTCACCCCGGGGAGCTGGATGACGATTTCATCACTGCCCTGTCTGATTATAACCGGCTCCGCAACGCCGAACTGATCTATTCTGTTGCGGATAATTTCCAGCGACTGGTTGACCGCGTTTGATTGAATATAATCAATTTTATCCTGGCTGAGTGCAATGATAATCCTGGGAAAGCTGCCTTTTTTGGCATCAATTGATATATCGAGTTCATCTTCGTAACCGTCACTGATGATCTCCTGAACCTTTTCTACAGCACTGGCGTTGGGGAGGGTAAAGACAATTGTCCGTTTATCCGATGAGGTGCTCTGGACAGCGCTGATCGACTCTTCAGCCAGTGTATCTTTCAGATCGTTAGCGGATAATTCAAGGGTGTTTTCCTGAGCCTTTTTGAGGTTGACCTTGAGAACCAGATGCATTCCGCCCTGCAGGTCGAGGCCCAGTCGTAAACCTTCCGGAGCCATGTACGTTTTCCACCACGATGGGGTAGATGCATAAAATGATGGAACAATCGTGACAATGGCAAGAAGGATTAAAAAAAAGAGTGCCCCGAGTTTCAGTTTGATTGAGGTATTCATAAAATGTCCTGCAAAGGATTATTAGATTAGGCAAATGATCATATGTCTGTATTCAGCCTCGCGATTATACCGTAATGTCCGAATCTTGCAAGGTTAGCATGAGATTTTCACGGAAAAAAAATGTGAAAATCAGATTCGAAATGTACGGTCTGCCGAGGCATGACAATAGTGCGTTTCGAGACGGGAACTGATCTTCTCACCTTCGATTTATGGCAACTGCCATGCAGGCAGCCCCGAATCCATTGTCTATATTGACCACTGCAACCCCCGGCGCACAGCTGTTGAGCATCCCCAGGAGCGCCGCAAATCCGCCGATCCCTGCGCCGTAGCCGACAGAAGTTGGTACTGCGATTACCGGACAGCTGACAAGCCCGCCGACCACACTGGGCAGGGCTCCCTCCATTCCGGCTGCCACGATAATGACTGAGGCTTTGGATAACAGCAATTGTTTATCTAACAGGCGATGGAGGCCGGCAACACCGACATCATAAAGTGTTGTTACCGGGTGGCCGAGACTCTGAGCGGTGACCCGGGCTTCTTCGGCAACCCCAATATCTGAGGTGCCGGCACAGACAATGGTGATGGTACCGCGGACACCACTCATATCAACGCTTAATTCCCGACAGGAAAGCATCCGTGCCTGGTGATGATACTCCAGTTCCGGTACTGCCCGTTGGACGGCCGCCGCCTTTTCAGGGTCAATTCGTGTAGCAATTACGGGGCCCTGCTTGTCCATCATGGCCCTGACGATGGTAATGATCTGTTCATCAGTTTTTGAACTTCCAAAAATTACTTCAGGAATCCCCGTCCTGAGAGCCCGCTGGTGATCTATGCAGGCATCAGAGACTGACTCCGCCGGGAAATTCTTGAATGTTTCCAGAGCATCCGGTACTGCCAGGGTGCCGTTCTTGATCGCCATTAAAATGTCTTCAATATGTTTTTGATTCATTGTCCGTGTCAATTAGGTAGGCCAGGGCAGCTTTTGTCACATGGTGATCCCTTCAAATGGATATGCTTGCTGCCAAGCTGGCATGAGGGTTAAATTAACTAAAGAGATCGTCCTTGTTTACCACTATAGGGAATTCTGTTACAATCTATTTTTTTCGTGAGCAGCAGCAGCTTTTCATATCAGCCAGGTCTTAGGCGGTGGTGACAGGATACCAGACTTTGACTGAGCAGGAATATTAAAAATTCAGATGACAGTCCCGGCTGTGCAGCTATGAAGAGGATACCCGGGTTCGTGCGGTCCTGCTTTGCAGGTCCATGATTGGGTAATCCTGTCACTGGAAAAACAGATAACATTATAGGCAAGGACTCATTGTGTATACACGAATATACTTTTTCAGGTTCCCAAAAACCACCAGTGATAAGCCGATAATATATCGCCTCATCAAAGAGCATGATGTTGAGGTTAATATATTGCGAGCGGATATTTTACCCCAGAGGGACGGCATAATGATTCTCGAACTGAGGGGAACAAAGCGCAATGTGAGAACGGCTCTGCTTTACCTGCGGGAGCTTGGGGTTGAGATAGAGCAGCTGGCCACGCGGGTTCGCCGGGATGAAGAAAAATGTTTTCAATGCGGAGCGTGTACGGGAGTCTGCCCGGTTGATGCCCTTTCAATCCGCAGGGAGGATATGGCGGTATTATTTGATGCTGATAAATGCACCGGCTGCAGCCAGTGTGTTCTCATCTGTCCGGTACGGGCCATGGAGATGTCTCTGGGAAAGGAGTGGCTTCAAAAAAAGGCAGGCGCAGCAGCACGATAGCAGAGGCCGTCTGGCATTAATAAGCGGTATGCAGTATCTGTCCGGCCAGAGGCCTACCAGCTGGTAAAGTCCAGCCAGTTTGGCAGCGACAGATCTTTGAACCAGTCGCCAAAGCCTGATGTTGGCGGGGTCCCTGCCTGAATCAGGTCGAGCATCTCCTGGGCTCTGGGGGCGATTCTGGCGTCGGGATACATGGCAAGAAGGTACTTGAGACGCGTTTCGGCTTCTAGATATTTTTCTGTTCTCAAATAAAACTTAACAACATAGAATTCATGGTTAACCAGAAACTCATTAGCCGCGGCGATGCGACCCTTTGCCTCCACTCGATAAGGTGAATCAGGGTAGGCCCGCAGCAGTTCCTCGAAGCCCTGGATCGCTTCAATGGCACCTGAGACATCTCTGTCTATGGTGTCTATCCTGTTATAGCCCGACATGGCTTTCTGGTACATGACATACGGTATCGCTTCGTTTGTTGGGTGCCGCTCCTCAAACTCCTTGTAAAGAACCACTGCCTCGGCGTAACGCTCCATGTAATAATTGCAGTCAGCGGCTTTCAACTCTGCTAATGGGGCTTGGGGGCTGAATGGATAGCGGTCGAGGATCTCGTTGAAATAATCAATTGCCAGATAATACTTACCGACATTGAACTCATCCATTCCCTTCATTATCAACTGCTCGGCAGGAAGGTAGACCTCAGCCTTCTCTTTGCCGAAACTGAACATGTCCTTGAGACCGGAACAACCCGGCAGGAACAATAGAAAAAGCAATACAGCAATGATCCCGAAGGTACGGGTGAGCATCAGGGGCGGGTATGCAGTTCTTTTTCTGGACATTGGCATTGTTTTTTCAACCTGATCTATTTATTCACGGGTGGCGAGGTAATGTTCTGCGGCAATTACCGCTGTTGCTGCTTCACCGCAGGCATTAACGATCTGGCGCATTACCTTGCTTTGGATGTCACCGGCAGCAAAAACACCGGGAACACAGGTGAGCGTCTCTTTATCAGCCGGAATAAAACCCCAACCATCCGCATTGAGCTGTTCCAGCGGCAGCATTTCATTGTTTGGCGTAACACCAATAAGTATGAATACACCCTGGACGTCAATTGTTGATGTATTGCCGTCCTTATCCAGGAGCTCCAGCCGTTCAACTTCGTCCTTGCCTTCTATTGAGGTGACCTGTGTATTCCAGATATAGTCTATCTTCTCATTTGCAAAGGCGATTTCCTGAATAATCTTAGTGGCTCGCAGTTCATCACGACGATGAATGAGGGTCACCTTGCTTGCAAACCGGGTAAGGTATTCGGCTTCCTGGACGGCGGTATCTCCTCCACCAATAACCGCGACGTTCATATTGCGATAAAACGGCGCGTCACAGGTACCGCAATAGGACACTCCTTTACCGCTTAACTCAGCTTCTCCCGGGATCCCCAGCTTATTGGCACTGGCGCCGCTGCAGATGATAAGTGAATCACAGGTCATCTCGGAATCGTCGATAAAAATCAGTTTCTTGACGTCAGGATCGTCGAGTACAACAGATTTGACTTCGCTGGTGATTGTGTTGAGGTCAAATCGTTTGGCATGGGCTGTCATTTTCTCCATCAGCTCAAATCCGGAAATGCCTTCTGGAAAACCAGGGTAGTTGTCAACCCAGTCTGTGAGAAGAACCTGCCCTCCAGGTGCCCCTTTTTCTATCAGCACATGGTCAATTCTGGCCCGTGCAGCGTAGAGTCCCGCAGTAAGACCGGCAGGGCCGCCTCCAAGTATCACGAGTTGGTAATGATTCTTTCCCATAAAATAGACACATCCGACGGTGTAGAATTTTTCAGGTTATAATGGCTGCAGTCAGATAAAATCTGTGGCTGCAGTATGTTACAGGGCTTTGTTAATCAGCTCGATGAGTTGTGTCTTGCCGACTGCGCCAGTGATTTGATCAACGACCTCACCATCCTTGAAAATAATCAGGGTCGGAATTGCACGAATACCAAATTTGCCGGGGGTAACAGGATTGTCGTCGACATTCATTTTGGCTATGGTGACCTTACCATCGTATTCTTCAGCCAGTTCCTCAACAACGGGACCGATGGCCTTACAGGGACCGCACCATGGCGCCCAGAAATCTACCAGGGTTGGCTGGGCTGATTTAATAGTGGTATCGAATTCAGCATCACTTATTTGCTGGACTTTATCGCTTGCCATTACAACTCTCCTTAGAAATTTAATTTTATCTTTCCTGTTCAATCAGTTACTGGTTGTCAAGGAGTGTGCAAACACCCGCTTACTTTACCTTCTGCACTACCGGCTGACAAGCAAAATGTTAGCCGGAGCCGGCTGTGCAAGAAACACGTGAGTTCTATAGTGTGTATGAAACTTGAAAGATCAAGAGGCTATGAACCGGTTTGACAGGTAAATAACCTCCGTGATATATTCACCCTTCTGTCTATTAGCGAGTGAAAGATATTTGTGGATATGTATTTCTGATAATTCTGGTAATAGTAAGAGAGTAAAGTGAGCTGCTATTTAATATAGGGAGGATGGTATGACAATAAAAACGTCAGCAGAGCTGTTTATACAAGCACAGAAAGTAATTCCAGGCGGGGTCAACAGTCCGGTTCGAGCCTGTCGCTCGGTCGGGCGTGACCCGCTTTTCATAAAAAGCGCCCAGGGCAGTACCATTACAGATGAGGATGGTAATGAGTATACCGATTATGTCTGTTCCTGGGGCCCGATGATCATGGGGCATGCGCACCCTGATATCATTACGGCCATTGGCGATGCGGCCCGTTCAGGAACCAGTTTCGGAGCACCGACCAGGTTAGAAATAACACTTGCCGAAATGGTTGTAGAAGCTGTACCGTCGGTGGAGAAAATCAGGTTTGTCAATTCGGGAACTGAAGCGACAATGAGTGCGATCCGCCTTGCCAGAGGGTATACCGGGCGAAATATGGTGGTGAAGTTTGACGGCTGTTATCACGGACACGCTGATTCATTCCTGGTGAAAGCAGGCTCGGGACTGATTACACTCGGTATTCCCGGGAGCCCCGGTGTCCCTGACGATATCGTCAGGAATACCCTTTCAATTCCCTACAACAACGTTGATGTCCTGGAAAAAACCTTGACAGACCCTGAACTTGATATTGCCTGCGTGATCGTGGAGCCGGTAGCAGGCAACATGGGGTGTGTACCTCCTGAGCCGGGTTTTCTCGAGCGGCTCCGCGCCCTTACCGATGAGCGGGGTATCCTGTTGATTTTTGATGAAGTGATCACCGGTTTTCGGCTGGCTTATGGCGGAGCCCAGGAGCTGTTCGGCATCACGCCGGACTTGACCTGTCTCGGTAAGATCATAGGCGGTGGCCTTCCTGTCGGCGCCTATGGCGGGAAAGAGGAAATAATGAATCAGATAGCTCCAGACGGTCCTGTTTACCAGGCGGGGACATTGTCCGGCAACCCGCTGGCCATGAGTGCCGGCATTGCGGCCTTGAAAATACTGCAGCAGCCGGGTTTTTATGAGCGTCTCAACGCGATGGCTGCCGAATTTGCAGATTGTCTCAGAGAGGTAGCGGGCCGGTCGGCATTGGCTGTCCAGGTGAACAGCATCGGTTCTTTGATGACAAGTTTTTTTAGCAGCCAGAAGGTAACTGATTTTGACAGTGCCATGAGCGCCGATACTGATTTATATGGTGCTCATTACCGGAATATGCTGTCACGGGGCATCTATCTTGCGCCGTCACAATTTGAGGTCGCATTCGTGTCAGCGGCACATACTCAAAATGACATGAAAAACCTGGGAAAAATGACTGAATGGTCATTCAAAAAATTGGCGGAAAAGTAAAAAATTCATTGACTTTGGGTGGGAGGCATGCTACCAAAGCCAGTTATATTGAAAGTGAAGTTGCCAGTGGATTACAGCGGTTCATAATATGTCCGATTTCAAAAAAGAGATGATGTTTTTGCTCGGACATTACGGGCATATTGGTATTACTCTTGTCGCTTGTATATTCATTGGCCTGGGACTCGGTATCTACCTCGACCAGAAAGTGTTTGACGGTCGTACCGCCCCCTGGTTTACATTTATCGGGCTGGCTTTCGGGATAGCTGCCGGTTTTAAAAGTCTGTTTGAAATTCTCTGGCGCAGCAGCAAGTCGCTTGAAGACAAGACAGACAAGAAAGAATAAACGGTGGAAGAGTTACTGTCCCTGAAAAAGATGCTGGTCATGAGCTGGGTTTATCTGCTCATTCTCGTGCTTGGATCATGGATGATCGGATCATGGTCATTTGCGTGGGCAGTTTTGGCCGGCGGAATCATATCCATTGTAAGCTTTCATGTTTCACAGCGTGATGTGACGGCTTTTGTGGATGCGCTTGTCCCGGGCCAGGAAGGTAGCGGTCGAAACAGGTAATACAAAGAAAAGTAAAAAGGGATTTATCTTAAAATTCTGGCTCCGGCTTTTCCTGATCGGCCTTGTCCTGTTCTTTTTAATCAAGAGCAGCGGCATTAATGTGTTCGGTTTGATTCTGGGGCTTACAACGGTAGTCTTCACTGTCACTTTGTCAGCGCTAACAGTGGTCTGGAGATACTACTTCAGCAGGAGGTAAAAGGGGAATATGGAACATCCAATACTGTTTATTTCAATTATTCTGGAAAAACTCGGTCTTCCGGTCCCCCACGGACCAGTTGGGCACAGCTTTCTGGAGCAATTGTGCGCACCTTACATGACGTATACCTGGTTGGTCATGGCCTTTCTGCTCTTTGTTTCAAAGCTGACTCTCAGTAATCTGGAGATGGTTCCGGGAAAAGGGCAGAATTTCTGGGAGATCGTCATTGGTGGAATGGATAACTTTTTTGTAGACAATATGGGAAGAAAATTAACCGATCAGTTTTTTCCAATGCTGGCCACCTTCGCACTCTATATTGCGGTGGCTAACCTGATTGGCCTTATTCCCGGATTCATGTCACCAACCTCCTCAATTAATACAACGCTGGCCTTGACCATTATCGTCTGGCTGACCCATCACTTTATTGGAATCCGGGAACATGGGCTCAGCTATTATAAACATTTCATGGGACCGATGTGGTGGCTGGTGCCGCTCATGCTTCCCATTGAGCTGATTAGTAACTTTGCCAGATTGTTATCACTCTCCATTCGTCTTTTCGGCAATATCATGGCAAAGGAGACCCTGCTCGGTATCCTTTTTATGCTGGCAGGTGCTTTTTTTGCTCCGTTGCCGATCATGATACTTGGTGTTCTTGTCTCACTGGTACAGGCGATGGTTTTTGTCCTGCTGGCCGTTGTTTATTTCGGGCAGGCCCAGGAGCACGCTCATTAAATTCAGCAGGAGCTCGCTTGTTCCTGTTGTCATAGGTTTTAGGAAGAAGGCCAAACCAACTAAATTTTACAAGGAGAAATCAAAATGGAAGGAAATCTTCAATTAGCACTGATTTGTGTTGCCGCCGCTTTATCCATCGGTCTTGCCGGGCTTGGAGCCGGTATCGGAATTGGTTCCGTTGGTCAGGGAGCCACCATGGGGCTTGCCCGAAATCCTGAAGTACAGCCGAAACTGATGGTTTTCATGATTCTCGGCATGGCGCTTGCTGAATCAATTGCCATTTACGGACTTGTTATTTCCCTGATCCTGCTCTATGCTAATCCGCTGATGTAGCAGGTCAGTTCGTTTTCTGTCCACATGGCTGGACATCGCAAAAAGGCTGCAGATTCATTCTGCGGCCTTTTTGCGTTTTATGTCAGAAAATGGCGCTGCTCGGTCATTTTAAATAAAATCATGTTTAAGGTGTGCAGACGATGGAAGCAAACGATGATGACATCCTGATACATCCCGCAAGAGGGCGGAATGAGCTGCCATTACCGGAGTGTGCAATTTTAGTCGCCAACCCTGCAGAGGCACAAATCGCTCAGGATGAAATGCGCCGTAATGGCGCTGAGCCGCGGTTTCTCTATAACTCTCAACTCCTTGTTGATAATCGCTCCCGCCTGTGTCTTGCCGGCCCTTGCCTGGGAGCGCCGGCAGCAGGACTCATTCTGGAAAAACTGATCGCCCTCGGTGTTACCAGAATATGCCTGTTCAGCTGCTGCGGTGTCATTAACCGTGAATACGCCATAGGGGATGTGCTTATTGCTGTCTCAGGGGTTTCAGGTGAAGGATTATCGCCCTATTATGGTGGTATTGAGAATAATATGGTCTGCCATGAGGAAACTGAAAAGCTGAGGGTTTTTCTGGAAAAGCAGCAGATCAGCTGGCGGGAGGGCGGTATCTGGACCACAGATGCGCCCTATCGGGAGAGCAGGTCTGAGTTGAACAGGCTGCATCAGCACCACGGTATTGATGGCGTGGATATGGAGTTTACCGCCTTGTGTTCGATAGCGTCTTTCAGGAATGTTCATTTCTCGGCCCTGTTCGTGGTCTCCGATGAGTTGTGGGGCCTTGGGTGGAATCCCGGCTTCAGGAAAGCTGTCTACAGAGATCGATGTAAACTGTTGATTTCAAATCTTATCCTCCAGAAACTGGAGGAAGGTGAAACGAATGAATAAAACGTTTAATCTCATCAGTCTCGGCTGTCCGAAAAATCTGGTTGATTCTGAAGTTATGTACGGCCTGCTTGAGCAGCATGGCTGGTCTGCGATGGATGATCCGTCAGAGGCTGCAGTGCTGCTGGTGAACACCTGTGGGTTTATCCAGCCGGCAGTGGAGGAGAGTATCGAAGAAATCCTGCAGCTGCTGCCGTACAAACAGTCAAATCCCGGGACAAAGATTGTGGTAACCGGCTGCCTTGTGCAGCGATATAGAAAAAAACTTGAACGTGAGCTGCCCGAAGTCGATCTTTTTATTGGAACAGAGGGGGTTGGCAGAATACACTCCTTTCTTGAGACGTTCCTGACAGGAGCGTTGACTGAGTCCACGATTCTGCCGGATTTATATCTCATGGATGCGTCTGTGCCCAGAAGTTTATCGACACCGTTTTTTCGCGCCTGGTTAAAAATTACGGAAGGGTGCAATAATCACTGTTCCTATTGTCTGATACCCTCAATACGGGGAAGACTGCGGAGCAGGGAGACGAATGACCTTATCAGCGAGGCGAGCATACTTGAGCAGCGGGGGGTAAAAGAGCTTTCACTGGTTGCCCAGGATCTTACCGCTTATGGCGATGACCTTGATAAGGCGACTGATCTTGTTTCCCTTCTCCGGGCTGTGCTCGATGAGACCGCGATTCCCTGGATTCGGCTGATGTACCTTTACCCTTCCACCATTTCGGCTGAACTGCTTGAGCTGATGGCAGCAGAGCCCCGGATTGTGCCATATATGGATATTCCTCTGCAGCATGTCAGTGACCGGGTACTCAAGGCAATGAACAGACGCTATGGTTATGAGCAGATCGTAAACCTTTTTGGCAGAGTGAGAACCCATCTGCCGGACGTAGCGCTGCGAACGACATTTCTTGTGGGGTTTCCCGGAGAAACTGATGATGATATTGCTCAGTTAAAAGAGTTTATTGGCCGTGAGCACATTGACCACGTTGGTATTTTTGCATATGCAAACGAGGAAGGCTGTCCGGCTGAAAGTCATGCCGGCCAGATTGATCAGGAGGTTAAGGAGGTTCGGCTGGCTGAGGTGGCGGCGCTGCAGGCGCAGGTTTCAGCAGCAAATCTGCAAAAGTATGTTGACCGGATTGAACCGGTTTTAATTGAAGGGCTTAGCAGTGAGACAGATCTTCTTCTCACGGGTCGTACCCGTTTTCAGGCGCCGGATATTGATGGATGTGTTTTAATAAACGATGGAACAGCAAGCCCCGGTGATATTGTGGATGTAGAAATCACCGAGGCTCAGATATATGACCTGGTTGGCAGAATTAAGAATTCAGAGGATTGAAATGTTCTACCAGCAAATGGGCAAACAAATTCTATCGTTTCTGATTTACCTGCTCACGCAGATCTTTGCCTACCTTAAAAAACGGCAGTTTTTTGGGTTTTACCTTAATTTTCTTGCCAGTTTTAGGGTTGCGGCCTTCGTATGAGTCATAATGTTTGATGACAAAGCTGCCAAATCCGCGGATTTCTATGCTTTCTCCCCGTGCAAGAGCTTCTGTCATGGTGTCGATAACGGTATTGGTAATAGCAGCCGCTTCACGATGTGGTACATTGATGTCTTGAGCCAGCGCTTCAATCAGTTCTGATTTGTTCATTCTGAACTCCTGTTTAAATGGTCTGCGAACCAGTTGCGGGTTTATCGTTACGTTTTGCCGCGTCCACTTGCCTTTGAAAAAAATAATAAAGTCAAGCCCTTAGAGAATTGCGTCTCAGATTTTTATTTTCCCTGATATAACAGATACTTGTTTAGGCTCGGATTGGTTAGGGATGATATTAAGCCTATAACTGTTTAGATTTAATCAGCTATTTGGTTATTTGTAAAGGAAAAATCTATAAAAAGATTTTTTTCAGCTCATTTGTTCTAAGGAACCGATATGAGCCACTTTTCAGGGAACCGAGTGTGAGCTGCCCGTAGGCTGTTCTTTTGAGATGGAGTACCGGGTGTGAAACAGCCTGAAACATCTTTCGTATCTGGCGTTTGCGGCCTTCATGGATGGTAATTCTGAACAGGGCGTTCTGCTCTTTTTGTTTGACAAAGATTATCCTGGCCGGCCAGGTTTTTTGGCCATCGAGCATAATTCCCTTCTTGAGACTGTCGATCTTGTGGCGGGAAGGTATTCCTTTGACCAGCACTTCGTAGGTTTTGTTTGTCTCAAATTTAGGATGGAGAATTTTATGGGCAAGCTCGCCATCATTGGTCATGAGCAGGGCTCCTTCTGTGTCGAGGTCGAGACGGCCGACAGGATAGAGCCGTGCCGTTATGTCTTTTATCAGGGAGGTGACAATCGGTCTTCCCTGCGGGTCGGAAACGGTGGTTACGTATCCTCTGGGTTTGTTGAGCAGGATATAAACGTGCTCCTCCGTGCCGGCTGGTTCAATGAGCCTGTTGTCGCAATGGACGATCTGGGTATCGGGATTAATCTGGACACCCATCTCGGTCACCACTTTCCCATCAACTTGAACCCGGCCGGATTTGATAATTTCTTCAGCTCTGCGGCGAGAGGCAACACCGCTTAAGGCAAGAAATTTCTGGAGCCTGATCCTCTCTTTCAAAGCCATCTTTTTGGAATTATCCGCTCATATTTTTCATCAACGAGTGCTTTTGTCTCATCGTCAACTTCGAGCACTTCAGTGTACCAGGGCTTCATTCGACAGTCAAAAACCACAGGGGGCTCCAGGCCGACGTGAAACCGTTTTACAGCGGTTGCCGAGCCATGAATATCTGCCGCAGGCTCAAAACGGGTGAAAAAGGTCCAGAGAAACTCCTGCATCGAAAGGGTGGCCTCATCACTGTTATCGACGAGAATGATTGCCTGCCACTCCCGGAGTTCACGGTTTTCGGCCAGCCGGCTCGCCAGCAGTGGCTCTTCACTGTAAGGACAGCCCTGGACGACAAGCGTTCCGGGCATAAAGGGTTTCGGCTTTGTGCAGTGAGGCGGCAGGGCACCATTGAAGTCGCCCGGTAGATCCCTGATTTTTTCTTTACCGAGTCCCATGAGCATCGCTTTGGATCCCTTGTTGACCGAAGGTCCGGTATAATCGAGGGTGTCCTGAGAGACATTGGCAAATACGAACAGGTCCCTGTCCCAGCGCACTCGCTCAAGAACATGGGTCCACGTAGATCTGAAGTCGGTGATGTCGACGGCTCCATCGGTAATCACCAGAAATTTAGTCAGTGAGAGCTGACCTTCGCCGAGGATGCGCAAGCCGCTTGCAAACGCTTCGCGGGGATATCTGTCGGCCACACGGGCAGCGGCGAGACAGTGAAAGCCTGTTTCTCCAAATGTCTTCAATTCCTTGACGCCTTTCATTACCAGCGGAAAAAGGGGCGACAGCAGGTCCTGCAGGTAGTCTCCAATGAAAAAATCTTCCTGCCGGGGTCTGCCGACAACCGTTGCCGGATAGATGGCATCTTTTCTGTGATAGAGATGGGAAACCTCGAATACCGGGTAATCGTGTTGCAGAGAGTTGTAGCCGTAATGATCGCCAAACGGTCCTTCCGGTTTTCTGAGTTGGGGTGGCACCGTTCCTTTTATGGCAAATTCTGCCTGGGCCACCAGGCGGTGGCCGCCGAGAGGATCATCTGTCATCTGCAGTTTGCTGCCCATGAGCAGCGAAGTGAGCATCAATTCAGGTATATCCTCCGGCAGCGGTGCAATTGCCGACAGCATAAGAGCGGGAGGACCGCCGATGTAAAGGGTAAGGGGCAGGGAACGCCCCTTTTTCTCGGCCTCGAAGTAGTGATATCCGCCCCCCTTATGGATCTGCCAGTGTATACCTGTTGTGGTATCACTGTGCCGCTGGATCCGGTACATTCCGAGGTTATGGCCTTTACCGTCCGGATGTTCCGTATAGACGAGCGGCAAGGTGACAAAGGGGCCGCCGTCGCTGTGCCAGGAGGTGAGCATTGGCAGGGTGGAGAGGCGAGCAGGGCTTTGGCAGTTTTCAAGTATCGGCGCATCTTTGGTGTTTTTCAAGCCGATTCGGGCGGCATCCAGGAAGAGCTGGCGATTTTTCCACAATTTGCCAGGGGTTGGCGGCATGATTGTTTCTGCCAGATTAACGATATCTCTGACAAATTCCTGCGGTTTGCTGCCAAAAGCCAGGTCCAGTCGTTTTGCCGTACCGAAAAGATTGGTTATGACCGGGAAGGAACTCTCCTTAACCTTGGTAAACAGGAGCGCGGGGCCGTGACGTTCGATAACCCTGCGATGAATTTCAGCTATTTCCAGGTAAGGGTCTACCTGTTCGTCAATAATAAGTAGATCACCCTCTGACTTCAGTAGATCAATGAAACTGCGTAAATCGTGGAGTTGTTTTGTTCTCATTTGGATTGGCAGTGCCCTTTAGTCGTGATGATGGTCGTCGAGCAGAAAGAGACGATGGTATTCCTGTTTGCTCAGGTATTTGTGCAGTAACGAGCCTATCATGTCGACAACGGTCTCGATTTCCTCGCTTGAGAGTCTGTCTGCGAAAAGTTCAGAAAAATCTTTTCTGCCGAGGAGCTGCAGGTATGAGGCACAGGATGTTCTGTCCAGCTCTCGGCTGAGACCGAAACAGATTTTACTTGGGTCTGGTGTCATAAGGCTTTTTTTCCAGGTTCATTGCCGCAAAAGTGCAGCTAATTTTTCTGGTGCGCGGTCCGTCAAATTCACAGAAAAAAATTTTCTGCCAGGTACCGAGCTGCAAGCTCCCATTATTTACAATGACTGTCAGAGAGGAACCCACCAGCGAGGCCATGATGTGAGCTGGGGAATTACCCTCCATGTGCTTGAACGGGTGATCCATTGGAACAATTTTTTTCAATCCTGTGATGATGTCGTCGCGAACATCGGGATCCGCTCCTTCGTTAATGGTGAGCCCTGCAGTTGTGTGAGGATTATAGAGATAGCAGATGCCGTCAGCGCTGCTGATATCTGCCAGATGTCTTGATATAATTGAGGTTATATCAATCAGTTCCATCGTTCTGCCGGTTTTGATGGTAATCGTTATACTCTTCATAAATCTTTGCACTCACTTGCGGGGGTTGGTGTTTTGTAAGACTAATTCCGCGAATCTCGACACTATAGGTTTCATTGGCTGTTGCGTCAATGGGAGAGCAGGCGGCAGCAGACCAGCCTCCGGCAAAAGGCTGGCCGAGTCCTGCCGACTCTGATAGCGGATTTGCAATTCTGATGTTTTTGTAGTAGTTATCAGCTCCTTTGAAGAGTGCTGCCTATCGAATTGTAGCTGTTTGCAGGCTCTGCAGCAGATTCGTCTAATCGATGGCGATATTCTCTGCAAGGGCAGCGTTCGAGGAACAGCTATTTGTCTATCGGGATTGCCGTAGTCGTTGCGACCGGGGTGCTGAGCTGAATATCGACACGACTTCTCTTGACAGAGCGTCTATTGTTGCCGATATTGTCAGTGACATTAATGCTGCCACAGAAAATGAAGGGATTCTGCTATGAATTGCAGGTTTGTGATATGTCGTGCGCCTTGGTCGGTGAGTTGCATAAAGGCGTCAATGGAAAGACCGGGGTGCTGAGTCGAAAACTCAGACTTCTCGCAGGACATGAGAGAAAATATTGAAATGATGAAACGTTCGAAGAATACAGTTTCCTCGGTTTGGATGTTTGCAAGAGAATATGGAATCCTTGCCGGAGTTGGCGGTGTAAAGGATGTGGCGGCACAATTGTCAAGGTCTCTTGCACGCTGGACCGGGCGCAAAGTAAAGGTGGTGATGCCGCTGTATGGTTTCATGAATCCTCAGAAAATGGGGTTCAGCAGACTTCCTGATCCTGATTTTAGCAACGAGTTTTTGGAGTTCGAGGTGGCGATGAACTATACCGACCGGGATCGAACGGAACGGGTTCGGGTCTGGCATGGTGTCTTTGATCGGGTGCACGTATACCTCCTGGAGTCAGAGCGTTTTCAGGAGAAGCGCAGCGTCTACACCTATACCCGTGAAGAGTTTCAGCGGCAGTCATGGAAGACTCCGGGGACCGGCCATTTTGATTTTTTTGCGATGAATATCCTGCTGCAGAAGGCGGGCCTTGATCTGATTATGATCCTTGGAGAACGTCCTCAAATCATTCATTGCCATGATGGGCATACGGCAGTGACACCGGCAATGATGCGCAGGTGTGCAGGCTATAAGAATTATTTCAGGGCGACGGCGTCACTTGTCACCATACATAATGCCGGTATCGGCTATCATCAGGAAGTCTCCGATCTTCCTTTTGTTCAGGCAATTACCGGCCTGCCGTGGAGAGTGGTAAACGACTCGTGCATGGAACACAGTTTTGATCCGTTCATTGCTGCCAGCCAGTATGGTGTGATAAGTACCGTAAGTGAAAATTACGCCAGAGAGCTTCAGGAAACAGACAGCGACTATCTAACCGGCTGGCTTGGTCATCGTTTAAAGGAAAACGGTGTCGAAATAGCAGGAATTACCAACGGTATCGATCCTGCCGACTTTGACACTGCTGATTTTGAACGTCTCGATATCGTGGCCCCCTATGACATCCGGGACGAAACTGATGACCTTAGCGGGAAAACGGCCTGCAAGAAGGAACTGATCACGGTGTTGTCGGAAAAACCGGCAGATTCAGACGCAGACAGGTACGGGTATCTGACGGATAATAGCTCATGGCCGCTGTATACCTTTATTGGCCGTCTGAGTGACCAGAAGGGGATCGATATTCTCGCTGAAGCGGTGCATCTTTTTCTCGCTGAAGAACCTCAGGCACAGGTTGTTTGTCTCGGCGACGGCGGGGAGCAGGAAGAGGCTGCTTTGGCCCAGGCGGCGGTCCACAAAAACAATATCGGCAGGGTCTGTTTTTTGCGCGGTTTTAACTCCGGCCTGGCAAACAAGGTCTTTGCTGCTGGAGATTTTTTTATTATTCCTTCACGCTATGAGCCCTGCGGTCTGACAGACTATATGGCTCAGCTTTTTGGCAACCTGCCGATCGTGCATCAAGTGGGAGGACTGGTGAAGGTGATTGATGGTGAGACCGGTTTTGGCTACGAGGATAACAGTCCCGAAAATCTTACCAAAGCGATGCGCCGGGCACGTCAGGCATACAAGAAAAAACCGTTAATCCGAAAAATGCAGGCGGCTGCTGTTGAGAGAATCGATCGATATCACAACTGGAATCAGGTAATGAAGCATTATATTATTTTATATAAGATGGCTATTGCCCAATTAAAAGGGAAAGGAGCGTGATTGCTCCCCTGTTTAAACGTTTTAAGGAGATAGAAAATGACAATTAGAATTGGCATTAACGGTTTTGGCCGAATTGGTAGAAATATTTTCAGAGCCATTGGCGATGATCCTTTATTTGCCGGCGTTGAGGTTGCGGCGATTAATGATTTAACCGATAACCAGACCCTTGCCCACCTGCTCAAATACGACTCGGTGATGGGCAGGCTGTCTGAGGAAATTGACAGCGATGAAAATGGCATAACCGTTGACGGTCGATATATTGCCGTTTCAAGTCATCGTGACCCGGCGGACATTCCATGGCAGGAGATGGGCGTTGAATATGTTGCAGAATGTACCGGAATCTTCAGAGATCTTGAATCAGCTCAAAAGCATATAGATGGCGGAGCGAAGAAAGTGATAATATCTGCTCCTGCAAAAGGCAACGTCAAGACATTCGTAATGGGTGTAAACGAGGATGAATATGACCCCACGACCCATCATATTGTCTCCAATGCGTCCTGTACAACCAACTGTCTGGCCCCCTTTGCCAAAGTTATCCTTGATAACTTCGGCATTGAACGTGGGTTGATGACGACGGTCCATGCCTATACCGGTGATCAGAGACTGCTCGATTTCCCCCATTCTGATCTGCGCAGAGCCCGGGCGGCGGCCCTGTCGATGATTCCCACCAAGACCGGAGCGGCAGCGGCAGTCTCTCTGGTAATTCCTGAGTTGAAAGGAAAATTTGACGGTCTTGCGGTCCGGGTTCCCACCCCAAATGTATCGCTTGTCGATGCAGTCATGGAGGTTGGCCAGGAAACCACTGTAGAAGAGGTGAACCGGGCGCTCAAAGAGGCGGCCAACCGGTATCTCGGGTATACTGACTTACCGCTTGTTTCCATCGATTTTCAGGGAGACGCGCACTCCTCTATTGTTGATGGTCAATCCACTAAAGTGATCGGTAAAATGGTCAAGGTGATGAGCTGGTATGATAACGAGTGGGGTTATTCAAACAGGATGCTTGATTTGATTCTGCATATGGATGCTCAAAAAGTGCTGTAAAGAGCTGACCCTCTCACCATTGCCTGTTGGAAAAGCGCTTTGTACTTTTGGGTCGAGGCGCTTTTCTTTTTTATGGCGCAGCAGCCATTTACTCCTTTTGAATTGCGGGTGTCAACTGCCGGTTGAAAGATATGAAACAGATACAGACGGATATCAATATTGAATCTGATGCCCTCAGGGCCAATTTGCTTGAAACGGCAGAGCATGTGGAAATACGGCCGGATTTACATCTGCTCCTCGACATCGTTAAAAAATATCGGGGTATTCATTCCAACCTCGAAAGCCTCCTCTATGAAATTTGCCATCCGTATCGCAACTGGCAAATGCTTGTTCCGCTCCTTCGCTCCTTCGTGCTGAAAAACTTTACTCACTACGTAAAGCATGAACAGGGACCGGAGGCCTTCGAACTCTTCGGCGGCCTGTTTTTCGAAGCGATAGATGATTCAGCCCGCAACACCCTTCTTGTCTCGCAGGTTTTCGAAGCACTGTGCGGCTGGCTGGATAAGGTTATCTCGCAATTTCAGGGCGAGCAGCTCAGACGTTTTGAGCAGGCGATAAACACTGTTTTTATACGCCTGGAGGACCTGGACTCATCGGATGACTCGATATTGATGCACCTTGTGCATGGGCCGCATTCAATAAAACGAGTCATCAAGCGGCTGCTTGATCTTGCCGAGCGCAGTGCTGTGGCTATCGATATTGAGCCTGCTGCATCCCTCATGCGCCTGCTTCTTCAGAAGAATTACGAGTACTGGCTGAGCGAGGATGATCCGCTGCCATGGTTTCTTGAACGCTGCAATCTCCTTGAAGAAGATTTTCCTGAAGAGCAGATTTTTTCTGCCATCTCCCATGAGGCGATGCGATTCAATATTGACAGACTGGAGCGGACATCCATAGACAGTGAACCCTCGTCAGCGCTCGAACAGATTCTTGAAATGCCCTCGCATATAGATATTGTTCGTCTCTATAAAGAGGTTCCGCGCCACCTCGGTGACATTGAGCTTGTGTCTCCAGTGCCGGCTGACAGCAGAGGTTCCGCGGTGAATTACCTGATAGAGAACCAGAAACTGCAGTTCATGTTCAAGATCATGGATATCAGGGGACTGCAGCTCATTCATGAGGAAATATTGCGGGAGATCAACCGCAGTCTCGTTGTTCTTGTCCAGCAGCAGAGTTATGAGGAAATTGAGGAATTTCTTCTTATTACCTTCCAGCTGCTCAAGGTAAATGTAAGAAAATATCCACACACCTCGCTTCAATGCATCCAGGTCCTCGGGGGGGAAGTCTTTAAACGGGGCAACAGCCGAATGGTGGAAGCATTTCTCTGGGGAGCGGTGCGCTTTGGATTTCAGCCGGCAAACGTGACCGGTGTCGATGAGGATTGGCAGCCCATTATCAATCCTGCTCATCTCAGTAATATACGGGTATGGCTCAACCTTATTCTGCAGGAACCAAAATGGTGCGCCACCCTGTTCTCTGCGCTGATCATCCATCTGAAATTATCCGGAACCTGTGTAAAGGATACAGATCTTTTTCAGCGTGATATTACCGAGCTGCTTAATCATCCCATAGAGCCGATTTATAACCTGGCTAAGCAGTTTGCCAAATTAATGCCTGTTTTCTTTAATGAAATCGGTGCAGAGGGAGAGCTCAGGGATGTCTCCACTGAACTTGATGAGATACACCGAAGAAAAGATATACTGATCCATTTCCTGAGGAAACAGAGCCATGTTGAGAGCTCAAACCTGATTGTTGACTTCATCCGGGCCATTTTCATGTACTGGAAAACACAGGACAGGGAGTATCTAGGCCCCTATCTGCCGTCGGAGGTTCTGGCCCAGATCGTACCGAGCGGTGTATTCGTCGACAGCCAGGTTGTGCTGACCCGGCGGGTCATCAAGGAATATGAACTTGGACAGGTGGACGACCTGCTGGATATCCCCTACCTCGGGTTGGAGCGGTTTCTTGAGGGCCAGAAAGATGTTGCCGAGGAGGAGTGTCGGCGTTTCTATCTGCTTGTACGCATGTTCAAGCTTACCTATAAAAAATATAATCTCGGATTTCAGGAACTGCGCTCAGAGCTAGAGCAGGCTGGCAATGACGGTTTTTTCCAGATGGATAAGCTGCTTGATAAACTCGATGTCCAGGATATTGAAGGGGTTATTGAAGCCACCCTTGACGGGTTGGCGCTGCTCAAGGAAAATATACTCTCTGAAGATCAGTTTGAAGCACGTGAGGATATCTATTATAAACGCCATATTGCCGTCGATATTCCATCGGTATACGGGAAATATCGGGAGAAAAAGTTCGACAGCCTGTCACTGACCTTTCGACTCGAGAATCTTGCCAATATTTACCTTGAGCAGCTTCCGGAAACGGTCAACCTGTCATTAATTACCCAGGCGACCTTCTACTCGATCGGTAGATGTCTGAAGCTGTACATGCGAGCCCTGGCCATAGACGGCATCACTTCCCGCAGGCTGGATACCTACCTGTCTCTGCTCACCAGTTCACTTAAAATCAAGCGTTTTTCCTACACCCAGTATCTTGACATTTTCCGTGGTCTGTCAGAAGGCGTCAAGGATGTTATCTATGCCTACTATACCAATATTCATCAGAAAAATTTATCTTTAATCATCCCTCAAATCGGCAGGGAGAATCTGCTTGCACGCTATAAATCCCTGTGGAAAGAAGAGGAGATGGCCAATACGGTTCACAGCCTGTCAGAGGCTTTTTTCAGGGACCTGATTGCCTCCACCTTCGGTTTGCAGCATCTTGATAATTTCATTCTGCGGGTGATCCAGACGCTTGAGAGCCAGAAGGATATTCTCAATGAAAAGACGCTTGACTTACTGATGACCTATAACCCGGAAACAACAATATCACTGCTTAACAAAATCAATCCCTATACCCATGACCTTATCCACCTCGGTAATAAAGGATATAATCTTATTACCCTGACTGAGGATTTAAAACCGGTACCGCCGGCTTTTGTCATAACCACCGAGGTCTTTCGCTGCCGTGATGTCATTTTTGATTTTCCGAAAGCGAGGCAGGGTTTCATGCAGCGCATACGGAGCGCTTTGAACAGTATCGAAAAACAGACCGGCAAGGTATTTGGCTCACCAGACCGTCCGCTGCTGCTCTCTGTTCGAAGCGGAAGCGCTATTTCAATGCCGGGTATGATGGCAACCGTTCATAATGTCGGCCAAAATACAGACCTGGTGAATGAGTATGCCGGCATCCAGGGAAACGAGTATTTTGCCTGGGACAATTACCGTCGTTTTATCCAATCCTGGGCGATGATCTCAGGAGTTGAGCGAGATGATTTCCAGGAACTCATGAACGAGGCGAAAGCTCGGCACGGCGTCTCCCTGAAACGGCACTTTACCCCTGAGCAGATGAAAGAACTTGCTCTCAACTATCAGAAACTCGTGCGGCAGCGAGGGCTTGGCATTCCTGATGACCCATGGCTGCAGCTGGTGGGTGCTATCGAGATGGTTCTGGATTCATGGGAAACTCAGAAGGCGGTTGATTATAGAAAAATTATGGATGTCTCCCATTCCTGGGGTACCGCCGTTATTGTTCAGGCCATGGTTTTCGGTAACAGGAGTGACCACTCGGGTTCTGGGGTTCTCTTTACTGCCCATCCGTATAGAAAGGTTCAGCGTGTCGCCCTCTGGGGAGATTATGCCTATGGCGATCAAGGGGAGGATATTGTCTCTGGACTGGTAACGAGTCATCCGGTTTCACTGGAACAGGCAGAACTTGACGGGCGTTCAAGTAAGGAAGCGCTGGAGGTGAAATTTCCTGATATCTATCAGCGACTGCTGGCGATCTCGAGGGAGCTGGTCTATGAAAAGAGATGGAATCCCCAGGAAATTGAGTTTACCTTTGAGGGGCCTGGTGCCGATGATCTTTACCTGCTCCAGACCCGTGATATGATAACCATAAAACAAAAAGAGCATCTCAATGTCTTTGTCGAAACCGATAAGATCGAGGCGGCTGTGCTCGGAAAGGGAATCGGTGTCTCAGGTTCGGCGTTGTCCGGAAAGGCTGTCTTCACTGAGAATGACATTGCAACGTTGAGAAGCCGGGAACCGAATACCCCGCAAATTCTTATCCGGCAGGACACCGTTCCTGAGGATATATCGGTGATTTCCCAGACAGACGGCCTGCTTACCTCGCGGGGAGGACAGACTTCGCATGCCTCGGTGGTTGCTGTCCGTCTTGAAAAGACCTGTGTAGTCGGCTGCAAAAGCTTACGGGTTTATGAGGGATATTGCGATATAAACGGCCAGCGTATCGAGTCAGGTGATCATGTATCGATTGACGGCAGAAACGGCCTGGTACTGATCGGCAGTCATCCGGTACGGGAGGAGATGCATATCCTACCGATATAGGTAATCTATTATGGTCGGTTAAATGGTTTCCGCCGTCGGCCTGAGGGACACAGGCCGCATCGGGCGCAACATCGGCTGCCTGTTGAGAGCCCGTCTGCCTACCTGCTTTCGGGTACGCCGAGTGCTTTTAGGATTGTTCCAAGAGGGCAGAATTTGGAAATACCGAACTGGAAAAGATTGGCTCCGACAAAGAGGGTAGCAAGGAGCCAGTATTTGCTGTGAAACAGTGGGCTGATCTCTACACCGAGTGCCAGGCTTACCAGGATGAAGGTTCCGGCAAGTAAATGTATCCAGTCGTTAACAATCATTGTCTTGTCTCCATAATCAAGTTCCGGTTGCATCGCCTGATATCAAATGTCCGGGCAGAAAAGTTGTCTCATTTTCTCAATGAGAAGCAGTATGCGCTGATCGGTTATCCGGTTATAGATAAAGTTGGCGTCTTTTCTGAAGTCGATTATTCCCTGGCTGCGCAGGATATTGAGATGCTGAGAGACATTGGCATTCGTTGTTTCTACCTGATTGCGAATGTCTCCAACAGACATTTCCTGTTCCTGAAGGAGACAGAGAATTTTCAGTCTGATCGGGTGAGACATTGATTTAAGCAATTTTGATATGGCTTCAATCTGCTCATCTTTCATATCATTTTTCATATCTTCCTCTCCCTGTGTATTTTAGCGTTTAGCTTAATAGTCAAACGAAAATTGTAAAGCATTATTTTTAAACCCGTTGTTGCAACAGAAGAAAACGGGTTTTACAGCTGAGGCGAGCCTCCCCTCAGCCACCGTTTATAAACGGAGGAAGAACGCATTTATTAAATGATACGAATTATTTGGCGCAGTGTCTGTTTTTTCTGGAAAAGGGCTGGTAAATGTGGTTTGTTTTATCAAAATATTTGATGTTGGCGTTCAGATGAACTGAGCCACTGAGTCATTTTAAATGGATATCTGCAGACTCCAGCCAATCCGACACTCAATATCATCTGCCTGTTGAGAGATCATCGATAGATTCTCAGGTACGCCTGCTTCTGTTATCAGGCAGAGGACATTGAAGGGGAGAGTACGATGAGCGGAATTGAAGATAAGATTACCAGTCTGTTAAATGAAAATCGTCAATTCAATCCTCCGGAGCATGGACGACAGAGCGCTGTTATTGGCGATATGGCTACCTACGAACTGATTTATAAACGTTCGATAGATGATCCTGAGGCCTATTGGGCGGAACGCGCCGAGGAGCTCGTGAGCTGGTATAAAAAATGGCATACGGTACTGGACGCCAATCTTTACAAGCCGGAGGTCCGCTGGTTCGACGGGGCGACGCTTAATGTTTCCTATAACTGTCTCGATCGACATCTTGAGAACGGCAAGCAGGATAAGACCGCAATCATCTGGCAGGGCGAACCTGAGGATGATGTCCGTACCTACAGCTATGGTCAATTGTATGAAGAGGTCTGCAGATTTGCCAATGTCCTGAAGAAGAAGGGCGTCAAGAAGGGTGACCGGGTTGCCGTTTACCTGCCTATGATTCCGGAGCTGGCGATAACACTGCTTGCCTGTGCACGAATCGGTGCAATTCACTCGGTTGTTTTTGCTGGGTTTTCGGCAGTAAGCCTGCAAAACAGAATTGACGACTGCGAAGCAAATATTCTGGTTACCGCTGATGCGGTGCTCAGGTCTGGAAAAACTATTCCGCTGAAACCAAATGCCGATGAGGCGCTCGAAGAGTGTGAATCGGTTGAGCACTGTATCGTTGTCCAGCGTGCTGGAAACGATGTGGCAATGAGATCGAGACGGGACTGCTGGTGGCACGAGGAGATGGGTGCCGGTGATATCAGTACCGAGTGTGAACCGGTTCACATGGAAGCGGAGGATCTGCTCTTTATTCTCTACACCTCAGGATCGACGGGGAAGCCCAAGGGTGTGGTTCATACGACAGGTGGTTATCTCACCTATGTAATTCACACCACCCAATGGGTTTTTGATCTCAAGGATGAAGATGTCCATTGGTGTACGGCTGATATCGGCTGGATTACCGGTCATTCGTATATACTGTACGGACCGCTTGGCAGCGGCGGCACGACCTTGATGTATGAAGGAGTTCCTTCATATCCGACTCCTGCACGATTCTGGGAGATTGTTGAAAAATTCAAGGTGAGCATCTTTTACACGGCACCAACGGTTATCCGGGCATTGATGAGATTTGGTGACCAGCCGGTAAACAGTTATGATATTTCCTCTTTAAGAATACTCGGCTCAGTCGGTGAACCGATCAACCCGGAAGCCTGGATGTGGTATCATCTGCATGTCGGCAAAGGCAAGCTGCCGATCGTTGATACCTGGTGGCAGACGGAAACCGGCGGCATCATGATTTCACCGCTGCCGTACGCAACAAGACTCAAGCCCGGTTCGGCCACTCGCCCGCTGCCGGGCATTGACGCGGCAATACTTACAGAAGATGGCAATCCCGCAAGTTCCAATGAGGGCGGGCATCTGGTGGTGAGAAAACCATGGCCGGGCATGCTGCGGGGGGTGTTTGGCGACCCGGAGAGATATCGAACCACCTATTTCCAGACATTTCCCGGTTATTATGATGCCGGTGATGGCGCCCGCTGTGATGAGGACGGATATTTCTGGATAATGGGCCGGTTGGATGACGTGATAAATGTATCAGGGCACCGGCTTGGCACGGCTGAGATTGAGTCTGCACTCGTTTCCCACCCCCATGTCTCAGAGGCGGCAGTCGTTGGAATGCCTCACCCGGTAAAAGGGCAGGCCATTTACGCCTATGTAACATTGAACGCCTGGGTCAAAGAGGACCCAGAGCTCCTGGATGAATTGCGTCTTCATGTTCGCAGTGAAATTGGTCCAATCGCTGCTCCGGATGTTATCCAGTATGCACCCGGACTCCCCAAAACCAGAAGCGGAAAAATCATGAGGCGGGTATTGCGAAAAATAGCGGCCAATGATTTTGAAGATTTTGGCGATACCTCAACCCTGGCCGAACCATCGGTCGTTGATGACCTGATCAACGGCAAAAAGGCGCTTGAAAACCTGGACTGACTGAGTGTTTTTCAGCCATCGGAAATAATCCTGGTGAAGGGGCTCAAACGGTGTTTTCTGGCATATCCGGTTCGACTTCTCATAGGGTCTACAGGTGATCTTACAAGAGATGAATGATGAGTATAAACCGTTGTTACCCTGGCCTGAAAAATGACTGATAAAACCACTAAAAGAAAGGGGCCGCCACTGCTGCCGTTTGACAGCAGTACCCACGCGGTGGCGCCGGAGGTTGCGGTTGATTTTCTCAAAGAGACCATGCCGTTCAAAGAGCTGGATGATCTGGTCCTGCATGATCTTGCCAAACATTGCAGGATTGATTTCTTCCCGAAGGGGACCAGGCTGTTCACCTATAATGAAACCGAGGTTACCCATCTCCATCTCATCCAGCGCGGCGGGGTCAGGGCATTCATCATCGATGAGGAGGGTGAAGTAGCACTAAAAGATTATCGGGGGGTTGGTGCCAATATCGGTGCTTTAGGGATTATCAGAGGAACCTTGGCAAACCTCAATATAGAGACAGTTGAGGACACCTTCTGCTTCCTGATACCAAGAGAAATCGTGCTGACCCTGGTAAAAGAGAACTCAGCAGTGGCGCATTATTTTCTCAAGAGTTTTTCTGATAATGTTGTTGCAACGGCCTACAACGAGCTGCGTAGTCATAAAATGAATCGCCGGACCAGTGAAGATCTCTATCTCTTTAACGTTACCGCCCGGGATCTGACCAAATCACTCTATTCGGTCTCTGCCTCAACCTCCATTCAGGAGGCGGCCGCGATAATGGCGCGCCGGGCGATCGGCTCAATGCTGATTTACGCCGATGAGGACCCCGGATCAATGATCGGCATCATTACCGATACTGATCTCAGGGGAAAGGTTATTGCAGAAGGGAGAGATTATCGCCAGCCGGTGGCCTCTATCATGAGCGGTCCGTTGAAAACGGTTCCCGCATCGATGCTCTGTTTTGATGTCCTGCTGAAAATGATGTCTACCGGTATTCATCACCTCGGCGTTGAGCAGGCAGGCGGGGTGATCGGGGTTGTTACCAGCCATGATATCATGGTTCAGCAGGGCAATTCACCATATTATCTTTTCAAGGAAATTGTCGCCCAGAGTGATTTCCACGGGGTCTATTCCCTGGCCAAGAAAGTATCCGGGATTGTCAGAAATATTATCAATGAGGGGGCAAAAGCGGGAAACATCACCCGGATGATAGCTCTGCTCAATGATCAGATTCTCTGTCGCATACTGACATTGCTTCATGATCAGATGGGACCGCCGCCGGTGAAGTATAGCTGGCTGCTGCTGGGCAGTGAAGGGCGCAGTGAACAAACATTTAAAACCGACCAAGATAATGCCATAATCTACGCTGACCCGGTCAACGATATCGAGGCCAGGAGAGCCGAGGAATATTTTGGGCTCTTTGCTTCAAGGGCGATAAATCATCTGGTCAAGTGCGGCTACCCCTTGTGTTCCAGCGGTACAATGGCAAGTAACCACGACTGGTGCCAGCCGGTAACCATTTGGAAGTCTTATTTTCAGCGCTGGATCAGTGCCGCGGAGCCAAGTGAGCTGCTGGTAAGCTCAATATTCTTTGATTTCCGGAGCGGCTTTGGTACAGAGCAGCTGGCCGTCGATTTGAGAGATTTCGTCATCGATCACACCTCAAAGCGGAGCCTGCTCTCCTATTATCTGGCTCGCCAGTGTATTGCCAATCGTGCCCCGCTTTCCTTTTTTAATAATTTCATTGTGGAAAAAAACGGCGAGCATAAAGACATGCTCGATATCAAGACCAGGGGCATCTCTCCTTTTGTTGATTTTGCCCGGGTACTGGCCCTGCGATTCGGCATCAGGGAGACCAACACCCTGGAACGTCTGCGGCTGTTGATGCTCAGGGAAAAAATATCAAAAGGTCTTTATCATTCTGCAGTAGAGGCGTATGAACTGCAGATGCAGCTGCGCGTTATCCAGCAGCTCGGCCAGATTGAAAACGGCAATGATCCAGACAATTTTATCCACCCGGCGCATCTCTCTGACCTGGAGAAGCGTATGCTCAGAGATGCATTTGGTGTAATCGAGAGAATGCAGACGGTGCTGGAAAGAATGTTTCCGGAGGCCTAAATGTTTGATCTGCTGAAAAGACTTCCCCTGTTTCGGCCTCCGGACGACTTTATTGTCAAAAACAGAGATTTTTTTAAAAACTTTGACCAGGCTCGGCCGCTCTCGGATTATACCTTTGTCGTCTTTGATACCGAGCTGACCGGGCTGAATCGAAAGAAAGACGAAATTATCTCAATCGGCGCTGTTAAGATTAAAAATCTGCAGATTGATCTCGGGGAGACCTTCCATCGCTACATTCAGCCGCAGAAACTTGATCACACAGAAGCAACATTGGTGCACAGGATAACCCCGGAGCAGCTGAAAGAGGCACCAGCGCTTGACGATGTACTGCCTGAATTTCTCTCCTTTATTGGCCGTGATCTCATTGTCGGTCATTATATCGGGCTTGATATGAGTTTTATACATCGTGAAACACACCGGAGGTACAACGGTACCCTGGTGAATCCCTGTATAGATACCATCCGTATGGCACAGGGATATCGGCGGGTCATGTTCGGCTACTATCATGAAGAAGGATTTTCATCCGCTCAGTTGAGTCTGCAGGAACTCAGTCGTGAATTCAATCTGCCTTTTTTTGAAGCACACGACGCCCTTGAAGATGCCGTCCAGACAGCCTACCTGTTTCTCTTCCTGGTTAAAAAGTTCCGAAAAGGCGGGCTTGAGACTTTACGGGAATTGTATCAGGCTGGTAAGGAGAATGACTGGCGCCTGCTCTGATAGCACTCATGGAGATAATCTCATCGTTTTGCCGCTGCACGCTCACCTGGGCGCTTTGATGTTCAGCAAAAACATATCTTTTTTCCGTTTCAGCCATCATCTGCTTGAATATCACCTCACAAAATAGTTTACTATTACGTTATTTCAGTTACTTTGGGCGATAACGCCCCGTTTTTGTAGAGTACTAAAACGTCAACCAGCATGAAGTGATCGCTTTGGAATATGGTCAAGATGTGCTGAATTTATAACAATTACAGACAGAAAGCTATGACAGGAAATGATATTCGAGCCAGGTTTTTAGACTATTTCAGAGAAAAAGGCCATACGGTCGTTGAAAGTTCCTCGCTTGTCCCCCAGGATGATCCTACCCTGCTCTTTACCAATGCCGGCATGGTACAGTTTAAACTTGTATTCATGGGAGAGGAAAAACGTGACTACAGAACTGCCACCACAAGCCAGTGCTGTATGCGGGCGGGGGGCAAACATAATGATCTTGAGAATGTCGGTTATACCGCCCGGCATCACACTTTTTTTGAGATGCTGGGAAATTTCTCTTTCGGGGACTACTTCAAGAAAGATGCAATTGCTTATGCCTGGGAGTTTTTGACCGAAGAGTTGAAACTGCCAAAGGATAAGTTATGGATTTCTGTCTTTGAGGATGATGATGAGGCCTTTGAACTCTGGGAACAGGTAGATGGTTTACTGGATGGTAGGATTGTGCGTCTTGGAGAGGAAGATAATTTCTGGGCCATGGGTGACACCGGGCCGTGCGGGCCATGCTCCGAAATCCATATAGATCAGGGCCTCGAGGCGGGATGCGGCAGACCTGACTGTGCAGTTGGCTGTGACTGTGATCGCTATCTTGAGCTCTGGAACCTCGTTTTCATGCAGTTTAACCGGAGCGAAGACGGGTCGATGACACCGCTGCCCAAGCCAAGTATTGACACCGGTATGGGGCTTGAACGGGTCGCGGCGGTAATGCAGGGTAAGTTGAATAACTATGATTCAGATCTTTTTTCGCCGGTTATTTCATGCCTTGAAGAACTGTCAAAAAGAAAATACGGCAGGAGTGGTGCTGACGACACAGCCATGAGGGTGATTGCCGATCATGCACGGGCAGCCTGTTTTCTGGTTGCTGACGGTGTCCTGCCGTCAAATGAAGGGCGCGGCTATGTGCTGCGAAGGGTGCTGCGTAGAGCGATACGCTTTGGTCGAAACCTTGGGCTGACAAAACCATTCATGCATGCTGCCTGTAAATCGGTGGCAGACTCAATGCTGAGCGCTTATCCCCGTCTGCAGGATACGGCTCAGCTCCTTGAAAAAGTAGTCAATAATGAAGAGATGCGCTTCGGTGAGACGTTTGAGCATGGCTTGACAATGCTTGAGGAAGAGGTCAGTCGTCAGCTGGGAGAAGCAGCTCCGATGATAGGCGGAGACTTTATTTTCAAACTCTATGATACCTATGGCTTTCCCGTTGACATTGTCCGTGATATCTCACTTGAGCGGGGTCTTGAATTTGATGAGGCCGGGTTCCAGGGCGCCATGGAATTGCAGCGCGCCCAGTCAAGAGCATCAAGAAAGGGTGAAGGTGTTCAGATAAAGACAGATGGCGTAAAAAAGCTTATTGAGTCAGGGCAGCGGTGTGAGTTTATCGGTTACAGTAAACTGAGGAGCTCAGCCAAGGTCCTTGGGCTCCTTGACGGCGACGGCGAAGAGATCGCCTCTCTGGGCAGTGGACAACGGGGGAAACTCTTTGTTGACTCGACCCCCTTTTATGCCGAGTCCGGCGGTCAGCTTGGAGATGCCGGGACGGTGACCTGGGAGAATGGCCGTGGATCTATAGTGACAACAGGCCTGGAAGGCGATGGAATCATCCTGCATGAGATAATCGTCGATGAAGGGACACTGTCAAGAGATATGACGGTGGAAATGGAAGTGACGGGTTCTGCCCGCAGAGACACTGCTGCCAACCATACAGCCACCCACCTGCTGCATGCCGCACTCAGGAAAATCCTTGGAGACCATGTGAAACAGGCCGGTTCCCTGGTCAGTAAAGATCGCCTGCGTTTTGATTTTACCCATTTTTCAGCGCTTTCTGATGAGGAACTAAGTGGCATCGAAGTATTGGTAAATGATCAGATTCGTGAAAATTACGGTGTTGCCACGAAAATTGTCGGCCGGGATGATGCCTTGAGTGAAGGGGCCACCGCACTGTTCGGTGAGAAGTATGGGGAATCAGTTCGCGTGGTAAGTATTGCCGAGGTCAGTAAAGAACTGTGCGGCGGCACCCACGTTCCCGCTACCGGCAATATAGGCTTTTTTAAACTCGTCTCCGAGAGCGGTATTGCTGCTGGAGTCAGGAGAATGGAGGCGGTCACCGGCAGGCAGGCGGTACGGGTCGCCCAGTCGATTGCCGACCGGGAGGTGCAGATATGCAGGACGCTTAATGTCCCTCCAGCCGAGATTGTTGATAAATTGGCGAGCCTGCAGCAGCAGCACAAAGCACTCGAAAAGCAGGTTGCCGGCCTATCCACTCAGCTGGCAAGTTCAGATCTGGACCAGATTTTCAAAGGTAAACAGGATATTAACGGCATACAGGTGATTGCGGCAAAAATCAAACTAGACAGTCCCAAAACACTCCGCGAAGTTGGGGATAAAGTTCGCGACAGCATGGGCTCAGGAGTTGCCGTCCTTGGCGGGGAGATCAAGGGGAAGGCAGCACTGCTGGTTATTGTCAGCAAGGATTTGACCGATACGCTCAATGCCGGACAGCTGGTGAATCAGGTTGCTTCCCATGTCGGCGGAAAAGGCGGCGGTAGGCCCGATATGGCGCAGGCAGGAGGTCCGTTTGCCGATAAGGTTTCAGAAGCAATTTCCGCCGTACCGCACATTGTCGAGAAGTCCATGGTTTCGTGAATGATGTGGGCAGGCTGATTTGAGCCGGCAGCAGGAGATCTCCGTATCGCTGAGAGGATTCTGCGATCATAATTCCTGGTTAGGTAAACGAGTTGAATTGTCGGCAAAAAGGAGGGGGGATCGCACTGTCAATTGCTGATAAATTAGTTGACATGCCGCTCTAATTGCAGTAAAGATTTTTTGCTATTGTGAATGGTCATTCATTTTGTTTATGAGTATCATTCTCAGCAACGAAGAGCCGGAAATGAGTTTGGTTATCATTCCATCGGGAATGCTTGTTTTTTTTCATTTTAGCGAATCAGGAGCCTACCAACATGATCACGATTGACATTACTTTGGTAATTCAGATCGTAAACATGATTGTACTCATGTTTCTGCTCAATGGTGTTCTTTACAAACCGGTAAAGAAAGTCATCAGAGAGCGGTCTGAAAAGCTGCAGGGAATGCAGGGAGATGTGGCAAAGTTTGAAAAAAACGCACGTCTTCGACAAGAAGAGGTAGACGCCAAGATGGCGAAGGCTTCCTCAAAGGCAAAGGCTGCTCTGGACGGCGCACGGGCTGAAGCCCAGGCGGCCGGGGATGAGAAGATGGCCTCCATAAAGGCAGAAGTGGAAGCGTTTAAAGAAAAAGAGTTGGCAGAGATAAAAACTCAGATTGGTGCGGCTCGTGATGGACTTCAGGCGAATCTCGACGGGTTTGCAGCTGAGATGGCCGGCAAAATACTCGGAAGGGGGCTCTAGATATGAAGAGAATAGAGCGCATTGCCAGACTGCTGTTCCTGGTGGCCGCACTTTGCTTCGCCTTGTCGGTTGGCACGGTATCGGCGTCTTCAAGCACGCCGGCCGCAGACAGTGCGCACACCGCGACTGTCGAGAGTTCAGCGGCAGCTGATGGTGCTCACGGTGTCAGCGCAGAAGATGCAGACGCCGAAGAGGGTTCACATGGTGCCGTTGGCGGCAGTCTTTCAGCTGCAAAGCTGAAGGATCTTTTCTGGAGGGTCATAAACTTTATTGCCCTGATGATTATACTGGTGAAGTTCGGAGCCAAACCGATTGGTTCAGCACTTGCCGGCCGTCAGAAGAAAATCAGGGATGAACTTGCAGAGCTTGAGGCTCGAAAGGCTGAAGCTGAAACGTCCTACCGTGAGTTTGAGGCGAAGCTTTCCACCGTGGAAAAAGACATTGACCGTATTGTCGAAAAAGCAGTCGCCCAGGCGGAGGTTGAAAAAACAAAAATCATCGAAAAAGCAGAGCAGTCTGCAGAGGATATAAAACGTCAGGCTCAGCTTTCTATCCAGAATGAGATCATGGAAGCACGTCGAATGCTAAAAAATGATGTTGCTGACCAGGCGGCGGTGATGGCTGAAGAGCTGATCATAAAGAATCTAACCTCTGATGATCAGGTTAAGATTATTGAAGAATATCTAGATAAAGTGGGGGCCGTACAGTGAAACAGACTATCCTCGCAAAAAGATATGCCAAGGCGCTCTTCGCCATAGGCAAAGAAGACGGGAAGTATGAAGCCTACAATGAAGCTCTTCAGGGAGTAGCCGGGCTTTTTACATCCGCCCCGGAAGTGGAAGATGCTCTCACCAATCCGCTTTACCCTATTGATATCAGGGAAAAGGTTATGGCAGGAATCCTAGGATCGATTGATGCCGAGAAGGTTTTGGGTAATTTTCTGGCCCTGCTGGTCCAGAAAAAAAGAGCTGAAATAATACCGGAGATCGCTGAGCAGTTTCAGATTATGGTTGATGACGATAACAACATCAGCCATGGCACTGTTGTATCAGCGGTTGAATTAGATGCAGGACTGCAGAAGAAAGTGCAGGCAACACTAGAGAAATTAACTGGCAAGAAGGTTGAGCTGACCACTTCAGTTGATCCCTTGATTATCGGCGGAATCATTGCCAAGGTGGGAGATCTGGTTCTGGATGGCAGCATCAGGACACAGCTTGCAAGTTTAAAAGATTCCATTAAGGGGAGAGAATAGATGCAGATCAAAGCTGAAGAAATTAGTCAAATTATCAAGGACCAGATTGGTGAGTTTGAAACCAGTGTCGACCTGAATGAGACCGGTACTGTCATATCAGTTGGTGACGGTATTGCTCGTGTTTATGGTGTTATGAACTGCATGGCCATGGAACTGCTCGAGTTCGGAAACGGGGTCATGGGGCTGGCACTGAACCTTGAGGAAGACAACGTCGGTGTTGCGGTACTCGGGAGTGTTAACAAAATCAAGGAAGGTGATATTGTAAAGCGTACCGGACGTATTGCTGAAGTTCCTGTCGGCCCGGAGATGGAAGGACGTGTTGTTGACGGTATTGGTTTTCCGATTGATGGCCAGGGAGCCATTAATGCCAAACTGTCTTCAAAAATTGAGGTACTTGCCCCAGGAGTTATTGCCCGTAAAGGGGTGCATGAGCCCTGTTACACCGGTGCCAAGGCAGTAGACGCCATGACTCCGGTTGGTAAGGGACAGCGCGAACTCGATCATTGGTGATCGTCAGATTGGCAAGACCTCTCTTTGTGTTGATGCAATCATTGCCCAGAAAGAAACCGATGTTCATTGTATCTATGTTGCGGTTGGTCAGAAAAAATCAACAGTTGCCCTCGTTGTTGAGGCACTCCGCAAGCACGGTGCAATGGAGTATACCACAGTCGTCTCCGCCTGTGCTTCTGATCCTGCGCCAATGCAGTATATCGCCCCTTTTGCCGGTTGTGCCATGGGTGAGTATTATCAGGGACAACGGACAGCACGCGCTGATCATTTACGATGATCTTTCCAAGCAGGCTGTTGCCTATCGTGAGCTTTCACTGCTCCTGCGCCGTCCGCCTGGTCGTGAAGCCTATCCTGGTGACATTTTCTTCAACCATTCACGTCTGCTTGAGCGTGCATCAAAAGTTAAACGATGAACTCGGTGCAGGTTCACTGACCGCCCTGCCGATCATTGAGACCCAGGCTGGCGACGTTTCCGCCTTTATCCCTACAAACGTTATTTCCATTACCGATGGTCAGGTCTATCTTGAGCCAAACCTGTTCTTCTCCGGTGTTCGTCCGGCGATCAACGTTGGTCTCTCAGTATCCCGTGTTGGTGGTGCTGCACAGGTGAAAGCCATGAAGCAGGTTGCAGGTACACTTCGTCTTGATCTTGCTCAGTATCGTGAGCTTGCAGCCTTTGCGGCTTTTGGTTCGGATCTTGATGCAGCCACTCAGGCCCAGTTGACCCGTGGTGAGCGACTCGTTGAAATTCTCAAGCAGCCGCAATATCAGCCGCTGCCAATGGAAAAGCAGGTGACTGATTCATCTTTGCCGGTACAAACGGTTATCTTGATAAACTGCCGATCGATACTCTGGCTGCTTATGAGATCTGAAATGTATACATACATCGAGTCTAACGATCCTTCGATTTTCTCTGATCTGAAAGAGAAGCAGGAGTTTACCGATGCAATCAAGGAGAAGCTGAATAAAGCACTGACCAGCTTTGGTGAAACGTTCAAGGCAACGAAAGGTCTTAACTAATCTAGGGAAGGTCCAGATATGGCGAGTCTAAAAGATGTTCAAAATAAGATCGCGGTGTCAAAAAGACACAACAGATCACCAAAGCCATGAACATGGTCGCCTCCGCAAAACTTACGCGGCGCCCAGGAGAAGATGGAGTCGTTCCGTCCTTACACCTCCAAGTTCAACGAGGCTATGTCGAATCTGTCAGGTGGATCCAATACAGACAGCTTTCCGCTCATGGAAAACAGGGAGATAAAGACAGTAGAGATTGTTGTTATCACTTCTGATCGTGGGCTGTGTGGTTCCTTCAACTCAAATATCATTAAATTCGCAGAAAAAAAGACGCGACAATATGAGTCTGAAGGAAAGCAGGTAAGTTATGTCTGTGTCGGAAAGAAAGGTAAGCAGATTCTTAGAAAAACAGGAAAAGTACGTAAGACATACGATGACATCATGTCAAGTTTTCAGATGTTCAATGCCCGTGAAATTGCATCGGATGTATCGGAAAATTTCTTAACGGTGGTTCCGATAAAGTTGAAGTCCTTTTTGGTGAATTCAAATCAATTGCAGTTCAAGCCCCTGCCCAGAAGAGTTTCTCCCGGTCCAGCCGTTGGAGCGCAGGAGAAGGCGAGGAAGTCAAGAAAATTTCCGGTGAATATATTTATGAACCGTCGACCGAAGAAATCATGGATGTCCTTCAGCCGCTCTATCTCAATGTCATGATCTATCATGCAATGCTTGAGGTTGGTGCCAGTGAGCATGCTGCTCGAATGACCGCCATGGATAACGCAACCAACGCATGTAAGGATATCGTTGAGAATCTAACCATTGTATACAATAAGGCTCGCCAGGCCGCCATTACAGCAGAATTGATGGATATTGTTGGCGGTGCCGAAGCCCTTAAATAATGTAATCAAACTTTTAGGATAATCTCAGACCTTATAGGAGGGGTAAGGCCCGATGAGTGAGCAGAGAGTAGGAAAAGTTTTACAGGTCATTGGACCTGTTGTTGACGTAGAATTTGATGCAGGAAATCTGCCGAACATCATGAGTGCGCTGATGATCAGCAATCCTGCGATCTCAGATGAAGCAGACAATCTTGTCATCGAAGTTGCACAGCATCTTGGTGATAACGTCTGTCGTTGCATTGCCATGGATCAGACCGATGGTCTTGTTCGGGGCATGGAAGCACGCGATACCGAGCTGCCGATTACCATTCCGGTCGGTGAGGCGGCACTGGGACGAATCATGAATGTTGTTGGCCGTCCGGTTGACGGTCTTGGGACCCATTGATTCTCCTAAATCGCATGCCGATTCATCGAGAGGCGCCTGCCTTTACCGATCAGGACACCGAGGTACGTGTTCTTGAGACCGGTATCAAGGTAATCGATCTGCTGGTACCATTCCCACTTGGTGGAAAAATGGGACTGTTTGGTGGTGCCGGTTGTGGTAAGACCGTTATCATGATGGAGATGGTTAACAACATCGCCATGCATCATGGTGGTATTTCAGTCTTCTGCGGTGTTGGTGAGCGTACCCGTGAAGGAAACGATCTCTACCATGAGATGAAAGATTCTGGCGTTCTGCCAAAAGCTGCTCTTGTTTACGGACAGATGACAGAGCCTCCGGGAGCCCGTGCCCGTGTTGGCTCTGACCGGTCTTACCGCTGCTGAGTATTTCCGTGATGAAGAAGGTCAGGACGTGCTCTTCTTCGTTGATAATATCTTCCGTTTCACCCAGGCAGGTTCTGAGGTTTCCGCCCTTCTCGGACGTATTCCTTCTGCTGTTGGTTACCAGCCGACTCTTGCCACTGACCTTGGTGCACTGCAGGAACGTATTACCTCCACCAACAAGGGTTCAATTACCGCCGTACAGTGCGTTTATGTACCTGCGGATGACTTGACCGATCCTGCTCCTGCCACCACCTTTGCTCATCTTGACGGAACCGTTGTTCTTTCCCGTCAGATTTCCGAGCTTGGTATCTATCCTGCGGTTGATCCGCTTGATTCAACCTCCAGGATTCTTGATCCAAACGTTATTGGTGAAGAGCATTATCTGGTAGCCCGTGGTGTTCAGGTTTCGTCTGCAGAAATATAAAGATCTTCAGGATATTATCGCAATTCTTGGTATGGACGAGCTTTCAGAAGAAGATCAGACTACTGGTTATCCCGCGCCCGTAAGATCCAGAGATATCTGTCTCAGCCATTTACCGTTGCTGAGGTTTTCACCGGTATGGCTGGAAAGTTCGTCAAGGTTGAAGATACTGTTCAGGGCTTCAAGGAAATCCTTGAAGGCAAGCATGACGATCTTCCAGAAAGTGCTTTCTACATGGTTGGTTCCATTGAAGAAGCTGTGAGCAAAGCAGCAGCAGCCAAGAGCATAATATCCAGCTGACGAGAGGTAATATCAATGGCACAACAGATACGATTGGAAGTAGTTACTCCCACCGGTGCAGTGGTCAATGACGATGTTGATATCGTCAATGCACCCGGTTATGGAGGTGATTTTGGTGTCCTGGCTAATCATGCGCCGTTCCTCTCGACTATCAAGATAGGTATCTTGTCCTATGAGAACCGGCAAAAAACGCGAGAATCTCATGATCAGCGGCGGTTTCTGTGAAGTATCCAATAATAAAATCACCTTTCTTGTAGAGAGCGCTGAATTTGGCAACGAGATTGATGTAGATCGTGCCATGAAGGCCAAAGAGCGGGCAGAAAAGAGACTGGCCAAGGCCGCATCTCATGATGAGTCGGTTAATATTTGCGAGCCGAAGCTGCTCTTCAGCGATCACTTGCTCGATTAAAAGCATCAAATATCAAATAGAATTAGATAATTTCTAATCCACGAGAGGGGTGTTTTCTGGGATTCCAGGGAGCACCCTTTTTTTTTGCCAGTGGGCTGCTTTTTCAGTCTCTGTTATCTGCAGGGGAAAGCTGAAAGAAACCCTTGACGAAATGACAGTCCTAGAGTTGAGCGGTATTGGCGTTGGCATATTCCAGTATGCCTCTTGATATCTCACCTGTCATTTTATCAATAAAGGTGTCGTCTGCAAGAAGCCGGGCATCCTCCGGGTTGGAGATGAAGGCGAGCTCAATGAGGATGGCGGGCATGCCTGCTCCGATAAGAACGTAAAAGGGCGCCTGCTTTACCCCCATGTTCTTGATGGTATAGGGAGGGGTGTCAAGACCATTGGCAATGGAACTATGCACCTGCTGGGCCAGTCTTGACGATTCGTTGATCTTCGAATTCTGCATGATGTCTGAGAGAATATCCTCAAGATCACTCATTTGATGCGCGGAGGTGGCATTTTCACGAGCGGCCACCCGCATTGCTTCATCATTGGTGCTGAGATTGAGGAAATAGGTTTCAAAGCCCTTTACCTCCGGTGACGGGTGGGCGTTGATATGTAGTGATATGAAAAGATCGGCATCATTTGTGTTGGCGATTGCAGTGCGTTCTTCCAGAGGGAGGAAGTGATCGCTGTCCCTGGTCAGTATGACGTCAGCATTCATATCCTTTTTCAGGTGATAGGCTAGATTTTTAGCAACTTTCAGGACAATATCCTTTTCTTTGAGCCCGAAGGCCAGCGCCCCAGGGTCTTTTCCGCCGTGTCCGGGATCGATGACAATCTTTCCGACTCCGAGTCCGAGCTGCTGCGCCAGTGATATCCTGGAGTTCACAGGCGGGTCGCGCAGTTCATTGTATTCCGGGGTATTTCCTGTGCTGTTGCCGGCAATATGATTTTTCTTTTTGTCCTTCAGGATAATGACGCTAACGGCTTTTTTGTCCTCATTTTCAATGGGGGTGTTATCAGGAGTGGGGCCCTCAGGCTGGCTTTGCCGAGGCCTGGGCGCGCCGGCACCTGGCACTGTGCGAGGGCTCGTGGATAACTGGTTCGAAGATTGTTTCTGGTTAATCGCCAGTGATCTCGATGGTTTTTTATTTTCTCCCCTGACATCAATGACAACCCGAAAGGGGTCCGGAAGGCTGAATATCTTGTAACTTGAGATAGATTCAATATCAAGAACGACACGCACGGTATCAGTTGAGTACTGGCCGGTTCTGACCTGTTTTAATAGGCCGTCCTCGATGGGAACAGGCGACCTGAAACGCGGCTCTATATAGCTCTCCAGAAAATCAATGTAGAGCCTGCGGGGCCGATTACCGATTTCCTCGAGAAGCTCTTCACGGTAGGTTACCGGACCAGACGTTTTAATGACAACACGGGTATAGTCGTTGGAGGACCAGTATTTGACCGGCAGCACGTTGGTCAATTTCATTAACTGGGAATTACCCACCATTACGGTTGGCAGCGGGATATCGTAATCCTTGGTCAGGATCTTTAGTTTTGTCTCAGCCTGGGCGTGCATATCACCGCCCTGATATTCGGAGACGATTTTTTCAAACGATTTTGCCGCCCGTTTGGGGTCGTTTACTTCCTCGAGCAGGATGATCCCCACAGCATAGTAGGCGTCGTCAGCAAATCGATGTCCGGGAAAAAGAGAGCCGACATCACGGTAATAGGAGATTGATTCTCCCAGGTCGATACCTTTGCCGAACGCTTTATACATATCAAAATAGAGACGGCCGAGCATGAACAGGCAGGCAGGGGCATAATCTGACTTTGGTTCAGCAAGATAAATACGGCGGAAATTGCCGGCTCCCTTGAGCCAGTTATCTCGTGATGCCGAAAGCTTAGCATTGGTTTTGAGTTGATTATAAAAGAATTTTGCCTGCTGATAGTGGGTATTGAGTTCAGCTTTATCGTTATACTGATTCTGTCCGGTTGCAAAGCAGAGGCCTGGGAAGGTAAACGCCAGGAAAAGCAGGGATGAAAATATGATGATATGTTTTTTCATCGGACAAATATCAATGAGACCATGATTGAAGTTCATGTTGATGGCAATGTGCAAATGGCGGCGGCCTCACAAACCAAAAGGTTACAATTGCGCTGACTATACCTAATTACAGCTAATATCGCAAAAAAAAACAGATATTCATGCGCAGGTCTGTAGTGTCGTCTGCAGCTGCCGCATTTCATTTGACCAGATCCTCGAGCCGATACAAAAAATCGAGGGCCTGGCGCGGAGTCAGGTCATCGATGCTGGTGGACCTGAGAAGGTCCATTATCGGGTGAGACGGTGCTGGAAAAAGGGAAAGCTGGCTTGGGTTCCCAGAAACGCTTTGCTGAGCACCCCTGCTCTTCAGATTCTTCATACTGTTGGCCTGCTGGTAGTCTAGCTCACCTCGTTCAATTTTCCTGAGAATCTGTTCTGCTCGTTTTACAACCTGATCAGGGACTCCGGCAAGGGCGGCAACCTGGATGCCGTAACTTCTATTGGTTCCTCCCTCAACCAGTTTGTGCAGAAAAATTATTGTGTCGTTCCATTCCTTGACGGCCACAGAATAGTTTTGTACACGAACCTCATTGCGGGCGAGGTCGGTCAGTTCATGATAGTGGGTAGCAAACATTGTTTTTATGCCGATTCCGTTTTTAGAGACCAGGGCCTCGGCTACAGCCCAGGCAATTGACAGCCCGTCGAAGGTCGAGGTGCCTCTTCCGATTTCATCGAGAATGACAAGGCTTTTAGTGGTTGCATTGTTGAGTATGTTCGCCGTCTCACTCATTTCGACCATGAAGGTTGACTGGCCGCGACGAAGATCATCCATCGCACCCACTCTGGTAAAGATACGGTCAACAATTCCAATTGAGGCCTGATCTGCCGGGACAAAACTACCCATCTGGGCCATCAGTACAATTAATGCCGTCTGCCTGAGGATCGTCGATTTACCGGCCATGTTAGGGCCGGTAATAATCAGGACCTGCTTTTGGGACTGATCGAGGGCAATGTCGTTTGGCACAAATTTTCCTGAAGGCAGAGCTCTTTCAATAACGGGATGTCTTCCTTCGGTGATGGTAATTGTTTCATCAGTGGTAATCTGGGGTTGTGAATAATGATACTGTCTGGCAATTTCAGCAAGACAGCAGAAAACATCAACCTGGGCGATCAGCTGGGCGGATTTGATCAGGCGCGAACTGTGCCCGGCAATAATTTTCCTGATATCGATGAAAAGCTGATACTCAAGCTCGAGTCTACGGTCCTGGGCACTGAGCACCTTGCTCTCAAACTCCTTGAGTTCAGGGGTGATGAAGCGTTCGGCGTTGACCAGGGTCTGTTTCCTGATGTAATGATCAGGAACCTTGTCGCTGTTGATTTTACTGACCTCAATAAAATACCCGAAAACCTTATTGTAGCCGATTTTCAGTTTCGGAATTGCTGTTTTCTGCCGTTCCTGCTGCTCAAGGTTGAGGATCAGCTGTTTACCATCGCGCAAGAGGGTGACCAGCTCATCGAGCTCCTCATTATAGCCCTTTTTAATCAGGTTGCCATCCCGCAGCGTGATGGGTGGATCATCGGCAATAGCTGAAGAAAGCAGGTCGTGAAGGTCGTGCAAGGGGTCAAATTCAGCGCATATTTCCTGAATTTTCGGGTTTTCGCACTCACTGAGCAGCTGCTGTATCTCCGGAAGCCTGGCAAAAGATTGTTTGAGTGCAACACCATCACGGCCATTGCCGTGACCGAGAACCATTCTGCTGTTGAGTCGTTCGAGATCGTATATTGAAGTGAGCGCTTCTCTAATTTTTTTTCGTATTTTGCTGTATTTGTGTAGAAATCCGACGGCCTTGAGCCGTGCTTTAATACGTTTGGGACTTTGCAGAGGAAACAGCAGATAGTGTTTCAACAGTCTGGCGCCCATGGGGGTACAGGTCCTGTCCAGCACGGAAAGCAGCGATCCTTCCCGTTTACTGCCTATGAGCGTCTGGGTCAGCTCAAGATTTCTTCTGGACGAGTCATCTATCAGAAGAATGGCATCAAGGTCGATTGGTTTGAGTCTTTCAATGTGGGAGAGATCTGCTTTCTGGGTCTCGATCACGTAATCGAGCAGGGCTGCTGCGGCGATAATACCAGGTCGATAGCCCCTGCAGCCAAACCCGTCAAGGCTGATCACTTGAAAATGATCAGTCAGCATTTCAACGGAGCTGTCGAGGTGGAATACCTGTGAAGGCCGCCTCGTTACACAGATCCCTGATAGATTTAGCTCGATCGCCTTTAAAAGAGGCTGCAGCGCTTGGTGATCTGATTCATTGATAAGAATTTCGGCAGGGTTCATCCGGGATAACTGGTCGAGGATCTGTTCCGGTATATCGCTGGTCTCGGCAAATTCTCCGGTACTGAAATCTCCGGTGCTCAGGTCGAGGAAACTTATCCCCCAAATTATTTTATTTCCCTCTGCTGATCGGTAAATAGCGCTGACATAACTGTTTTCTTTTTCATCCAGCAGTTGGTCATCCGTGACCACACCTGGTGAGATTACCCGGATGACCTCGCGCCTGACAATTCCTTTTGCTTCGGCAGGGTTTTCGACCTGCTCACAGATTGCCACACGTTTTCCGGCCTGAACCAGTTTGGCAATATAGGTTTGAGCTGCATGATAGGGGACACCGCACATCGGGACCCTGTTTGCATCGTTCTTGTTGTTGCGGGATGTCAGGGTAATGGAAAGGATTTTTGAGGCGATTTGAGCATCTTCAAAAAACATTTCATAAAAATCGCCCATTCGGTAGAACAGGATCGTATCTTTGTGCCTGTCTTTAATCTCAAGGTATTGCTTGAGCATCGGGGTAAGTTTTAAGGGTGCGGTCATGTCAGCTGTCTTGGTTTTGTCAATGATTGAAATTCTGGAAGAAGCTTGTCAAAGGTTGTTTCTATGTGCTCTGGGATGGTCCTGACATCTGCAAGGACAGTAATAAAATTATGATCACCCTGCCAGCGGGGAACGATGTGAAAATGCAGATGATCGCTGATGCCTGCTCCAGCTTCACTGCCGATATTGAGACCGATATTGAAACCGTCCGGGTTGAGGTGCGCTCTGAGGATTGTCGTCGCCCTGCTGACGAGCTCCATGAGCGGCCCTGTCTGGGCCGGAGTGAGCTCGGTAATGCAGCTCACATGTTTTGTCGGGGCCACCAGTAAATGACCGTTGCTGTAAGGAAAACGGTTCATCAGGCAGAGCGCATAGCGGTCTCGATAAAGAAGCAGGTGCTGTTTCGAATGACTCGCGGATCCGGGCGGTTCGAAGAGGCATCCTGAAGGTGATTTCGTTTCGCCAAGAACATGGTCAATGCGCCATGGGGTCCATAATGTTTTCATTTTGCTTGCGGCAGGGAGTGAAGAGTTGCGGTAAGGCCGTTCTCCGAGGTTTCAAGTGTTGCATAGGTACCGGGACTACCAAACTGTCCTGTACCGGCAAAACTGCCGGGGTTTATAGAACAGGATGTCACCAACACGATGATTTACCGGCTGATGGGTATGCCCGTAAATGATGCAGTCCGCATCAAAGAATCGATCGAATAAACCTTGCTCGATGCTGGTTCCCATGCCTGCTCCGTGGCAGACAGCTATGGTGTAACCGTCAATGATAACAGACCTGGATTCGGGAAAACGTTTTTTAACAGGCTGACTGCACATGTTGCCGTGAACAGCGTAAAGCGTTTTTCCTGAAAAAGCATCGAGCACTCCGCTATCTGTTATATCACCGGCATGAATGATCAATGTACAGTCCTGAAAAGCCAGGTCGACAAGCCGCTTAAAGGTGTCGCTGCTGCCCGTCAGGTGTGTATCCGAAATGATTCCAATTCGATGTGCCATAATCTACCTGCATAATAGCCGGTTATTATACTAGGATTGAGTGGTTATGCTTCAAAAAATAGGGATGATAAGAGGATTATAATGGTGAAATTCCTGCTGGCAACCCGCATCTCCCGGCTGAGGTACTTTTTTGCGGTTGCCAAACAGAGCGCCGGCTGGGTATAGTCAGAGATTACACGTTATATAAAAAGACTGTCTGGCGGCGACTGTTTTGATGTTTGCCGGTTAATTCGGTCTTGTACAGGAGATAGCAAATGTTTAGTGCATCAGATTTACGAAAAGGGTTGAAATTACAAATTGACGGGGAACCTTATATCATAATCGAATTTGAGTTTTCCAAACCGGGTAAAGGGCAGGCGTTGTATCGCTGCAAAATGCGGAATATGATCAGCGGTAACCAGCTTGTTAACACCTATCGTTCAAACGACAAGTTTGAAAAGGCCGATCTGGAAGAGAGAAATATGCAGTATCTCTATAACCAGGACGACGAGTACCACTTTATGGATACCGAGAATTACGAGCAGCTCTTTCTTACCAGGGAACAGCTCGGCGACAACATCAATTACCTGGTGGATAACATGGAGGTCCAGGTCTTGTTTTTCGGTACCCGTCCAATAGATGTTTCTCTGCCGATCTTTGTTAACCTGGCAGTAACCCAGGCTGATCCATGGGCGCGCGGCGATACTTCAGGCACCGATACCAAACCGATCACTGTTGAAACCGGTTACCAGCTCCAGGTTCCTCCGTTCGTGGAGGAGGGCGATAAAATCCAGATTGATACCCGCACCGGGGCCTACGTCACCCGGGTCAAAGAGTAGCAGCGATGCTTGATCTTGAGGGGCTGCACGTGCGTGCGGCCCTTTTTCGTTCTATCCGTAATTTCTTTGCAGCACACCATTTTCTTGAAGTCGACACCCCGGTTCGCCAGCCGGTAATGATCCCTGAAAACAATATTGAACCAATCCTGGCCGGCTCCTGGTTCCTCCAGACCTCGCCCGAGCAGTGTATGAAGCGTCTAATGGCACGCGGTGCTAAACGGATATTTCAACTCTCTCCCTGTTTCAGAAAAGGTGAGTTGGGTCGGAAACATCTCGAAGAGTTTTGCATGCTTGAATGGTATCGGGTGGGAGCTGATTACCAGGCCTTGATGGATGACTGCCAGAATCTGCTACAATATGTCATCCGTGATCTTTCAGCGCAGAAGAGATTTAAACCAATTCTTGCTACGTCCTGCTTCAAGCGCATGGATCTTCAGCAGCAATGGCCGAGAATGAGTGTTGCAGAGGCATTCGCAACATTCTGTTCCATGTCGGTAGATGAAGCGCTGACAAAAAATCTTTTTGATGAGATGATGGTGGAGTATATTGAACCGGCGCTTGGCTTCCACTGCCCTCTCTTGCTCTGTGATTACCCGGTCCAGTGTGGCTCCCTGGCGCGGAGGAAGGAAGAAGAGCCGAGCCTGGTTGAACGTTTTGAGCTGTATGTGAACGGCCTGGAACTGGCGAATGGCTTCAGTGAGCTCACCGATATGGAGGAGCAGCGGCTCCGTTTTGAGAAGGAAATATCCGCTATTAAATCGATGTCCGGCCGGGATGTGCAGATGCCGGAGCGCTTTCTCGAAGAGCTGGCGCTCATTGACACTGCTGCCGGTATTGCACTCGGGGTTGATCGTCTGCTCATGCTCATTATGTCCAGGGATTGTATTGACGATGTTGTTTCGTTCTCTCCAGCTGACTGGTAGCGGGGCGCTGAGGTGAACAGTGTTAATGTACTGGTTGTCTTTTAATAACTATGATTGTCGAGTGAGGGAAGCATGATGAACATTGAAGTAAAAAAATATTACCATACCGGTATTGTCGTGGCTGATGTTGACTGGACGGTCAATTTTTTAAGTGATGTCCTGGGCTTTGAACTCCTTGATAAGTCCCCCCGGGAGCCTGGAAACCAGGAATTTGTCACCGGGGTCACCGGTATCGAAGTTGTGATCGCCTATATGAGGATCGATGATCAGCTCTTCGAGATTTCACAGTACGGCGGCAAGGCAGCGCGTCAGCACCACCGGCCGCGAATGGTCGATGTCGGGCATTATCACCTCTGCCTGATGGTTGATGACGTGGATATGGCGGTGCAACGATGCCTGGCCTATGATGATCGAATCACAACCCTCTCCCCGACCCCGCTGGTGGTTGACAGTGGGCCGAATAAAGGCAACAAGGTTATCGTTGTCGTCCTGCCGGATGGCATGATGATTGAATTTACCAACACACGCAGCTAGTTAAATGAAAATAAAGGAAAAACCATGTTTATCGTAAGCGTTGATTTTCTGATAAAGCAGGGACATGTCCCTGCCTTTGTTGAGGCTATGAAAAAGCAGGCCTATAACTCGCTGCACAATGAGGACGGTTGTCTGCAGTTTGATGTCTGCCAGGATCCCGTTGATGAGCGAAGGATTTTTCTCTACGAAGTTTATAAAGACAGTGATGCCTTTGATCAGCACTTGAAAACAGATCATTTCCATGAATTCAATAAAACCGTCAGCCCCTGGACAGAATCGAAAAATGATTATAGATGGGAGCGGATTGCCGGCTGACCGTTATGACAGACCGTCCTTGTCAATGATTATCGAGCCAAAGATCTGCAGGTACAAGGCGAAAGGAGAGGAATGTCTTCTAACGAGGCTTGCCAGGGGATGATCATCCCCCAAAAGAATGTGCACTCAGATTAATCTCTGAGATCAAAATGACAGGCGGCCAAATGTTGCGAATGGTTTAGGAACCTCTAAAGAGAGCGTATATGAAACGTAATGAAATGTCTTTTGTACGCAATGACCTGGCCCCTGGCGGAACACTGCGGGCTGCTATTAATCTAGGTAACGCCGTTTTAGCCCAGAAAAATCCGGGTCCAGACGGTATACAGGGTATTTCAGTTGAGATCGCCCGGGAACTGGCACGTCGCCTTGAGGTTGAGTTGCAATGTATACCATTCAAGTCGGCAGGAGCGGTCGTCGAAGCCCTTGAGCAGGATGTCTGGACCGTAGCCTTTCTGGCCATTGACCCCACGCGTGCGGAAACGATTGCCTTCACTGAATCATACCTTGCTATTGAGGGAAGTTACCTGGTGCGGACCGAGTCGCGTTTCTTTACAAATAAGGACGTTGACCAGCCCGGGGTGAGGATTGCTGTTGGCAAAAATGCTGCCTATGATCTTTATCTTTCCCGAAACCTTGAATCAGCCGAATTAGTTCGCGCAGCAACCACTCCGGGGGCTTTAGAGCTGTTTGTGGAAGAAGGTCTCGAAGTCGCTGCCGGAGTAAAACTCCCATTGCTCCAATTTGCTGACAAAAATCCCTCTTTCAGGGTCTTGGATGAGCCGTTCATGGCTATCAACCAGGCAATGTGCGCACCGCAAGGTCATCCTGCCGGTTTTGACTATCTGAAAACGTTTATTGCAGAGATTAAAAATAATGGAACTCTAGAGCAGATATTCAGGAAGTTCGATCAGAGTGATCTTCTTTAGACTCTTCCGCTAAACGAGTACCTCAATGCTCTGATCATCAGCCACTTGTCCATCAAAGTGCCCTTTCTCACCGTCTAAAAAACGGTGACAGCTCATCTACGCGTTCCTGTTTCAGGTAACTATTTTCCGGAAGAACTTCTGAAAAGACTGTTTCCAGACGTCCTGTCTACCCTCAAATAGTGAGACGGTAATATTATGACCAGGTTAAACAACAACGAAAATTGTAAAAGGTTAATAACTATCTGTAAATATATAATAAAAACAGTATACCAGAGATGACTTGAGCTGTTAGTACCACAGCGTGGTTATTTGTTAAATGTCTGAAATAAAACATTATAAAGGAGCATAGATGGTTTCGAAAATTGTTGTTTGACTTTTGGTATACAGTATGCCATATTGCCGGTGTACGTTGGCAATGTGCCATAATGCGCCTGGTGATGTTTGGCTGTTATTCTTTTACTGCCAAGCATTAATCAGGGCAATACCACGAAAAATGAGGAGGAAATTATGAAGGTTACTTTGAGAAAGAGCATTTTAGGCGCATGTGCAGGCCTGCTGGCTTTTGGCGGCCTGGCTCAATCTGCTTCGGCTCTTGAAATTGTTTTTGCCATCAGCGCAAAGCCCGGGTCGACGCAATACATCACCGCAGAGGAATTTACTAATCGCGCCAACGAGCTGCTGGGAGATAAGGCCAAGGTTGTATTTTATGGGTCTTCCCAGCTTGGCAACGACAAGGATCTGATGCAGAAGCTGAAGCTTGGAACCGTTCACCTGGCCATGCCGTCTTCTATCATGTCATCTATAGCCCCGGAGGCTGGCCTCTTTGATATGCCCTTCCTGGTAAAAGACAGAGCCCACCTGAACAGGATCGAGCATAAGGTGTTTTGGCCGATGATTGCACCTGCTATCGAGGCAAAAGGGTATAAAGTAATCGGCTTCTGGGAAAACGGAATTCGCCACATTACCAATAACGTAAAACCGATTAATACACCCGATGATTTGAAAGGTGTCAAGATCAGGACCCCGAAATCCACCTGGCGTGTGAAGATGTTTACCGCCTGGGGTGCAAATCCTACCCCGATGTCATTTTCTGAAGTCTTTGTCGCACTTCAGACCGGTGTTATCGACGGCCAGGAAAATCCTTTTACCAATATCTACGGCGCAAAACTTAATGAAGTTCAGAAATATGTGTCCATAACCGGTCATGTCTATACACCCTCCTATCTTACCACAGGTGCAAGTCAGTGGGGGAAACTCCCGGAAGATGTGAGGCAGATTCTTGAGAAGACAGCCGTTGATGTACAAGGCTGGATGTATGCCACCGGTACCATGGATGACATGGCTCTGCGCACTAAACTGGGCGAGAGCATGGAAGTGAATATTGCTGATCGTGCCGCATTTGTTGAGGCAAGCAAGCCCATCTATGCTGAATTTGCTAAAGAAGTTCCAAGTGCCAAAGAGATGATTGATATCTCTCTGCAATTGGCTGAGTAGTCAAACGTCTGCACCCGGCATTCTCCGCCGGGTGCAGAAATTCTTATGGATAAAGCCGCTTTTGGCGGGATCTGGATATGGTTAATCAGTTAAAAAATTGGCTGGAGAAAATCCTGGAATTTATCTCGATTGCTCTGTTGATCACTTTGGCAATTATTGTGGTCCTTGCAGTTGTTTTCAGGTTTCTTGGACAGTCATTGATCTGGTACGATGAAGTTGCCTCTGTTGTGCTTGCCTGGCTGACCTACTATGGATCTGCTCTTGCGGTGTGCCATCGAGGTCATCTCGGATTCCCGGGACTCTTCCTTTCATTACCCAAAACAGCACGGGCAGCAACATTTATCATTGCAGAATTTGTGGTAATCGCATTTTTTTTGGTTATTGGCTATGCGGGCTGGTATATCCTCGGCATTTTCGGGGAAGAAACCCTTGTCAGCCTCAGCTGGGTGCATCTCAGCTTTACCCAGTCAGTTATTCCGGTTGGAGCCGCTCTGTTCATAATCGCCGAGGTTTTGAGTATTCCTGATGCCTGGAGAAAGTCGATGGCAGGAATTGATTATGAAAAAGAAGCAATAGATCAGGCGATCGAGGAGGCGAGTCAATCATGATTCCTGCTTTACTGATTGTCGGGCTGTTACTGCTCGTTATGATAAATGTACCGATCGCCGTTGCACTTGGTGCCGTTGCCTTGATTGGTATGGTCATGTCCAAGGGTGTGGACAGCATCTATAACGCGGCCCTGACCATGTTTGACGGGGCGACAAATTTTCCCCTGCTGGCAATACCGTTGTTTATTCTGGCCGGGGCCTTGATGAATACAACAAGTATTTCAAGGCGTCTGATCAACCTGACTTCCGCCCTGATCGGCTTTGTACGCGGCGGGCTGGCTATGGTTAATGTCGGTGTATCCATGTTTTTTGCCGAAATATCAGGTTCTGCAGTTGCTGATGTTGCGGCAATCGGTTCGGTTCTCATTCCGGCTATGAAGAACCGCAATTACTCACCGGAGCTGTCAGCCGCGGTTACCTCATCTTCGGCATCGATTGCCATTATCATTCCGCCATCTATCGCCATGATTATTTATGGCGCTCTTTCAGATACCTCTATCGTACAACTCTTTGTGGCGGGAATTATTCCAGGCGTCCTTGGCGGCTTTTCAATGATGGGACTCTGTTACTGGTATGCTGTTCGATACGATCTGCCAAGGGAAGACGCCTTTTCACTGTCCAAGTTATGGACTGCTTTCAAAGAAGCGGGTTGGGCCCTGACCCTGCCGGTTATAATCCTGGGGGGAATTTTCGGCGGTATCGTAACGGCAACGGAAGGTGCCGGCCTGGCGGTCGTTGCTGCGCTGGTTATCGGCGGTTTCATCTATCGTGAAATTAACTGGCTTCATCTGCGAAAAGCGATGGTGGAAGGGGTTACCCAGACGGCGGTGGTCATGCTGCTGGTTGCCACCTCAGCAGTGCTCGGGCTGTACCTCACCGAAATGCAGGTACCGCAGCATTTTGCCAGCTGGATGATGAGTTTCACCAGCAACAAGTTTATGGTGCTTGCCCTGCTTAACGTCATGTTATTTATCGTAGGTATGTTTTTACACGGTGCAGCGGCGATTATCCTGATCGTTCCGATTGTCATGCCGCTGGTACACCAGCTCGGCATCAACCCCATTCAGTTTGGCCTGATCATGACCCTCAATATTGCAATTGGTCAGCAGACCCCGCCAGTAGCCAGTGTGCTGGTCACCTCCTGTTCCATTGCCAAGACTGATATCTGGGAGACAACCAAGGTTAATATACCCTTTATTCTCGTGCTTGTCTTGTGTGCTGATGCTTGTCACCTATTTCCCGCCAGTTTCACTGACCCTGGTAAACTTATTTTACGGATAGAAAGCTCATTATGACTGAAAATATAAAACCCCGGATAGCCCTGGTCCTTGGCGACCCCTGCGGCATCGGCCCGGAACTGGCTGTAAAAGTACTTGGTGATCCCACAATTACCGACGGGGCAGATATCGTCGTCGTCGCAGCCAGGAAGGTGTTTGACGAAGGTGCGCGTATCGCTGGAATCACCGTCGATTACCGACTGGCTGATGAAATGAACAGTGAGACGTTTAAACCAGGCGGCATCGTCCTGCTTGAAAGCCCAGCGTTTGTCCTGGATGACTACCAGATAGGACAGGTATCGAAGAGTTCCGGAAAATATCAGCTTGACTGCCTTGCCAAAGGACTTGAGCTCTGCACCAGCGGGCTGGCCGATGCAATGTGTTTTGCGCCGCTGAATAAGGAGGCGATGCACCTTGCCGGTCTGGAGCATGAAGATGAGTCCGGTTTTTTTATTGACCAGCTCGGCTTTGAAGGGGACTTTGGCCTTTTAAATACGCTCGGCAACCTCTGGACATCACGGGCAACCTCCCATGTCCCCCATAAACAGGTGAGTGAGCTTTTAACCACTGAAACCATTTTTGAAGCAGCAAAGCTGCTGGACAGGGCTCTGAGAGCCAGTGGCAACGACAATCCAAAGATCGCGGTTGCCGGCCTTAATCCCCATGCCGGAGACGGCGGTATGTTCGGTACTGAGGAAATAGAGATTATCGAGCCTGCGGTGCAGCGGGCAAAGGAGGCAGGAATCAATGTTGCAGGACCGTTTCCCCCTGACACAATTTTCCTGATGGGGCGTGATGGTAAATACGATGCGATCGTCACCATGTATCATGATCAGGGACAGATCGCCATGAAGTTAATGGGCTTTGATCATGGGGTCACCGTTCATGCCGGCCTGCCCTACCCGGTTACGACCTCTGCCCACGGCTCCGCCTTTGATATTGCCGGCAAGGGAATAGCCAATGAGAAGGCGCTGCTGGCTGCCTTTAATCTTGCCTGTTCCATGGTGCGGTCAGCCTAGAGGCTGTGATAGAGGATCAGGGAGCGATTATGAAAGAGAGAGTCGGCTTTGTGGGGTTGGGCATGATGGGGCATGGTATTGCCAGCAATATTCTGAAAAATGAATACCCCCTGACGGGCCTGGTTCACAGAAACAGGGCACCGCTCGAGGATCTTCTCCAAAAGGGGGCTTCTGAGGCTTCCAGCATTTCAGATCTCGTTGAAGCGAGTGATATCATCTTCTTTTGCGTCACCGGAGCCCAGGAGGTTGAAAGCCTTGTTTATGGTGAAAACGGTGTTCTTGACAATTGTAAAGCCGGATTGATCCTGGTCGACTGTTCAACGAGTAACCCGGCTCTGAGCATCAGAATTGCAAAGGATCTTTCGGCTCAGCAGGCCAGTTTTGTCGATGCCCCGGTTACCCGGGCGCCAAAGGACGCCGAGGCGGGCAGGCTGAACAGTCTGGTGGGTGCGGAAAAAGAGATATTCGAGAAAATCAGGCCGTTGCTCGCGTGTTATTCAGAGAATATTGCCTATTTTGGACTTCCCGGATCGGGGCATAGTGCCAAATTGATTAATAATTTTATTTCCTGCGGCTATACCGCACTGATTGCAGAAGGTCTTTCCATGTGCTTCCAGGCTGGTGTAGATGCAGAGGTGCTCTATGAAGTCATGTCTTCCGGCGGGGCAGACAGCGGGGTGCTCAGGAAAATGGTGCCGCCTCTTCTCGAGGGTGACTTGACTGGACACAAGTTCTCTCTGGTCAATGCCTGCAAGGATGTACGCTATTTCAAAGATTTTGCAGACAGCCGGGGATTTAAAAGTTATCTGGTCGAGTCCTTGTTGTCTACCTATCAGGCAGCCGTTGATGCTGGTCTTGGGGACAAACTGATGGCTTCTCTTGTGGAGCTGCACGGTCCGGTGCCAGGGAAGAAGTAAACGAAGGAGGTTATGATGGGACTGGTTGGTTTGGTACATACCACTCGTCTGGTAATAGATCCGATTCATGAAGCTGTTGCAGGATCACTCCCGGATGTCTCCATAAATCATGTTTTGGATGAAGGCATATTGAGAAGACTGTCGGCCCTGGGCATGATCACGCCTGAGATTGTTGACTGGTTGACGAGGATGGTGGCATCCGCTGAACGAGCGGGGTCGGATCTTGTCGTTGTCAGCTGTTCATCGCTTTCACCCTGTGTTAATGAAGTTCGCAGCAGGGTGGGCATACCAGTACTGAAAGTTGACGAGCCGATGATGGAGTATGCGATTCAAAACGGCAATCGAATCGGCCTGATCATGACCAACCCAACGACCCAGGAGCCTTCCAGAAGACTCTTCCGGGAGGTTTCAGAGCGGCTGGGTAAAGAGGCAATTTTAGTGCCGAAATTGTGCCCTGATGCCTTCGCCAAACTGAATAGCGGAGATACTGCCGGTCATGATTCGGAGGTCGTGCAGGGTATCGAAGAGCTGCTGCGGGAGACAGACCTGGTGATGCTGGCCCAGATATCCATAGCCCGGGTTAAGAGGATTCTCGATGATGGTGTTAAGGACAGGGTACTCTCGAGTCTTGACTTCATCGGAGCCAAAGCCACGGAACTGTTGTCGAAGTCATGAAGAAAATTGATCTAAACCACAATGGCTTATCCGGACAGGTCTATATTTATATAAAAAAGATGATACTTTCCGGGGAATTTGGTGCAGGCCATAAGATTCATGAAGAGAAAGTAGGGCAGTTGTTCGGAGTGAGTCGGACTCCCATAAGAGAGGCCTTGAAAAAACTGAGTGAATATGGGCTGGTGACCCTCAAACCCCGAAGTCATGCCGTTGTTGCCTCGCTGACAAAAGAGGAAGCGGTACAGCTCGCCCATATCAGGGCCCAACTCGAAACACTGTCAACAAAACTGCTGGCAGAAGTTGGTACTAACAAAGATTTTGATCACCTTGAAGCTATTGCTGAAGAGTGTGACGCCCTCATTGCTGAAGGTGATGTCGCCGGAGCCTTTGAGAAAGACAGCATGTTTCACCTGGAAATTGCGGGGCGAACCGGGAACACGCACTTATTTGAAATAATAGAGAAAATTGACGCAAAAATTCAGTTGTCCCGCCTGGTGATAAAACTGCCCATTAACAGGCTGGAGAAATCGATAAACCAGCACATTACGATTGTGCAGACCTTGAGAAGCAGGGACAGAGATCTCTCAGAACTCTTGATGCGGCATCACATTTTGCACCAGTTAAGCCACTTCTAAATATCATCGGGTTCTGCCGGCTGGTTGGATGATGTGCAGAACTGGTCGAGAATGGGTCGTTTTGTCCAAATGGTTTGGCATCTGGAACCAGTGATGCGTCGAGGGGCCGCTCAGCGAGAGAAGGTAATGGGAAAATAATCCATGATTAATTCAAAACCGTATTTGTTGGGGATTGATATCGGCGGTACCGGTACAAAGGCTGGGCTGTTCACCCTTGATGGTAATCTGGTTGGTTCAGGGTATGGGGAATACCAGATGATCAGCACTCTGCCCGGCCAGGCGGAACATGATGCTGAAGCCTGGTGGCAGGCGACCATTGGTGCAATACGAGAGGCGATTGTCGATATCGATCCGCAAGATATTAAAGCCGTTGGCGTCGGCTGTACAAACGGCCTCATCGCCGTTGATGAGAAGGGAGCGCCCATCCGTCCGGCGATCATGTTGTGGGACCAGCGGGCTTTGCCTGAAGTTGACCGAATCAGAGAACAGCTTGGCGGGGACGAGGTCTTTGCAATAACCGGCAATCCCCTTGCTCCCGGGGCCTTCTCCCTGCCGACAATACTCTGGCTGAAACATAAGGAACCTGAGTCATTCAAGGCTGCTTACAAGCTGATGGTACCCGGCGGCTACCTGGTGGCCCGGCTGACAGGTGAATTCACGATTGATCATTCCCGGGCTTCAACGACACTTCTCTTTGATATTCGTAAGCGAGAGTGGCATAAACCGTTTCTCGATAAACTCGATATTGATGAACAGAAATTACCGCGTCCTGTCGCATGCGATGAGGTAATCGGTGCAATAACTGGGGCAGCCGCTGACCTGACCGGTTTGAAAAAGGGAACACCGGTGATCGGCGGCTGTATGGATACGATCGGTGCATCCCTGGGAACCGGCGTGCTGGAAGAGGGCCAGTGTTTTGTAATAATGGGTACGGCCGCGCGGGTTTCGGGGCCGATAAAAACCGGTCAATTTGATCGTCGTTTCATGAATTGCACGAATGTCACCGATAATAGCTGGCAGTATATCGGCGCGATCAACGGTGTGGGATCTGCACTTCGCTGGGTTCGTGATACCTTCTGCGAGCTGGAGCAGCGAGAGGCCGATGCGACCGGCAAAGATGTCTATGAGCTGATAACAGCTCAGGCAGCAGATTCTCCCCCTGGAAGCAAGGGCCTTCTGTTTTTACCCTATCTTGCCGGAGAGAGGACCCCCATCTGGGACCCGTATGCGCGGGGTGTGTTTTTTGGGGTAACGCTTGGCCATAATCGCGGGGATTTTTTTCGATCGGTTCTCGAGGGCGCCGCCTTTGCAATCAGGCACGTTGTCGAACTGCTCGAATCGGATAACCAGATTTCCATATCAGAGTTGCGGATAGGCGGGGCAGCTGCGTCAAGCCGGGTCTGGAACCAGATTATTTCTGATGTCCTTGGTAAGCGTGTTGTGAGCCTGACCCAGAGTCATACAGAGGTTCTGGGTGCGGCAATACTGGCTGGTGTCGGCCTGAAACTCTACCCTGATTTTGAACAGGCAGTGAAACAGACGGTGATCACCGGGGCCGCATTTGAGCCTGATGATAAGGCTCACCAGAACTACAACAAATTGTTTTCGATGTATAAACAATTATATCTTGATACCAAGCATCATTTTAAACAACTCGTAGAAATGGACCTGCCGCAGGGCTGGGTAACAGAGGGCACTAAGCAATGACTGAGAGAAAATTGAAGGAAGAACTGGTCCGTTTCGCACAACGAACCTACAACCGTGGACTTGTCGGAGGCACAGGGGGAAATTTCAGTGCCCGCATTGCAGAAAACCAAATGGCGATTACCGCTTCCGGATTGAATCTGGGCGATACAGCCATGGAAAACCTGATCGAGATGGCGATAGATTCCTATAGCTGGAAAGCAGCAGGAGAATATCTGCCATCGAAGGAATATCTCTTTCATGCCGACATATTACGATTACGACCCGAGGTGAATGCCGTACTCCACATCCATCCACCGTATGCCACAACCTTTGCCGTTTTGAAGCGTGATATTCCGATGGTGACAGATGCAGCGTTCAAACAGCCGAAAATTCCCCGTGTGCCCTTTGCTCCCTCCGGCACAAAGGAGCTGCAGGCCAATGTTGTGCAGGCGATTAAAAACAATCCGGACTGTAAAGTACTGTTATTGGAGCAGCATGGTATTATCTGTCTCGGATTAACTATCAGGTGGGCCTATGATTTAGCCGACCTGACAGAAGAATTTGCCAGAATTGCCTATTTAAAGGAGACTCTGGAGTAAAAAAGATTAAAAGACCGAGGTCTGTTTTCCCGGCAGTAGAGAAGCACATTTTTTCAGGGATAATAGCCGCTGAGCAGTCTTCAGTGTCGTCTGTTCTTTTTGGATTGCTGCCTGGAATGCGCATCTGCAACCCTTTTTTCCTGTTTATTGCCACGGAAAAAGGCTTTTTCAATCAGCTGGCGTTGTGCCATGCGCTCACGCTGTGTTTTGGCCACCTCAATGGGCTGCCCCTGTTTTACGGTGAATCTGGCTGACGTACATGGCGGTTGAAATGGTTCCCGGTGTTGGGGTGAAATCCTGAAACTGCCTGACGGTAACACCGAGATTTTTCAATTTCTGTACCATTTGGGCGGTGTGTTTCTCGGTGCAGCCTGGATGAGCACTGATTATATAGGGTGTTACCTGGCACTTGCTGCCAAGCTCCCGCGATAGAGTCTTAAATGTATCCAGAAATGCAACCAGCTGACTGTGCGGTTCCTTGTGCATCAGCTGCAGTACCTCTTTCTCGGTATGTTCAGGGGCAATTTTCAGACTACCGGGAATATGCTTGTCGATGAGCTTTCGCATCAGGTCGGGTGTTTTTCTGAGCAGTTCCATCCTCAATCCTGAGGATATATAGACATGTTTTACTTCTTCTATTTCAAGCACTTTGTCTAATAGATCAATGAAGCGGTTTTCATCAATCAGCAGATTTTTACAGACCCTTGGATAAAGGCAGTCATGCTTTTTGCATGATCCAATCGCGCAGCTCGTACCGAAAAGATTGGCGGTAGGCCCGCCAAGGTCACTGAGCGTTCCCTTGAAATTCTCCCCTCGAACAATGGACATTGACCTCATGGACAATTGAGTCAATACTTCTGCTGGTGACAGCAGGGCCCTGGTGACGGCTGATGGCGCAAAACGAGCAGTTTCCCGAGCAGCCCCGCACGATAGTGACAGAATCTTTTATCATCGAATAAGCGGGGATTTCCGGGGAAGAAGGATGTGGCTTGCGGCTGAAAGGAAGTTCGTAAAGTCGGTCCATTTCCTCAGGATCAAGCGGTTTGCTGGCTGGAAATTGTACCACCCACATGGCTTGTTGTCTCTGGATGAGAATTGTCTTGCTCTGCCCTCGTGCATGACGATCTATCTCCAGCTCAGCCTTCATGAATAGATCTTTGCGTGCCTGGATACTCTGCCACGAGGGGAGTTCGACAATAGTGCTGTCGTTATTCTTGGCCTGATCTCGAAATGAAGCCATATCCCTGTCATTCATCCTCACACAGGTACCGGGAACGCTGTCGGGCTTTTGACCGGCTGAAATCTGCCTCCGCCGCCTGGAGCACACTTTTTTCCCCCATGCCGTAGATCAGCAGGTCTGCTTTTGCATCCACCAGATGAGAAGCGCGCAATTTGTCCTGTTTGTAGTCAAAATGCACGAAGCGGCGCAGAGACGCCTCAACACCACCGAGAACAACGTACACACCGGGGTATGCCCTGCGGGCGAGCTGAGTATAGGTGAGGATGGCACGATCTGGTCGCCAGCGGTTATTTTTTGACTGCTGCTCGGTTCTCCAGGGATTTCCCTGGGGGGAAAATGCGTCAAATTCACGAACCTTGCCGTTACCGGAGTAATTGGCGACAATGGAATCGAGATTACCAGCAGAGATGCCAAAAAACAGGCGAGGTTTTCCAAACCGCTTGAAGTCAGTCTCGCTGTCGAATCGGGGCTGGGGAAGAACGGCGACACGATACCCCCTGTTTTCAAGAAGCCTGCCGATGAGGGCAATGCCAAAGGAGGGATGGTCCACATACGCATCGCCGGAAATGAGGACAATATCAACCTCTTTCCAGCCCCTTTTTCTGCACTCATCAAGCGTTACCGGCAGCGGTTCAGTGGGTGTCTGTGTCATTGGGTCGCCTATTTGTTCTCACGTATCATCTATTCGTTCTGGTGCGTATAAAAAAAGGGCGCGTTTGCTCAGAGCACTTCAATCAAGAGGAAAACTCTTATGGAAAACATGTAATACAATGTGATAAGGTGAACCAGTTTTTTTATAATCGCGGAAATGGGGGATTTTTGTTGCGATGGAACGTCTGTTCTTTTATAAAATATCCAAAAACAATGCTTCTACACTAACTTGATTGATATTGAAAGATTTTTAGATATAGTTGAGCAGGAGGTTAAACATTATCGGGTTCCGGTGGTTGACCTGATCGGCGTGCAGACATCTGATCCGTTCCGGGTTTTGATAGCGACTATCTTGTCAGCACGGACAAAAGATGAGGTGACTGCTGTCGCTTCAGAACGGTTATTCAGCAGGGCAGAGGATGCTGCCCAACTGGCAGACCTGGAACAGGAGGAAATCCAAAACCTTATTTATCCTGTCGGCTTTTATAAAAATAAAGCGGCTCAGGTAAAAAAATGCTGTCGCCTGCTTGTCGATAAGTATCAGGGGAGGGTGCCTGAAACACTTGAAGAATTGGTGACATTGCCGGGGGTGGGGAGAAAGACAGCCAATCTGGTACTCTCAGTAGCGTTCGATATCCCGGCCATCTGTGTAGATACCCATGTTCATCGTATTATGAATATTTGGGGATATGTCAGGACAAAAAATCCTCTGGAAACAGAGATGGCCCTGAGGCGAAAATTACCAGTAGGAAACTGGAAACGGGTAAACAGTCTGCTTGTTGCCTTCGGTCAGGGTTTGTGCCGGCCGGTAGCTCCCCATTGTGACCGGTGTGTAATCCAGGCAGATTGCCCGCAAATAGGTGTGGTCCCACGAAAAAGGTAAAGAGAGTTGCGTATGAGTCAGAGTAATAGTCACTACAGAATAGTTCTTGCTGATGATCATGTGCTGATTCGACATGGAATCAAAAATATCATTACCAGGGAGGATCATCTCCAGATAATCGGTGAGGTCGGGGACGGCGAGGAATTGCTTGCCGCTCTGAAAAATGATCTTCCGGAGCTGGTAATCCTTGATATCTCAATGCCGAAAATAAATGGGGTTGATTTGACCAGAATCCTGAAAAAGGACTATCCCTCAGTGAAAATTCTGATGCTCACCATGCATAAAAACAAACAGTATTTTTACCGGGCAATGTCGGCGGGAGCTGATGGATATCTCATAAAGAGCGATTCAGATAACGAGCTTTTGCTGGCTATAAATAAAATTCGCAGCGGGCGCACCTATATCTCTCCGCACCTGGTCGATGATTTTACCGACGATGTGCTCAAGGCATATCGCAATGAGGAAGCCAATACCTTTACCGGTTTGACCAAACGGGAAAAGCAGATTTTGGCGATGGTCGTTGAGGGCCACACCTCCAAAGAAATGGCAGCGAAACTTAACCTGAGTCCCCGGACTGTTGATCATCACCGTTCTAATCTTCTTAAAAAGTTTAAGATGAAAAATAGTGTTGACCTGGTTAACTACGCTGTGCGTAATGGTTACGTGGTTGTTGAGTGACGATCAATTTTAAAAAACGACTACGGCACGGAATAGTCTCCCGATCTCAGTTCAGACTGCCCCCACCCGCAGGAAATAATTAGCGCTTGACCAGACTCAAATCAAAATGCGCTGTCATAGACGGCTCTCCGTTCTTTTTTGCTGTTATCTGAAGATTTCTATTTTACCTCAGGCCGCAGGTTGAGGCGTTATGTGTCTGTAATCAAATTGATATTTTGATTATTGAGGGTTTGACTAGGTAAATATACCTAGTTGAAAATGGGTAATTGCCACAATTGTTTTTATTTCTGAAAACTAGTAATAGTTCTCCCGGCTTCAGTAAATTCGATGTGATTTCGACAAAGAGGTTATCATGAACAAAGGCGAGTTGGTTGCAAACATAGCAGAGTCGGGAGATTTGACAAAAATTGCTGCAGGCAAAGCACTTGACAGTGTGCTGGCTCACATGGCAGGCGCCATGAGGCGTGGTGAGCGGGTGACGCTGGCAGGATTTGGTTCTTTTCGCGTGGTTGAACGGGCGGAACAGAAGGGGCAGAAACCCTCAGACAGGTCAGGCGATAACCATACCTGCCCACAACGTCGTCAAGTTTCGGCCGGGCAAGAAACTCTCTACCAGGGTTAAAGCTCAGTAGCTGTTTTTCTTCCAGCTCGGCTTTGGCGCGCCAGCCCCAGAGAAGGAGTCCCCCGAATATCATGATGCTGCTGAGCAGCTGGCCCATTGATATGAGGTTGTAAAGCATACCGATCTGGGGGTCAGGTTCCCGGAAGAATTCAACTATAAACCTGAAGATTCCATAGCCTATCAGAAACAGGGCGAGTAATGAACCGTGGGGCCAGTACCGCTCTTTTTGCCAGGGTTTTTTACGATTCAACCAGAGAAGCGCAAAAAGGATGATTCCCTCGAGAATAACTTCGTAGAGCTGAGACGGGTGTCTGACAACCGGGCCGCCTCCCGGAAAAATCATCCCCCACGGAAGCTCTGTAGCTCTGCCGAACAGTTCTCCATTGATGAAATTACCAACTCTTCCCAGGCCGAGACCGATGGGGGCGGTTACCACGTAAATATCTGCCGTCTTCCAGAAGTTGATCTTTTTCAATCTGCAAAAAATCATTCCGGCAGCGATCAGGCCGATTGTTGCTCCATGAAATGACATGCCGCCTGACCATGTGGCTGGAATTTCAAATGGGTTTTCAAGGTAATAGGGGAGATTGTAAAACAGCACATAACCAAGGCGGCCGCCGATAATAAGGGCAATAAGCAGGACAATATTGAGATTTTCAAAGTGCACCGCAAGGCGATCAAATTTGAAATCTCTTATCTGTTTTCTGACCAGGAAGTAACTGGCGATAAAACCAAGGACATACATAAGTCCGTACCAGCGAATCTTCAACGGGCCAAGGTGGAGAAGGACCGGGTCAATTTGGGGATAGGTGAGCATGGCTTTAAATGATTGCAGAGTTATTTCTCAGTTGCTACCGGGCCGGTATGTTTTTTCTGGTGTTTCATTTTTCTCAGGTGAACCTGCAGGATCGATATTGCTGCCGGAGTAACTCCTGAAATCCTTGAGGCCTGGCCAAGGGATAGCGGCTTAATGGTGGTCAGTTTCTCAATAACCTCATTTGACAGCCCGGACAGGCTCGAATAGTCAAGGTCCTCGGGTATTGTCATTGACTCCAGCTTCCGAAACCGGGCAACCTGCTCACCCTGCCGTTCGATGTAGCCGCTGAACTTTACCTGAAGCTGAATCTCCTCTTTGAATTCAGAGTTCAGCAGACGGTCTATGTCCTCTCTTCCTTCTTCAAAATTCAATTCTCCAAGATGACTGATCGATAATTCAGGTCGGCGCAGCAGGTCTGCCAGGGATGATTTCTTTTTTAATGGTGTGCTTCCCAGCTGTTTCAGTATTTCATTAATCTCAGCTGTTGGTCGGATGGAAATTGCATCCAGGAGCCTGATACCTGACTCAATCTCTGATTGTTTGCGGCAAAACGCTTTATAATGTATTTCCGGGAGCAGGCCGATTTTATAGCCTATCTCGGAAAGCCGTGCGTCGGCATTATCCTCTCTCAGCAGCAGCCTGTATTCTGCTCGCGAGGTGAAAAGCCTGTACGGCTCGAGTGTTCCCACGGGTCACCAGGTCGTCAATAAGAACACCGATATAGGCCTGTGAACGATCGAGTACGATCGGGGCCAGACCTCTTGTTGAGTGGACGGCGTTTATGGCAGCCATCAGTCCCTGGGCTGCCGCCTCTTCATATCCCGACGTTCCGTTGATCTGGCCGGCCAGAAAGAGTCCCTGGATCTTCTTGGTCTCAAGTGACGGCATGAGCTCCAGCGGGTCAACATAATCATATTCGATGGCGTAGCCCGGCCTGATGATATTCGCGTTTTCAAGGCCCTTGACACTCCTGATCATGGCAACCTGGGTGGAAAGAGGAAGACTGGTCGGCATTCCGTTTGGATAGACTTCGACCGTTTCCAACCCTTCCGGCTCCAGAAATACCTGGTGACGCCCTTTTTCCGGAAAACGCATCACCTTATCTTCGATAGACGGGCAATACCGTGCCCCAACTCCTTCAATGATGCCTGCAAACAGTGGCGACTGATCGATCGATTTCCGGATGATGTTGTGGGTTTGTTCATTGGTATAGGTGATGTAGCAGGGACGCTGCTGCAGCCGGTAAGAACCTTTATTGGCATAAGCAAAGAATGTTGGCGGGTCATCGCTGAATTGCGCTTCCAGGTCATCGTAATTGATACTGTTTGCATCAATTCTCGGGACGGTTCCCGTTTTCATCCGTCCGACCCGGAACCCCTGCTCTTTAAACCAGTCTGCAAGGCTCAGGGACGGTGAGTCTCCCATTCGTCCTGCAGGAAAATTCTTCAGGCCTATATGAATGAGGCCGTTAAGAAAGGTGCCGGTGGCGACAACGACTGTTTTTACCTCGATGATCTCATCCAGGGAGGTCTTTATGCCGGTTACCCTGCCGTTTTCAACGATAATTGAATCGACGACAGCCTGACGTATGGTCAGGTTTTCCTGGTTTTCCAGGATGTTTTTCATCCTGAGACGATAGAGCAGACGATCTGCCTGGGCCCGGGAGGACCTGACTGCCGGTCCCTTACTGGTGTTGAGCTTGCGAAACTGAATTGATGTTTCGTCAATGTTTCTGGCCATTTCCCCGCCAAGAGCATCAATTTCCCGAACCAGGTGCCCTTTTGCCAGACCGCCGATGGCCGGGTTGCAGGACATGGCGCCGATGGTATCCACGTTAATTACAGTCACTATCGTTTTGCACCCCATTCGGGCGGCAGCAAGTGCTGCTTCGCAACCGGCGTGGCCCGCTCCAATAACGGCGACATCAAACGAATCTATTTCACTCATATCAGCTTACTGATTTCCCGTTGTGCGTTTCTTTCGATTAATCTGAACCGTGTTATCCGGTCGAAAGTACATTACATCTCAGATATATCGGGCCTCATGAGGTTTTCGTCCATGATAATAAGGCCCATCTTTGTGGAAAGTTCCTTTTTACAATAATACCATCATCATTTTTTCTGAGGATTCTGGAGGATAAGAATGTTGTCAGTTTCTCTTCCTCTTCTTCGCTCAGCTCCCGGAACATCCATTTATATGACTGAACCGCATCATCCAGATCTGAAAAACTAATTTCACCTGGTAATTCGATATGGTCGATGCGGGGATGGATATTGAAATCGTAAAGCATATTCAGGGTGTAGATGTAGTCCGGCCCAGAATTGAAATCTCTGCCGATTGCAGCGAAGACATCGGGATCAAAAGGAGAGGGAGAGATTCTGTCGGCAATAACTACCTGTTTTAACGCATGGTTGTCTAGCTTTTGGATGCCTTCTGCCAGGTTGTCAATATTCATTGACCTTGATGCAATGACCAGGTCATGCTGGCCAATCTGCTTTTCATCCCAGTCGTCTTCCCATGAGCATTTTACTGTCCTGATGTTCTGGACCTGCTGTTCTTTGGCGAACTCCTTGAGCTCGGAAAGCATTCCTTCTGAGTAGTCGATTGCTGTAACCCGCGACGCCCGCTGGGCATAGGGAACTGCCAGAGTTCCAGGGCCACAGCCAACGTCGAGTACTGTGGTATTTCGATCCGCTGCTATGGTCTTTAAAAATTGGTCCACATAGGGGGAATGCCTGGTCCTCTGTGCAAAGGATGCTGACTTTTTATTCCAGTCTTTGGCGTTCTTGCTCTTCCAGGATTTTGCCTTCCGACTGTTTTTCCAGAGCAGCTGCCAGTCTATGTCGCTGTAGATCGTTATGTTCTGACTTTGACTCATAATAATTTCTAGGGGGTACGCTCAGGATAAAAGATGGTCAATGTTTTATAGCTCATTTATTTAAAATTGTAATTAACGGTATGCCCAGCAAAAAGTAGCACAGCTCACCCTCTAGTGCAACAAATGGAGTAGGTGGAGAGGTTAAAATAATTGACACTGGCCGCTATCTATGTTTAATATTACCTTTTTGTGTTTTGTCGTTCTGCCGCATTTTTTTGATCTGCAGCAGAAGAGCCGGATAAGAAATACTACTCTTTCTGATATCTTTCCGGCAGGGTATATATAAAACCATGGGTGATCATGGGATGGTAATTTGAGGAATTAATAATATGAGCAAGAGAACATTTCAGCCGAGTAATACAAAACGTAAAAGAAGCCATGGATTTCGTGTTCGGATGCGAACCAAGGCCGGACGAGCTATTATCAACGCCCGCAGGGCCCGTGGACGTAAGCGCCTCTCTGCCTGATCGCATTGCGGCAGTTTGGTCTTCCCAAGCAGTGCCTGTTAAGAGAATCCCGGGATTTTGAGACGGTATACAGGCACGGTAAACGGCTGCACGGTAATGGATTCAGTATAATATTTCTCTATAACAGCCGTGAGAACAGTCGAATAGGTATTAGTGTAAGTAAGAAAATCAAAGGGGCGGTTATAAGAAACAGGATTAAACGGATATTCAGAGAGTCGTTTCGGCTTCATAGAAATGATTATCCGCAAAGTGCTGATATAGTAATTGCTGTGCGACCTGGTTTTGATCTTGATTCTCCAAATCTTATAGTCCGGGCGGTTAGAAACCTGATGACTGCGGAGTCAAAGTAAAAGATGAATTTTGCGTCAATACTCAAGTTGCCTGCTCGAACTGTCATTGTACTGATAAGAGGGTACCAATATCTGATTTCTCCGTTATTGCCCCAGACCTGTCGTTTTTACCCCACCTGTTCTGCTTACACCATCGAGGCTATTAAACGTCATGGAACGCTGCGTGGAGGCTTGAGAGGCCTCTGGCGTGTTCTGCGATGTCATCCGCTTTCACGAGGTGGCTACGATCCGGTTGCATGAAGTGCACCGGGATCGTGCCTCCCTGTGTGCTCATTGTGAGTGGACCATTTCACAACTAGACCCCAAGAGTAATTAAGATCATGGATATGTACAGAGCCTTTCTGGCTATTATTATTTCATTTGTCATCCTTGTTGGTTATCAATACTTTTTTGTAGGACCAGCACAGCAGCCGGCTGTGGAAAAGAGTAGCACAGTCGTCGAGCAGCAGAGCCAGTCCGCTGAGGCTGTTGCGCCAGCCGCAGCACCCGCACCCGTCATAGCCGCTGCCGCTCCTTCGCAGCCCGTGCCGGCACAGCTGTCTTCCAGGGCGGCGGCAGAGGTCGTCGTTGATACTGATCTGTACACGGTGACGCTCAGTGAGAACGGCGGTGTTCTTACCAGTTTTATCCTCAAGAATTACAATGAAACGAACTCGAACGATTCCCAGGGCGAGCAGCTCATAAAAACCAGCCCGGAGCAGGGATATCCCCTTTCTTTCTCGTGGGGCAGTGCGTTCCCCAGAAACACCTTGTATACCCTTGACAGTAAGGACGTCACCTTCGACGAGGCGACCGGCAGTGCAGTGGTATCGATGAGAGCTGTTAATGAGGCTGGTCTTGAAATTGTACGCTCCTATCAGTTCAGTCGCGACAAATATCCGATCAAGCATTCGGTAACGGTAAAAAACACCGGAGGACAGGCGCTTCAGGGAGCGGGTGGCCTCCATCAGCTGAATATGCCCTTCGGTACCCTGGGGAAGGGCAGCCAATGGCTGTTTCGGGGGCCGGCATTTTATGAAGAAGAGGGACTGCAGGAGTTTAAGCTCAAGGAGTTTAAAGAAGGTCCAAAGACGGTTCAGGGATCTTTTGACTGGGTAGCCTATGAAGGAACATACTTCATGACGGGGATAATCCCGGAAGAGAAGTCCAAGAGTGTCACCATGAACGCCCAGGATGAACTCGTTTCAATCGATCTTGTTTCAGCACTCGATACACTGGCCCCAGGGGCAGAGAAAACCTACAAATACGATCTTTTCTATGGTCCCAAAAAACTCACCTTGCTCAAAGAGATAGGTTTTAACCTTGAAAAAATAATTAATTTCGGCTGGTTCGACGTTATCGCCAAACCGATGCTCTATCTCCTCAATTGGCTGTACAACATTTTTGGCAATTACGGTATCGCAATTATACTGGTTACGGTGATCCTCAAGGCGCTCTTCTGGCCCATTACCCAGAAAGGGCTGAAATCCATGAAGAACATGCAGAAACTGCAGCCTAAAATGGTAAAAATTAAAGAAAAGTATAAAGATGACGCCGCCCGGATGAACCAGGAGGTCATGAATCTTTATAAAACCTATAAAGTAAATCCGCTGGGCGGCTGTCTGCCGATGGTTTTACAGATCCCGGTATTTTTCGCGCTCTATAAAGTGCTGCTTCAGTCAATAGAGCTGCGTCATGCACCATTCATGCTGTGGATTACTGATCTGTCAGCCCCTGATCGTTTATATCTCGGATTTGACGTCCCGTACCTTGGCGGTTTGCCGGTTCTTACCCTGCTCATGGGAGCATCAATGTTTCTGCAGCAGAAGATGACTCCAACAACGGCTGACCCGACCCAGGCAAAGATAATGATGTTTCTGCCCATTATTTTCACCTTTATGTTTCTTAATTTTGCCTCGGGTCTTGTTCTATACTGGTTTGTCAACAACCTGCTGTCAATATTCCAGCAGTATATGATTAACCGGCAGAAAAAATCAGTGCCTGCCGCCACATGATCACGCTGGTTACCAGCGTGTAGACTGTTGTTTTAGGACAAACATATAATCAGGATTTTTCAATGTCACCGGATGCAAAAGATTTTTTTGGTAAAGATGTGGCTTCAGCAATCAAGGAGGCTTGTGACACCCTTAATGTCGCTCAGGAAAACTTCGATATAGAAGTGATTGAGACCGGATCTACCGGAATTTTCGGTCTTATCCGTAAGAAAGCACACATAAGAGTGACGATTCAGACTGATGAAGCTGCTGTTGAACAGAAACCCAAGAAAAAAACACGACCAGCCAAGCGAAAAGAAAAGATAAAAGAGAGTCCGCAGGAACCCCAACCCCAAACGACTGTCCAGCCGGACGCCCCGAAAAAAATAGAAGAACAAGCGATAGAAGAGGATAGCAACGGGGTGAATGGGGAGCCGGAACCATCTCGGGAACCGCCGGAACCATCTCGGGAACCGCTGGAACCATCTCGGGAACCGCTGGAACCATCTGCTGAAAGTCTCGAGGTTATCCGGCTGGAGCTTGAAAAAATACTGGAGTTGATGACCTGCCCTTCAACGGTTACGGTGGAGATGATTGAGGGGACTGTTCACTGCAGGGTCAACGGGGAGTTCGAAGACGATCTGACCGGTCAGGACGGCAGGACGCTTGACAGCCTGCAGTATCTGCTTCGCAAGATCGTTTCACGAAAAATTTCCGAACGGGTTCGTTTAACTATTGACGTCGGAGATTATCGTGAACGGCGTAATCAGGAGTTAAAGGATAAGGCCGTTGATTATGCGGCTCTTGTAAAACAAAATGGTAAAACGCAGGTTATCCCTTCTCTCAACCCTTCTGAGCGAAGGATTGTCCATGTTGCTCTGCAGGATGATTCCGACATTCGAAGCCGGAGTGTTGGCGACGGCCTTTTCAAGAAAGTGTTGATCTATAAGCCGGGAAAAGGCAAAAAAAATAACAACAGGAAAAAAACCCGGCCTAAATATCGAAAAAAGAGTGATTCAGACCAGGCGAAGGAAGACTAGCCGCAGAAAAGATCAGAGAATCTGTGCAGATTTGAAAGCAGGCCGGTCAGCAATGTCCGGCCTGTGCTGTTTCCAGCAAGGTGATGAGATGAGTTATCATGGACCAGACAGTACCACAATTGCCGCGATTTCAACGCCTCCGGGGGCAGGGGGCATTGGTATCATCAGAATGAGCGGTGCGCGAGCACTGCCTGTTTTAAAAGATATCTTTTATCCTGTCTCCTCCCGCTGTACCTTTGAATCCCATCGCTTTTATTATGGTACCATCAAATCTCCTGGTGATGGTCGGCTCTTTGATGAGGTCCTTGTCGTCTATATGAAAGGCCCCAGGACATATACCAGAGAAGACGTGGTTGAGATACACTGTCACGGCAGTTATCTTGTGCTGCAGTCGGTCCTTGACCTGGTGCTTGGTTTCGGCATCGATCTTGCCAGTCCGGGAGAATTCACCAAACGGGCTTTTTTAAACGGGCGTATTGACCTGACTCGTGCCGAGGCGGTTATCGATATACTCTCTGCCCGGACAAGAAAAGGGGTCGATCTGGCTCTTGAACAGATGAGCGGCAGGCTTTATCAGCGTGTTGATCAGATACGGCAGTGCCTTGTCCATGTCCGGGCCCTTTTCGAAGTAGCAATAGACTTTCCGGACGAAGATATTGAAATTGTCGATCGTGCAGCCGTACTCAGTCAGCTTCGCAGCGAGGTGATGAGTCCCCTTGAGCATTTGATTAAGAGTGCCGACAGCGGGCGTATGATCCGCGACGGTATCTCTGTGGTGATCGTCGGGCTGCCGAATGTGGGCAAGTCGAGTCTGCTGAATACGATTCTCCAGGAAGAACGGGCGCTGGTTACGGCAATACCCGGAACAACCCGGGATACCATCGAAGAATATGTTGACATCAACGGCATACCTGTTCGAATCGTTGATACTGCCGGTATTCGGGAGAATGCCGAAGAAGTCGAACAGTTGGGGATCAACCGGGCACGGGATCATATAAATCGTGCAGATCTGGTGCTCTTCCTGGTTGACGGCGCCCGTGAACTCTCTGATGACGACAGGGTGCTCTTTAAAACAGTATCGCATAAACCGCTCTTAACAATTGTTACGAAATGCGACCTGGAAGAGAATATTGCCCGGGAAGCAGATCCGCAGATCTTTACTGAAGCACTATCCGTATCAGCGCTCAGCCAGAACGGCATTACGGAACTTAAAGACGCTATTTTTCAGCGGGTTACCGGCGGCGGGGAACAGTGGCAGGAAGAGGGCTGTGCACCAAACCTCAGACATAAGGTCTCGTTGGAGCGGGCCTTTGACGCTTCTCTGGCCATCTGCAACGGTATTGAATCCGGGCTTACCAGCGACCTGGTCACCATTGATATTCTTGAGTGTCTTGATCATCTGAGCGAAATTGTCGGTGAGACCACCACCGAAGATGTGCTTGAGGTTATTTTTGAACAGTTCTGTCTTGGTAAATAATGATTTTACTCGTTTGAAAGAGAGGCTCGGCAGTGGATACATTCTCTTCTTCCATATCCTATAACGACGCACTTGCTGTCATTGTCGATCAAGCAGATGCTGTTGAACAAGAGGTGGTTCCGCTTGTTGCTGGCGTACGGCGCGTTACTGCGGCAGAGATACGAGCCGAGCTACCCGACCCGGGATATGATCAGTCTCTTCGGGATGGATTTGTCATCGGTAAAAGCGATCGATCTGGCACCAGTGGCAGCGTTTCCTATCAAATAAAGGGTGAAATACCTGCGGGAAGATGTGATATCATCAAGGTCAGACCTGGCGAATCATTTCGAATTATGACCGGGGGGATGGTGCCGGTCGGCGCTGAACGCGTCATTCAGCAGGAAGACTGCGTGAGCAATGGAACAACCGTTGAAGTACCTGATGAAGTCCTGAAACAGCAGCCTCGCTTTATTCAGAGGAGAGGATCTTTTATTCCCCGGGCAAGTGTCGTGGTGGCCAAGGGAACGTCGCTTGGACCACGGGAGATTGGCTTGCTTGCGAGCACAGGTAATCATCAGGTTGCAGTACATAGAAACGTCAGCGTTTCATTTTTCTGCAGCGGAAATGAGTTGGTGGCCATCGATGATGCGGTCGCCGCCGGGCAGAAAATATCCTCTAACCGTTATCTGCTCAATTCTCTGATTACGCACCAGCAGGCCGTACCTGTTGATTTTGGAGTAGCGCAGGATAGCGAAAAAGACATAGCCACGCTCCTGACTGAAATTGGCCGCAGCAGGACAGACATCATCATCAGTACCGGCGGCATGGGACCGGGAAAATATGACCTGTTGACAGAATTGTTCGAGCACATGGGCGGTACGGTAATGTATCGTTCAATAGCCATGCGGCCGGGGCAGTCAACACTCTTTGGAATATTGGCAGGAAAGCTCTACTTTGGTCTGCCGGGTCCTCCGTCAGCAGTGGCGGTACTCTTTAATGAACTGGTTCTCCCTGCTCTTCGAAAAATGCAGGGATACACAGCGTATATGAATCAGGATATAAAAGCAGTGCTGGACCATGATATTTCATATAGAAAAAGTCGTGGAGTGCTCCTCCGGGAAGGAATACTGTTTTTACGCGATCAGGTTAATTATGTTCGCCAGGCCGGCCGGCGTGAGTTTTCCAACTGCAGCATATTTCTCAAAGAAGACGTGTCCTCATACCGAAAAGGTGATGTCGTTACCGTTCACAGATTTGACAAATGAACCGGTTTTACCAGTTCACCGTTCGGCTGGTTGGGTTCAGCCATCGCCGCCCCTTGTCTGAAAGGTTCTAAATCAACGTGTCAGGAACTGATAACAGCGCCGAGAAATAACCACAAGTGTTTGATCTGCACGAACACCCATGGCAATTCTCAGGGCTGGGCGCCTTATTACGGTACCTGTTTTGCCGCCTGCTTTTTCAGGTAGACATTCAGCGCTTCGTGCAGCGCGAGGATGGAAAGCCTGGCACAATGCTCATCTTCCTTCGGAAATGTTCCGATAGCTTCGAGAATATCATCAGGACTGAGATCAAACAACTCTTCGGGGCTCTTTCCGTGGGCCAGTTGTGCAGTAAAAGAGCCGCAAAGTGCGCTTGAGCCGCAGCCATCTGTTACATATGAGGCTTTCTCTACCCGATTGTTGTCAAATTTTAAAAATAGTTCCATGGCATCTCCACAGCTTCCGCGGATTCGTGCATGACTGTCGGCATCCGCCATTGGGCCCTGGTAAAGGGGATTTCGCCATCGATTGAATCCGTTTTCCCCGAATGCAGTCCGTACATCTTCAAATGACTGGTTCTGCAGGTGCTGAACCAGTTTCTCAAACTCTTGATCGTTAATCGCCATTTCTCCTCGCATGGTTTATTGTTTTCACCAATGCGCCTCTGCGTTTGCATCTGTTGAATAGACAACACTACCCGCATTGAACTTGTCTATTGCATCAGATACGGTCCCGCTGACGTTGCTGACAACCTTAATGCCGGCAGCCTCCAGCACCTGGAAGGCCTTTGGTCCGCAATATCCTGTCATCAAAACCTCTGCTCCTTTGTCGCTTATCATCGTCCCTGCCTGGATGCCGGCACCCTTGAAGGCATTGGCGTTTACACTGTTATTCAACACTTCAAACGCACCTGTTTCCGGGTCGATAATAAGGATATATGATGCCCTGCCGAAACGGGGATCAACCTCACTCGTCAACTGAGTTCCTTTGGAACTAACCGCAATCTTCATGATTTCCTCCAAGAGATTTTATGATCAGGAGTCTCTACCACCACCGCCGCAGACTTGATCATCGGATATCAGCTGCAGTTTTCCTGCCAGCAGATCTTCAACAACCGGTCTGATTTCGGCTCGTTCTGCTTCGTGATAGACATCTATGCCAACCTGTTTAAAGCCCATGAGCGGCCGCATGCCAATGCCGCCGACGATGAGCGCATTAACCTGGTTTTCTGCCAGAAGATTGACCGGAACCATACATCCACCCTGGACATGTTCTTTATTCTGAATCGTGGTTATTGACTTGATTTCGCCGTCTTCTGCATCAATACAGGTGAATACGTCGCAATGTCCGAAGTGACCGGCACGAAAACCTTCCAGTCCTCCTTCACCCATTGAAGGAACAGCGATACGAATAGTTGTCATTTTTTTTCTCCTTACTGTCTTGTTGAGATTACCGGTATGAGCCGTGAACGGTCTGTGCACATCTGCTTTGAGTTGATTATAGTTTCCCAGATTGATGAAAGTGTTTCAGTTAATCGGGGGCTTTCTCCAAATTCGATTATGTTCTGGCCGCGAACCATTGAATGGGTAAATGCCGGGTCAAAGGGGATGACCCCGACAACCTCGATGTTACGATGTTCTGCTTCCCGCTTGATCGTCTCGGAAATTTCGAGATTTATGTCATGTTTGTTGATGCAGAGCATCTGCGGTATATTGAAATGATCGCCAAGCTCAGCAACCCTTCTCATATCATGGAGGGAGGAGAGGCTTGGTTCTGTAACGATCAACAGGGCGGTTGCACCTGTAATTGCGGCAATGACGGGACAGCCAACACCCGGAGGGCCGTCTGTAATTATAAGATCCCGCCCCTGCTGCTCAGCAAGCATGCGAGCCTGCTGTCTGATTAAACTGACCAGTTTTCCCGAGTTCTCCTCGGCGATGCCAAGACGGGCATGAACCATCGGCCCCATTCGGCTTTCGGATAGAAACCACTGGCCGCACGTCTGTTGCGGAAAATCAATTGCCTTTTCGGGACAGAATTCAACACAGACACCGCACCCCTCACAACTGATCGGATCTATCTCATATGAATCCGATATGGCATCGAATCTGCAGTGTTCACGGCAGGTTCCGCAAGCGTTGCAGTCATCCTTCCTGATGACGGCAATGGACCCCCCGATAAAATCGTTGGTTGAATAGGGTTGAGGGGCCATGAGCAGATGAAGGTCAGCGGCATCGACGTCGCTGTCACAGAGGACATAATTTGATGCCATGGAAGCAAATGCTGCCGTTAGGCTGGTCTTTCCGGTACCGCCTTTACCGCTGATAATTACCAGTTCTCTCATGCTGCCACCTGTTTAGCTTCAATGATTTCAACAATATCCCGATATAACATCTCAAAGGTGTTACGCCAGGTTGGAAAATCTTCAATCAGAAGACGGCCGTGAGAATAGGTCTCTGCAATCCGACGATCAAAAGGGATTTCCAGCAATATCGGGATGTTTTCTTGTGCTGCATAGGCATGAACAGTACGATCACCAAGATCAGAGCGATTGACAACGATGCCGCAGGGTATCCCCAGAACCTTTACCGCCTCGACTGCCAACCTGAGATCGTGAAGACCGAATGGTGTCGGTTCGGTAACCAGAAGAACAAAATCGGTATCTTTCATGGCGGTAATGACCGGGCATGAGGTCCCGGGAGGGGCATCAATAATTACCAGATCACCCTCGTCGATCTTACTGCGAACCTGTCTGATCAACGGGGGAGACATAGCCTCTCCGACCCGCATGGTGCCCTGTATAAAGGTGAGTTTCTCTTTTGTCCCTGTCTCAATAACGCCAAGCTCACGGGAGCCTTCTTTTATCGCATCTTCCGGGCAGACTGCCATACATCCCTCGCAGCTGTGGCACAGTTCTGGAAAGACAATAACCTTGCTGCCGACGACGGTAAGCGCATTAAATCTGCAGATTTCCGCACATTTTCGACAGCCGTTACAGAGCACTTGGTCTATTTCCGGAATCCAGGTATAGACTGTCTGGCTCATCTGGATCTGAGGTTTTATGAAGAGGTGGGCATTCGGTTCTTCAACATCACAATCGAGCAGCTTGACTGAACGATTTATGCTCAAGGCAAGATTTGTCGCGATTGTTGTTTTTCCGGTACCGCCTTTACCGCTGGCAACACTGATTATCATTATTTTTCCTTTTGGGATGTTAATCTATGAGCTGGAATATTTTGTCGAGGCGCTCAATCATCTCTTCTGCAGCTTGTCTGCACTCGGCTTGACTGGCAGCTGCATGAATACTCCGTAACCCTCAGTTGCTTCATGAAATTCATCTTTAGAAAGGGGTGATGTGAGAGCGCAGTTTACGAAAGGATTTTTTGCGACCAGGTTTTTTATGAACTGCAGCCCCGTACAATCCTGCAGCACATCAGATACGACAGCCACATCAAGTTTATTGCCCTGCAAATAGGTCCAGGCTTCTTCTGCTGAAGCAAAACAGCTTACATGAAAGCGGCGCTGGCCCATTAAAACTGAGGCAACACTGGCTAACGTTGACTCCTCTTTACTGAGAAGAATTACATTTAATCGGTTCATATCTGTCGTTTTCCAAAGAACATTGCTCTGCCAATCCTCACGTATCGAGGGAGGTCACCCTCACCCTTCCCAGCAGTTAACCTGTTATCATCAGGGGGGCAGCTGGTTTTCTTTTTCCACTTTTACGACTGCTCTCTTCTTCGCTGTCTATCAATCTGTTTTGTTCTCCACCTTCTTTTTGCTGATTTGCATTCCTGCACTGGCCAGATTGACGGTTCTGACCCCTGCTCCTGCTGTTCATGGTTTGTCCCTTTAAACAGCTCTTTTTCGGCCTGGGATCGTCTCTGTCCCCGCCCTGATTTTCGGTTTCTGTTAGAGTCTGCCATGCTCTACCTCCCGCTCTATGTTCAAGCCCTGTCAGAGCTCATTCAATGCCTGACACGACCATGCCTGCTGTACCTGCAAATCGTGCTGCAACCCGGCATGCAGTATTGGTTAATCGCCATATTTTGAGCGTAAGCTCGCAATATTGGCTCAGCCTTCCCTGATATAAACGGGATAAGCGTAATTCCAGCATCTTCAATTATTCGTGCAGGCTCCTGTGATATTGCGCCGCAAATCAAAGAATCCGGATTGAAGTCAACAATTTTTCGGGCAATAGCTACTGGAATCAGAAGGGGTATGAACTCAAACGTTTTGTCTATGATCTTCTTATCCAGAACTTCAGCAAGCAGCACGGTTTGTGCTGAGTCAAACACCGGTGATATTCGATTACCCCAAACGGTGAGCGCAACCTTCATCTTCTATCTCCTTATGCCGTTTGTCCTCTCCCTCTGTTATAGCAAAGATGGTGCCAGTTATGGGCATATGTTGACTATTGGTCCTAACTAGCTAGATATAAATATGAAAGTGTCGATCGGGAGGACGTCGTAACGATGAGTAAAGAGGGTACCGGCGCAAAAATGAGATGGTGGCCGGGTCGCACCGGAGCGCTATTGCGTCTCTTGGTGCTCGGGGTTCCTGGTGTTTCGGCCATCCGTTTCAGGCAGTGTTATATTAAGCTTTTTAATTTTTCGAAACAGGGTGCTTTTGTGGATTCCCAGGTGTTCTGCGGCAGCAGATCGGTTGTAATTGGATTGCTCGAGAGCACTAAGGATTGCCTGGCGCTCCGCGTCCTGCAGCGCGGTATGCGGATTAACAGGAGGTTGAGCTGAGATTTTATTTCCCTGCAGGTAAGCCGGGAGATGCCGGACTTCAATGATCTCGCCGTTACACAGAACAAAGGCATGTTCGATAATATTTTCCAGTTCTCTTATATTCCCTGGATAATCGTGAGCCAGCAGGACTGACATTGCATCCGGTTCAATGGTTGAAATGGATCGCCCCTTGATATTATTCATTTTTGCTAATCAGGTGTTCAGTAAGAAGGGCAACATCCTCGCATACGATCCCTGAGCGGCGGCAGATTGAGTCTTATAACATTGACCCGATAATAAAGATCCTTTCTAAACTGAGACTGCTCGACCATCAGCTCCAGGTTTTTATTGGTGGCGGCGATAATGCGACTATTGGTTTTCAGCTTCTGTGTGCTGCCCAGGGGCTGGAACGCTTTCTCCTCAAGTACCCGAAGCAACCGAACCTGAAATGCCGAACTGGTATCACCAATCTCGTCAAGGAATATGGTCCCCTTGTCAGCCGCTCCGAACAATCCTTGTTTATCGACTCGAGCATCGGTAAAGGCCCCCGCCTTGTAGCCGAATAATTCCGATTCCAGGAGACTGTCCGGGAGCGCACCGCAATTAATTGCAATAAACTGCTGTTCCCTGCGAAGTGAGGCGTTATGAATTGCCCGTGCCAGCAGTTCTTTACCGGTACCGGTTTCACCCTCAATCATTACCGTGCTGTCACTCTCTGCAACCTGTTCAAGAATCTTGAAAAGATCCTGCATTGTTTTAGAACGGCTTACCATATCACCAAACTTGAAATTACCGATGATTTCACGTCGCAGCTCTTCAACCAGGCTGTGATCTCGAAAGGTTTCAACTCCGCCAAGTATTTCATTCTGCTCATTTTTCAGGAGTGAGGTTGAAACCTGTATGGGAATCTTCCGCCTCTCACTGTTGATGATGTAGGTCGAACTGCTGACAAAGGATTTCCCTTCAGACATGGTCCGCTTTAAAGCACAATTTTTTTCACACATATTGGAGCGGAAGACCTCCCAGCAGTATCGACCTATTGCCTCAGCTCGCGGAATACCGGTAATTTGTTCGGCGGCCCGGTTAAAGGACATTATCTGCCAATTATGATCGACGGTAAAGACGCCATCTGAGATAGACTCAAGGATGGTTTTTGTAACTGTATCTGTGGTGGGAAGGTTTTTATCGTTCATATGCACATTATAATCCCTTTGTTTGTGATTGCACAGCTTAAGTTGCAAATTTCAAAAAAAAAGATCAATGGGCACCAGGGAGGAGGCCTGGTTATTTTCGGATCATCCGGTGTCTTTTTCTTGATAGTTGTTTTGACAAGCAAAAGAAGTATGCCAGGCGGCGAGCAAAGGCAATTTGATGGACAACTGAAGGATGATTACAGCATCGAGGTACTCGTTTACCGGAAGAGCCTTATTTTCTTCTCTTCAGGGAACTTTTTCTCAGGAAGAAGGGTACAATCAGGATCAGGAAGAAAATACGAAACAGGTGATGAACAGCAACATAAGCCGGGTCATAGTGTAATGATAAAGCCATTGCCGCCATAGCCTCCACGCCGCCGGGGGCGAAGGCAACAAAAACCTGACCGAAGGGCAGCACGAGTAATTTTGCCACGGCTGCTGCAAAGAGTGCGGCGATAAGCAAGGACAGCATCAGGGCGCTTAATGATCCCCAGAAGAGCTGTTTAAGGTCAGCCAGTGGAATTGTTGAGAATCGTGCTCCGACGAGTGATCCGGTGATGGTGAAGCCGATAAAAATAATTTCATCTGCCGGTCGCCCGACAACAAACCCTGACAGATGCGCAGCCCCGCTGACAAAAATTCCGGCCAGAAAAAAAGCTGCAGGTATCTTGATCCTGGTGAAGAGCCAGCCAATAGCCAGGGAACTGCTGAACACACCGCTGAAGGTGAGAAGCCCCATCGTATTATCAGCGGCGCTTGACGGCTGTTCCGGGTGCATTCCAAGGTGGGAGAGTATGATCGGAATAGTGGTCAGTACCGCAACGAGCCTGATCGACTGGATGACGGCGATTGACCGGATATCACCTCTTCCATCCGCGGCAAGGGCGAGAACGTAGGCGAGGGCTCCGGGAGAAGTGGCCAGGATGGCCGTCTCTCTGTCTTTATTGAAAAAGGTTACTAAAACGTTACTGCAGAAATAGATGATGGCAATAACAGCGACAGCCAAAATCGCTAAACTGACCGGCCATTTTGATGAATTGGCTAGGGTTTCCAGAGTAATACTGCTTCCAAGGGAACAGCCGATAACGCTAAAAGCGATGTTCTTGCAGAAATTGGGGATATCCTGGGTAATACGCATGAGTGAGGCACCGGAAACGGCAAGCGTCGCCCCGATGATTGCCGGAGCCGGAAGACCGGCATATTGGGCTGTCAACGCACCTGTTAAGCCGATTGCCAGGGTGGTCAACATTTTTTTAGAACGGGGAAGCACAGATAATCCTCATCGCCTGTCGAAATTGATGAAATGAATCGTCTTCAAACTCGCCTGAATCATGCTTCCTCAGCAAATTATTGTCAGCTCTCGCGGGAAATCACTGAGCGCTTGACAGCCTTCTGATGTAATAACAACGTCATCTTCAATTCGGACCCCGTTTTTACCGTCGAGATATATACCGGGTTCAACGGTATACGTCATGCCCATTTCGAGAATCTGCTCATTATCTTCACGGATATAGGGATCTTCATGGCACTCCATACCGATACCGTGGCCGGTGCGATGAGTAAATCTCTCACCATAACCTGCTGATTCGATAACCGAACGTGCTGCAAGATCCACTGTTCTGCAGGAAACTCCTGGTTTTCCGGCATCCCGTCCAGCCTTATTTGCCTGCTGCACAACGGAGTAAATGAGCTGCTCCTCCGGTCCAACTTCAGCGACCCCAAAGGTGCGTGTCAAATCAGAAACATACCCCTGGAAGGCTGCCCCCCAGTCAATGATCAGCAGGTCACCCGCCTGAAGCTTCCTCTCAGACGGTTTTGCATGTGGATTTGCCCCATTTGGGCCGCTCGAGACAATGGGAGAAAAAGGCAGTGTCGGTTCCGATCCTTGTCTGAGCAGCTGTACCACCAGCTCATTGGCCAGATCCTTTTCAGTCATACCTGTTCTGGCCAGGGGAAGTGTCTGCTTCAGGGCCTCCTGGGCAATGGTAACCGCCTGTTTCATGGCTCCGATCTCCGAGGCGTCCTTGACAGCTCTCAGGGAGGCGATTGCCCCCGACGCATCGGTAAAGGTAATGTTGTCATCGCTTGAGGTTAGATAATTATATTCCAGTAGTCTGAGATGTCTGGGCTCTATGCCGATCTTTGTGCCGGTGAGCTGCAATCTGGCGAGTCCCTGTTTGAAAACAGCACCCCAACCCGCAGGATTTTCAGGGTAGGTGTAAGAATCGAGCTGATAACTGGCATGATCTAGTTTCTTGCGCTCAAGTTCCGGAAGAATAAGAACCGGTGGTTTCCCTGGGGCAGCCAAAAGTAAAACCGGTCGCTCCATTAAGTGAAAATGAAGACCGGTCAGATAGGTAAGACTGGGCCCTGCATTAAAGGCGGCCGCATCGATCCCAAGCTGCTCCATGGCTTGGAAAAATCGTTGTAAACGTTCAAGATACATACTGTGCTCCGGTAAATAGTTGATCGTAAGTCCAGCCGTACCGAAAGATATCCCCTGAGACGGCTCCAATACGCAGCATGCACTTTAGCATACCGGGAAAAATAGAGCCGTATGATTTTCTGCCGGTCAAACGAATACAACTCCCATTGACTTTGCCACTGTTCCGAGATAAGAAAGCATAAGAAAACTGTTAAATAACAGGAATGTGGGCGTTTTGGCAGCAGATCCTGTTAATAATCTGCATACTATTGTGATGCTAACGATGATAGACAAACTCCTTTCACGGCTGGGGGTAAAGCTCTTCCTCCTGCTTACAGCGGTTATAACGCTTTCTATCGTACCGCTGGCCTATACGTCTTTGAAGGCGATTAACCGCTATGGTAATGAGGTGTCTGCTGTCAATGAACAAGAGATTCGTTCACAGGCGTTCTCATATCTGAAGAAAATTACCAGGGAGCGGGCGAACCGTTATCAGAGTTTCTTTAACCGTATTGGAGCTTCGGCAGGAATGCTCGGCAGTCAGGCATCAGCGATCTATTCAGAGGTCAATTTTTTCTCTGGCCAGCCACTTTTCCGATACAACTATACTATCCAGCGGCGAAACGGCTTCTGGTCGAACTCCATAGATGATCCGGTAATTTCTGTTTACTGGGGGGCTGCCGACCTGGGGGCTGAAGCCAGAAAAGAACTCGATGCGCTCACTCACATGACCCCGCTTTTCAGCAGAGTGCTCGATGAAAACCCGGAAGTTGTCGCCAGTCATGTGATCACCTTGTCCGGCATTGGTCAGTACTTCAGTCATGAGATGGCAAACAAGGAGATGGCCCTTAACCTGCCGCCTCTATCTGTTTTTGATCTGCGTGACGGCGAACCTCTGACCATATTTACTCAATCGACCGATCTGTCTCGCGGTGTCAGGTGGACAGATGTGTATAAAGATGACACGAGCGCTGATCTGATGCTTACCGCATCAGCGCCGGTATATGACGATAGCGGGCAGTTTCGCGGTATTTCAGGAATTGATGTTCCTCTCAAGACGGTGATAGATGATATACTCAATATTGATGAGCTTGATCCTGAAAACACCATTCTCTTCGCCTTTCTGACTGATAATGACGGCAGGCTGATTGCTTTTCCTGAAAAGTACTACACGCGTTTTGGTCTCTCAGTTGATTCGAGAGAGTTTCAATGATTCATCGGACAGTCTCCACCTGCGCCTGGCAGATTCCGATATAAACGAGGTCAGGGAGTTTGGGGTAATGATAACCAGCGGCGAGGAGACCTTCTCGAAGCTTGAGCTGGGTGGCGAGGCATTATTTACCGCAACCAGCAGATTACCTGACCTCGACTGGGTATTAGGCCTGGTTGTCAGACAGAGCGATATGTTCGCCTCGGTTGAAAAAAGTCGTGCCACCTTGAAGAAAACCATCAGGTCCATAGAGAAGGACGGGCTGCTTCTGTCTTTATTGACCGTTGCCATAGCGCTGGTCATTGTGTTCTTATCAGTCAAGTACCTGATTACCCCGCTTCGAACACTTGCTGATGCAACCAAAAGAGTTGCCGGAGGCGACCTGTCGGTGCGCTGCCCGGTCACGACCAGGGACGAGACTGGCGTGCTTGCTGATTCATTCAATTCCATGGTTGAACGTTTACGACTGGCTCAGGAGCGTCAGCAGCAATATGCCGACTCGCTCGAGGATGAGGTCGAACAGCGAAACCAGGAACTCGTTGAGAAAAAAAACGAACTGGAGACGACCATTGACCTGCTTAATCAGGAAGTGGAACGCCGGCAGATTATTTCCGAAGCGTTAAGAAACAGTCAGCAGCAGTATTTTGATACCCTCGAGGCCAATAAAGCCGGTATTTACATCATCACAGACGGAGTTTTTAATTATGTTAATCAGTCTCTGGCCGCTCTGATGCGCACCAGCGCTGAGGAGCTCGTCGGCATGAGTCCGCTGGATTTTATTTATCAAGAAGATAAGGCCCTGGTTGCTGAGAATATGGAAAAACGGTTCCAGGGCATCGAGATTCCCCCCTACCGGGTACGGTGTGTGAACGCTGATGGCAGAACCTTTTATGGAGAAGTCTGGGCAAAGATTACGACATGGCAGAACCGGACGGCGATGGTCGGTACCATAACTGATGTCAGCAATATCCAGCAAAATGAGGAGAAATTACGGCTCCAGGATATGCAGCTCCGTAACTCACTTGAAGAAAAGGAGATTCTGTTAAAAGAGATTTATCACCGGACAAAAAATAATATGCTGGTGATTATTTCCATGCTTGAACTGCAGGTGCAGGATATTGATGACGAACGGGTTTTGTCAATCTTTAAAGATACCGAACATCGGATTCGGGCGATGGCACTCGTTCATGAAAAGCTTTATCAATCACAGGATCTTTCAAAAATAGATCTGGGCTCCTACCTGGAAGAGGTCGTAAATTCCCTGGTTGGCAATATGGTTCTGGCTGGAAAATTAAACGTGAATATAAACGTCGAACCCTCGCCTATTAATATCGACTACGCGATACCAATTGGGCTGGTGATTAATGAAATTGTGACAAACTCACTGAAACATGCATTCCCCGGTAGGAGGACAGGGACTATTTCTTTACAGCTCTACCGGGGGCAGGATAACGAAATAAGGCTTGAAGTCAGTGATGACGGGGTAGGGCTGCCTGTAAATGTCGATATCCATGAGAGCAGTTCCTTTGGTATGCAGTTGGTAAACAGCCTGGTTACAATACAGCTCAGGGGAGATATTTCAGTTGAGCGCAGGGGCGGTACCAGGTTCCTGATTGTTTTCAATGAACCGGCCGGAAGAACACGGGTATGAGTCGTCAGAAAATAAGAATAATGGTGGTGGAAGACGAAGTTCTCATTGGTTTGATGCTTGTTAAAAAACTAAGAGCCTACGGTTATGAAGTAGATGATGTAATCACAACAGGTGAGGAAGCTGTTGAACGGGCAGGAAAAACCTGTCCGTCTGTGGTCCTGATGGATGTGACACTTGCAGGACAAATGAATGGTATCGAGGCTGCCCAGAAGATCAAAGATAAATACAGTATTCCGATTATTATCTTCACCGGGTATAATGACCGATTAATTCATGATCAGGCGCGTCAAATTGATCCGGTAGCGGTTCTGGCCAAAATGGTCCCCATCTCCGACATCATCGCGGCTATTGAAACGGCTGTCTCCTGACGAGTTGCCAGAGGCTGGTTATGGTGTCAGATAAAGGAATGGTGATCGTATGGCGCAGCACCGACAGATGGATGACGACTTGAAACTGGTGAGCCGTGAACAATTCAAAGACCGTGCTGCTGTCATTAAAGCTCTGGCTCACCCATCCCGCCTGATGATCATTGATGAACTGGCCCGCGGTGAGAGATGCGTCTGCGACTTAACCAAACTGGTCGGGCATGATATATCGACAGTCTCCAAACATTTAAGCCTGCTGAAGGAAAATGGTCTTGTCGAGGATGAAAAGCGGGGAAAGCAGGTCTATTATCGGCTGAAAATTCCCTATATTCTAAATATTTTTCACTGTGTGGAAGCGGTGATCACGGCTAACAGGAAACTTCAGTCAAGATAATGATTATAGTTACCTGTGGTTTGCCTATCTGTGATGTCAGATAGCATTGATGTTTAGGTGCTTTTACGCAAAAAAAAGGTTGCAAGCTCTCTACAATCCTGAGATGTTATGAATCCTGCAGTGAAAGAAAATAATAATAAACTCCGAGCCGAAAAGCCTACGTTCAGAAAACGTCTTCTGTATACGGCTTGAGGCCGAAAGGGTTGGGCTGGAAACTGCCCCGCCTTCCGACTTTGAAAAGGAGTGCACATGGATAGCAGAAGTAATTCCTCCAGAGATTCTGCTCTGGAACCATCCCATGATCAATCATTAATTGATAATCATGGTCGTCCGATCAATTATTTACGACTGGCAATTACCGATCGATGTAATCTCAGGTGCCGCTATTGTATGCCCGAGGAGGGTGTCGAGTCCATAACGCATGAGCAGGCCCTGTCATATGAAGAGCTCGAGAGACTTGTCAGGCTGTTCCAGGGGCTTGGTGTCAAGAAAGTCAGGATCACCGGTGGTGAGCCGTTTGTAAGACGGGGCTGTTTTGAATTCATGAGGACCCTCAAACGCCGCCTTGGCATCGAACAGCTTTATTTGACCACAAATGGTGTGGAAACCTATCGCTATATTGACAGGCTGAAAGAAATTGATATCTCAGGCATCAACTTGAGCCTCGACACCCTGGACAGAGCACGGTTCAAGGAACTTACCCGCAGAGACCATCTCGATAAGGTGTTGTTGACACTGAATCGATCCCTTGAATTGGGAATTCCGCTCAAGATAAACAGTGTCGTTATGGAGGATACCAGCGACAAAGAAATTGTCGCGCTGGTAGAGTTCGTCCGTGACAAGGATATCAGTTTACGCTTTATAGAGAGAATGCCGTTCTCGGGCGGCTCGGTGGCCGGCGATACATCTGAGAAATCTCTGCGGGAGCGATTAGGCACTGTTTTCTCCGGAGCTGAAGCAGTGTGATCAAGTAGTCACGAGTACTGCCAGCGAGTTTACCCTGCCGGGTCATACTGGAACCATCGGTATTATTGAAGGCCGCTCCAGAAAATTTTGTGCCACCTGCAATAAGGTGCGTATAACCCCTGAAGGGATTCTCAAGGCGTGTCTTTATGATGACGGCGTGCTTGATCTCAGGGAGCTGTTGAGAAAAGGGGTCAGTGATCGGGAACTGGCAGATTCCATCCGGACATGTCTGAATCATCGCTACGCCGACGGTCACGAAACCGAGGCGTTCAATGGCCGAAAGGGTGAACCTTCAATGGCATCCATTGGCGGCTGATCCTTCAGGAGGATGAAGTGATTTCTGTACAGGACGCACTACGGATTCTTCGGGACAATATTCCGGAACCGCAAAAGAATAATTGTCCCGCTGGAAGAGGCTCATCGCTGTTTTCTCTTTGAAGATATCATGGCCCCGGAACCTTCTCCCCGCTATACCAATTCAGCGATGGACGGTTTTGCCGTACGCTGGGCTGATTGTCAAGGTGCTGGAAAAGAGATCCTGTAACCTTGCAGGATCATCGGTGAGAGTCAGGCCGGCATTCCCTTTGACGGAGAGCTAATCGCCGGTACCGCCGTGAGAATCAGTACCGGGGCGATGCTGCCTGATGGTGCAGACAGTGTTGTCCGGGTTGAGGACACCAGTGAGAAACAAAGCCAGGTCGAAATCCTGCGAGATAGAGAGCACTCGGGCAGGACGTCCGGTCTGCAGGGGAGGAGTTTCGAGGAGGGAGCGCAGTTGTTTGTCAAAGGGCTACCGGCTGGGCTCCCGGGAACTTGCCTTATTGGCTTCTTTTGGGATCTATCAGGTCCCCGTCTACGCTCCCCCCAGAGTTTCATTACTGGTAACCGGAACAGAGCTTGCCAGTCCCGCCGATCAGGCGATTCAACCACATCAGATTAGAGATTCAAACTCGATAATGCTGGCAAATGCGGTACGAGAGGTGGGTGCCAGTGTACATGCCCGTATGCATGTTGAAGACAGCCTCGAACATACCATCCAGGCTGTCCAGCAGGCCGCTGACAGCGGTGACGATATCATCCTCTGCTCCGGCGGCGTCTCTGTCGGAAAGCATGATCATGTCAAAGATGCAGCCCTTGCGGCAGGTTTTACTGAACTGTTCTGGAAAATCAGACAAAAACCAGGAAAACCATTGTTTGTCTGTAAACGTCAGAGCACGCTACTTTTCGGACTGCCGGGAAATCCGGTATCCGCCTTCATGTGTTTTTACAATTATGTGCGGCCGGTAATAGCCGAGCTGTTGGGAACCTCTTCTGTGAACCGCACCATAACGGCAAAAACAACAGAGATGGTTGTCAATAACGGCAAACGAACCAATTTTGTTAGAGTCTGTATAGAAAACAAACCAAATGAGGTTGCGCTCATCAACGAGATTGCCCAGCAGGGATCGCATATGTTGAGTTCAATAGTTAATGCTGATGGTTATATTGTTCTGGAACCAGGTGAAAAATTAAGACCCGGCAGCCTTGTCGAGGTCTATCTGTTTTGAGGGGTAAGGTCATGGCACAGGTGGAAGCAGTCTGTACAAGTGAGAAAAAGGGAATTGTTAAAAGGGAGCAACCCTCGGTTCTGTTCAGGGAGACCTGGGGTATAGAAGGTGACGCGCATGGTGGTGACTGGCACCGACAGGTATCCCTGCTGGCTGCCGAGAGTATTGATCTGGTAAAGGAGGTTCTGCCGTCCCTCAAAAAAGGTGCCTTTGCTGAGAATATCATCACCCGCGGTATTGATCTGGCCAAAATCGGCATCGGTGACAAACTGCAGATAGGCGATTCGGTAATTCTTCAGATCACTCAGATTGGCAAAGAGTGTCATAATAGCGGCTGCGCAATCAAGAAGGCCACCGGTGATTGTATTATGCCTAAAGAGGGTATCTTTTCTAAAGTTATCTCTGGGGGAGCGGTTGTTCCAGGTGATAAAATCGTCAAATTGTAGACGACACAGGCCCAGGAGTTCAGCGACTGCTTTTTTACCGGTATCTCAGGTATCTTTTCAGCAGTTTGTCGACCTCTTTTTCCAGTTCCCTGGGGCTGCTTGAAGCTGTTGTTTCGTGGAGATGCGGCGCAATATCCAGAAACGCGGAGAGCAGTACCGGATCAAATTGCAGCCCGGTCTCCTGCTCGAGGACGGCCAGGCTCTCTTGCAGCGGCAGAGGGTCGCGTACGGCCGGGGCGTGGTTAACGCATCGAAGGTGTCTGCAATGGAAAAAATACGGGCAGCCATTGGTATTTTTTCATGCTTTACGCCGTCCGGGTAACCAGTGCCGTCATATTTTTCATGGTGGTACCGAACAACTTTTTCTGCATTTTTCAGCCAGCGAAATTTCTTGATCAGCTCGGCCCCTTCTCTGGGGTGCTGGTCAACCTGTTTTATCTCTTCCTTGCTCAGCTCTCCCTCCTTTTGGAGGGTCTCAGGGCTGATCGGCAGCATGCCGAGGTCATGCAGGAATACGCCCTGTATCAAGGTGCGCCTCTGATCGAGGGGAAGCTGTACTTTTTCAGCAAGTTTCATGGCGTATATAAGGACTCTTGAGCTGTGACCTTCTTCCTGGTTACTGCTTTTTGCAAGAGCACTGCCGAGTTTTCTAACCAGGAAGAGATTGGCTCTGTTCAGTTCACCGATGGAGCGAATCAGGTGGTTGTTCAAGAACAGAAAACCGAGATAACAGAGCAGTGCACAGAGTGTGATGGCGGCCAGGCAGATGATAAAACTCGTGGTAAATCGGTTGATGATTGCCTGCGACTCTTTCAGGGACACCAGGTAAATCCCGGTGAGATAGCCGGTCAGATCCTCGCCAGAATCAAAAATGGGAATCGCCACTTTGCTATAAATTCTTTTATTGGCAATAACCCAGCCGCCGTCGGCAGATCTTCCGGGAATGATTGTCAAACCCTTTTCCTCAAAGGCCCTGCTTGCCGCTTGCGCAGATGACAGTGCCACATCTACGAGCGGTTCTTCAGAGGCGTTCAGCAAATTGACGAGGATAAACGAAGTCTGCTCTAGAGCAGACCCGGCCAGCCTCCTGATTTCAACAAGAGAATCTTCGTCGGGCTTTTCCTGATAACTGGTCAGCAGCACTGCAAAGGCACTGCTTTCTTTAACAGCAGAGGTCATAAGAGAGCTGGTCCAGGTTTTTATACTCAAGATAGGAGACGCCAACCAGACCGATAATTAACGCAAAAAACCAGGCAGTGCATAATCTTTTTATTAAACGCAGGTGTATCTCTTTTTTCATGATTGGAACTATCATCTAGTCGTCCTTATCGACCACGAACCGTTCTATGGTCCTGCCATAAACCTGGCCAGTACCTGATCATTTTGATCGATGAGTTCTAAAATATTTTCCTCGATACGAAACGATTCGACAGTCATCAAGAACCGCAACAAGGCGGTTTTCTCCTTCCATCCCTCCAGGACATGCCTTACGGCTCACCAGATCCCGTTTTATCAACAGTACGTCACCCTTTACCAGGAAGGTGCCTGATATTTTGTTGCAGCCGCTGAATCCCTCAATGGTTTTGTCACGCTTGAGAAGAAGATGAGCCAATTTATCGGAAATTTCAGACCATTTTTGCTGCCCTATTTCAAGAACCTGCCAGTGGGTGCCCGTCAGGCTGGTTTTTATCTTATTGCCCTGGCAATCGCTGTTCGGGTAGAATTTCCTGAATTGTTCGATAACTAATTCCTCGCGGTCATGTTTTACCAGCCTGCCGAGAATTGACAGCAGTATTGCTTTGTTCATGTCGTGAGGGGTATTCATGTAATTCTGCAGGGCCGCGTTATAGTCTCCACCTGGATTGACGGGAAAGGATACCTGGCTTGCACACTCTTTGAATGTGGCAGTGGTGTTGTTTACGCCAAACATACCTCTGATTTTTACCACATCACCAAAGGGCGCAGGACTTGCGCTGCTGTTCAGTTCGTACTGAATCTGTGATTTATTGTCGCTTCCCTCCCAGCCGACAAAGGTGAGGCGGTTCGGGCTTTCAATCACATAGGTTTTTAAAAGTCCCATCTCTTTGCCGAGAATGAGGAATTTCCCGTCTGATACATAGCGCCATTTCCCCATCTGCGATGAGACTGATGGCTCACCCTGTTCTGACAGATATGTTTTTCTGAGCTGGTAAATTCCATCGGGTCGAATGTTCAGGGTAATATCTACCTGCAGGCAGTCGTCACACGGAATTGTTCCGGTAAATGTAACGGCAGATGCAAACGGCGGCGCTTCAGGAGCGCTCGCTTCTCCTGCCGGCTGCACGTTTGAATCCTTTGTTGAACAGCTGGTCAGGAACAAGGAAGCAACCATAATGAGAATAAAGCAATGCAGATTGTGTCGCATGAATTAACCTCGGTTCAGTCGAGTTTGACGGTTGATAACCCACATAATAGCCGATTTGATCTGCAGAGAGGAGTCCCTTTTCGGTTTTCGGTTAAATACCCTTTAATGAAAACAAAAAATGAGCGGGATTATTGTTTCAAACAAAAAAGCGTATCTGGTTTTACCCAGATACGCTTTTTTGTTAAACAGCAAAAATTATTTTTTTGATATCAATTAAATATCATCTTCCAAGTTGGCCGGCTCGTAGTACTCTGTGGGATGTTTGCAGCTCGGACATTTTGCCGGCGGCTCAGTTCCTTCGTGAATATATCCGCAGAGGCTGCATTTCCACTGAATCGGTTTTTCTCGTTTAAAGACGGTACCATTTTCAACATGGGCCAGCAGTTTCATGTAGCGGTCACGGTGATGAGCCTCTACTTTAGCGATCTGCTCACAAAGCATGGCAGCTTCCATGTTTCCCTCTTCTTTTGCCGTTGCCGCAAACTCCGGGTACATGGTTTTGACCTCGTAATCCTCTCCAGCAATTGCTTCCTTTAGGTTTGCGACAGTATCTCCTAAGAGCCCGAGGAGCTTAAAGTGGTCATTTGCGTGGCGCATCTCATTGTCTGCAGTCTCTTCGAAGAGTTTCGCAATGTAGTGATAGCCCTCCTTACGGGCTACCTTCGCAAAAAAGGTGTACTTGTTGCGAGCCATTGATTCACCCGCAAAGGCCGCGTTCAGATTTTCTGTCGTTTTACTCATAATGCACTCCTTCATTGAAAGAATTGTTCGATATGGAGTCAGGCAGCAACTCCGACTATATAATGTCGTTAATGATAATGATAATTTTTATCATAAATTGCAAGAGTAAACAGACAACCTCCTGGAATACTTTGATTAGTACTTCTATGTCGTACCGGAAGGATGTGGTATAAGAATCTAATAATACTGATTATACAATGTAAATAGAATGCGTCAAGCAAACAGAAAAAAGTGGTCACGACCTTAGCAGGCAGCCTTAAGGCTTCGTCTGCTTAATACTCTTTATATGGGGCAGCAGGTGCAGGGTAAACAGGTTCCTGGCAATGGTAACATTTATTATCTGCATCTCTATGGCCAGTCTTTTGCTGCCAGTGTCGGTTATAATTGGCTGCAGTCGGTCAATTGCCAGGGGGAATTCCCGGCCATTGAAGAGCCCTGCTAAGAGGTTGCCCAGTTCATCACCGCTCTGACCGTTTTCTGATTTCAGATCGGTGACCGTTGGCTTGATAAATAATGTTTGGGAGGGGGGATCATAACGGCTGTCTGCGGTAATATTAAACTCCAGTTTCACGTCGCCGACCTTGAGGCGCAGCTGCTGGCCGGCAATGGTGGTTTTGATCTGTATATCATTACCGATCAGGGTTACCAGTGCCGAAATCTGCTGCTCTCCAAGTTGTAATTGGTCAATTTTCTCGATAGAAATAGAACCCGCTACTGTGTCCGATCCCGTATCAATAGGTACCGGCAGGCTTTGCTGGACGGCCTCGGAAAGAACCGACTCGGGAATCGTCAGGGTGATGGCATCAAGACCTTTTGTTTCAGCATGACTATTTTGACTGAGCAGTAAAAACAGTGAGAATAATAAAAGGATAACTCTAACCATAACCGTGGCCCTCTCATTTTGGTTCCCGGAACGTGAGGTTTCTTAACTGGCTGATAACCTTCATAACTGGTATATAGTTAATTCGATCGAAAAAGCGAGATGCTATCCTAATATAATCGAAGCCAAGGAACAAGAACTCTCTTGAAGCCCATTCAAAAGAATAAAATGATCAACTCATGGTTACCCTGACAGTATCTTCAGATTGTTATATTGATCATCCTGATTTGAATCTGGAACGGGTCATCAAAGAGCAACTGACCATCGACAACCCCAAGTATGTCGCCGCCAAGCGATACGGCCGCTGGATCGGCAAACGGTTGAAGCCAAAGCTGAGCTATTTTGAGTCTGTGCCGAACGGGATCCATTTTCCCAGAGGTTTTTCAAACCAGGCAGTGCTCCTGTGCCGGGAGGTAACCGGTGTTGATCCTGAGATTATCGATAATCGTCGTCTTCTGGGAACCCATGACTTTGGCTTTTCCGGGGTGTTACGGGAATACCAGGAGAAAGCCGTCGCTGCCGTCTGTTCCCGTTCTTTCGGGGTACTGGAGGCCGGTACCGGCAGCGGTAAAACCGTGATGGCGCTTGCCGTCGTTGCTCAACGTCAGCAGCCGACACTGGTCGTTGTCCATACCAAGGAACTGCTCTATCAGTGGCAGGAACGGGCGCATGAATTTCTTGGAGTGGATGCTGGTCTGGTTGGCGATGGTCATTTTGATATCAAACCATTCACCGTTGCAATAGTAAACAGTGCTCGAAAGAGAACGGCTGAACTTGTACCCCATTTCGGCCATCTCATTGTTGATGAATGTCATCGTGTTCCAGCGACGCTTTTTACCGATGTGGTTTCCTGTTTTGACAGCTATTATCTGCTTGGTCTGTCAGCCACAGCCTTTAGAAGTGATGCCGGCATGACGAAGTTGATCTATTATTTTATGGGGGATCGTGCCCATACTGTTGACCAGCTGCATCTGAAAGTGACAGGTGCTGTTCTGAAACCCAAACTTGTCAGGAGAAAAACAGATTTTTCCTATCATTACAGGGGCGATTACCAGGCCCTGATAACCGCGCTGACCAAGCATGAAGGGCGAAATCGCCAGATTGTTGATGATATTGTAAAGGTTGTGGGTGAACAGTCGCAAGGAACGGTTCTTGTGGTCTCTGATCGGCTCAGTCACTGTCAGATTTTTGTTGATCTGCTCAACAAACACTCAATTCATGTGGAGCTGCTGACCGGGCAGACGCAGGCAGACCAGCGGGCGTCTATTGTTAATGATGTACAGCAGGGCAAGGTTCAGGTTCTGGTGGCGACCCTCCAGCTTATCAGTGAGGGATTTGACTGTTCCGGTCTTGCCAGCCTGTTTTTAACCACGCCTATCACCTTTGAAGGGCGTCTGCTCCAGGTTATCGGCAGAATTATGCGCCCGGCTGAAAACAAGACACCATGTGTGTATGACTATGTGGATGACGATGTCTCAGCACTTCGCAGGTCAGCCTCGGCCAGACAGAAGATCCTGGCAAATATCTAGATGAGCGGCTGATCCGTTTAAATCACTATTTCTTTGCAACTTTTCAACGACTGTTGTATGCTAGCTGCCCCGCAGCCAGGCTTGCGACAATAAAGACCTGTGTCACACTGACATTTACATAGAGATATCAAAAGAGTGGGACCCACTCTAACAGGAAAATTAAATGGAACAGAATCTTATTCGAAATGTTGCGATAATTGCGCATGTTGATCATGGAAAAACAACCCTTGTTGATCAACTCTTTAAATATTCCGGGATGTTTCGAGACAACCAGGAAGTTGCTGAACGGCTGATGGACTCCATGGATCTTGAGCGTGAACGAGGTATTACCATCACCGCCAAAAATGGTTCCTATCGGTATAAAGATTACTGGATCAATATCATTGACACCCCGGGCCATGCCGATTTCGGTGGCCAGGTAGAACGTGTTCTGCGCATGGCCGATGGTGCACTGCTGCTGGTTGATGCCCAGGAAGGGCCAATGCCCCAGACCTATTTTGTTCTGAAGAAGGCGCTTGGAAAATGAACTGCCGGTCATCGTCGTCATCAACAAGATCGACAAACCTGCTGCACGCTGCGAATGGGTTGTCGATCAGGTGTTCGATCTCTTTGTCAAACTCAATGCTCCAGATCATATTCTTGATTTTCCAGTTGTTTATACCTCCGCCAAAGAAGGATATGCCCTTGCCGATCCTGCTGACAGTATTGAAAATGGAGGGTCAATGGCTATTGTTTCAGACATGATCATCGATCGTATTCCGGCACCGACAGGGTCTGCTGACGAACCGCTGCAGATGCAGGTGGGCACCATTGACTATTCACCGTATCTTGGAAGGCTCGGTATCGGTAAGGTTGTCAACGGAACCATGGCAATCAACCAGCCGATTGCCGTGGCGCGCAGGGACGGGTCGGTAAAACCGGTCCGGATCTCCAAGATTTTTCGTTTTGAACAGGACCAGAAGGTCGCGGTTGAGTCAGCATGTCTTGGTGAAATAGTGGCTATTGCGGGTATGGATGATGTCACGGTCGGGGTAACCTTTACCGATCTGGAAAACCCTCGTCCGCTGCCGTTAATTGATATTGATCCACCAACAATTTCCATGGATTTCCTGCCGAATGACTCGCCGTTTGCCGGCAAGGAAGGTAAGTATGTCACCTCCCGTCATCTCAATGATCGACTGCAGCGTGAGATTCTCGCTGATGTCGCACTCCATGTCGAGCCGCTCCAGGATGCTGTCGGCTTTAAAGTGTCCGGGAGAGGTGAATTGCACCTGTCAATACTCATCGAGAAGATGAGACGGGAGGGATATGAACTGCAGGCCACCAGGCCTCGGGTCATCTTTCAGGAGAAAGAGGGTAAACTCCAAGAGCCCTATGAACGACTCACCGTAGATGTTGATGAGGAATTTCAGGGAGCCGTGATTGAGAAACTCGGTAAACTCAAAGGGCAGCTGGAGGAGATGACACAGTCCCATGGAATGACGCGGATGGTGTTTAGAATTCCGACACGAGGGCTGCTCGGATATCGCTCGGAGTTCATGACTGATACCAAGGGAATGGGGATGATGAACTATGTTTTTGACAGTTATGGGCCACATGCCGGGGAAATTATCAATCGAGTCAACGGTGTACTGGTGGTAAAGGAACAGTGTACCTCTGTGGCTTATGCTCTGTTTAATCTTCAGGACCGGGGAAAGCTTTTTATCGGCCCCGGAGAACCGCTTTACCAGGGACAGATCATTGGCGAACATTGTCGCTCAGCTGATCTCGTGGTGAATCCGGCCAAAGGAAAAAAATTGACCAACGTCAGGGCCTCCGGTACAGATGATGCGGTGATTCTGACACCACCAAAAGAAATGACGCTTGAGGATTGTATCGCCTACATCAATGATGATGAACTGGTTGAGGTAACACCGAAGTCAATAAGGCTGCGAAAGCAGAGCGGTCTCAGGCTCAGAGCATGACAGGTAGCATATGAAAACATTTCTTATTCTTGCAGTTTCGGTCCTTGCGGGCGGTGGCGTATTTGCCTTTATTGCCAAGAAATACGGCAGTGACTGCATTCCCTGACTGACACTCTACGGTTCCGTTGGAACCGGAGCACTGACCTTCTGGCTGCTAAACGTTCTTCTCTAGTACTGGCCTTTTTGGGGCAAAGAGGGTGCACTGCTGAAAAAGGCTCAGGAGCGAAGCCCTTTCTTCCAGGAAAAGTAATCAGCCAGGATATGGTCATGATCGAAGGCGAGTTCCGGGAGTTGGTCTTCAGCAAACAGGCCTGCTTCAGCGGCATCGTCTCCGGCCGTTGGCAGATCATCGGATTGAGCTGTAAAAACAGTTGATGCAGTATGCATACGTTCATCACGGTCTGGGTCCGAGTAGGTATGGAACTGTCTCAGGTCTCCGAGCCGGAGGCCGGTCTCTTCCAAGGCCTCACGGGCGGCTGCATCCTCAAATGACTCGCCGTAATCGACAAAACCACCCGGCAGAGCCCAACCGAAAGGTGGGTTTTTTCTTTTGATAAGAACAATTTTGTCCTGGATCTCGATAATGACATCCACCGTTGGGATCGGATTTTTCGGGCGGGGGATTTTAAGATTGCAGTGGGGACAATTCATGGCAGCGGGGATTCCTTGAGGTCAAAGAGTGCATAGAGCTCTTCCCAGTTAGATACTGAGGGCAGACTGTGCTGGTTGTGATTCCAGGGCTGACTGAAGACGATGGGGTTCAGTCCTGCTTCGGCCAGCTGCAGGCAGGTAAGTGTCCTGTCGTCAATAAAATGGGTAAGTCCGCATGTTCTGATATACCCTTCTTTATTGTCATGATCCCCGGTGGCGATCAGTTTGATTTTTTCCCTGTCCTCAGGCAGACAATAATGATCGAACCAGTCGATAACCGGCTGAATCTCTGGTCTTGCGGTAATAATAATGACATCTGAGTGGCTGCCCAGCCTGGCCAGTGTCTCGATTGCCCCGGGCAGCGGCTTCAGGCCGGTGCCCAGTGAATCTGCTAAAATATCATTAAAAATGGTCTCGACAGTGGATAGAGGAATGTCGACGCAATGTTCAACCTGAAAGCTTTTTATGTCATCAAGCCTGATGGAACAGAATCCATGATCACTGCAGGCAAGTCTGATAAAGGCCTCACCGATATCGGCAATGACACCGTCAAAGTCAAAACCGACACATTCCGGCTGAATTTTCATAGTTGCATCGGTGCTGTACGGATTGTTAGGTGCTGGAACGGCTCGTTATTCAAGGATCGCTGCATTTTCGATGATCACGGCATATTTGTAGCCTGCACCAAAGTCCTTATCGGCTGCGAGCGTTCCTTCAATGGTTAAGACCTCCGGGCTGCCTATCTCAGTTTTGGTAGTTACCACCAGATCATGTGTATTCTGCATCGGGTCACCGGTTCCATCCTGGAGGTGAAGCCAGTTTCTTCCCATAATGTTGGCATTGAATTTTACCACTTTTCCGCGAAGCCGCACGGTGGTGCCATCGAGTTCCTTGGCTTTTTCAAATAACTCACCAACGGTAAAGGCGTTGTCTCCGGCCGCTTTTTCAACTGATATCTCGGTAAATGGAGCCGTAGCGCCCATACTGCCACCTGAAGACTGGGATGGCTGTACCTGGGGGGCAGCGACTTGCTTCTCAGCCTGGACTGCCGCCTCAAAAGAGTTGGCGGTATCCTGTTGTGCCGGAGAATCGGAGGTCCCCTGGGGTGCTGCCGTGCTGGTATTGACAATACCTTCCGAAAAGATGATGCTTGTAAATGTCTTATTCAGTGACTTGCTGTGGAAATCTTTCATCTCCATGCCCGTCGCAAAAGAGAGGTTTTCTCCTTTTTTCACATCACCTTCAGGTATTGCGATCCACACCGGTCCCTGGGCTGATGAGAGATTTACGTAGGTATAGCCGGCAGCATCCATGGTTTCAAGAACGGTCCCTTCGATTAAACCGTTGCCGTTGTCTGCACGGGAATGAAGAACAAGGACAGATACTGACAAGCACACCATCAATAAAGAAATAAGCAGCCGCCGGGTGCTGAAAGGTAAGCTGGCTGTGGACTGGTTCATGATCGATCTCCTTTACAGGTAATTGAAAACGTTTTAAGTCATGCAAAGATAATTCAATCAGAATCTTTTGCAAGCAGTGTCCTGAGCTCACTTGATAAAAGACGAGCCCAGAGGTGATAACCGAACGAGCTGAGATGAACGCCATCAAAATCAAATACCGGTTCCCTGGCTTTCTCAAAAGGGGTGTAGAGATCAAGATAGATGGCCCCTGCAGCACTGGCGATAGTTCGGAGATCGATGTTGACAGCTTGGATTATTTCCTGAAATCCAGGCACCTGGAACGGTAGAAGGCTGTTGATCAGGATAACCGCAGCGGGATAGTCCTGCCGCAGGCTGGCCGTAATTGTTCGTATCGTTTCGGTGAAGTCGGTGCGTCCCATTAACAGGTTATTGGCACCAGTCATGACAAGGACGGCATCAACTGCTTTATAATTACTGCAGGAGGGCAGTCTCCACAGGAGTTCCTCGGTCCGTTCCCCAGGTATTCCCCGGCTGATAATGGTATACTGGGGAAGGAGGCTTCGCCAGTCACCATAGTCGACCAGAGAATCACCCAGCATAAGCAGTGTCGGCGTACTCATAGTTCCTGTTTGCTCCAAAAGTGGCAATTGTTTTTGGTGAGTATCTCAGTTTCTTGCTTGTAACACGATGAGGCCCATGTTGGCTGTCGCAACAGTGCTTCCCGGTTCGACACCTGCACCATCTTCAAAATCCACGATGTCAGCAGGACTCAGCGCTGCCGTGTCTATGATCTTGTGCCACATGGTTGAGCCCCCAGGACCCAGAATGTCTGGGACGATAAACTCAACAGGTTCCTCCCTGCTGCCGTTTACCATGACAAAAAAATCACTGTCGCACTGATCCTCAACTGCCGTTCGATGAAGGGTAAATGCCAGCGTGTGACAACCAGTGGACCAATCCTGGGAGCCTGGCCGCAGAGACTGCCAGCTTATTTCGGGTCTGTCTCCATGATGCGAGTCAGCCGGATTGAAAAAGGCTGTCCGCCGGAAGAGCGGATATTGTTTCCTCAGGGATATACATTTTCTAAAAAAGCGAAGCAGGTCTGCGTTTTTTTCACCCAGCGACCAGTCAATCCAGCCAATTTCGTTGTCCTGGCACCAGCTGTTGTTGTTTCCCTGCTGGCTTCTGCCCAATTCATCACCGGCGGTAATCATCGGGACCCCCTGGGAGAGAAGGAGCAGGGCGGCAAAGGTGCGGATACGACGATAACGGAGGCGCTCTATTTCCGCTGAACACGGAATACCCTCATGCCCGCTGTTCCAGCTCAGGTTATGAGCGTCACCGTCCCGGTTCTGTTCACCATTATCGTGGTTGCGTTTATCTTCATAGCTCACCAGATCGTACAGGGAAAAGCCATCGTGACAGGTGATGAAGTTTATTGAATTCAGCGGACTGCGATCATGCGACTGATAAAGATCAGAACTGCCGGCAATTCTCGTCGCCAGGGTTCGAACGGTGTCGTCATGACCTGCCATGAACCTGCGGACATCATCCCGAAATCTGCCGTTCCACTCGAGCCAGCGAGGGTTGCGGGAGAAAGATCCAACCTGGTAAAGACCTGAAGCATCCCATGCTTCCGCTATGATCTTGACATCCTTGAGCACCGGGTCGTCGGCGATTAATTCGATCAGGGGCGATTGGTCCATGACCTGACCATATTCATCTCTGCTGAATATGGCGGCAAGATCAAAGCGGAAACCATCAACATGCATTTCCGTCACCCAGTAGCGCAGGGATTGCAAGATGAGCTCCCTGCACACAGGGTTGTTGCAGTTGAAGGTGTTGCCGCATCCTGAAAAATTGAGATATTGGCCATTATCGGGATTCACCATATAATAGGTTGGGTTATCAATTCCCCTGAAGCTGGTGGTTTTCCCTTCATAGTCAGACTCCCCTGAATGGTTGAAAACCATGTCGACGATAACTTCAATATTTTCCTGGTGGAGGCTCCTGACCATCGCTTTGAAATCATGGGCGGCACTGACCTTACCAGAGCCATAGCCGGATTTTGGGCTAAAAAACGAGATTGGGTTATATCCCCAGAAGTTGAATAATAATTCTCCTGTGGAGGGATTGAAAAAACGATTGTCTCTTTCATCCCATTCGGTAACCGGCAGCAGTTCCACAGCGCTGACCCCCAATTCTTTCAGATAGGATATTTTGTCCACAACTCCGCGGTAAAGGCCGGGACTTGATACCTTGGAACTCTTGTGACGGGTAAAGCCACGGACATGAAGCTCGTAAATGATGGTATCAGCCAGGGCTGTTCTCGGGGGAGTATCGTCCTGCCAGTCAAACGGTTCCTGCGGTCCTGCAAGACAGACGGGCTTGGCGCCGTAATGGGATGTTTCTCCCCAGCCACGGTGGACAATCGTTCGTGCATAGGGATCAATGAGGATATGATCGGGATAAAACAATAGTCCCTGTTCGCTGCTACTCTCTCCTGCAATGCGGTAGCCATAAATGATTACCTGGTCGGAGATGTGCAGCTTGATATGCCAGATATCGTCGCTGCGGTTTATCTCAGGATCCAGAATGATTTCGAGGGGATCATTTGAGCTGCTCCTTCCGGCATCAGCTATAACAAGGGTGACATGTTGGCCATGTGGGCAGAACAAGGCGAAATTAATCCCATCGGAATCATTTGACGGGCCGAGCGGAAAAGGTCTGCCGCTGCTTGTGTGAGGATGTTTTTGTTTGGACATTTTGATAATGATTATTATAATCAGTTTAGGCTCGATTAACAATTACTCCAGGTAAGTATAACAGGGAAATCACCTGTGCAACAGGAGAAATGACTGCGTATCAAGCGCGCGTAAAGATGATGAGGGGTAGAGGCTATGGGCATGTTTCATAAATTGAAAGTAGGCGACATGACAATCAATTCAATCGATTGGGAGATGACGCCTGACCTGACGTTCGGAACGTTTGAGTCGTGGGGAGGACGTGAGCGGGTCAGAAATAACAGTGAGCTTATATATTACTTTTTCGTCGATAACTGGGGTGATAAGCCCAAACTGTGCCTGATGGAGCGCGGTGTCAAACATGCAAAAATAGTAGCAGAAATCAAGGCTCCTCTGGAAATGGTCAGCGAGTGCGTGGAGAGCCAGGGAGCTGTTGCCTTTTTTGAGCGCAGTTTTGCGATAGATGAGACCATTCAGGACTGGTTGATAAAGAATGTCCTTGATGATGGTGATGCCAGTCTGGTTCATCCCGTAAAAGAGCAGCAGCACATCGAGGACATGGGACCGCGGCTGCCAAAGTGGGATGGCCAGAAAACAACAGGTGATGCTGTTATCCTTCCCTCCAGCCAGGTGGTCCTGACAGACGAAGAGGTCGGAGAGATAATAAAGAAGTGGAATTTTTTTGACTCCCAAGAAAACCCGGCAGGACACTTTCTCACGCATCTCTGCGACAGCGGTGCCAAGACTGTCGTTGATCAGCGCTCTGGATTAATGTGGCAGCGCGGCGGACTAGATATTTCTTCACTTCGTACGATGAACAGGAACATCGACCAGCTCAACAAAGAGGGGTTCAGTGGCCACCATGACTGGCGTCTTCCCACACTGGAAGAGGCCATGTCCCTGCTTGAACCTGAGATGAATGATAAAGGAATTTATCTTAATCCCAATTTTTCACGCGAACAGCCGTTTGTCTTTGTTGCAGCTCAGAGATCACCGGGCGGCTACTGGTTTGTTGATTATAAACAGGGGCGATTTTTCTGGTCATCGGGGACCATTCCCGGGGGCTTTGGCCGTTTGTGCCGAACCTTGACCGGATAGCCTTATAGCCATTAATTGCCGGGGAAAAGCCGCAGGTTCCTGTTAGTTGGAACGGCGGCTTTATTTTTTTGGTGCTGCACCTTATTATACTTTTGATCATCGCTTGTTTTTTGCGGCCGTATCGAATAGAGAAATAGAAACGATCAGTTTTTTGGTCTCAATCAATTAAACATCGAACCATCGCAGTGCTGCAGCAGCCGTGCTCTATTTTTTGATGGCTGTGCAGGTGCTGATGCCTCACATGTGTGTTGACCATCAAAGGCTCAAGGGAGAAGGAAATTATGAGTGAAGCGTTTAAAATCAGATTTGCTGAACGTATGAACCAGCTGCCGCCTTATCTGTTTGGCATGATTAATAAGATGACGATGGAAAAACGCTGGAAGGGTGATGATGTCATTGATCTTGGTATGGGTAATCCGTCTGATCCAGCGCCGGGTCCGGTTACGGAGAAATTATGTGAGGTCGCAGCAGACCCGAAAAGTCATCGCTATCCCGTTGCCGGGGGCATGAAGAACCTGAAGCGGGAAATCGCCCTCTATTATGGGCGCCATTACGGTATCGAACTTAACGGTGAAGATGACGTTATCTGTACCATCGGCTCCAAAGAAGGTATCTCTCACATGTCCCTGGCATTACTCGGCCCGGGAGATACTGTCCTGGTACCTGCACCGGCTTTCCCCATTCATGTCTATGCCGCAGTGATTGCCGGCGCCAACGTCCTGCGTATCCCATTAACCAGTGAAGATGAATTTCTCGCCCAGATCGTCGGCATGTGCCGATCCCTCTACCCGGGGCCCAAGCTGCTGATGCTCAACTTCCCCCATAATCCGACAGGGGCTCTGGCCAGCAGGGAACTCTTCACCGAGGTTGTTAAATATGCAAAGCAATTTAACTTCATGGTGATTAATGATTTTGCTTACTCGAAGATCACCTATGATGGCTATGTGGCCCCAAGTTTTCTTGAGATCCCGGGAGGTATGGATGTTGGTGTGGAATTTGGTTCATTTTCCAAATCCTACAATATGGCGGGCTGGCGTTTGGGTTATTGTGTTGGTAACGCGCAGATTATCAAAGGACTTTCGATGATCAAGGGATACTACGATTATGGTATCTTTTCTGCAATTCAGGTGGCCGGAATTGTTGCCATGCGTGATTGCGACGAAAAAATTTCCGAACAGGTGGAAGTTTACCAGAGCCGCCGGGATGTCCTTTGTGAAGGGTTGGAACGAATGGGCTGGGAAGTAGAGATACCCAAGGCCGGCATGTTTTTATGGGTGAAAATACCGGAACCCTACAAGGATATGGGCTCGATCAAGTTTTCAATTGAAATGATGAATCGCGCCAACGTCGCATTAGCCCCCGGGGCAGGTTTTGGAGAAGAAGGAGACGGCTATCTGCGGCTGGCCCTGGTGGAGAATGAGAACCGAATCCGACAGGCTCTGAAACAGATGAAGCAAAGCCTGAAAGATATTGACCGGGAGATCGCCGAAGGCACCTTTGATATGACGCCGACAGCAATTGGCCAGTAGGTTGGTTTCCGGCTCTTCCGGAAAACGTGTACCATCAAACAGCAGCGCCCATAGTGATTGCCCCTGTTTGATGGTGTCAAGCAGCACGGGGAGCCTTGGCCGGCATTCTCAACCCCAAAGTGGCTGTTTTTTATCTCGCCTTTATGCCCCACCTGTTTCTGCATCAAGCCCGCGTAAACCACTCTCTTATATTATTTTGGCCATTGTTTTCATGACCGCAGGAAGGTTCTGGTGCCTGGTCTTCGCCCTTTTTACCCTGCGTGGCCTTAAGCTGGCGACTGCAAAACTTAATTCCTGATTGTTGCAGAGAACTTCAGGCAGCCTCTGCCGGAGAAGTGGATACTGTTATTAAAATGTATATTGACATTTCCGGGGGCGTTGTTACAATTACCCCAAATGTACATTTACATTTGGTGAGAATATGAACCTGACAGAAAAACAAAAAAGTTTTCTAGACTACCTCAAGGAGTATGTTAGTCGTGAGGGAGGGGCTCCCAGTTTACGCAGGGCAGCAGCAGATCTTGGGGTCAGCCATAATGCCGTAGCACAGCTTTTGGCACAATTGGAAAAAAAAGGCGTCGTTGAGCGTCAAGGCCGTTACAGCCGGACAATTCGGCTGACACCCCCTGGCTCCGCCAGGCCCTCTCTCAAGTCTGCCATCAGGCCCGCGGCCAGGCCGGATCGATCTGCCGGTCGTGAGTTGCCGATTGTCGGTCAGATAACCGCCGGTATGCCAATGTATGCCCAGCAGGAATGGGATGGCAGTGTTATTGTTGACAGCCGGCTGTTCCGTGGTGATAACCTGTTCTGTTTGCGCATCAAGGGTGACTCGATGCGTGACGCCGGGATCTTTGACAGAGACCTGGTCGTCTGTGAGCCGCGGCAATATGCTGAAAATGGTGAAGTTGTGGCCGTGCTGGTCCATGGTGAGGAGGCGACGGTGAAGCGTTTTTTCCTGAAAACCGATTGTGTGGAACTGCACCCGGAAAATGATGCATACCCGGTCACGCGTTATCGCTTCAATGAACTGCTGGTGCAGGGAAAGGTTGTCGGAGTGGTCCGGGGCTCACATCCGCTGTTTTCTGCTCAAGCATATTGAGCAGCAGGATTTGTCTTCAGCACCTCAGGAGGCTGAGACAGCAATGAACGAGAACATGCCGAGCCCGACGAAAATAGCTGTGCCGCCTGCCAGCGGTCACAGCGGTTGTGAGATCATGGTTGGAACCTGTGGATATTCCTATCTTGAATGGGTCGACAGCGGTTTTTATCCCCCGGCAACTAAATCATCAGAGATGCTCGGCCTCTATGGCGGCTGCTTTTCAATCGTTGAGCTGAACTACACCTGGTATCAGATGGCCCGCAGCGCTGCACTGTCCCGGATGGCTGATGCAGCGCCGCCTCATCTCCTGTTCAGCGCCAAGCTGACACGGACCATTACCCACGAACGTGTTGAAGACTGGCGTGAACAGGTGAAACTCTATCGGCAGGGTATTTCTTCCCTCAAAAAAAGGCTGCTTGCAATTCTGGTCCAGCTGCCGCCGGATTTTGACAGGACAATCAGCAACCGGTGTTTCCTGGCCGAGCTGCTTGATCGTCTTCATGGCTTACCCGTCGCGGTGGAGTTCAGACATCGTTCCTGGGCCGTTGACCCTGTTTTTTCGGAGCTTGAACGCAGGGGTGTCTCCCTGGTAACAGTGGATGAGCCGGATTTACCGGGATTATTTCCTGCACTTGATGTTGTGACCAACCCGGGCCTATCCTACGTTCGTTTTCATGGACGAAACGTACAGGGGTGGCGGAGCGGCAATATGCAAAAAAAATTTGATTATGATTATGGCGAAGCCGAACTGCAGCAGTGGTGTGAGCGCTACCTTTCGTCGATGGTGCAGCGCTCCGATCAGGGTATTATTTTCTTCAATAACCATGTCCGCTCTCAGGCGCCGCGCAATGCCAGGCTGCTTTTTTCTCTGATAGCCGATAACAGGAAACGGTTGGCAGCATGAACAGGGAGCGCTTTGTTCTACACCTCAATGTTGCTGACTTTGCTGTTGCCGTTGAGCGTGTCGTCGATAGTTCTTTACGGGATAAAGCGGTTATAGTTGCCCCGCTTCAGGCAGCTCGGGCAGCAGTGTATGACATGAGTGATGAGGCCTACAGCGCCGGTGTCCGCAAGGGGATGCTGGTGCGGCAGGCGACCCGACTGTGCCGCTCAGCGCGCGTGCTGTCGCCGCGTTTTGATCTCTACCAGAAGGCCATGAGTGCTTTTGTAAATGAAGCGCGGGAGTATAGTCCTGTGCTAGAGCCGGGTATCGGAGATGGGCACCTGTTCCTTGATATTACCGGGACGCATCGATTGATAGGCACCGCACCGGATGTGGGCTGGCAGCTGCGTAAACGGGTGCGTAAAAATCTCGGCATCCACCCGATCTGGACTGTTGCTGTCAACAAACTGGTGGCCAAAGTTGCCTCGCGGGTAGTGAAACCGCACGGAGAGTATATTGTCAGCCCCGGAGAGGAGGAGTCTTTTCTGGCGCCGCTTCCTCTTTTTCTACTGCCGGGGGTTGAGCCCCGGGAACGGGCGCGTCTGCAGGAGTTTAATATCAGGCAGATAGGCCAGCTTGCCGCCCTGGAAAAAAGACAGCTCTATACTGTTTTTGGTAAGCGGGGAGAGACGCTCTATGATATCAGTCGTGGAAAAGACGACCGGGGGGTGCAGCCGCAGGAACAGCAGCGGCCTGTTATCTGTCGGGAGTATGCGATTCCCGGTGACAGTGCTGATCGGCAATTCATCGAAGGAGTCGTCGCCGCACTTTCTGTCCGAATCGGTTTTGCCCTGCGTGATGCTGGTATGGTTGGAAAGCGCCTGGTGCTGAGGCTGAATTATATCGATGGCACCAATTCCATACGACAGATATCATTTCGTCGTGGAATCTCAGATGATTTTAGCCTGCAGTCGAGGTCTCTTCTGCTTTTGCAGCGGGCCTGGGGGCGGCGCGCGCGCATACGGCACTGCCGTTTGAGTTGCGAACAACTCCATCGAAAATCCCCGCAGCTCGCTCTCTTTACTGAGCGGCCGGATCTGGACAGGAAAAAAGAGCATGTCCTCTCCGCGCTGGACCGTGTGAGGGAAAAATTTGGTGCAGACAGTGTCCGATTCGGCACTCAAGTAGCCGCTTCATTGACTTGCGATGGTTCCACTTCGGGTCCGTTCATCTTTTTCCCTGCTGACAGGCACGGCCACGCCTGCTCTGCTCTGCCAAAGGGCGCGACAGTTGGGTTATAACTGCCTGGCTTTAACTGACTTTGAGAATCTTTACGGCCTCTGGTCATTTCTTGGGGCCTGCAAACGTGAGAGGATCCGGCCGATTATAGGGGCAGAACTGGAGGTGGAAAGGGATTGCCAGCGTCTGGTCTGTCTGGTCCAGGATCATCAAGGTTATACTAATTTATGCAACCTGATCAGCATCAAAAAAGCGTCAGGAACGCTGCGGATTTCAGATCTCCCAGAAACATTGTTTCATGGCCTTATCGTGCTGACAGCAGGTTCAACCCTTTTACGAAAACTGCATGACCGGGGCGTTTCTGTGGCTGCGGATCTAGGAAGTCGTCCGACGGCACATGGACGTCAATTGAGGGATAATGCCAGAAAGCTCGGGGTGCCTGCCGTTGCCACACCTGACAGTGAGATGTCGCAGCAGGGTGAGCATCTGCTGCGCTGTCTGTTGAAAGCTATAGAGACGAAAACATTGCTGTCTGAGTACGGGAGAGACGAAACGGCCGTTGTGGCGAACAGCCTGGAATTGCCCGAAGTCTACCGGGACAGGTTCAGTGTCTGGCCCGAGGTGATAAGGGCTGCCGAAAAGATTGCTGATCGGTGCAGGTTTTCGGGGCCCCAGTTCGGAATAGTCATGCCACCGTGGCGGCAGACAACGCTTCTGAACGCCAGGGAACTGCTGCGAGAGCACTCCTACAGCGGTGCCCGGCAACGCTATGGTGAAGACCTGAGCGAAATCGTTGTCGAACGGCTGGAGTATGAATTAAGAATTATTGAGCAGATGAAATTTTCCTCATACTTCCTGGTGGTCAGAGATATTGTCCATCCTTTACAGCCTGACGGAAGCAGGAGGCTGAGAAGAATTTGCGGCCGCGGCTCAGGAGCGGCTTCCCTGGTGGCATATTGCCTGGGGATTACCAATGTCTGCCCCATCCGCTATAATCTCTACTTTGAAAGATTCCTTAACCCCGGCAGAAGCGATCCTCCCGATATTGATATAGATTTTCCCTGGGATGAGCGTGACGATGTTCTGGATGATGTTCTTTCCCATTTTAAAGGGCATGCGGCAATGGTCTGCAACCACGTCAGTTTCAAGCCACGCATGGCGATCAGGGAAACGGCCCGGGCCTATGGCTTGCCTGGATACGAGATTTCCAGAATGACCAAACGGCTGCCATGGTTTTTCAGGCGTGACGATGAAAATCTGCACGATCAGATTGCTGGTTTGCCATCTTTAAAAGACCAGGATTTCTCTGACCCGTGGCCGGAAATCATCACGCTTGCCGGAAAACTTGTCGGTTTACCGCGTTATCTCTCGGTACATCCGGGCGGTGTCGTGATTACACCGGATCCGTTATGTGATTATGTGCCGGTGGAGAAATCGGCCAAAGGCGTACCGATTATCCAGTGGGAAAAAGATGGTGCCGAAGAGGCCGGGCTTGTAAAGATAGACCTGCTTGGCAACAGGAGCCTGGCAGTTATAAGGGACGCCATTGCCGAGGTAAGGAACAATAATAGCAGCTTTACTGAAAAGAACTGGGCGCCGGAGGATGACGAACGTACCCGGGCGGCTATTGCCGAAGGCAAGACCATGGGTTGTTTCTATATCGAAAGTCCGGCAATGCGTCTTCTGCAGAAAAAGGCAGGTGTCGGTGATTTTGAACAGCTCGTCATTCAGTCCTCGATCATCCGTCCGGCAGCCAATGATTTTGTCCGTGAGTATGTGCGAAGACTGCATGGTGGTGCGTGGAGCCCGCTGCACCCGCTCCTGGAAAGTGTCCTGGATGAAACCTTCGGGTTGATGGTCTATCAGGAAGATGTTTCCCGTGTCGCGGTAAATCTTGCAGGATTTTCCCACAGTGATGCTGACGGTCTGAGAAAAGTGCTGTCGAAAAAAGATAAAGAACTGCGGCTTCGTGATTATCGGGAACAATTTTATTCATGCTGCCGTGACAAGGGTTTGAGTGAAAATGATATAGAAAGGATCTGGCTGATGATGATGAGTTTTGACGGTTACTCATTCTGCAAACCGCACTCTGCCTCTTATGCCCGTGTTTCCTTTCAGGCAGCATACCTGAAACGTCATTTTCCGGCAGAGTTCATGGCTGCCGTTATTTCCAATCAGGGCGGATTTTATTCCACCTTTGCCTATGTTTCGGAAGCAAAACGGATGGGCCTTACCATCCTTCCTCCCGATGTACAAGAGAGTAGCTATCGATGGAGCGGGGAGGGGGGCGCGGTACGGGTGGGGTTATTATCAGTATCAGAACTTTCGGCAGAAACAGCAGCGCGTCTTATTGCCTGCCGGCAGCAGCGCTGTTTTATAAATGTAACGGATTTTCTTTATCGTGTTCACCCCGCCGAAAATGAGGCACGGTCGCTGGTCCATGCCGGCGCCCTTGACAGCCTGGACCTGGAAGGGAGTCGAACCGCATTGCTCTGGGAGGTTGCCTGCAGGGAACAGAAAAACGCAGCGGTCACGACGGGAGCACTCTTCACTGAAGAACCAGCTGCAGCCCCCCTGCTGCCCCAACAAAAAAAGATGGAGCAATTGAGAGATGAATATCGAGCCCTTGGTTTTCTCTGCAAGACGCATCCGATATCTTTAATCCCCTCCCCGCAAAAACAGACCGCCAAGGCGTTTGAGCTGGAAGGTTGTATCGGTCGCAGCGTCTGGTTTGCCGGTTGGCTTCTTACCGGCAAGATGGTCTCAACGAAAACCGGTGAAGTTATGGAGTTCCTCACTTTTGAAGATGAGACGGGACTTGTTGAGACAACTTTTTTTCCAGATGTCTATAATCGTTTCGCGCACCTCCTGAGCAGTGGAAAACCTTATCTGCTCAAAGGACTCGTGGATTCAGATTTCGGGGCAGTCACCCTGACGGTAAATCAGGTTTCAGTGCTAAAATCAGCACGATAAACTATTAGTGCTTGAAAATGGTGTGAAAGCCGTATAATTAAAGGTGAGATAATAAAAATCATAACTAAGTGGGCATATGAAACGTATCCTGGTTATTGACGACGAAGAGATGATTCGATCCTTTCTGAGGGACCTGCTGGTTGAGGAAGGCTACGAGGTGGTAACCGCTGGCAATGGCGAGGAGGGTCTTGCCCTGTTTGACACAGAGCCGGTTGACCTTGTTATTACCGATATCATCATGCCGGTGAAGGATGGTCTCGATACAATTCTCGAATTAAAAAAGAAGGCGCCGGAGCTGCCGGTGATTGCCATATCAGCCGGCGGCAATATTCCCAAGGAACGTTATCTTGCTGTCGCTGGTTACATGAAAAATACCAGAACGCTGGCTAAACCGTTTACCCGGGATGAGCTCGTCAGTGCCGTGAAAGAACATCTCGCCTCTGATGAACCATCAGAGGGATTGTTGCTGTAAATTGTTAGTGTGAAAAGGTCTCACCTGGAGTTGAGACCTGATACCGGCACGCTTTCACCCTGATTTTCCCGCCCCTTGTCGAGACTCAGCTGTTGTTTTCTGCCGTTTGAGACGGCAGGGATGCTGTTCGTTCTTTTGCTGAAAAACCATATGATACCAGCTTCTTGATGTCTGTCCACATGGTTTCACTCCCCATTATTGCGATAATAATTTCGTTGTTTCCTCGCTTGAATTTTCCAACATACGTCTGCCGGGCTGCATTGGTGTATCCTGTTTTACCTGCAAGGGCGCCGTCAATCTGCCATAACGCCTTGTTGTGATTCCTCAGCAGTTTTCCTTCTGCCGTATGAATTTTGGTCTTTTTCATTCGATTGGCAAATTCCTTGTTTTTCATCGCCAGTCTAAAGATTTTGGCCAGATCGCGTGCCGTGGTCTTTTGTCCCCTGGCTGTTAACCCCGAGGCTGTCTTGCAAATCGTATTGTTTGCCCCCAGGCGCCTGGCCTGTTCTGTCATCATCCTGGCAAAAGATTTTTCTGTTCCTGCAATTTTTTCGGCGATTGCAACGCTTGCATCGTTGGCTGAAGCGAGCAGCACGGCGTTAATGAGGTCGTTTGCCAGGTATGTTTTTCTCGGATCCAGGTAGACTTTTGAACGCGGCTGCTTGGCAGCTTTTCTGCTGACTGCAACTTTCTCCTGATTGCGCAGCATGTCAATGGCAATCATCCCGGTGAGTACTTTGATAGTGCTGGCAGGTTGCCTGGGGGTGTCGGGAGATCGTGAAAAGAGGGTCTTGCCTGAAACAGCATCCATAACAATGATACTCTTGGCAGATATAAAATTTAGCCTGAAGGGGGCTCCTGTCGCGGCATAGGATCGCACCCGCTGTTTGACGGAACTGATATCACCATGCCGACCAATGGTCCTGACGCTTGATGGTTGAAATGATGCGCGCGAAGATACCCTTGTTTTTGACTGGTCCTTGAGGACCGTCATTGAGTGGGCCGGCGGAATAATCCAGCCGAGAATGAAAACCAGAAAAAGAAGCGTAAATCGAGGTCTAGTAGGAATAAAGTGAGCCATCACAGCAAAACAGTAAGTTCTAACTGGAAAATATAGTAACTATATGAAGACGTTTGTATTCTGCTGTTGCCGGCTTGTCAAGGACTTTCAGCCTGAACCTGACGCCTGAACCGATATGTGCACTTCCAGTCTGCACCGCGTCGAAGTCTTCTTGATGTCTTCTTGATTGACCATTATTCGGTGATTGTGTAAAATAACTCCATATTTAAACTGTTTATTAATCGTCAGTTACTAGCTGACGGTTAAAAATTGTTCACGATTCATTTATATCAATGAGGTAATGCACCATGGTGGATGGGCCAGATGTCCGAATGACCCTGAACTACATCATCGACTCGAGCAGGAGCAGGTTCGGTGACCTGGCTGCGATCGGTATGGCTCTTGAAGAGCCAATCACCTATGAAGAGTATCACGATCGCATCTGCGCACTTGCTATGAGGATGCAGAAAGAGGGACTGGCAAAGGGTGATCATATTGCCATCCTTGCCGAAAATTCCCATAATTGGGGAACTGCATATCTGGCTGGGGTGAGAATCGGTGCTGTTTGTGTACCCATTCTACCCGATTTGCCTGAGGCCGATGTTCATCACATTTTAAATGAAATGACGGTGAAAATCCTTTTTACCACCCAGCGGCAGATCGAAAAAATATATGATTACCGTGGTGAGCGCTACGGTTCTGTTATTACGCTTGATGACCATCAGGGTGCCAAGGGGTTATTACAGCCCATACAATTCTCTGGTTATCTGGAGGAGGCCCTTGGAGAGTATCGTGAAAAAATTATTGTGGGCGAGGAAATAGCCTTTCCCGACGTTGGTGAGGATGATCTGGCATCGATTCTTTATACCTCGGGAACGTCCGGGTTTTCAAAAGCGGTCATGCTGACCCACAAGAATCTGACCTCAAATGCCTACGCTGCTTCAGGGCTGCTCGAGGTTAAGCCCGGATCTGTCTTTCTATCCATCTTGCCGATGTCACATACCTACGAGTTCACAACCGGTTTCATTCTGCCGCTGCTCACGGGGGCACGTATCGCCTATGCAGGCAAGACTCCAACGCCGGCAATATTGCAGAATTTGTGTGCGCACGAAAAGCCCTTTGCTATCTTTGCAGTTCCGTTGGTTCTGGAAAAAATTTATAAAAAGAGAGTGCTGCCCAAGATAGAGAAGAGCTGGCTAATGAAATTGATCTGCCGGACAAAGGCGGGGAAAAAGTTTATAAACAAACGTATCGGTAAAAAACTGATTGAATTTTTCGGGGGAGATCTCGTTTTAATGGGAGTTGGCGGGGCCTCTCTTAATCCGGATGTGGAAGAATTTCTCATTGAAGCTGAATTTCCCTATCTGGTTGGCTACGGCTTGACAGAATCTGCGCCGCTTATTGCCGGCGGACCTGCGGGTGACAAGACAATTGCCCTTGGCTCGTCAGGCAAGCCGATCCCGGGAGTCCAGGTGAAAATAGTCAACCCGGATACAGATACCGGGATTGGCGAAATATGTGCCTGCGGGCCAAATATCATGAAGGGATATTTTAATGACCCGGATGCAACCGCTGAGGTTGTTTCTGCAGACGGCTGGCTGGCAACAGGAGACCTGGGACTGGTTGATGACCAGGGCAACCTTCATATCAAAGGGCGAAGTAAGAATGTTATTGTCATGGCAAATGGCGAGAACGTTTACCCGGAGGCAATCGAGCACAAAATTAATGCATATCACTGGGTGGTGGAGTCTTTGATTGTCGAGAATAACGGCCAGCTGCATGCCTGGATTTACCCTGATTATGAGAGTATTGATGATATAACAGTAGGGCAGAGCCGCCAGCAGCGCAGAGAGTATCTGCAAAGCCTGCTTGAGAAAATGAGAAAAGAGTTGAATAGTCAGTTGCCGACAGCGTCAAGAATTACTGAAGTTTACGAAAGGAGGGAACCTTTTATAAAGACGGCAACTCACAAAATTAAGCGTTACCTGTATGACGGTCACGCCAAGATTGCTTAGGAGAACAACGATTCTTGCAGGATCGTGTTGCAGTTTTTAACAGCCCCCGGGAGATCTTAATTCGAATACCGGGGGGCAACCAACTACAATAAGGGGAGAGACAGATGAAAAAGGCAATTTGTGTAGTGACGGTGGCATCTCTGTTTGCCGCCGGCAGTGCGTTTGCGTCGGGCTACCGGATTCCGGAACAGTCAATTGACTCAACCGGTAAAGTCGGCGCCAACATCGCTTCGGCAACAAAGGCCGATACAACCTATTACAATCCAGCCAATATGTCCTGGATCGATGACGGCTGGCTGACGGAATTTGACCTCACCTGGATTCACCTGACCTCCATTTCCTACGAGGACTTCCGCACCCCTCTCTACAGCGGGAGCTCAGAGTCCGAAAATTTCCTGCTGCCGACGTTCTTCCTGGTTTCACCGGATTACAATAACTTCAGATTCGGCTTTTCGGTAACGGCCCCATACGGTCTGCAGAAACGCTGGAATGACCCCTTTCCGGCAACCTTTGCCAAGAAGTTTTCCCTGCAGGTCTTCGAGCTGAACCCCACGGTATCCTATGAGTTCAATAAATACGTCTCGATTGGCGGCGGTGTCCGTGCCATGCTTGCCAAAGCAACGGCACGAAACGGTGGAGCAAACCCCTCCACCGGTATTGCCTTCAGCCGTGATCTTGAAGGAGACTGGGAAGTTGACTGGGGCTACAACCTGGCCCTTTCTGTAAAGCCCAATGACGACCTTAACCTCTCGGTCACCTATCGCTCCAATGTCGATCTGGGCCTGAGCGGTGATGCCACCCTGCGCACCAACTTCCCTTCCCCGTATGCCCTTGAGACAGCAGGTAATGTGACCCTGCCGGCGCCGGCGGTACTGGCCGTATCAGGAGCCTATACCTGGGATAAACTGACGGTGGAGCTGACCTGGGATCGTACCTTCTGGTCAGAGTATGAGGAGCTGGATATCCAGTACTCAAAGCCGCTGATGCAACCGGTGCTGGCGAGTATTTTTGGTCCTGCAGTGCCCAAGGACTGGGAAGACACCAACGCCTTCAGGATCAGTGCCTCATATCAGTTTAATGAGACCTTTACCGGCATGGCCGGCTTTGCAATCGACGACAATCCGGTGCCGGAGCAGTACCTGAGCTTTGAGCTGCCGGATTCCAACGCCTGGCTCTACTCCATTGGCGGCCGTTACAAGGTAAACGAGCAGATGGAGCTTGGACTTTCAGTGCTCTATGACTACAAGGAGAGCCGCAAGGTGACCAACGGCACGATTATGGGTGAGTTCACCGATGCTGCAGCATTTCTTGTAACCACCGGTATCAACTATAAATTCTAATTTTTTTATTTGCCGATTGCTGAGGCCCCGATCTGAGTATTTTTGGATCGGGGCCTTTTTTATATCAGCTTATGACAGCAAGAGGGTGTTGGCAAATCGAATAATGGGGCTGATGATCATTGAAAGCACCCCGGTGAAGGCCAGTACCAGCACAAGAATAAAGCCATATTTCTCGTATGATGCATAGGTGTAGGCAAGCTTTGCCGGGAGTAAACCGGCCAGGATTCGACTGCCGTCAAGGGGTGGAATCGGCAGGAAGTTGAAGATACAGAGAACCAGGTTGATCCAGACGCTGGCCACCAGCATCCAGGAAAAGGGAACCAGCACTGCCTCGAGCATTGGAGAATAGGGGACAATTCCGGCCACAGCAGTGGTCAGGCGCAGTAAAACCGCACTGACGATTGCCAGTAATATATTCGATGCCGGTCCGGCAAGAGCGACCCAGAGCATATCTTTTCTGGGATTGCGAAAGTAAGCCGGGTTAACCGGCACAGGTTTCGCCCAGCCTATCTTGATAAAAATAAAAGCAAGGGTACCGATCGGGTCCAGATGACTGAGCGGGTTCAAGGTGAGCCTTCCTGCATTTTTGGCGGTCGGATCCCCGAGACGATAGGCGACATAGCCATGGGCATACTCGTGGAGTGTCAGTGCCAGCAGGAGCGGCGGTATCTGTATTGTCAGTTGGCCAATCAAATCCATAGATTACACGTCAGTTAATAATAAATTGTAACAACCCACCTATATCAGTAAGCATTAAGGGGCAGGCTGCAACAGTGAAGCTGCGTTCTTTGTAAAAGATGTCTCATTGTTCCGAGATCAGTAAAGAGGTGATATGTTAGAGCGGAAATGTGTGAGTTACCAGGCTGATTTCATCCTCTCGAGATTCAACCTCGCCATCGAGCCTCGCCAGAAAAAGACGATGCAGTATTTCCTTGAAAACCGGTCCGGGTTGATAACCCATGCCCTTGAGGTCGGAACCATTGAGCAAGGTTGTCTCATGTATCATTGAGGTGACATAATGAGAGACAGCTCTTTTTATTTCATTATTCTTGGCGATAGCCATGAGATAGAGAAGTCCTTCGTTATGCAGCTCATTGAGTATGGCGTAGAGTTCACTGTTTTTCAGATTAGTTCTTCGTGACAAAAAGTGGGCGGTTTTATCAGCAGTGCTTTTTTCATGCACCATAAACTCTTTTTGTTTGGGGCTAATCTGGAACCTGTTGCAGAAATTTAACAGTACGGTGACAGGTGATCTGCCCATTATTGCAAAGAGATAGACCATCCAGGGCTCAAAGGATTCTGAAAGGTAGAGAAGTTTAAACCACGAGATCGCACGCTGCGCCTGGATCAGGCAGTGATGAAAGCGTCGATCTATTTTAAGATGAGGTTTAAGGTCAGGCCAGAGAAAGGGAAACAGTCCCAGTTCTTCCAGCCGTTCGATTGCAGAGATTGAATTTTCTTCGGCCAGCAGGCTTTTCAGCTCCACAAAGAAACGCGGGTCATCAGCTTTTCCAAAGAGCTCCATCTTGACCGCATTATTGATCAGCCGGGCCGTGTGTTTGACGATAATAAAATCCATTCTCGTTTCAAAACGGACCGCCCTGAAAATCCGGGTCGGGTCGTCAACGAAACTGAGGTTATGAAGAACCTTGATGGCGCGTTGCTTCAGGTCATTCTGACTGTTAAAGAAGTCGAGAAGCTTGCCAAAGTGCTCAGGATTCAGTTGTACGGCCATGGCGTTGACGGTAAAGTCCCGGCGATAGAGATCCAGCTTGATAGAAGACAGCTCGACCGTTGGCAGTGCTGCGGGATACTCATAATATTCAAGCCGTGCGGTTGCCACGTCAAGTTTCAAGCCGTTCGGCAGGAGGACCATAGCCGTCCTGAATCGTTCGTGAGTCCTTACTCTGCCTCCGAGCCGCTCCCCAAGTTTTTTTGCAAAACTGATCCCGTCTCCTTCCACGACGATGTCAAGGTCCATATTGGCCTTTTTCAAGAGCAGATCCCGGACAAATCCTCCGACGACAAAGGCATTGAATGTAAACGTTTCGGCTACCTCTCCGACAACCTGCAGCAGAGCGATTACCTCACGGCTCAAGCAGCTGACCATTAGATCGTTGAGATTACGGCTTCGTTCCATGGAGGGATATTCCGACTCATGAAGGAGGTTCTTCGGTAAATTGGAAGGATCGTTCACCAACCGGTTGAGCAGGTCGGTGCGGGTGATGATTCCTTTGAGTTCCCGGTCATGAACGATGGGAATAAGTCTCTGACGATGCTCGATAATCAACTCCTGAATGTCGGCAAGTGTTGCATTCAGTGACAGCACTTCGACATCACTGGTCATATATTCTTGGACCGGCAGATTGCCCAGTTCATGGCTGATAGCGCGCTCAACCATCTGGCGGGATATAATGCCGCTGATAAGCGGAGTCTTAAATTTCCCATCACCGCTGGTGGGTGCTCCGGGAACGACAGGCATGGTGTTGATGTTATAACGGGTCATCAGGGCATGGGCATTGAAAATTGAAGCGTTCTCGGGAACGGTTATGGCCGGGGAAGCCATCATTTCACGGGCAATTGCCTGGGGTCTGATATGGCGATGGAGGCTCCGGATCAGCCGCTCGTGCGCCTCAATGATTGTCATCTCCTTCATGGTCGCCGAGGCTGCCGTAGAGTGCCCGCCGCCGCCGAAATCACGGGCTATGGCCCCAACGTTAACATCGGGTATTCTGCTGCGGGCAATTAAATATGTTCTGCCGCCCATGGAAACCAGGGTGAACAGGGTATCAAGATTTTCCATGGTCATCAGTCGTTTGACAATGAGTGAAAAATCATCGACATAGTTCGGCAGTGAGAGGGTCGCGATAACCACCGATATTTCCTGGATGGTTATACGGTTTGCACCTTTCATCAATTCATTAAGGTATGTTACCTGGTGTGAGGTCAGGTCATGGCTGATGAACTGAGAGATGATATCCAGCTTGGCACCTTTTTCTAGAAGCCAGGCCGCCGCCCGCATGTCGTCCGGAGTCGTGGTCAAGTGTGTCAGTGATCCGGTATCCTCAAAGATGCCGAGGCTGAAAATTGTCGCTTCTTCTTCAGTTATTTCGATATTCTTCTGTTGAAGAACCTCCGTGAGCAGGGTCATGGTGGAGCCGACATCGCGAATGACCTCAAGATTTCCCCGGAGGTCGCCGTCGACCTTTGGATGATGGTCATATAAATGCACCTCAATGCCGGGGTTTTGCAGGCAGGTTTTTAATGTGCCGATACGATTCGATGAGCGGGTGTCGACGATGATAAGTGTCGTAACTTTGCTGAGGATAACCTGCTTTGCCTTGAGGAAATCATACTGGTAGAGAAGGGTCTGGGAGATGAAATCCCGCAGAGTCTTCTCCTGGGAGCCGGGAAAGACCAGCAGCGCATCCGGATAAAGCTTCTGAGCGGCTATCATGGACGCCATGCCGTCGAAGTCGGCATTGGTGTGGGTTGTAATTACGCGCATCTGGTTTTGCCCTTCTGCCAGTCCTGAGATGTTTTTACCTGTTATGACGAGAGAATATAGCCATTAGACGGGATTATAGCCAACAATATCTGGACAACAGGGCAGAGCGGACAGCCGTCTTTTATCCCCTTGGGTGAAAAGAGCGATGAATAGATTTCAGACGATCCTGGTCGATGTGGGTATAGATCTGTGTGGTGGCAATGTCTGCATGTCCAAGCATGAGCTGCACAGCTCGCAAATCAGCACCATTTGCCAGAAGATGGGTGGCAAACGAGTGGCGCAGCATATGGGGTGAAATGGGGGCCTTAATACCGGAAGCCCTGGCTGTTTGGGAAATAATCTGCCAGAAGCGCATCCTTGTCATCGCTTTTGCTCTGCCGGTTACGAAAAGAGAACTGCTTTTTCTGTCCTTAAGGATAGCAGGACGGGAATAGTCCATATAGGATTCGACGGCTTTCCTGGCAACGTCTCCGAAAGGAACCAGCCGTTCTTTATTTCCCTTGCCGAGAACACGGAGAAATCCCGCCGAGAGATTGCAGCTGTTCATGGGCAGCAATACCAACTCAGATACCCGTAACCCCGTGGAATAGAGCAGCAGCAGCATGGCATGATTTCTGATCGCCAGCGGGTCGCTTTGCTGGGGTGCAGCCAGCAGCCGGTTTACCTCTTTAATGGAGAGTGCTTTGGGCAGAATTCTGCCACTTTTGGGAAGATCTACCGTTGAAAACGGATTGCCCGGGATATGTTTGTGCAGTGTCAGGAAGGTGAAAAAGCTGTTCAGAGAGGAGATTCTTCGCGCATTGCTTCGGTTTGAGACCTTGCGTTTCTTGGAAGCGGCCAGGAACTGGTGAATAATATCCAGAGATATATCGCTGAAATTATCAATATTTTTATTGTGAATAAATCGCAGGAAAAGCTTAATGTCGGCCTCGTAGGCCACAAGGCTGTTATCTGAAAGACGTCTTTCGGAGGCAAGTTGATGGAGAAAAATCTCCAGAAGAGAGGTGAACGATGTGGGGAGTGGTAACGTATCTATCGTTTTATGATCGGCAAAGAGAAGAGTGGAAAGCCCCGGCAGGTGCAGCGGGGCTTCAGTCACCTACTGCTACGAATCACATTGCTTTTTTCATGCGGTTGAACTTGCGGAGTTTACGGCGTGCTTCAGCCTGCTTGCGGCGTTTCTTCACACTTGGTTTCTCGTAATACTCACGGCGCTTCAATTCTCTTTTGATTCCATCAATCTGAAGCTTTTTTTTCAACTGCCTGATGGCAAATTCGAGATCACCTCGGACTTCAACTTCTATCATCTGAATCTCCGTTTTTCGTATAGTTCAGCTTTATTAACAAACGGCTCAAAAAAAGAGCCGTATTTCTTAGCGACAAACGATCTATATAAAACGATAAAGCCTGCATGTCAAATAATTTTTCTGCTGGCCTTCCGCTGAGGCGCACATAATTCTGCAAAGAAGGTAAGAAATATTCATCGCGTTTATAGGCTCTATCGGCACAAAAAACAGATAGATATCTTACTGATACAGCTTTTTGCGGCTGCTTGTCTACACAGTTATTTATGTTCGCGTTGAGAGAAGCTGTTGCAGACAGCTGATTTTCGTTTTAGTTTGAATCAATAAATGTTTTGGCGAGAATCGCGCAGGCAGAATTGAACTTGAGGCAGGGGGGGTCGGCTCTGATTGTGCAACATCAATGTATCAATTACAGCAGATTAAGGGTGATATCGTGACAGAGAACAAGAAACTGTGTGTGGCTTTGCTGGCTGGCGGCAAATCAGGGGAACGTGAAGTCTCCCTGAGTGGTGCGGCAATTTTTGAGAAGGCGCTCGACCCTGACAAATATCTGATAAAGCGGTACGATCCAGCATATGATCTTGAGCTCCTTGCGCGCGACAGTAAGGAGATTGATTTTGCCTTTATCCTCCTGCATGGTCTGTTCGGCGAGGATGGCTCAGTCCAGGGTATGCTCGATCTGCTTGATATCCCCTATCAGGGCTCAGGTATTCTCGGCAGTGCCGTGGCGATGGACAAAAATCTGGCCAAGGTGTTATACCGCACGGTCGATATCCCGGTAGCAGACTGGTGCATCGTAAATCAGGCTGATGATGCCCGATGTGCAGAATTGATAGACCGGTTTGGACTGCCGCTGGTGATTAAGCCGGTTCGGGATGGCTCAAGTCTCGGGCTCACCATTGCCAGGACTGAAGCGCAGGTGGCCAGCGGTATTGAGCAGGCCTTGAAAAATGACCATCGGGTAATGGTGGAGCAGTTTATTAAAGGACGGGAAATCACGGTATCAGTCCTGGGTAATGATGACCCGGTTGCTCTGCCGGTCATAGAAATCATACCTGGCGAAGAATATGAGTTCTTTGATTATAACGCCAAGTACCTGCCCGGAGCCTCAACAGAGATCTGTCCTGCTCAAATTGATCCCGATCTTGCCCTGGCTGCTCAGCGATATGGCGTTGCCGCTCACAAGGTTCTCCAGCTCTCAGGATACTCCCGTACCGACATAATTATTGATGAGGATAACGCACTCTACATCCTGGAGACGAACACCATTCCTGGAATGACCGAAACAAGTCTCTTTCCACAGGCGGCAAATGCCTTTGGTCTTGATTATCCCCGCGTTCTTGAACGTCTGATAGAGCTCGGTATTGAAGCCCAGAAAAAAGGCAGGGGATAGCTGAATCCTAGGAGTAGGTGATACGCTCCGGGCCGTGAAAGATATTGACCCTTTCCGGCCGGGAGTAGGCGGCAAGCGTCAGTCCGGCTCTGGCCGCGATGGCCAGTCCGAGAGATGAGGGGGCGGTGCGCGACATGACCACAGGAATTCTCATCCGCGCACATTTCAGGACCATATCAGAGGTAAGTCTGCCGGTTGTATAAATTGCCGCCCGCGGCGATGCCCTGCCGAGAAGGATGGCACCCATAATCTTATCAACGGCATTATGCCGCCCCACATCCTCAAAAAATGCCTGCAGCCGGCCGTCGGCCCACAGGCCGCAGCCGTGAACGCAATGCGTCAGGGGGCCAAGGGGTGAGGCTTGAAGGACCTGGCGGATAAATTGCCGTATCTCAGTAAATGACATCGACATCTCAAGGGGCTCTTCGATGTGTCCCTCCAGCATCTCCCTGGAGATTTTCCCGGTTCCTCCGCACCCCGACGTAATAATGACATCCTTGGGCTCCATACTTTCCACATCAGCATAAACGGATATCCTGCCCTCAGGACAGACAATGACCTCCTTGACTTCACCGGGGTGCTGGATGTATCCCTGTCCGAACAGAAAGCCGACGCCAAATTCTTCAAGGCCGGTCGGCAAAACCATGGACGCGCCAATTTCTATTTCATTGAGGGAAATTATATAAGGTGTCTCGATGGCAACATGTTCCTCGGTTTCCTCTCTTCCTTCAGGAGTTATAATTACCGTAGGGGATATAATTGATGCTTCGGTGGTCATGTTGTATTTAATATGTTGAATTTACAAGGTGAGAGCAGTTGAGTAAAATGGCAGATATTAACATAACTATCAAGTTCGACAGAGCAAGTCTTTTATCATCGGATATCAAATTAACGCCAACAGATCTTACCGGTCCCTTTGCACGGTGAGCTGGAACCAGCGCATGACGCTCTTGGCGAAGGCCGCGAGCGGCTGGTTGACATTGAAGGCAGGCTCGTTAGGATACTATTGAGGAAGAACCGGGCGAGTTTACTCGTTTAACCGGTAATTAAACGTTGAGGGATATAAATGACTGCAATCGTATCATTCATCGGTTGGCATGACAGTGGTAAAACGACCCTGGCTACCGGTGTGGTCGCCTCTCTCAAACAGATGGGATATCGGGTGGCGGTTATCAAATCGAGCAGTGAAAAAAATATTGAATTTGATACACCCGATACCGATACCTTCAAGCATAAACAAGCTGGAGCGGACTCGGTAATGATTGTCGCACCGGACCAGATGGTACTGCAGACAAAACAGAAGGATTTGTCGCTGACCACACTTGCCCATCGCTATTTCCCTGACGTCGATATTATTATTGCCGAGGGGTTCAAACAAGCCAGACATATTGCCAAGATCGAAGTTGTTCGAAACCCTGATCAGCAGCTCCGAAAGGAAGTGCATGGGGTTCTGGCTGTTGCAACGGATCTGCAGATTACAGCAGATTATGTGTTTCGACTCGATGAGGCGGAAGAAATCGCCCTCTTTATTGAAAAACGCTTTCTTCAGCAAAAACAGAAGAAAAAGGAGAGGACAGCATTGCTCGTCAATGGCCGGAAAATAGTACTTAAATCCTTTATACAGGAATCACTGGCAGGCACTGTCAAGGGATATGTGGAGAGCCTGAAGCTCACTGAAAACATTGATGAAATAGAATTACGCATCAGGTTCGAAGATGAGTCTGACAGGTGATATCGTACCGGGCTGATCAGGCACGGCAGAACGTTTAAAGTTCTGAAGACATCTTTACCTGCTGACAAGGAAGAGACCTTACCTGCCGTGCTCGAAGGGAGTGCTGGGATCGCTGGCTAGCAATTGGTTCATCACAGCACACCTTTCATCGCTAATTGTCTGTTATCTTCCGATTATTTTTTAGACTGGTGAGGCCTTTACTGGCGGTGGAATGGCGAACAAAAAAGACAGGACAGGATCAGCCGGTCTGAAGCGTATTGGCAAACAGGTAGTGCTTTCATCAGTGCTTCTGGCGGTATTTTTTATCTCTGGATGTTTTTTCGTTGCTTCAGATGCAGTCGCCCTAGAGCAGGATGGGGCATTGATCTCAAGAAGATGAGACGCCTGGATGGGAGCATTTCGTGATTTTGTGGTTGGTCAACCAGCCCAGGACACGATCTATCTGGGTATGTGGTCGCATCACTTTATCGATAACAGTGACGATTATCAGACAACGCACAATCTCTTGGCAATAACCTATCGCGGTTTTTATGGAGGCACGTTTCAAAATTCACTTAGACGATCGTACCTGGGGGGCGGTATTCCGCGTGATGTGTATCGTACCAACATTGATATTATCTCTATTGAGATCGGCTATCGCCTGGGCATTCTGTATGGCTATGACAGTATGGAGCTCTATGATAACGGGCTGTTTCCGCTGTTGCAATTGTATAGTGATCTGGATTATAAGAATGTCGGGGTTCAGTTCTCCTGGGCTGGGAGCGCACTCACGGTTGGTTTTCTCATTCGTTTATAAAACACAGTCCATGGCAGTGACTCGTCCTGCCGCAGGTGAACGGTTTAAGTTCAGACGTTATTCAAACAAAAAGAGAGAAACTCCATGAAAAAAATCTATTATCATTGTAGCTCTGTTTTCGTAATTATCCAACTTGTTCTCTTCTGCTCTGTTACCTCATGGGCACAGCTCGCTATTTATCCGAGTAAGGGACAAAGTGAGACACAACAGTCTCAGGACAAGGGAGAATGTCATCAGTGGGCGATTAAAGAAACAGGGATAGATCCAAGTCAGCTCGTTAGCAGCACTGCGCCTCAAAGCACTGGGAATGATGGCAAGGTTGTACGAGGTGCTGCCCGGGGAGCCGTTGCTGGCGTAGCGATCGGTGCTATTGCAGGAGATGCCGGCAAAGGCGCTGCCATCGGGGCCACAGCCGGTGGAATCGGAGGCGTTGCCCGGCAGCGCAGAGATGCACAAACCCAGCAAAGTATTGCCAGCCAGACTGAGGCACAAAAGCAACAAGCAATGCAGAAATATGAGAAGGCGTATGGCGCCTGTCTCACCGGTCGCGGCTATTCTGTCCAGTAGCTTATTGAATTATTTATGGATCATCCGGATATCGCGTACCTGGACAGGTATGCGCACGCGTGCTGTTCCCCATTCGGTGCCGCTGAGCAGCTGAGCCGGTGGTGGAACAAGATGCCAAACCTGTCTGAGCGTAAGCGAGTTTTTGGCGTCCCGCCACTGGCGAGCAGCGCAAGGTAACCCACAGGGTCGGCATCGTCGGGTGTCTTTTTCTTGATACCTGGTTTGGACCAGCAAAAGAAGTATGCCAAGCGGCGAGCAAAACCAATTTGATGGACACCTGAATGATGATACAGCATTGGGGTACTCGTTTACCGGAAGAGCCTTATTTATACTCATCGCGGTGGTTTTACTATGCATCTGTAAAACCACCGGCTTATTTGGCGGACAGAGAAACTGACTGCCTGGTTCGCCACGTGCGGCGCATGTCAATCTTCCGGCTGGCGAGGAACCAATGACTCGCGCTTCCGGCTGGTCTGTTACTCATATCAGCTGTCTGAGAAAATGGTGACAGGTGGGCGAAAAGAATTCGGTTGGGAATCTGTCAGCATTGGTGGTTACCTCCGTTGGTTTTTTTCGATATTTCCGCACTACCATTGACGATGACAATACATTATGACTACAGCCTCAGGCTGCACTATAAATTCATGGAGATGAAATGGGACTTCTACTAGGCATTGTCACCCTTTTACTGTTGTTGTCTGGTTGTGCGACTCCCCCGCCGCCGCAGAATCCGGCCTACCAGTTCGAGCCTCCGACCAGATCGTTGGATTACCTCGCAGATGTGGAACCGATTCTTGTTAAGCGCTGTGTTGTCTGCCACTCCTGCTACAATTCTCCTTGTCAGCTGAAGCTGAGTTCCTGGGATGGCCTGGACAGAGGGGCCAGTAAAGAACAGATATATAATGCCGGGCGTCTCAAGACCATGGACCCGAGTCGCCTGCTGATTGATGCGCACTCTGCCGCCGAGTGGCGTGAAAAAGGTTTCTTCAGTGTCACGCAGGAAGGATCGCAGGAGTATACCGAATCTCTTTTGTTCATGCTTCTTGACCATAAACGTCTCTCTCCCGACGTGTCTGGTGACTACTATTCGGAAGCAAGCGATCTGACCTGTGCCCAATCCACCAGTGAGCTCCAGAAATATCTCAAAAAACACCCGAACCGCGGCATGCCATTTGGCTTCCCTCCGCTCAAGCAGGAAGAATTCAACATGGTTGCCGGATGGCTCAGCCAGGGGGCACACGGCCCGTCACCCCAGCAGCAGGAAGCACTTGAAGCAGTGCCTGACAAAGATCAGATGATGGTCAAAAAGTGGGAGACGTTGCTGAATAATGGCGACCCTAAATATCAGATGACTGCCCGCTATCTCTATGAACACCTGTTTCTCGCTCATATAACCTTTGAAACGGGGACGAATGAATTCTATGAAATTGTCCGCTCCAGGACCGGGCCGGGAAAAGATATAGACATCATTGCCACGGTCAGGCCCTATGACGACCCTGAAAGCGAAAAATTTTACTATCGTTTCAGGAAAATTTACTCAACGATCGTCTATAAGACACACATGGTCTTCCCGATGGGTGAAGACCAGTATAAACGGACTCATGAACTGTTTCTCAAACCTGTGTGGAAGACGACACCTCACCTGGTCGGATATGACAGTAAAATGAGTGCAAACCCCTTTGAGACCTTCGAGCAGATTCCGGCACGCTCTCGTTACCAGTGGCTCCTTGATAATGCTCGCTATATAATCATGACGTTCATACGGGGGCCTGTATGCAAAGGACAGGTGGCATTGAACGTGATCGATGATCACTTCTGGCTGATGTTTATGGATCCCGATCATGACCTGGCAGTGAAGTTTCCCGGGTTTTTGAAGCTTAACAACGAGATTCTCAGGCTGCCTGGGGAAAACGGCAGTGATTATACGTTGTACGACTCTCTGATTAAAAACAAACATTATGCCTGGGCTATTGACTATTATAAGGCACGCCAACAATTTTACGGTGCTATATATCCTGAAGGCCTTGACACAAAGGTTTTATGGAAGGGAAGTCGACCGGATGATGATCCTGTACTGACTGTTTTCAGGCATTTTGACAGCGCTTCCGTTCACCGCGGAGTACTTGGCGGGTTGCCAAAAACCATGTGGGTTGTTGATTTTCCGCTTCTTGAGCGTATCTACTACTCTCTTGTTGCCGGATTTGATATCTATGGCACCGCCGGGCATCAGCTTGCAACCCGGCTCTATATGGATGCTCTGCGAATTGAAGGAGAAAGTTATTTTCTCGATTTCATGCCAGAGGAGAAGCGCCGGGAGATGATAGCATTCTGGTACCTGGGCACTGATCTTAAGAAACTTCACTACACCCCAGCCCAGATACCCGCTGGCAAGAAATTTACGACCGATGAGCCGAAGAGAGAGCTGATTGAAGATGTTGTGAAGAATCAGATTGTGGTGGAAGGAATAGATTTTGACCAGAATTATTTACCAGCTGGTGTCTCATACCCTGGATTACCAGAAAAATATGAAGATGTAGAAGACATAATTCAGGCATTTGTCGCTGTCTCAGCGCCAGGGGTATCGTTTTTCCGCCACGTTGCATCTCACAACGCCAATGTGGCCTGGGTAAGAATCACAAATATCCCCGGGGAAGATGACAAGCTGGTCTCAGTGGTGGTCGATCGCTGGCACAATAATGTACGGGTCCTTTTCGATGAAGCTGTTAACCTTGATCCCAGCAAGGATCGGGCAGATTTCCTCGAAGGGCTTATCGGTACGTACCCGAACTACTTCTTTATTGTTGAAGCACCAGATCTTCCAGATTTTTTCGATATTCTTGACAACTACACTGACAGTGAAGAAGACCTGGTCAGGCTCGACAAGTATGGCATCAATCGCTCCGAAGATAATTTCTGGGATGTTTATGACTGGTTTCAGGAGGAGTTTAATAAGTATCAGGGCCAGGAGCAGGGAATCGCTGATCTGAACAGGTATTATCACTTTGCTGCCGGTACGGTACAGAATTAGGCTGGAACCTTAGACGTAATGGCTTTATTATTCACAGTGGTTTTACCATGAACGAGTAAAACCGCCGGCTATGCCGGGAAGTAAAGCCACCCGTTTTAGGCGTGGTCGTTTACTGACAGTGGTGAGCTAAGGTCAATTGTTTCCTGGTACTCAAGGTAGCCCGATTCTGGTTAATTTGTTCCTGAAAAAGAGTATCTCACCGGCGTCTATTTAAGACAAACTGGTCGAAAGCCTTAAAAGGTGAGGCCTGACGTGGATAAGGATGTGCTCAAGTCTCACCGTGACGAGGTCTGTCAGCGCTTAATTATCTGACGGTTTCGCCGGCAGGATGGCTTCTTCTTCCTCAATGACCCGCTGAGCGGCTGCTCCCGCGGCATGGGCAATTTGTTTCTGCAGATTCTCCCCTTCTTTTAAATCATCAATTTCAGGGAGATCTACAATTACCTTGCGATGCGCGAAATAGATTCCCTGGGCGTTAAGGGCTTCTGTTATCAAGCGGTACGCCTCTCTGCGAATGACAAAATGGGTTCCGGGCTGGGCGGTAAATTTAACCCTGATGGTCATAACCGAATTGGTGATTTCACGAACACCCTGGGACTTGACCGGGCGAATAAAATCTTTGCCATAGGTCTCGTCATCAAGCATTTTCTGCCCAACTTTTTTAATGATTCTCCTGATCTTGTCGATCGGTGCGTCATACGGAAAATCAAGGTTGAACTTGACGGTAATCCCCCCCCGCATGAAGTTGGTAATTGCACCAAGCTCACTGTGCGGGACAATCTGCAGCATACCCCGATGATGCCTGAGCATGATATTGCGCAGGGTGATTGATTCAACCGTTCCCGAGACATTTCCGGCCGTGAGGTATTCACCAACCCGGAAGGCGTCATCAAGCAGGTAGAAAAACCCAGAAAACATGTCTGAGACCAGTTTCTGGGCTCCAAAGCCGATGGCAAGACCAACGACCCCGGCGCCGGCAAGCAGCGGACCGATATCGACGCCCATGGAGGAGAGGATGGTCATGGTGACCATGATCACCAGGACCGAGCCGATAAATTTACGAATCATCGGCAGCAGGGTGTAGGCACGACCACGGGAGGCGGCTCCCCCCCATTCGTCATCATGGCTTTCTTCTTCCTCTTCTTCGGGCAGTGACTCTTCAATTTTCCGTTCGATCCAGTTACTGATAAACTGCCAGAAAAAGAGGGCAAGCGTCATGATGACCAGGGCATCAAGGGCCACAGCCGCGAGTCCCGAAAAGAAAGGGATATGGATATTCCAGAGGTTGGCCACCCAGATAAAGAGGGCAGCAACGACACCGATACGGGCCAGCCCCTTGACCTTAACGTATAATTCCCGGCCCTTTTGGCGCTCGATAAGGTCTTCCTTGGTTGGTAATTCCTTGTCAACATACTGTTCCTGGTGGATTTTCAGAATGGACAGGGCGTATCTGATCACCCACTGTACAATTTTGTCAGCAATCATCCAGATGGGAACAACAAAAAAACTGAGGATGAATGCTCCGCTGTTTCTGGTGTCGGTATCAGCAAGATTGTCGACCAGCAGCAGCCAGAGGATAAAGAGATAGACAGGAGCCAGGATATGCCAGATTTCCGCAAATTGCTTACGTCCCCAGGTGAGGCTCTGATCCTTGGCCTCCCCGCCGTCAAGGATATATTGTTTGACCTTGTTCCTGTTCACGATTACCGCGATAAAGGTGATGAGAAGCAGGAGTGTGGCGAAAAATAACTGCAGAAGACGGGTGGTCTCAAATGTTGCGCCGAGTTTTTTGAGTACCACGACAAACATCAGAACCACGACGAAGTATGATATTGTCAAGATCACCAGTTTATTACTTGTCCGGGCATCATCCGACTGCATGGGCAAAATTCTGAATGAAGCAATTGTTGGGGAAAAGATAATTTTAGAGCAGACAGCAACCAGCCTGATGACAGTAACAGCGATGACGGTTGCCAGAAAAAAGAGTTGAACGAACGGTGAATCGGTCCAGATGAAGATATAAAAGGAGATATAGGCTGCAGAGGCGAAGATAATGATTCCGAGAACGTCCGGCAGAACTCGTGCAATTGTCGCCGTGAACTTCTCTGCATTACTCATCTTCAGGGTTTCATTCTCAGATATGGCAAGAAAGAGTTTTTCTATAAAAACTCTCCTGATGATATACTCGATCAGAAATCCCATGGAGATGAAACATATTACCCAGATAACATTGAGCAGGGCCCCCTGCATCGTTCCAAACGGTCACAAGGTTAAAAAGACCTTATGCAGGTCGGGAATGACGTTCGGGATGCCGCTCCAGAGTTTTCTGAACTGCTCTTCGTTGTCATCATGTTCACCGCTGAATTTATTCAGCAGCCGGTGAAAAATTGCAGCCGGGCCTGCCATTTTTTCCTGCTGGGTATACTGATCTTCCATAGCATCGCTTTGAAGCTCGGCGATCAGCATCTGCCGAACCTGCTCATCACTGAGTCCGGCCATAAGAGCCGCTGTCTGGCTGGATTGAGCTGGAGATGCTTCTGGTTTATTCTGAGCAGAACCGATTGACGGCTGTACGACCAGAACAGCCAGTAGAAACGAAAGGTAAAGAAAACAATCGAAACATAATCTGTTTGTGGCTCGCACCTGTTTTCTCCTCAATTTGTATAGTCATTCATTGATAGTACCGGAAATGCGGCCTCAGCTGGTTGCTGAAAAACTAAGGGGCAGGTATCCTGCTTTCAAAATAGGGCTTTAGCACCTCAGGGACAGCGATCGTACCATCTTGCTGTTGATAATTCTCCATGATGGCGAGCAGTGTCCTGCCGACGGCAAGCCCGGAGCCGTTCAGGGTGTGGACCAGTTTACTCTTTTTTTCTCCTTCCGGACGATAGCGGATTGAACCTCTGCGGGCCTGAAAATCAAGAAAGTTGGAGCAGGAGGAAATCTCTCGGTAGGCATCCTGACCCGGAAGCCACACTTCGATGTCATAGGTTTTCGTGGCTGAAAAACCAAGATCTCCTGAACAGAGGGTTACAACCCGGTAGTGCAGGTTGAGCAGCTGAAGTACCTTCTCGGCATCTTCAAGCAGCGATTCGAGCTCGTCAAATGATTGCTCCGGCGTTGTAAACTTTACCAGCTCGACCTTGTTGAACTGGTGCTGTCGGATCAATCCCCTGGTGTCGCGGCCGTAGGATCCGGCTTCGGAACGAAAGCAGGGCGTAAAGGCGGTATACTTGATCGGCAGGTCACGCTCTTCGACTGTTTCGTCCCGGTGAATGTTTGTTACCGGTACCTCAGCTGTGGGAATGAGATAGAGATCCCAATCTTTTATCTTGAAAAGGTCTTCTTCAAATTTAGGGAGCTGGCCGGTTGCTGTCATTGTCGGGGTGTTGACCAGAAATGGCGGCAATACTTCCTTATAGCCGTGGATTTCCGTTTGCAGGTCGAGCATAAAATTAACGAGCGCCCGTTCCATTCTGGCGGCCAAACCGGAGAGTATTGAAAAACGAGCGCCTGAGAGCTTTGCCGCCCGCTCAAAATCAAGAATACCCAGGTCATTTCCCAGGTCCCAGTGAGGCTGCGGGTTAAAATTGAAGGAAGGCTTTTCGCCCCAGGTTTTTACTTCGATGTTGTCACTGTCATCCTGGCCTTCAGGAACCGAATCGTCACAGAGGTTTGGAATGGTCATGACGATTCCGTGCAGCTCAGCCATTACGCCGCTCAGCTGATCATCAAGATCTTTGATCCGCTGGTTGGCCTCTTTCATCTCTTTGATGAGGGGGGCTGCCTGGTCATTTTCGCCTGCTTTTTTTAGCAGTGCGATCTCTTTTGATACGGTGTTGCGTCGGTTTTTCAAAGCCTCTACTTCACCAAGGATGGAGAGTCGGGCTGCATCAACCTCCATGAACCGATCGAGCATCTCCGTCTCCAGTCCCCTTTTTGCCGTTTTTGTCTTGACGAGATCGATATTTTCCCGGATGAATCGTAGTTCTAACATGATAGTGTCTTATGGAGTTTATAGGTTAAAAGGTCAGTAATAGTTTGCAATCATTGTTTATCACGGCTTTATTATGAACGCAACCTCTATCAAATTGCTTTTCAGCTGCGCATCTGATATTTTCTCGTGTGTGCATTTTCCCTGAAGACGAGAATGGTGCAGCCAGCCGTCTTCATGTCTGATACTATAGTCTGATATGATTGAATCACCACCAGCGCTTGTGGTTTTCCTGAACGAATTGAGAAAATCGATCCGGGCACTCTTTCTCACTATCATTGTTTCAACAGTGCTGGTCTTTTTCCTCTCGCCGCAGCTTCTTGAGATCGTGCAGGGGCATCTTGCTGAAAAGCTCTATTTTTTTTCCGTTGCAGGACCGTTCCTCGCCCATGTGAAACTGGCGCTGTTCGGAGCCCTGTATGGACTGATGCCCTGGATTATGGCGGTTTTTTTGAAGGCAATAGGCAAGCCGTTCAAGGTGACCCGCATGCAGCTTGTCCTTTTCACCTTCTTCACCTGTCTACTCTTTTATGCCGGGACCCTCTTCTGTTATTTTATAACCCTGCCGTTCGGCATTAATTTTTTGTTGGGGTTTGGCTCAGAAGAGCTGAAACCGGTAATATCTGTCGGCAAATTTGTTAACTTTGTAACGGTCTTCATTCTCGCCTTCGGGCTGATTTTTGAATTGCCCATCATGATGGTCTTTGTGGCCAAGATCGGACTGGTAACCCGCAGTTTTTTTTCACGCCACCGGCGTTACGCCCTGCTGCTGATCGCAATTGTCGCCGCCTTACTGACGCCAACTCCAGATATTGTCAATATGCTGCTGATGGGAGGCCCGCTTTACCTGCTTTATGAAGCGGGTATTGTTATTCTGATGATTATGCGTATTCCTTGATCGAATCAGCTGAAATGCTGATGAATCAGTCAAATTCCTCCAGTTCAATCCCGTGTTCGAGGAGCAGTGCCGCGGTGACCCCCTGTTTGCTGACACCGCAGGAGGGACTGCGTGCCTTGAGCAAGACGTTCGATATTTTTTGTCTGCGGGCGATCTCCAGTACCTGAAAGGCACCTTTGACAAAAGAATCGGTAACGTCTGTGCCGTCTTTGCATATCACCCTTGCCCTGCCGCGTAATACATCAACGCCCTCTCCGCCGATGATCACAGCAGGTGCACGGGGGGTTGGCAGGCCGCCGAGCTGCTCAGGACAGACAGGTATCCAGGTCGTCGATTCGATGCGCTTTATACAGCTGGCACTGGTTATCACCTGGCCGTCGTATCGGCTGCAGAGGCCGGCCAGGCAGCTGCTTACAAGAACAGTTTTTTTGTCGGACATGGTGTGGCTCATTCTTTTCAGGTTGATTCCTAAACGGGGTTGAAGTAGATCATAACAACAGGTACATTTGACCAGAAGAAGGTTTACACCATTTCGTGGATACGCGCGTGAAAAAAAAACCGAAGAAGTCACTTACCCCGCTCCAGCAAAATCGACTGTTAAAAATTACTCTTGGTCTGGTTGTTTTCTCGATTCTCTGGATTATGTTTGCACCCGGCACAGGGGTTTACAGCCTGCTGAAGTTGAGGAACCAGGCCTTTGAACTTGAGGAACAGACCAGGGAACTGACGGTAATCAACGAGGAGCTGCGGGCAGAAATTGACAGGCTCAAAAACGATACGGCCTATCTCGAGCAAATTGCCCGGGAAAAATACGGCATGCTCAAGAAAAATGAACGAGTATTTGACTTTTCAAAACCTCAGAAAACAACCTCGAAGAATTAACCAGCCTTTTACTTCCATTAATTGCATAGAGATAGGCGCACTGAACGGAGAACTTACCGATCTCCATGGTACGGTCGGTTCGGTTTGACTGCGTTTGTTCAGCCCAGACCGGGCTGAAATTCAAGATGCTCAGGAAAAACCGGATTTTCCGCAGGGCGGACCAGAAGGAGGTCCGGACCCCAGTGATCCGCTGTTGTTTCCGAGTCTGAAACTGCCTGAGGAGATCATCTTTCTTATATCCCAGCTATTACATTTACTGCACGTTACTGACGATATATCAGAGGATGAAAGGATCTGTTCGAAATTTTCTCCGCATTCGTTGCAGCTGAATTCGTAGATAGGCATGACGGTTACCTTTGTACCTTGTTAAACGTAACCCGAATAAATCGGAACTTTTAAAATGTTTGTATACGTACCTTCAGCAAAAGTTTTCTGCCACCATAAGGCAGAAAAACTTTTGTAGGGTGCTTAACCGATGAGCTCTTTTCCTGCTCCTTTATACATCACAGGAAAGGTAATAACTATGCTACTAATGACTTAAATATTTTACATGATCGGCATACCTTGATTTTTTCCTTATAAGACGATTCACTTGTGCATTCACACAAGGTACCGCAGAGAAACCAGCAGAGATGGCCGCTCTGAAATTCCCATGCGGGACACTCCTCTTTCTGGTCGCACTCTTTCTGCTCCCAGCAGGGGGCTAATTCATTCTGCTTTTTTCTCTGGTTGATCAGCAGGAAGAAGAGCTGCCGTTCGATGTGAGCCGGGATTGAGCGCCAGCCCTGCTCGTAGCTGTGAATGGTTTTCAGCGACATACCAAGCAAGGCTGCAAGCTGCTTTTGAGTCTTTCCTAATTTTTTCCTTATTGAACTGAATTCTACTTTTTCCATGGTAACCACCTCCGGGCAGGAAGAAAATACATTTCCATAAATAGTGTATATGTCCATTTCGTTATACCACAAATGGGGGAAATGTCCTGTGTTTTTCTATAGGCTGCCAAAAAAAGATTCTCTTCCCTGTTGTCTCAGCAATCACGGTATAACAGCGGCAGCACTGTGCGATAAAATGAAAATTATTGCAGGCTGAACCATTACGGGTATTATTGAGCTATGCACCGTTAACGGTACCTCCTTTGCCGGACAACGCTTAATTGTACATAAATAATTGAATAAACTAGAATTCATTAGCGCCTTCAGGTCACTCCTCAGCTATCATCGATCATGTGGGATAGACGCATATCCAGCAGGTGATTGTGCTGAAAGGGGACTGGAAATACTCACTCAACTGGCCGGGAATCCGGGTCAGGTGAGCGCGTCAGCGGTGCCCCAAACACCAGAAGCTGAGAAGACCGGAGGATCCGGACAGGCTGTTCACCAGAAGGCAAAATCACTTACCATGAAGGAGCTGGAGGCGGAAATCGGCCGGTGCCGGATCTGTCCCCTCCACCTTGAGAGGCAGGTAAGTACGGCCGGAACCGGGGGGAGCCGATCAGTCGCACTGAAGTTGATGATCGTCGGTGACTGGTTGACCGTTACCCGCCAATCACCAGGTGAAGCGGGGGATATCTTTGGTAGGGACCAGGACCAGATGCTCGCGAGGATGATTGAGGCTATCGATTTGACTCGTGATGAGGTATTCATAACCAACGTTATCAAGTGCAGTATCTCAGAGATGTGTCAACCGACTTCAGACCATATCAGGAGCTGCAGCAATTACCTGGAAATGCAGATTGAGCTGCTCTCTCCGCAGCTGATATGCAGTATGGGTATTATCGCTTCAAGACTGCTCACCTCGCAGGCCAGGCCGCTCTCCCAGCAGCGGGGGCATTTTTATTCCTACAAAACCGGTTCGGGACTGGAGATTCCGGTAATGCCCACCTACCACCCTACGTTCCTTCAGCAAAACCCGGAAATGAAGCAGGCCACCTGGGCAGATCTGCAGGCAATAAAACAGAAGCTTGGCGGCTGATCGGCTCAGCGCAGGCCGATCAGGCCTCTCTTGCCAAGTTCCCGAAAAAAGGTCGTGATCGACTGTTCAGATTCCTGGGTGGATATATTCTGTTGTCGTGAGAACTCGATGATGATATCGGAAGTACTGCGTTTTCCATCGATCATCTTCCATACGCAGCTTCCCAGCTCATCAAGCTGGATCTTTCTGGTTGGCATATCGGCAGATTGGGGGGCAAATCGCTTAAAAAGCGAATGGAAAAACGGCTTGAGCACGAGTACATACTCCACCTGTACTGTTCCTGAGCTATCTTCTTGCCAGGAAATTATGTTGTTATGAACAGGCGTGCAGGACAGCGCCTGTTCCCTGGTCATTGCAGCAGGTTTTTGTTTCTTATTGTAAAAAGCCATAGTTTTTATCGATGAGCGCCAGCTCCTGTCTATCAAGGGGGTGCAGGCTCTCCATGTGGATTCCCAAAATTTTGTCCCGATCTGTAAAGTGATGAAATTTTGCCCATCGGTAGATTTTTTTTCTTTTCAGGAATTTGCAGAGCCGATCTCCGAGAGACGGAGAAATATCCAGTATCAGCGTCTTGCTGTCGATTACGGTGCATTCATCGCTTGCGCTGCCGTTAAAGTTGCCAAATAAACTTGTAAAGGTATTACCGCTAAGGTGTTTCGAGGCGCCTGCAAGTCTGCAGAATCTTAAATTGGTTGTCCTGTTTTTAAAAGCGAATTTTGTCAGGCCGAATGAGAATGAATAGCTATCGAGGGTAAAGCGCGGGGGAATTTTGAATGAGAGATCCTCTATTGCCCAGTACATGTCCTGTGTGTCTTCCGGACAGCAGGTGAAGCTTTCAAAAAAAGAGAAAAGGGGTTCAGTTGAGCCGGCTGCAGCGTTGAAAAACTGGAACAGGATTGCTGTACCGCACTGCCTGCAGGTGATGACTGCACCTGAAGGGTACGGTGTATCATCAAAGGAAAATGCTCTGAGCTCGAAACGGCTCTCGAGCGCTTGGAGAAATTGAGGAGGCTTGATTGTCCGCAGCTGTCCATCGGTTTCCCTGTTGAGCCGGGAAAGGATGGAATCAGAGTAATTACGTTTAGATGTTGGCTGGTCCTTGTTGTGCCAGCGAAATTCGACAAGGGGATGCAGCGCCTGTTCGATAATCAGATGACTGTTTCCCTTGACGATGATATCCCAATGGCAGGGAGCAGAACAAAAAATACCGTTCCAGCTGATCGGCCTGATCTCGCAAGTGTTAGGAACCATTGAGTTATCGTGGAATCATATAGTCCCAGTTCATTTCCTTACGCTCGAGAATCTTCTGCTGCTCCTCCGCACTTTTGTTTATCTCGCATTGCTCGATGAAACAGAGCCGTTCCTCTCTTTCCCGTTCCGGGTAATAGAGTTTGACCATGTTGCCGATATTTTCGTTATTGTTTTTGAGATTGTGCTGGAGAATCATGTTAACCGTGCGGTTGTTCTCATCAACAAAAACCCATTTCCATTTTGACAGAATACCAAAGGCGTCCCCGCCCCATACCGACGGTTTACCAAATTTTTTCTTGTATCTTTTTAAGAGCTCATTAAAGAAATCTTCGCTTGAATCTTCATATTTCATTGAAATTCTAACGATTCTCCCTGGGAACGCACAGATGCCATAGGAAATGATTCCTTTACGGAAACCATGCCAGTCTGTTACCACAACCTCTTTGAGGTAGTTTGAATATTCGATTTCCGAATATTCAGTGATATCCTCACCGAGACGAAAGCCACCGATCTCATGAGGTATTTCGATGGAGGATACAACGGATGCAAAGAGAAAAATCTGGAAAAAGGTCGTAAATGCTAGTGTACGCAGAATCATTATATTATTATTTCTTTCGGTTGCCAGCCTACTGAGAGAAGTTGGTCCAGCATGAATGTTGTCTGGCTTTCCAGCCGGTTTACACGAACTTGAATCACCCGTTCAGTGAGTTTATCCTTCTGCTCCGGAAATTTCTCAATTACTTTTTGAAATGCGGTCTGGTCAATGATGATGACCTCGACAGCACTCGCTGCCCGGGCATTCATAAACCATTCAAACTGAGCCAGCAGGGCCAACTCGCCAAAAACTGAATTTCCTTTCAACTGTTGAAGGACGATTTCGCTGTCTCTATGGTGGACAGTGATATCAACCGCTCCACTTACCAGGATAAACGCCTGCCGCGCTCTCTTGCCCTGCTCAATGATGTAGTCTCCCGGTTGAAATGAACGGCGGGTTGATAGATAAGCCAACAGCTTAACAACCTCGTGATGGATACCTGAAAAAATCGGTGATTGCCTTAGTAGTGTAAAATCGCAGGACAGACGGCAGCTCTCCTGGTTAACATAATTATCGGCTGTTATTGATGAGGTCATAGAGTGTTCCTTTTTGGTCGAGCAGTTCATTGTAGGTCCCAGACTCGACAATTTCACCATCATTCATAACTACAATATTGTCATATCCTGAAATTAAGTCAAGGCGATGGACCACCGAGATGACCGTGGTATTGCCCTTGAGGCGGGTTTCGATATATTTTTGTATCCGGGCCTGCGAGCGGTTGTCGAGACTCGCGGTTGCCTCATCGAGAATCAGCACGGGGCTTTTTTTCAACAGCGCTCTGGCCAGGGCGATCTTCTGTTTCTGGCCACCTGACAAGTTGTCTCCTCTGCTGCCCACATGGTAATCGAGACCGATGTCCATGATATCATCGAGCAGGCCGTGCTCTTCAAATTCTGTTGCGGCGACACTGCCAAGCCTGTCCCGAATGAGGTCCCGGTTAATGACCGTGCCGAAAAGGATGTTGTCGCCAAGGGAGTGGGAGTTGAGGTACTGGTTAACACAGAATGGTGTGAACTCGGGGTGTGAAGATGCCTTTGCTTCCTGGTACGGTTTGATATCAAGCTGAATATTGCCGTTGGCACACTGGTCGATGTCGACACCGGCAACCTGAAGGAGAAAGGCTGTACGAGCCGACAGGATAGCGAGCTCAAGGGCAGGCGTAATTGTGGTGATCTTATGGATCCCCGGAGTAAAATCCAGCGCCAGGAGGAGAAAACGATCACGTTCTGCTTTTTTCAGTTTCTTCAGTGAAGCGTCCTGAACTTTCCTGGTGAGCGTTTCATAGTTCTCAAAGGTTTCGGGGTTCATCGGACTTCCCTGGAAAAAGAAGGCGTCGTTTCTGAAATCTCCAAGGAACTTGATTGTCGCTGATGAGATTTCAATTCCAAGCTCAGTCAGTGAATCCTCAAGGCCGATATCCTTTAAAAAGAGCCTGAACTCTTTATTGCCCAGAAGTTTCCTGTTGCTGAATGCCCCGCCATAGCTGCCGAAAATAATATTTTTAGCTATGGGCAGGTATTGCTGAAATTCTGCGGCATTATAAAATTCAACAGCCTGAGAGAATTCGCTCCTCAACTCCTCCTGGATGATCTGGCGCATATGCATGAAGCTGCTGATCATCGGTTCGGCGCGTTTTGGAGTAATAACAGAGCGTAACCCCCAGCGGATGATATCTTCAGCCAGTCCGACCTCTTTGACCATCTCTATAATTTCCTCACGGTCGGGAAGCTCAGGTAATAATCCATTGAGAAACAGTGTATTGCATGAGTAGAGCAGATTGTCCCGGACCGTGCCGGTAAAGATGAACGGCTGTTGGGCAACAGTACTGATGTTGAGGGCCATTTCAAGCTTGCTGAGTTTGCTGATTTCGTGACCGCCGATTGTTAAAGAACCGGAGCTTGATTTGAGGAGCTGACTGACCATCAGGCTCAGGGTCGATTTCCCGGAACCTGAATAACCGACGAGCGCAAGGTGCTTGCCGGCCTCCAGTCGAAATGAAACGTCATTGATGAGCTGGATAGATTCAGAGATATTATAGTTTACATTGGTCGCTTCAATTGCTCCGGGCAGCGCCACAGGGGTCCGTTCCGGTGCCTCGATGAGGAAGTCAGGTGAGTGGTCGAGCAGTTCCATGATCTGTTTATAACGAACCTTGGCATCCTGGTATGTCTGGTAGTATTCAATGACCTCCTTCCAGGGATCATAGACTTTTTCATAGGCTGAGAGAAAGGCCACCAGGGCGCCGATGGTAAATTCGCCCTTGATAGCGAGATATCCCCCCACGAGGAACAGCAGGAATGGACCGATACTCTGGAAAAGGTTGTTACTGAATTTGATCCCATATTTTATTATCGACAGTCTTACCGTGACCTTGTAGAGGCGCTTTATCAGGCGGGTAAGTTTGTTGTTCTCCAGAAGAAAGCTGGCATTGCCCTGAACTTCATGGATACCGGTAATCGATTCATTTACCAGGCTTGTAATCTGCCTGTTGGTCAATACCCTTTTTCGGTTGTATTTGTTGAACCAGCGCTGCAGCAGGGGAATAACCGTCAACTCGAACGGGTAGATGATCATGCTGAGCAGCCCAAGTGTGGGATTGAGATAGAACATGAAGCCGAGAAAGGTTAAAAACGTTAAAAAGGCTGCAATTGGCACGGCCAGAGCGCTGCCGAGAAAGTTGGAGATGGCATTGAGTTCGGCTGTTACTGAAGAGATGATTGTTCCGGTTTGGGTTCGGTGGAAAAAAGGAAGCGGAAGCTGGAGAACATGCTGATAGATTTCCTGACGCATGCCGACGAGAATTTTCTCTCCAAGAATCGCCTGCATTGTATTGGTCAGATATTTCAATAATCCTGCAACAAGAACCGCCCCCATGTACAGGCCGCAATAGAGGTAGAGCTTATCGATCATCTTCAGATTGATGGCAACATTGATGATCTGGCGCTGCATTTCCAGGGGATAAACCCTGAAAAACAAGCTGATCAAAATAATCAGAAGCAGAACGAACTGCAGCCCCCTGAAGCGTTTGAGCACCCAATAAAACAATGGTCGTTCAGTAAGTCGCATGGTCGATTGTCTGGTCATTTAGGCCGTTCCGGCAGGACACGTGCGGATTGACCTGGATTTAATCAACACCATAAATCCTTTTTGTCAGTAAGCCAGATAGTTGAGCGATTTCATAATAAGGGCAAATCCCATTGCAAACATGCCAGTGAGCCCCATGCCGCAGGAAAAACCTGCCAGCAGAACCGGAGCATACTGCCGCCACATGGGGCCGTAACGCTTCAAAAAGAAGTATCTGCCAAGCAGTGCACCAGCTACCTCGAGAACAAGCCCATGAGGCGTTGACTGACCGAGTCCCCTGACCACGCCGTAAATCAGCAGCACCGGAAGGCCGAACAGGCTGAGAACAAAATAGGCGAGCAATCCGAACCCGAGTCCGGAGACAACCGTCGTACCGTTGAGCGCCTGATAGAAAAGTGAGTTTCCTTCCAGCGTTGAGGTCTGCATCAACAGGGTGTTGAGCGCCTGCAGGTGCCAGAGTTCCTGGGCATACGGATAACTGGATGAAGGTATCGGGGCCAGACGCCAGATAAATTGGGAGAACAGCAGGCTGGCAATCATGACGATCGGAAAAACGATGATTTCCGCTTTAATGATGCCGCGAATCGAGGTGCCGGTCAGCTCAATCTGCCGAAACTGCACCGTTGCTTCACCGTAATTGTGGATTGGAATCGGAGCGTACCAGATCTCGATGCCCTGGTAGCCGAAAAAACGGGCTCCAGCGATGAAACTCGCCTCCCTGACAAGGGGCAGGCTGACAAACTGGCCGGCGATTCCTTCCATACGGGCGGTGATATAGGAGATCACCGGAGTATAGATAAAGCCGTAGGCAAGGAAGAATATCCAGGGAAATGATGGTACCAGCCAGACACAGAGGGCCACATAGGCGAGCGTTGAAAAGACGTAAATCGCTATTGATATCCAGAAGTTAAAATCACCCCTTCCGGCTGGAGGCTCAAAGAGGTCTTTCCATGTTCCGCGTTCGCCTGAGGCGTCACGTAACGATCTTACCACCGACCAGATGCCAATGACGCCGATCGCCAGGCCGAGCCCGATACCAAAGCTCATGTAGAAATCAAAGTTGTTGGCAAAAACCGTATCAACCGTTGCCATGCCAGGATGCCACCTGTGCAGAATACCCTGGGCATAGAGAATAGGGTTAAGTATGATGGTAATGATAAGCCCGATCAAGCCGCCAATGACAGCCCAGAACGGCAGGACCATTCCGATAAAAACCAGACCGAGATCAAGCTGCAGTCCGGTGGCTACCGCCGGCAGTATCTCTTCGGTATAGCTGGTAAGTTCTATCCAGGGAATCGGGATCAGACGGATCTGTTCGGTAAAAATTAGTCCTGAGGCAATGGGTAACAGGACATAAACGGCCCCGAAGCCGAGGCCAATGACCCCTCCAATTGAGAATACCCGCCACTTCCAGCTGGCCTTTTTCTCTTCTGATGATTCGGCAAGGGCCATGGTGCCAAGTGCAGCAACCGGGGCCATTGGGAACGGCAGTTTCTCAACGTCCGAGGTGATTCGGTAGAGCGCATATCCGAGACCAAAATGATCTATGCGCTGAATAATCTGGGAACCGACCAGCAGCAGTATGGGTATCATCCAATCCCGGTGAAAGAAGGTTCGCTCGATCATTGACATTGAGTCAGCTCCGGGAGCGACCCAGGCAGGAATATATTCTGTGAGACCAAGCATTTTTGCGGCATCCGACTGTACCAGGTACTGATTCCAAAGCAGGCCGGAAAATGGTGACGCCAACGCTGCGCCGGCCATGTAGTAGAGAAGAAATATTTCCTGCTGCTTGAGATCGGAATGGGCCCGCTTGGCGATTTCTGCAAAAAGAATGATTGTCACCCAGCGTGCGGCAGGGCCGATACCCTGACCTATGACAAGCTGGAGATACATGGACCCTGGCATCATCAGAAAGCCGATGAAGACTGCGCCGATGATTGTCTTCCAGTCAAACCCTTCCTCGAAATGGTCCGGTGGAGGCAGCAGGTCCCGATATTCTTTTAGTTCTTTATCATCATACATAGTATTAATCCGGTAATACCATATAACTTATATAGCTGAATTGACCGACAATTGCCCAGATCCCTCCCATCAGCAGATCACCAATTATCATGCCAATGAAAAAAAACTGCATCTTTCTGAATAGTACAACCCCGCCATATTTCATACATATCGCATTAAAGAGCCAGCCAAGGAAAAAACTGACCCAGAGGATACGCATGGCTGAACTGTAGGCGGTAAGATATCCGATCGGGTGAATAGGCCACCAGTAAAAGCGCTGATAGCAGAATACCAGGATGAACATGACAACCACCCCGACCGTGGTAAAAAAATAAACCCAGTCGCCGCTTGGCAGGGGATTGACGATGAGACGGTAGGCGTTCTCATAAACAGTCAGCGTAGTACGGTTGGCCCATTCCAGGTCAAGTTCCCGTATCCCGAAGCGATAGCACAGCGTCATCATGGCAAGGATTGAGCTGAACACCGAGATGATCAGGGTCAGGAGCAGTCCTGAGAAAAGCAGCAGCGGTGTTCCCCTGGTGTGGTGAATCTTCTTGGCATGAAGCAGAGAGGGCATTAACGATTCGCGCAGGTCGATAAACAACACCTTCTGGCTGATAGCTGCAATCAAGCCATTTGCCCCGGCAAACATCTTGGCGCCGAACAGGGTTGTAATTCCGTCCATTGGTGCCGCCGTCAGGGTAAAGTAGGCAAGTCCGCCCTGACAGATGATCCGGGTTGCTACCATTGTTATCATCATGAAGGCACAGACCAGAAGCGTTGCCGATACCATAGTCATGCCATGCCAGACGAACCACCACGTCAGTAGGATCATTGTGGCGATCAGACCCCAGAATGAGATTCGAACATCAAACCACTCGGTAACCTCTTCTCTTGGTGGCTGGAGTCCCAATGACTGTCGTGTTACTTCATAGAGGTGGTGACGGGCAAGCCAAACGAGGAACAGGAAAAAAATGCCATAGGCGCCTATCATCTGCATTTCTTCCGGCCTCGTCAGAGTGGGCCCAAAGGTTATTCCCAATTCGGAGGCGGGGATGGCGTACCCCATCATGTTGAGAATTCCATAGAGCAGACCACCGGCGAGAAAAAAGAACCAGAAAGAGAATGAGATTTGTCGGGAGGTCAGGAAGGCAAATCCTATAAACACCGGGTAGAGGTAGATTTTTAGTTTATAGAAGCCCGAGAGCATCCCTTCCTTGGGAAAATATGCACCAGCAAGGACCAGTGTCGGCAGCTGCGGTATGGACGGATAATAGAGATTTAAGCCGTTGAAGAGATGAAGACATACCGGTATGAAAAGACCAACCAGCAGAAACCTGTTTCGGAGAAGATTGCCAAACCCGCCTGAATCAATTGAGTATCCAATGAGCAGTGGCACCTTGAGAAGTGGAAAATTCAACCGTTCATTAAATATCCATTGCCTGGATATAATATTGATAAGAAACAGCATAACCAGATAGCATAACAGAATGAAGAATCCCCAGCGCAAAAGCGGCAGCAGCCAGGCGTGCCATGGTATTGATACGGCGACCTCAAACCATCCCATATCCCGTCCACCCTGGAGTCCGTTATAAAGCAGGTCGATGGCCCTCATATCGGTCGGCATCAGGGACTCGGGCAGCAACGGCTGAAAGGTCTCCTGCCACATGTTGCCTACGGTGGCAAAGTGAACCGGAGCAGTCAGGTTTATCAGGAAGGTCCGTGCAAGTCCGGTATAGGCAATTCCAGATCCGATCACCATCTGGACCCAGATGATCAGCAGTTCAGAACCACTGAGCAATATTCGACGCCTGAACGACCAGGATATCAGGGAAACCAGGATAGCAAGGACAAGGAAAATGAAGAATGGCGCCAGGGGAAAATGACCGCCGCCCAGCGGAGTTGCCTTGTTATAAATGTTATTAAACGGTGTTACCAGACAGATCGCCGCAGCCAGGGAGAGCCCGATCAAAGGTGCACGGAGTCTGATTGTGCGGGGAATTGATCCTGTTTCTATCGTCTCTGTCATTATTGGTTCTCGGCAGTTCTACCAGTTTTCTGCTATCTCTCTATAGGTAACGGCCAGCTGTTCATGGACTGCAGGGTCCATGGAACGCCAGATCAGCAGCTGTTTGCGCAGTTCGTGGATAAAGCGTTTAGTGATCCGCTGCCACTGACCGTCTTCACCGGACTCTCGCAGCATGGTGATTTTTATCTCCAGATAATCATGATTGTCCCGGGCAGGACAGAACTGGATATCGACACGCTGCATAATACCAAAGTCAAATGGCGCAAGCCATACCTTGGTTCTCAGATGAACGCAGTGAAAACTGCTGGGATCGTCATGGGTCTCAATAGCATTGCTTATCTCATTTACATTTGCACAGGCGTAGATCAGTTCAACCGGACCGGTTGAGAATTTGCCGTGGGAGATATCCTGATGCCCGCTGAAAAAGGAGTACAAGAATCCTCCCACTGATTCAAATTCGTCATGTTTCATGAAGAATGGCAGCATGACACTGATGGTATCTTTTACCGGTTCCGGTAGCGTAAACGACCTGTTTACATCAGGTATGGCTATACGGGCAGCTACTCGTGAAGGATAAATTACCGAGATAAGCACAACACAGATGACAAGTATCATGGCCGCGACACCCGCCATTGAAGAATAATTGACAGTAATACCTTCCCAGAATGAAGTGCCTGCAAGCAGTGCTGCCGATACCTGAGCAACGAGGTACCCGAGGACCACGGAAATGACGGCAAGCGCCATTGCTTCAGCAACAAAGAGGAATCCCACATGAGAGGGGGCCAGGCCGACAGATGTGTAGATAGCGATTTCATTTTTTCGTTCATAGACCGAGCTGATCATGGTGTTGAGAACAATGAGGATCGAAATCAATAACGGGATAATAATGTTGGGAACACCGCTGTATGCCATGGTGTCGCTGATATTATAGAGCCAGACACCGTCTTCAGTTCCTGAGAAAATTGCCAGTTTGAAACGGTCAACAAGGTGTGAGGCGATTTCAGAAATGTCTGTTCCGGGCGAGGGCCTGATTGCCACATTCTTTAATTTGCCCCCCATTGACAGCAGGGTGGTGGACGGAATAATAGCAGTCGCCGAGGCGGGAATATGCACGTACCGGCTCTGGAAGCTGCGAATATCCTCACCGGACTCAAGGGCTTCGTATTCGATATCCGACATATCATCGGAAGTATCGTCCGGGAAGGTAACAGGAGTGAGGGGCTCGCCGTCAAGATCGTAGGTTCTGTCCAGCGTTTCTCCGGGAAAAGTGCCGATAACGATAAACTCCATTCCCCAGAGCAGTATTGTCGGAGATGTTCCCGGAGTAACACTAACACCGAGTTCTGCCGCGCTGCTGTCTGAAAGGATTATCGAATTGTAGTCAGTTTCAGTGAACCAGCGACCCGATGACAGGAGCGTGTCCAGACCGGTTACCTCGGCCTCGTGACGGCTGAGGCCGATAAGTCCCTGGAGCATCGTTTGGCTGACACCGTTTCTGAGCGGCACCTGCACGCTTCGTGTCAGGTCATTTGATTCAAGCCACACTCGCGGAGCAGGGTTGCTGATAGCCCGCATACTTCCTTCAAGTATTCCTGTGGCCTGGGAGGGCATACTTCTCCAGTTCAGCTTTTTGAGGAGTATGCCCTGGTAGGGAGCGTCCGGATGAAAAAAAAGCCTGTTTTCCTGCTGATTGGATTTTACCGTGGTAAAACTCATGATGGTAAAAGTAAGGATGATCAGGGTAGAACAGGTTAGAATCGTCCGGATCCTTCTTCTCCTTAAGTTTGAGACGCCGAGGAAGAAGGCGGCCGCAAAGGCTTTCCAGCGGCTTATCTCGGCAGCGCTCATGTGGCTGGCATGGCGCTGCAGCAGGATCATCTCCTCTTCGAAGCGAAAGAAGATGATAAGGGTGACCATCAGCGACAAGCCGATAATAAAGAATGCCAGGATGACGACCATCGGGCTATAGGCCAGGTCAAAGGCCGGATGTACATTATAGATGATCAGGATCAGTCCGGCGAGAATCAGGATGAAGGCGACAATCCGCTTATAGATATTGGCATATCCGAAGAGAAAGCGCTCCATGCAAAAGGCGAACGGCACAAACAGAGCAATATAAAAAAGAACACCGAACAGAACATCTTTCTGGGTTTTTTCTATCTGGTCATAAACACGGGCGGCCAGCGCCAGTGATTCGGCAGCAGCCTCCCTGAATTCTGTGTAATTCAGTTCCTCAAGATTTCTTATACCTGAGGCCAGAGAGGTCAGGCCCCGCTCTCTGAGGGAGTTGATTCGTTCATCGTAAATTCCATGCGACTCAAGGTTGATAATTCGAGGCCCCAGCAGGGTCCAGGCATCAAGTGCGGCCCTGAACATGGTATTGTTTATTTGCGGATACTCATTTACCGGGTAGCCAAAACCCAGCGGTGCCTCCTTGGTGCCGTTAGAGAGAATCAGTTTCCTGGTGAGCACATTATCCGACAGGGTCAGTTTCAGCCATGACCCTGGTTCGAGATAAATTGATGAGATAATTGATTCACGGGTATCAATTCTGCTGTACCAGTAACGCTGGGGCGGGGCATCGCGGCGACCGTCGTAGAGATAGAGCTTGGTCATGAAATCGAGGCTGCGGGGCTCGAGCAGGTCAAAGATAGTGGTCTCGCGGCAGGCAAACATAATCAGCCGTGTCTTCATCGCCCGACGAATCATTTTAATACGATAATTGTTCTTGCCGGTTTCGTTTTTGTCTATGGCCCAGACGACTTCCCCGCTCCCGTCATCAAAACGATACCCTTCAATAATGAGCTTATCGAGTACATTCTTGGAGTCGGCAATACCCTTGTAGATGAAGGTACCGTTACTGTTGACGGTGGCGTAGAGTTTTGCAATACCCTGATAGGAAAGAAGAGTGGTCCTGTCAGCAGGAAAATCAGCGAACAGTTCCCCCTGCAGGAGCAGGTTGGCTTTTCCGGTAAGACTGGAAAAGCCGTTACGCGGGAAGAGATCAGCATGCAGGGCGGGGGCTTCTGAGACAGCCTGCACCATGGTCGTGAGGAGCTTTAACTGATCGTCAAGATAGGGCCAGTTGATTTTATCAGCAGTATCCCACGGTGTCCCCCACAGGGACCTTCCGTCTCCTATGGTAGCCAGGCTGACGCCGATATAACCTGCAAGCGAGGAGACCTCTCCGCCTAAAAATGGTTTGTCAAGAAAATAGGTATCCCAACTGCGCAGGCGATCTGGCCGGAGTGAGTTGATATAACGTGCAGAGCCCACCGGCTCAGGGACTGCGGCCTCAAGGATATCTGCAATGGTGCTGAAGATGCCGGTACGGTTAATGCGGGTCCTGAGTCGGTAAAGCCAGCCGCGATGAAAGCCGCCGATGCCCTCACCGTGGCTCGAGAGATGCAGTGACAGTATCGATTCAATGGTAAATTCACGGGTCAGCTTTCTAAATTCAAGTGCCGATTCCAGTGATTTCAACTGAGCCTTGCTGTCATCGATGCGACGCTTCATGGTTGTTATCATGGCTGGCAGCAACTCTGTCAGAAGCTCCTGTTCATCCGCTGACATATCATGAAATGATGTGCGCCAACTTAGTTTTCTCAAGGCAAATCGATGAGCTGCCAGATCGTCAATCAACTGTTTATTTGAGGTTTTTGTGTTTTTCTCAAGCCTGAGGTTCATCAGTTTTCGTGAAATAAGATCAACCTGCAGTTTCAGATCATCGGCGATGGCAGTCACCAGTTTCTTGTCACGTTCACTGTCCTGGGGCAGAGGAAAACTCAGGGACTTGATCAGCTCTATGGAGCCGTTTGACTGCCTGACGATTTTATTAAGCTCACGGCGGAAATCCCGTAACCCCTTGGTTCGTTCCTGGAGACTCCAGATCAGGTCGCGCATTCCGTGTAAAGCCTGGGCATGGCCACTTGTTGCCACGAGCATTATGGAGCGTTGAGGCGGATTCTGGGAAAATTGTTCAGCCAGCTTTAAGAGATTGGCAATCGATACTGCTTCATCTGCGCCAGGAGATTTCCCGGTTACATAACTGGTGCTGTCATAAAATGCTTCAATTATGAGAAGATTTTCTTTTAGTTCAGGGTTGGTCCCTTCGATCAGGCAGTAGATATTCTTATCGACGCTCTCCTGCCAGGATATCTGGGACCGTACTTCAACCTTGTCCACGACAAGACCGTTATTCTCGTCTGAAATCGGTCCGAAGAGCTCGACTGCCTCCTGCATTTCCATCCAGAAGCAGGGAAACTGGATCGGTGAGAGTTCTTCTTTTTCTTTAAAGAAACTGTTTGATGTGGTTACCCTGCGATCAAGAAAGATGACGGCACCGGCACCAAGAGAAGCGGCTGTCAGCCAGTTCCGGCCTGAATCAAAGTCCATGAGCAGGACAGCACCTTTGATCAGTTTGCGATCGAGATTTTCCAGCTGCCCGCTGCCCACGTAATAGAGCGGGCCTTCAAGAGCACCATTAATTGATTGTGGTGTGACGGCATTGTTGGTGAGTGGGGTCAGCCGAGCTGCTTTGCCGCCGTAGGAAATAGACGCGGTGGTCGCTCTTCTGACAGGAACCTGGAAATGGTAAACCTGGGGGGAGAGGCCGAGCTCTAAAAAGTAGTCTGAGATATATTCAGCGGCCCGCTGGTTGCCGGGAGTACCGCTGCTGCGATCTTCAAGGGAACTTAAGTCTCTGATGATAGTTTGCAGGGAAGCGGACTCCTTACCGTGCACTTCTGCAACAACGGCCAGCCAGACCAGGGCAAAGATGACAAAAAGTACTCGTGCAGGTGAGGGAGATAAGTTCATAATGCGAGCCTGTTTAAGCAAGTCCGCCGGTTTTAATTTCCAGTTCCGAGCGCTCTTGAATTTTGTCGATTCTGCCATCACGAATCCAGACAACCTGGTCCGAAACGTTGAGCATCTTGTAGTCGTGAGTGGCGGAAATAACCGTCACGCTCCGATCCAGACTGAGTTTTTTAAGCAAATTGATAATATCTTCTCCCGTGGTCAAATCAAGATTTCCAGTCGGCTCGTCCGCAAGGATAATGGACGGGCTGTTGGCAAGGGCCCTGGCTACGGCAACTCGCTGCTGCTGGCCGCCGGAAAGTTCCGAAGGTTTGTGAGACTGTCTTCCTTCGAGGCCGACCTGTTTCAGCAGTTCCATACCATGCTCGACGGCGGCATCATTCGAAACGCCTGCAAAGGTCATGGGCAGGGTAACGTTTTCAAGTGCAGTCATTACCGGAATGAGATTAAAGGTCTGGAAAATGTAGCCGATTTTTCGACAGCGCAGCCAGGCCAGTTCATAGGCATCAAGCTGGGCGATATCAACCTCGTCGATGAATACCTTGCCATCGGTCGGCTTATCGAGGCCGCCAATCATATTGAAAAGGGTTGACTTTCCCGATCCTGAAGGGCCCATGATCGAAACATATTTTCCGGTTTCTATCTCCAGATCTATTCCTTTGAGAACATTGACAACGAGTTTTCCAAGGTCGAAATCCTTGGTAACCCCGCTTACTCTGACGATGCTTTTAACTGACATTATAGTTCCTTATGAAAACATCATGGTGTTGTTACTGTTCTACCCTCATGGCTTCCACCGGTTGCATCCGGGCTGCAAGAATTGCCGGATATATAACACCCAACAGGCTCAAGGTTGTCCCTATGACGACTGCCGTCGTTACCGAAATGAGAAGTGTGCCAAGAGGGGCCTGGGTCAGGGCTTCAAAACCAAGATTTACCGTGGAAGATACTGCTGCCGCAAAGACTCCGAGCAGCGCACCGGTTATTGATCCGGACACTCCCTGCATGAGTGCCTCGAGAACGAACAGCCTGACGATAAAACGATCCAGTGCGCCGAGGCATTTCATGGTGCCGATTTCACGGAACCGTTCGGTAACCGACATCAGCTGTGCGTTGATAATGCCGACAATACAGACCATCAGTGACAGGATGACAATCCAGCGCTGCTTGGCAGAGCTGCTGATACTGGCCGCCTCAAGTGAGACATCAAACCCTGCGGAGATGAGCTTCTGGTAGGATTCGACCGAACCGGAGGCCAGGACGCCCTGGGCAAAATCGTTGCAGCTGGACAGGAAACTGAGAAAAGCGACGGCCAGAACGAGGCTGGTCGTTGTCACCAGTGAGCGGAAAAAGCGGACACGGATCGACTGAAAAGCAATTTCCACCGATTTTCTGAACGGTAAGGCGATAAGGCGCTTCATAGTAAAATCTCCGGCAGGAAGAGACGAAGATGGCAATTATCAGCAGGGCTATTGTGAGATAGCGGCTGTAAAGCCGACCATGATCATCAGTGATACTATCTGCATCGATGGATCTTTGTCAATGATATTCAGCAGAAGCGTTGGGACCTTAGCATAGCGGCAGGACCCTGGAGGAGATCACTGAAATGTACCGGTGTGAGAGCTGGAGTTTTATGGATTAATTCAAGCAGCCCTGCGAGGAGAAGAAAGCTTTTGCGGTTCATTCGCTGGTGGTGGATCATCATGCCGACAGCACCATTTCTGGCAGCAGACTCAAGTTCCAGGGCTAAACCCTGCAGGCAGCTCAGGCCGTCAGGCTCTCTTCTGGTATGGAGATCGACATTAACCGATAGATCAGGTAATGGCGATTTCGAGACATTCTGTGCGCTCCGATCGGTTGAAACTGCTTTGAATCCTGCCCTCTGAAGCTCGTTGAGAGTCTGTTCGCTGCAGCGGTTCCAAGGTGGGGTGAAAGAATGGTGAAAAGTGAGGGCCAACCAGTTTCTGCAGCCTGTCTCGACCGTTAATGATATCTTTTCTGAGCGCCGATATGGATCTGTCAGAGCCAAACTCACCTTTCTTGCCGCTGAGCTGATGATTCCGATGCTGCCAGCCGTGCTGGTGCCAGCACCAGAGTGACGAGCTTAGATCACAGACCTGACCTAGTGCTGACCACCTGGATGATGTCAGCCAGGCAGGCACTATAGCAAGGCAGAGGGGCACCTGGTAGCGGCTGAAGAGAATGAGCAGTTCTGCAAACGACTCTGAAGGAACAGCGACATCATCGGCCCTGAAATAGATCGGGATCGGTGCAGAATCGCTACGTGAATGCAGCCCTGCCTGAAGACGTTGTTCAAGCACCGCAAGCGAATTGTCCGGGTAATCCAGGTAGATTTCAGAGGGCGTCCTGTTCATGGTTTGTGCTGACCCTCAATTATGGCTGCAGTGCGGGCTGCCCCGTCAAGCATGATCGACGACGTAAATCTCGGTCTATTCAGCATTGCTTCGATCGCACCTGCCAGCGTTTCTGCGGCGAGATCCGCCTGTTCCAGCAGCCGGATATTTTCGCCAGCGCTGATCCTGGAGATTCTCATTCGCTGCTCACGGTTCTGGTCAAACGGGTACATGAGTGCCGGAACTCCTGCCGCAAGAACATTCATAGAGGTATTATAGCCAGCCATTGAAATGGACAGATCAGCAGCCGCAAGCCAGTCAATAAAATGAGCGCTGAATCGTTCAACCCGTATACGGGGACCCCGGTTCCTGCAGAGCTCGAGATAACTGGATTCTGCCAGGTAGGGGCCGGCGAAGAGCTGCAGGTTCAGGTTCTTTTTATCAGCTGCCAGTCTCTTGACGCCTCTGACTGCTGCCTCCATGAGTTCAAGCCCGACGCTTCCGCTGCCGATACTGGCAACGACCAGTTTGTCCCTGTCAGCAAGGCCCATTTCGCTGCGTATCCTCTTTCGTGCCCCCGGGTCGGGCCGGGGAGAGATGAAGCCGGTGTAATGAACAGCTGTTGTAATGGCATCGGTTTTACTGAATGTCTGGTCAAGGGTAACAAGATCGGGATCGGCATGGATGAGCAGGCCGTCAAAAAATCTGTTCAGGGTAGTAACGGCACGCTGCTCGAATTTTTCCCTCCCTTCAGTTTTCTCCACGAGGATATCGCGTAGACTGCAGAAAACAGTGCAGTCCTGCTCAGACAGCAGGTCAAGGAGAGGATCGAGCTCAAATCTGAAATTTTTTCTCCCGAAAGGATAGAGTTCAACGATCAGGATGTCCGGCTGATAATTCTTTGCAAAAGAGAGGAGCCGTTGGCGTCGCTGTTCCTTAACCGTTTCAAGCGGCAGACTGTCTACGGGAGTGAGCCTGCTGAACTGGGCATCCATTCTCAGGCCCGGGAGCTGGAGCAGCGCTATGGAGGGCTCCTCAATTTGAATTTCTGCACCGCCGACAATCATCGTCACCTGGTGGCGGCTGCCGAGTGCTCGACATATCTCCAGGCTCCGATGAAAATGTCCGATACCAAGAACATGCTGGCAATAATAACAGATTTTCATGGAACGTCTGCCAAGGTAATATTGCGGCTGATAATTGAAAAGGTGCAATCCTGATAGCCAATAATGTGGAAACGGTTTTTATAGATAATCTTAGGCTCTTCAGGGAGGTAGTTCCGCCCTTCTGTGAAATAGAGCAGTGACTTGATAACCCCGAGGTGCGAGATGATCAGGAGATTCTCTCCCGGCCGGCGGTCGCTGTGCTTTTTCAACGAGGCCAGAACCCGCTGTAGGAGTTCCCTCCTGCTCTCGCCTCCCGGCGGCCTGAAGTCCCAGCCGAGCTTCATGAGTTCCTGCAGTTTAACGGGACTGTCGGCTTTGATCTGTTCCAGAGTGAGTCCTTCCCAGTCGCCCCAGTGCTGTTCACGTATTCCATCATCATGCTCTATCGGGATTTGAAGCGTTTCATTAACCAGTACTGCCGTGTCCCTTGCACGCTGCAGGGGGCTGACAATGATACGCTGCCAGGACGTTGGCGAGCCGGAGAGCAGATGCCCCCAATTCCTGCACGAACCAATTCCCTCCCTGGTGAGTGCAGAGTTGCCGCTGCCCTGAATTCGTTTTTCTTTATTCCAGACCGTCTGCCCATGCCGAAGCAGGCCGAAAACTGTTGTAGGCTGCACGAGTGCTGACATAAAAAATACTCTTTATTGAATAGCGCTTTCGACCGGCAGCAATGCTGGATGCAGGGATTTGAAAATTGCTGCCAGTTCAGTGATCAGTTTTTTATTGTCGAAGCGCTCCTGAACGAAGATTCTCCCCTGCCTGCTGACTTGTTTTCGAAGTGTGCCGTCTGTCAGCAGTTTGAGAATTGCATCAGCGAATGCAGCGCTGTTTTGCGGTTCTACGGTGATTCCGGTGGTGCCGTCAATCAATATCTCCGGCAGCGCAGAAACGTTTGTTGATACTGCAGGTACGCCCATCGCCAGGCTTTCTACCAGAACGTTGGGAATGCCGTCACGATCTCCGTTTTTTGCAACCTCGCAGCCAAGTACAAACAGGTCGCTGCGCCTGAAATGATCAAGAACTTCAGTATGAGTTTTGGTGCCAAGCCAGCTGCAATGATTCTCCAGGTTCAGTTCATTGATAAGCTGAAGAATCTGCCTGCGATCATCACCATCTCCTATCAGCCTGTGCTGGAAGCGAACACCTCGATCGGCGAGGATCCTCAGGGCGTGGTAGATGGTCGGCAGCCCCTTTTTTGCAGTCATCCGTGCCACTGTCAGCAACTGGTATGGGGGCAGACTCCTGGACTCTGAAGGTGCATGGTTAAAGAGGGAAATATCAATTCCATGGTAAATGCAGTGAATCGGAGTTGAACTGCCGGCGCTGATGTTTTCCAGGTATTTTTTGTTGTGTCTGGTACAGGTTGCTACAAAGGCGGCCTGTTCGATTTTCTCGCGAAGCTGGTCTGGATTTGAGGTGTAAATATCCTTGGCATGGGCTGTGAAGCTGAACGGCAGGCCGGAGAGATGGGCTGCGAACATTGTTACCGAGGTGGGAGAGTGGGCAAAATGTCCATGCAGATGAATGATTGAAGGGCTTCTGGCGAGATGTTTTTCGGCGAGATAGCCTCCCTGAAAAAGATGTTTAAACGTTGCCGTCTTCTGCGTTCGTCGAAACCGTTTTGAGGCAAGCCCAAGAGCTGAACGGTACACTCGCGGGTTACGAACGGCGCATAAGATATTGGGGCCGATAAGTCTTGGTAACTCGAGGATCAGTTCCGTCGGCAGATAATCGATGGCCGCCCGGATCTGCGTGACTGAATCATGGCAGAAGTTTTCCCGGGGTTTCCGCATGGGGAAGAGATGCATCCTGAAGCCAAGCCGCTCGAGAAGAAGAATTTCGTTTGATATAAAGGTTTCTGATATTCGGGGATACCCTTTTAAAATGTAGGCAAGGGTGGGCTGCTCTGATGATATCATTGATCCACAATTGGCGATGGCGGCTGTTTCGGTGCTATTTTCTGGAACCTGAGACTCTCGGATTTGAAATGTTCCAGCCGGCTGTGCATGGTGTCTAAACCGGTAAGTTTAAAGTTTGCCCTGTTCTCTGCAGACTCAACATTGTTTGTCAGCACGCTGATCATTTTTTCACGAAGGAGTTGCGGAGTAACTTCGTTCCATGGAATAAAGTCTACCAGATTTCTTGACTTGAGGCACTGAGCCCGAATTAACTGCTCCTTTCGAGGCGCTTCACGAGGGATAATGAGCGCCGGTGTTTTCTGGGTGAGGATCTCGCAAACGGTATTGTATCCTCCCATGGAAATAATCATATCGGCGGCCTGCATGAGTTCTTCCAGTCTCGGATGGAACGGCAGGGTCTTGATGCCGTATTGCTTGGCACGCTTCCTGATCTTCTGGCGCTTCTTTTTCGGCATGAACGGTCCGGTAATCATCACCGTCTTGAATGGCAGTGACCCCGGAAAGTAGTCATGCATTGAAATATAATGTTCCAGCACTTCAAATCCGTCACCACCGCCGCCTGTGGTCACGAGAACAAACTTGTCATCAGGCATTATGCGGAATTGTCGTCGTATCTTTTCCCTGATGCTGCCGCTTTTTTTAATTCGCGGAATGTATCCGGTAAAGACGACTTTATCGTGCATCTGTTTGGGTATCTCATAGAGTTCCACCGGGTCATAGATCTTTTTATCGCCGTAAATCCAGATTTCATCATAGAGTTCCACCAGATGACCATAGACATTTTTGTCCCGCCAGTCCTGCTTGATGACTTCAGGATCATCAAGGATATCACGCAGCCCCAGGATTATCCTGGTGTTGGGTTCAGATGTTTTGAGCCACTCAAGCGTCGGCAGTACTTCACGCTTTAATCCAAGGGGTTCCTTGTCAACAATGAAGAGGTCAGGTTTGAAGGTCTGGGCCGTGGCCAGTATGATATTTGTGCGTATACTCAGTGCCTGCTCGTCATCTATACGGATGGACAGGGATCGGTATTCGTCGTTGGTTTTCTTGATCATCCCGGGAATTCTGACGAAATCTACCTGGCTTGGAAATGAAAACCTGCCGGCCAGTGGTGAGCCGGTCAGGATGAGAATATTGGTGTTGCGGTCACGAAGATGATGAGCGATGGCCATTGTTCGGCGAATATGCCCGAGCCCATAGGTGTCATGGGAATACATCAGAATATTATATGCCGGTGAACTGTTAATCATTTGTACGTTGACGCTTATAGACGGTTGTGTATGGCGATTCTGTTTTAAATACTAGAAAAATCAGTAATATTCTACTCACCTTATAAAGTCAAGGCAGAGCTGAGTGATTCGCTGACTGAGCAACCCAGTGGTAGAAACAAAAAAAGCCCTGCGGCAGCTACCGCAGGGCTTTTTTCAGCAGTGTGTTTCGTACTTAAAAGCTCATGGTCAGCTGGTTGCTGATCATGATAATAGAGTCGATATCTGAGTAGGTGTCGGATTGCTTGAAGACATCTCCTGCGTCCATGTAGCCGAAGTGAATTTCATAGGCCAGCGAGTTGAAAAAATTGTATACGACACCGATGTTTGCTTCCCAGCTTGATTCGCTTTGCAGGGCAGCGTCGGTGTCCCAGTTTCCCTTTGTCACGCCGATGGCTCCGTGGAATGCCAGGCTTGGCGTTGCCAGGTACTCAGCCGCAACAGCAAAGCCGTGCGGGGCAGATCTGCTGGTTTGGGGCGACAGATCATTTATAAAAGGGTCCCCGGCAAGAATGTCTGATGCACTGTTGGTGATCATCAGCGGCTTGAACCTGGACGATTCAAATCGCAGACCGCCTTCAGATTCGGATACAGCATCACTGTCAAATGAAAAGCCGGTAATCTGATAATCTCCCGTATCGCCCAGATCCGCTGCCAGCAATGACGAACCGCTTGCCAGCACAAACAGGAACACCATCGTTGTGAAAAGCAGACGGTATGTTTTGGGTTTGAGATCAGTCATCTTAAGTCGATTGCACATTTATTGATTACGATTTTCAGCTTTTGCCAGGACAAAGTACAAAAATTTTTACTTGTCTACATAGTGCGGTTTCTCTCGCTAAAAGTCAAGCAGAAATTATCAATTTGTTACGTGTCGATGAAAATATTTGTACTTTTTTACCGCGATGATTAATTAACCATGGTCATCTGGCAAAAAAAATCAACCTGAGGCAGGCAGCAGAAAGACCTGCTAAACTTGCCAGGAAGCACTATATAGTATATAGATAATCGATCTTGTCAGAGACAAAAATTATAACCACAATAATTGGGTGAACATATGCGTCGACTTCGTGTTGCGTTGGTTATTCTAACCGTTCTTTTTCATTGGCAGACAAACTTATATGCTCAAGACAAACCGGAAGTTATAGGGGTTGCCGTGCTTCCACTGCAGGGAATCCAGGCCGGACAATACAGCTACTTGAACAATTCTATCAGGCAGATGCTGATCTCTCGACTGGATTCTCAACCCAGGTTTGAAATCATTGAATCCCAGATCCTGGCCGAAGATCCCGAGCGTATCAGGAATGAGTTACGGTTGGGAAAAGGCAGCGAGCTCCAGGAGAAGATAGGTGCTGATATTCTGGTTGATGGTGCTTTGTACTCCTTGAAAGAGGGGGTGCAGTTGAACCTGACCATCTACTCCTTAGGCACCGAGGCTGGTCAGTCACGTTATTCGGTTAAAGCTGAGTCAGCAGATGAGATCATGGCAGCTATTTCGGATCTTGCAGTACAGATCGGAAAAAATGCAGCCGGGGGTGAACAACTGTTGGCAGAAAAAGCGGGTGACAGCCTGAATGCAGGGGGTGCAGGTGGGTTTCAGACCCCTCATCCTGAGCGTGATTACAAGAAGGGACTGTTTGGAGGGGCGACGCTTTTTGGTGATGAAAAGGACGAGCGTTTTGAGTCAAAAGGCGTGCGAAGGAGCTCTACCATACCATATACCATAGAAACGGCAGCCCTCGGTGATCTCAATAATGACGGTGTTAATGATCTGGTTGTCGCTTCTCGATCCAAAATTCGTATTTTTCAGTTTGTAGAGCGCCGCTTCAGGGAAGTTGCCGGTCATGACCTATCACCAAATTATAAAATTCATGTCATTAATATTGGTGACCCCGGTAATACCGGCACCATGAAGCTCTTTGTCTCCGCCAACAAAGGCAAAAATCCCTCATCGATGATACTTGGTTGGGACGGCTCAAAAAATATGCAGCTGATTCGTTCTGATATCAGATTTTATATCAGGCCGGTCTGGTGGCCGGGCAGGGAGGTAATCCTGGCAGGTCAGAAAGACAGTCCCAACATTTCCGACAATTTTCTTGCCCCGGGGGTTTTTGAGCTGACCGGTGATTTTATGCGGGAAAAGCTAACCAAGGGCCCCAAGCTGCTGCTGCCCGAAGGGACGAACCTCTTTGATTTTATTGTTGCCGATCTCAATGGAGACAAGGAAGTCGAAACAATGGTAATCGACCAGCAGCAGAAGCTACTGGTATACGATTCGGGACTGAATCTCAGTTGGGTCAGCAGTGCCAACTATGGCGGCAGCAAGACATTTTTCGGCCCGCCGATCAGTGCCGCCAATAATAACGAACTTGGAGCAGAGCGCGAAAATATCGCCAGTGAGAAAAGACTTGTCTATATACCCGGACGCCTTGATCTCAAGGATATAACCGGAGACGGATTGCCGGAAGTTGTTGTTTCAACAAATGACGTGGGTATTGATAAATATTTTGAAAATATTCGAACCTATGACGGCGGCGCCGTTGCCTGCCTGACCTGGAGAGGTGCGGGCCTGATGGAGTTGTGGCGGACCAACCACATCGAGGGCTATGTCGCTGATTATGCCTTTGATGATGAAGGTGAACCCGTTGGCGCTGATCGTCTGGTCCGGCTGTATGTCGCCCAGATCCCGGAGAGTACCATGTGGGAATGGGTGCTGCCGGGCAATGATGACAGCAAGATACTGGCCTATGAAATGACCGTGAAAAAACAGCAGCCCGGGCAATAAGCAGCCGGGTGCGAAGAAAACAGGGATAAAAAGAGACACTTTTTTGCCGTGCTGTCACTATAATTCTGGTTTTTACAAATAATATTGCACCCTTCGCAAGAGTATAAAAATTTATACCAGGGGTAAAAAAAACTTGACATGTGGGTGGCGGAGGTATATACATTCAGCATAATGATTTCCTGTCTCTCTTATCTACTCAGGCTTTTGTCTGAACAAGAGCCCAGGAATGGGGGAAGCTAAAACTGCAGGCCCTGAATGTTTCAGGGTATAAAAAAACGTAACTTAGGAGAGAAAAATGAAAAAAGTAATTGCTGTAGCCGCTGGTCTTATGCTGACCGGCGCACTGGTAACTACCGCTTCAGCCGCTGTATCGTTCTCTGGCGATGCCCGTATTCGTGGCTACTATGAGCAAGATTATGATTTTGGTAGAACGGTACCCGTTGTTGAAGGTCAACTCTTTCCTCGAATAAGAACAAACGAGGAAGATATAAAAGCAAACTCACGTTACCGCGTCAAAATTAACGCTGATGCCAAAGGCGGCGCCTATGTTCGTTCCCGCATCGTGATTGGTAATGGTACTCATGATACTGCTGGTGGCGGTAAGACTGGCGTAACCACCGACTACATGTATGTTGGTATGCCAATTGGCCCTGTTACCGTGGAAGGTGGCCGTATGCCTGCTAACGTGACCAAGTGGTTCCTGTGGGATAGAAGATATGATATGATCATTGGTAAGTGGGCCAATGAAATGACCGCTTTAGAGTTCTGGTACGTAAAAAATGCAGAGACTGACAACCTCAACAATGATGATGATATAACCACCTACCTCGGAAAACTGGACCAGAAGTTTGCCGGTGACTGGGGACTTACTATTGGTGCTGGATACGTTGATGATCAACAAACCGTAGAAGACAGGAGTGGCTTCATCGGTACCATCGGTATCAATGGTCCTGCCGGCCCGGTAACTCTTGCTGGTGAATTTTCTTACGCGGAGGCAGATGTTGAGCAAGCCCAGGATGACGGTTATGGCGGTTACCTCGAGGGTGGCATGAATTTCGGTGCAACCTCTGTTACACTGATGGGTGGTTGGGCCGGGGAAGGTTTCGTCGCTGATGATGACTTTGGTTGGATCATGCTCGGTGGCGCTTCTTCAATCACCCCTTCTGGTACATCTGAGTTTGGTGCATTTGCTGGCGTTCCAGTTGATACAACATTTATCGGTGCTACTGTCGGTTTCAAAGCTTCTGAGGCATTGACCCTTACCGGTATCCTTGCTTATGCCGATTTTGACGATTTTGGTGATGGCTTTGAGATTTCCGGTAGAGCGAGTATATGAAGTCTCTGACGGTGCCAGCATCCAGTGGGATATTGGTTACCTGGCATGGGAGTATGACTCTAGTATCTTAGACGAAGGCTCAGAAGATCCATTCGGTACAGCTCTGACCCTGAACGTATCTTTCTAATTGTTTGAATAATTAGATAAGAAGGTTCGATTAAAAGAGCCGGTCCCCTCGGGGACCGGCTCTTTTTTTTTAGTCATCCCATGACCTGAAAAAGAAACCTTCTGAGCCCGGTTTAAGAGACGGCACGAAGGGGATGATCACGTTTGCTCCGGGAAACTCAAACACTCCCCAGTCCAGCTTGGAATACCAGATTCCAATAGTTGTCCCTTCGGGGTCAAGCACATACGCCCCCTGATATTTCCACATATATCGTTTCGCGAAATAGGTGTCACCCCGCTTACGGTCGAGCGCAATTACCCAGGTTTTCAATTGTTCCGGTGTCAACGCCACAGGAGTCCAGAATTCTGATTTGACCGTATATTTTTTATCAATTCCCATAATGGTGTCGGGCTCAAGATAGACGCCGTAGTAGAAGTAATTGTAATTCGGGATCACCTGATATGCCCTGAAGACTCGGGTCACATCATGGTGCTCACGTATCGTTCCGCGGTTGGTCTTGACGGTACATGAAAGTGTCAGTAGCAGCAGATACAGCGACAAGAACACCACTATAATGGGTTTCATAGTTGTCTCCGGTAATGATAGTTACACCTTCCAGAATATGAGTCCATGCCCCGGTCGTCAAGAATTTTCATAATGGAGTTTACTCCCTGCTGAGGAACTGACTCCCAGCAACGGTTCGGATAATTCATGGTAATGGAGTTAAACTTTGACTATTAAAAGAGTGAATAAGAATGTAATCTTGAAATAACTTTTGTTTTGAGGCTACATGGCTTGAATTAATTAAATCATCGTACCTGGCAGGAACAATACGCCGGCCAGCTCAGACGAGAACATCAGGAACAGATGACAGATTCCGAAATACAATCACAGATGACAACGAGGTATAAATGGCCCGTTTTTATCCTGGTCACCGCCGGTGTTTTTCTCTCGACCATGGACAGCAGCATGGTCAACGTTGCCCTGCCGTCAATCATGCGCTCCTTTTCCTCGTCATTGATTCAAACCCAGTGGGTCGTCTTGATCTACCTGCTGACCATAACGATAAGCCTTCTTTTCTGGGGGATTGCGGCAGATCACCTCGGCACCAATGCTGTCTATTTGTCTGGAGTTGGCACCTTTGCCCTGGGCTCGGTATGCTGTTCACTGGCTCCGGGGCTGTCCTGGCTGATCGGTTTTCGTTTCATCGAGGGGCTTGGAGCTGCGATGATGATGTCTGCCGGTCCGGCAATTATACGCGACGTCTTTCCCCGGAGTTCACTGGGCAAGGCTCTCGGATTCGTCGGAATAGCAACCTCTATCGGCTTGATGAGTGGTCCGGTGGTCAGTGGTTTTTTGATCAGCAGCTATTCCTGGAGGGCGATATTTCTGGTGACCCTGCCGGTCAGTTCTTTTGTGCTGATCACCGGCTTTTTTGTACTGATGAAAAAAAATGTTATTTCTGCTCCGGGCCGGAATCGTGAATTTGACTGGAAAGGGGCGTTTTTCTGGGCCTTACTGATCAGCTCCATTATCCTGTACGGTCATTATCTTCCTGCCCTGAGCGTGGCCTTGAAAATTGCCGGTTTCTTTTTGCTGCTGTTCTTGTCGGTTCTCTTTGTCTGGTCAGAAAAAACACGAAAGTCGACCCTTCTGCCGCTTCATTTATTTGCCAAAAATTACTACCATATCGGTTTGATCACGGCGGCTATTTCCTTTGCCACCCTCTTTGTGGTGCTGATACTGATGCCCTTCTATCTTGATTATATAAAGGGGTTGTCGGCAGACCTGATTGGTCTGGTAATGATGGCTGTTCCGGTGACCCTGTTCGTGGCCTCGCCAACTGCCGGTTTGCTCTACGATCGTTTCGGCAGCAGATATCTGACGACTGGTGGGCTGCTGTTGAGTTGTGCTGCTCTGCTGTCACTGACCCAACTTGAAACCGGCACCAGGTTGATACAAATTTTCTGGAGATTGTCCCTGCTTGGCCTGGGACAATCAATCTTTCTTGCACCAAATACGGCATCGCTTCTGACTCGATCAAGAGATGCTGACGCAGCTGTTACTTCAGGACTGCTGGCAACGTCAAGAAATCTCGGCATGCTTGTCGGAGCTGCTTTTGCCGGAATTGTCTTCGCCGCCTGGTTTGAATATTTTGCCGGAGGAACCGCCTTGAGGGACTTTCAGCCGGAACAGGCACAGTCGTTCATGCAGGCCTTTCGTTTTACCCTGTTCTGCACCGCACTATTCTCAGTTACCGCGGCCGCTATCTCCTGGCAGCGCGAACGTTAAAGAGCGTTATAGTTCGAAACGGTTTTACCAAACATCGCTGAAACTGCAGGCTTTGGCGGCGGATCAGGCTGCTCATTGAGACTGGCCATGCGTCTTTGCGGTGGCCCTTTCCTCCCTGGGTAAACGGATGACAATCCTCAGTCCGTGCGGCTCGTTTTGAGTTATTGATAGGGTCCCGCTGTGCTGTTTGATTATCTGTTCTACCAGCGTTAATCCCAAACCGGTCCCATATGTTTTGGTGGTGTAGAAGGGATCGGTTGCCTGACTCATATCGTCACTTGCTATTCCATTTCCCGAGTCGCTGATTATAACGGCTATGTAGTCCTGCTCTTCATACGACGTTATCTCGAGGGATCCGCCATTAGACATGGCTTCAATTGAATTCTTGAACAAATGCAGAAAAACCTGCTGAATTTTTTCGGCATCAATGGCCATTGCCGGGTCTTCGCCCCTCAGATCCATACGGTAGGAGATGCCCTTTTTCTTCATGGTCCCGTAATAGGCCATGATACTTTGACGGATCAGCGGATATAACGGTTGACTGCTCTTAACGGGTACACTTTTACTGACAAAATTAAAGAGATCGTTGAGGATTGACTCAACCTTAGCCGCCTCATTTGTCAGAAGATCGAGAAATTTAAGCGTTTTCTCATCGGAAAGACGACCGGCAAGTAAACGGGATGTGCCGCCAATGGAGGTAATCGGGTTGCGAATTGCATGAACGAGTTGGGCAGACATGTGGCCAAGTGCCGAATATCGTTCAGCTTCAACGAGCAGATCTCTACTCTTGTCCAGTTCCTGGGTGACATTCTCCAGTTCGGTGATTTTTTTCTGCATATCGGCGTATAGCTTGGAATGCTCGATGGCAAGGCTGGCCTGTCCTGCAAAAATTTCAAGCGCTTCAATATCCTGCCCAGATATCGATGCTCTGGTGATAAAATTGTCGGCGATGAGTACCCCCAGCGGCCTGCGGGGCGAGAAGAGTGGAATTATGACAAAACTGTCTTCCCTGAGGGTCTTGATGAGGTCAGGGGGGATAGTGACCGGCGCCGTCCCGTTCTCGACAAGAATCGAGGTTCTGTGGTCGCAGGCGTAAATAAACGGATGAGCATGATCAGAAGCCGGTACAACGAGAGAACGGACAATTTCATTGACGATGATATCATGAGCTGAAGACTCCTGGTCCTTGAGCTGGAATAAGTCTTCCAGGCGGATATTGTTTCGGTTGATATTGGTCCAGATGTCTCTCGCATCTTCTCTGCTTCCAGGTCCGATTGCCAATCTTCCCTGCAATAGCTCCTGATCATCGTCAAAAAGGGCAAGAAAGGCACGATTGAACTGCAGCCCCTCCTCAGAGGTAATGCCAATCAGGATAGTCTTCAATACCTGATTGAGTTCCAGGGCATTGAGATAGGCACTGTTCATTTTCAGGCTGAGCTGGTGAAGAAACCGTGCCCGGAAATTTCTCAGCTGAAGTACCTGCTGGAAGCGGCGGTTTTCAATGGCCAGCCTGCGTTTTTTGAGGGTTTGCCTGACGCTGTGGTAAAATTGTTCGATGTTAACCGGCTTCGTCAGGTAATCATCTGCGCCCTGCCGCAGGCACTGGAGAGCCACCTGCACGTCGGTTACACTGGTCACCATGATGACGCCGAGATCAGGATAATCACGGACCAGTTCCACTAGAATTGTGGTGCCGTCACGGTCGGGCAGACTGATGTCGAGGATGACAAGCGCCACTGTCTGGTTCTGGACGATGTTTAACAGTTCTGATCCGTTGTTTGCTGAGACTGCCTCGAATCCCTGGTTTGATAGGTATGTTTTGAGAAGAAGAATAATCTCTGGAGAATCATCAACGATAACGATAATCTCATCATCACTGAGCAACGGGCTCCTGGTCAAATCCATTTGAGCGGCAGAGAGCAGATCAACCATAGTATCTTTACTGTTAAAGAGCCATGCTGGTGCAAAATACAAACGGAGGCAGATCAGTACCCGCCTGCTGATCGTCAGATCGGAACCGTTTGCTTAGCTAATTATTGGCAGTGGTTTTACCATGAATCAGTAAAACCGTCGACGTTGCCGGTGGATCACACTGCCCATTGAAACGGCCACGCCTTTTAGGTGTGGCCGTTTACTGTTCCTAGGTCCAGTTTACTGGTTTGGTTGAAAAAACTAAATAAAAATCGTATAACCTGTTGTTCTGATCGCTCTCTGGGGTAAAAAAGCTGTCCCGGAACGATTCGTCATTTTGACATCTATCAAGAGAGATTCATTCGTGGAAAAATTTTTCTCGGCCGCTGGACCGCTGGCCGCCCATCTCAAAGGTTATGAGTCGCGGCCAGACCAGGCCCGTATGGCACAAGCGGTAGCTGATCTGTTCAGTGCCCCGGAGCAGGGGGTTCCCGGTCATCCTGGTTATGCAAAAATACTGCTGGTGGAAGCAGAGACAGGGATTGGAAAAAGCCTGGCGTACCTTGTCCCCGCTGTCCTTTCGGGGAAACGGGTTGTTGTCTCAACCGCTACCATCAACCTCCAGGATCAGCTGGTGGATAAGGAAATTCCGCTGATTGAAACCATTCTTGGTGAGAAAATATCGGCGCTCTGCGTTAAAGGCAGACAGAATTATCTGTGCCACTATCGCTGGTATCAATATCGGAGTTCCCCCCAGCTTACGCTGGTAGAAGATGATCAGTTGTCAAAAATCGAGAGCTGGCTGGAAACAACAGAGACAGGTGACCGCTCCGAACTTGACTGGCTTGCCGATCGTTCTCCATTGTGGCCTAAAATATCCGCTCATTCCTACCAATGCCTTGGTGGAGAATGTCCTGAAGCAGCCTTGTGTTTTATTAACAGGCTCAGGAAAAAGGCCAACTCAGCACGTATTTTGATCGTTAATCATCATCTCTATTTTTCTGATCTGGCCCTGCGGCAAAATGGCTATGGTGAGCTGCTGCCCCGTCACGAGGCTGTTATCTTCGATGAAGCACATCACCTGGAGAACGTGGCAACCTCCTTTTTTGGCACCAGCCTCAGTCAATATCAGCTTTATGATCTGATCGGTGATATTATTCAGCAGGCTGATAGTGATCTGTCCCCGGATGCTGCGGATAAAATGGTTGGCATGGCACAGGGGGTAAAGCAACGTGTCGAGCGATTCGCCGCATTCTTTCCTGCCAAGCGGGGCCGCTACAATCTCTCAGAGTTTGCAGCCCAGAACGAGAACTGGCATGAAGAGGTCCGGCTGCTGGCGGATGGTTTGAGAAGAATGGCTGAGGATCTGTCGCTTCAGGTTAGGCATGGTGATCACTGGCGGGTATTTGAAGAGCGCGCCCGGGAGCTCAGACAAAACCTGCTTTTCGTTGGCCTGCCTGACCCTGAAGATATGTCTGGCCGTCATGTCTACTGGTATGAAAGACGAGAGCGCACAGTCTCTCTGTCTGCGACGCCGGTCCATGTTGCTGATGACCTGCAGCGGACGCTCTACTCGATGGTGCCGAATTGTGTTCTGACATCGGCTACCTTGTCAAGCGCTAATAAATTCGATTATATCTGCCAGCGGCTCGGGCTTGCTCAGGAGATAGAGATTCTTCAACTGAAGTCGCCGTTTAATTATCAGGAACGCTCAATTCTCTATATTCCCGAGGACAGTTTTCCTGAGCCGTCTCATGATGGATATAATACAGCCTTGTGCGAGCGAATTGAGACCCTTCTCGGCATGAGTCGCGGCAGGGCTCTGGTTTTGTTTACCAGTTTCAGGGGGATGGACCTGGTTGCCGACTATCTGCAGGACCGTCTGTGCTACCCGGTTCTCGTACAGGGGACTGCTTCGCGCAGTAAACTGCTGCACCATTTCAGGGAGCAGACCGACTCTGTTTTGCTTGCTGTTGCAAGTTTCTGGGAAGGTGTCGATATCCCGGGGAAATCACTCAGTGCGGTGATTATCGACAAATTACCGTTCGAAGTGCCCAGTGATCCGGTGGTTCAGGCCCGGATGCAGGCAATCACTAACGACGGTCAGAACCCCTTTATCGAATTTCAGGTCCCCCGTGCGGTCCTTACTCTGAGGCAGGGAGCAGGCCGGTTAATGAGGTCGGTAGAGGATTGTGGTATGATATCTGTCATGGATATACGGCTGTTCAGTAAAAGATATGGTAAAATATTTCTCAAAAGTATGCCGCCGTCGCCAATTATTCGGGAAATAGAAGCTGTTCAGTCTTTTTTTACCGAGATCGTTGATGATAAATAATACCAGGGGAACGTGATCAGTCGATGGAATTGAAAAAGCTTATTGCCAGAGAGGCGGCTGAAATAAACAAGGTCATGTATGACGACATAAGTCGTCTGTCATCCGGCCTTGATCCGTTGCTTGCTGAGATACTTGAATATGGTTTATTTGGCGGCGGTAAGAGGGTTCGTCCTCTCCTGACGGTAGTCAGTGCACGAATGTGCGGCAGGGATGACCGGGAGTTGTACCATCTTGCCTGCGCCTTTGAATATCTCCATGTCGCAACCCTGTTCCATGACGATGTCATCGACCATGCAGAGAGTCGCCGCGGTAAAGAGTCTGTGAACAGGCGCTACGGCTCGAGCGGCGCAATCCTGGCGGGTGACTTTCTTCATGCCCACTCAATGGCCGTAATCGGGAGATACGTCGGCACCCCCGGTTTGGAGGTGTTTACCGAAGCCACCAGGGGGATGGTGGATGGCGAATTTGTCCAATTGAGAAACGGTGGCAGTTTTAATCAGTCAGAAGATGATTATTTTACGGTTGTCACGGGCAAGACAGCACTGCTCATCGGGGCTGCCTGCGAGATTGGTGCCATATTCGGAGGAGCAGACCAACAGAAGCGATCAGCGCTGAGGGCATATGGTATTAACCTTGGCTGTGCCTTCCAGATTATTGATGATCTTCTGGACTATCTCGGTGATCCGGGAGTGACCGGAAAAGCTGTTGGAAATGATCTCAAGGAAGGGAAGATGACGCTCCCGCTGATAATGGCTCTGGAAAATGCGCCTGCTGACGGTAAAAATCGACTGCTTACCCTGCTCAAAGATGAGCGGGTGTCGGCGGATACCTTTCCTGAAGTTGTCTCGATTATTGAAAAATATGATGGATTTGCCTGCGCCCGCAAAAAGGCTGAAGCTATTATTGGCCAGGCGCTTGAACCGCTTCGATTGTTTAGCGGGCAAGAACATGAGGAAAGTCTCAGCATTCTCAAGGGATTATCAGCCTATGTCTTGAAGAGAGATAAGTAGTTTAAATATTAACTGATTTATAGCAATGGCACGAGCAGCAACCAGAAAAAAGGCAGCAGGTTCCCGCAAACGTCCGCCAAAGAAGAGGAAACAGACTACCTTTCTGGAACGGGTCAGCTACCGGAGAATTGTATATGTTCTTGCCCTTTTCTGTCTGCTCTTTTTTTCTGTGTGCATGCTTGGCTATGTGATCTTTTTCAGAACAGTCGTTGCCGCTGAGCTGCCCTTTGAGGAACATGATATTGAGTTTGAAGAAGCGGCGCCGCCGAGTCGGGACCCTGCCTCACCGCCTGCGGCAAAAAAACGTGCACAGGTGGCTATTATCATTGACGATATGGGGTATCATCCTGAGGAAGGGCGGGCTTTGATCGCACTTGATCTAAATCTTTCATTTTCATTTTTACCCCACGCTCCCTTTACCCAGGAACTGGAAGAGATGGTGTACCAGAACGGTAACTCGATTCTGCTCCATCTCCCCCTTGAACCGAGGAGTGCAAAGTGGGATCCGGGTCCGGGAGCACTGTATCTCAGCGATGATTCATCCACAAAAAGAAGAAAATTTTATGCTGACCTGCAGCTTGTTCCCCACGCCACGGGGGTGAACAATCATATGGGCTCGCTGTTCACTGAAAATGGAGCTGCCATGGAAGAGCTGGTTGAATTACTCTCCGAGGAGCGGTTGTTTTTCATAGACAGTTATACCACCTCCGCCAGTAAAGGGATGGTGAGTGCCCGGGAGAAACAGGTTCCGACATCGAGGCGACATATTTTTTTAGACAATGTCCAGGATCGGGAGGCCATCTGCCTGCAGCTTGAGAAGCTGATCAAACTGGCAGAGCACCAGGAGTATGCCATCGGCATCGGCCATCCCTATCCCGAGACTCTCTCGGCACTGAGCAGCTGTGGGCAGGATATGCTGCAGGATGTATCGGTTGTCGGTGTTGATGAGCTGGTGCACTAATGGAGTGAATTGATGAGAATTGGTATTATCGGTACTGGCCGCCATGGCAGCAGATATGCAAATCATATTGTCAATGACTGTAAAGGACTGCAGCTGTCGGTTATAGCGCGGCGCTCCGAAGAGGGGCGGCAGCAGGCCGATTCCTGGGGCGCCGAGTACCTCAAAGAGTGGCGGGACCTGGTCGCATCACCGAGTGTTGATGCGGTTATCTGTGCAGTTCCGCCGGCATTGAATATCGATATCGCCAGGCAGTGCAGTAAATATGGAAAACCGTTGTTGATTGAAAAACCGCTGTCGGTTAACTCGGCTGACGGTTCTGAAATCGTCAGAACAATGGCTCGTTCAGGGGTACCGCTAACCGTTGGTCAGACACTTCGTTACAATCCCGTTGTTCAGAAGCTGCGCAAGGAGCTGCCGAGCCAGGGAACCCTCTATACCGTATACGCCAACCAGCGTCTTGAACCGTCTGATCTCAAATGGCTGGAAAACCCGGATGAGGCGGGAGCCGGAATTACCTTTCATATAGCGGTCCACGTTTTTGATGCGCTGCACTACATTACCGGCTTAAAAGTTGTCAGAGTATCAGCCATGTGCCGAAACTGTAAGACAAAACATCTTGAAGACCTGGCACTGATTCATGTGGAGATGGAAAATGGTGTGGCAGGCATTGTCGATGTGAGCAAGCTGAGCACGTCGCGCAGCGGCAGGTACGAGTTTATCTGCGAAAAATCACAGCTCCATGGTGATCAGGTTCACGGCTATGTTAACTGTATATCAGCAAATGTCGAGCGCCAGCTGGAGAAATTTCCGCCGGTTCCGACCGTCCTTGGCCTTCTCAATGATTGGCAGCGGTTTCTCTCTGGTGACGGACCGAACCCCGTCAGCGGTGAAGATGGACTCTACGCTATCCGGGTCAGTGAGGCGAGCCTCGAATCCTCAGAAGACAGCCGGTGGGTCAATGTTTGACCCGGTCTTATAAGCGTTATCCAGCCTGAGCGCACGGTACTGCTCAGACTGGGGTATACAAGCAAAATCGTTTCAGTGCTTAAACGATCGTTGACCGGTGAACATCATGGCTACCTGTGGGTCTGCTTCATTGCAGGCATTGATTGTTTCAAAATCACGCATGGATCCGCCTGCCTGCAGGATCGCACTGATTCCCTGCTTTATGCCCACCTCGGCGCCGTCCCGGAATGGGAAGAAAGCGTCTGAAATCATTACAGATCCCGGCAGCCCCGCGCGGTCCGCCAATACCTGCTGATCTATCTCGTCTTTTTCCACGGCCGGTCTTTTTCCGCTGGTGACCGCCTGTTGAAGATCGGCATACGGCATCTTATAGCGGTCATGACTGAGTATATCACCATATTTGATATATGCCTTGTGAACGGCGATCTCGGCCACACCGACACGGTCCTGCTCACCGGTGCCGATTCCAACAGTGCATCCGTCTTTTACATAAAGCACTGAGTTTGAGGTTACCCCGTGCTCAACCGCCCAGCCGAAAATCATGTCATCGATTTCTCTTTCGGTCGGCTGCCGGTGGCAGCTGTATCTCTTGATTCTGCCAGGTTGACACGGCAGGTTTAAGGTCATTGATTGACCTGATTGAATTAAGTGCTGACTGCTGGGCAATAATGCCGCCGTCGATCAGGCTCTTAAAGTCAACAAAGCGATGCGTTTCAAATTCAGCGAGGCGGTCGATACGGGCAATCTTGATGACTCTGAGGTTTTTTCGCTGCCGGATTATATCAAGGCTCCCTTCTTCAAATTCGGGAGCGCAGACAACTTCAAGATAATTCTCGGCGAGCAGTGTCGCCGTTTCTTTGTCGCATGGCCGGCTCATCACCACTGCTCCGCCAAATGCTGCAATTCGATCACAGCGGTTTGCCCGGTCAAACGCCTCAGCAAGCGTTTGACCGTAGGCTGCTCCGCAGGGATTATTATGTTTGAGGATGACTGCTGCCGGTCTGTCCACCAGATATTTAAGTATGTTCAGCCCATTATCAATGTCGGTCAGGTTGATTTTTCCCGGATGTTTACCGACCTGCAGCATATCCTCAACGGCGATGGAGGAAACCAGCCCGTTTCCGGGGCTGATGAATGAACATTCTCCAAGGGCCAGATTGCCGTTAACCAGTTCATAAAGAGCGGCTTCCTGATCCGGGTTTTCGCCATATCGTATGCCGCGTTCATCAATGCTGCCGTCTTCCTGGGCAATTTTCCAGGTTCGTTTGCGATAGATGAGTGTTTGATCCCCGAATGAAATGGTCATTTCAAGGGGAAAGTGATCGCCCAGTATTGTCGAATACATTTTCTTTAAGTCACTCATGTGAGGCCTCTTTTTTGAGAGAACAGGGGTGCAGTAAAATTGTGTCTGGTTCAGATGGTCTGTCAGGTATCAGGCCTGAGCGGGGATCCTGACCGCACTGTTAATTCTTTCGCCTGGTCGTTCAATACTGACTAGGCCATCATAACCATCTGGTTTTTGGTTGCCAAGCCTAAAACGGTCTTGAGATTCACTCATCTTTCAGGATCCTGGAAAGCGGGGGGATAGAGGTGTTATCTGGCACATGGCAGTCACAAATGACACTGTTGGCACCAATCAGCACATTGTCTCCGATCGCGGCATTGTTGATAAATACACCCGGGTCCGCCACACTGCCGCTGCCGATGACCGAGGTCCCGGATATGGTGATCTGCCGGGTGAGCGTACAGTTAGGTGACACCACTGATGTTGGCGCAACCGCTATGGTTGCCGGGTTGTGCATCGAAATTCCAGAGGCCATGAGTTCCTGATTCCGCCTGGCCTGGAGTTCGAGGTGTGCTTTTGAGAGTTCCACGCGGGAGTTGACCCCCAGAACGTGATCGGGAACGGGATGCTCATACTTTTCCACCCGAAATCCGTTACGAACGGCAATTGCGACAATATCGGTCAGGTACATTTCGCCCTGGCTGTTATCGGTGGTAACCTGTCTGAGTGCATTGAAGAGGAATTCCTTTTCAACACAATATATGCCGGCATTGATTTCATTAATCCTGCGCTGTTCGTCGGTGGCGTCCTTTTCTTCTACTACTTCGAGCACGCTGCCTGCATCATCCGTGATAATCCTGCCGTAATTCTGAGGATTCTCAAGTGACGTGGTGACAATGGTGAGCACACTATCTGCAGAGGTGTGGACATTGAGCATCTCGGTGAGATGTTCGGTGAGGAGCAGCGGCGAGTCGCCGCAGAGAATCAGGACAGTGCCGTGAAAATCACGGAGTGAGGCTTCAGCACAGAGCACGGCATGACCGGTGCCGTTTTGCTCCTTTTGTTCCACACAGGTCAGGTTGAAACCGGCGAGGGCATGCTCAACGGCCTCTTTCTGGTGGCCGACCATAACAATTGACTGAGCAGCATCCAGCGGCTGCACCGCCTTGACGACATGGTGGATCATCGGCTCGAAAAATACTTCATGAAGGACCTTGGCCTGGTCAGATTTCATTCGGGTGCCCTTGCCGGCGGCAAGGATGATGGTGGCCAAAGATGTTTGTCTTTTCATTGCTCTACCTTATTTCACTGAAAGGAGTCTTGAGGAAATTAAACAATATGAAGGAGAAAACTATCGTGCCGATTGTCTAATGTCAACCAGCTTTGACAGTCTGGCAACTTTCCAGCTATCCTTTCACTGATCCGGCCAGCAGTCCCCTGATGAAATATCGGCCAAGCAGGATATATATGAGAAGAACAGGCAGTGCCGCCAGGATCGATCCTGCCATCGGCAAATTCCAGCTTACTGCCTGGCCTCCTGCCAGCTGGGCAAGACCAACGGTTATTGGGTTTGAGGTGTGCCTGGTAAGACAGATGCCCCAGAGGAACTCGTTCCAGATCTGAGTGAACTGCCAGAGACTGGTCACAACAAAACCGGGTATGGAGAGCGGGAATATAATTCTCGTATAGATTGAGAAAAAACCGGCACCATCAAGGGTTGCTGACTCCATCAGTGAATCTGGAATCTGGGCATAGAAATTTCTGAAAATCAGGGAGGTTATGGGCAGGCCATAGACCACATGAGCGAGGATGAGACCGGGAAGTCCGCCATAGAGGTTCATTGCCCGAAGCGTCTGGAACAGCGGGATCAGGATAACCTGATAGGGAATGAACATACCAAAGAGAAAGAGGGTAAAGACGATTTCACTGCCGGGAAATTTCCACTTTGAAAAGACATAGCCGTTCAGCGATCCCAGAACCGTGGAAAGCAGGGTGGCACTGACAGCAAGGATGACCGAGTTGATGATGTTTGGTCTTAGGAGTGTAATGGCCTCGGCAAAACTTCCGTAATTAACGGTCGGTGGCAGATCCCATGATTGCGGCAGGCTGATGTCTCCGGGAAATTTCAGTGAGGTAATCAGGGTCAGGTAGGCCGGCAGCAGATAGACTGCGGCAAGCAGCAGCAGAACCCCATAGAGTGCAAAGGTGCCGGGAGTAATACGAGGTTTCATTACTTTGTTCTCCGCTGTCTGTAGCTGCTGATCAGGTATGGGATAATAAATGTTGCTGCGATGAGAAAAAGAATGATGGCGATTGCTGCACCCTTTGAAAAATCGTTGGCCCTGAAGGTTGTCAGGTACATGTTCAAGGCGGGGTGGCCGGTTTCCCCATTGTCCGGACCGGTCATGGCAAAAATCAGGTCAAACATTTTCAGTGATATGTGAGACAGGATAATCACCGCACTGATTGTAATTGGTTTCACCAGCGGCAGGGCAATGTGGCGGTAATAGCCGGCATTACTTGCGCCGTCGAGCATTGACGCGTCACGCAGGTCTTGTGAAATTCCGGTGAAACCGGCAAGGTAGAGAGCCATGGTGTAACCGGAATATTGCCAGATGGTTGCCAGGATGATTCCGAAGGTTGCCAGGTTGAAGCCGTGAATTTCTTCCATGAACAAGGCCTTGGGAAGAAGATCTCCGGCAAGCCAAGCCGTTGCGCCGACGATTACCCCCGGCAGCAGGTAACGCCTTATCGCTCTCTGGGGGACCTGTCTCAGGAGCCAGAGTCCGCAGAGGATGAGGATGAATGAAATGATGTAGAGTGCGACCTGGAGCAGGTTCTGCCAGTTGAATTCGAGAATCGCTCCGGTGCTGGAGAGCCACCTGAAATGCAGGGGTTCAAAACCGACAAAGGTTGGTAAGATATTGACACCGCCCTGCGGTGAGAGCATCCAGCGCCATATTGTTCCGGAAACGATAAATGATAGTGACATCGGGTAGAGAAAAACAGTGCGAAAAAAGGCTTCCCCCCGTGGCTTGTTGTCAAGCAGAACGGCAATGAGCAAACCCATTCCAACTGCGCCGCAGAGCAGCATAACTGAATAGAATACTGCGTTGACCAGATCCTGCCTGAAGCCTCCACCGAGAAACCCGGTAAAGAGCTCCTTGTAGTTGACAAAGCCGGCATAATTTTTCACCGGATGTTCGGCAAGTGCTGCAACACCACCCCAATCGGTCAATGAAATCCAGAAGGTATTGCCGATGAATCCATAAACAAAGATTCCAATCAAGATGATCGAGGGCAGAAGGGTTAAAAAGGCTTTTACTCTATCACTGTTGGGCATCAGTTTTCCTGTCAGCACCAGGCCGGGTTTTCGGCCTGGTGCTCTGTTCAGCCTGTTTTACATGCTGATTCCATTTTTTACCGCGATCTGCTGGGCAGCATTTGCTGCTGCAGCTGCATTTCGCGACTTCAGGAACATTTCCATAACAGAGGCAAAATCGTTCATAAAACCTTCATTTGCCGTTACACCATGCGCCAGGGATCCGACAATACGGTCCTTGCCGAAATCAGCAGAGGCTGATTTCGCATAATCATTGTATTTGGACAGATCACTGTCGGTTCGAGCTGAGATTGAACCTTTAAGCGGGTTGAAAGCATCGCTGCCTTCTTTACTGCCGAGCAGGGAAAGCCAGGCGATAACATTGTCACGATTTGGTGCTCCATTCGGCAGTCCAAAAGAGTCCGCCAGAAACATGAAATGGCCGCCGGTGCCAAAAGAAGCAGACCAGCCGAAGCCCTTTCCGGGGACAAGTTTCTTGGTGGTACTCAGGTAACCTGCCGCCCAGTCACCCATGACGTTAAACGCGGCTCGTCCATCAACAACCATATCTGTTGCCTGCTGCCAGGAGAGTGAAGAGGCATCGTCATTGGTATATTCAAGAACCTTGCCGAACAACTCCCAGGCCTTCACACCTTCAGGGCTGTCAAAGGCAAGTTTACCGGACCACAGGGCATCCCAGTTGTCCGCGCCAACAGCTGCCAGTGCAACAGATTCCCAGAGATGATTTGCCGTCCAGTTCTGGGCAAGGGCCAGCGGCACAATTCCGTTCTCTTTTAACTTCGGAGCAGCTGCGAAGAACTCATCCCAGCTGGAAGGAGGTTTGATTCCCCATTTCTCAAGGTTGCCGGGCACATACCAGACAACGTTGGAACGATGGATATTAACCGGCATGGACCAGATTCCCGTATCGGTACCGATGAGCTTTACCAACCCTTCGGGAAAGGCATCCATCAGGCCCTGTTCTTTAAACAGAAAGGTGAGGTCTTCCATCCGTTCCGCCTTTACCCAGGTACCGATTAATTCCTGCCCGGCATGTACCTGGAAGCTGTCCGGCGGCTCGCCGCCGAGCATCCGTGTTTTCAATACTGCTTTGGCATTAACCCCGGAGCCGCCGGTGACAGTAGCGTTCACAACTTCGACTTTGGGATTTGCCTTGGAATAGAGGTCGATCAGTGCCTGCAGGGCCGGTCCTTCATCACCTGCCCACCAGGAAAAAATTTCGAGCTGGCCGCTCAACTCCTTTGCACTGGTCGTGGTGGAACCGCCAACGAGCATAAACATCGCTGCGAAGACGAAGCATACTGCAAGAAGCTGTCTTTTCATTGTGTCCTCCTCTTGAATGATTGGTTGCTGCAGGAAAGTGCGTGCCTGCAGGGTAGTTTTCTGCGTTAACGGACCGCCTCTTCTGTTTCAGGGTCAAACAGGAGCAGGTGGTCCAGATCAAGTCCGAGTTTTATTTCTTCACCGGGACGAGCCAGGATTCGTCCCTGGAGTTCGCCGATCATGGTCGTGGTTCCTGCGTTGAACTCAAGCAGTGACTGGCTGCCGAGAATCTCTGAGACGACAACAGTTCCGGTAACTCTCCAACTCTTGCGGACATCTTTAAGGTTATTGCCTGCTTTGACCGCGTCAGGACGAATACCGGCGAGCACCTTCTGACCGTCATGGCAGGAATCCGGAACGACCACTGGAAATGAGAGGGTGCCAAAAGTCACCGTTGAGCCACCACTGTCAATACCTATTTGTGCCGGTACAATGTTAATCGGAGGGTTGCCGATGAAGCCTGCCACAAAGCGGTTAGCGGGTCGCTCAAAGACGTCCACCGGCGTGCCGACCTGCTGGATATGACCATCTTTCAGG